>NC_005364.2 GCF_000011445.1 Mycoplasma mycoides subsp. mycoides SC str. PG1
TTGTTAATATATCTATGTTATAAGGATTTTTTCCACGTTTTCCACATTTTTAATAAGTGTTTAACTATAATATTTTTGGAGACAAATATGAACGTAAACGATATTTTAAAAGAACTCAAACTAAATTTAATGGCTAATAAAAATATTGATGAATCCGTGTATAACGACTATATAAAGACAATAAATATTCATAAAAAGGGGTTTTCTGATTATATTGTTGTTGTTAAATCGCAATTTGGTTTGTTAGCTATAAAACAGTTTCGTCAAACTATTAAAAATGAGATAAAAAATATTTTAAAAGAACCTGTAAATATTAGTTTTACATACGAACAAGAATATAAAAAACAACTAGAAAAAGATGAATTAATCAAAAAAGATCATTCTGATATCATCACTAAAAAAGTTAAAAAAATTAATGAAAACACATTTGAAAATTTTGTAATCGGTGCAAGTAATGAACAAGCTTTTATAGCAGTTCAAACCGTAAGTAAAAATCCTGGAATTTCTTATAATCCATTGTTTATTTATGGTGAATCTGGAATGGGAAAAACTCATTTATTAAAAGCTGCAAAAAACTATATTGAATCTAATTTTTCTGATCTAAAAGTTAGTTATATGAGTGGTGATGAGTTTGCAAGAAAAGCAGTTGATATATTACAAAAAACTCATAAAGAGATTGAACAATTTAAAAATAAAATATGTCAAAATGATGTATTAATTATTGATGATGTTCAATTTTTAAGTTATAAAGAAAAAACTAATGAAATATTTTTTACTATTTTTAATAACTTTATAGAAAATGATAAGCAGTTGTTTTTTTCAAGTGATAAATCACCTGAATTATTAAATGGTTTTGATAATAGATTAATTACTAGATTTAATATGGGGTTAAGTATTGCTATTCAAAAACTAGATAATAAAACAGCAACAGCTATCATTAAAAAAGAAATTAAAAATCAAAACATTAAATCAGAAGTTACTAGTGAAGCAATTAATTTTATTTCTAATTATTATTCAGATGATGTTAGAAAAATTAAAGGAAGTGTTTCAAGATTAAACTTTTGATCTCAACAAAATCCAGAAGAAAAAATTATTACTATAGAAATAGTTTCTGATCTGTTTAGAGATATACCTACTTCAAAATTAGGTATTTTAAATGTTAAAAAAATTAAAGAAGTTGTTAGTGAAAAATATGGTATTTCAGTTAATGCAATTGATGGAAAAGCTAGAAGTAAGTCAATTGTAACAGCAAGACATATAGCAATGTTTTTAACAAAAGAGATCTTAAATCACACTTTAGCTCAAATTGGAGAAGAATTTGGTGGTAGAGATCACACAACAGTTATTAATGCTGAAAGAAAAATAGAAACAATGTTAAAAAAAGATAAGCAATTAAAAAAGACTGTTGATATTTTGAAGAATAAAATTTTAACAAAATAACAAAAATAGCAATTTAAATCTAACTTATTAACAGTTATCCACAAATTAACCTCATATTACTAATAATTTAGAAATAGAAATAGAAATAGTAATAGTAATATATAACAAACCCAATTATTTTCTAAAATAAAGTAAAAACAATTTGATTAAAAGGAGTAATTATGAATTTTTCAATAAATAGAATAGTTTTATTAGATAATTTATCAAAAGCAGCTAAAGTAATTGATTATAAAAATGTAAACCCAAGTTTAGCTGGTATTTATTTAAATGTTTTATCTGATCAAGTTAATATAATTGCAACTAGTGGAATTCTTTCTTTTAAAAGTATTTTAAATAATCAAAATTCTGATCTAGAAGTTAAACAAGAGGGTAAAGTTTTATTAAAACCTAAATATGTTTTAGAAATGTTAAGAAGATTAGATGATGAATTTGTAACTTTTTCAATGGTTGAAGATAATGAATTAATTATTAAAACTGATAATTCAGATTTTAGTATTGGAGTTTTAAATTCAGAAGATTATCCTTTAATTGGATTTAGAGAAAAAGGAATTGAATTTAATTTAAATCCTAAAGAAGTTAAAAAAACTATTTATCAAGTTTCTGTTTCAATGAATGAAAATAATAAAAAATTAATTCTTACAGGTTTAAATTTAAAACTAACTAATAATCAAGCAATTTTTTCAACAACTGATTCATTTAGAATTAGTCAAAAGATTTTAGAAATTCAAAGTAATAATAATGAAGATATTGATATAACAATTCCTTTTAAAACTGCTTTAGAATTACCTAAGGTATTAGATAATGCTGAAAATTTAAAAATTATAATTGTTGAAGGATATATTACATTTATAATTGATAATGTTATTTTCCAATCTAATTTAATTGATGGAAAATTCCCAAATGTTCAAATTGCTTTTCCAACAAAATTTCAAACTATTATTACAGTAAAACAAAAATCAATTTTAAAAGTTTTATCAAGATTTGATTTAGTAGCAGATGATGGTTTACCAGCAATTGTAAATATTAAAGTTAATGAAGATAAAATCGAATTTAAGAGTTTTATTTCAGAAGTTGGTAAGTATGAAGAAGATTTTGATGATTTTGTAATTGAAGGAAATAAAAGTTTATCAATTAGTTTTAATACAAGATTTTTAATTGATGCAATTAAAACTTTAAATGAAGATAGAATTGAACTAAAACTAATTAATTCAACTAAACCAATTGTGATTAATAATGTTTATGATGAATATTTAAAACAAGTAATTCTTCCAACCTTTTTATCAAATTAGTCCACTTAGTGGATTTTTATTTTTAAAATAAATATTATGAATAAAATTAAACAAATTATAATTGTTGAAGGTAAAACTGATACTGACAAATTAAAAAGCATTTATGGAAATGATTTAAAAACTATTCAAACAAAAGGATTAAGTTTAAATAAAAAAACTTTAGAAATGATTGAAGAATTTAATAATAAAATGGGTGTGATTATTTTTACTGATCCAGATGGAGCTGGTAAAAAAATAAGACAAACTATTATAGATTATTTAGATAATAAAGTTTTAAATGCTTTTATTAAAAAAGATGATATAAATAAAACTAGTAAAAAAATTGGAATTGCTGAAGCTAGTGATGATGCTATTAAAAAGGCTTTAGATAATCTAATTATTTATGATAAAAATAATGTTTCTTTAAGTTGAACTGATTATATAAACAATGATTTTTATTTAAAATCAAATAGAATAGTTATTTGTAAATATTTTAATTTTGATAATAATATTAGTTCTAAGACTTTGTTTAAATGATTAAATTGAATGAATGTTTCAATTGATGATATTAAAAAAATAATAGGTGAATAATGAAAGCTAAAAAATACTATGGGCAAAACTTTATTTCTGATTTAAATTTAATTAATAGAATTGTTGATGTTTTAGATCAAAACAAAAATCAATTAATTATTGAAATTGGTCCAGGAAAAGGTGCTTTAACTAAAGAATTAGTTAAAAGATTTGATAAAGTTGTAGTTATTGAAATTGATCAAGATATGGTTGAAATTTTAAAAGCTAAATTTGATCATTCTAATTTAGAAATTATTCAAGCTGATGTTTTAGAAATTGATTTAAAACAACTAATAAGTAAGTATGATTATGAAAAAATAAGTATTATTTCAAATACACCTTATTATATAACTAGTGAAATTTTATTTAAAACTTTACAAATCAGCGATTTACTTACAAAAGCTGTTTTTATGTTACAAAAAGAAGTTGCCTTAAGAATTTGTAGTAATAAAAATGAAAATAACTACAATAATCTTTCGATTGCTTGTCAGTTTTATAGTCAAAGAAACTTTGAGTTTGTAGTTAATAAGAAAATGTTTTATCCAATTCCTAAAGTTGATTCAGCAATTATTAGTTTAACTTTTAATGATATTTATAAAAAGCAAATTAATGATGATAAAAAATTTATCGAATTTGTTAGAATTCTTTTTAATAATAAAAGAAAGACTATTTTAAATAACTTAAATAATATTATTCAAAACAAAAATAAAGCATTAGAGTATTTAAATACGCTAAATATTAGCAGTAATTTAAGACCAGAACAACTAGATATAGATGAATATATAAAATTATTTAACCTAGTCTATACTAGTAATTTTTAAATTTATATAATCTAAATATAAAAATTTTAGATAATAAAATACGAGAGGTTCATATTATGATTAGAGATTTCAACAATCAAGAAGTAACCTTAGACGATCTAGAACAAAAAAATATTGAAACTAATAAAAATAAACCTAAAGTTCAATTCTTAATGCGATTTTCTTTAGTTTTTTCAAATATTTTTACTCATATTTTTTTATTAGTCTTAATTGTTATTACTAGTTTATTTTTTGGATTACGTTATACATACTATAATTACAAAGTAGATTTAATTAGTAATGCTCATAAAATAAAACCTTCAATTCCTAAACTAAAAGAAGTTTATAAAGAAGCTTTAGAAGTAGTTGAAGAAATTAAAAGAGAAACTGATAAAAATTCAAATGATAGTTTAATTAATAAAATTGATGAAATAAAAGCGATCGTTAAAGAAGTAACTAAATTTGCTAATGAGTTTAATGATAGAAGTAAAAAAGTTGAACCAAAAGTTAAAGAAGTAATAGAAGATGGAAAACAAGTAACTACTAATTTGAATAAAATTACTAAAGAAATTGAAGGATTATGAAAGATAGGTGATTCATTAACAAATAGAGTTAGAAGAAGTCTTAATGTTTTTTCTGCTTTAGATAGTCTTGCAAACACAGCTAATAATGACTTTAGATCTGTTAGTGAGTCAGTTACTAAAATTACAGAATTAGCTAAAAAATTATCTGTAGAAGGTGAAAAAATAACTACTAATGTTGAAATTATTAAAAAAGAAGTAGATTATTTTTCAAAAAAAAGTGAAATACCTTTAAAAAATATTGAAAAATTAAAAGAGATTTATAGACAAAAACTTCCTATATTTGAGAGAAATAATAAAAAACTTCAAGAAATTTGAGATAAATTAATGGGTATTTTTAATCAATTTACTGTAGAAAAAACTGAAAGTAATTATTATAATCATCTAATTTATATCTTATTATTCTTAATAATTGATTCACTAGCTCTTTTAGTTATTACTTATATGTCAATGATTAGTAAAACTATGAAAAAAATCTTATTATTCTATATATTTGGAATTTTAAGTTTTAATCCATTTGTTTGAGTTTCAGTAGTTATAAGTTTTCTTTCAAGACCTATAAAAAATAGAAAAAGAAAATTTAGTTAAATAAATTTTTAATAATAATATTTGTTTTTAAAACTTGATGTTTAATAAATTAAAAAATAGGTATTGTATTTTTATAGATTGTTGATATATTTAATATATGTAAAAAGATAAATAATTAAAATTGGTGTTTTTCTTTTTGCATCAATACATTCATATTAGATTAACAAATCCCTTAAATTCATAGAAACTTTTTCCAATTTTAAAAACTTTCTAATGCCCTATGTCAAGCAATTGATATAGGGTTTTATTTTGCTTTTTGAAACTAGACTCTTAGCTAAATTTAAATAGGTTTTTAAGGTATAATTATATTATTGTAAAAGAGCTTTTTATTATGCAAAATTGGTGAGAGGGTGGAATAAATGTCACAAGAATATAGTGCAGAATCGATTAAAGTTTTAAAAGGTTTAGAAGCTGTTAGAACACGTCCTGGAATGTATATTGGATCAACTTCAAAAACAGGTTTGCATCATTTAGTATGAGAAATTTTAGATAACTCAATTGATGAAGCAATGGCTGGGTATGCTGATTTAATTAATGTAACAATTACAAAAGAAAATGAAATAATTGTTCAAGATAATGGAAGAGGAATTCCAGTTGGTATTAATTCAGATACTAAAAAATCTGCATTAAGTTTAGTTTTTACTCAATTGCATGCTGGTGGAAAATTTGATTCAGAAAGTTATAAGATTTCTGGTGGTCTTCATGGGGTTGGAGCTAGTGTTGTTAATGCTTTATCTTTATATGTTGAAGTTGAAGTTTATAGAAACAATATTCACTATCATCAATTATTTAGTGAAGGTGGAACTAAAGAATCAGAATTACAGCAACTAGGTCACACTGATTTAAGAGGAACAAAAGTTAAATTCAAACCAGATCCAGAAATTTTTAAAGAAACTGTAGTATTTGATTATGAAGTTATTAAAAATAAAGTTAAGCAGTTAGCATTTTTAAATAAAGGTTTAAAAATTACTTTAACTGATGAAAGAATTGAGAAAACAGTTGAATACTTATTTTTAAATGGGATCTTAGACTATATTAAAGAAAAAAATGAAACTAAAAATAAAATAAACCCAAATATTTTTTATGTAGATTCAAAATATGAAGACATTGAAGTTGAAATGGCACTTCAATATAATTCTGATTATCAAGAAAATATCATTACTTTTGTAAATAATATTAATACTCATGAGGGTGGAACTCATGAAGATGGTCTAAAACAAGTTCTAATTAGAGATATTAACAGATATGCTGATACAGTAATAAAAAATAACAAAACCCCTTCTAAATTCTCTTGAGATGATATTAAAGAAGGTATGATGTGTATTTTATCAGTTAGACATACAGATCCACAATACGAAGGTCAAACTAAAACTAAATTATCTAACCCCGATGCTAAAGAAGCAGTTAATATAATCATTGGAAATGCTTTTGAAGAATTCTTATTAAAATCACCAGAAGATGCTAAAGCTATTTTAGATAAAAACGTTAATGCTCAAAAAGCAAGAATTGCAGCTCAAAAAGCAAGAGAAGAAACTAGAAGAAAATCTGCACTAGATTCGTTTTCATTACCAGGTAAGTTAGCAGATTGTGAAACCAAAGATTCAAGCATAGCTGAACTTTATTTAGTTGAGGGAGATTCAGCTGGCGGTAGTGCTAAAACTGGAAGAAATAGAAAATTTCAAGCTATTTTACCTTTAAGAGGTAAAGTATTAAATGTTGAAAGAGTAACTGAAGCTAGAGCTTTTTCAAATAATGAAATTAAATCAATTATTACAGCTATTGGTACTGGAATAAAAGAAGAATTAGACTTATCTAAATTAAGATATAAAAAGATAGTTATTATGACTGATGCAGATGTTGATGGTGCTCACATTAGAACATTATTATTAACATTCTTTTATAGATATATGAAACCATTGGTTGCTAATGGTCATATTTATATTGCTCAACCTCCTTTATATAAAATTGAAGCAGGTAAAAAAATAGCTTATGCATATACTGATAGTCAATTAGATGAACTAAAAAACAATGAATTTAATAATTTAAAATACACAATCCAGCGCTATAAAGGACTTGGAGAAATGGATCCGCTACAATTATGAGAAACAACAATGGATCCACAACAAAGAACTATGTTACAAATTTCACTTGAAGATGCTACTTTAGCAAATGAAGTATTTTCAGATTTAATGGGTGAAGATCCTGAATTAAGAAAAATTTATATTCAAGATAATGCTAAATTTGTTGAAAATATAGACTTTTAGAAAGGTAGAAAAATTATGAATAATGAAAATAACAACAATGATTCTTTAAATGAAAATCAAGATCATTATCATGGTAAAATTTCTCCTATTGATATTTCAACAGAAGTTAGAAAAGATTTCTTAGAATATGCAATGAGTGTTATTGTAAGTCGTGCTTTACCTGATTTAAAAGATGGATTAAAACCAGTTCATAGACGTATTATTTATGCAATGAACGATTTAGGAATTACTTCAGATAAACCACACAAAAAATCTGCTCGTATAGTTGGAGAAGTAATTGGTAAGTACCACCCACATGGAGATAGTGCTGTTTATGAAACAATGGTAAGAATGGCTCAAGAGTTTTCTTATCGTTATCCTTTAATAGATGGTCATGGTAACTTTGGTTCAATTGATGGTGATGGTGCAGCTGCAATGCGTTATACTGAAGCAAGATTAGCTAAAATATCAAATTATCTAATAAAAGATATTGATATGGATACAGTACCATTTATTGATAATTATGATGCTAGTGAACATGAACCAGCTTATTTAACAGGTTATTTACCAAACCTTTTAGTTAATGGAACTATGGGTATTGCAGTTGGAATGGCAACTTCAATTCCACCACATAATTTAAAAGAAGTAGTTAGTGCTATTAATGCTTATATTGATAATAATGATATTACTATTGATGAAATATTAAATGATCATATTTTAGGTCCTGATTTTCCAACTGGTGCTTTAATGACTAATGGATCAAAAATGCGCGAAGGTTATAAAACAGGACGAGGTAGTGTTATTATTAGAGCAAAAATTGATTTTGAAGAAAATAAAAAGCACGATAGATTTGTAGTTACTGAAATTCCATATCAAACTAATAAAGCTAAAATTATTGAAAAAATAGCTGAATTAGTTAAAGACAAAACTATTGAAGGTATTTTTGATATTAGAGATGAATCAAATTATGAAGGTATTAGAATCATTATTGAATTAAAAAAAGATGCTAATCCTGATGTTGTTTTATCTAAACTTTATAAATATACTGCTTTACAATCAAGTTTTTCAATTAACTTATTAACTTTAAATAATAATTTACCTGTTTTATTAGATTTAAAAACTATTATTAAAAACTATGTTGAGTTTCAAGTTAGTGTTATTATAAAACGTTCTATTTTTGAAAAAAATAAATTAACTAAACGTTATCATATTTTAGAAGCTTTACATATTGCCTTAGATAATGTTGATGATGTTATTAATATTATTAAAAACTCTAAAACTAGTGAAGAAGCCAAAGTTGAATTAACTAATAAATATAACTTTGATGAAGAACAAAATAAAGCTATTTTAGATATGCGTTTACAAAGATTAGTTGGTTTAGAAAGAGATAAAATCACTTTAGAAATGACTAATATAAAAGAACGTTTAACTTATTTAGATGTTTTAATTAATACAAAAGAAGAACAAGATAATGTTTTAAAAAATCAATTAAATGAAATAGCTGACAAGTTTGGAGATAATAGAAGAACAGAATTAATTGATGAAGAATTGATTAATATTGAAGATGAAGAATTGATTCCTGATTTAAAATGAATGATTTTATTATCACAAGAAGGTTATATTAGAAGAATTAATCCTGATGAGTTTAGAATCCAAAAACGCGGTGGACGTGGAGTTAGTGTTAATGCTGAACCAAGTGATCCTATTGATATAGCAACAATGGGAAAAGCTAAGGACTGAGTATTATTCTTTACTAATTCAGGAAAAGTTTATAGAACTAAGTTATATAACATCAGAAGTTATTCAAGAACAGCTAGAGGATTACCAATTGTTAACTTTTTAAATGACTTAACTAGTGAAGATAAAATTACAGCTATTTTACCTTTAAGAAACAATAAAGAAAAATTTAATTATTTAACTTTTGTTACTCAAAAAGGAATGATTAAAAGAACTAAAATTTCTGAATTTGAAAACATTAATAGAAATGGTAAAAAAGCAATTAATTTAAGAGAAAATGATCAACTAGTTTCAGTATTTGCAACAACTGGACAAGATACTGTTTTTATTGCTAATGAATCTGGAAAAGTAATTAGAATTAAAGAAAGCGTAGTTAATCCACAATCCAGAGTTGGTGGTGGAGTTAGAGCATTAAAACTAGAAGATGATGATGTTGTAGTTGGAGCAATTAGTTCATTTAAATTAACTCATATTACTACTGTTTCAAATAAAGGTTTATTTAAAAAAACACCAATTGATGATTATAGAATTAGTGGAAGAAATGGTAAAGGAATTAAAGTAATGAACTTAAACCAAAGAACTGGTAAGTTCAAAGCTATTATCGGAGCTAGAGAAACTGATTTAATAATGATCATTTCAAGTGATGGTAACTTAATTAAAACAAAAGTTTCAAATATTCCTTCACTTTCAAGAAATGCTAGTGGGGTTAAAGCGATTAGATTAACAGATAATCAAGAGATCAATGCAATTACTTTAGAATATCGTAAACACGGTCTTGAAAATGAAGATTTTGAAGAAGATTAAAATATAACAAAAAAATCGGGGTCCCCGATTTTTTATTATTAAATTTATATCTATCTTTTTGCTTTATCAAAAGGTACACCAACTGCAGCTGGTGCTCTTGAGGTCTTACTAAATGCAACCATAGCTAGTATTGTTAAAACAAATGGTAAAGTGTTAAATAAAGTTGAAATTGCTTGAATTGTTTTATTTGTTGAAAGTGTTCCGATTTGTTGACCTAAAGCAAATAGTCATGAAAATATAATTGAACCAATTACAATAAAACTAATTCTTCATTGTCCAAATATCATAATTGCAATTCCTAAAAATCCGTATCCTAACATGTTTCCACTAAATAAACCACCACCACTAACTGCAGTTACAACAAATACTCCACCACCAATTCCGGCTAAAAACCCTGATAATATTACTGCTAGATATCTATATTTAGTTACACTAATTCCAGCAGCGTCAATTGCATTAGGATTTTCACCAACCATTGCATATCTCATTCCTTGTTTTGTATATTTAAAAAATACAAATAAACCAATTGCTAGAATAATTGCAATAATTGTTCAAATTGGAAGCATACTTGCAACTTGTTGTGTTTTACCATTAACTACTTTAGTAATATTAATAACATCTATTGATGAATATCCGCTTGCAATAACTTGAGATTGTTTTCCAAATCAATTTGATGTTGATAAGAAAATTCCTAATCCTAAAGCTAAAATATTAATTGCTGTTCCTGAAATGATTTGATTTGCTTTTAATGTAATTGCTGGAAAAGCATGCAGTAAAGCAAATACAGCTGTAATTACACCAGCTAATAAAACTATTGGAATTTGAGTATAATTACTTTTATTATCATTTGATGTAAGATATGTTCCTAAAATTGAAACAACAAGTGCTCCAATAATCATCATACCTTCAACTGCAATATTAACAACTCCTGCTTTTTCACTAACAAGTGATGATAAAGAAGCAAACAATAAGACACCAACTAAAGCTAATGCTCAAGTTAAAATACTAGTATTAAATAAAATTGTCATTATTTAGTCTCCTTTAACATTGTGTTTGTTAAATTTAGAATTTTTAAATTAGTTTGTTCTTTTAAAGATTTTTCTAAATTAAATAAATTTTCTAAATCAGCTAGATTTTTTCTTGGTGCTTTTTTTATTATTTGTTCGTAGTTATTTTTTTCATCTTGTACAACTTGTTTAGCTTGACTAATTCATTGTTTATATTTATCAATTAGTTCTTGTTCTTCAACTCTTGTAATAACATAACTAATTTGTTTTTTAAGATTAGTAATTAGTTTAAAAGTAGTTAAACTGATTTTTGATTTTTGTTTAATATGTTCTGGTGCATCATATTCACTAATTATATTTTGTGTTAGAACTTCATCAATTTGAAATTTAATTTTTAAAGCATTTTTTAAAGTTTTTTGATTAGATTTAATTGTTTGTTTGTTAAGATTTAAATCTAAATTATCTGTAATTAAAGTTTTTAAATCATTTAATAAGCTAACTGCTTTATTAACATCACTTTGGGAAAGATTCATATCAATTGCTTGTAAACGCTTTTGTTTTAATACAAATGCAGCTTTTTTAGATTCTTTAAAGCAATCTTTTTCTTTATTTAAACAATTATTGTATTGATGTAAAATGTCTTGTAATTGAACTTGTTCTTGTTTAACAATATTTTTTTGGTTTTTATATTTATTTTTTTGTTCTAAAATTTTATCATTAGCTTGTTTTTTTACAACTTTTATTTGTTCTTTAAGTTGTTTAATTTTTTCAAGTTTTTCAGAATTATTAGTTTGAGTTGAACTTTTATTTAAATTAGATACTTGTTTTTCTAATCTTAGTTCTGATTTAATGTTTTTGATTTGTTCTTTAAGTTGAGCAATAGTTTTTAGTTTGTTTGCTTTAATTTCAATAATATTGTTGTAAGAATCAAATTTATAAGTAATAATTCCTATTTGACTTTCTTTGAAGACTTTAATTTGTTGAATTTTTAATCTATGTGTTTTTTTAGCTTGTTTGATGTTTGTTTGATATTCATTTAAAATGCTTGAGGTTATTTTTTGTATTTTATATTTGTGATCAGCTAATTCTAAGTCAAGATCGCGTAGATTTTGAATGTATTTATAAGCTAGTAAGTTAACTTGTTTATTTAAATCATTTTTTAATCCATTAACATTAAGTGAATTTTTATCTTGATCAACAAATTTTTTAATTTCATCAATTTTAGATTTAACTAAATAAATTGATTGTTTTAAATCATTTTTTAATTCTGTTTTAATATTTTTTCTACCATTTCAAAATAGGTGTGGATTTGAAGTTTTATTTGTAATTTGATTTTGTTTAGTATAAATTTGATATTTATTATTAACTTCTTGTTTGTAGTCTTTTGTAAAAATTAAAAAGATTTTTTTAAGTCTTAGTTTAAAAGTATATAGTTTTAATTTTCAATAAATTTCTCTATTAACTTTTGAAGTATATAAATTGTATTTGTTTTTTAGTAATTCTCAAGGTTTAAAGGTAATAAATACTGAAACAATAGCTGTAAAGTAAATTAAAATTCCAGAAATTAAACCACTAATTTGAGTTGAAATACTATAAAGAGATGAAATAGGACCACCACCAGTTTTAAGAATTGCTCATAACCAACCAATAGCAATGATTCCTATTGGATTATTAAATGCAACTAGTGAGACTGCAATTGCATCAAATCCTAAAGTTGGTAAGCTATTTGAAGCAAAGAAGTTATTTGGTGAAACTGTAAACATTGATAAAAATCCAGCTATTCCAGCAACAGCTCCAGATAAAGTTAATGATGTTATAATTTGTTTTTTAACATTGATTCCAATATATTTTGATCCAGTTACTGATGATCCAACTGCTTTTAATTTAAAACCTAAAACTGTTTTTGAAAATAATATTCAAATAATAATTACACAAACTAAAGCAATTAATAAGGGAATAATAACAGTATTTGATCCAATGCTTAATTGATCTGATGGAATATTTTTTGAAGTATAAGATAATCCTGAAGAAAAATCTTTGTATTTTCCAAAGAATCATTTAAAGATATAAAATACTGATCAGTTTAATAATATAGTAGAAACAACTTCATGTATGTTAAATAAGGCTTTTAATATACCTGCAATAAAAGCAATAAAAGCAGCTGATATTATACAAGTTATTAACATTAAAATGATCATAAATGGACTTATAGAACTAGCGTCTTTTCCACTTATAGAAAAAAATATAATTGTAGCAATGCTTGTTGCAGTTAGTATTTGAACTGATGCTCCAATATTAAATACTCCTGCTTTAAAAGCAATTGCCATTGATAATCCAGCAACAATATATACAGCCATTCAGTTTAAACTAATTTGATAAAAGTTCTTATCAAAATTAATTCCAAATAAAAGTGCAAAATATGTAAATGGATTAATATTTAAAAATGATAAGAAAATACCTGAAACTATAAACCCAACAATAATTGAAAAAAAAGAACCTTTAATGTATTTTAGTTTAGTTTTTGTAGAATCTGAACCAAATAAATATTTAGATTTTTTAGATAATGTTCAAGATATTTTAGATTGCATTAGTTTTCATCTCCTTTCTATTTTTTGTTGTTTTAGTAATTTGATTTTGTTTGATTTGTTCTAAAGTTTGACCAATCATTAAAGCTCCGATTTCTTCTTTTTTAACTTTTTTAGCAGGTAGTTCTCCAATTAATTTTCCTTCATTAATAACAACTATTCTATCTGCTAAAGCAATAACTTCATTTAAATCATAAGAAACTAGTAAAATAGCTCTGCCTTTTTCTTTTTCTTTTAAAATGTGAGAATGAACATTTTCTATAGCACCAACATCTAATCCTCTAGTAGGTTGAATAACTATTAATAGATCATGTTCTTTTTTAATTTCTCTTCCTACAATAGCTTTTTGTTGATTTCCTCCAGATAATCCTCTTGCAATTGCTGTTCCATTTCTAGAACCTCTTATATCAAATTCTTTAATAATTAATTGAGCATATCTAGAAATCGCTTTTTTATTTATAAACCCAAATGAAGAAAATGGTTTTTTATCTATTTCTTGACTTACAATATTTTCTTCAACTGAAAAGTCTAATAACATACCATACTTATGACGATCTTCAGGAATATGACTCATTCCCATATCATATCTTGTTTTAATATTACTATTAACAATATTTATTTTTTTATAAATAATACCACCACTAACTGGTTTTACTAATCCTGTTATTGTTTGAATCAATTCACGTTGTCCGTTTCCTTCAACTCCAGCAACAGCTACAATTTCTCCTGGTCTAACCTTTATATTAAAAGTTTCTAGTCCATAAACTTTATGATTTGTACTTTTTTTAACTGTTAAATTAATTACATCTAATATAGGTTCATCAGATAGGGGTTTTTTATATTTGTTTTTAACTTCAACAAGTTTTCGTCCAACCATTGCTTCAGCGATTTCATTTCCACTAACTTCTGAAACATCTAAATCAACGATCTTTTTACCTAATCTAATAACAGTAGCAACATTAGCGACTTGTTTTATTTCATCCATTTTATGTGAAATAAAAATTATTGTTTTTCCTGCTTTTTGTAGGTTTTTCATAATTTGTAAAAGACTTTGAATTTGTTGAGGAGTTAAAACTGCAGTAGGTTCATCAAAAACTAAAATATCTGCCTTTCTATATAAAACTTTTAAAATTTCTACACGTTGTTGTAAACCAACTGAAATATCTTGAATTTTTGCATCTAAATCAACATATAAGTCATATTTATTCATTATTTCAATTATTTCTGCTCGCATTTTAGTTTTATTTAAAAATATATTTGATTTTGTTTGTTCAACACCTAATATAATATTTTCTAAAACTGTATTAACTTCGACTAGGTTAAAATGTTGATGAACCATACCAATACCAAGTTTATTTGCTTTGATTGGATTTGAAATAACCTCTTCTTTTCCGTTAACTTTAATTGTTCCAGAAGTTGGTTGATATAAACCAAATAAAATAGACATTAATGTAGACTTACCAGCCCCATTTTCACCAACAAGAGCGTGTATGTCACCTTTTTTAACTTTAATTGTTATGTCATCATTAGCAACAATAGCACCATTTAAAAAAGTTTTAGTAATATTTTGCATTTCAATAGCATAATCAACTTTTTGTTCTTTATTCATAGTTATGCTCCTTGTTTAGTAGATTGAATTAACATTTCTCAATAATTTTTTATTCCTGCTATACCATTATTGTTTAATGTTAATTTTTCTCATTCTTCATCTTTAATGCTTTTTGAAATTGATTCTAATGCTTTATCTAATGATTTTTTTGTTAAGTATTGTTTAAAAGTTTCACCTGATTTAAGTAGTGTTTCTTTAAGATTTTTTTCTATTTCTTTTGCCTTATCTATTGAATAATCTATTGATTCAACTGATAAATTAGCAGCATTTGTTAATGAACCATTAACTTTTTCAACACTTCATTTAGTGTCTGCTTTTCTTGATGATGAAATAGATCAATCTGCTTGTTCTCCAACTAAAGTTGTTCCGTCTTTAATTTCTTTTTCATGTTTTGATGTATATGTTTTATCTTTAATAATAGCTTTTTGTAGTGATCTTGCTCTATTTAAAGCATAAACTGAAGCTGAAACAATGTTTTTCTTTGCGCTTGTAATAAATCTAGTTTCATTACCTTTTTTAGAAGAACCAACACTTGTAACTTGATCAGTATCAACACCAATAACATAAGGTTTATGACCAGTTGATTCTAAAACATCATTAATTTGAGATCCAGCAACTGGAAAAATAATATCAGCTTGATTTTTAATTAAAGAATCAACTATTCCTGATTTTTTAGCTCCACCAACATCAAATCCTTTTGAAAATCAAGAACTTTCATTAACATCATTTAGTTTTTCAACTTTAGCTTTTGATCCTAAATTAGCATAATAAACTGGTTGTAGTTTATATTTAACTTTATTTTGCTTATTATCTGTTAATTCAATTTCTTTTCCTGCAAATCTATTATTATAAACATGCATTGCAGCAAGTAATCCTCACATATAATTATCAACAGCATTTTTGTTAGTAATTCCACCAAACATACCTATTGAAATATATTTATTACCTGTTGTTGAACCTTGTAAGACCATATCAGTTTTAGATTTTGATGCATCAATAGCCTCTTTTGAAAACTCACCACTATTTAAGCTAGTCATTTTGGGGAGATTTGCTCACATTATTGCATCTCAACCCGCATTAAATCCAGCTAGTTCTGAATTAAAAATAACTGAAATAACATTATCTTTTTTATATTGTGCATCTAAAAAAACAACAGTTTTATTACCGGCTTTTTTCATTCTATCAGCAGCATAATCAACTGCTCCTAAATGACTAAATCCAGCTAGTAATAATGCATCTGCTTTTTTATAGATTGCTGTATTATAAGAAGTTCTAAAAGCATCAATTGTATGATCGGGCGTTTCGACATAGTTATTACTATTTTGTTTTGCATATTCATAATCTTCATTTATAAACATATGTTGTTTTTCATCTCATTTAGTGTGCCCACCAATTGAACTTTTGTAATTAAATTGTCTTGCTTCTAATTCATTTTTAATATCAAAATTACTATGAATTTGAGACCCATATTTAATTACACCTTCTCAAGAACTTTCATTAAAAGTTTTATCTCTAATGTTACCACCATCAGTAACAACTAAAACTCTTTGGCCTAAAATTCCTTCAGAAAAAGTTGGAACTTTACATGAAATCACCATTGAAACTGAACCACTAATTCCAATAAGTGTTGTTAAAACTGTTAAAAGCTTTTTCATTAATAACCCCCTTAAATATATTTAAATTTAAATAAAAAAACTAATGTAAATATTTTTTTTGTATGGATTAGTATTTCACTTTAGAATATTTTTTCTTGTTAATAGAATCAAATAACTTTTTTTGATCTAGTTATAAAAATTTTTAAATAAGTTTAAAAGATCAAAAAAATCTCAGAAATTCTGAGATTTTTTATTCTTTGATTCTATTAAAAATAACTTTTTTATTATTTAATTTATTAAATTTGATATTAGAAAAAGTTTTTAGATCACTAAAATTAATTTGAACATTTTCTAATCCAGATTGTTCTATCATATCAGTATATGAATTAACTAATACTGGTTTTAGTAAATAAGAAATAATTGCAATATTTCTTTGTAAAGTAGCTAATACAGTTTTTAGTTCTTCAATTCTATTTTCTTTTTCTAAATTTCAAGGTGTTTTAATTTCAATATATTTATTACATGCATTAGATAACTCTAAAACAACTTTAATAGCTTCACTAATTTTATATTGATCCATATTAAAAATATAGTTATCGATTGTTTTGATACCTAAATCAATTAATTCTTGATCATATTTAATATTATTTAAATCAATATATCCATTAAAATATTTACTAATCATATTATGAGTTCTACTTATTAAATTACCTACATTATTAGCTAGATGAGCATTAAATGATTCAATAAATAATTCAAGACTAAAATTACCATCTTTTTCAGTTGGTAGATCATTTGCTATATAAAATCTTAAAGCATCAGCTGAATATAATTCAATGATTTTAACTGGATCAATTATATTTCCTAAAGATTTACTCATTTTAGTATTTTTGTTTAAAATTCATCCGTGACCTAATAAATGTGTGGGTTGTTTTAAATTTAAAGTTTCTAACATTACTGGTCAATAAATTGAGTGAAACCTAATAATTTCTTTTCCGGCTAATTGTAAAATTTCACAATCATCATTTTGTCAAAACTTTTTAAACAATGAGTCATCTTCTTGAAGATATCCTAAAGCTGTAATATAGTTACTTAAAGCATCTAATCAAACATAAATTATATGTTTTTGATCTTGAGTAATCGGAATTCCTCATTTAAAATTTACTCTAGTTATTGATAGATCTTTTAACCCTGGTTCAACAAAATTTTTTAACATCTCATTTCTTCTATATTCAGGAATTAAGAACTCTGATTTTAAAATATTTTGCACAAATTCTTGAAACTGACTAACTTTTAAAAAGTAAGTATTTTCATTAACTAGTTGTGGTTTTGTGTTTGAAATTTTACATAATCCATTTTCATCAATTTGTTCATTAGTTAAAAACTCTTCACAACTAACACAATATATTCCTTCATATTGTCCTTTATAGATATATCCTTTTTCTAATAAAATAGTAAAGATTTTTTGAACAGTTTTTTCATGATAATCATCTGTAGTTCTAATGAATTTATCATAGTCAATATTTAATTTAGTTCATAAATCTTTAAAAGCTTGTACTTTAGGATTTAGATATTCTAGTGGTGTTAGATTAGCTTCTTTTGCTTTGTTTTCAATCTTTTGACCATGTTCATCACTACCTGTTAAAAAGAAAGTTTCATAGCCTTGTTCTTTTTTATATCTATTTAAAATATCAGCTAGTGTTGTTGTATAAGCATGACCTAGATGTAAATTACCACTAGGATAATAAATTGGTGTGGTTATATAAAATTTCTTCGACATATATTAGTCCCTTCATAAGTATTATTGTATCAAGAATATTTTTTATATATTTTTATATATTTGAACCTGTTTAAAATATATTGTAAGTAATTAATATTTAAAGTATGAAAAATTAAGTTTTTTTGATAAATTATGTACTAATTTTAGATATTTTAGCTATATTGTTATAATATTTTCGAAAAATTTTTTGTAGGTATATTTTTATGAAAAAAGCAACTAAATTATTACTTTCTATCTTACCAATTTCATCAATTAGTTTTTTAAGTGTAGTTTCATGTTCAACAAGAAATTCAAATGCAAAACAACCAGATAAAAAGCCTGAAAAACCAAATGAAAAAGGACCAATAATTCCTAAAAATCCAGATAACAAAAAACCTACTAATAACAATAATAATTCAAACAATAATTCTAATTCTAATAATAACAAACCTGGTTCAACTGTTCCAAATGAAAATAAAGATCCATCTAAATCAGAAGAAACACCAGAAAAACCTGAAAGAGATCCTAAAAAACCTGATAAACAACCTCAAGGTGATGATCCTAATAATCATCAACCACATAATAATCAACATGCTGATCAGCCTAATATAAATAAAGACGAATTTGCTGATCTAGACAAATTACCTAAAGAAATCTCATTTGAAAGGTTTGATTTTTATACATCAAAAGATGCCACAACTGCACTAAGTCATTTAAGAACGGATGGTTCAGTTATTAAAATTATTTTTTCAAACACTCATAGAAATATTTTTGGAAAATATAATATTAATTTAGAATTAGATGGAAATGAAAAAGAAGATGTTAAAAAAGGCTTGATAGATAAAGTAAAAGTTAAATTTACTAATAAAAAAGATAAAAAATCTAAAATTATTGAGTTTACTTTTACTGGTTTTAAAGTAATTCAAAAAAGTCCTGATAAAGAAAATAAAAATAGCAAAAAAAATTATATAAAGAAAAAAGAAAAAATAGATAATAAGTTAACCGGTTTATATCCATCATTAGTTGCATATATGATTATGTATACTCAAGAACCTAAAAATTATAAGAATTTAATGCAAAAAGATTCAATAAATTTTGAGGAACTAGAAAATAATAACCCTAACCTATTTGCAGACCCAGAAATTAATCTTAATGTTGTTGCATTAAAAGACTTATTGCTTGAATATAATAGAGAGTTAGGAAAACTTTATAAAGATAAAGTAATTGCCGTTAGTTATGATGATGTTAATGGTAAATTAGGTTTAAAATTGTTAATTGAAAATAGAGAAGAAAACGATACAATAGCTAGCAAATATTCAGAAACTTTAGAGTTTGATTTTGTAGGATTTAGAAAAATTGATTTAAAAAATCCAAATAAAAACGTATTATCTTTATTATTTCCACAAAATAATTTTAAAGATATGATTAAAAATAATGTTTTTAAAAAGAAAATAGAAGTCTTGAAATCGGGAAAACAAAAAGAAGATATGGTGTTGGTAAAAGAAGAGTATGCAAAACAACTAATTTTTAAAAATTTATTAGTTCAAATAATTGATAATGAAAATAATTTATATAGATCAACACAAACTTTGAGTCTTCAAAATAATAAAAAAGATAATTATACTTCTATATTAGGATTAGCTGGTGGAGGAACTTTATATCCGTTCCATACTATAATTAATAATAATTCAATTAAAAATATTTATTTAATGATTAATAAAGAAAAAAATAAAAAATATAAAGTAGCAATTAACTTTGAAGTTGATATTCCTATATTTGCATCAACAACTAGTGATTTAACTTTTCATGCAACAAGTGGTGATACAAATATATTAAAACTAGACATTACTACAAATGCTTTAATTGATTAATTATATATGTCATTAGAAATGAGAGATATATTATGAAAAAAGCAACTAAATTATTACTTTCTATCTTACCAATTTCATCAATTAGTTTTTTAAGTGTAGTTTCATGTTCAACAAGAAATTCAAATGCAAAACAACCAGATAAAAAGCCTGAAAAACCAAATGAAAACACTCCAAAAACACCATCAAAACCAGATGAATCAAAACAACCAGATAACAACAATACAAATCCAGGTGATTCAAATAATGGTTCGAATAACCCAGAAATTAAGCCTGATCCTAGTGAAAATCCACAATCAGACCAACCAATGGATAAACCTGATGAAAAAATTGACAAGCCAAGTCATTCAGATAAACCACAAGCAGATGATTCTAACAACAATAGAGACATTTTTTCTGACCTAGACAAAATATCTAAAGAAATTTCATTTGAGACATTTTCTTTTTATACTCAAAGAGATGCAGTTACTGCACTTGTTGATTTGCAAAAGGATCCATCAACAATTTATACAATTTTTTCTAAAGATTATAAAACTATATTTGATAAATATCATATTCAGTTCTTAGCAAACAATGAAGAAAGTGCTAATAATGAAAAGGGTCTAATTGAAAAGGTTAAACTTAAATTCACTCATAAGAAATTTGATCAATCAAAGATATTAGATTTTATTTTCACCGGATTTAAAAAGAATGAATATACTAGTATTACAAATAATAAAGAAAAATATATAACAAAAAGAGAAAAAGTAGAAAAAATAACAGATTTATTTCCATCATTAATAGGTTATGTGTTGTTATACAGTCAAGATCATAATCAATATAAGAATTTAATGGAAGCAAAAAACGTTATTAATTTTGAAGACTTAGAAAATGGTAATTCATCATTATTTATAGATAAAGCACCTTTGCTTAATGTTGCAACTATTAAAGATTATCTATTTGAATTTAATCCTGAATTAGGTAAACTTTATAAAGAAAAAATAACAGCAGTTAAATATGATGATTACAATGGTATTCTAGGTGTAAAACTAGAGATAGAAAATAGAGATTTTGATCCTAAAACTACAAAAGAACCAATCATAGAAAAAGAGTTTGTTTTTGATAATTTTAGAAAAGTGAATATAAAAGATAATGAAAAGAATCCACTATCTTTATTTTTAACTCAAGACAAATTTAAAGAAATGACAAAAAGCGGATTATTAAAAACTAAAATACAAGAACTTAGATCTTCAAATAAGTTAGAAAAAAAGGAACTACTTCAAGACAAAAAAATAGACTTTCTTAAACAACAAATATTTAAAAACTTATTAGTAGATATAAATGACAATTCACATAATATATATAGATCACAATCAACTTTAAGTTTAGGTTCTAATAAGACTTATAAATCAATTTTAGGTCTAGCAGGTGGTTTTTCAATTTATCCATTCCATACTTCAATTAATAAAGACTCAATCAAAAATATCTATTTATCAATTAATAAAGATGAAGAAAATGTACATAAAGCAATAATAGAATTTGAAGTTTACATACCTGTTTTTTCTACAGGATTTAGTGATCTAAAATCTTATGCAACAAGCGGAGATGAAAAATATTTAGTTTTAAAAATTGTACAAACTACTTCAATTCAATAAATTTATATAAATACTAAAAAAACTTAGACCCCCCCGCTACCATAAACACGGACTAAAATTTTTCAATATTATAACAGGATTGTTTTCTGAATTGTACAGGAGACAATCCTTTTAATTTTTCTTTTATTCTTATGTTGTTATATCAATAAATATATTTATGAATTCTTTTAGTTAACTCTTCTACTGAATTATATTTTTCACCATAATAAATTTCTTGCTTTAATAAACCAAAGAAGTTTTCTATAATAGCATTATCTAAGCAATTACCTTTTCTAGACATACTTTGTGTTATGTTATTTTCTTCTAGTTTTTTAGCTCAACTAATGTGCTGATAATGAAATCCCTGATCAGAATGAATCAACAAACCATTTGTATTTTTAACATTTTTAAGTGCTTTGTCTAGCATTGAATTTGTTAGGTTTAAGTTAGGATTGGTTTGAATTGAATATGAAATAATTTCATCATTGTAAAGATCAATAATTGGTGATAAATATAACTTTTGACCATTAACTTTAAACTCTGTTACATCAGTGCATCAAAGTTTGTTTGCTTGTAAAGAATGAAAATTTCTTTTTAAAACATTATCTGCAATTTTTCCAACAGTTCCTTTATAAGAACTATATCTTCCATTTTTTGTTCTAAATTTAATACACTGAACTCCAAGCTCTTTAGTTAACCTTAAAATCTTTTTGTGATTTACAATATATCCTTTTGATTTTAAGGCCATTTTTAGCCTTCTATGCCCATACGTTTCAAATGATTTGCTAAAAATGTCAACAATCATTTCCTTTAATTCTTTATCTTTATCTATTGTATTTTCTAACTTATGTTTTCATTCATAAAAAGACGATTTAGGTAATTTAGCTATTTTTAAGAGAATAGGAATCTTAACTTTTTTATGTGTTTTTAACAATTCTAAAACTACTTTTGTTTTTTCCTTGTTGATTTTTCTTTTGTCAACAAGGTGTGGAACTTTTTTCAGAATTCAGCCTCCAACTTATAGTATTCCACTTGTTCTTTTAATTCTTTAATTTGTTGTTCATTATTGATTTTTACTTGTGATTTCTTTATTTTAGCTGGTTTTTTATTAGGGTTTTTCATAATTTTCTTAGGTCTTCCTATATTATTATTTAACCCTAAAAATCCATATTCTCTATATTTTTTAACTCAACCAGCTATAGTTGATGAATAAATAATATTAAACTTTTTTGCGACTTCATCATATGAGTGATTAGTTTCAAGTTTATATAATACAATTTTTAGTTTTAGCTTTGCACTATAATAAGGCTTTTTTTCCTTATTAATTAGCCCTTCTATTCTAAACGCTTCAAATCTATTAACTAAACTTTCTACAGTATCAACTGAAATATCATATTTATTTGCTAAATAAGTACTCTTTTTAATATTAAGTTTTTTAGCTTCTTTAACAATTTTTAACTTTTTTTCTAAATTTAATTTAGACATATAAAAACCCCATTTCCTGGATTTTAGTCCGAAATATGGGGTTCGGGAGAGACTACATCTAGGTTTTTTTATTTTCTATTTATTATTTTTTAAATATTCTAATCCGTTTTGATAGCTTAACAAAAGTATGTCGTGTTTTAAATTATTATCTTTAGCATAATCTAAAATAGTTAAAATTCTTTCATTTTTACTTAGTTTTAATTCAGTATTTCTAGCTAATCTTTTAAGATCATCTTTTATAAAATTACTATTTAATCTTTTAATTATTTGATTTTTATAATTATTTAATTCATCTAAATTAATATTATATTTATGATTTAAAACTAAAATAACTTCATTTAAATAATTATTAACAAATTCAACCACTTTATCATTTTTTAAGGCTTGATAAACATATAAATACTTGTTAAAACTAAAGTTTTTAAAAACAAACCAAGCTAAAGAACAATGCAAAGCATTTAACATATAAATCTTTTTAGTTATTTGTATATCAAAACTAGTTGTATAAGTTAAGTTAGGTACTTGTTTAAAATCACTTGGTAATTGAGTTTTATCAACAATTCATAAATAATAATCTTCACATTCTAAATAATCATTTAGAATGTTTTTATTACTAACTATCCTATCAACTAAAACATCAACAAAATAAATATTATTGTTTAAATTAGAAAAATAAGACTTAAATAAGCTACTAACTCTAATTCCATTTTCACAACACATAATAATTAGTTTTTGATTATTTTTGATCTTATAATCTATTAATTGATTAACATAATAAATAATATGTTTTAAGTTTTTAATTCCAATTGAAATAGTTAATAAACTAACTTCATTTCAAGTCTTTTTATAATTTATAAAATCAGTTAATAGTCAAGCTGAAATGTTAGTTATACTTATTTTTTTACTATCTGAAGTATGTATTTTAATTAATTTCTGAGTATTTATTTTATTAACAATATCAATATTGTTATCAACAAAATAAATATGATCAACAATAGAGCTTAAAATTGGAGCAATAAAACCACAACCGATGTTTCCTGCTCCAAAGTGAATTAAATTCATCTATTTTCTTTTATTACTTTTTAATCATTTAACATAAACAAAATCTAGTAATTGAATAACAAGTTGAGCTTTAATTGAATTAATACTTCACAACTCTGATTCATCAGTTTCAAAATATAAATACTTATCAAATAAACTAATCATTGAACTTTGTTTTGGACCAATTCCTATAATTTTTACTTTTTTATTTAATGATTCAGCAATCTTTTTAATATATTCATTTTCACCAGATATTGTAATTAAAATTACTAAATCATCAGGTTTTATAATATTTAAATAAGTTTTTATAGAAATATAATCTGATTCACTAATTGCATCTTTTTGATACCAACGTAAACGTTGAATAAAATTTTTTGAAACATTATATGAAAGGTTAAAAGCAAATAAATAAATTTTATTAGCTTTATTAATTAAATTCACAACTTCATTAATTGGTTGAGTTTTTAAATTAATTTGTTGTTGTTTAATTGAGTTTAAAAGTATTTCAAAATAATCGTTATAAAATTTTGCTTTATCATCAATTCTTGAACTAATTGGAATTAATTCATTATCTATAATGATTGAATTTGAAATATCATTTAATCTGAATTTTAATTCATTAAAACCTTTTAAGTTAAGTTTTTCAGCAAATCTTGTAATTTTATTAGGACTTGTATTACATTCTTTAGAAATTGCTGTGATTGTTAAATTTTTAATATTAGTATAGTTTTTTAATAAATAAGTACCAATATTTTTGTAATCTTGACTACAATCTGTTTTAATAAAATCTTTAATTTTTGTTAGTAAATCTATTGCCATGTAATCACCCTTAATATTGATACTTATTATTAATTATTGTTTTGTACAAAAACTTATAACTTTATCTATTGTTGGATTTTTTAATAAGTCATTAAATAAATCATCATTCATAGCATTAATTGCGATATTTTGTAACATATCAATTTGATCTTCTTGTTTTAATGCTAAACCTATAACTAATTGTACTTCAGAATTATCTCAAATAAGTGGTTTTTGTAAGTGTATAACAACGATTAAAGAGTTTTTTAAACTCAACATACCCTCATAAATTCCATGAGGAATTGCTATTTTGCTTCCAATATTAAAAGAACAATCTTCTTCTCTTTTATTAATAGAATCAATATATTCTAAACTAACATTTTCTTGTTTTAAAAGTTCTTTTAAATAATCTAGACATTCTTGTTTTGAATTGAATGTTTTATTTAAATATATTTTTTTATATATGTTTTTAGTTTCTAACATTACATTACTTGACCTCCTGTAATGTTAATCGATTGACCTGTACAATAACTAGCTTTTTCTGAAATATAAAATAATAAAACATTTAAAACATCTTCAAAACTACACCCTCTTTTTAAAGGAACTTTACTAATATAGTATTGTTTAACTTCTGATTCTTTAATATTTAGTTTTTTAGCATATTGTGGGATTAAACCTTCAAACATTTCTGAATCTAAAAAATTACCTAGCATTAGTGAGTTAACTCTAATATTATGTTCAGCTAAATCTAAAGCTATACTTTGAGTTAATCCAACTCCACCAAATTTAGCCGCTGAATAACCTGAATTATATTTAGAACCAACTCTTCCTGATTTTGAATTAATTTGAATTATATTACCTTTTGTATTGTTTTTAATCATTATTTTTGCTGCTTGTTTTGCTGTTAAAAAATATCCATCTAAATTAATTTTTAGACTTGTAATAAAGTCTTGATATTCAAATGAAGTAATTTTTGCTGACTTTGCTCATCCTGCATTATAAACTAATGTATCAATTGTTTTGTATTTATTTTCGATCTCGTTAAATACATTAATTACATCTTTTTCATTGGTCAAATCACATACAAAAGTATCAATTTGATGATTTTCTTCTTTTAATTGATCAAGTTTTTCTTTATTCAAATCTAAAACAACAACTTGATAATTATTTTTATCAAGACCAAGTGCTAGAAATTTACCTAAACTTTTAGCTCCACCTGCAACAATAGCAACTTTTTTCATTATTTTTCTTCCTTAGTTTTTTGTTTTTTATTTTCAATTAATTCATATAAATCATCATATGTATTTTTACCAATAAATTGTTCAACAGGATATATTAAAGCGTTTGGAGCTTTTTGAGATGCAAAATCTTTAAAACTTTTCATAGTTATAACAATATCATATTCATCTTTTAAATCTTTAACTGCTATATTTGATACTTGAATATCATAATTATTGTTGCTAACTCATTTTCTAATTAAACCAGCAGCCATTGCAGAAGAACCTACCCCTGCTTCACAACAAACAACAATTTTTTTAATATCGTTATTATTTTTTATTGTTTTTTGATCCAAGTCTTGCTCATTAAATTCAATACCTTCATCAGTGATTTTAAATCCTTGATTTGATTCAGATTGTAAATTTTTTCTATTTTTTAATAACAATAAAACACTAATTCCAAATGCTATTAATGTACCAACAACAAATGACAATAAATTAATTAATAACGCATGTGTTCCATTAGATAAAGCAATTAGTGAAATCAAACTACCTGGACTTGGAGTTCCTAT
Source organism: Mycoplasma mycoides subsp. mycoides SC str. PG1 (assembly GCF_000011445.1). Classification (NCBI taxonomy): domain Bacteria; kingdom Bacillati; phylum Mycoplasmatota; class Mollicutes; order Mycoplasmatales; family Mycoplasmataceae; genus Mycoplasma; species Mycoplasma mycoides. The sequence goes on from NC_005364.2 coordinate 27,181, forward strand.
AGTTCCTCCTCCTAAATAAGAAGTAATAAATTGTGCACCAACTACACCTAGCATTGTTGCTAATAACATTTTTGGTTTTTTAATAATAAATACAAAATATACTTCATGAATTCCACCAATTGTATGAATTAATGAACTAGCCGTTGCGTTATATCTATCTTCTTTTTTAGTAAAAATAATATAAGCTAATAATAAATCTAAACCAGGACCAGGATTTGGATCATATAAGAAAAAGATTGATCTAGGGTTTGCAACTCCATTAGATCTTTGAATTTGAATTTCATTATAACCAATAGGTCCTAAAACACCGTGATTTAAAGCGTTATTTAAAAATGATACTTTAATTGGTTCAGTAAAAAAACCTAATAAAGGAGCAACTCATTTATTATCTCCAAATAATTTAATAATTGAGATCATTACAAAAGTAATACCCCACATTATTCATCCTCAGCTTCAAAATACAACTAAACCTAGTAATATAGCATAAATTGCTAATCCAAAATTTTTAACTAGCATTTCTAAGCCCGGATTAATTTTATGTAAATATAATTTTTCTACTTTTTTTAAAAATAATGCTGATAAAGGTCCAACTATCATAGCACCAATAAATTGGTTTGGTGAACCAGGATGAACCCATTTATCTCCTACTTTTTGTCAAATATAATGACTATAAATATGATCAGTACCAGTAATTGTTGCAACTATAATAAAAGTTGCAATCATTCCACCTCTTAAACCATAAACTAGTCTACCACCATTAAATGCAATTAATATTGGTAAAAGTCATTTAATTTCTGGTTCAACCAATCTTCCTAACATTGGTACATCAAATCAACCTAGTTTTTTATTATGATCAAAATCATATAAAAACATAGCTGTTCAAAGTCCTCAAGCTAGTAAAACACCAATTGATGGCATAATCATACCAGCCATAAAAGACCCAGTTTTTTGAACTTTAAGTTTAAATTTATTTGCTCATTCTTTGTGAGTCATCTGAACTTTTGAGTTCATCAAACATTCATCTCCTAAGATTATATTAACTCAGGTTGTAAATATTTACAATATGCTGTAAATATTTTTATATCGGCAAATTATTCAAATAAAAAAGCGCTTTTGGCGCTGCTATTATATTTTTATTATATCTATATTATATCTATATTATTTCTTTTTATGATTTATTGTATCTTGATGTATCTTATTGTATCTTTAGTATATCAGTATTATATCGCTTCCTTCTATTATTTTGATATATAAAAAAGATATGTTATTTATCAATGCGTATTCAATAACCTGTTTTGTTTGAACCAATTCTTTTTAAAATATTCTTCTTAACTAGTTTTTTAACTGTTCTTTGCATTGTTATTCAAGACATATCAAATTCATCAGCCAATTCTGTTAATGATGAAATCTTTTGATTTTTATCACAATAATTTAAAATATCTTCTTCTAAAGAAGATAAATTCATATTTTCTACTATATCTTCTGTTTTAATTTCTACACTATTACTATTTTCATGAACACTCAAAAACTCATCATCAGTTTTTTTCTATAAAAGCTAAAAGTAAATCCAAAATTAGAAATATCATATGAATATTTAATGTTGTACTTATCACATAAACTAAATACAGTTTGAAAACCTGTTCCAAAGTTTTCTACAAGATTATTTTTATATAATGTAGTAGCTATAAGTGGATTCATTGGCTTAGATGAAATTTTACCTTCAGCAAAATTTGCTGGAATAGTATTTAATGGAAAATGACCAGGATTATAAATTCTGACTTCACTTGGAAAAATTGATATTTCGTTATAATCACCACTAGTTATTCTCATATGAACAAAACTATTAACGATAATTTCACGAATTGCTTTAACTGGAATTTCTGGACGCGGAACTCTTCTTAAATCTTCATAAACATAGACCTGATTTATGTTTTTTAGTATGTATTCAATAGATCTGTCAATACATTCAAAAATATTTCCTTCAAATCTAATATTATCAATAAGAGTTATTCTTTCATCTGTTAAAAACTTACCTAGTTTTACAGTTAATGGTTTATTTTTTGAAAATAAATAATATCCGGCATTATTTAGTTTATCATTTTCCATTAGATCTAATTTTATTAGCGCTTCTTTGGTTGAGTTAAAAATATAATTAAACTTTCCTAGATCATATGCCTTTCTTACATAATTTATTAAAAGATTTTCATCAACTTCATCTTCTCCATACTTTGTTATTTTTTTCTCAAGTTAAATTAGTAAATTCATTGGTTTGAAATAATTTTCTAAGTTCATTATTGTAAATAATTTGATCTTGATCATCAACTCTTGTGTAATATTTTCCATATGCTGAATACGGTCTTTCAGCACCATTTACTTCTATAGAAATATAATTTAAATCGTCCTGTTTTAAAACAACAACATTAGGATGTATATTTGGTTTTATATGATTTTTTATTTCATTTGCAATATCAGTTGTAGTTGTTTTACCAATTTGTTGACCAACAATTGTTCCATCATTTTTAATTCCAAAATAAAGAATACCATGGCCATTTTTGTTTAGCATTGCGCACAGTGAAATTACAGCTTCTTTTAGTTCTGCTGCACTTTTTTTAAATTCTACTTGCTCACTTTCTCTGTTAAACATATATAACCTACCTCATTAATTATTTATTTTAAATAAGCATTTTACTATATCTTTACTATACCTTTATTATATCTTTAATATATCAATATTATATCTATAAAACTTTTATTATATCTTTTTATATCGACTTAAACTATACAAACAGAAGCTATATCCATCACCAATAACAACCCTTTAAAAAATATAGTATATTCTACAAACTTGTGATAAACTAAAATTGCTGGCAACAGCAAACTTTGATATTAATCTTTGTTTTTAAAAGGTTATTATCTATTTAGCTAAAGTCTGATTTATTAAACATGCAAAAAAGCTGCCCTTATGGCAGCTTTTTTGCTTTATATTATTTTATTAAATTATTCAATTACGTATGGTAATAAAGCCATTTGACGAGCTCTTTTAATTGCTAAAGCTAATTGTCTTTGATCTTTTGGAGAAGTTCCTGTAATTCTTCTTGGTAAAATTTGACCATTAGGTGAGATGAATTTTTTTAGTAATTCAATATCTTTGTAGTCGATGTATTTAATATTGTTTTTTTGGAAAAAATTAACTTTTTTTCTTTTTTTAATTTTTTTAACTTGCATGAAAACTATACCTTTCTACTTATTCTCATAAAATTGAAAGTTCATCATCATCTGAAACTACTAAATCGTCAAATGATGAATCGCTATTTTGTTGAGTAGGTTGGTTAGGTGTGAAATTATCGTTTTGTTCAGTTGTCATATTATTTCTATTTTTAGCTGGTTCTAAGAAATTAACTCTTTCAGCTAATACATTTACAATTGTTTCAAATTTACCATCAGGTGTTTGATTGTTTCTAGTTGTAATTCTTCCTTCAACTGAAATTAAACTTCCTTTTGATAAATACTTAACCATATTTTCAGCAGTTCTATCAAATGCAGAACAAGGTATATAATTAGTTTTTTCTTCTTTGGTTGAAAATTCAGAAACAGCAACTGTAAAAAAAACAAACTTAGATCCGTTTTTTGCTACTCTTAATTCTAAATCTCTTGTAATTCTACCTACCAAATTTACTCTATTCATAATTTCCTTAATTATTTGCTTTCTTTTACAGCAGCTTCTTCTCTTTTAATAAATGGCTTTCTAAAGTTTTTCTTTTCACGTTGTTCTTCTTCATATTTAGTCATATCAGTTTTTGAAAGAACAACTGATTGTTCATAATTTTGGATGTTTTCTGTATTTAAAACTAGTGTTCTAACAACGTTTTTATCAATTTTTGCAATACGTTCAAATTCTTTAATTGCTTGAGTTGTAGCTTCAACAATAACTACATGATAAAAACCTTTTTTCTTATGATTAATTTCATAAGTAAAATCTAATAAGCCTAAATCATTAGATTCTAAAATTTTTCCATTTTCAGCTAAAATAGCATCTAATTTACTTACTAGCTCTTTTGTATCTTTTACATCTTGATCTAAAATATACATTACTTCATATTTTTTAATCATTTAGATTATTCCTCCTTATGGTCTTTTGGGCTTAAACAGCCAAGGAGCTAATTACTTTAAATTAACTCATATGAATTATATAAAAAACATAATACTAATACAACTTAAAAACATAAACAAGAATATAATTATAACTAAAATAATCTAATTAGAAAATAAAAAATATCAGATACTATCTGATATTTAATTAATTATTATTAAATAACTATTTATTTGTGATTGAAACGTTAAAAGCTTCTAGTCCTTTTATACCCTTATTTAATTCATAAGTTACTTTTTGACCTTGTTCTAAAGCTTTATAACCATTTACATTAATATTTGAATAATAAACAAAAACATCTTTATTATCAGAATCATTAGTTATAAAACCAAAACCTTTTTCATCGTTAAATCATTTAACTATACCAGTGTTCATATTACCTCCAATCTAAATTATTAATAGATCGAGTAATACAACTTAAATCTTTTTTAATAATATTTTGATTATACATTAAATAATAAATTATACTAGTAATAAAATATAATTTAGAAAGAATATAAGTTAATAATTAACTAACAAAATATTGATATTAACTATAAAATAACAATAGGAGGTAAAACATGAGTAAAGTTCTTGTTTTAAAAACAACTGCTCAAGCAGATGAAGTATCTAATTCTGTTGCTTTAACTAATAGATTTTTAGAAGAATATAAAAAATTTAACCCAGATGATGAAATTATTATTGTTGATTTAAATAAAGATGAAGTTGGAACTAGTATTTTAACTTCAGAAACATCTTCAACTTTTTATCAACAAGAAGTTACTAAAAAATATATTAATTTATTAAAAAGTGTAGATAAATTAGTAATTGCTTGTCCAATGTATAATTTTTCAACCCCAGTAACATTAAAATCATTTATTGATCACGTTTCAGTTGCTAATGAAACATTTTCATACAAATACTCTAAAAAAGGAGATGTAATTGGTTTAATTACTAATTTAAAAGCTCAAATTTTAGGAGTTCAAGGAGCACCATTAGGATGATATCCTTGAGGACAACACACTCAATATGTTGAAGGAGCTATGAGATTTTTAGGAATCGATTTTAACAAAACTGTTTTACTAGCAGGAGTAAAAGTAGCTCCACTATTACAATTAACTCCAGAACAAAGAGTAGAAACAATTATTGATGAAGTTATAGAAGCTGCTAGAACTTTTTAATAATAAAAAACAAAATACACTAGGTGGTGCATTTTTTTATGATCATTCAATAGTTTGTGGATCTGCTGGGTGTGCGTTATGTTCTAAATTATAAATAATTCCGTTTTTTATATGAATTACAGTATTTGCAATTTTTGCAATGTTTGGGTTGTGAGTAACTACAATAACAGTGGTTTTATACTCTTTATTAACTTTAACTAAAATTTCAAGAACTTTACGTCCCATTTCTTCATCTAATGCTCCAGTTGGTTCATCAGCAAATAAAATATCTGGATTTTTAGCTAATGCTCTTGCTATTGAAACACGTTGTTGTTGTCCTCCTGATATTTGGTGGGGATATTTATGCATTTGATCTTTCATACCAATTGTTTCAAAAATTTCATCAATTGACATTCCGTTTTTTTTACTTGAAAGATTTTCTCCAACTTCAGCATTTTCTTTAGCAGTTAAATTAGTTAATAAATTATATTGTTGAAAAACAAAACCAACAGCTCTTCTTCTAAACTTAGTCATATGAGAGTCTTTTAGTAAAGAAAGATTTGATCCTAAAACAAAAACATCTCCTTGACTAGCTTTATCTAGACCTGAAATAATATTTAAAAAAGTAGTCTTTCCAGATCCAGAAGGACCTAAAATAACAATAAAATCTGATTTGTCTAACTTAATATCAATTCCTTTTAAAACAGGAGTTTCTAGATCACCAGTAATATAAGATTTTTGAACATTTTTTAATTCTATAATGTGTTTATCTAAATTTGGTTTATAGTCTTGAGTTGTGATTATATGTCCTTTGTTTAAAATATCTCTTGAATATTTATTAGTTAGTTGTTTTTGAAGTTTTTGTTTTTGTTTTAGTCCTTTGATTCCTGGTTCAAACTTTTGATCATTTGGAATAACAATATATTCTCTTTGATCCATTTTTTCTAATAAAACAGGTTCTGATTTGATAGTTTTAGTTTTTTTAGATTTTTTTGATGATTTTATTTCTTCAAAATCAGGGTCTTTTTTACTAATTGGTTGGATTTGTTCAATGTTAATAGACACTTCAGTATTTTTCTTGTCTTTAGCCATAATTACCCTCTTTATAAAACAATAATTCTAATAGATTTTAACATAATTTAATTTAATAATGTTAGCACGTCTTGTATCTGTATTTGGTATTTTTGATTACAAAAATCACATACAACTTCTACAGGTTTATTATCTTTAATAATATCTTTTAAATCATTTTGATTTAAAAGATTTAATGTTGATAAAACTTTTTGATAAGAACAAGTACATTCAAAACTAATTGTTGATTGATCTAAAATAGTTGCATCATTATCAATTTCTTTAACAATAGCATAATAATTAGTTGACTTAACTAATACATCTTTAACATAACTTGTATTACCTAGTTTTTCTGAAATATAGTCTAAATCTTCTTTTGTATGATTTGGAAGCATTTCAACTAAAATTCCAACTACTTTTTTAATTTCTAAATTATCATCAAATTTAACTTCAGTTGTTATAAATGATTTAGTTTGATTTGATTGATTAAAATACTTCATAAAATCATAATCAATATTTCCATATTCAATTTCTATATTTGAAACATATGGTTCTTTTAAATTCAAATCTCTACTTACTATTAAATCACCTGTATTAGAAGCAATTAAACAAATAATTTCATTAAGATCTTTATTATTAAAATTATCAATATTTACATTTTTATTTTGTATATAAGCTCTAATTTTACTATCATGATATTCAGCTATCATAGTTTTAGTTAAAGAATTTGGTGCATTTCAATTAACATAAGTCTTTTCTTTATTTTTAAATTGCATTCCAATTAAAGTTGAACAACAAATAAACTTAAAAAAAACCATATTAGCTAATGTGTTTGATTGTTGTAAATCTGTAATCTCTTTTATTGTTTCAGAAATATCAACTATTGAAATTCTTAAGTTATGTTTATTACTAATTGCTCTTATTTTTAGATCCATAAAAAACACCTTCTAACTAATAAATTATACCAAAACCAGCATATTGACTTGTATATAAAAATGTTTATTAACTATAAAAGCTATTGTATATAAAATTTCAAATTGTTCATAACCTTATTTTTAATATATATCTATAAGGATTAGTTGTATAAGGATTAGTTGTATAAGGATTAGTTGATATTTATTATATGTTAAATAAAAAGCAGTTTTAAACTGCTTTATAATCTAGAGCTATAACTCTATTAATTGATCAATAAAGATTATTTTTATTTTTTAATAATTTAACTTCAAATCTAGTACCTAATCTTTTAGATTCTTTAGTATCTGAAGATTTTAATCTAATTAATTGATAAATAATTTCATTTTCATTACTACTTAATATCTTAGTTGATCAAGCGTTTTTATCATAATATTTAGTAGCAATTTGTTCTTCTTGCTTTTTAAGTTCTTTGTCTTTTTTATCTAAAACATAATTAAATACATTAAGAATTGAAGTTACATCAGTTTTGTTTTCAATTGAAAGTTGATAATTTGAATCGCTTGCTGGTAATCCACCAAATAAAATACCAAATACATAACCCAGTGAATCTTTTAAATATGAACTTTTATCAGGATTTATTCCTAATAGCATATGTAAAGGAGAATAAGATGAATCATCTTTTAATTTGGTTCTATCTAAAGTAATAGCTTGACTAGATCCATTAATATAAAAATGAATTTTATCTCAATTATAATAAGATTCTGGCTTTCTATTTTTAATAGAATCAGAACCTACATCACTACTATTATCATGAGTATCAAATCCATAAACCAGAGCTTTAAGAATAGTTTTAGTTTTATCTTGATCGGTATTTTTTTCATATAAAAAATTATATTTCTCAAGTCCTTTTTTATACTCAATTCCAATTCTTGTTGTTAAAGCAGTAAGAACTTTTCCAAGACTTGAAATATTAATACCAACTACTTTATTAGGATTTTTAGATAAATAATCATCAAAGTATTTACCTAAAATTTCTAGAAGCTGTAAAATGGTTTGGTTATTTATACTTTCTAATCCAAAATATTTTAATAATTCTTTTGGAATATCAATTTTTGTATCTCTAATTTTTGATATATTTTGAAAACTTTCTATTTTTTTAGAAATATTAGTTATTTTAGATACTCATTCATTTTTAATATCATCTAAAGTTTCTAAACTATTCTTTTTAGTAATTAATCTTATTATAGGAAGCAATGGATTTTCCTTATTTTCTGAATCTTGTAATAAGAAATTAATTCATTTTAGAATGAAGTCTTCAATTATATTACCTTTATATAAACTAATATTTAGATTAAATTTTAAGTCACTAGATTTTTCATATTTTTTAAAATGACTAGAAAATAAATCTAAATATTTAGGAAGTTGTTCTTTTATCTTATCTGCATTTTGTATAAATTTATTTTTTTGCAATGTTTCAGAAATAGATTTAATTTTTTTTAAATGTGGTTCAATTTTATCGTTTGCAAATCTTTCAAGAATCCACTTTAATGCACTATTTGAATATGGTAATTCTAATATGTCATATATTGAACTTATATCCAACAATTTTATTAAAATAGCTTTGACATTAACATTTAATATTTTCTTATTTATAAGCAATTCTTTAAATGTCATTATAATTTCAGATATATTTTTTGATGTTATAGAAAAATCTAAAATATTATCCTTTGCTAGATAAAAAATTTCTTTTATATGTTTTATTATTGTTTCAGATGAATTATTGATAATGCCATGAATTTTTTTAAGAACATCAATTATCTTAGGTATTATACCATCTTTGCTAAAAACTTCTATTTTAGCTGTTAAACTCGCTAATCATGAAGAACCAGCAGAAATATTTAGTATCCCATTTTTAATTTCTACATGCCATTTGCCTAATGGTGTTCCTAATTCATTTAATTTTTTTGTAATAAAATTTTTAATGTTTTCTTCAAATGTTTTCTTAATTTTTTCATCAGACATAGCAAAATCAGCAAATTTTATTAATGTTTCTAATAAATTAGAAAAATTATGTAATTTTTTTTCTACTCAATTAATTAAATCAAATATTAAATTTCCAACACCATTATTTGAGCCTATATTATTTTTGCTATTAAATATTTCATTTTCATTAAAACGCTTAAAAATAAAATTATAAAATCTATCAAAACTTTTTTTATCCTTTAATACTTTTAGAAAACCATTTATTAATACATTTAAATCAATTTTATTATTAACTAAGGCTGAAAAATTACTAACATTAACTTTTTGCTTTGTTAAATCACTTGGGTTTTTAAATTCTTCATGAGTGACATAATATAAACCAAAAAATAACTCTGAATATAAATAAGTAGCTAAATATGGTGTAATTTTATCTATTAATTCTAAACCTTTTGTTTTTAACTTTTGAAAGTTTTGTGATGTAAAAATATCTTTAATTTTGCTAAAAATTTTTCCTAAATTTTGAAAACCATTTTTACTACTAATTAGTTCACCAATAATTTCACCTAAAGAATCTAAACCTAATTCTGCTAAAATTTTATCTAATGCTTCAGGAATTTTATCAACTTCAGTTTCTTTAGCAAATTCCTTATTATCAGCAATTACTGCTGCTATTTGATTAATATTTTTAATTAAAGCTTGTTTTATTGTTAGATTTTTATAATGATCTTTTTCTAGTTGTTTTGGAGTTAAAAGTTTAGCTAAATAACTAAAAAGGTTTTTATTGTTTTCAATTACATCAGCAAACTTATTTAATCCGTCTTTATAGTTTTTAAAGTTAGGATCATCTCTATTATTTAAAACTGTATTTTGTATAAATGATAATCCAAGAGAAGCTAAAGATGGTGAAAATCCATTTAAAAACTTCTCAAGAGATTTACTTATACTAAATAAAAAATCAATGTTTTGTGGAGTAATTTCTCCTTTTGAATTTTCTATACTTTTATATTGATTATTAGTTTTATATTGTATTTGTAAGTTTTTATCTAATATGTTAGTAGATGAACCAAAATAAGTTTTTCAAAGATCAGAAATAGTATCAGTTGAAGTTGTTTTACTATTATTAGGTCGTCAAATAAAATCACTACTAAATTCATTTAATAATGATTTTTTTCCAATCTTTTGATTAAGATAAGCTTCATTAAGATTTTCTGTTTCTTTTAAAATTCTAGATTGAATTGCATATGAACTAGCTTGTACATAGTTTTGTACCTTGTTAACTATTTTTTGTTTGTTTGAATCAACATAGCTTTTTGCAAAAATTCCAAAACTACTTAAAAAAATAGCAAAAACAGAAATTATAGCTACTCATAACTTATTATTTTTAATAAACTTTAACATTTTGATTTACCTATTAAATTGAATAAAAAATTTATAGTTGTAATATTAAATCACATTTTATTATTATATTATATTATTATGGTTCGCTATGCTTAATATGGCATAGTTTTTGACTTTTAATAATTAACAATAGAAAAGAAGTTGTCATGAAGAATTTATATCTAATGTTAAAACAAGGAGTTAAATGAATTTTAAAATTCAAACTTCAATTAGTTGTAATTGTAGTTTTAACTTTCATCGCTTCAAGTATTTTAACAATTTCTTTTACTACTAATAAAAGATTAAGCTCAGCTTATGATCAAGTTGTTAATAACTCAAAATCACCAAAATTTGATTCAACATATCAAATAACAGTTGGAAGTAAAGCAAAACCTGAAAAAGGAGATCCTTTATTTATTCCTATATTTGATTTTGTAAATAAACAATACACTGGTTTTAAAAATGAAGGTTATGATAACTTTAATTTAACTTTTAATGATATTTATGGTGAAAAAAATCTTTTAACAATCACAACAAGTTCACAAGAATTTAAAGATGCATGAGCAAAGAAAAAAGATATTTTTATCTACAAAGATAACCAAAATGATATTAAGCAATTAGCAAAAGAACAACAAGATTTTGATTTTGCTATAAATGATGCATTTTTTAATACAATGGCTGAACTATTATCTAAAAATGATCCAGCTATTAGAAACACTGTAATTGGAAGATATACTTTATCTAATCCAAATTGATATAAACATTTTTATAATAAAGAAAAAAATATTAAAAGTAATTGAGCAGAGTTTATTAAAGATAAATCAAGAATTGAAACTTTAAAAAATACTAATCCTGATGATTTAAAAACTTATTTTTATTCATATTATGCTTTTGAATCACTTTCTCAATATTTTTTTAAAACTATTCAAACATTTCTACAAAACAAAGATAGTGAATTGGCTCAACAATCAAATATTAATAAAGACAATAGTCACAAATATTTTTATGAATTTTTATTTGGTAAATATTTTGAAAATAATAAAGCTTCATATAAAGAAGAATACATTGCAAATAATAATAATCTTTATACTTTAACTTTTGATTCAACAGTTTCAAGCAGTGAATTTGAAAAAATGAATTTTTTAATAAGTTCAGAAAATAAAGAACAAAATTCACAAGATCAAAAATTTTTTAATGAGTTAGTCAAAAAAGGTTTTAAAGGAATTTTAAGACCACTTCAAATCACTTATCAAAATTTTGGTGATCAAGTTGATATAAAAAATGTTGTTCAATATACTGAAACTCAAGAACTAAGAGGTTTTGTTTCAAATTCAAATATTTATTCTCAGAATGTAAAAGAGCTACCTGAAATATTTAAAAATAATAGTTTTGTAGATATATTAGCTATGAATGCTGATCCGTTTGCAAATATTGGTGAAAAATCTGTTAATTTTTATACTAGTAAAACAAATGATCTTGAAACAATAGTTGCTTCAGATTTTCCAATTACAGCTGCATTTCTAACTCACCACAAACTAACTGCTTTAGCTAATGGTTATGATTTATACATTAGACCAGAAACTATATTTAATGATCCAATTACTAAAAAAACATTTAGAATTGTTGATATTACTAATAAAGATTTTACTAATTACATAATTTTAGATGGACACGCTCCAAGTAGTGCTAGTGAAATAACAATAAGTAAACAATTTGCAAAAGCTAATAAAATTCAAATTGGTGATCGTTTAACTTTAGGTAATGCTAAAGGTTTAATTGTTACAGGTTATGCTGTTGATACTTATTCATTTTTCCCAACTTCAGATCCAAATGTACCTTTGCCAAAATCTGATTCTGGTGGTTTGATTTATGCTGATTTTGCAACTATTAATCAAATTTTAGGTGATGGAAATTCAGCAACAGCAAATGATCAAACTTCAACATTTAATTTCTTTTTAATTAAAAAAAATAATTCTTTAAATATTAAAAATGTATATTTTGATCATTTTTCAGTAGCAAATAAAATTAGAGATAACATTTTAGCTAAACAAAAAGGAACTGAAATTCAAACATTTTATCAAGAACGTGAATTTAGTAATTCTTGATATTCTTTAAACTGAACTTTATATCAAAAAATTTCGTTTTGATATTCATTAGCTACATTTTTAATGGCTAGTTTAATCACTCTTGTTTCAGCATTAGCTGTATTTGTTGGAGTTATTAAATCAATTCAAGCAAACTCTAAACAAATTGGTATTTTAAAAGCAAATGGAGCTTCAAGTGCAACTATTTCATGATCATATGTTTCATATGCTGTGATTTTAGTTTTTATAGCAATACCTTTAGGTTGAATGGCTGGTACAATGTTACAAGTTCCGTTTGTTGCTATTTTTAAAGATTATTTTAGCTTTAAGACAAATGTATTAATTTATGATTGGTTAGCACCTTTAATATCTATTATTATTTTTGGAGTTTTAATTGGAGTATTTTCATTTTTAGTTGCTTTATTTCATATTAAAAAACCAGTTTTAGATATTATAAAAAGTTCTAAAAAATGATCTAAACCAAAAATTACAGATTGATTACATAAACATATTTTTAAAAAACCTAGATTTGCTACTTTATTAATGTTAAAACTAACTGAATCTGGTAAAAAACCTTTTAGTTTGTTATTAGTATTAGTGTTTATTGGAACTTTATTTGTTTCAGCTGGTGTAGCTATTCCTAGTGTTACTAAATATGCTAAAGATAATTACTTTAAAAAAGTTAATTATGACAATCAGTATGAAATTTATAATAGTTTGTCAAATAGTCCATTAGGAAAAGATGTATTTAATTTTTGAAATGGTCATGAACAAATTGATAATACTTATAAAGAAATTAAAGATCCTAGTGGAACTATTAATTATTATGAAAATCCAAATAGTTATACTTTATCAAATCAAAACTCTTCAGTTCTACCTCAACTAATTTATAAAATTAATACTAATAAAGATAATGATTCTAATAATGCTGAAATCCTTACTCCATATAAATCAATTATTAAAGAATATTTAAAAACTGGAGTCTCTAATTTATATAAAAACTTATTAGATTGAGCTTCATATCAAATTAGTATTTCAAATGGTAAAAGTATTTCAATTGGTACAATAGAACAACTTTATGCTTATATTTTAAATGATGCCGATTTAAACGAACGTTTTAAAAATGACATAGATAAAGTTAAAGAAACTAATAATGTTACTCAACCTTTAACTCAGTTTGTTGGAGAACTTTTAAAAACTATTTTTAAAGATAAAGTGCAAACTACAGGTGAATGAAAGGAAAAAATTTTAAATTTAATTTTAGGTTATTCTCCTTCATTTATTAAATCTTATTTAACAAGTAAGTCTCGAAGAGCTCAATTTTCTTTTGGTTGACAAAAACAAACTATAATTCCACAAAAAGATCAATTAGCAACTATTTTTAAACCTAAATCAAATAATGTTGAAACTAATTATAGTATTTTAGGATTAGATAAAAATCAACAAACTTATAAGTTAAGTGATAAACAAAAAAATCAACTATTTTTATCAAATAACCAAGTTCAAAAACTTTATCAAATTATTAATAATCCTTATGATAAAAATCAAAACAATGATATTTATTTAAATAATATTAAAGTTTATGATCATAAAACAAATACTTTAACTATTCCAACTATTGTTAATAAAAACTTAAACTATAAATTAAACAAATTTGGTGATAATATCATTTCAAATTTATCTGCAAATAATATTCAACTATCATATAAAACAAGAAATAATGATTTTAATGTTTTACCAAAACAAGCTTGAATATATGATGATTCAGATTATTTAAAAACTGAATATGTAAATAAACATACTAAATGAGAAGATCAACCAATTCAAATTATTAATAATAAAAACAACAGTTCTTCTTATGGATATGAAGTAGTTGAAAATAATAATGAAAAATACTACTATTTAAATCCTTATAATTTAGATGTTAATAAATTTACTCAAAGACAAGTTATAGATATTTGATCTAATAATTCAAATAGTTCTTTAGTTGCAAAACAACATGAAAATATTGTTGATGAATCTCCTTTATTTGGTGATTTTGTAATTAATAATAATGGACAAATTACAAAATCATTTATAAGACCATATTATCAGTTAAGAAACTTATTATTATTTGTTCCAATAACTGATCAAGTTAGTTGAGAAGACTTTGTTTTATATGCAAGTGGATGAAGTAAAAGTACAGAACACGGATTAGATATTAAAAGAGTTATTAGTGATTTAGATAAAACTGATGATCATACAAGAAACTATAAATACCCAGCTATTAAAAAACTAAATGCTAGTTTAGTTCCACAATCAGTTAAAAATGGTTGACAATCAGTAATTAAAGATCTTAAATCTGATACAGCTTATTTAGCTATTAGACCTTATGATTTTTCTATTCAACAAGAAAAATGAGCAAATAATCATTATGAGTATTTTATTTTAGATAATAATACTAAAAAAATTCTTGGAGTTAATCCACCTTCAGCTGATAAATCTATTCCAAATATTTTATTAAATTCAGTGCCTCATTTTTATAGAAGAGCTGTTGGAAAAAGAAAAAGTGTTCCAGCAATTTTAAAACTACAAGATAAAAATGTTAGTTATGTGAATAAAGATTTAAAAATTAAACTACAAAAAGTTGATGATATTGATATTTATGGAAAAGCTTATGCTTTAGTTGATTCTGATTTAGCTAATATGTTATATGGATTTGATATTAGTAGATCAACTAATTATGACTATCGCCCATTTGATACTTCTAAAATCATTAAAAAAGGTGAATTATTTAACACTTATAAAACTACAAATTGATTAAAAGTAAATAATAAAGATCCTTGAAAACAAGCTTTTATTAGCCAAAAAGATACATTTAGCTATTCACCACATTACTATTACAATACAATCTTTTCAAATTCTAGTGAACCTTTAATTATTACTAGTTCAGTTTCATTAATTTCAGAACAAAGATTAGGTATTGGAATTTTAGATCTAATGAACTTAAGTGATTATAAAGCAGGTATAGTTGATGTTGATTTTACCTTTGAAACTAAACAGTTATTAAATCAAATAGTTAAAACTGCTATTTATATAGCAATAATTATAATTACAGCAATTATGTTATGTGCTTCATTATTAATTATGCTAATAACTGATATTTATATTTCTCAATATAAATCATTTATGATAATGTTAAGATCGATGGGATATACAAATACTCAAGTAATGTTTTACACACTTGGAATAGCTACTATATTTAGTTTATTAATTTCATTTATTACAACAATTATTGTATTTAGTAGTACTTCAATAATTGATAAAGTCTTTTCAGCAAATGGCTTTTCAATTCCAATCAATGTATATTGAGTATCAGTAGTATTTTGTATTTTACTAATTTTAGTATCATTCTTTACTTCTTTATGAGTTTCAACAAAAAGAGTGAGAAATGCTGAACCAAGTACAATGCTAAGTGAAGTTGATGAATAATAAAATGTTAAACCAAATACTAAATGTATTTGGTTTTTTATTTATTATTGAAAAAAATAACATAATCTCTATACTGTAAAAAAATTGTTTTTAAATAAGTAATTAGGAGTAAATTTAATGAAAAAGTTATTGACCATATTAAGTATTAGTAGTTCTATTTTTTACGGTTGCTAAATTTTTATTTTAAGTATTAAACAATATCAAATTATTATGAATAAAAGAAGATTACTTTCTAATTTTTGGTGCTAATAAAAATTTAAATTTATGAAATTATATAATTTTATTGTATGGTAAATAGTTAAATTAAGGGCATGATGTATCAGATAAATTTGAATATAAATTTTAGAAATTTTATTAAAGGTAAGTACAGTCTTTGAAAATTGTTTATTAGATATTTTATGTCTAAATTTAAAATACCTAAATAAACAGGAGAATATATGAAAGTTATATTTTTTGGGGTAAGAGATTCAGAGGTTGAATTTTTTGAAAAACTAAAAAATAAATACAACTATGAATTAACATTAGCCCAAGGGGTTTTAACACTAGATAGAATTGATCTAATTAAAGATCATAATTGTGTTATTGTTAGAGATGCTGATAAATTAGATAAAACTTTATTACAAGCTATTAAAGACCAAGGTGTTGAATATGTATTTACTAGAACAGTTGGATTTGATCACATTGATATTCCAACAGGACATGAACTTGGATTTAAAATGGCTAGAGTGGTTTCTTATTCACCAACTGCTATTGCTGAATTGGCATTTAGTTTAGCTCATAGTTTATCTAGAAAATCAGCTTATTGAGCATATCAATCAGTTAATAAAAACTTTAAAATGGATCAATATGGATTTTCTAAAGAATTAAAAAATAGTGTTGTTGGTATTATTGGAACTGGACGTATTGGTTATGAAGCAGCTAAAATGTTTAAAGCTTTTGGTTGTGAAGTTTTAGGTTATGATATTAAACCAAATAGTAATTTTGAAGATGTAATTAAATATGTTGATTTAGATTATGCGTTAGCTAATGCTGATATTTTAAGTTTTCATATGCCTTATATTAAAGGACAAAACGATAAACTGATCAATAAAGAATTGATTAGTAAAATGAAAGATGGAGCTATTTTAATTAATACTTCACGTGGTCAAATCCAAGATGAACAAGCTATTTTAGATGCTATTAAATCTAATAAATTAGCTGGAGCTGGATTAGATGTTTGAAATACAGAAAAAGATTATTTATTTAAAACTTTAGATAGTATAGATGATCCAGTTATTAAAGGATTATTAGATTTATATCCAAAAGTTTTATTAACACCACACATTGGTTCATATACAGATGAAGCAGCCTCAAATATGATCGAATACTCATTAGATAATTTAAATGAATATTTAACAACTGGGGATTGCAAAAATAAATTATAAGATGAGTTAAGGAGATATATGAACGGGGTTAAAGAAGCTTTTATTCAGACTATGACTAATCAAAAACTATGAGGAGCAATTGTTGCTACAATAGTTACTATTTTATTAAGTTATGGTTTAACAAAAGCAAACATATTAAAAAAAGAATGAAAAGCAGGATTAGTTAAAGTAGTTATGACAATTGCAGTTCCAGCACTTGTTTTAACTGGATTTATGAAAACTGCAAGCATTCAACAATTAAAAGAACAAGGTGTTGTCTTAGGAGTTTCATTTGCATTTTATATTCTTTTAAATGTTATTGCATTTTTATGAAGTAAATTTGCACCAAATTTTGCTAAAAAATCAGCAGAAATGATTCAAGATAATAAAGCATTAAATTCTGATGGTTCAATGAGTCAAAGTCGTGCTTTAATTATGTGAATGATGATTATTTTTGGTTCAACTACATTTTTTGGATTTCCAATTATCCAAGTTATTTATCCAAATTCTGGGTTCGTAGCTGCTAATATTTGAAATATTGCTTATAGAGTATTTTTATATTCATTTTGTTTTATGATGATTTCAGGTGTTAAATGATCAAAGAAAAACTTTAAAGATGCTATGAAAAAGACATTTGTTAATCCTATAGTTATTTGTACTTTTTTAGGATTAATCTTATGGTTAACAACTTTAATTCCAGGTCAAAGTTTTGGAGAAAACTTTAAAACAGTTGAAAAAGGTGGTGTTGCTTGATTTGAGTTTGGTAAAACTTTACCAATAATTCATACACCACTTCAAAAACTAGGTGCCTTAGCAGCTCCTATTACTTGAATTGCAATTGGTATTACTTTAGCAAGCTCTGATATTAAAAAAGCAGTTAAAGATAAATGAGTATGAATATTTAGTATTCAAAAACTAGTTTTATTACCTTTATTTGTATTTTTAATTTTCTTAGCATTAAACAAAACTGGAGTAGTTTCAAAAGAAGTAGCAGTTTCAATGGTAATACTTGCTTCAACTCCACCAGCAACAGTTGTAGTATTATATGCTATTCAATATAAAATGCGTGATGAATTTGCAGCTCAATGTTCAACACTAACAACTTTATTAGCAGTTATAATGTTACCTTTATGAGTTGTAATTAGCAGTATAGCTTTTGTATAAAATAAAATTTTATAACAGAGTGAAGTTAAAAACTTCACTTTTTTATTGTTTTAAAATGTGCTTTAGGAATGTGATTTTTTTATGAAAAATCAAAGAATCAAAATTGACTTAAAACCATAGTTATTAAACATATTTAAAAAAGATGTTTAACAAAAATGCTAGAGAATTTAAAATATTTTTTACATTAAATTCGGCAAATTTGGTAAACTTTTTTCATAAATTTTGACTAATTTGGTAAACTTTTAACGGCAAATTTGGCAAACTTTTATTAACTAATTTGGTAAAATAATTTCAGTTATTTCTACAAATACTTATGTGAAACTTAAATAAGATTCGATAAAAAGAAGGGTTATGATGAAAATAAACAATGATAATTATATTCCTAGAATAATGGATAAAATTATACAAAAACATCTCAAAATAGCAGGTGCAATTTGTGTTGAAGGGCCTAAGTGATGCGGTAAAACATGAACATCGAGACAAAACTCAAATAGTGAATTTCTTGTTGGTAGTGCAGCTAATGCTTTTTCTAATAGACAATTAGCTATTCTTAATCCTGAATATGTGTTAAAAGGAGAGTTCCCAAGAATGATAGATGAATGACAAGAAGTTCCTAGTTTATGAGATGCTACAAGAGAAGAAGTAGATAAATATAGTCAAAATGGCCTTTTCATTTTAACTGGTTCATCAACTCCAACTCATAAAGGCGTTTTACATAGTGGAGCCGGAAGAATTGTAAGACTTAGAATGAACACCATGACATTATTTGAGTCGGGAGATTCTACTGGCATACTATCTCTTAAAGATCTTTTATTAGATGAGATTAAAACCAAATATGTTGATGAATTAGATTTTAAGAAATTAGCTTATCTTATTGTTAGAGGTGGATGACCTAAAAATATAAAAACTAGCTTTAATGATTGTGAAGTGTTACCAAGGTCATATATTGACTCTATTTTAGAAAGTAAATTATTAGATGAAAATAATAATGCATACAATTCAAACTATATTAAATTGATTTTAAAATCCCTAGCAAGAAATGTATCTACTACTGTTAGTGAGCGTTCAATAATCAACGATATTTCTCAAAATGAAGTTGATTCAATTTCGCGTCCTACTCTATCTAAATATTTGGATTTTTTAAATAATATGTTCTTATTTAGCAATTTAGAACCTTACTCTTTAAATACCAAGATCTTCTTTAAGAGTAAAACAACAAGAAAAAAAATACTTTTGTGACCCATCTTTAGCTTGTGCTTTATTAGATTTAACACCTAATAAAATAATGAGTGATTTGAATTTATATGGTTTATTATTTGAAGGATTAGTAATAAGAGATTTAAAAGTTTATGCTCAAGCAAATGAAGCTAAAGTTTATCATTATCAAGATTATTTAGATAATGAATTAGATGCTGTTATTGAATTTAAAAACGGTGAATGATGTGCTATTGAAATAAAACTGGGACTTAATCAAGTAGAGCAAGCAGCAAAACAATTAAACAAAGCAATTGATGCTATAACTAGAAGTAAAAATAAACCACCTATTAATAAATGTATAATAGTTGGATTTGGTAATTTAGTATATAAAAGAAAAGAAGATGGAATTATTGTAATTCCGATCAATGCATTAAAAGATTAAAAAAACCAAGATTTTATAAGTCTTGGTTTTTTAGTTATATTAATTATTTTCTTTATTATCTTCTTTAACATCATTGATATCTAAATCAATAATTCCTACGTTTCCCACTTAGTCGCGAAAACACTCAGTTTTCAGCGGCTATATTTTTTATAAAAAAATATAATTTATTATGCTTTTATACTTAAATATGATATAATAAAGACGTGAAGAAGTCAAGAAATGATGTAAAAAGACAATGAAGAACATCAATAGCAAGAGTTAAAAAAGGCGAATACTTATCAATTGGAGTGCCAAGACCAGATAACAAAGGTTTTGTATATAGATTGGGATATGGATATTTGCATGAATTAAAACAATATCACGATGATCCGCTAGCAATTATCAAAGCAATTATTGCAAACTTTCCATTGTCTTGAACAAAAGAACAAGCAAGAACTAAATTAGATGAAATTTTTAAAGAGAAAAAAGAAACCAAAAAAGAAGTTTTAGAAAGGTTTAAAGGTTACGAAGTAGTTGAAAAACTATTTGATTATTTCAATATTTTTAATGATTGTTCTCCCACAAAATCGACAACATTAAAAGATGTTGTTTTACAGTTGATTTATCAAAGAATTAAAAATCCAATAAGTGTTTTTAACACTTATAAGACAGCAAAAAAAGAAAAAATAGACACTCATTCAAAAAATTCATTTTATAGATCATTAGACTATATAGCAAAAAACAAAGATGAAATTTTAAGAAATTTAAATGCAAAAATTTGTGCAAATACCAATAGAAAAATTGATGTATTATGATTTGACGCAACAACTACTTATTTTGAAACATTTTCTCGTGAAGGTTATAAAAAACCTGGTTATTCAAAAGATGGAAAATTTAAAGAAGACCAGATTGTTATAGGTATGGCAACTGATGAAAATGGAATACCGTTACACTACAAAATATTTCCAGGAAATGTTGCTGATCCAAATACTTTAATACCATTTATGCTTGAAATTGCAGATATTTATGAAGTTAACAGTGTAACTATAATTGCTGACAAAGGAATGAGTGTTAATAGAAATATTAGATTTTTAGAATCTAAGAATTGAAAATACATAATCTCATACAGAATGAAAGCTGGAAGCAAACAATTTAAAGAGTATATATTAGATGAAAAAGATTATATAAATGATGGTGGTTTGATATACAAAACTCGTGATATTGCATCTTCATACAATAAAAAAAGAATTAATGGACATTTTAGAAGACAAATAATTAGTTCTAGTCAAAAACGAGCAACTAAAGACAAAAACGATAGAGACATTTTAATTCAAAATTTCACTAAGAAAATGAATAAAGATAATCTTGTTTCTTGTGATGATTTAGCGGGATCTAAAAAATATAGATTCTTTAAACCTATAAACAAAGGTGCATTTTATGAACTTGACATAGAAAAAATACAAGAAGATCAAAAATATGATGGATACTATGTTTATGAAACAAATAGAACAGATTTATCAGTAAAAGAAGTTATTAATTTATATTCAAAACAATGACAAATTGAGTCTAATTTCAAGACATTAAAAGGTAAATTATCTCTTCGTCCAATGTATTTATCAACTTGAAACCATATTGTTGGTTACATTTGTTTATGTTTCATTTCATTAGTGTTTTTAAACTACATCATCTACATTCTAAATTCAAAATTAGGACTGACTGGAAAAAGCAAAATCACTGAGCATAAAGTGATTAATGTTATCAAAGAAGTTAAAGAAATTGAAGTATTTGTAAATAAACAAAAAATCGAAACTATACAAGTGTATAATGATGAGTTACAAGAAAGTTGGCAAACTTATCAAATATTATTAGAGCTTTTAACAAAAGAAAAAGTCACTTAGACATTACATTATAAAAAACATAACTTATGAGATCAAAAATTTACATAAGTATGTTTTCTTGTTTTATGCTTAAACTGGGAAACGTAGGAAAAAAACTAAGATTTTATAAGTCTTGGTTTTTTAGTTATATTAATTATTTTCTTTATTATCTTCTTTAACATCATTGATATCTAAATCAATAATTTTTCCAGAATTTATCTTTTCTTGTTCTTGTTTGTATTTTTCTTTTTCATAAATTACAGCTTCTGGAAGTTTTTTGTTTTTGTTGATGTAATCAATTTGTTCAGCTGTAATAGTTTCTAATATTCTTAATGATTCAGCTAATAATTCTAAAGTTTCCATATTTTCACTAATTACTTTAATAGCTAATTTATATGATTCTTCTAGAATTCTTTCAACTTCAGCATCAATTTTAGCAGCTGTTTTTTCTGAATAACTACCTTCAGTTTTTCCATAAGCTTCATCAGCCATAGTTAAGAATTTAGTAATACCTAATTCAGACATACCAAATTGCATTACCATTCTTCTAGCAATAGCAGTGGCTTTATCAAAGTCATCATGAGCTCCAGTAGTTACATTATCTTTACCAAATTTAATTTCTTCAGCAGCTCTACCACCTAAATATCCAGCAATCATAGCATATAGATCAGTTTTTGATGAAAATAGTGTTTCATCTTTTGGAGTCATTATAGTATAACCACCAGCATTACCACGTGGAATAATTGTAACTTTTTGTACTTTTGAAGCACTTTCTAGTTTTAATCCAATTAAAGCATGACCAGATTCATGATAAGAAACAATCTCTTTATCATGCATTGTCATAGCACGTGATTTTTTAGCAGGTCCTCCAACTACTCTATCAATAGCTTCATCAATTTCATTTATACCAATTACAGTTTTACCTTCTCTAACCATTAATATAGCAGCTTCGTTTAAAACGTTTTCAAGTTGTGCACCTGAAAATCCTGGAGTTCTTTCAGCAATTCTATGTCAATCAATTGATGGATCAATTTTTTTATTTCTTGCGTGTAGTTTTAAGATTTGCTCACGTTCTTTAATATCTGGTAGAGAAACTTGAATAACTCTATCAAAACGACCAGGTCTTAATAAAGCAGGATCTAATACATCAACACGGTTAGTTGCAGCCATTACAATAATTCCTGAATTAGTTTCAAATCCATCTAATTCAACTAATAATTGGTTTAGAGTTTGTTCATTTGTTCCTGTACCAATTGCTGAATTACGTTTTCTACCAACAGCATCAATTTCATCAATAAAAATAATTGCAGGGGCAGCTTTTTTAGCTTCATTAAACATTTCTCTAACTCTACTTGCACCAACCCCAACAAACATCTCTTCAAATTCTGAACCAGCTATAGAAAAGAAAGAAACATTAGCTTCACCTGCTACAGCTTTTGCTAGTAAAGTTTTACCTGTTCCAGGAGGTCCTTCCATTAAAACTCCTTTTGGAGCTCTAGCACCAGCTGATGCATATTTAGCAGGTTGTTTTAAATAGTCAACTAGTTCTACTAATTCTAATTTTTCTTCTTCAATACCAGCAACATCACTAAATTTAACATTAGATTTCTCTCTACGTGCTTTATTTTGACCCATACCAAATAAACCACTAGCCCCAGCTCCAGCAGCTCCGCTTTTAGCCATAAAGTAAAATAAACCAATGTAGAATAAAATTAAAATTAGCATTGGTAATAATGATGAAAGTAGTGAGAATCAAGATGACTCAGTATAACGAGTAGTATTAGAACGCCATACAAAATTTTTAAAAGCATCACTAAAACCGTTAATAGCATTTGGATTTGTATTAACAGTAAATTTAGTTCAACCACTTCCATTGTTATATCATCCAGTGATTATATCTATACCTTGGATATTATTACGCTGTAAAACAACATTATTAAGTGGTTTACATTGATCAAATAAGTTATATAATTGTTCAATAGTTAAATTTTGAGTAGTTCCTCTAGAAGTTATACTAATAACTGACAGTAAAATTATAAAACCTATTATTAGAATTATTCAAAACCAAAACGTAGATTTTTTCTTCTTTTTGTTCATCTGTTTCTCCAGTCTATTTAATGTCCATAATATTTAATATTATCACATCCAAATATAAATAATGACGGCTTTATCATTGTAGTTTTTAAATTGGTATTTTCTATGTTATTATAATATCGGTAAGACGTAGGGAATGAAGAATATCTTGATCGTATGTACTATTAAGTGCAGAGTACGGGCACCCCTATGCTGGAAGGAGACTATGTCTCCTTTTTTTAAAGTGGTGATTTTATGACTTATTATTTAAATTTTTATTTAGATGAAAGTGGTAATGCTATTTCTGATTTTTTTGTTGTGGGTGGATTTTATTTAAATGATTCTGATTATCAAAATATTCAAATTCACGAATCTAAAATTAAATCTAATATTTTAAAAACTGAAAAATCAATTAGAGAATATAGAAATACTGTTGAAACTGATTTAAAACCTTATGATAGTAAAAAAGAAGTTAAGTGAAACAGTTTATCTTTAAGTAATAAAAAAGTCTTATCATCAAAAATTAGATTTAACAACCAAACTAATATTGCTATGATTAGTAGTTTAAAAAACTGAGATTCAAAGTATGGTAAAGAAATTAAAATAGAAGCAATTTATAATATGATGGTAAAAAATTAATAGAAAGAACTATTAAATCTCTATCAAGTCAAAAACTAATTAATAATAAAGATATTTTAAACATAAAAGTTTATATTGATCAGAGAAAAACAATGATCAAAACTAAAAATAAACAACAAAAACTAGAAGCTTTAGAAGGATATATAAAAACAGAATTTTATTGAAACTTACATTTTAAAGATATTCAAATAAAAGTTGTTCAGTTTGAGTCAAATTCTCATCCTTTAATTAGATATGCTGATTATTTTGTTGGAAGTATTGCTAGTATGTGTCATTTTTTAAATCATTCAAATAAATCTTGATACGAACAAGCAGATGTTATTTTTGAACAAATACATAAAAAAGTACCTTGTATTTGTAGTCAAACTATTATTAATCAATCAAGTGTTGTTAAAAAATTGATTAATTTATGTAAAGAACTTAATCAAATTAGAGAATCAAAAACTAATAATGCTTTTTAATTTTATTTAAAATAATTTTATTTTTAATATTATATACAACAGGTGATAATAATCTAGTTTTATAACTTATTTTTCTATCTATAAAATAACGGTTAGTTTTTTTATTTGCAATTGTTGTTATTGATTTATACATTTCATAATCAGTTGTAATTACATAACTAAAATTTTTATCTTTTAAAATGATTTGTTCAATTTCTTTAATATTTTTAAAAGTTGTTTGATTAATTAAATCATTTAAATCATTAATAATAATAGTTTTTGGTTCTAATAAACTATTTTTAATAACAAATAACTTATTATAATCTTTAATTAAACTATGATCATTTAAGTTAATTTTTCAATAATTTTTATTTGAATTGACTAGTCTTTTTACTATTTCACTAATAGTTTTATTACTTCTGTTTAATAATAGATTTTCTTTATTAATTAATTTAAAGTATGTATAAATTATTCTTTGAATACAAGTTTGGTCTAATAAAAAAAGTTCTTTTGTTAAATTAAGTTCGTTATTAATAATGTTATTTTTTAAATAGTTATCAACTATTTTTTTTATGCTGTTTAAATTATTATTTGCTTTATTAATTTGATCTAAGATTTTAGTAAAGTTATTTTCATTTAAAGTTGCTCTAATTTTATTTCTTTGATATTTAATATCACTATTAGTTGAATCAACTGCATAGCTAATTTTATTAGTGTTTAAATAGTTAAGAATTTGAGATTTTTTAATATCTAATAAAGGCCTATAAACTACAAGATCTTTATAATGACTAACGGGTTTTAACCCATAATAATCAACCAAATTATTTCTTTGTAATTGTAATAAATAAGTTTCAATTAAATCATTTAAATTATGAGCAACTAATAGATTATAAATTTGATATTTAGATGCAATCATATTAAAAAAATCATAACGTTGTGCTCTAGCTCAAGATTCAAAATTTTGTTTTAATAAACTATAGTCTTTATTTATATTTAATATTTCTAGTTTTAAATTCAATTGTTTACATAAATTAGTAACAATCATTTGATCATTATTTGAATCTGATCTAAAGTTATAATTAACATGACAAACTACTAAATCATTTGGATCAACTAGTTTAACAATATTACACAATAAAAAAACACTATCAGGTCCACCTGATACTGCTATTAGGTATTTTTTAGATTTATTAATATTAAACAAGCTCATAATTATTCAATTTTTAAAGTTTTAATTATTTTTTCAAAACGGTTATGATCATTAGTTAGAATTCTGTTAAACAGAACTTGAACAACATATAGTAAAGAAAAGTTTGCAGAATGCTTGATTTTTTGTAATGGATCAGCATCAGTAACTGCGTATTTAATTCAATAATCACAAATACTAGAATATTTGCTTGGTTTATTCATTGAAATTAATCCAATTCTAGAACCATTTTTCTTTAATTGAACAATTGATTGATAAGTAGTAATGTTTTCTGCAAAGTGAGAAATAACAATAAATACTCAAGATAAATCAGAAATTTTAGTATAGTAATCTAATAAATCTTGTTGATTAATGATTACTGGTGAAATACCAATTAGATTCATTTTTTCAGCAAGCTCAGTAACAGCGTGATTTACACTATTATCATAAGAAATTAAAGCAACAGTTTTAGTGTTATAAATTGCTTTAACTAGCTTATCAACTTGGTTTGTTTCAATTAAAGCATCAGTTGCGTTAATAGCTTTACTAATTTCTTCAAATTTAGAAATTTTTTTATCTTTATTTTGAAGTAAAAGTCTATTTTGTTCTTCTTGTTGATTTAAATAAACTCTTAATAAAGTTTGAAGTTCACTAAACCCTGAAATATCTAAATGTCTTTGACAAAATCTAGTAATAGTAGCTGGAGAAGTATAAGTGATTTGAGCTACTTTTGAAATAGTTGAATTAGTAATTAATTCAATGTTGTCTAAAATGATTCTACTAGTAACTCCAGTTGTACTAGAGTGTTCTTTTGATAATTGATCAAGTCTTAAAATTAATTTTGTAACATCCATATACTTATTCTTTCTATTTGAATTATATAATACTTCCTAGTATTTAATATACTAGTCGTGAAAGTATTTTAACAATTCATCAGTATAAGTTTCATCATCATTATGTGTAATTAAAGTTGGTAATAATTCCATTCCTTCATTTCCTTGATATATTCCATCTAATAAAATCATTTTTGCATTATCTGTTTTTTTAGATTGAATTAATCTTAATCTTTTTGGATAAATATTATATTTATAAAATAAATTAATAATTTCACTTAATCTTTCACTTCTATGAACTATAGTAAAATTACCTTTATTTTTTAAACATCTAGAGGCACTTTTAATAATATCTTTTAAAGTAATTAATAATTCATGTCTAGCATTAGCAACTTCTAAAGAAATTTCTTTTAACTTAGGATTACCATCCATTTTAAAAAAAGGAGGATTACATACGACTAAATCAAATTCTTGATTATGTAATTTACTAAATTCTTTAATATCAGCATGTATGATTTCAATTTGATCTTCTAAACCATTTAACTTAATATTTTCATTTGCTATTTCAACTGCTTTATTTTGAATTTCAACTCCAATAATTTTTGCTCTTGTATATTTAGATAAAATCAAAGGAATAACAGCATTATTAGTTCCAAAATCACAAATCTTTTTTTTCTTACTATTTAAATTACAAAATCTAGCTACTAATACACTATCTAAAGTAAAATTAAACATCTTATTATCTTGATATAATTTTCTATTTTTATATCCTAATAAATCATTTAAAACTTTCATTAAATTTGTTCTACAATTCTAATTAAATAATTATCTATAGCTATGTTTGTAAGTGGTAAAAATTTTAAATCATCTAGTATTTCTAAAGTACAACTAATCAAATTAGCAAATTGATAAATAATAGTTCTATTATATGCATCATCAATCAATTTAACTAATTCATTTTTATTCATGGTTTTCATTTCTTTATTAAATAATAAAATCTCATCTTTATTTTTAGATATTAATAATTCTTCAAATCTGTTAAGTTTGTTATCTAATTGAGTTTGATTATCTATATTAATTAACTGACAACGTGATCAAATAGTATTAATAATTTCACTATAATTATTAGTTAGTAAAATTCCATAAGTATTAATAGGTGGTTCTTCTAAAAATTTTAATAAAGAATTAGCAGCACTTAATTTAAGATTTTGAGCATTTTTAATTATAAAAAACTTAATATTTTGTGTTGCAGTTGCTGATAAAGACATTTTATTAATTAGATCTAATATTTCTTGATTTGTTATATTAATATTATTTCCAATAGTTAGTATATCAACATGTGTGTTATTTTGGATTTGATCTTTTAATTTATTAAAATCAAGATCTTTTACATTCTTATTAAAAGCATAATAAATAATTTGATAAATAACATCTCAACTAGTTTGTTCATCCTTACAATTTAAAATAATGTTTGAAAATAAGCTATTATTATCAATTAGTTTTTTTAATCTACTAATTACTTGTTCTTTTTTCATTTTCTTTAAGTTTTTCTAAAATTATTTTTATAGCTTGGTTATAAACTTGATCAATATCTTGATTAGCATCAATTACTTTAATACGTTTTGGATTATTTTTAACTAGTTCTAAATAACCTTGATATACTTTTTGTTTAAAGTCACTTTTTTCTTCATCTAGTCTATTTTTTGAATTTTCTCCTCTTATTTGCATTCTTTTTTCAGCTTCACTAAAAGAAACATCAAAAAATAATGTTAAATCAGGTAAACAATTTTTTAAAACAATTTGTTGAACTTGATTAACTACATCAACACCAATATTTCTAGCACTTCCTTGATAAGCACTAGTTGAATCAATAAAGCGATCTGAAATAACAATAATATTTTTTTCTAAAGCTGGCTTTATTACTTTTTGTAAATGTTGATTTCTTGAAGCTATAAAAAGTAAAGCCTCAGTTCAAGCATCCATATCTCTATTTTTATTATCTAAAATAATTTGTCTAATTTGTTCAGCAATAGCTTCTCCACCAGGTTCTCTTGTAATTAAAACTTGATAATTTAATCTTTCTAGTTCTTCTTTTACTTTTAATAAAGTAGTAGTTTTTCCACTACCATCCATTCCTTCAAATGTAATAAACATTATTATTCTCCATATTTTTTTCTATTAAGAAATGCACTCTGTAAAGTGAATTCATCCATATAATCTAAACTAGCTCCCATTGGTATTCCTTTAGCTAATCTTGTAATTTTAATGTTTTTAGTACTTAGTAATTTGTATAAATAATTAGCAGTTAACTCACCTTCAAAAGTAGAATTTAAAGCTAAAATAATTTCAGTATTGTCATTAACTCTTTTAAAAATAGAACTAATATTTAACTTATCAAATGTAATGTTTTATTTAGATTAATTTCGCCATTTAAAATATGATAAACCCCTTTGTATTTATTAGCATTTTCAATGTTTTTTGCATCTAAAATTGTTGAAACTATACAAATTATATTTTGATTTCTATTCTCTAAACTACATACTAAACATTTATCATTTTCACTTAAATACCCACATATTTTGCAAGTTGAAATTAATTGTTTTGTTTTATTTAATTGATCAATAAATTGATTTAGTTTATCTTTATTTATTAATAAATCAACTAATAATCTTTCTGATGTTTTTTTAGTTAAACCTTGATTTGTTCTAATTGATTCAATAATTTCATCAAATGTAGTTTCTAACATTTTAATCACCTATCATAAAATCATCATTAAATAGATCTTTAGCTTTATTAATTAAATCTTGATCAATTTCATCATTAATAGTCAAATATTTTTCTTTTAATTGTTTTAAATTAATTTCACTATATTCAGATAATTTATTTTTGTTTTTTAAATCAATAAAAATAGTTTTAATTTCATCTCACTTCATTTTATCAATAGCAAAAATTAAATATGGCTTTTTAAATCAATTATAAATTTGTTGTAAAACATGATTATCTAACATTGAATCATTAATTAAATTAGCTTGGGCTTTTGTTTGAGTTTTTAAAACAATTACATCATTAGTTAAAGAAATGATCTTACTATCTAATAACATAAATAATTCAGAAGCTATTTGAGCATTTACTAATTGATCATCATTTTGTAAAAATAAGTCTTCAAGTAATTGTTCAATATTATGGATTTGATTTTTATAGTTTTTAGTTTCTATTAAAATACTAATTAAATCTTCATTAAAAAGCATTTTTACTTTACTATCTATGGCTTGAGAAATATGAATATTAAATTTTATTTTTAATTCACTAAGAGTTTTACAAATCTCATCTATTGCTTGTTCTTTTTGATTATAAAAATCAAACTCATTAATTTGATCATCTAAATTAGTACTATCTAGTGGTTTGTCATTTTCAATAGTGTTCTTAATTAAGGTTTGATCATCAAGATCTTTTGTTAATAACAAATCATCAATTATAGGTTGTTGTATAACAGGTTCATCAATTATAGGTTTATCTAAAATTTTAGGTGTTATATCATTTGGTTTTAAAATTTCTTGATTTTGTTCAATTTGTTTTGTGTTTATAGTTTTTGATACTGCTTGTAAGTTGTTATTATTTGAATTAATTGTTTTTAATAAACTTAATAATAAATAATTAAAACTAATGTTAGCGGCTTTTGTTTTAAAATAAGCTTCAGCTAGATTATCAGCTAGTATAAAAAGATTATTAACATTTATACTATTAAATTGTTCAACTTCATTTTTTTCTAAAATATTTAAAAATTCAGTGTTATTAGTTAGTTTATATTCAATAATTTCTTTTAAAATCTCAATTAAACCTAAAGCAAAAACATCTCAATTCATTCCCTGATCATTTGCTTTTTGAAAATAAGAAATTATAAAACTAGTGTTATTATTTAATGATTGATGAATTACTTGTAATTGTTCTTGCTTTGTTGCAATTAAAAAAATTGATTTTAAACTTTTTATAGTAATTAGATCATCTGTAGCTAACATTAATTGCTCTAAAATATTAATAGCATCTCTTAAAGAACCTTCTGAAAGATAAAATATTTCATCTAAAACTTCTTTTTCAATTTGATAATTTTCTTGATTTGCTATATATTGCAAGCGGTTTTTTAAAGAATTTTTATCAATTTTTGTAAAGTTAAAAATTTGACATCTTGATAGAATAGTTTGAGGGATTTTATTAAATTCTGTAGTTGCTAAAATAAAAATTGCATAAACTGGAGGTTCTTCTAAAGTTTTTAATAAAGCATTAAAAGCTTGTTTTGTTAACATGTGAACTTCATCAATAATATAAACTTTATATTTACTATTTAATGGTAGAGTTGAAACAGAATTTTTAATTTCTCTAATTTCATCAACACCATTATTTGAAGCAGCATCAATTTCAATAATATCTATTAACTGATTTTGATTTGCTAATTTACAATTATTGCATTGTTCACAAGCTGTTGAGTTTGTTAAATTTAAACAATTAATAGTTTTTGCAAAAATTCTAGCAACACTTGTTTTTCCAGTTCCTCTTTGACCAGAAAACAATAAAGCATGATTTATTCTATTATCTTTAATTTGTTTTTCTAGTATTTCTTTTATGTTATTATGACCAGCAACACTATTAAAATCTTTTGGTCTATATGTTCTATATAAAGATTCTTTATTTGTATTCATTTTACCCTCCAACTAATATAATTTTATCTTATATTAGTACTTGATTAGATAAACAAATACTAGTAGTTTATATTAGAAAAATTATCTTTTGTTAATAAAAAAATCATTTAATAATTTAATGTATTCTGATTGTTTATTGTGGTTTTTTATTTGAATTAAATTAAGGTTTTGATCATTAATACTATAGTTGTTTTGAATACCAAATTTATAACTATCAACTAAATAATAAATAGTATCAATTTTTACTTGTTTGATTGCTGAATAACACATCATACAAGGCTCTAAAGTTGTAATTAGTTTATATTCAGATAAATTAAAAGTATTTAGTTTGTTAATTAGTTTGTTAATAGCATTAATTTCAGCATGCTGAGAAATATCTTTATTTTTGTATCTTGTATTAATAGACATACTTAAAATATTGTTATTGTCATCAATAATACAACAACAAACTGGTATATCATTATGTTTAATTGCTTTTTTAGATTGATAGATCATTAGATCTAATATGTTATTAAAATCATCCATAGTTTTTCAAATAAAAAACCGCAATACAGAACACTTTTCCTTATAGCTGCTACCTTCCGGTCCTAACTCGTTCAGATGTTATTCTTATCGCGGCGTTATAATTATATTATATTTTTAAGTCTTATTCAATTAAGTAGATAT
The DNA here is from genome assembly GCF_000011445.1 of Mycoplasma mycoides subsp. mycoides SC str. PG1. Classification (NCBI taxonomy): domain Bacteria; kingdom Bacillati; phylum Mycoplasmatota; class Mollicutes; order Mycoplasmatales; family Mycoplasmataceae; genus Mycoplasma; species Mycoplasma mycoides. The sequence goes on from NC_005364.2 coordinate 59,964, forward strand.
TAATCTTTATAATCACCTAATAAAACATAATCAACACGTTTTATTGCTTGTAAGTCTTTTCCACCAGCATATGAAATTGATGATTGCAAGTCTTCAGTCATTTCTTTTAAAGTATCAAAAATACTTCCTCTAATTTTAATTAATTCTTTTTTACCTTCAACATAACGTTTTTCACTTTTATTATATTCACTAGCTGATCCATAATACTCTTTATAAATACAATTATTGATTTCAACTTCTTTTCCAGGTGATTCTAAATGTGCAGCAAATAAACTTACAATCATACAAAAACTAGCACCCATTCTAATAGATTTTGCAATATCTCCATGAACTCTTAATCCACCATCAGCAATAATTGGTTTTGATGCAGTTTTTGCACAATATTTAAGTGCAGATAGTTGCCATCCTCCAGTTCCAAATCCTGTTTTTAATTTAGTAATACATACTTTTCCAGGACCAATTTCAATCTTAGTAGCATCAGCTCCTCATAATTCTAAATCTCTAACTGCTTTTGGTGTTGTTACATTTCCAGCAATAATAAAAACTTGATCTTTCATTTTTTCTCTAATATAACTAATCATATTTTTAACACTTAAAGCATGACCATGAGCTATATCAATTGTTATATAGTCTGGAATTAAATTTTGTTGAACCATTTGATCTACTAATTTATATTCATCAGGTTTAACACCTAAAGAAATTGAAGTTATCAAGTTTTTATCTTTCATGTTTTTAATGAATTTTAATTGATCAACATTAAATCTATGCATTATATAAAAATAATCGTTCCTTGCTAATTTTTCAGCTAATTCTTCATTAATTATTGTTGCCATATTTGCGGGCACAACAGGTAATTTAAAAGTGTGCTTTCCTAAAGTTGCAGTAGTTTCACATTCTTTTCTTGAATTAACAATACACATTTCAGGAATAAGTTGCACATCATCATAATCAAATATCTTCATAAAAATTTCTCCTTAAAAAACATATTATAAATTAATAGAGTAAAAATATCTATTTAAACATAATAAAAATGGCTATGCCGCTTATTTAAAAATAATTTATCTAGTAATTATTATTTTATTTATCTTTTTAGATTTTTTAAAAATCCTTTTATTTAAACCAATAACAACTCCACAAATTGATATTGCTAGTAAAGTTAAACCAGCACCAATACTAATAGCTATTTGTTGTGATTTATCTAATTGATTTGAATCTAGTTTATTTTTTGACTTATTAATTAAATCAATAATTTGAGATGGATGATTATTTTTAATAGAATCAGATAGGCCTTGATTATCTTTTTTTAATTTAATTAATTCAGATTTTTTTCTTCTAATTGCTTATTTATTTTTTTATTTTCAGATTCTTTATTAGTTCTTGTTTTTTTAATTTCTTGAATAATATTTTCTAATTGAGTAACATTTTTATTAGATTGAATTAGCTGATTTTGTAAATTTTCTATTTCTTTTTCTAGATCTGATATTTTAATCTTAAATTTTTCTTTTTCTTTTAAAAGTTCATTATTTAAAGTATATTCGTTATCTAAAAGTTCTTTAAATTCTTCTAATTCTGCTTTTATTTTCAAATAGTCGTTTAAGATGCCTTGAAGTTTTTTGTTTTCTTCTAGTAATTTGCTACTAAAAGTATATTCTTTATCTAATAAATCTTTTGTTTCTAAAAGTTCTTTTTCAAGTTCTTCTAGTCTTTTTTTGTTTGTCTCATTTGTGCTTTCATTTTTTAGAATAATACTTGTGTTATTGTTATTTTTTAAATAAATAGCTGTAATAATTGATAAAACTAGTAAAAAATTAATACCTAAAATATTAAATAATTTCTTCATAATTATTTGACACTCACACATTTGTATTCTATAAACTATTTAATTATATTAATAATTTTTAGAAATTACAATGTGAATTTAATTAAGATTAGAAATCAAATAAAAAAAGAAGTATAAACTTCTTTATTTTTGGTTTATAATAATGAAATTGTCAGCTTTTTTTCTGCAAAAGTTCCCTTTTTTAAAATGATTCTAAATAAATCAATAAATAGTAGAATTCCAAGTGTTAAAAAGCGTAATAATCAGAATAAAAGTCTTCATAATGCAAGTTTAAACATTTTATTACTACTATATTTAGTTCCAGTTGCTCTCATTCCTCAAGATGGACTACCTTTAATGTACAAAATAATAAAAATAATTAAGTAAATACCTAAAGTAAATACTAATGCTAAAGAGTCGATAAGACTTTTAAAAACTCTTCTTCAAAATCCGGCTATTTTCATTTCTTCCTTCTAATTTTTTATTTTTTAAACTATTCAATAATAAGTATATTATTTTACTTTTTAATGAAAAGTACTAAAGTAAAAAAATAAGGATTTTAAATAAGTTTATGGATTCAAACTAATAGTTTTTAACTTATCTTCTTTTAACTTTTCTATTAATCCATCTATTATTTTAGGTGATTCGTTATTTTTTGTTAAATAATCATTGCTTAGTGAATTAAATAAGATAACACCATTAGTTTGAACATACGCTGGTAAAGTAAATTTTCTGCCTGCATATTCAGGTAGTGGGATTGAAATATATTTACTTCCAGGAACATCTTGAACTTCTGTATTTAGAATTCCAATTACATTAAATGATGAATCAATAACCATAGATCCAGATGCACCTTGTTTTAGTGCAAGTTGACCAAAAGGGATATTTGTATATAAAGTTGAAAATTGATCAGCAATTGTTAAATTCATTCCATGTTCATTATTAATAAAGGGTTTTTCATATTTTTTCCAATTATTATTTAGTGAATTGTACTCTTTATTTTTCTTTTGATCATATTTTAATCAAATATCTCTAAAGTAGATATCTTCTAAAATTTTTCTTTGAGTTGCAACTAAACCACCTTTAGATTTAAGTCCTCTAAATTGAGTGCCACTTATAAATGGATTTCAGTTTTTTGGATATCCTGCATAAAATTGAGTTTGTAAAGAACTAAATTTATTTTTACTAAACTTAACATATCAATCTTTTTCTTCTTTTTTACCAATTATTTTTTCTAGACTTGGTAGAAGTTTTTTTAATTTATCTTTTTCAATCTTTAAACGTAAAGTTAAAAAATCAGCACCAGAGTTATTAGTTTTAGATAAATAATCATTATCGTTAAAATATAAAGATTTTTTACTAAAATCTTTGAAATAAATATTATCAGCACTGTATCTAGGTGTATAGTAAGGAGCAACTAGATATTGTGAATAAACATCAAAAGCATCAAAAGATTCATTTTTATCAACATCTGTTTCAACTAAACCATTTTTATTATCTATCTTTTTTGTTCTATTAGCTTTTAAATAAACTTTCATATTTCTATTGTCATCAGTATCTTTGGTATTTTTACCATCATAAAATCCAACAGGAAATTCTTTTAATTTTTGATCTGATACTTTATTATTAAAAATACTTTTATCAAAAGTTTTTCTTAAACTAAATACGTGAATATTTGTAGCTAATAAAAGTTTATAGTTATTTTTATCTTCTTTATTATCAATTCTATCTATTACTCAAGCAGTTCCTGAAGCATTAGCAAAATTTAATCTAGGAATTTCTTGTAAAGTTTTTTCATCTTGATCAATAACTCATTGTTTTACATTAATTTCTAATTGAAAACTACGTTCGTGAATGTATTTAAAATAATCTTCATTAGTTTTTAAAAAGTTATTTTTATCTTTAGTAGTTTTATAATAGTATTTTTTATTTTTTGTTTTGATCAATAGCTCAAAACTTCCTTTAATATCATCGTGCTTAGATTTTAAATTAATAATATCTTTTATTTTAAAAAGTTTTTCTAATGAATTAAAACTTGCATAAGACAATAATTGACTTAAATTAGATGGTAAAAACCCAAAAGGATTTGTTTTAACTAAAGTTTTAAAATCAAAATCTGTAGCAGTTAAACCTTTAATTTCTTCATCTTTTAATTGTTCTAGTTTTTGTTGTTTTATTGAATAAGAAAGTGGAATGTGTGGATTATAAAATTTAGTTTTACTAATTTTATCTTCTCCAATGTTTCCATATTCTCCTAATTTTGAAGCAAGTTCTCAGTAGTTTTTTTGATATTCTTTATGATCATAAAGAGTAAAATCAATATTATTATTTTTTACAAAGTTATTAAATTCTTTTTGACCAGTTATATAATCTTTAGTTTGTTTATGAATTTGATATGGTGTTAGGTCTTTTAATTTATTAATATCTAAAAAATGTGAGTTAAATAGTTGAATTTCATCATTTTTATCTATTTTATTATTTAAATGATTTTGATTCTGATTTTGATTTGTTTGATCATTTTGATTTTGATCATTATTTGAATTGTTATTGTTATTAGGTTTTTGATCAATTTTATTTGAATCAGTTTTATAACAAGAAATAGTAAGAACGCTTGGTATTAAGAATGATATTTGATATAAAAACAAATTTAAGTTTATTTGTTAGTTTATTCATATAAGAATTCTCCAACATAATTTTAGTATTAGTCTATAGGAATTCTTTTTTAAAAGATGAATTAAATTTAATAAAATAAAAACCTTAATAAAACTATTAAGGTTAATTACAATTTAATATCATAAGTTATAGTAGAACTTACTAATTTATTAGTCATTCTTTTTTAAGTACTCTAAAAGATCACTAACATGTTCAATATGATCAACATTTCTAAATTCTTTTAATAAATTTAATTGGTTATCTAAAACAAATGTTGAACGTTCATATTTAACAAATGGTTCATCATCTAAAACAATTGTTTCACTTGTTAAGTTAAATTCATTTACTAAATCTTTGTTTAAATCAGAAAGTAATAAAAAGCTTAAATTTTGTTCACAACAAAATTCATCATTTTTATTAGGTTCATCTTGACTAACTCCAACTACATTAAATCCTAATTGCTTAAATTCATCTAAATGTTTTTGATATTCTATAACCTCTAAAGTGCACAAAGAGGTTTTAGCTTTAGGATAAAAAAATAGCACTAAACCTTTAGATCCTACCAAGCTGTTTAATTCTACTAAGTTATTTTTATGATCTTTTAGTTGATAATTTTTCATAACTTCCTCCTTGAAATCATATGAATATTGTAGACCTTTTTATATAATTTTAATATAGAAAGGAAAACCTATGAATTTTAATAAATTTAAAATTAATAAAGATAATTTTAAGCAATTTTCCTCAAAAACAACAGCAATTTTACAAAAGTTTGGTCGTGGATTAATGCTACCAATTTCTATATTACCTTTTGTTGGTTTATTATTAGGAATTGGTGGAGTAATTGGAGCAAATATTTCTACAACTAATCACACAGGATTAATTGTAAGTAAATCTTTAAAAGCAATGTCTGAAATTGTTTTTGCTAATTTGGCTATTTTATTTACAATATCAATTGTAATTACTTTTACAGGCGAATCAGGATCGGCTGCTTTTTTAGCAATACTGGGTTATTTAGTTTTTAATTCAACACAGTCAGCTTTTATTCATTATAATGATAAAGTTTTAGTTGATGTTTTTTATATTCACAAAGGTGAATGATTAAAATCAATTGTTGGATCTAATTTAGGAATTAGCTCTTTACAAACTTCACTATTTGGATCTATTGTAGTTGGAGTTATAGTTGTAAAAATTTATAACAAGTTTAAATATATAAAATTACCAAGTGCCTTAAACTTTTTTTCTGGAATTAGATTTTTACCAATTTTAATTATTCCCAGTATGTTTTTATTAGGATTAATATTTTTATTAATTTGACCTTATGTTGGATTATTAATTAATCAAATAGGAATAAGCTTATCAAAAACTCCTAGAGGTGTTGATGGATTTATTTATGGAGTTTTAGGAAGAGCATTAATGCCATTTGGACTTCATCATATTTTAATCACACTTGCTTATCAATCTGCTTTTGGTGAAATTTTAGAATATGATAAACTAATTTTTAAATTAATAGAATCAAAAGTAGATCAAGAAACAATATATAAAATTGAACAATCATTTAAAAGTTTTACAAAAAGCAATACCCAAATTATTGTTGGTGATCAAAATATTTGAAATTTTATAAATTCTATACCAGTTAATAAAATTCAACAAACACCAATTTTTTTATGATTTGAAAATAATTTAAATATTAATGCAGGAAAATTCACTCAAGATTATCCAACTTATTTAGGTACTTGTATGGGGATAGGTTTAGCCTTTATTTTAACAAGTAGTAAAGAAAATAAAAAGCAAACAGCTTCGGTGATTATGAGTGCTATGGGAGTTTCATTCCTAACTGGTATAACTGAGCCTTTAGAGTTTACTTTTTTATTTGTTACACCAGTTTTATATTATGTGGTTTATGTACCTTTTTCAGGATTAAGCTATTTATTTATGAATTTAGTAAATGCTCATGTAGGGGTTGGATTTGCTAGAGGGTTTATTGATTTATTGGTATATGGGGCACTACCTGTATTAAAAGGAACTAGATTTTATTGAGCATTTGTTTTTTCTTTAATTCAAGGAGTTGCTATTTTTGTAATATTTTATTTTTGAATTATTAAAAAAGATCTCCCAACCCCAGGTAGAAAAGGAAATGAATTAGGATTAATTAGTAAAAAAGACTATTTTGAATTAAAAAACAAAGATAATAGTGAAAAAAGAATAAAAGAAATAATTAAAGCTTTAGGTTCAAAAGAAAATATTAAATCTGTTTCAGCTTGTGCTACAAGACTAAGAGTTGTAGTAAATAATGAAAGTTTAATAAAAACTGAAGAACTAATTAAATTAGGAAGTGTTGGAAATATTATTAAAAATAATAATATTCAAGCTATATTCGGTGGCGAAGCTACAATTATTTCAGAAAAAATAAATAATATATTAAATCAAGAATAATAAAAAATCCAAAGCCCTAAAAGGTATTCCCCCCCCGCTACCATAAACACGGACTAAAATTTTTCAATATTATAACAGGATTGTTTTCTGAATTGTACAGGAGACAATCCTTTTAATTTTTCTTTTATTCTTATGTTGTTATATCAATAAATACATTTATGAATTCTTTTAGTTAACTCTTCTACTGAATTATATTTTTCACCATAATAAATTTCTTGCTTTAATAAATCAAAGAAGTTTTCTATAATAGCATTATCTAAGCAATTACCTTTTCTAGACATACTTTGTGTTATGTTATTTTCTTCTAGTTTTTTAGCTCAACTAATGTGCTGATAATGAAATCCCTGATCAGAATGAATCAACAAACCATTTGTATTTTTAACCTTTTTAAGTGCTTTGTCTAGCATTGAATTTGTTAGGTTTAAGTTAGGATTGGTTTGAATTGAATATGAAATAATTTCATCATTGTAAAGATCAATAATTGGTGATAAATATAACTTTTGACCATTAACTTTAAACTCTGTTACATCAGTGCATCAAAGTTTGTTTGCTTGTAAAGAATGAAAATTTCTTTTTAAAACATTATCTGCAATTTTTCCAACAGTTCCTTTATAAGAACTATATCTTCCATTTTTTGTTCTAAATTTAATACACTGAACTCCAAGCTCTTTAGTTAACCTTAAAATCTTTTTGTGATTTACAATATATCCTTTTGATTTTAAGGCCATTTTTAGCCTTCTATACCCATACGTTTCAAATGATTTGCTAAAAATGTCAACAATCATTTCCTTTAATTCTTTATCTTTATCTATTGTATTTTCTAACTTATGTTTTCATTCATAAAAAGACGATTTAGGTAATTTAGCTATTTTTAAGAGAATAGGAATCTTAACTTTTTTATGTGTTTTTAACAATTCTAAAACTACTTTTGTTTTTTCCTTGTTGATTTTTCTTTTGTCAACAAGGTGTGGAACTTTTTTCAGAATTCAGCCTCCAACTTATAGTATTCCACTTGTTCTTTTAATTCTTTAATTTGTTGTTCATTATTGATTTTTACTTGTGATTTCTTTATTTTAGCTGGTTTTTTATTAGGGTTTTTCATAATTTTCTTAGGTCTTCCTATATTATTATTTAACCCTAAAAATCCATATTCTCTATATTTTTTAACTCAACCAGCTATAGTTGATGAATAAATAATATTAAACTTTTTTGCGACTTCATCATATGAGTGATTAGTTTCAAGTTTATATAATACAATTTTTAGTTTTAGCTTTGCACTATAATAAGGCTTTTTTTCCTTATTAATTAGCCCTTCTATTCCAAACGCTTCAAATCTATTAACTAAACTTTCTACAGTATCAACTGAAATATCATATTTATTTGCTAAATAAGTACTCTTTTTAATATTAAGTTTTTTAGCTTCTTTAACAATTTTTAACTTTTTTCTAAATCTAATTTGGACATATAAAAACCCCATTTCCTGGATTTTAGTCCGAAATATGGGGTTCGGGAGAATTTGGATTTTTATTTATTTAATTCATATCATTGATTACATTAACTTCTTGGATTTCAGAAGGTAAGTTTGTTTGATTTGGTTTAATTCTAATTTGATAATTTCTTTTTTTTAGTTTTACAAGTTTATTAGTTTTAATAGAAGTTCAATTTTGATCTTCTTTTAAACGATACTCCATCATATTGTTTACTCCAGTTATCATATTTGAATAAACTTTAATTTCATTATCTATAATACTTGGTTTTATTATTTCAAATTTTTGAATATCTGAACTAAATTTGTTATTTGTATTTTTTCATCTTATTGATAAACTACCAGGTTTTATGTTATCAATTTTAAAATTATCACTTGTAATATCTTTTCATTGATCATAATTATTGCTATATTACATATTAGCATTTACATTAGTTAGAATCACACCATAATCACTAGTTGTTTGTAAGTTAGCAGATGATTTATCATGTTTTTTAACATCAAATTCAAAAATATTGTTTGCTAATTTAAAGTTAAATCCTTGTCTTTTGATTGATTCTATTTTTACTTTTATAGTTCCAAAATTATTAAAATGATCTAGTATTAAAACATATCCATCATCATTTTTTAACTTTATTAACAAAAGCATTTTTAACGACAAAATTTTTAGGATTTAAATTAGGTAGTTGTTCATTTAAATTAGTTTTAGATTTAATTTTAATTGCATATTCACCCATTGGTTCACTAGATTCATTATGTTTGCTTAATTCAACATCAACTTCTTTAATTTCTTTAGTATTGTTAGTGTCGAAATAATAAACTATTTTTTTGTAATTAGCTCATCCAACTTTACCAAAATCTTTAAATGATTGACCTTCTTTTAACTTAATATTTCTTTCTTCAAAAGCTTTATTAACTTCTTTAAAATTCCTTGGATTTACATTAACTTCTAGTGAAGTTAATTTTTTATTTTTTCATCATTTCAGTCATACTTAATATTTGTAGTTACTCATTCATAAGCTTTTGTTATTTGTTCTAAGACAGGCAAATTTTGTCAATTATTTTCTTTAATTATTTTTTTAGCTTCTTGTCTTGCTTGATTTTCTTCATTTATACTTTTTGTATTATTTTCCTACGTTTCCCACTTAGTCGCGAAAACACTCAGTTTTCAGCGGCTATATTTTTTATAAAAAAATATAATTTATTATGCTTTTATGCTTAAATATGATATAATAAAGACGTGAAGAAGTCAAGAAATGATGTAAAAAGACAATGAAGAACATCAATAGCAAGAGTTAAAAAAGGCGAATACTTATCAATTGGAGTGCCAAGACCAGATAACAAAGGTTTTGTATATAGATTGGGATATGGATATTTGCATGAATTAAAACAATATCACGATGATCCGCTAGCAATTATCAAAGCAATTATTGCAAACTTTCCATTGTCTTGAACAAAAGAACAAGCAAGAACTAAATTAGATGAAATTTTTAAAGAGAAAAAAGAAACCAAAAAAGAAGTTTTAGAAAGGTTTAAAGGTTACGAAGTAGTTGAAAAACTATTTGATTATTTCAATATTTTTAATGATTGTTCTCCCACAAAATCGACAACATTAAAAGATGTTGTTTTACAGTTGATTTATCAAAGAATTAAAAATCCAATAAGTGTTTTTAACACTTATAAGACAGCAAAAAAAGAAAAAATAGACACTCATTCAAAAAATTCATTTTATAGATCATTAGACTATATAGCAAAAAACAAAGATGAAATTTTAAGAAATTTAAATGCAAAAATTTGTGCAAATACCAATAGAAAAATTGATGTATTATGATTTGACGCAACAACTACTTATTTTGAAACATTTTCTCGTGAAGGTTATAAAAAACCTGGTTATTCAAAAGATGGAAAATTTAAAGAAGACCAGATTGTTATAGGTATGGCAACTGATGAAAATGGAATACCGTTACACTACAAAATATTTCCAGGAAATGTTGCTGATCCAAATACTTTAATACCATTTATGCTTGAAATTGCAGATATTTATGAAGTTAACAGTGTAACTATAATTGCTGACAAAGGAATGAGTGTTAATAGAAATATTAGATTTTTAGAATCTAAGAATTGAAAATACATAATCTCATACAGAATGAAAGCTGGAAGCAAACAATTTAAAGAGTATATATTAGATGAAAAAGATTATATAAATGATGGTGGTTTGATATACAAAACTCGTGATATTGCATCTTCATACAATAAAAAAAGAATTAATGGACATTTTAGAAGACAAATAATTAGTTTTAGTCAAAAACGAGCAACTAAAGACAAAAACGATAGAGACATTTTAATTCAAAATTTCACTAAGAAAATGAATAAAGATAATCTTGTTTCTTGTGATGATTTAGCGGGATCTAAAAAATATAGATTCTTTAAACCTATAAACAAAGATGCATTTTATGAACTTGACATAGAAAAAATACAAGAAGATCAAAAATATGATGGATACTATGTTTATGAAACAAATAGAACAGATTTATCAGTAAAAGAAGTTATTAATTTATATTCAAAACAATGACAAATTGAGTCTAATTTCAAGACATTAAAAGGTAAATTATCTCTTCGTCCAATGTATTTATCAACTTGAAACCATATTGTTGGCTACATTTGTTTATGTTTCATTTCATTAGTGTTTTTAAACTACATCATCTACATTCTAAATTCAAAATTAGGACTGACTGGAAAAAGCAAAATCACTGAGCATAAAGTGATTAATGTTATCAAAGAAGTTAAAGAAATTGAAGTATTTGTAAATAAACAAAAAATCGAAACTATACAAGTGTATAATGATGAGTTACAAGAAAGTTGGCAAACTTATCAAATATTATTAGAGCTTTTAACAAAAGAAAAAGTCACTTAGACATTACATTATAAAAAACATAACTTATGAGATCAAAAATTTACATAAGTATGTTTTCTTGTTTTATGCTTAAACTGGGAAACGTAGGGTTACTCATTCATAAGCTTTTGTTATTTGTTCTAAGACAGGCAAATTTTGTCAATTATTTTCTTTAATTATTTTTTTAGCTTCTTGTCTTGCTTGATTTTCTTCATTTATACTTTTTGTATTATTTTCTGATAAAACTTCAACAAATGTTGAGTATAAATACCCTTTATATTCAGCTCAAATTTGACTAACTTGAGCATTATTGTTTGTATGATTTTACTAATTATAGTTCCATCATATTTTAGTTTTAATTGAGATGAATCATTTGTTTGTCTAGGTTTTAAAACATCATCTGGATATTTAGTTCTTTGATATCAACGAACATTTTCTTTTATTTCTTCATTAGTTTCTAAATCAATTAATTCTAATTGAGCTTGTTTATCTTTACCTTCTAAAAATACAAAAGAAGAGTTAATCTTAAATTTGGAATGTGAAAAGTGATTTGATGACAATGAATTATCTAAAATTATTTGTTTTATTTGCTCTTTGGTTAAAGTTTTTGGATTAAATTTTTCAAAATCTTGAGTAGGATAAAAATTAGTAAAATCTTTATTAGTTAATGTATTAGTTTGATTGGTTATAAAATTAGAAGAATTTGAAATATTTGTGTTTTGATTATTAATTTTATTTATTACATTTGATACAGTTGGTATAGTTTTAAAAGATTGTGAATTATTGTGTTTAGATAAAGAATTAGAACAGCTTACAACAGTTGAACCAATTGTTGTAATTGACCCAATAAGAGTTATAAATAATAATCTTTTTTGAGATTTATTTTTCATATTTTTCTCTTTAATAAAAGAATCTTTAGCTATTCTATTATCCTATATTTAACTAAAAGGTAAATAATAAAAATATAAATAATTTACTTACATAATAGTATTAGTTTTTTTAATAAATCGAATATATTATAATAGATATTTTTTAGTGCTATGTTATTATAGTTTTAGAAAGAGTGAAACATATGTTCAGAAAGATATTTAAAATACTAATTTCTCTAGTTTTAGCTATTATTGTTATTTTGATTGGAATTATTGTTTTAGGATTTTCACAATCACAAATTGATGCAAATTTTTTACAAAGAGCTACAAAAGTTCTTAAAGACACTAGCACAATTGATTTATTAAAATTAAACGTAGCAACATTAGGACAAAAAATTGGAGTATTATTAGTTATTTACATAGGACCACTAATTTTTATAACTGGTTTTATTTGAAACTTTTTTAAATTATTATTTAGTGTATTTAAAAAATAAATAAGATAGAATAATTCAATGAGTAACATAAAAACAATTATTAATTGAATTTCTTATTTTAAAAGTATTAAATATATTATTTTAACAGCTATTTTGTCAAGCTTATTAACAGTTATAGCCTTAACTACTTCTATGATTCAAATCGCAGGAACTGGTTTGTTTCAAGTTGCAGATGGGTTGTTTTTAAGTTTGACTTTTTTTATTCCTGGTCCTATGATGCTAGTTGTTGGTTGTGTTTATGCAATGATTTTTGATTTAGTTTCAGGAGCAGCTTTTTATGTTCCTATTTCAATTATTATTCACATATTAATGTTTGTTTCAATTAAATTATTAATGTATAAGTTACCATTTTATTTAAATATCATGATTTCTGAATTCTTTATATTTTTATATGTTTTATATGCTTATGTAATTAATTATTATTCTAATTCTAGTGATACTAGTCAAGCTAATGTTAAAGCATTAATATCTTTAATAACTGATTTTATTCAATATTTAGTATCAGTAATTTCTGCAATAGTTTTATACAATGTGTTTAATACTCAAAGTTTTTTAAACTTATTTAAAAAATTAGATATTGATATTTATAAAAATAAATAAGCTTTTTGCAATTTTATATTTGATTTATATGTAGTGATAAAATAAAACCATAAATGCCAATCATAAATAATATGACATTTTATTATATATATTTGTTTGATTAAGGAGAATAATATGAAAATAGGATTACCTAAAGAAATTAAACAAAATGAAAATCGTGTTGGTATTACTCCTATGGGAGTTGTTGAATTAGTTAGAAATAATCATGAAGTTTTAGTTGAATCAGGAGCTGGATTAGGTAGTGGTTTTAGTGATCTTGAATATGAAAAAGCAGGAGCGAAAATCACTAAAAATGTAGAAGATGTTTGAAAACAAGAAATGATTGTTAAAGTTAAAGAACCTTTAAAATCAGAATACAAATATGAAAACCAAATTATTTTTACTTATTTTCACTTAGCTGGTTTAAAAGATTTAACAGAAGAATTAATCAAAAATAAAGTCATTGCTATTGCTTATGAAACTGTTCAAACACCAGATAAAGCTTTACCTTTATTACGTCCAATGAGTGAAGTTGCTGGAAGAATGGCAGTTATTATTGCTTCAAATTTATTATTAAAAAATACAGATAAAGATGCTTTAGGAGTACTTGTTAGTGGAACTCCTGGAACTCCAAAAGCTAATATTACTATTATTGATGGAGGAGTTGCTGGGTCTTCAGCTCTTAGATTAGCAATAGCTATGGAAGCTAATGTTACTATAATTGAATTTAATGAGAATAGAATTAGACAACTATATGAAACATATGGACACAAAGCAAACATATTAAAATCAAATTATGCAAATATTGCAAAAGCTGTTAAAGAAAGTGATGTAGTTATTTCAACTGTATTAATTCCTGGTAAGTTAGCACCCAGATTAGTAACAACAGAAATGGTAAAAACAATGAAACCAAATAGTGTTATTATTGATGTTGCTATTGATCAAGGTGGAAGTGTTGAAACTGTTAATCATATAAGTTCACATGCTGATCCTACTTTTATAAGACACAATGTTATTCATTACTCAGTTCCAAACATTCCTGGAGCAGTTCCAAGAACTTCAACAATTGCTTTGACTAATGCTACACTTACTTATGTAGTAGAAATTGCATCAAAAGGGTGAAAAAAAGCTATTCAAGACAATAGTGCATTAAAATTAGGTGTACAAACTGTTAATGGTAAATTAGTTTATAAAAAGATTGCTGATTCATTAAATATTCAATATACAAAAATAGATAATGCAATATAATAAAAAGACAAAATCTAGCGGGGGGAGGGTTGCTAGATTTTTTATATCTATTTTTAAATCTTAATTAAATTGATTAGAAACAATAAGAATATTTTTTTAATTAGAAAATAAATTGTGTTTTTAGGTTTTAACTTTTTTATTATAGATTCTATTATGTTATTAGTAAATTTTATTTATGTAATGATTTTTAATTAATATTTATTTTAATTCTTGTGCAAATTTTAATAATTGAGAATAGGACAAAATTATTATTTAGTTGATTTTCTATAATGCTTTTATTAAATTTATTTAGCCTATTAATAAATTAGATATTGATATTTACTATATACTTTATTAAAAAAATGTTAGAATAAATGTTTCCTAGGTTATAATATTATGAAAACTAAAAAGGAGATAGAGAATGAAAAAATATTTTTGCAATTTAAAAACAAGTATTAGTCAAAACAAAAAACAATACTTAATTAGGTTAGGTTGTTTACTAATTGGATTGTATTTGTTTTCATTGTCAATTGCTTTATATGTGCCAACAGCAGTAGGAGCAAGTCAAGTAGATTTTACAAACTTTAGTATATTAGCATTGTTTAAAGATTGAGCAAAAGTTGGAGACAAAACTGTTGAAGGATTAGTTGCTGCAACTAATTACAAACTAGCTTTAATGTCATTATATGGATTTTTATTACTAGTTTCAGTTGTGTTTCCAGTGTTATCAATTATTAGAGAATACAAAGTAACAAAAGATAAAAAGCTATGATTACAATTAATACCACTAATTGTTTTAGATGTAATAATTAACGTTGGATTATCATATGTAATTGATGGTCAAATTGAAATGTTAAAAGTAATTGGATATTTAGATTGATTGTTTAATCAATCAACTAATTACCAATTTAGAACAATATTTTTCACAATTGCATTTGTTTTATATATTGTTGGACTAACATTTTGAATTCACTCAGGTTGATTATTAGGATCATATAACTCAATCAACACAAACTTTATGAGATTAACTAAATTACCATTTAATGTTTCAAGAGTGTTAATGGATGTATTAATTATTATTCCTGGAGTTATTATGCTTTTAGTAAATCCTATATCTTGAGATATTAAAGCTAAATTCTTATTAAACTATGTAAATATTGGTACTATAGGATTCTTATTCTTAGCAGGACCAATGTTAGGAAAAACATTAGGATTACTTAATAAAATTACAAAAATATATCAATAATATCAAAGCAAGCCACGGCTTGTTTTTTGTTTTAAGAATTACTTATAATATAATTAATGTTAATAAAAGGAGTTTTTTGTAATGCTAGACATTAATTATATTGAACAGAATTTAGATGAAGTAATTCAAATATTAAATAAACGTAATCAGCAAGATTATAGTGAAGATTTAAAATATGCAGTAGAAAAAAATCTTAAAAGAAAACAAATATTAGTTAAATCTGAAGCATTAAAATCTAGAAAAAATCAGTTATCAAAAGAAATTGGAATATTAATTAAAGATAAAAAAAATGAACAAGCTGACAAAGCAAAAGCTGAAGTAGTTAGTTTAAATGAACAAATTATTAAATTAGATGAAGAGTTAAGAATTGTTAATGATCAAATCTTAGAAAAACTATCATATATTCCTAACTTATCTCATAAAGATATTTATTTTGGTAAAAGTGATGAAGATAATGTTGAAATTAGAAAAACAAAACATAACCCTTTATTAACTCATTCAACTCCGCATTGAGAAATAGCTACAAAATTAGGTCTAGTAGATTTTGAAAAAGGAGTAAAACTAAGTGGATCAAGATTTTTAATTTATACTGGATTGGGTTCAAAATTAGTTAGAGCAATTGCTGATATTTTATTAAAAAGACATGAAAAACATGGCTATAAGGAAATTTTTTGTCCTTTAATTGTAAATAAAAGCGCTATGTTAGGAACAGGCCAATTACCAAAATTTAGTGAAGATATGTATCAAGTTGGAGAACAATATTTAATTCCAACAAGTGAAGTTCCTTTAACTAATTTACATGCTAATGAAATTTTAACTTATGATATGTTGCCTTTAAAATATACTTCTTTTACTCAATGTTTTAGACAAGAAGCAGGAAGTGCTGGAAGAGATACTAAAGGAATGATTAGATTACATCAATTTAATAAAGTTGAATTAGTAAAAATTACTCATCCAGATCAATCAATGAATGAATTAGAATCACTAGTAAAAGATGCTGAAGATGTTTTAAATATGTTTGATTTACCTTATAGAGTAGTTGAATTATGTAGTGGAGATATTGGTTTTAGTTCAGCTAAAACTTATGATTTAGAAGTATGATTTCCAGAACAAAACAAATATCGTGAAATATCTTCATGTTCAAATTGTACTGATTTTCAGGCTAGAAACATTCAAACAAGATTTAAAGACAAAGATGGAAAAATTAAATTAGTTCATACATTAAATGGTAGCGGAGTTGCTATTGACAGATTAATTGCAACTATTTTAGAAAATTATTGAGATGGTGAAAAGTTAGTTTTACCAACCATTCTAAAACCTTATTTTGACAATAAAGAGTTTTTAAAATAAAAGTTCAAACAATTTTAAGTTTTGAACTTTTTATATTTCTCATCAATTTATTTATTTTAATTTTGTAATAAAATTACATAGAAAAAAGGAAGAATAATATTATGCCAATTATTAAATTTAGTGGATTAGAAAAAGAACAAGTTAACCAATTTTCTAAAAATATTCAAACAATTGCAGAATTAGTAAAAGCAGATCCAAAAAATATTTTTGTTATTTGAGAAAACTCTGAAGTTTTTGTAACTGAACCAAGTACTAAACCAATTTATGTAACAGTTGAATGAATGGCAAGACCAGATAAAGAACAATTGTTAGCTGATTTTATTGTGGATTATTTTAAAGATTATTCGCAAAAAGTATGAGTTTTCTTTACTGATGTAAATTCTAAGCTATATGCACATAGAAAAAAACTAGGATAAGATGAAAATCAGAGACATACAAATTGATGGTAAAGTAGTTCAAGGACCAATGGCTGGTGTTAGCAATGAAGCTTTTAGAATAATTTCAAAACAGCATGGAGCTAGTTTAGTTTATGCTGAAATGGTTTCTGTTGCTGGTATGGTTCATGATAATAAAAAAACTCTTAATATGTTAAATGTTAATAAAATTGAATATCCAATGAGTATGCAAATATTTGGTAATGATGTTGACGAATTTATAAAAGCAACTCAATGAATTGAAAAAAATGTTGATTGTGACATTATAGATTTAAATTTAGGTTGTCCAGCACCAAAGGTTGCAATACGTTCTCAGAGTGGCTCAGCTTTATTAAAAACCCCAGAATTAATTTATGAAATTGTTAAGAATGTTGTTAATAATACTAATAAACCAGTAACTGCAAAAATTAGATTAGGTTGAGATAAAAATAGCGTTAATGCTGTTGAAGTTGCTAAATTAATTGAAAAAGCAGGAGCTAGTGCAATTGCTGTTCACGCTAGAACTAGAAATGATTTTTACACTGGTCATGCTGATTGAGAAAAAATCAAAGAAGTAAAACAAGCTGTGAGTATTCCTGTAATTGGAAATGGTGATGTTATTGATGCTAAATCAGCTAAAAAAATGCTAGATGAAACTGGGTGTGATGCTGTAATGGTATCAAGAGCTTGTCAAGGAAATCCTTGAATTTTTGATCAAATTAACTATTATTTAAAAACAGGAAAAGAATTAGAAAAACCTAGTTTTGAAGAATGAAAGACAACAGTTTTACAACATTTAGATTTATTAGTAAAATTAAAAACTAAACAATTTGCTATTAAAGAATTTAGAAAGCATTTAACTTGATATTTAGATGTTTTAAATAACAAGCAACTAACTAAAATTCTAAAAGAAAAGGCTAATAAAATAGAGACTATTAAAGATGTAGAAGATATTATCAAGGAGTATAAAGAAGAATAAGTATGTTAGATAATAGAAAATTTAGTGAACAAGAATTAGTCAGAAGAAATAAATATAAAACTTTAGTTGAACAAAACAAAGATCCTTATAAAGTTACTAATTGAAAAAGAAACACTACATTATTAAAGTTAAATGAAAAATATAAAGATTATAGTAAAGAAGATTTATTAAATTTAAATCAAGAATTAGTAGTAGTTGCTGGAAGAATTAAATTATATAGAGAGGCTGGTAAAAAAGCTGCTTTTGTTAATATTGATGACCAAGATTCAAGTATTCAATTATATGTAAGATTAGATGAAATAGGTGATCAATCTTTTGAAGATTTTAGAAACTTCGATTTAGGAGATATTATTGGGGTTAAAGGAATCATGATGAGAACTGATCATGGCGAACTTTCAATTAGATGTAAAGAAGTTGTTTTATTATCTAAAGCTTTAAGACCACTACCTGATAAACACGCTGGAATTCAAGATATAGAAGAAAAATATCGTAGAAGATATGTTGATTTAATTGTAAATCATGACGTTAGAAAAACATTTCAAGCTCGAACTAAAATAATAAGAACTTTACAAAACTTTTTAGATAATAAAGGTTATATGGAAGTTGAAACTCCGATTTTACACTCATTAAAAGGAGGAGCTTCTGCTAAGCCTTTTATTACTCACTATAATGTTTTAAATACTGATGTTTATTTAAGAATAGCTACAGAACTACATTTAAAACGTTTAATTGTTGGTGGTTTTGAAGGGGTTTATGAAATAGGTCGTATTTTTAGAAATGAAGGAATGAGTACTCGCCACAATCCTGAATTTACAAGTATTGAATTATATGTTGCTTATGAAGATATGTTCTTTTTAATGAATTTAACAGAAGAAATTTTTAGAGTATGTAATGCTGCAGTTAATTCAAATTCTATAATTGAATATAATAATGTAAAAATCGATCTATCAAAACCATTTAAAAGATTACATATGGTTGATGGTATTAAACAAGTAACAGGTGTTGATTTTTGAAAAGAAATGACTGTACAACAAGCTTTAGAATTGGCTAAAAAACATAAAGTTCATGTTGAAAAACATCAAGAATCAGTTGGACATATTATTAATTTATTTTATGAAGAATTTGTTGAATCAACTATTGTTGAACCAACTTTTGTTTATGGTCATCCAAAAGAAATTTCTCCACTAGCAAAATCTAATCCAAGCGATCCAAGATTTACTGATAGATTTGAATTGTTTATTCTTGGAAGAGAATATGCTAATGCATTTAGTGAGTTAAACGATCCAATTGATCAATATGAAAGATTTAAAGCTCAAATTGAAGAAGAATCTAAAGGAAATGATGAAGCCAATGATATGGATATTGACTTTATTGAAGCCTTAGAACACGCAATGCCACCAACTGCTGGAATTGGTATAGGAATTGATAGATTAGTAATGCTTTTAACTAATTCAGAATCTATTAAAGATGTATTATTATTTCCACAAATGAAGCCAAGAGAATAATTGAGTAGAACTTATATGTTCTACTTTTCCTACGTTTCCCAGTTTAAGCATAAAACAAGAAAACATACTTATGTAAATTTTTGATCTCATAAGTTATGTTTTTTATAATGTAATGTCTAAGTGACTTTTTCTTTTGTTAAAAGCTCTAATAATATTTGATAAGTTTGCCAACTTTCTTGTAACTCATCATTATACACTTGTATAGTTTCGATTTTTTGTTTATTTACAAATACTTCAATTTCTTTAACTTCTTTGATAACATTAATCACTTTATGCTCAGTGATTTTGCTTTTTCCAGTCAGTCCTAATTTTGAATTTAGAATGTAGATGATGTAGCTTAAAAACACTAATGAAATGAAACATAAACAAATGTAACCAACAATATGGTTTCAAGTTGATAAATACATTGGGTACCGTTCCCGATAATTTACCTTTTAATGTCTTGAAATTAGACTCAATTTGTCATTGTTTTGAATATAAATTAATAACTTCTTTTACTGATAAATCTGTTCTATTTGTTTCATAAACATAGTATCCATCATATTTTTGATCTTCTTGTATTTTTTCTATGTCAAGTTCATAAAATGCACCTTTGTTTATAGGTTTAAAGAATCTATATTTTTTAGATCCCGCTAAATCATCACAAGAAACAAGATTATCTTTATTCATTTTCTTAGTGAAATTTTGAATTAAAATGTCTCTATCGTTTTTGTCTTTAGTTGCTCGTTTTTGACTAAAACTAATTATTTGTCTTCTAAAATGTCCATTAATTCTTTTTTTATTGTATGAAGATGCAATATCACGAGTTTTGTATATCAAACCACCATCATTTATATAATCTTTTTCATCTAATATATACTCTTTAAATTGTTTGCTTCCAGCTTTCATTCTGTATGAGATTATGTATTTTCAATTCTTAGATTCTAAAAATCTAATATTTCTATTAACACTCATTCCTTTGTCAGCAATTATAGTTACACTGTTAACTTCATAAATATCTGCAATTTCAAGCATAAATGGTATTAAAGTATTTGGATCAGCAACATTTCCTGGAAATATTTTGTAGTGTAACGGTATTCCATTTTCATCAGTTGCCATACCTATAACAATCTGGTCTTCTTTAAATTTTCCATCTTTTGAATAACCAGGTTTTTTATAACCTTCACGAGAAAATGTTTCAAAATAAGTAGTTGTTGCGTCAAATCATAATACATCAATTTTTCTATTGGTATTTGCACAAATTTTTGTATTTAAATTTCTTAAAATTTCATCTTTGTTTTTTGCTATATAGTCTAATGATCTATAAAATGAATTTTTTGAATGAGTGTCTATTTTTTCTTTTTTTGCTGTCTTATAAGTGTTAAAAACACTTATTGGATTTTTAATTCTTTGATAAATCAACTGTAAAACAACATCTTTTAATGTTGTCGATTTTGTGGGAGAACAATCATTAAAAATATTGAAATAATCAAATAGTTTTTCAACTACTTCGTAACCTTTAAACCTTTCTAAAACTTCTTTTTTGGTTTCTTTTTTCTCTTTAAAAATTTCATCTAATTTAGTTCTTGCTTGTTCTTTTGTTCAAGACAATGGAAAGTTTGCAATAATTGCTTTGATAATTGCTAGCGGACCATCGTGATATTGTTTTAATTCATGCAAATATCCATATCCTAATCTATATACAAAACCTTTGTTATCTGATCTTGGCACTCCAATTGATAAGTATTCGCCTTTTTTAACTCTTGCTATTGATGTTCTTCATTGTCTTTTTACATCATTTCTTGACTTCTTCACGTCTTTATTATATCATATTTAAGCATAAAAGCATAATAAATTATATTTTTTTATAAAAAATATAGCCGCTGAAAACTGAGTGTTTTCGCGACTAAGTGGGAAACGTAGAACCTTTAAACCTTTCTAAAACTTCTTTTTTGGTTTCTTTTTTCTCTTTAAAAATTTCATCTAATTTAGTTCTTGCTTGTTCTTTTGTTCAAGACAATGGAAAGTTTGCAATAATTGCTTTGATAATTGCTAGCGGACCATCGTGATATTGTTTTAATTCATGCAAATATCCATATCCTAATCTATATACAAAACCTTTGTTATCTGATCTTGGCACTCCAATTGATAAGTATTCGCCTTTTTTAACTCTTGCTATTGATGTTCTTCATTGTCTTTTTACATCATTTCTTGACTTCTTCACGTCTTTATTATATCATATTTAAGCATAAAAGCATAATAAATTATATTTTTTTATAAAAAAATATAGCCGCTGAAAACTGAGTGTTTTCGCGACTAAGTGGGAAACGTAGGATTGAGTAGAACTTATATGTTCTACTTTTTTATTACAAAACTAAAATTTACTAATAAAAAAACCAACTTTTAAAGTTGGTCTATATATTAATCAATTAGCTTTTTTAATTGGTCAGGAGTAGCAAATCCTATATGTTTATTTACTTGATTCCCATTTTCAAAAGTTATTAGTGTAGGAATTGACATTATTCTAAATTTTTCAGCAACTTGACGATTTAAATCAACATCTACATCTAAGAATTTAACACCATCAACTTTTTTAGCAAAGTCATGAAGAATTGGTGCTAACATTTTGCAAGGTCCACATCAAGTAGCATTAAAATCTACAAGTACTTTTCCCTCTTTAATTTCCTTGTCAAATTGTTCTTTTGAAGTGATTTTAATTATATCTGCCATTATATCTCTCCTAGTCTACATTTAAAATTTTATCACAAATATATCTAGCAACACCATCTTTATCATTTGAATAATCGGTGATATCATCAGCTATTTCTTTTAATTCTATAATCCCATTTTTCATTGCAATACCTGTTGTACAAGCTTTTAATAATGAAAAATCATTTGGTCCATCACCAAATCCATATGAGTGAGTAGTTTTCTCATCTAAGTTTAAATATTTCATAACTTCAGCTACCCCACATCCTTTATCAACACCTTTAACTGAAATATCAAACACTCTATTGTTATAACTATCTACTTTATAACTATCAGCATAATTATTCATTAAATATTTATATTCATTAAGATTTTCTTCAGGTGTAGCTTTACTGTTTGTAACGATATAAAAATGAGTAATTGGTTCATCAATTTGGTCTGGTGAATCTACTGATATGTATTTTAAGCCCATAACTTGATGAGCCCAATATTTACTATTTTTACCTTCTGCAAAAACATAACAACAATTTGGAGAATAAAAAATCATTTTAGCAAAAAATTTATTATGATATCTATTAAACATTTCTTTGATAAATTCTTTTGGTAAAGTTTTATCAAAAATTATTTTATCAGTCTTATAATCATAAATTTGAGCACCATTACTTGCAACAATAATCTCTTTAAATTTATCAATTTGTAATAAGCTGGCTTTTTGCTTTAAATCTTTAATTGTTCTAGCAGTTATAGGAACTAAATATATTCCTTTTTTGTATAATTTTTCAACAACTTCGATAGTTTTTGGTGAAAAAATGTAATCATCATATAGCAATGTACCATCTAAATCTGAAAAAATAATAATATTTTTCTTATCCATTTCATTTCTCCCTTTGTTTTAAAATAATTATACCTATAAATTACTAAATTAATATTTTATAGCATTTTAACTTTATTTCAAGCATATATTAAAAAAAGAACCATTAAGGTTCTTTAGTTAAACTGGCAGCTTGCTATCTTCTCACATAAGTAATATTTTCACCGTAATAGAGCTTAACTTCTGTGTTCGGCATGGGAACAGGTGTGACCTCTATGCTATAACCACCAGATTATTTTTTTTGATTGTTCTTTGAAAACTGATTATTAGCTTGAAATGTAAGTTAAAATTGCATTTTCTAAAATTCACTCGATCTATTAGTAATGGTTAGCTTAATGCCTCACAGCACTTACACATCCATCCTATCAACCATGTGGTCTACATGGGATCTTACATCTAAAAGAATGGGAAAATTCATCTTAAAGGAGGCTTCTCGCTTAGATGCCTTCAGCGATTATCCTTTCTGCACATAGCTACCCTGCTGTGCCACTGGCGTGACAACAGGAGCACCAGGGGTGCATCCATTCCGGTCCTCTCGTACTAGGAACAGCTCTTTTCAATTTTCCAACGCCCACAACAGATAGGGACCAAACTGTCTCACGACGTTCTGAACCCAGCTCGCGTACCGCTTTAATGGGCGAACAGCCCAACCCTTGGAACCGACTACAGCTCCAGGATGCGATGAGCCGACATCGAGGTGCCAAACCTCCCCGTCGATGTGAACTCTTGGGGGAGATAAGCCTGTTATCCCCGGGGTAACTTTTATCCGTTGAGCGACGACCCTTCCACACGGGACCGCCGGATCACTAAGTCCTACTTTCGTATCTGTTCGACTTGTAAGTCTCGCAGTTAAGCATCCTTCTACCTTTGCGCTCTATGTATGATTTCCAACCATACTGAGGATACCTTTGAGCGCCTCCGTTACTTTTTGGGAGGCGACCGCCCCAGTCAAACTACCCACCAGACACTGTCCTTAATCCAGATAATGGATCAAAGTTAGAAATCCAATATAACGAGGGTGGTATTCCAAGGTTGACTCCACTAGAACTAGCGTCCTAGTCTCATAGTCTCCCACCTATCCTCTACACGTCATACCAAATTTCAATATCAAGTTATAGTAAAGCTCCACGGGGTCTTTCCGTCTAGTTGCGGGTAACCGGCATCTTCACCGGTACTAAAATTTCACCGAGTCTGCAGCCGAGACAGCGAAGGGATCATTACACCTTTCGTGCGGGTCAGAATTTACCTGACAAGGAATTTCGCTACCTTAGGACCGTTATAGTTACGGCCGCCGTTCACCGGGGCTTCAATTCAAAGCTTCGCTTGCGCTGATTTCTCCTTTTAACCTTCCGGCACTGGGCAGGTGTCACCCCCTATACATCGTCTTGCGACTTAGCAGAGAGCTGTGTTTTTGTTAAACAGTTGCCCCTCCCTCTTCACTGCGGCTTATCATAGATAAGCACTCCTTCTTCCGAAGTTACGGAGTTATTTTGCAGAGTTCCTTAGCTACAGTTATCTCGCTTGCCTTAGGATTTTCTCCTTGACCACGTGTGTTCGTTCTAGGTACAGGCAGTTAATTATTAAGTTAGAAGCTTTTCTTGGAAGCA
This sequence comes from Mycoplasma mycoides subsp. mycoides SC str. PG1, assembly GCF_000011445.1. Classification (NCBI taxonomy): domain Bacteria; kingdom Bacillati; phylum Mycoplasmatota; class Mollicutes; order Mycoplasmatales; family Mycoplasmataceae; genus Mycoplasma; species Mycoplasma mycoides. The sequence goes on from NC_005364.2 coordinate 85,075, forward strand.
TGGAGTCATATACTTCGTTACTAGGCGAACCGTTCACTCCCCTATTTTCACACTTCAATGTTAATACAATGCGGATTTGCCAACATTGCCATCTTTGTGCTTAGCCCGGGACATCCAGCACCCGGGATATACTATCCTTCTTCGTCACTCCATCACTAATTAACTGGTACAGGAATATCAACCTGTTGTCCATCGACTACGCTTTTCAGCCTCGCCTTAGGTCCTGACTAACCCTGGGTGGACGAACCTTGCCCAGGAAACCTTGGTCAAACGGCATGGAAGATTCTCACTTCCAAACGTTACTCATGCCGGCATAATCACTTCTAAACACTCCACCAGTCTTCACAGTCTGACTTCATCATATTTAGAACACTCCCCTACCACTGTATTTACATACAATCCGTAGCTTCGGTGGTAAACTTAAGCCCCGGTACATTTTCGGCGCAGAATCACTCGACTAGTGAGCTGTTACGCACTCTTTAAATGATGGCTGCTTCTAAGCCAACATCCTAGCTGTCTGTGCAGTTCCACATCCTTACACACTTAGTTTACACTTAGGGACCTTAGCTGACGATCTGGGCTGTTTCCCTCACGAGCATGGACCTTATCACCCATGTTCTGACTGCTGTGCACAAATTATGGCATTCGGAGTTTAATTCTAATCAGTACCGCTAGGTGCAGCCATCATAGATTCAGTGCTCTACCTCCACAACAATTCACACAACGCTATCCTTAAAGATATATCGGGGAGAACTAGCTATCTCCAGGTTCGATTGGAATTTCACCGCTAGCCACAAGTCATCCAAAGTCTTTTCAACGAATACTGGTTCGGTCCTCCATTAGGTTTTACCCTAACTTCAACCTGCTCATGGCTAGATCACCTGGTTTCGTGTCTACTACTACATACTAAACGCCCTATTAAGGCTCGCTTTCACTACGGCTCCGTTTATATCAACTTAACCTTGCATGCAATAGTAACTCGCCGGCTCTTTCTACAAAAAGCACGGTATTACCCATTAACGGGCTCTACCTTCTTGTAAGCATATGGTTTCAGGGACTATTTCACTCCCCTTTCGGGGTGCTTTTCACCTTTCCCTCACGGTACTGGTTCACTATCGGTAAAATGGTAGTATTTAGGCTTACCAAGTGGTCTTGGCAGATTCCGACAAAATTTCACGTGTTTCGCCGTACTCAGGATACTTTATTGAGGTCATTACATTTCATATACGGGGCTATCACCCTCTATGGCGTTACTTCCCAGTAGCTTCTATTATATAATGACTTTCTAACTCGAACAAAAGTCCTACAACCCCACTCCGTAAAGTGGTTTGGCCTGTTCCGTTTTCGCTCGCCGCTACTAACAGAATCATTATTATTTTCTTTTCCTCTAGGTACTAAGATGTTTCAGTTCCCTAGGTTCCCTTCTTATAAGCTATGTATTTACTTATAGATAACATGAGATAAATCATGTCAGGTTTCCCCATTCGGAAATTCCGGGATCGAAGCTCACTTCCAGCTCCCCCAGACTTATCGCAGGTAGTCACGTCCTTCTTCGGCTCCATTTTCCAAGGCATTCACCATATGCTCTTACTATTTTTTAGAAAATCTTACTAGCAATTTGTAACTCAATTAATTTTAGTTAATTGTTTTTGATGTCATTACGGATATAATTTCGTAATAATTTATCTAATTATAAATATTGTTATAATCAGAAAATTGCATTTCATCTAATATTCAGTTTTCAAAGAACAATCTATATTTCAGAGATGTTTTACGATCTCTGAAAACTAAATAGAATTAAATAGTCAGTAATATAAATATCTCCATAGAAAGGAGGTGATCCATCCGCACGTTCCCGTACGGATACCTTGTTACGACTTCACCCCAATCGCTAGTCCTACCTTGGGAAGCGCTCTCCAAATGGTTAAGCTACCTACTTCTGGTATTACCAACTCTCATGGTGTGACGGGCGGTGTGTACAAGACCCGAGAACGTATTCACCGCGACATAGCTGATTCGCGATTACTAGTGATTCCGGCTTCATGAAGTCGAGTTGCAGACTTCAATCCGAACTGAGACTGGTTTTTTTGAGATTAGCTCCCCTTCACAGGATTGCAACTCTTTGTACCAGCCATTGTAGCACGTGTGTAGCCCAGGACATAAGGGGCATGATGATTTGACGTCATCCCCACCTTCCTCTAGCTTACACTAGCAGTCTCGTTAGAGTTCTCAACTTAATGTTAGTAACTAGCGACAAGGGTTGCGTTCGTTGCGGGACTTAACCCAACACCTTACGGCACGAACTGACGACAACCATGCACCACCTGTCTCAATGTTAACCTCTACTATATCTCTATAGCTTTGCACTGGATGTCAAGCCCTGGTAAGGTTCTTCGTGTTGCTTCGAATTAAACCACATGCTCCACCACTTGTGCGGGTCCCCGTCAATTCCTTTGAGTTTCACTCTTGCGAGCATACTACTCAGGCGGAGTACTTAATGCGTTAGCTGCAGCGCTGAGTTTCCCCAACACTTAGTACTCATCGTTTACGGCGTGGACTACTAGGGTATCTAATCCTATTTGCTCCCCACGCTTTCGTGCCTCAGCGTCAATAACAAGCCAGTAAGCCGCTTTCGCCACAGGTGTTCTTCCATATATCTACGCATTTCACCGCTACACATGGAATTCCGCTTACCTCTCTTGCATTCTAGTAATACAGTTTTCAAGGCGAACCGGAGTTGAGCTCCGGACTTTAACCTCAAACTTGCAAAACCGCCTACGCACCCTATACGCCCAATAAATCCGGATAACGCTTGCCACCTATGTATTACCGCGGCTGCTGGCACATAGTTAGCCGTGGCTTTCTGGTAAGGTACTGTCAAGATAAAGTCATTTCCTACTTTATTTTTTCTTCCCTTACAACAGAGATTTACAACCCGAAGGCCGTCATCACTCACGCGGCATTGCTTCATCAGACTTTCGTCCATTGTGAAAAATTCCCTACTGCTGCCTCCCGTAGGAGTCTGGGCCGTATCTCAGTCCCAATGTGGCCGATCAACCTCTCAGTTCGGCTACGTATCATCGCCTAGGTGGGCTATTATCTCACCTACTAGCTAATACGCCGCATCCCCATCTCATAGTGAACCAAACGGTTCTTTTGATCTTTTCTCATGCGATAATAAGATCTACATGCGGTATTATCTTTCGTTTCCAAAAGTTATCCCCCGCTATGAGGTAGGTTAGATACGTGTTACTCACCCGTTCGCCACTGAGGTGCAAGCACCTCCGTTCGACTTGCATGTATTAGGCATGCCGCCAGCGTTTATCCTGAGCCAGGATCAAACTCTCATTTTAAAAATTGTTAAATAAAAGTGATTCTGACTATTTTTATTGTTATAAGTTTTTTATTACTCAAATAAATCTTTTGACAAGATTTGTACAATAATTATTCTATTTAGTTTTCAAAGATCGTGGTCACTAAGATATCTATATCTTAGTCATACAATATAGAGTATATAATTATTTAAATTTTTTTTCAATAATTGACCATTGTTTTTTTAACTTTTTTTCTTTTCCTACGTTTCCCACTTAGTCGCGAAAACACTCAGTTTTCAGCGGCTATATTTTTTTATAAAAAAATATAATTTATTATGCTTTTATGCTTAAATATGATATAATAAAGACGTGAAGAAGTCAAGAAATGATGTAAAAAGACAATGAAGAACATCAATAGCAAGAGTTAAAAAAGGCGAATACTTATCAATTGGAGTGCCAAGACCAGATAACAAAGGTTTTGTATATAGATTGGGATATGGATATTTGCATGAATTAAAACAATATCACGATGATCCGCTAGCAATTATCAAAGCAATTATTGCAAACTTTCCATTGTCTTGAACAAAAGAACAAGCAAGAACTAAATTAGATGAAATTTTTAAAGAGAAAAAAGAAACCAAAAAAGAAGTTTTAGAAAGGTTTAAAGGTTACGAAGTAGTTGAAAAACTATTTGATTATTTCAATATTTTTAATGATTGTTCTCCCACAAAATCGACAACATTAAAAGATGTTGTTTTACAGTTGATTTATCAAAGAATTAAAAATCCAATAAGTGTTTTTAACACTTATAAGACAGCAAAAAAAGAAAAAATAGACACTCATTCAAAAAATTCATTTTATAGATCATTAGACTATATAGCAAAAAACAAAGATGAAATTTTAAGAAATTTAAATGCAAAAATTTGTGCAAATACCAATAGAAAAATTGATGTATTATGATTTGACGCAACAACTACTTATTTTGAAACATTTTCTCGTGAAGGTTATAAAAAACCTGGTTATTCAAAAGATGGAAAATTTAAAGAAGACCAGATTGTTATAGGTATGGCAACTGATGAAAATGGAATACCGTTACACTACAAAATATTTCCAGGAAATGTTGCTGATCCAAATACTTTAATACCATTTATGCTTGAAATTGCAGATATTTATGAAGTTGACAGTGTAACTATAATTGCTGACAAAGGAATGAGTGTTAATAGAAATATTAGATTTTTAGAATCTAAGAATTGAAAATACATAATCTCATACAGAATGAAAGCTGGAAGCAAACAATTTAAAGAGTATATATTAGATGAAAAAGATTATATAAATGATGGTGGTTTGATATACAAAACTCGTGATATTGCATCTTCATACAATAAAAAAAGAATTAATGGACATTTTAGAAGACAAATAATTAGTTTTAGTCAAAAACGAGCAACTAAAGACAAAAACAATAGAGACATTTTAATTCAAAATTTCACTAAGAAAATGAATAAAGATAATCTTGTTTCTTGTGATGATTTAGCGGGATCTAAAAAATATAGATTCTTTAAACCTATAAACAAAGGTGCATTTTATGAACTTGACATAGAAAAAATACAAGAAGATCAAAAATATGATGGATACTATGTTTATGAAACAAATAGAACAGATTTATCAGTAAAAGAAGTTATTAATTTATATTCAAAACAATGACAAATTGAGTCTAATTTCAAGACATTAAAAGGTAAATTATCTCTTCGTCCAATGTATTTATCAACTTGAAACCATATTGTTGGTTACATTTGTTTATGTTTCATTTCATTAGTGTTTTTAAACTACATCATCTACATTCTAAATTCAAAATTAGGACTGACTGGAAAAAGCAAAATCACTGAGCATAAAGTGATTAATGTTATTAAAGAAGTTAAAGAAATTGAAGTATTTGTAAATAAACAAAAAATCGAAACTATACAAGTGTATAATGATGAGTTACAAGAAAGTTGGCAAACTTATCAAATATTATTAGAGCTTTTAACAAAAGAAAAAGTCACTTAGACATTACATTATAAAAAACATAACTTATGAGATCAAAAATTTACATAAGTATGTTTTCTTGTTTTATGTTTAAACTGGGAAACGTAGGATTTGTACAATAATTATTCTATTTAGTTTTCAAAGATCGTGGTCACTAAGATATCTATATCTTAGTCATACAATATAGAGTATATAATTATTTAAATTTTTTTTCAATAATTGACCATTGTTTTTTTAACTTTTTTTCTTTTTTATAAAAGTTAACTTTTTTCAAATAAAAAACCAGAAATATCTGGTTAGATTTCAAAAAAATGGTGGGGGATAAGGGACTTGAACCCTTACGTCAAAGACGCTAGATCCTAAGTCTAGTGCGTCTGCCAATTCCGCCAATCCCCCAATGGTGACTCGTCGGGGATTCAAACCCCGGACCCACTGGTTAAAAGCCAGTTGCTCTACCGACTGAGCTAACGAGTCACAATGACCTATATAATAATAGCATTCTTAAATTTTAATTTCAATTAAACTAGTTAAGATTTTATTTATATATTAAATAAAATTATTAGATTTATTAAAAAAATAAAAAATTAATAAATAATAAACAAATTTTTTAAAAAACTAATAACTTTTAAAAGTTTTTTTCTAAAACCAAAATGAGGATAGAAAATGAAAACTATAAAGTTATTTTTAATTGATTTTTATAATTTCTTAATTTTAAAACATTACTTTTTATTATTTTTATTATTAAGTATTTGTATGAGTGCTAGTTTTATATTAAGTTTAGATATTAATTATTTAATTTTAGCTATTTTCTTTTTAAGTTTAACTATTATTTTAAATCACAAAAACACTTTAAAAATAGTTCTTATTTTTATATCTATTAATTTGATTTTTATAATCTATATGTTTTGGTTTAAACATTCTAATTTAAGTTATTTAAATAACAAAACTATTATAAGTAAAGTGATTGATAAAAAAACTAATTATGCTATTTTACAACATAAAAATATTAAGTTTTATATTAATGACTTTAACAATAAGTTTTTATTAGATCAAATAATAGAAATATCTGGTGTGTTTAATAAATTAGAAAGTAACACTAGTTTTTATCAATTTGACTTTTTTAACTATTTAAATAAACAATTTATTGATTTTGAAATGATTAATTATAAAGTAGAAAAAATTAGTAACGGAATTAGAAGTAATTTCATTTTAACTAATTATTTTTATACAAATAAATTAGCTAGTATGTTTTTGTTTGAATCAATAGATAAATCTACTAAGTTTGGTGAATTAATAAAAGATTTAAATTTAAGTTTTTTAATAGTTATTAGTAGTTATAACATTCACTTTTTTACTAAGTTTTTTTATAAACTAAACACCAAATTTAAATGAACAACAATAATTACTTATTTATTTTATTTAATAGTTTTTTTATTATCTTATTTGACAAATTTTTCTTATGCCAGTTTAAGAATAGTAATTTTTTTTGTTATTAGTTTATATTTTAAAAAGTTTAATAAAAACACAAAATTAGTTTTTAAAAGATTTTTAACTCTTTTAATTTGTTTTGTTTTAACTCCTAGTTTTTTAACTTCAAATAGTGCTGTTTTTATAATTGTTAGTTTTATGTTTTACTATGAAAAAATTTTTAGAAATAAATTTTTAGATTTATGTTTAAAATCTTTACTTTTTACTTTTTATTTCATACCTTTACAAATTTTTTATTTTTATAGTTTTAGTGTCGTTATTCAAAGTTTATTAATCATTTTAAGACCATTGTTTAGTTTTTTATATTTTAGTATTTTTATTTGAATTTGGTTTGATCATAATTTTTTAACTAATATATTAATTAAGTTATTTGAGTTTATTAAAAAGATTAATATTAATTTTAATATAGGATATGTTAATGTTATTTTCTTGATTTTAGTTTATTTAAGTATTTTAATAATAATTAATATATAACTTTAAATCAATATGAAGTTGAATAAGTTTAATTTTTATTTTGTTATTAAGTTATTTAATTAGTTGGTTAATTAAACCAAGTGTGTTTTTAGTAATGTTAAATGTTGGTAATGGTAATTGTTTTATTTTTCATGATAAGTTTAAAAACACAACTATTATAAATGATTGTGGAGTTGGAAAAGGTTTTTCTAAAAATATTGGTTATGAGTTTTTAAAATATTTTGGTATTAATCATGTTGATTTAATTATAATTTCACACAATCATGCTGATCATTATAATGCCATTGATGCTATTAGAAAAAATATTAAAGTTTATGAAACAATTACTTATAATAACTTTTTACCTTTTAAAAGTATTAAAAATGTAAATATGCACTTTTTTTGAAATAACTTAGAAAATGAAAACGATAAATCTTTAGTTTATTTGTTTGAATATAGAAATATTAGAATTTTATTTACAGGTGATGTTGAAAAAGAAGCCGAACACTTATTAGTTAATAATGATTATTTTAAATATGTAATTAATTTAAAACCAATAGATATTTTACAAGTACCACATCATGGTTCTAATACTAGCTCAACTGATGAATTTATTAGTTTAATAAAACCAAAATATGGATTAATATCAGGTAATAAAAGAACTTATAATTTTTCAAGAATTCAAACACTAGAAACTTTATACAAACATAATGTTAAATATTTTATAAGTCAAATTAATGGCAATACTTTTTATGACTTTATAACTAATAGTTTTTGGTTTAAAAAATAAAAAACCTAGAGTTTTTAAAATCCAGGTTTTAATTAATAATCTAAATTTCAAAGTTTGATAGTTCTAGTTTGTTTTGTAAATAAAACAGTTTTTTTATACTCTCTTTTTAGTGATTTTAATAAGTCTTTAATACTTGTTAATTTAGTTTTTTGATCTTGTAATTTTTGATTTAAATCATTTGATTCAGTTTGCAATTTAATTTGTTGCTCAATGTCTTTAATATCAACTTTTAACTCAGTTAATTGTTTTTCTAATTTTAGTTTAGAGTTTAAATAATTAGTTTTAGCTGTTTTTAAATAATTTTTAGCTTGGTTATTAATTTGATCAACTAATAGTTTTCTATTATCTTTAAATTCTTTTATGTATTTTTTATGTAAACTAATTAGTTCTTCATATTTTTGATCAACTAAAGTTTTATTATCATAATCAATATCAACTTTTAAGTTTTTTAAAAAGATAACTTTTTTAGAAATGTGTTTATCAGGTAGTTTATCTAAACTTATTTTACTTTTAACATAACTATTAAAAGCATTAGCTTGCCAATAACTCATATCAACTTGTTTTTTAAATAGTTTTAAAGTAGCTTTGTAAGTTGCAAAACAATAATGTTGATATTTATTTATTAATCAATCGATTCATTTAGGATTTTTATTTTCTAAAAATTTTACTCTTAATGTATTTGAAATGCCTTCAACAATTAAAGTAAAGATAATTAAACCAAATACTAAAGCTCCAAATTCTGCATATAAGAACTCATCAAAATAACTTCTTAAAACTTTTCCTAAAACACCAGCGCCCACAACTCCTAAAGCAGCTACTTCTTTAAAGTTAATTTCAAAACGATAAATAATATATGAAATTATTTCATTTTGAGTTTGAGCCAATATACCATATCTAAATACTTGGAATTTATTTAGCCCTAAAGCTTTTAATTGGTTAACTATTTTAAAGTTTATTGTTTCATACACTTCTCTATTATATTTTGTTAGCATTCTAGTTGTTCCGACAGCTAAAGCTAATGAACCAGCAAATGGACCTATACCAACTGCAAAAACAAAAATATAAGCATACATATATGTTGGAATTGCTCTAATTAAAGTAGTTAAACATAAAACTGGCTTTGCAATAATAATAGGATGAACTATTTTTGATGAACTTAATAATCCTAATATATAAGCAAATACAGCTCCAATTACAGTTCCTAAAATAGCAATTGTTAGTGTTTCTCAAAGTATATAAATAACTGAAAATGATTGTGCAGTCTTATTTATATCAGCATTTGGATTTGCATAATATAATGATTCTCAGTTAATATTTAATATTTTTAATATTTTTTCATTAGTTGATTTTATTGATGAACTACTTGCTAGAGAAAAGTTAACATCTTTAATTAAGAAAATAAATAAGAATAGAATAATTGCAAAAAACACAATTCTTTTAATATATGTTTTTGGCATTTTTTTTAAAACAACTTCAGGTGTTAGTGTTTTTTTAAATTTTGTAGTTTCTGTTTTTATTTCATCTTCAACTTGACGTTTAATTTGTTCTCTAATAATTAAACATTCATTTGCAAGTTTAGTTTGAGTGATTTTATCAATTCTTACTAAATGATCTACAAAATCAACTCTTACAAACAAGTTTTCTTTATTTTCTTTAAATAACTTTTTATATTTTTCTTTATCTTTTTTAACATTAAGACTATATTGTTTTTTAAATTCAGAAATTAATTTTTTCTTTTCTAGTTTTAAAGATTGAAGTTCATTACTATCAGTAGTTTTTGCTATTTTTTCATTGACTTCTTTTGTTAGAATGTAATTTATATAAAATCTAATATTACTTAATTTATCTATATTTTTATATGGTTTTTGAATTTTATTTATTAGTTTTTTTTCTAATAAATAATCTTTTTCTTCTATTATGTAATTTCTAATTAAAAAGATAAATAATTCAATTAATAAAATAGTTACTGCAAATATTGTTAATAAGAATCCAGCTTTATTATATTGAGATGAATCTAAAGTAGAACGTATTAAATCACCATAACTGTCTAATCCTGTTACGATTGCAATAACTGAAAAGTAACGAATATTAGTTTCTAATGTATAAAGTGAAATTGATAATAAATTAGTTGAAATTTGTGGAACTACTGCTTTTCTAAATGATTGAAACTTATTAGCTCCAGTAGCTTGCATTGTGGTAAATACTTTTGTATCAATTTGTTCTATTTTTTCATAAAACAATTTACCTGATACTGAAAATGAAAAGAATATAATACCAATAACTGATGATCCATAACTAGTTAAAAAATAACCAGCAACAATCATGGCTAATGCAAAACTCGGTATAGTTCTAAATAGTGATAAAAATCCTCTGGAAAGATTGTTAATATATTTATTTGAAACTATACTTCTTGAAGCTAGTACTGAAAAAGGAAGACATAATATGATTCCTAAAAAAGTACCAATAAAAGCTAATTTAATTGTTTGTCATAAATTATAAAAACTAGTTTCTAAAAAAGTATTTGGCAGTCCTTGTTTTTGATTTCAACTATTAAGTTCTCATTTAAAGAACTCACTAAAAAGTTTTGTCAATTTATCAAAATTACCAAAGAATTGCTCTCAATCTTGATCAGCTAAAGCAAATCCTAAAACTACAAATATTATTATTCCAATAGTAAAACAAATTGTAAAAACACGCTTTGGTGGTTTTGTGTAGTGATTACCTATTTTAAATAAATTTCTATCTTTAATTATTTTTTTATTAAGCATTATCTATTCTCCATAGATTTTTTTCATTGCTTGAGCATCCAATTTACTTGGAACATCATCAAAAACAATTTCTCCATTATTTAATCCAATTACTCTTGTTGCATATTTTTTTGCAAGATCAACATGGTGAATGTTGATTATTACAGTAATTCCATCTTTTTTATTAATGTTTTTAAAATCTTTCATTACTTGATTTGCAAGAATCGGATCTAAAGCAGAAACAGGTTCATCAGCAATGATTAAAAAAGGTTGTTGAGCTAAGGTTCTAGCTAGCGCTACACGTTGTTGTTGACCACCGCTTAAATTATCAGCTCTTATATAAGCATAATCTAATAGGTTTAATTTGTCTAAAGAATTTAAGGCAATCATCTTATCTTCTCTTTTAAAGAATCCAAGAATTTTGTTTATTCCTTTTTGACTACTTACTCTAGCGTTCAAAACATTTTGTAAAACTGTTTTATTTGCAATATTGTTATATTCTTGAGACATTAAACCAATTTTTTGTCTAAGTTTTTGAAGTTTTTTACCTCTAGTTTTAGTTACTTCATAATGCTCTTTTGTTTTATCAAAATCAATAAGAATTTCACCTGAAGAAATATCATTAATTTTATTAATGGTTTTTAAAAGTGTAGTTTTTCCAGCTCCAGATAACCCAATAACTGCAACTAATTCACCTTTATTAATTTCTAAATTTATATTTTTTAAAACTTGTTTTCCATTAGGTCAAACTTTATTTACATTATTAAATACTATCATTATTTATCAATCTCTATCATGGTACATTTTCAAATTGTTTTTTTAGTACCTCAATTTTTGCATTAGATTTTATAATTGCATCATCAATTTTATTATTTGGAACTATATATGTTTTTTGATTATATATGCTGAATACTTTTTTAGCTTCTTCATTTTGATTAATTAAATCAATAAATGATTGTCTAACATCTTTTAGTAGGTTTTCATCTCTTAAAACTGATTTTGATGATCTAGAATATACAATTCCATCATTATAAATTGATTGAGTTGCTCCTATTACCATTGAATTGCCAAATAGATCTTTTTCTTCAGCAACATTTTGTCCTTGGCCATCTCTAAAACGAATATCAGAAAATCCAAAAGTTATAGCATATTTACCATCGCTAGGTTTAGCATCTTTTCTTGCTACTGTTTCTGAACCTTCAGGGAAAGAACTTACTTTTACAAATTTTCTTTCAGTATCCTTACCAGTTAACATAGAAATTATTTCATTATCATCAAGTCCAACAAATTCTTTAAGTCATAAAATTGGATATAAAAATCCAGCACTTGATGTTTTAGATTTACCAATTCCTATTTTTACATTAGGATTTTTAATTAAAGTTTTTAAAAGTTCTTGGTATTTTTTTTCATCATCATTTTTTAGTAATGTTTCTATAATTTCATTATATGTTTTACCTTTTCAATCACTATTGCTGTTATTATTATCTATTTTTAATTCTTTTAAGAAAGGTATACTTGCAAATGCATATGATCTATAGTAGTTTACAGGATTTGCATCATCATATATTTTTTTTGAATAACTTTCACCATTTAATGGTTTGCTTTCACCTACCACTCCGTCTACCACTTTTTTATAATTTTTAACTAAATTAAATATTGTCTTATTAGTTATTTCAGATGTAGCTTTTGAGTTATCGAACTTACTATTATTCATAAAATCAGAAAGTGTAGTGTCTGGCTTAACTCCTAATCTACCAGCAGTTAATAAAACACCTAAGTTTTTGTGATTACCATCAGAAGTTCTCTCTCCTCAATACGTTGAGTAGGTGTTTATAGGTAAAAATACAATATCTTCATTTCCATTAGCTAATGATTTTCCGGCAACTTCATAACTTTGACTAGTTGTTACTTTAACCCTTTTATCAAATTTTGAACCACGTGCAGCAGCTTTTTTCTTCAACTCTTCAGTTAGTAATCTTTCTAATGAAGATGTTGTTGATTCAACTCTTGTTTGTTTTTGAGATGGAACAAAAACAATTTTTAGTTCGTTATCTCTTTTACCACAAGCAACAGTAACAACAGTAGCACTAGTAGCTAATAAACTTATTCCCATTAATGATATTAATTTTTTCATATTATTCCTTTCTTTAGTTTTTATTTACAGACTAAGTAAATTTATTTAGTAAGTAAAGATATATTTTACATAATTTATTATATAAGAATTAACATAATCAAAATATTAATAAAAGACTTTTATAGAACCGATATGAACATAAAATATATTTCAAAAAATAAAAATATTTTTACATACAAGTATGAAATTGTGCTTCATTTTTTAATATTTTGTGCTTAGATTTTTAAAAATTAGAGAATAAAAACAAATGCAATATCATTTAACTTTGTATTGCATTTGTTTGCCAATAATTAAAATAACAAGTTCTTTGGAGTTCTTGGGAATGGAATAACATCTCTAATATTTGAAGCTCCAGTAATATACATAACTAGTCTTTCAAATCCTAATCCAAACCCAGCTGATTTATAATAACCATACAATCTTAAATTGTTATATCATTCTAATTGATCAATATCAATATTTACTTCTTTACATCTTTTGATTAGTTTTTCATAATTGTCTTCACGTTGACTTCCACCAACTAATTCTCCAATCCCAGGAACTAATAAATCAACAGCAGCAACAGTCTTATTATCATCATTTTGTTTCATGTAAAACGCTTTAATTTCTTTTGGATAATTAGTTACAAAAGTTGGAGCTTTATTTACTTGTTCACAAATATATCTTTCATGTTCAGTTCCTAAATCTAATCCAAATTCAATATCTGAAACTTCGAATTTATGACCATCTTTGACTGCTTGTTTTAAAATTTCAATTGCTTCAGTATATGTTGTAACTTTAAATTCTGAATTTCTAACATTATTTAATTTATCAATTAAACCATTTTCTAATTGTTCATTACAAAATTCTAATTCTCTTCTATTGTGTTTAAAAATGTAATTAATGATATATTTAACCATATCTTGAATTAGTTGAATATTATCTTTTAAATCAGCAAAAGCAACTTCTGGTTCAATCATTCAAAACTCAGCAGCATGTTTTGCAGTATTTGAGTTTTCAGCTCTAAAAGTAGGACCAAATGTATAAACTTTTTTAAAAGCTTGAGCAAATGCTTCAGCATGCAATTGACCTGAAACTGTTAAACTTGCTTTTTTACCAAAAAAGTCTTTTTCATAATCTGCATCTTCACGTGTTGTTACTAAAAATGCTTCCCCAGCTCCTTCAGCATCATTTGAAGTAATAATTGGCGAATGTATGTAAACAAAGTTTTTTTCATTAAAAAATCTATGAATAGCATAAGCAGCTGCTGATCTTATTTTAAAAATAGCATTAAAAGTTTTTGTTTTTGCTCTTAAGTGAGCTATTTCTCTTAAATATTCAGTTGTGTGCTCTTTTTTTTGTAGTGGATAATCTTCAATTGCTTGATCAATAAGTTCAATTTCATCAGCTTGTACTTCAAATTTTTGTTGTTTTTCTGGAGTTAAAACAACTCTTCCAACAACTTTAACAATTGAACTAACTCTTGCTTGAAGTGCTTGTTCATATCCTTTAGTTTTATAAACTACTTGTAAATCAGTAAAAGTTGTTCCGTCATTTAAAATCATAAATGAAACAAATTTACCTTGTCTATTAGATCTAACCCTACCAAGTATTTCAACTTCTTTATCAAGTAATCCAGAGTGTTGTTCAAATATTTGTCTGATTTCCATAATATCTCCTAATTTAAAATATATTTTTCTATAAATTTACCTACACCACCATTTATATTTGTATCAGTGATATATTTTGCTTTTTGTTTAATTTGATCAACTGCATTTTCTACAGCTACACAATTTGGGATTTCTTCAAACATTGTCATATCGTTCATATTATCACCAAATACTACAACATCATTAATATCAACATTTAAGATTTCAGCCATTTTTTTAATAGCTTTTCCTTTAGTTGCTGTAATATTTGTAAATTCATAAATTGGAATAGTTTCAATATGATTTCTCATACTTGTTAAATGTTCATCTAATTTTTCAGCTTTAAATCAATCTTCTAGAATTTTATTTTTTTCTAGTGGAACAAAAATCATAATCTGAACTGGATCAATAAAATCAAAATTACCATCAGTAGAACATATTGTTTTATTAAATCTTTCAAATCAATTTCTTTTATTCATACTTTCAACTTCAAAAGGAATGTTGTTTCAATAAACATCACTAGCTGTTGCTGTAAATATTACTGTACAAATATTTAATTCAGTTAATTTTTTAACCATTTTATTAACAATAGCATTATCAATTTTATTTACATAAACTGGTTCAAAACTACTGATTTTTGAAATTAAAGCTCCATTAGCTAAAACAGCTAAATCAGCGTGTTCACCTATATTAAATAAATCTGCTCTAGGTTTTGCTGATTTATAAGGTTGACCTGTTGCTATTGTTACATGGATATTGTTTTTAATAGCTTTTTCTAATACTGGTTTATCAATATCGTTTGCTAATTTTCCATGATGTAAAACTGTTCCATCTAAATCTGTAACAATTAGCTTAATATTTTTTAACATTTACTACTCCTTAGTCTTTATAAAAAAATGTTGAAATTTCTTTTTTTTCATTAAAGTTATTTAAGATGATTTTATCAATAATACCCATCTTTTCTAAAGCTATGCTTGTTTTATTATTATCTTTTATAATTTTATTTTCAAATTGTAAAATTCTATATATAGTTTGATAATAATGTTCTTTTAAACTTAGACAATGTTTTGAAGTTTCATAAATTAAAAGTTCATCATTTAGATTAAATTTTTTTCTATTTATAAACATTCTTATTGAATCATTATGACTAGTAATTTTATCTTCAATTGAATGAATAAATAAAATTGGAATTTTAGCTGGAATAATATGCTGTTTTTCATATTTGTCAAACAAATTCATTTTATTTCAATCAGATAAAGTTAAATCTTTTTGCTTTTTTAAAATTTGTTTAATTAAATAAGTATCACATTTTTTAGAAAAAAATCTTTTAAAGCTTAGTTTTAATAACTTATTTAATAAAGAACTAATGCTTGCATAACTACTATCACTAATAATAAATTTAACTTTGTTTTCTTCTAAGAATTTTTGCTGAGTTAAAGTTAAATAATTAATAACAAAAGCCCCCATACTTAAACCAATTAAACCAATAGTTTGTACTTTTTGAGTTTGATTTAAATAATTAATTGCTGCAATTAGATCTTTACTTTCTAATAAGCCCATTGTTACAAATTGGGTTTCTTCAGAATCACCATGATTTCTAAAATCATAAACTAATACATTATACCCAAGTTCAATAAAAGCTTTAGATCAATACAAACTTCAATATTTATCACCTAAAAATCAATGACTAACAATAACTCATTTTTTAGAATTATGATCAGTTATATACTTAAGGGCTGAAATTGTTATATTATCACTAGTTTTAAATTTAATTGGAATTAAATTATCATTGATCTTAAATTCTAGTTCTTTATGTTTAAAAAATAATCTCATAATCTTATTCATTTTATTGATTTCAGGATTCATATAAATATGTTTTTTAGAATGAGATTTTTTAAAAAATACTGAAGTTTCAAGTAATTTATGAAATTTAGCAAATGATTTATTTATTGATCTAAATATCTTATTCCTACTTTTTTTAATAAGAGCTCTTTTTTGTTTAGTTGTCATAATAATCTTTTTTTTAAAGTTATTATAGTTTGTTATTTAAAAGAATTTTTTCATATGCTAATTTAGCAATCATAGCAGCATTATCTGTACAATAACTCATCTTAGGAACAAATGTATTTTTAATATTGTATTTTTCACCCAATCTTAAAATTATTTTTCTAATTTCACTATTAGCACTTACCCCACCAGCAACAGTTAATGTTTTTGGTTTAAATTCTTTAATCGCTTTTTCTATTTTTTTTTCAACAATGTTTGTTGCTGTATATTGAAAACTAGCTGCAAAATCTTCTAAATTAATTTCTTGATTTTTTTGATTCAAATTATGAATCAAATTTATACAAGCAGTTTTTAATCCAGAATAAGAAAAATCATAATTATCTTCATCTTTTAAAACAGGTAATAAATAAGAATCCTTATTTCCTTTTAGAGCCAATTTATCTAAAATTGGTCCTCCTGGATAAGAAAGTCCTAAAACTCTAGCTACTTTGTCATAACATTCACCAATAGCATCATCTCTAGTTGATCCAATAATTTCAAAATCATTTGCAGAATTAATAATTTTAATTTGAGTATGACCACCAGATACTACCATTGCTAAAACTGGATATATAAATTCATTTTCAATACTAGCTCCAAAAATATGTCCTTGAATATGATCTAGAGCTAGAATTGGTTTGTTTATATATAAACTAATAGTTTCAGCTACAAGTTTTCCAACAATCAAAGAACCAATTAGTCCTGGAGATTTTGTATAAGCTACATAATCAATATCTTTGATATTTAAATTAGCTTCAGTTAATGCTGCTTTTAATACTCAATTAAAGTTTTGTACATGTAATCTTGCTGCTAATTCTGGAACAACTCCACCAAATACTTGATGATCTTTTATTTGAGATGAAATAATGTTTGTAAGAATTTTATTATTATCAATAATCGAAATAGAAAATTCATCACAACTTGACTCAATAGCTAAGATTTTCATTTTTCTCCTTTAAACTACTTTAAATAAAAAAATAAATAATAAAAAAAGAATACCCACAATAGTTTTTTAGATGGTTGAGTAATCTTATATTTATTATTTTTTCTTGTCTTTATTATTAATGCTATCTCTAACTTGACCAGTAGTTCTATGAATAATTACTGATCCTTGACGTTTTTTAGTTAGTTCATTAGCATAAGCAATGGCTTCTTTTTGTGTGTCAAATAATTTAGTAGGGCGTGTGTTTCCAACACCTTTTACTTGCCATTTACCATCATATGATGTGACAGGATAAACTGTTGCTTGTTGTTTTTCAGCCATATATCTCCTTTGTTAATAAATTATTAAATATATATTTTATTTTACTATACAGTTTAAATGACTTAATTTTAAATGCAATTTATATGACAATAACTATAAAATTAAAGATATTTATTTTAATGATTATTAAATACAAATTTTCAAGCAGTAAACTTGTGAATTTAAATAATATAATTTAATTGAGAAAAGAGATGATTTTATGTTAATAAATGATACAGTAGTTGCTCCTGCTACAAATATTTCAACTCAAGCTATTGCTTTAATTAGAGTTAGTGGTTCTGAAGCTTTTTTAATAGTTAATAAGTTAATTAAAGATAAAAAACTAGAAGAAAAAAGAGGATTATTTTTAAGAAAGTTATATTTTGAAGACGAATTAATTGATGAAGTAGTTTTATCTTGTTTTGTTGCTCCTAATTCTTTTACTGGTGAAAATGTTGTTGAAATTGCTTGTCATGGTGGAATTTTAAATACTAATAAAATCATCAATATTTTAATTCAATCAGGAGCTAGAATGGCTTTAAGAGGAGAATTTAGTCAACGTTCTTTTTTAAATGGAAAAATTGATTTAATTCAAGCTGAGGGTATTAATAATTTAATTCATGCAAAAAACGAACTAGCTTTAAAAATTGGTGTTGCTAATATGAGTGGATCTAATAATAAGGCAATCATTGAATTAAAAGATAATTTATTAGATATTATTAGTCGTATTCAAGTTTCAATTGATTATCCTGATTATGATGATGTTGAAGGTTCAAGTATAGAAGATTTAACTAATTTATTAGAAATTATTAATGATCAAATCAATAAACTTTTAATGAGATCTAAAATGGCTTTTAAAAACTCTGAAGGAATTAAAACTGCTATTATTGGTCAAACTAATGTTGGTAAATCATCAATTTTAAATGCTTTAATTAATGAAGATAAAGCGATTGTTACAGATATCCCAGGAACTACTAGAGATATAGTTGAAGGCCAAATCAATTTAGAAAATGTTAGTTTAAATTTAATTGATACTGCTGGAATTAGAAAAACTAGTGATGTTGTTGAAAATTTAGGAATTTTAAAATCTAAAAATTTAATTAATGAAGCTGATTTAGTTTTATTTGTTGTTAATAAAGAAAATATCAATGATTTAGATAATCAAGAAATTTTTGAACTTTTAAAAAACAAAACTTATATTTTGATTGTAAATAAAGCTGAAAAGCTAAGCAAAACTGAAAAACAAAACTTAGAAAAAAAATATCAAAATATTGTATTTACTAGTGCAATAAATCATGATATAGACCAATTAGTTTTAAGAATTAATCAAATGTATTTAAATGAAGAAATTAATAAAAATGATGAACTAATTTTAATTGGATTAAATCAAATTACTTTAGTTGAACAAATCAAAAACAAACTTTCAACTGCTTTAAGTATAATTAAATCAGGAATGCCAATTGATATAGTTAATGTTGATTTGTATGATGCTTGAAACCTGTTAAATGAACTAATTGGTGTTGAGTATGAAGATGAAATTATTGATAATATCTTTAGAAAATATTGTTTAGGAAAATAAAAAAATCAACCTGACAGGTTGATAACATTATTTTATGGATTGAAAAACTAAGCACTCATTAAGCGTGATTTTTCTCTAGCAGCTTTATTATCTTTAAAGATTCCTTTTTTTAAACCTTTATCTACCAAACTTACTGCATGATTAACTAATTCAGCTTTATTTGCATCATCATTAGATTTTGCATTTAAAGCTTTTTTAATAGCAGTTTTAATTTCTGATTTAAATGCTTTATTTGCTAATCTTGACTTTTCATTAGTTAAAACACGTTTTTCTTGAGATTTAATATTTGCCATTCTTTCAACTCCTTTTATAAACAATAATTTATAATACAACAATAAGTATAACAAAATTTAAACAAATTTTTAAAAATATTAGTTTTATTGATTTAACAGTTATGATATTTTAATAGCCTGGGACTGCTACTCTAAAAGTAAACACAAAAAATATCATTTAAATTAAAATGATTGTTAGCTTTATTCTAACTATTTTATTTTTAAATTTCAAGTGCTTTTTGATAAAAAAAGCAAACAAACCTAGTACACATCGTACTTTTAGTTTGTTAAGCTTTTTAATTAAAAAGTTATTTTGTAATAATTTTTTTGTTTTATCTATATTTTTACTAGTAGTTATTTTTTTTATAAATGAATTTATTAGAATAATAAGTTAATATATAACCACCAATAAACACACTAAATATACCTATATTTACAAAAATATATTTAATAACGCCTATATTATATGGAGAAATAAATGAATAAGGAATTTTATTAATTCAAATCTTATCATCTAAGCTAATTCCAGGTAATAATCTTAATAATAATCATAAAGAATAAAAACATAAAATAGTAAATGTTTGTAAACACCCTAATCATAATTGTTTTTTACTTTTTTGATCATTTAAAGGAAATAAACTAAAATAAATAATTCAAGTTATAGGAATAAAAACATGAATTGCTAAAGCTCTATATAAAGTTGGAAAATCTTTATCATCATTAATAATAGCTTGCCCCATAATAAACCCAGCTATATATAATAAAAAGATAAATATTGATCATGAAGTAAAACTATATTCAGTATATTTATATAAATAAACTTGTTTACTTGTTAACATTCTTGAAATTTTAAAACTACAAAAGATCATTACAAATACTGCGTATCATTCACTTAAAAAAGTAATATCTTGTAAAAAAATAACATCTGCTGATAATGTTTTTTTATTATATAACCCAACTGATTTAGTAATAAAATAAAGTACTAAACAAGAAATAGCAAAAAATAGTAATATTGATGAAATAATTAATTCTAATTTAAAACTTCTTTTTTGTCTAAATTGGTTAAATCGTTTTAGCATCACAACCTCCATATTTATCATTAATTTTATTATTAATTAAAACTATTATTAAATAAGTTAAAAAATATAAAATAAATGAACTAAAAGACAAGCTCATAAAGATTACTTATCCTATATTTGATGGTTGTAATGAAGTGTATAAAAAAGGTTTGTTTATTAAGTTAACTTGAACATTTGGAATTGTTCTATAAGTAATTCAACTTATATAACTCAAACCAACAGTTAAAATTCTTCACATTCCAACTAGCTTACTTTTTTTAGAAATTATCATATTAGTTCTAAAAAAGATTAAATACAATAACATACTAGTTGGTAGTAAAAAATGAACATTAACAACTCTTAATAAAGCAGATCAATTATTAATATTTGCTGTTTTATTAATAATTGAGATTCCTATAAAAATTAGTCCAGTTGAAATTAACATACTAATAATAAATAGTTGTAGTAAATAAGCTTGATAAAGCTGTTTTTTAATAAAGCTATAATATAAACAAATACCTGCATAAAATGTACTTATTCATAATCCTCAAATAGCAATTGAAGCTGAATCTAGAGCCAAAACTATATCTAAATTAGTTGGTTCATCAACATAAACTACATTAAATGCGTGAGTTATTCAATATATGAAATTAGTTAGTAAATTTAAAAAAAGAATTACTGAATAAAATATAGTATCACTTTTAATCGTTCTTTTTTGCATTTTTTTAACCTCTAATCATAACAATATACTATCAAATATCTTTTAAAATGTAGAACAGAATTAATTTTATCTTATAAATAGTAAAAAAGTGTTATAAATTTATAACACTTTAAATTAGCCTATTTTAGTTTTACTACTCTCATCTTCGTGAGGTTTTTTCTTTTTCTTTTTTCTAGTTTGTTTTTCTTGTTCTTTAATATCATCCATTCTAGCAACAAGTTGTAATAAAACATCTTTTGCTATAACTAAATGTTTTAGTTTTTCAGGATCATTGATTTGTTCAACCATATTATTAAAGTTTTGATGAATTTGATCAATAGTGATTGATGCAATATCAATATCGTTTTGTAATTCTTTAATTAGTTGAGTAATTGCTTGTTGATCATTTTGTGGACTGATGATCATTTCAGCTCTTCTTTCTAATTCCAAAACTAAACCTAACATTACATCTCTTTGGATTCTTAAACGTCTTAGTTTTTGTTTGTCATCTTTAAATTCTTCTTCTAATTCATCAAAACGTTGATTAATTGCTTTATTGTTAATATCACTTGGTTGTAAGCCAGTTTCAAATAAAATTTCTTCAATATCTTTATCTGTAACTTCAATACGTTCTTCGCGTTGTTCTTCATCTTCAACAACTCTTAAAATAACATTTGCTAAGTTTTCAACTACTTCATTTGCTATATTAATTTTCATTTTATTAAATAAATTAGTTGCTTGTTCAATATAAATAGCTAATGGGTTGTTTTGTGCGTATTGTTGTAGATAAATTCCACTTTTTAATTTACCAGCAATATCTAGATGTTTTGTTCAATGTTTATCAAAAGCATCTAAAATTATTTTTCTTTCCATAACAATAATTACATCATCTGGTATATCTGAAATTCTTGCTTTATATAGTTGCATCATAGCTTCAGCAATCTCAACAGCAAGATCCATTTTTTCTTTATTGTTAAAATCATCAATTCTAAATTTATTTTTAGGAACTAAAATACCATCAATTACTTCTAATAATTCTTTTTTATTAATAGTTTTTTCACCATGAACTAATGTTGAATGTTTTTCAATTAATTCATAAGCTGCAGTAATTTGCATTTTTTCAATAACAACACTTAAATCATTTGCTTCTAAAATATCATCTCTTTGAGCATAAATAATTTCACGTTGTTGAGCTAAAATATTATCATAATCTAAAACATTTTTACGTTGATCAAAATTCATTCCTTCAAGTTTTTTTTGAGCATTTGTAACTGCTCTTGTAAACATTTTAGATTTAATATAATCATCACCTAAAGCTTTAAAACGTTGTCTTGTTTTTGGTGCTGTAAATCTCATCATTAGATCATCATCCATAGAAATATAAAATCTTGATAATCCTGGATCACCTTGTCTTCCAGATCTACCTCTTAACTGATTATCAATTCTTCTAGCTTCATTTCTTTCAACACCAAATACACGCAATCCGCCAAGTTCAGCTACACCTTTTGCAAGTTTAATATCAGTTCCTCTTCCAGCCATATTAGTAGCTAAAGTAATAGCTCCAATTTCTCCAGCTTTTGCAACAATTTCAGCTTCTCTATCGTGATTTTTAGCATTAATAGTTTCAAATTTTAAATTAGCTTTTTTTAAATATCTTGCAATTTGTTCACTTGATTCAACACTAGTAGTTCCAATCAAAATTGGAGCACCTTTTTTATGAGCTTCTAAAACATCTTCGACTAGTTTTTTTAAAGCAGCATTTTTAGTTCCAAATGTTAGATCTGGTTCATCTTTTCTGATTACTGGTTTATTAGTTGGAGTTTGAATTACTCTTGTATTATAAATTTTAATGAATTCTTCTTCTTCAGTTTTTGCAGTTCCAGTCATTCCAGCAATTTTTGAATATAATCTGTAAAAGTTTTGATAAGTAATTGTTGCTAAAGTTACAGTTTCTTCTTCAATATCAACATTTTCTTTTGCTTGTAAAGCTTGTTGTAATCCATCTGAATAACTTCTACCATGCATTATACGACCAGTAAATTGATCAATTAATAAAATTTCATTATCTCTAACTGTATATTCAACACCTTCTTTAAATGCAAATTGAGCTTTTAAAGCATTCATAATTAAGTGAAAAATCTCAGTATTTTCAATAGCAAATAAGTTTTTTAAAGAAAAGAATTCATTGGCTTTTTTCATTCCTTGTTCATTTAAATAAACTTGTTTTGATTCTAAATCAATATCTAAATCATCATGTTCTTTTAAAGTTAAAGCAAAATTATTAGCAGCTTTGTATAAATTAATTCTTGTTGATGTTCCTCCAGAAATAATTAAAGGAGTTCTTGCTTCATCTATTAAAACTGAATCAGCTTCATCAATAATACAATAGTTTAATTTTCTTTGTACTTTTAAACTATAATCACTAACCATATTATCTCTTAGATAATCAAATCCAAGTTCAGCATTAGTTGTATAAGTAATATCTTTATTATAAGCTTCTCTTTTTTCTGTTTTAGTTAATGATGATCCATTTAACCCAACACTAATTCCTAATAGATCAAAAACTTTACCATTAATTTCACTATCTCTTCTTGATAAATATTCATTAACTGTAACAATGTGAACACCTTTACCAGATAATGCATTTAAATAAGCAGGAAAAATTCCTGTTAAAGTTTTACCTTCACCAGTTCTCATTTCAGCAATATCACCAGAATTTAAAATAATTCCACCAATTAATTGCATTTTATAAGCATTTAAACCTAAAACTCTTCTAGCTGCTTCTCTAGCTACTGCATAAACTTCAATTAAAATATCATCTAATGATTTTCCATTTTCTAACATTTGTTTAAATTCTTGTGTTTTTAATATGAAATCTTCATCTTTTAATTGACGCATTTGTGGTTCTAAAGCAATGATTTTATCAGCAATTTTTCCAAATTTTTTTAACAGTCTTCTATCAGAAACCATTAGATCCTCCCACGAATTTAAGATTGTACAATATAATAATTATATAGCAAATATGCATTAAACTAATGATATAGATTATAAAAATAAAGTATGAAAACTATTAAAAAAGAAATTTATAAAAATGAGTTTATTATTAAAAATTCTAAGTTTATAACAATTGCTACAAATATAAATTCTAAAGATGAATTAGAAGAATTTTTAAATAAATATTCTGATATAAATGCAACTCATAATTGTTATGCTTATATGATTTATGATCAAAAATTAATTGGTGGATATAATGATGATCATGAACCAAAAAACACAGCAGGTAAACCTATTTTTAATGTCATTAGTAAAAATAATTTAGTTAATATTGTAATTTTAGTAATTAGATATTTTGGAGGAATTAAATTAGGAGCGAGTGTTTTAACTAGAACTTATAGTAATGCTGCAAGTTTAATTATTAAAGATTTAGAAATTATTGAAATTAAAACTTATTATCAATATTTAATTAGTTTTGATATTAAAAATTTAAAACTAGTTAATCAATGAATTAATCAAAATAATATAGAAGTTATTAGTAAAGATTTTAGTTTAAATGTAGTTTTTAAAATTAGATCAACTAGTAAAATAACTAGTTGCAATTTTTTTAAAATTATTGATTTTAAAACTATAAAAAATTAATGTTTGTAATAACAAGTTATTAAAAATTCTTACTAACTATAATGATATTATTAAAAAGTAAGGATTTTTTTAAAAATGATTACTAATGAAACCAAACCAATTTTACTAATTGATGGTTATCATTTACTACATAAAGGATATTATGGTACTTTAAAAAGAACAATAGTTTCAAAAAATAAAGATGGTATTGTGATTAATGCTATTTATTCTTTTGTAGCAAATATATTAAAATTTGTTCAATCAGATCGATATCATAGTGTAATTGTTGCTTTTGATTTTGACGAAAATTGTTGAAGAAAAGAACTTTATTCAGAATATAAAGCAAAAAGAAAACCAACTCCCATTGATCTAATTCCACAACTTCAAATTGCTAGAGATTTTTTAACTAGTGCAAATATTTCTTGATATGAAAAATATAATTATGAAGGCGATGATGTTATTGGATCAATTTGTAGAATTGCTAATAAATTAGGATATGATGTATGTATTCTTACAAATGACAAAGATATTTACCAATTAGTAAATAATAAAACTTCTATTATTACAAATATAAGTAAAAAAGAAAAAATTAAAATTATAAAATCTGAACAAGTATATGAACACTTTTTGTGTCAACCAAATCAAGTAGCTGATATTAAAGCTATTTTAGGAGATCAATCAGATAATATTAAAGGTGTTAAATATATTAAAAGAAAACAAGCTGAAAGTTTAATTAATAAATATGAAAATGTTGAAAATATTTTAGACCATATTAATGAATTAAATGAGCCTTTAAAAACTATTATTTCTGAAAATAAACAATTAATTATTGATAATAAAAAGATTACTAAAATATTAACTAATGTTAAATTAGGAAGAATAAATTTTAAACCAACTAAAATTACTTATTATCGATTAATTAGATTTTTAAAAGAACAAGAAATGTATGCTTTCATAAGACCTATTAGAAAATATTTAGAAAGAACTAATAAAAAAACAGTGAACAAATAGGTTCACTGTTTTTAGTTATAAGTATTAGGGTAGCAGTCCCCAATTACTATTTTTAGATCTATAGGTTTTGATATTTTTACAAGAAAAATAAGTACTAAACAAGAGTCTTTAAACCTATTATTAGATAACAAACAAACTAATAAAAATAATTATTTTAAAATGGTAAAAAAAGATAAGCATACAAAACAAATCTTGACTGCTTATTGTATAAAAAGAGATGATAAATGAGTTGTTCTAGCAGGTTCTCAAATAAGATTAAATAATAGTCATTTTAATTATTTTAAAAATATGTTCAAATCAATTAAAGAAAAAAGAGATGATTTAATTTTTGAGCAAAAAATAATTAATGGAATATTACAAGAAGATCAGGAATTTAGTTCAAGTTCTTATGCTTCAGTTTTTGTTTTAGGTAGATCTAGTAATGGTAAACAAGAATGAAAACCTTGTAATAAAATACCAGACTTGAGTAATTCATCATCAAAATCAAATAGTATAGATAAAGAAATTTTATATAGAATTTGTAAGAATAGAAGAAATGATAAGAATAAAAAAATAATTGCTTATTGTAAAAAAACTAATGAAAACAAATTTGTTGTACTAAAAAACTCAAATATTGAAATGATTAAAGCCAATCACTTTAAAACAAAACTTTTATATATTCATAATTCAAGAAAAGAATGTATAAAAAACAATTTTAGATGATGTTGAATTTAAATCTTTATCTAGTGCTTCATCTTTTGTTTTAGGTAGATCTAGTAATGGAAATATTGATTGAGAAAGACAATAATTCAACATATTTTTATAAATGTGATGTTTTTTATTATACAGTTTAATGAAATTTCCAATAGATTAAAAAATACTATTTATAATTAGGTCGGAATTCCGACCTAATTTTTTATGACACATCGTTTATTTGTAAAAATGTTTGTATCAAATTTTTATGTGTAAAACATAATTTTATAAATATAGTCACAAAGCGTTTAAATTAACATCTTTTATTATAAATATCTGAAGTCTATTTAATTAATTGTTATTTTTTATATAGAAAAGCAGACCTTTTTAATAATAAAAATGATAAGAAACATAAAATTTCTCATTAAAAACAAAGAAAAATATATTTTAAAGAAATATTAGTTAAAAACAAAACATAAAAAGTCGGAATTCCGACTTAATATTTCAAATATAACTCTTTTTTGCTATACTTATAATAAATAGTCGGAATTCCGACCTAATTGTCTATGAGATATGTAGTGAAGTTTAAAAGAGACTTTTATTTAAATCAATTAATAGATAAAAAACATAATAAAAAAGTAAAAGTAATAACCGGAATAAGACGTTGTGGTAAATCTTATTTACTTTTTAAACTATTTTATGAACATTTATTATCAAATGAAGTGAAAAAAGATCAAATCATTACTTTATCTTTAGAGAGAGTAGATTCTTTAAAATATAGAAATCCTTTAAAATTAAATGAATATATAAACTCTTTTATTAGTGATGAAACAAAGCAATATTATGTCATGATTGATGAAATTCAATACTGTGAAACTATAAAAAATCCTTATCATGAAAATAGTAGTTATGATGTAACTTTTATCGATGTATTATTAAGTTTAGTTAAAAAAGAAAATGTTGATGTCTATGTAACTGGAAGCAATTCAAAAATGTTATCAACTGATGTTTTAACTCAATTTAGAGGAAGAGGAGATGAAATACATTTAAATCCTTTATCTTTTAGTGAGATTTATGATTCATATTCTAATAAACAACAAGCATTTAAAGGTTATAGTTATTTTGGTAGGATGCCTGAAGTTTTTAATTTAAAAACAGAAGAAGAAAAAAAGTATATTTAGAAAGTCTTTTTAATGAAATTTATATAAAAGATATAATTGAAAGAAATAATATCTTAAATGAAAATCAAGTACTTGACACATTATTAGATTTTATTTCTTCATCGATTGGTTCTTTAACTAATCCTACTAAGCTTATGAATAGATTCTTATCAGAAAATAAGATAAACATTTCTGCTAATACTATTAAAAGTTATTTAAATTATTTTGAAGATTCTTTTATAATTTATAGTTCTCAAAGATATGATGTTAAAGGCGGAAGATATTATAAAACCCCATTAAAATATTATTTTTCAGATATAGGTTTGAGAAATGCAAGAATCAATTTCAGACAAAATGAACAAAATCATATTCAAGAAAATATCATATATAACGAATTAAAAAAACGTGGTTATTCAGTTGATGTGGGTGTTGTTGTTTATGATGATAAAACTTTAAATAAAAGAAAAGAAGTTCGTTTAGAAGTTGATTTTGTTGTCAATCAAGCTGACCAAAGATATTATATTCAATCAGCATTAAATATAGATTCATATGAAAAAAGAGATCAAGAAATAACACCTTTAAAAAAGATTAATGATTCATTTAAAAAAATCGTAATAATAGGTGATGATATTTTTTCTAAATATGATGATAATGGTATTTTATACATATCAATAAAAGAATTCTTATTAGATGAAAATATTATAAATAGATAATTATATTAGACACACTTTTAAAAATAATAAAACAATGAAAATAAATTTCTAATTAAACTTATCTTATAAAACATAGAAAAACAAATATTGCATTTTTATTAATTGCAATACAAATAAATATAAATGTGTCAAAAAATCATTTTAAATGCTTAATTGCTATAAGTTATAATTTAATGAAAATTTTTGATAATAAATATATAAAACAAGTAAATTTTTCAGAGAAATCTAGAAAATTTATTTCACGAAAAAAAACAATGCAATTCCATATAAATTTTTCGTGCTTAGAAGTTTTTGACATTTATCTTACACATTATATTAAAAAAAATATTAGATATTTAGCGATTTAGTTTGTAAAACTACATTTAGTAGTTCTTTTTAGTGTAAAAAGATACATATTTTCATTACTTTCTGAGAAACTTTTTAAAATTAAGGGCAAAATTACCCTTTTTGTTAAAAAGTTAAACAAATTATTTATTAATAATTAATTTAGCTAAAAGTCTAGTTTCAAATAAGTACAATAATATAGGTAAATATCTGAATTTTATATTATTAGTGGAGTTGTTATGAGTTATTATTATAGACATAATTTTAGTTTTAGTTATCATGGCTTGCAAAGAGCTAAAGAAAGGCTTAAACTAAAAGATAAAAAAGATTATGAAGTAAAAGAAATCTGTTTAGAACATATTAGAAATTCAACTAAAAGTTTTATGTCAGGTAACGAAATTTATATTTCAGCTTCTAATACTAATATCTTTTTTGTAGTTAATAAACAAAATAACTTAATTATAACAGTAACTGAAATTTCAGCTGAAAAACAGCTTAGAATGCATGGTGTATAAAATGATAATTGGTATTTATGGAAAAATTGGATCTGGTAAAACTTATATTTCAAATAAATTTATAAATTTTCATCCTGAATTTAAAATAATTAATGCAGATGATGTAAGTAAAAAAATGTTAGAAAATCAAGAAATTAAATCTAAATTATTTGAAATTGATAATAACATCATTAGAGATGATAAAGTAGACAAAAAATATTTAAGAAAAACACTATTTACAAATAAAAAATTAAAGCAACAAGTTGATAGTTTATTATGACCATTAATTAGTAAACAAATCCAAAAAGAAATCAAAAACAATCCAAATACTAATTACATTATTGAAGCTGCTTTATTATTTGAATTAAACTTAACTAATTTAGATTTAATTGTTAAAGTTAAATCTAGTTTATTAAAATCTATTTTTAGAGTTTTAAAAAGAGATAAAACTAATATAAGAGATATTTTAAGAATTAGAAGAAGTCAAAATAAATCAATTAAAAGAAAAAAACCCGATTTAGCTATTAGTGATTTTTATCAATTAGAGTTTTATATACAAAAAAATAGGCTATTAGAATAACCTATTTTTTTAATTCTTTTCAAGCTATATTTACTAGTTGATTAATTTCCTACGTTTCCCACTTAGTCGAGAAAACACTCAGTTTTCAGCGGCTATATTTTTTTATAAAAAAATATAATTTATTATGCTTTTATGCTTAAATATGATATAATAAAGACGTGAAGAAGTCAAGAAATGAT
Source organism: Mycoplasma mycoides subsp. mycoides SC str. PG1 (assembly GCF_000011445.1). Taxonomy (NCBI): domain Bacteria; kingdom Bacillati; phylum Mycoplasmatota; class Mollicutes; order Mycoplasmatales; family Mycoplasmataceae; genus Mycoplasma; species Mycoplasma mycoides. Next base: position 115,297 of record NC_005364.2, read on the forward strand.
GTAAAAAGACAATGAAGAACATCAATAGCAAGAGTTAAAAAAGGCGAATACTTATCAATTGGAGTGCCAAGATCAGATAACAAAGGTTTTGTATATAGATTGGGATATGGATATTTGCATGAATTAAAACAATATCACGATGATCCGCTAGCAATTATCAAAGCAATTATTGCAAACTTTCCATTGTCTTGAACAAAAGAACAAGCAAGAACTAAATTAGATGAAATTTTTAAAGAGAAAAAAGAAACCAAAAAAGAAGTTTTAGAAAGGTTTAAAGGTTACGAAGTAGTTGAAAAACTATTTGATTATTTCAATATTTTTAATGATTGTTCTCCCACAAAATCGACAACATTAAAAGATGTTGTTTTACAGTTGATTTATCAAAGAATTAAAAATCCAATAAGTGTTTTTAACACTTATAAGACAGCAAAAAAAGAAAAAATAGACACTCATTCAAAAAATTCATTTTATAGATCATTAGACTATATAGCAAAAAACAAAGATGAAATTTTAAGAAATTTAAATGCAAAAATTTGTGCAAATACCAATAGAAAAATTGATGTATTATGATTTGACGCAACAACTACTTATTTTGAAACATTTTCTCGTGAAGGTTATAAAAAACCTGGTTATTCAAAAGATGGAAAATTTAAAGAAGACCAGATTGTTATAGGTATGGCAACTGATGAAAATGGAATACCGTTACACTACAAAATATTTCCAGGAAATGTTGCTGATCCAAATACTTTAATACCATTTATGCTTGAAATTGCAGATATTTATGAAGTTAACAGTGTAACTATAATTGCTGACAAAGGAATGAGTGTTAATAGAAATATTAGATTTTTAGAATCTAAGAATTGAAAATACATAATCTCATACAAAATGAAAGCTGGAAGCAAACAATTTAAAGAGTATATATTAGATGAAAAAGATTATATAAATGATGGTGGTTTGATATACAAAACTCGTGATATTGCATCTTCATACAATAAAAAAAGAATTAATGGACATTTTAGAAGACAAATAATTAGTTTTAGTCAAAAACGAGCAACTAAAGACAAAAACAATAGAGACATTTTAATTCAAAATTTCACTAAGAAAATGAATAAAGATAATCTTGTTTCTTGTGATGATTTAGCGGGATCTAAAAAATATAGATTCTTTAAACCTATAAACAAAGGTGCATTTTATGAACTTGACATAGAAAAAATACAAGAAGATCAAAAATATGATGGATACTATGTTTATGAAACAAATAGAACAGATTTATCAGTAAAAGAAGTTATTAATTTATATTCAAAACAATGACAAATTGAGTCTAATTTCAAGACATTAAAAGGTAAATTATCTCTTCGTCCAATGTATTTATCAACTTGAAACCATATTGTTGGTTACATTTGTTTATGTTTCATTTCATTAGTGTTTTTAAACTACATCATCTACATTCTAAATTCAAAATTAGGACTGACTGGAAAAAGCAAAATCACTGAGCATAAAGTGATTAATGTTATCAAAGAAGTTAAAGAAATTGAAGTATTTGTAAATAAACAAAAAATCGAAACTATACAAGTGTATAATGATGAGTTACAAGAAAGTTGGCAAACTTATCAAATATTATTAGAGCTTTTAACAAAAGAAAAAGTCACTTAGACATTACATTATAAAAAACATAACTTATGATATCAAAAATTTACATAAGTATGTTTTCTTGTTTTATGCTTAAACTGGGAAACGTAGGTTTTAAGAATTAGAAGAAGTCAAAATAAATCAATTAAAAGAAAAAAACCCGATTTAGCTATTAGTGATTTTTATCAATTAGAGTTTTATATACAAAAAAATAGGTTATTAGAATAACCTATTTTTTTAATTCTTTTCAAGCTATATTTACTAGTTGATTAATTTGTTCTTCTTTTCAGATTTTATAATTATTTTCTTTTTTAATAATATAAGCTAAATATTCAATGTTTTGTTTTTTATTTCCTAAAATTGGAGAATAATCTAAATTAATTACATCAAAACTATTGTTATTTGCATAACTAATTACTTTTGAAATTGCTTGTTTATGATCTAATTTAGAATTAATTCTTCCATTTTTAATGTTTTGTGGTTGAGATTCAAATTGAGGTTTTATTAAAAACACTCCAATTGTATTAAATTCAACTATATCTTTTAAAGGTAGAAAAATTTTTTCTAAAGAAATAAAACTAACATCACAACAAACAAAATCAATATTTTTTAAAAAATCTTGTTTTTTAGCATTTCTAAAATTATATTCCTACGTTTCCCAGTTTAAGCATAAAACAAGAAAACATACTTATGTAAATTTTTGATCTCATAAGTTATGTTTTTTATAATGTAATGTCTAAGTGACTTTTTCTTTTGTTAAAAGCTCTAATAATATTTGATAAGTTTGCCAACTTTCTTGTAACTCATCATTATACACTTGTATAGTTTCGATTTTTTGTTTATTTACAAATACTTCAATTTCTTTAACTTCTTTGATAACATTAATCACTTTATGCTCAGTGATTTTGCTTTTTCCAGTCAGTCCTAATTTTGAATTTAGAATGTAGATGATGTAGTTTAAAAACACTAATGAAATGAAACATAAACAAATGTAACCAACAATATGGTTTCAAGTTGATAAATACATTGGACGAAGAGATAATTTACCTTTTAATGTCTTGAAATTAGACTCAATTTGTCATTGTTTTGAATATAAATTAATAACTTCTTTTACTGATAAATCTGTTCTATTTGTTTCATAAACATAGTATCCATCATATTTTTGATCTTCTTGTATTTTTTCTATGTCAAGTTCATAAAATGCACCTTTGTTTATAGGTTTAAAGAATCTATATTTTTTAGATCCCGCTAAATCATCACAAGAAACAAGATTATCTTTATTCATTTTCTTAGTGAAATTTTGAATTAAAATGTCTCTATTGTTTTTGTCTTTAGTTGCTCGTTTTTGACTAAAACTAATTATTTGTCTTCTAAAATGTCCATTAATTCTTTTTTTATTGTATGAAGATGCAATATCACGAGTTTTGTATATCAAACCACCATCATTTATATAATCTTTTTCATCTAATATATACTCTTTAAATTGTTTGCTTCCAGCTTTCATTTTGTATGAGATTATGTATTTTCAATTCTTAGATTCTAAAAATCTAATATTTCTATTAACACTCATTCCTTTGTCAGCAATTATAGTTACACTGTTAACTTCATAAATATCTGCAATTTCAAGCATAAATGGTATTAAAGTATTTGGATCAGCAACATTTCCTGGAAATATTTTGTAGTGTAACGGTATTCCATTTTCATCAGTTGCCATACCTATAACAATCTGGTCTTCTTTAAATTTTCCATCTTTTGAATAACCAGGTTTTTTATAACCTTCACGAGAAAATGTTTCAAAATAAGTAGTTGTTGCGTCAAATCATAATACATCAATTTTTCTATTGGTATTTGCACAAATTTTTGCATTTAAATTTCTTAAAATTTCATCTTTGTTTTTTGCTATATAGTCTAATGATCTATAAAATGAATTTTTTGAATGAGTGTCTATTTTTTCTTTTTTTGCTGTCTTATAAGTGTTAAAAACACTTATTGGATTTTTAATTCTTTGATAAATCAACTGTAAAACAACATCTTTTAATGTTGTCGATTTTGTGGGAGAACAATCATTAAAAATATTGAAATAATCAAATAGTTTTTCAACTACTTCGTAACCTTTAAACCTTTCTAAAACTTCTTTTTTGGTTTCTTTTTTCTCTTTAAAAATTTCATCTAATTTAGTTCTTGCTTGTTCTTTTGTTCAAGACAATGGAAAGTTTGCAATAATTGCTTTGATAATTGCTAGCGGATCATCGTGATATTGTTTTAATTCATGCAAATATCCATATCCCAATCTATATACAAAACCTTTGTTATCTGATCTTGGCACTCCAATTGATAAGTATTCGCCTTTTTTAACTCTTGCTATTGATGTTCTTCATTGTCTTTTTACATCATTTCTTGACTTCTTCACGTCTTTATTATATCATATTTAAGCATAAAAGCATAATAAATTATATTTTTTTATAAAAAAATATAGCCGCTGAAAACTGAGTGTTTTCTCGACTAAGTGGGAAACGTAGGATTTTTTAAAAAATCTTGTTTTTTAGCATTTCTAAAATTATATTGACTCATATTAATAACTTTTAAATTATTTAAAAGTGATTGATGTAATTGATCTGTTCCAACATCAACAGCATAAACTAAATTAGCATTATTATCTAAACAACACTGAGTAAATCCACCAGTTGAAGCTCCAATGTCTAAACAAATTTTATTAGTTAGATCAATATTTCATTTATTTATAGCTTTTTTAAGTTTTTCATAAGCTCTTGAAACATATTCTAATTTAGTTGATCTGATTTCAATAAGATCGTTACTATCAACTAAAAAACTCGGTTTCATAATAGCTATATTATTAACATAAACTTCTTTATTAAGAATATGTTCTTTTGCTTTATTTCTTGATTGTGTTAAGTTGTTTTTATAGATATATTCATCTAATCTTAGTTTCATTAGTCTTTAAATTCTTCTAACTCATCGTCTTGCATTACTTTATAAATTTGACCTTTGTATTGAGTTAGTTTTTCTTTTGCTAATTTAATTTTTTCAATGTTTTGTTCAAAAATTTCCATTGCTTGTTCAACTGAAATTTCATTACTTGATAGCTTTTTAGTATCTTCTTTGATCTCAGAAATTAGTTCATCATAACTTTTATTTTTATTGTTCATTTGTCTTCACCTCTTTTATAGTGACTGTTAGTTTACTATCAGTTAGAATAACTTTTAGATCTTCATTTAGTTTAACTTGTTTATATGATCTTATTTTTTGATGATTTAAATTAGTAACTATGCTATATCCGTTTTGTAAAGGTTTTAAAGGATCTAATGAATTAAGTTTATTTTCAAGTGTATCAAAACTTAACTCTTCATATTTTAATATTTGATTAATGTGTCCTTTAAAACTTGATATTGTGTAATTAAATTCACTTATTTGTTTTTTTAAATAGTTAAGTATTTTTTGCTCATCTGCAATTAAGTAATTTTTAAGAGCTTTATTTTGTGAATTAATAATATGTATAATTGAATTATTTATAGAATGTTTATAATCTTCTAGTTTATAAATTACAGAATCTATTTTATTTTTTGTTCATTTAGTATTATCTATACTTAATTGTTTTAATTGTAAGTATTTAAAAGAAAAATTATCTTTTATATACTTGGTTTGATCTTTTTTATAGTTATTTATTTTTTCATTAAAGAAATCTAATTTATTTAATATTAATGTTTTATAGTTTTGATAATAATGTTTTAACTGATTTTTAATTTCAATAATGCTTTTACTTACAAGTTCTCCAGCAGCAGTTGGTGTTGCTGCTCTAATATCAGCTACATAATCTGATAAAACTCAATCAGGTTCATGACCAACAGCACTGATTATAGGAATGTGACTATTTTTTATTGCTTGTAAAACTTCTAATTCATTAAAAGCTCAAAGATCTTCATAACTTCCCCCACCTCTTCCAACAATCAAAACATCTAAATCAATTTTAAAATTGTTAGCTTGTTTTATTTTATTTGTAATATCAATTTCTGCTTTATCTCCTTGAACTTGAGCAGGAAATAAATAAATATTAATCAAAGGCAGTCTTCTATGAACAGTTCTAATTAAATCATAAATTGCAGCTCCTGAATCAGCTGTAATAATTCCTACGTTTTTAACAAATTCAGGAATTGATTTTTTTAAATTCGGATCAAATCAACCTTTTTGTTCTAATTCTTTGTATCTTTGTTCGAAAATTTTTTGTAAATCACCAATACCATGAATTTGAATATCTCTTACTTCAAAACTAACTCTTCCTGTTGGAATGTAATAAGTTAATCTTCCATAACAAATTATTTGCATACCATCTTCTAAGTTTAAAGATTGTATTTTATATGCATTAGTTTTTCACATCATGCAATTAATAGCAGCATCTTGTTCTTTAATAGAAAAATAAATATGACCAGATTTATTAAAAGTTAAATTAGACAATTCACCTTGTACATAGATATCTTTAAATTCTTGTTTGTTTTCAATCAGAGTCTTTAAGGCTTCGTTTAATTCTTGAACTGTTAAAATTTTTTCCATATTATTTAACCAATTTATCTAGTACTGCATTAACAAATTTGTAATCAAAATCAGGTTCAATTTCTTTTACATATTTAACCATTTCATTAATAGTTACAGATTTTGGAGTATTTGTATATAAAATTTCATATGTTCCAACTATTAAAATAGCTCTAATAACAGCTGGTATTCTATCTCATTTTCAACTTGAAGAAATATTTATATTTATATGATTAATAAGATCAGTTTGCTTTTCAGATATTTGATTAATTTCAAAAAGTACATCTTTATTTTTAATATTTTGAACATCATCTAAAATATCTTGATGGATATAATCTATACTAGCATTTAATAATTCATATTTATAAAAGGCTTGGATCAGTAGTTTTCTTTTTTTAGAAAAACTTATTTTAGTTTCCATATTTTCTCCTTTTATCTAGTAGTAGTTGAATTTGGTTCAGTTGTATTTGATGAAGAAGTAGAAGAATTAGTTGAAGATTTTATTATTTTTGTAGTTATTTTTTTATTATCATTTGAATTATTATCATCAAATTGAAAATCTTTGAAAATATCAATGAAATTAATTTTGTTAAATTCAATTGTAAAGGCATTTTCTAATTTTTTATACAGTTCATCTTTTTTATTTTTTACAATATAATCATAAATTTGATTACTTCTAGTTTTATATGAAAAAGTAGGATCTGCTGTAATAATTCCAGATTCAGAATTAAAGTATTTTACTGCATTAGCTAAATAAATAGATAATTGTTTAATTAAAATATTAAATACTTCAGTATTTTTTATATCTTCTTTATTAGTAGAATTGTTGTTTTTAGTATTTTGTAAAACAATTTTTATTTTTGCGATTTCAGGTCTTAAAACCTCAATAATACTTTTTTGATTTGCTAATTTTAAGTTTTCAGGTTTTTCTAAAAGATCTAAATAAAGGCTTCCATTATCAATAACTTTATTATTATTATTATTAGTATTAATTTCAGGTAGTAATTCAACTTCTAATTTCTCAGTTTCTTTATTATTATCTTTAAATACCAAAAAGACTGTTTTTAACTCTTTATCTAATTTTTCAACATTATCTTTTGTTATTTGTTCATAACCTAAAACATTTACTGCTGTTGGCTCAACTTTTTTATAAAAAGTCATTGAAGCATTTTGTAAACTATCTCAAGCTTGTTTTTTATTTTTAGTAAAGTTATTAGCAGCCAATGCTTTTAATCTTTCAGAGGCATATTTTGCATCTTTATTATTATTTGTTTGTGTTGATGTTGATGTAGTACTAGTAGAAGTCATTACAGTTGTTGAACTTGCTGTACTTGAGCTAGTTGTATCATTACTGCTTACTATTTATTTTAATTCATTTCTACTTATAAATGCCTGATTATTTTTAAATGCTCCAGTATTTTTAATTGATGTTATATCATCAAATTTGCTAATAACTTGAACTTTTGATGAACAGCTTATAGCAAATAAGCCAGGTGCTATTAGTAATGAAAAACCTGTTATTATTGATAATAATTTCTTCATATAATTCCTTTCTATTAAATTAGAACTATAACCTATTTGTAAATGTTTTATTTAATAAATCTTCTATTTCTATTTTATAAGGAGGAGTTTTATCTATATAAGGTGTTTCTAATATTTTTGAAATATTAGAAAAATCTTTATCAAAAACTACGTTAACTAATGTATCAAAACCAACATAACCATAACCAATATTTGCATGTCTATCTTTATGTGAGCTAATCATATTTTTTGAATCATTTAAGTGAATACATAAAACTTTATCTAAACTAAAGTTTTGTTTCATTTGTTCTTTAAACTCAGTTCATTTACTTAAATCATAACCAGCATCATGTAAGTGACAAGTATCTAAACAAACTCCAACCTTATCTTTATTTTTAACATTATCTAAAATGTATTTAAAATCTTCTAATCTAGAACAAACTTCAGTACCTTTACCACTCATAGTTTCTAAAGCAATTTTTACATTAACTTGATAATTACTTACTATATTTAAAGCTTTAATGATTTGATTTAATGAATCTTTATAATTTCCAGTAGTATAAGAACCAGGGTGTAATACTAAAGTTGGTATTTTAATTTCTTCACATCTTTTAATTTCTTGAATTAAAAAATCTACAGTAAATTTTCACTTGTTTTGATCAACACTATTTGCAATATTAATAATATAAGGAGCATGTACTACTAGATCTTTTGCATCAATTTTATAACTATTCATTAATTCATGCATTTGATTAATATATAAATGATTAGTATTAGTTCTTAGTGTGCTTTGTGGAGGACCTGTAAAGATCATAAAAGTATTTGCTTTATAACTAATAGCTTCATTAACACTTCCAACTAAATAATTATTTTGTTTATTCATACTAACATGACAACCTAGTAAAATTTTATCCATTATATTTCTCCAATCTTTTTAAACACTCTTTTTTGTCATTATTTAATAATGTTTTTAATTGCTCTAAACTATTTATTTTTTGATTATCTCTTATATAATCTAGTAATTCAAAAGTAATTTTACTATTGTAAATATCATTACTAAAGTTAAATATATAAGTTTCAAAAACTTTTAAATTATTTTTATTTATTCAATGATCACCCATACCAAATTGTATATTTTTATCATCTATTATTACTTTTACTAAATAAACACCATTTTTAATTACTAAACTGTCATTAGTTAAAATGTTTGCTGTTGGAAAATTAATAGTTCTTCCTAAATGATTACAATGAGTTACAATTCCACTAAATGTATAATTAAAACCCGCTATGTTATAAAAACTATTTATATCAGCATTAATTAAAGCTTGTTTTGCATTATTAATATCTGTTAAATCATCTTCTATATAAGTATTAGGAAAAATATTTAAAAAGTGATTTAAATCTTTAAAACTTTTTGTAATATGTATTTTAGAAATTTTATATTTAGTAATTAATTGTTTAATATCTTTATTATTTAAATCAATAAATTTATAATTTTGATTTTTAAATATTTCTAATTGGTAATTTGAACAAATATAATCAAAATCATCTTTATTTAAACTATATCCAAAAATAATTAACTGATCTTTATTAAACTTATTTAAAAGCTTAGTAGTTATATACTTAAAATCACAAAATAAAGCAATAATTTGATTATTCATTTTTAAGCTCCTATTTATAATTTTAAAGCATAAAATAAAAAAGACTTAAAAGTCTTTTTTTGTGTTATCAAAAATGGTGCCTGATGTGGGAATCGAACCCACAACCCACTGATTAAGAGTCAGTTGCTCTGCCAGTTGCGCTAATCAGACATATAACTAAATTATATAATACATTTTAATAAATATAATTTAATTAATTTAATTGATAATCTTTTATTTATTTAATTTTTTAGTCTTTAATTTTCTAATTATTATAAAGTTGATTAATCCTAATAAAGTAGTTAAACCAATAATTATTAAAACAATTCAAATAGTGTTTTTATTAGAAGTTTTAACAGGTGTTTTTAAAAAATGAACAATAAATTTTTGATCAGTATTTTTTTGTAAAATTTCAGCTGAGTTATTTGTAATATTTTTAACTTCTAAATTATTAATATCAAGTTCTAAATTTTTATTTTTTAAAGCAATTAGAATTTGATTTTCATCAATTTTATCTAATTTACCTAGATTTAAGTTTTTAATATTTAATGATTCTATATTAGTTTTTTCTTTTATTAATTCATTTTTTATTTCATCATTTTCAGCTTTGTTATGATTAATACTATCAGGTTTTTTATAAATTTCTTCTTCTTTTTTCAATACAACTTTATCAGGTTTTTTAGTCTTTAATTCTGTCTTGTTATTTTCTATTTTTTTTGATATATCTAAAATCTTAGTAAGCTTTTCAGTTCTAATTTCTTTTTTAGTTTCTTTAATACTATCAGCTTTTTTAATTAGATCTAAAAGAGTTTCTTTTTGATAAATAGCACTAGGATTTTTATAAACATCAACATCTAATTCAACATCTGGAGTAACTCCAAATTCAAGTGATTCAAACTTATCATTAGTAAAGACATTATTACTACTTAATTGAATAATATCTCCAGTTGGTAAAATGTAATAATTTATTGCACTAGCTCCACCAAAAGTTTTATAACCAATTAATTTTGCTACTTTATTATCTCTTGCTACTTGAGGAAAAATATTACCAGCTGAAAAAGAATATGGAGAAGTTAAAATATAATATTTAAAATCAAAATTTTCATATTTTGATTTAATAGTTTCAACCTTTTTTTCTTTTGATAAAGGATTATAAGAATAAACATTAAAAGGTTTATTTGTTAAAAACCCTAGAATTTCAAAAGCAACTCCAATATATCCCCCACCATTTTGAGTTAAATTAAAAATAATGTTTTTAATATTATTTTCTTTAGCTTGCTTTAAACTTTTTAAAATGTAATCAGTACTTTTTTCATCAAACTTACTAAATGAAATTACTGAAGTATCATCATTAATAAAACTATTTACATAATCAATTTTATTTGGATCATTTCTAGCTAATAAATCCAAAATTTTATCACTATTCTTAACTCTTTGTTTGTTTTCAAATAATGTTTTATGAAAGTTTCTATCTTTATCATAATAACCATCTAGAACATAAGCTGAATGTGGATCGTCTAAATCATTGATTATTTTTTTAGTTGCTAAGTAATGTTCATTACTTGATTCAGATAAAATTTGTGTTTCATATTTTTTAAAATACTCTTTATATGATTTATTATCTTTTAGTTTAATAGCATAATAGTTATCAAATAAAAATGATAAATACTCATATTGAAATCTTCTTAACCCAATAGGTATTTTATTTTGATTATTTTTATCAGATTGCTTTAAATAAAAAGTTCCAGGTAAACTCAAACCTTCATAAAACCTAAAAATCTTAAAATCATCACCATTAAAATAAGTTTGTATATTTGATTTACTTAAAAACACTTGGTTAAGTAAAATAGAAGGTAAGTATAAATCATTTTGATCTTTTAAAATATCAATATTATATTTAGATAAATCTATTTCAAATTGATTAGTATTATTTAAGTTTTGTTCTTTTATAAATTCTATTTTTAAATCTTCTTCAGCCCTTTTATAATTTTTTAAAATTTTAGTAAAAATCTTATTATTTGAAACAATAATTTTCTTTTTTAAATAATCAAATTCAACAAAAAAGTTACTATCATTTTTTAATTTAATAGTAGTTTTATTATCTTTAAAACTATGTTCAAGATTTGAATAGTTAATAACTGAATCAATATTTTTTAAAAATTCATTAATTGAAGTATAAAAAACATCGTTGTGTAAAAAAGCTTGAATTTTTTTACTAGTTCTATTATTTTTAATAGTTAAATTATCTAAATTAAATTCTTTAGTTTGAATTTTATTAGTAGTTGTATTAATAAAACTATTTGTTAAAACAGGTGTACTAGATAAACTAGATGATAAAAATAAGCTTGATAATATAGTTGTAATTTTCATAATATTTAAACCAATTTTATTATATTAAAAGCATTAGTTAATTTTTAAAATTCCTATAATAATTTGTATGTATAACTTGTTACTAAGTTATAAAGTTTTATCTTATTAATATTTGTTTATAAAAATAATTTATTAAAATTGACTATAAAAAAAATTAATTAAACATTGCATACAAAAATTTGATATTATATATTGGTCGCTTTGAATATTTTTTATATTCATAAAAATAAAATTATATAAGGATTTACAATGCTTAACTCTCAACTTAACACTACAACTACTGTATTTTTTTACATAACACTAGTTATTGGAATTATATTTATGTTATTACTATCATCTGACTGATTATTTTTTATGTTTGCATATACTAAAAATAAAAAGAAATTAGCAAAACATAAACCTAAAAAAAATCGATCATTTGCAATTGTTATTCCAGCACACAATGAGTCAATGGTTGTTGGCAAACTAATTGATAGTATTAAAGCTCAAAAATATGACGGAATAATTGATATTTATTTAGTTGCTGATAATTGTACTGATAATAGAAAAACTTATAATGTTGGTATTGAAAAAGGAATTACAGTTTTAGAAAGATTTCACAATACTTTAAAAGGTGGAAATTTTGCTATTAGACACGGATGAAGATACATTCGTGATAATAACTTATTAGATAAATATGATTGTTTTTGTACTTTTGATGCAGACAATTTATTAGATGAAAATTGAGTATATGAAGTTAATAAGACATTTGATTTTTATGAAGATATTGAAGTTGTTACTACTTATCGTAATTCAAAAAACTATGGAGATAATTGAATTTCAAGTGCTTATTCAATTCAATTTTTAAAAGAATCAGACATTATTAACAAAGGAAGAGCTACTTTAAACCACTCATCTTATATTAATGGAACTGGGTTTTGTATTACTAAAAAAATATTTGAACAAACTAATTGATGAGATTTTAATTCATTAAGTCATGATATTGAATTTACTCAATGATTAATGTTAAACAAAATTAAAACTGGATATACTGAAGATGCTTGTTTTTATGATGAACAACCAATTGATTTTAAAAGCTCATGAAAACAAAGAATGAGATGATGTGTTGGTTTTAAACAAGTTTGAAAAATTTATAGATCTAAAATGATTAAAAATATGTTTACTTTTAAAGTAAATAAGATTAAATTATGAGTTAATTTTACAATGATCTTTCCTGCTGTTATTACACTAATGATTAATTTATTATTTTACTTAATAACATCTGGATTAATGGTTTCTAATTACATTGTTAATTATTTAAATAGTTCACTAGTTATGGTTGAACAAGTAAATAATTACTTGCGTGATTTAATAATTTATTTTACAACAACACCATTAATTATACTTGGAGTTATATTTATTAATTACTTATTATGAGGTTTTATTGTTGTAACTAGAAATAAAAAATCTATACAAGCAACTAGTTGACAAAAATTTAAATCAATATTTACTTATCTGTTTTTTATGTTAACTTATATTCCTACTTCATTTTTAGCATTATTTAAATCAACTTATTCAACTATTCCAATTCCTAGAAAAGAAGAATTAGTACAAAGTTAAATATTTAAACAAAAAGCAAGTATTAAACACTTGCTTTTTTTATAGTTATTTTTTATAAAATAATATCAACTTTATCTTTTGTTCATTTAATAACATTATATCTTTTTGCTCTTTTAAGATTTATACGAAACACTAGTTTAAAAAATATTGAAGCATTTTTTAACAATAGATCAACTTTTTCTTTATTAAAAGCAATTTTAATATTTGCTTTTGATAAGCCTTTAATATATCCAGGTAAAACTATTCTAGCTAAAAATAAATGTTCTAAATTTAATTTTTTTAACTCATTAAGTAAAGTTTTTTCTCCAGAAACTCTTTTATCGTTTCAACTACTTGACATAGTATTATTTGGGCGTGAGTATCAATAAGTACTAATTGTGTGAGGTAAAAATTGTACATTAGTTGAATTTAAATATATTCAAGAATATAAAACATAATCTTGATATGGTACTTTTTCAACTAAATCCACACTTTTATAAAATATATCAGTCTTAAAAATAGTTGAGCAAGGAATAATCATAGGTAAAAAAGTTTTTTGTTTTTTTGATAATCATCTTGGATTAACAACAACACTATTTTTATATAAAATCTTAGTTTTAAAAATACCTAAATCTACATTTAATGGATCTACAACATTAACTAACAAATTAGTGAATTTTTTTGAAATTCTATCATCAGCATCTAATATAAAAGCATATTTAGTATTGATTAATTTATTATGCTTTACATAATTAATTACAGAACCTCAATGTCCATTAGGTTTAGAATAAATAGAAATATTATTATGTTTTTTTAAATATTTATTAGCAATTTTTATGGTGTTATCTGTTGATCCATCATCAATTATTAAAACATCTAAATATTTTTCAGATTCTTTATTTTGATAAATTGAATCTAGACATTTATTAAGAAAATCTTGCATGTTGTAGCAAGGTATAATGATTGTGCAAAGCTTTTTATTATTCATATATTCTTTGTCCTTAGTTTTTTTAATGTCTGATATATTTAATATTTATAATTGCTATTTAGCATCTTAAAAAAGACGTCTTTAAATATAGATAGTTATACTAATTAGAAAATAGTTAATAAGAATTTTAAGATCTTCTAATTTGCCTTTAAAAATTGTACTTAAAATTTTTTATAAGCATAAAAAGTTATATTAATTTTTTAAAAACCTATTTTATCTACTAGTAATTCATAAACACTTTTTATTTAAAAATTCTAGTAAATGTTAAAAGTAAAAAGATACTAATATTTATTATTATATATTTATAACTTAATAAAATAAAATAGACAATTATAAATAAGATTAAAATTCTTAAATATAATTGACTAAATAAGCATATTATTATTAATTAAAAAATAAATTTTATAAAGTTTCTTCTTCATTTATTTTTTTAACAAGTTTTATAAATTCATTTTTTGTATCATCTCTATTTAAAGCAAAATCAACAAAAGCTTCTAGATAACCTAATTTATTTCCAATATCATATCTTTTTCCATCAATAACTTTTGCATAACAATCAACATCACTAATGGTTTTTAAAATTGAATCAGTTAATTCAATTTCTCCAGTTTCACCTTTAAGTTGTAAGTCTAAATAGTTAAATATTTCAGGAGTTAATATGTATCTTCCAGCAATCGCAACATTACTTGGAGCGTTTTGTTCATCTGGTTTTTCAATTACAGAACAAACTTTATAAACATTATCATCACTTGATTCAATCTTACAAATTCCATACTTTTTACAATCTTTTTTATCAATTAAAATTGTCCCTAAAATAGTTGATTGTTTTTCTTCATATAAGTCCATTAATTGTTTAATAGCAGGAGTTTGACATTTAAATAAATCATCTCCTAAAAGCACAGCAAAAGACTCATTATTTATAAAACCTTTACACAAAGAAATAGCATGTCCTAAACCTAGTGGTTCATCTTGTATTATATAGTGAATACTTGCATCATATTTAGTTTTAATTTGTTCAAGTTCAGCGATTTTTCCTTTATTATATAAAAAACCTTCAAGTTGAATGTTTCTACTAAAATAATTCATTATTTCACTTTTTTTGTCATTTAAAATTATTAATATTTCTTTAATACCACTATCAACAGCTTCTTTTACAATATATTCTATAGTTGGGGTATCAATAATGGGTAACATTTCTTTTGCTTGTGATTTTGTAAAAGGTAAAAATCTAGTTCCAAAACCAGCACAAGGAATAACAGCTTTTCTAATGGCCACAATATCTCCTTAAAAATTTATATATATTAGTAAACTTAAGGGTGTCGTGTAATACAAATTAATAATAACTGTACAACCCAAATTCTCCTTTAAATTCAAATAACATTATATAAAGATAAATTCTTTAAACAAAAATATTATAACTTTTTTTTGAACTAACATATAGTTTTTTTCTGGAATATCAAACAAAATAATATCTTACCAATTATTAGAATTCTAATTTTATAGATGAATTGATTTCTTCTAATAATTTGTCTATATAGATGTTTTTTATATCTAAATCAGTGATTTTTACTTTAATATCAACTAATTGGTTAGCATAGTATGGATTTTGTAATCTAGTATTATAAATAATAAAAAAAACAAACATCCCAATAATTGGTAATAATCATCATAATCATAGTTTATTTAAAATTTTCTTATTAGTTTTTTTTAATTCTAATTGATATTCTTTTATTTTGTTTTGATGAATAAGAATTTGATTATTTAATAATCCTTTTAAATTAATTAATAATTCTTTTGTATTAGTAATTGATTCTAATTCATTGATTTGTTTATCTGAAAAAATTGTTTTTAAAAAATCAATTTTATTAGAATAGTTATTAATAAATACTTCTTTTAGTAAAATTAAACCAGATTTGTTTTGCATTTTTATACTCCAATTGTTGTTTAGTTTTATTTATTTTATAATCTTATTAGAATTTGAAAGGATTTTATATGTATTATTTAGGAATAATTTTAGCTAGTGTAATTGGTTATTTTTTAGGTTCAATATCTTGATCAATAATTATAGTTAAAAAAGTGGGAAATATAGATATTAGAACGGTTGGATCAGGTAATCCAGGAGCAACTAATACAGTGAGAACTTTAGGTAAAAAATGAGGACTAGTTGTAGCTTTTTTAGATGCTTTAAAAGTAGTGTTTACTGCAATTGTAGCTATTTTATTATCAATGATCCCAAATGATTTATTTAGTCAGACTAGTTATTTTATTCCTTGTATTTTTGCTTTAATTGGTCATTGTTATCCAATTTATTACAAATTTAAAGGTGGTAAAGCAGTTAGTTGTTTTTTAGGACTTTTATTTGTAGTTAATGTTTTATATTTAATTATCTTTTTAATTATTTGATTTATAAGTGTTGCTATTTCAAGAAAAGTTAGTGTTGCTTCAATGTTTTCTGCTTTAATCATCTTACTTATAATGTGAATTCCTTATTTAAGTGGAGTTAGTTATTTTATATGAGAGTGAAATGGGTTAGAAAAATTTAGAGTTGCTTGAAAAAACTATATTTTATTTTCATTACTAAATTCATTTCATTACTGATTTTCAAACACTTGAGCTAGTGGAATTTTAGAAGGAAATATTATTATTTTAATTGGTGGTTTAATTTTAGCTTGAAGACACTCACAAAATATTAAAAGAATTAAAAATAAAACTGAACCAGACACCTTTCCAAAAAAAGTTAAACCTGTTAGATAAAAGAATTAACAACAAGTTATTTCTTTTATCTTTCTTAATTTTTAGTATGTTTAAGGAGAAGATATGAGTTTAATAGTTTTAGAAAATATTACACATCAAAATGGAGAAAAAATTTTATATAAAAATTCTGAAATGAGAATTAATAAAGGTGAACATGTTGCTTTAATTGGTCCTAATGGGGCTGGAAAATCAACTTTATTAAATATTATTGCTCAAAAAATTACTCCAGATCATGGAACAATACAATGACATCCTAAAGCAAAAATTGGATATTTAGATCAACACCAAGAAGTAGATCCAAATATAACTAGTGAAGAGTATTTAAAAGATGCTTTTAAAAATCTTTTTGAAATTGAAGCTAAAATTCATAAGATTTATGAAAATATGGCAATTGAATATAAAGAATCAGATTTAATAAAAGCTTTAGAATTACAAGATTATTTAACTAGTCATAATTTTGATACTATTGATAAAACTATTGGTAACTTAGTTTCAGGATTAGGAATAAATCCAAATAATATGAAAAAGAAACTATCAGAATTATCTGGTGGTCAACGTGGAAAAATTTTATTAGCTAAATTATTATTAAAAAATGATGATTTTATTTTATTAGATGAACCTACTAACTTTTTAGATATTGAACAAGTGGAATGATTAATTAATTTTTTAAATAATTATGAAAATGCTTTTTTAATGATAAGTCATGATGTTGAATTTATTAATAGAGTAGCAAAAATAATTTATGCTATAGAAAATCAAAAAATAAATCGATATGTTGGAGATTATAATAAGTATTTAGAACTATCTGCTTTAAAGGCTGATCAATATGATAAAGCAAGAGAATCTCAACAACAACAAATAGCAAAACTAAAAGATTATATTGCAAGAAATGCTGCAAGATTTTCAACAGCTAAAAGTGCCCAATCTCGCCAAAAGCAATTAGATAAAATGGATGTTTTAGATGAAAGAAAAAAACTAGTTAAACCTAAGATGAGTTTTAAGTATAAACGTCCTAATTCAGCAGTTGTGGTTAAATCTCAAAATTTAGAAATTGGTTATAATTTTAGTTTAACTGCTCCTTTAACTTTTGAATTAAGAGAAGGTCAAAAATGTATTGTTAAAGGATATAATGGAATTGGAAAAACTACTTTTTTAAAAACTATTTCAAATCAATTAAAACCAATTAGTGGTTGGTGTAAACTTGGTGATGGTGTTGAAGTTAGATATTTTGAACAGGTTGAAAAATTTCATGAATATGAAACACCAATTTCATATTTATCAAGTAGACATAAAGAAGTTTTAGATCCTGAAATCAGAGCAACACTTTCAAGATTTGGAATAAAATCTGAGCTTATGTTAAATCCTATGAGTGATTTATCTGGTGGAGAACAAACTAAAGTTAGATTAGCTTCACTTAGTTTAGAACCTGCAAGCTTATTAATTTTAGATGAGCCAACTAATCATATTGATGTTTTAGCAAAAGAATCTTTACTAGAGGCAATTAAAGAATTTCAAGGCACTGTCTTAATTACAACTCATGATATTAATTTTGAAACTAACTGAGCTGATAAAGTATTAAATTTTGAAGATCTAGTAGAATAAAAAACGAGAAATTTAAATTCTCGTTTTTTTAATATGATCTTAAAAATAATCTTTCAGCGTTGCTTTTTAGTATTTTCAGCAACTATACTATCTGAAACTTCTTTAATTTTTGCTATGTGTTTAACAATTAGTGGTAAATATTTTGGATAACTTAAACCTTTTTTATATGGTGATGGTGGTAAAAATGGTGAGTTTGTTTCAACTAATAATCTATTTAAAGAAACATTTTTAACTACTTGTTCTAGTTCAACTTCATGAGTAATAGCAGCATCAAATGAAATATAAAATCCTAAGTCAATAAATTTTAATGCTCATTCTAAAGGACCACGAAAACCATGAATTACTGCTTTTGTAACACGTTTTTCTTTAAAAATCTTATAAGCAATTTCAAAAACTCTGAAATGGTTTGTAGCATCTCTTAAGTGTACAACTACTGGTAAATCTAATTTTTTAGCAATATCAATTTGTTTTTCAAAACCTAAAATTTGTTGTTTTTCATATTTATTAGTTTCAAAAAAATCTAAACCAATTTCGCCAATTCCAACTACTTTATTTGAATTAGCTAATTCTTCAATAATTTGAAAAGCTTGTTCAGAATATAAGTGAATTTGACTTGGATGAATACCAACAACTGCAAAAACATTTGGTGATAAATTAGCTTGAAATATAGCGGTTTTAGAAGTTTTCACATCATAACCTATGTTATTAATATACTTAACTCCAGATCTTTTAGCTTCAAATACTATTTCATTTGAAGTCATATCAATATCTATAAATCTATTATCATTTAGATGACAGTGTGTATCATACAAACCTGATATATTCATATAAAATCATCTCTTTTCTTAATATAAATTATATATTCTTATTAAATTATTTTTTTACAGTAAACCTTTTTAAGAATCATAAAATTAATTATTTTTTATTTGTTAGGTAGATAAAGTTAAAGTTTTTTAAACTATATAATATTTAATATACAAGGATTTGAACATATAAACTAAAAGGAGAATTTATGTCGCATCCATTTTCAGTAGATGAAATTAAACAAATTCATCAAGAAATTTCTAAAATAATTCATTATACACCTTTACATTATGCAGATAAATTATCAGCTTTAACTGGTAATAATATTTATTTAAAATTAGAAAATTTACAAAAAACAGGAAGCTTTAAATTAAGAGGAGCAACTAATAAAATTAATAAACTAACTAATGAAGAAAAAGAACATGGAATTATTGCAGCTAGTGCTGGAAATCATGCACAAGGTGTAGCTTATGCAGCTACTAATTTAGGGTTAAAATCAACAATTGTTATGCCTGAAAATGCCCCAATGGCAAAAATTCAAGCAACAGAAAAATATGGTGGAAAAGTTGTTCTAAGTGGAAGATTTTTTGATGATGCTTTAGCTAAAGCAATTGAATTAAAAGAAAAAGAAAATCTAACTTTAATTCATGCTTTTGATGATATTGAAATTATTAAAGGTCAAGCTACTATTACATATGAAATTGATCAACAAATTAAAAACATCGATTATTGTTTAGTACCAATTGGTGGTGGTGGATTAATGAGTGGTATTGCTACTTATTTAAAACAAGTTAATCCAAATATTAAAATGATTGGTGTTGAAGCTGCTAATGTTAATTCCTATCAACAAGCAAAAGCTTTGAGTAGACCAGTGATGGTTGATTCTAAACCATCAATAGCAGATGGAATTGCTGTTAAAAAAGTTAGTGATTTAACTTTTTCAATATTAAATCAATATGTTGATGATGTAGTTGTTGTAAGTGAAGAAGAAATTGCTGAAGCAATGTTATTTTTAATGGAAAATTGTAAGTTTGTAACTGAAGGTTCAGGAGCAGTTACTGCTGCTGCTTTAATGTTTGATAAATTAAATATTAAAAATCAAAATAAAACAATAGTTGGTTTAGTTAGTGGTGGAAATATTGATATTGCAATGGTTGGTAATATTATTAATAAAGCTTTAATTAAAACTAATAGAAGATTAGTATTATCAGTTAATATAACATCAGATAATAAAGAAATACTAAAAATAATTAATATTATTAATTCTTGTGGAGCTAAAATTTTTAAAATAAAAACTAATAGAGATATTATGTATTTAGAATTAAGTGAAATTCATGCAACATTTATTATTGATTTATCAAATACTGATCAACAACAGCAAATCATTGACAAAATTATTCAAGCTAATTACAAAATTACAAGCATTACAGATTAATTTTTCAAAATAGTATAGTTTAAAAAGTATCTTTAGTTTATACTAGAAAAAGATACTTTTTTATTTATAAAAGTATACTAATTTCAAAAATTTCTTTTTAAAGAAATTAAAATCAATTATTATAAAATTAATATAAGCAACAAAAGTTTTATGAAACGTCTAATTTTTGTTGTTAATAACTTAGACTATTTGTCTATTTAACAATTTTAGGCTATTTATGGAATTACAAAAACAAAAAAATAAGTCGTTAATAACTTTGATTATTTTTTGAATTTTAGTAGGTATAACAACAACACTTGTTTATAAATTAGAATGATTTATTCAAAAAGTAATTATTTTTAATGGTAGTTTACAAGCTGATCTAAATATGGGAACAGCTATAATAGATAAAAATTTAACTATTGTTTTTAGTGAACACAATATTAAAAAAATAGATGATTTTTATATTAAATTAAATGATGTAATAGATAAAGAAAATCATATAATTACAAAATATTATAATATTAATATTAATAGTGCATTTAAAAAAGAAGGTTTATTATTTTCAGCTGCTGCTTTAATAGCTTCATTTATTTCAGGACCTATTTTAGTGTATGCAATTACTAAGAAAAAAACTTATAAGTTCTTTATTTTACCAATACTTTTAGGCTTATCTATAATGATGTTTTTTATAATGCCAGTAATTTCATCAGTACTTTTATTAGCTACTGTTTTTACTCCATTATTTGGAATGTTATATTCTTATAGAACTGCTTTAGATTCTTGGGCTACTTCAGTTGCACGTAAAACTAATGTAAAGATTTCATTTGTACGCGGGTTTTATGAAGTTGGAGCAGGTTTAGGTTCAATTGGTCTTACTCAATTACTTTTACATTTAAATTATTATAAAAGAACAATTAGTTGAGCTGATGCTACTCCATATTATGTAGTTGGTGCTTTTTATGTTATTTTAACTATATTTTTATGATTATTTATGCCAGATAATATTTTTGACAAATTACATGTTAAAGAAGAAAGAGTTAGTCAGAAAAAATATGAAGAAGTTAAGCAAGCTAATAAACTTAATCAAGAATTAACTTTAAAACAAATTATTTTAAATAAAAACTTTATTATTGGATTGATATTCTTTTTAATAGTAATTGGTACAGTACAAGCATTTGGTTCAATTTGAGTTAATACAGTTGAAAACTTTACTTCAACAACAAAATCATTTAACTCTCCTCAACATATTGGATATCAAAAAGCATTTTCAATACCAGTTCAATTACTTTTATCTTATTTGATTTTACAAGTTGTTACTAAAATTAAATTAAAACAATTCTTACTATGAGCAGCGATTTTAGCTTCAATTAGTTGATTTGGAATTGGAACAATAGTTTATATAGTTAAACCAAAAAATCCAATTATTATTAGTTTAATTGGTGGAATTGGTGGAGCTGTTACTGGAACATTAGCTGTTGCTTTAGGATATGAATTTATTTCAAGAGTAACAACTATTAATACTCGTCCAGCAACCTTTGTTGTTTTTAACTCAATTACATATGGCTTTGGTGGAATTATTTTTGTAGGAGTTAATACGTTTTTATCAAAAACCCCAGCATTTGGAATTAGTGGAACTGGTGGATATTGAGTTTGACTAATTTGTGGAATTTCTTGTTTATTTGCAATTTTATTATTACTATTTTTCTTTAAAGAACCAGAATTTATTACTAGAGAAATCGATGATAAAACATTTAATAAGCACTTATTAGTACCATCTCATCATAACCCAGACAAACCAAAACAAACTAAAAAATAATAGGTGATATTATGATCTTATCTTTATATGTTTGATTACAAATTAGAAAAAAACTAAAAAGAAAAGTTAGTTATCAAGAATCTTTAGATTTTGAATATCAAATAGCAAATGAAAATGGATATAATTTTGATCATTTAGATTTATCAGGTTTTAATAAAGAATATAAAACTATTAATACTAGATTTGGAAAATTAAAAATTTTTAAACACGGAACTGGTGATACTGTAATTATTTATTGTCATGGAATTTTATCAAATAATAGAAATGCGATTAAGTTTTTAGATTATTGTTTTTCAAGAAATATAACTTTAATTAGTTATGATAATTTTGGTTGAGGTGAATCTGATAAATTTGGTAAATGTACTTTGGGTATTAAAGAAGCAGATTTATTAAAAGATGTTATTGATTTTATTAAAAAAGATCTTAAACCAAAAAAACTAGTTATATATGGTGAATCTATGGGTGGAGGAACTGTTTATAGTTTTATTAGTAAATATAATAATAAAATAGCTGATAAGTTTATTGTTGATGCAGGATACAATTCATTTTTAGACATTGCTATTCAATCTGGATTTAAAAAGGTTTGATATTTTATTTATTTATCTTATTTATTTTTACCAATACTATTTAAACTTTCTCATTATCCAGTTAAAAGATTTATTAAAAAACAAGATTTTAAAAATTTAGATAATGTTTTACATATTCAAAGTACAGGAGATGCTTTAGTTGATTATAAGCATTTTAAAAAACACTTAAAATATCTAAAAAACAAACATATTTATTCAAAACCAATTCGTCACTGTATGGGAATTGATTATTTAAGA
Source organism: Mycoplasma mycoides subsp. mycoides SC str. PG1 (assembly GCF_000011445.1). Taxonomy (NCBI): domain Bacteria; kingdom Bacillati; phylum Mycoplasmatota; class Mollicutes; order Mycoplasmatales; family Mycoplasmataceae; genus Mycoplasma; species Mycoplasma mycoides. The sequence continues at coordinate 138,785 of NC_005364.2, forward strand.
GATGAACATTATAGTGTTTTAGATGATTGAATTGAAATTAAAAAATAATAATAAAAATCAGCACAACTAAGTGCTGATTTTTTATTATCTATTAAATTTATAAACATATATATTAAATGATGAAGCTTAAATTTTAAAAATCTATTATCTTTTTTAAAATGATAAATATAAAACTTAAAATGTAAAAAAACTAATATAAAGATGGCCTGCTATCTGGTTATAAACTTGACATTATATATATATATATATATAATGGAATTAGCTATATACACTAGGTATATAGCCGGTTAACTTCAAAAAGCTAATCAATTTTTTATAAAGACATGAGTATCAAATCATTACTAACAATATTAAGTTCTCTAATGATTAGTGCAAGTGGAGTTGGTTTAGTAGTTGCATGTACTAAAACTGATTCTACACAGGCACCAAGTACTAATCAAAATAAAGACAAAGATAAAAAAGATGGTAATGGAAAAAGTGAAGAAAAACCAAAAGTTATTTCAAAAAGTCAATGAAGCGATGCCTTTAGAGATAGCATAACTGGTTGAGATATAGAAAATTATGATTTTTCAAAACCAAACAATAATCAAAATCTACCAAAATTCCCTAAACAAAATATTGAAGTAGGGACTTATTCTAAAAAACAAGTACTAGATAATAGTGCTTTACATTCATCAATTAAAAAGAAAATTGATGAAATACTAAAAATAGAAGAAAAATCATTAAAAGTTGAAAACGTTTACTTTGATGATGAATCTGGAAAAGCAATTGTTAAATCAACAAAATTCTCTGATACTTTAAAAGTTACATTTTTAGTAAAAGAAAATCTAGAATTAGGTGCTTATACTAAAGACCAAATCCTAGATAATTCAAAATTTCATTCAACAATTAAAAAGAAAATAGCAGAAATATTGAAAGTAGATGAATCTACACTAACAGTTTTAGATGTGTACTATGAAGATAAAACTGGTGGTGGGGTTGTTAAATCTACAAAACTTCCTAATGAAATAAAATTTATATTCTCTGTTAAAGAAAAATAATTATTTACCAATAATTCCATTATAAGGTTAATAATAAATATTAATTTTTAAAAATCAAGTAGTTTTTTAAACTAAACATAACCATCCTACTACTTAAAAAATTAGATTACAAGTTTAATAAATCTGTTTTACAAAATATTAAGTAAAATATTTTAAAAGTAACTGATACAGTATTTTTCATTCTACCAAATCATTAATTAAAAACTTAAATAGTTTATTACGCCCTAAAAAATAAATTTCTAAAAAAATTAAATATTACCAACAAATAATTTATCAATTGCGATTATCTTAAATTCCGATTATGTAGAAAGGGAATATGAATAATAAGATCCAACAGTGATCACAAAAAAATAAAGTACTTTACGGCTTTATTTTATGATCATTTATTTCATTTGCATATATGCTATTTATCGCTAACTGAGGTTTTTCAGTTACACTAGCAGGTAGTGGTGTAAGTAATGGAACAGTTCATCCGGGATTTCTAGGTTACTTTGGTATTGAAAACAACCGTGGTTTTCAAGTTTTAAACCAAATTTCAAACTGATCAATTACATTAGGTCGTGCTATAGGTTCAGTGCTTATTGCATTATTATTAGCAAAATTTGCTCATAAATACACAACTATTATTGCGCTTAGTATGACATTAGCTGGTATTCCGGCTGCATTTATGCCAGCAACTAGATCTGGATATGCATTGTTTTTAATTTTAAGAACAATTATGGCTATTGGAGGAACAACACTAGTTATTTTAACCCAACCAGTTGTTGCTAACTTCTTTGGTGCTAAACAAAAATCAATTGTTTCACAATTTGGTATTTGATTTTATCCACTAGGTACAATTGTTTCAATCTTACCTGCATTTTTAGTTAGCATACCAGACTCAGTTAGAAATCAATGACAACTAATAATTACTTTACTTGCTGCATTAAATATTATTTCTTTAATATTATTTATTCTTATAGGTACAAAATTTGACATTAAAAAAGATGAACCAAAAGTAAAAGTAAATGGTTGAAAAATTCTTGGTTCATACATTAAGAAAAAACAAACTTATGCATGAGTTCTACTATATGGTGGATGATTATGTATAGCTGTTTTTCTAACAAGTTTAACTATACCAATCTTTAACGGACTAAGTAATGCTAATGGATCATTTAACAAATTTATTCAAGGTTGACAGATTGCATTTTTAGCAGCTGTGTTTGTAGGTCCTATTAGTCTTGGTTTGTGATCAAGAAAACAAGCAAAAAGAAGATGATTCATTGCTTGTGCAATTACAATGGGAATAGTTTTATTTGTATTATCAACTTTAACTTTTGTATTTGGTGTTGCTAAATATGGAAAAAGCCAAAACAATTCTATGTTTGTATTTTCAGCTATAATGTTTGTTATTTTAGGTTTTTTAACTGGATTATGTGTTTGAGGTATTCAAGGAGTTATGTTAAACATGCCTCACGAATACAAAGAAGCAGATCCAAAAACTATTGGTTGAATGTTTAGTTTAATTTGAGGATTTGGATACATGTTCTTTACTGTTGTATTAATTATAATTTCTGGTGTAACACTTTTACAAGGACTAGACAAAGTATTAGTAAGTTCAATTCAACTAGTAATTATTATTGTTGCTACATTAATATCATTAATTGGTATATTAATGTTAAAAGAACCACATCCTGAATATCCAATGTTTCCAACTAAAAAAGATTCAACTAAAAACGTATCAATAAAATAAGAAAAAAATACAAATAATTAATGTAAATCACAATTTTTAAAATTGTGATTTTTTTTATTTTTTAGTAATTAGAAATAATGATTTGTCTAATCAAAAGTTTACCGCATAAATTAACTATATAGGAAATTAACATGGGAGTACCATTAGAGATACGACAAGTTCCAGGACCAAAGAATACTGTAATTAAAAAATCTGGTTCGAAATGAGCGGCAATTGAAAGGGTTGACTGTGTAAGAAAAAAATGGTTCTAACCAACCAAAAGAAGGTAAAGTGATAGGACACATCATTGATGGTGAGTTTATTAAAAAAGAAGAAATTAAAAAGGAGATTAGCTTTAAATATTATGGTGATTATGAATTGGCTAAATCAGTTTCACAAGATATTTGAAATGACTTAAAAGAAGTATCTCATATAGCAGCTTAAAAGAAACATACGAAGAATCTTCTATTTCTAATGAATTTTAAAACTTAAAACTAAGTAAAAATAATATTTCTAAATTTCTAAGATCAGTTGGTCTTGATTATGGAAAAGCGCTTTTATTCATTAGAAACAGAGTTAAAAAAATTGATTATGATAACAGAATTGCTATTGATGGGATGTTAAAAAATAATAATAGTAGAATTAATTCTTTAAATGACTTTTCTTTCAAATCAAAGTTAAAAAATAGCAAAAACATATCTATATTAATTGCTTTTAATGTTACGACTAGAGATGCAATTTGTTCACTTCCATACTCAGGAAATTGTGTGGATGTCACTAGTTTTCCTGACTTTTTGGAGAAAACAGGAATAAATAAGGGAATAATTATAGGTGACAAAGGCATAAATAGCAGTGCACTAATGTTCAATGTTGGTTTTATACATCCGCTTAAAAGATCACTAAAACTTTTAGAAGAAATTGATGCATACAATATGAAAGATAAAATAAACAGCAAAGATGAGCCAACCTGATGTAAAAAGATATTTCACAATGGACTTTATTATTATGCTTTCAGGAACTTAAAACACGCATCAAGGGAAGAACACGACTTTATGTCAAGCAAAAAATTCTCAAAAGAAAGATATGAAAAAATTAAGCACAAATTCGGAACAATTGTATATGTATCAGATCAAGATATCATCTGTGAAGATGCATTAAACTTATACAAGCAAAGATGAGAAATAGAACTTGTTAACGATTTTTATAAAAATACATTAGAGTTAGAAACTGTTAGACAGCATGATGATTACAGTGTTTATGGTGATGAGTTTTTGAATATGCTTACCCTTATAATCGGAAACAGAATAAAGAATAAATTTGCTGACTCAAGAATTTTAGAGACTAAAACTTATCGCGATGTAATGAAAATATTTAAGCAATATAAAAAAAATACAAATGCCATATAAAAATGACATTTGGTATGAAACTGAGTTACCTAAAAAGAGTATGGAACTTATTAAAAAAATCTTATATAGTTAATTTTTCGGGAAACTTTTATTTAAACAAAGAATTGCATATGAATTTCCTACGTTTCCCAGTTTAAGCATAAAACAAGAAAACATACTTATGTAAATTTTTGATCTCATAAGTTATGTTTTTTATAATGTAATGTCTAAGTGACTTTTTCTTTTGTTAAAAGCTCTAATAATATTTGATAAGTTTGCCAACTTTCTTGTAACTCATCATTATACACTTGTATAGTTTCGATTTTTTGTTTATTTACAAATACTTCAATTTCTTTAACTTCTTTGATAACATTAATCACTTTATGCTCAGTGATTTTGCTTTTTCCAGTCAGTCCTAATTTTGAATTTAGAATGTAGATGATGTAGTTTAAAAACACTAATGAAATGAAACATAAACAAATGTAACCAACAATATGGTTTCAAGTTGATAAATACATTGGGTACCGTTCCCGATAATTTACCTTTTAATGTCTTGAAATTAGACTCAATTTGTCATTGTTTTGAATATAAATTAATAACTTCTTTTACTGATAAATCTGTTCTATTTGTTTCATAAACATAGTATCCATCATATTTTTGATCTTCTTGTATTTTTTCTATGTCAAGTTCATAAAATGCACCTTTGTTTATAGGTTTAAAGAATATATATTTTTTAGATCCCGCTAAATCATCACAAGAAACAAGATTATCTTTATTCATTTTCTTAGTGAAATTTTGAATTAAAATGTCTCTATCGTTTTTGTCTTTAGTTGCTCGTTTTTGACTAAAACTAATTATTTGTCTTCTAAAATGTCCATTAATTCTTTTTTTATTGTATGAAGATGCAATATCACGAGTTTTGTATATCAAACCACCATCATTTATATAATCTTTTTCATCTAATATATACTCTTTAAATTGTTTGCTTCCAGCTTTCATTCTGTATGAGATTATGTATTTTCAATTCTTAGATTCTAAAAATCTAATATTTCTATTAACACTCATTCCTTTGTCAGCAATTATAGTTACACTGTTAACTTCATAAATATCTGCAATTTCAAGCATAAATGGTATTAAAGTATTTGGATCAGCAACATTTCCTGGAAATATTTTGTAGTGTAACGGTATTCCATTTTCATCAGTTGCCATACCTATAACAATCTGGTCTTCTTTAAATTTTCCATCTTTTGAATAACCAGGTTTTTTATAACCTTCACGAGAAAATGTTTCAAAATAAGTAGTTGTTGCGTCAAATCATAATACATCATTTTTCTATTGGTATTTGCACAAATTTTTGCATTTAAATTTCTTAAAATTTCATCTTTGTTTTTTGCTATATAGTCTAATGATCTATAAAATGAATTTTTTGAATGAGTGTCTATTTTTTCTTTTTTTGCTGTCTTATAAGTGTTAAAAACACTTATTGGATTTTTAATTCTTTGATAAATCAACTGTAAAACAACATCTTTTAATGTTGTCGATTTTGTGGGAGAACAATCATTAAAAATATTGAAATAATTAAATAGTTTTTCAACTACTTCGTAACCTTTAAACCTTTCTAAAACTTCTTTTTTGGTTTCTTTTTTCTCTTTAAAAATTTCATCTAATTTAGTTCTTGCTTGTTCTTTTGTTCAAGACAATGGAAAGTTTGCAATAATTGCTTTGATAATTGCTAGCGGATCATCGTGATATTGTTTTAATTCATGCAAATATCCATATCCCAATCTATATACAAAACCTTTGTTATCTGGTCTTGGCACTCCAATTGATAAGTATTCGCCTTTTTTAACTCTTGCTATTGATGTTCTTCATTGTCTTTTTACATCATTTCTTGACTTCTTCACGTCTTTATTATATCATATTTAAGCATAAAAGCATAATAAATTATATTTTTTTATAAAAAATATAGCCGCTGAAAACTGAGTGTTTTCGCGACTAAGTGGGAAACGTAGGTAAAACATCTCCCAGTTCTACATCGAATTCATAAGTCCCTAAGCGTAATTTAACCTTATTTTCTGGTTTATTTTTACCTTCTACAAAAGTTGTATCTTCATCTCCATTAGCCAGTTCTAAGTTTTTAATTCCTTCTTCTTTAGCAAAAACTTTTATTTGGTCTAAGAAGTCTTTACGAGTGTGAAACGTTGCAAATGCGTCCTTTTGTTTTTTTACAATAGCTTTTATGAGCTCAGAATTTTTTCTATCATTTTCAGGATTTATTGGTTTTGATTTATTTTTTTGATTTTCTTCATTATTTTTATCTTCTTTTTTCTCTTCTTTTTTAGGTGCTTCAGAAGGTTTTGTCTTTTCTTTATTTTCAACCTTTCCTGCAGACTTAGTACTTGGTGTTTTATCACCACAAGCAATTACTGCAGCACTAGTTGTGGCAACTAAACCAACAGATCCTAATATTGTTAATAATTTTTTCATATAATGTCATTTACAATTGGTTGTTTATCTTTTTATGAGACATATTATATATATATTAAAAAATTCCCAATTTTGGACACTATATTTTTAAAATAGACTTCATTTCTTTAATATATTTTAATGTTTCAACATCATCTCATTCTTCTCTTTTTCTAGACTTTCTCTTCTTGATTATTTTTGATAAATATCTAAAAGTTTCACTAATTGTTCTATTGTCAAGAACGCTACTATTTAATAGGTGGTTTTTTATTCTGCAAAGCATAATTGAAGATAAAAAGTTAATAAATTTAGTTGCTAATAATCTATAGTTTCCTTGAACATTTGCTTCGTTTTGTTCAAGCACATTTTTAAACTGTTTAAAAAGCAATTCAATTTCTCATCTCTTTTTATACGCGACATAAATATCTTTTAAGTCCAAATCATAATTACACTCAAAAATTATTAATCCAAAAAGATTTTCTCTTTCTAGTAATTTAATTTCATCATACGCACCTTTTTTATGTGCACGACTTATGAAATTTTTCTTTTCTACCATTTCAGTTAGGGTTGATTTATAACAAAAATAATATTTGTTGTTGATGATAATTTTCTTTGCTCTTATTGTGTCGTCATCATAAGTGAAAGTGAAATTAAATCCAGATTTTAAATTAAACTTTTTAAAAGTATGATTTATTTTTATAGGGATTAAATATTTAATATTTTTTTCTCTCATCAAGTTTTTACATTCTTTATCATCAAATCCTTTATCAAGAATTAAAAATCCATTTTTAATCTCATAAGTTCTTAAAAAGTCTCTAAAAGCAGTGTAATCTAGCATATTTCCTGGGTAAACAGAACTAGCAACAGGTTCTTGTGCATTAATATCATAAGCATAAATAAGGTTTAAGTTTTGAGAGCCTTTAGTTCTAGACTTTCTAGACATTTCAGAGAAAATGTTAGTTTCTGATGTATTGTTTTTCAACATACCATCAATAACTATTGAGTGGTTTGAAAACTCTTCTAATCTTTTATTCATAAAGTCTTCCATCTTCGAACTAGATTTACCTATTTTCTCTAAAAAACTTGAGATAGTGTTTGAAGATAAAGCACATTTTGGGTATATTTCAGAAATAAAATTTGTATCATATTCATGTTTTAAATGTTCGTTTTTAATATCTGAAAACATAGTTCTTAAAGAAGCTATAACATATAATTTTCTAGCATCTTCAAAATCATAAAAATTTAAAAGTTCTCTAAAGATATGATTGTTTAATTTTTCATTTAGTGCAAATAGACCATATGATTTAATATCTACTTCATATGTTTGCTTTTCTATGCTTTGAAAAACACCATTAATAATCTTTCCAATTACTCCTTTTTCAACAGGAATAATTTTTCCATTTTTTCTTATTGATGTTCTTTGTATAACATTATAAATACCTTCTTTTGATGTTGTTTTTACTCTAGTACTAGATGGTCTTGGAATTTTTAATATGTCTTTAGGAATGGCCATTTTTATATCTCCTTTTTTATGTGTTAAACACTATACATATATTTATTTTACCACCTATTTTTAATTTTTTAAACTTTTTTAAAATGAAATTGGAAAAAAAATAGAGCTTTTTTAGCTCTAAATTTAAGAAAATTTAATTATTTAGATATTTTAATGTATTTAATGGACGAAAATAAGAATTTTTTAGTAAATTATTAAAATTATATAGTGTCCAAAATTGGGAATTTTTTAATATATATAATGTCAATATATTTTTGATAGAACTGCTTTTAGAAGCATTAGATAAATAATTATAGAATATAAGATTATAGAAATGAACTTATGAGTAATCTTTAACAAGAAAAAAGCAAGATCTTGAAAATATCAAAATCTTGCTAATTTGTTTAGTATATAGTTTAAACTAAGTGTTTTAATTAATAAATATTGTATTATATTTTAGATTATTCGATTGTAAATTTAATTTTTAATGTACCAGGAGTTTTTGTTGACTTAACAGATCCAGATCCTTTTTCGTTCTCATAATCAACTTTTAATTGTCATAAATCCTTTTCTTCTTGACCTAAAATTTCTGCTTTTTTTTAACTTTTAATTGAGAAACAGCATTATTTTCTTTTTTAAATTTACCCAAATCTAATGTATTAGAGAATGTGAATGTTAGAACATCAGAATACTTAGTAGATTTCACAGTTCCTTTACCACTTTCATTCTCGTATTCAATTTTTAAGTCTGTTAGTGTAGATATATCTGTATTTGTTAATTTTGCTATTTTCTTTTTAATATCATACTGTGAAAAACTATTATACTTATTTTCATCCTTAAAAAAGCCACCTAAGTCTAAATTTTGCATTGGAAACTTTGTTTCTTTTGGTTTTTCATCTTCTTGCTCTTGTTTCTCTTTTAATTTCTTTTCTTCTTCTATTTTCTTCTTTTCTTCTTCATCATCTGTTTCGTTTGGATTTACTGGAGATTCTGAATTTTGATTATTGTCTGTTTTCTCATTTTTATCAGACCTATCATCATTATCATTAATAGAATTGGGGGGGTCATCTGGTTTGAAGTTTGCGGGTTAGATTCGTTATTTATTATTTGAAATTTTTCATCATTACCATTTTTCTTACAAGAAGCAGCAACTAATGGCATAAGTAAGAGAGATGATAAAGATCCAATAGATATAGTTTTTTTAATCTTCTTCCTAGTAAGGTAAATTCATTAAATGATTTTTCATACAAATCAAAGTTAAAAACAGTAAAAACATATCCATTATAGTCGCTTTCAATGTATCGACAAAAGATGTAATTTGTTCTCTTCCATATCCCAGAAATTGTGTAGATGTCACTAGTTTTCCTGATTTCTTAGAAAAAACAGGTATAACAAAAGGAATTGTAATTGGTGACAAAGCAATGAATAATGAGTATTTTGAAAACATTGGTTTTATACATCCTTTAAAAAGATCCTCAAAAATTTTAGATAAAATTGATGCTTATAATATGTCAGAAAAACTTGACGATAAAGAGAATCCGACATGATATAAAAAAGTATTTTATGAAAACAAATATTATTACTGCTTTAGAGATGTTAAAAGAGCATTCAAAGAAGAACATGACTTTATGTCAAGCAAAAAATTCTCAAAAGAAAGATATGACAAAATGAAACACAAATTCGGCACTATCGCATATGTTTCTGATCAAAACATAATATGTCAAAAAGCTTTGAATATGTATAAGCAAAGATGGGAAATTGAACTTGTTAATGACTTTTACAAAAACACTTTGGAACTTGATTCAGTTAAAGTTGATGATGATTTAAGTGTTTATGCAGATGAATTATTAATTATTGGTTATAGAATTAAAATAAATTTGAAGATGCAGGTTTATTTAAAACTAAAACATATAGAGAAATAATGAAAATTTTTAAACAATATAAAAAAGTTCAAATACCAGATAAACCTGATATTTGATACTTAACAGGAGTTGCTAAAAAGAATGAAGAGATAATAAACAAGGTCTTATATAGTTAATTTTTTAGGAAAGTTTTAAATAATATAAATGTTGATTAAAAAGATAATAAATCTCATTCTGATAGTTTAACCATAAACTAGGCGAGCCAACTCAATCGTAAAAATATACTTGACATTATATATATATTAAAAAATTCCCAATTTTGGACACTATATAATTTTAATAATTTACTAAAAAATTCTTATTTTCGTCCATTAAATACATTAAAATATCTAAATAATTAAATTTTCTTAAATTTAGAGCTAAAAAAGCTCTATTTTTTTCCAATTTCATTTTAAAAAAGTTTAAAAAATTAAAAATAGGTGGTAAAATAAATATATATGTATAGTGTTTAACACATAAAAAAGGAGATATAAAAATGGCCATTCCTAAAGACATATTAAAAATTCCAAGACCATCTAGTACTAGAGTAAAAACAACATCAAAAGAAGGTATTTATAATGTTATACAAAGAACATCAATAAGAAAAAATGGAAAAATTATTCCTGTTGAAAAAGGAGTAATTGGAAAGATTATTAATGGTGTTTTTCAAAGCATAGAAAAGCAAACATATGAAGTAGATATTAAATCATATGGTCTATTTGCACTAAATGAAAAATTAAACAATCATATCTTCTCCCGAACCCCATATTTCGGACTAAAATCCAGGAAATGGGGTTTTTATATGTCTAAATTAAATTTAGAAAAAAAGTTAAAAATTGTTAAAGAAGCTAAAAAACTTAATATTAAAAAGAGTACTTATTTAGCAAATAAATATGATATTTCAGTTGATACTGTAGAAAGTTTAGTTAATAGATTTGAAGCGTTTGGAATAGAAGGGCTAATTAATAAGGAAAAAAAGCCTTATTATAGTGCAAAGCTAAAACTAAAAATTGTATTATATAAACTTGAAACTAATCACTCATATGATGAAGTCGCAAAAAAGTTTAATATTATTTATTCATCAACTATAGCTGGTTGAGTTAAAAAATATAGAGAATATGGATTTTTAGGGTTAAATAATAATATAGGAAGACCTAAGAAAATTATGAAAAACCCTAATAAAAAACCAGCTAAAATAAAGAAATCACAAGTAAAAATCAATAATGAACAACAGATTAATAGAATTAAAAGAACAAGTGGAATACTATAAGTTGGAGGCTGAATTCTGAAAAAAGTTCCACACCTTGTTGACAAAAGAAAAATCAACAAGGAAAAAACAAAAGTAGTTTTAGAATTGTTAAAAACACATAAAAAAGTTAAGATTCCTATTCTCTTAAAAATAGCTAAATTACCTAAATCGTCTTTTTATGAATGAAAACATAAGTTAGAAAATACAATAGATAAAGATAAAGAATTAAAGGAAATGATTGTTGACATTTTTGCAAATCATTTGAAACGTATGGGTATAGAAGGCTAAAAATGGCCTTAAAATCAAAAGGATATATTGTAAATCACAAAAAGATTTTAAGGTTAACTAAAGAGCTTGGAGTTCAGTGTATTAAATTTAGAACAAAAAATGGAAGATATAGTTCTTATAAAGGAACTGTTGGAAAAATTGCAGATAATGTTTTAAAAAGAAATTTTCATTCTTTACAAGCAAACAAACTTTGATGCACTGATGTAACAGAGTTTAAAGTTAATGGTCAAAAGTTATATTTATCACCAATTATTGATCTTTACAATGATGAAATTATTTCATATTCAATTCAAACCAATCCTAACTTAAACCTAACAAATTCAATGCTAGACAAAGCACTTAAAAAGGTTAAAAATACAAATGGTTTGTTGATTCATTCTGATCAGGGATTTCATTATCAGCACATTAGTTGAGCTAAAAAACTAGAAGAAAATAACATAACACAAAGTATGTCTAGAAAAGGTAATTGCTTAGATAATGCTATTATAGAAAACTTCTTTGGTTTATTAAAGCAAGAAATTTATTATGGTGAAAAATATAATTCAGTAGAAGAGTTAACTAAAAGAATTCATAAATATATTTATTGATATAACAACATAAGAATAAAAGAAAAATTAAAAGGATTGTCTCCTGTACAATTCAGAAAACAATCCTGTTATAATATTGAAAAATTTTAGTCCGTGTTTATGGTAGCGGGGGGTATGAAGTCTAGAGATTTTTTTGTTTTAAAGTAGTAACAATTTAACATACTTTTCAATTATTTAATTTTCTAAATGTTTTTTGAATATTTTTTAAAAGTTAATTGGGAAAAAGTTTTTATTATTTTAAATAAATGTTTACTTGCAAATAACCATTATACTTTAAATTATTTTCTTAATCTAAATAATATAAAAGTTTAGCTAAGATAAAATATAGTTGTATATTTAGTGTATTAAATGTACAAAAAGGGGTGTTTTATTTGAAAATAATTATATTTGATAAGATAAAAGATCTACAAGAGTATTGTGCGCAATTATTTATAGATCAAGTAAAACAAAATCCGTTTGCAAAAATTGGTTTTGCAACAGGAGTTAGTCCAATTGATTGTTATAAATTAATAATTAAATATTCAAAACAAAATAATATTTCATGAAAAAATGTAACTACATTTAACTTAGATGAATTTGTAAATATTAGTAAAGATCATAAACAAGCTTTTATTAAGCAAATGAAAGATAACTTATTTGATCATTTAGATATTAATCCTAAAAATATTAATTTTTTAGATTGCCAAACTAATGATCCTAAAAAAGAATGTCAAAGATATGAAAATTTAATAAGAAGTGTTGATGGAATTGATTTTCAATACATCAGTTTAGGAATTAATGGTCATATGGCTTATAATGAGCCAAACACTAGTTTTAATACTGACACTCATGTTGTTAAATTAACTAAAGAAACTATTTTAGATATGGTTAATAAGAAAAAGTTTAATTCGCTAAATGATTGTCCAACTCATGCAATGACTATGGGAATTCAAACTTTATTAAATTGAACTAAAAAAGCAATTATGGTTTCATATGGAATTCATAAAGCTTTAGTTACTAAACAAATGATTGAAGATAAACCAAATGAACAAATTACAGCTTCATTTTTACAATTACATAAAGATTGTACTTATATACTTGATAAAGATGCAGCTAGTTTATTAGATAAAAAATATTTAGAAATTGCAGAAAGGAGATAATCCATGCATAATCTAAAAACAAAAACTAAAAAAGACAAAGAAAATAGTTTTTATAATAATCTTTTAAATGCATTACAACGTTTAGGAAAAACTTTAATGTTTCCTATTGCAGTTTTACCAATTGCAGCTTTATTAGCTAGATTTGGTGCTTTAATTCAAGATCCACTAGCTAATGGAGGTTCAAATATTTCTGAAATTCAAAAATTCATAGGATTAGTTATAGCTACTCCTGGTCAAATTGTTTTTGATAATTTAGCAATAATTTTTGCTATTGGTATTAGTTTTGGATTAGCAAAAGATAATCGTGGAGAAGCTGCATTAGTTGGTGGTATTGTTTGATTTGGAATGACAGCTTTATTAAAAGAAGGTTTAATTCCAACATTTATTTGAAAAAATGTACTAACTTCAGATAAACTTTTAATTAAGCAAGGTGAACAAATGGTTCCAGCTACTCAACTATTATATTTTTTAAGAAATAATACTGTTAAGTACCAATTGGATTCTGGAGTTGTTGGTGGTATTGTTGTTGGTTGTTTAGTTGCTTTAATCTATAACAAATATAAAGATGTAACTTTACCTCAGGCTCTTTCATTTTTTGGTGGAAGAAGATTTATTCCAATGTTAGGTGTTTTAATGATTGTTCCACTAGGATTAGGATTTGCTATCATTTGACCTTGAGCACAATTTATTTTAATTAAAATAGGAACAACTTTATCTCAAGCAAATGGCTTTGCTAAAGGATTTGCAGTTGGAACTTATGGATTTTTAAATAGAATTGTTCAACCATTTGGATTACACCACATTTTAAATACATTTGTATGATTCCAATTACCAATTGAAGGTAAATTATTAGCTGATGGATCTACAACAATAATTAATGGAGATATTACTGCATTTCAAAAAGGATTGATTGGTTCTGGTTTATTTACTTCTGGTTTTTTCCCTTTATTTTTAGGGGGATTACCAGGAGTTGCTCTAGCTTTAATTTTAGCTTCAGATAAAGATAAAAAAAAGCAAATGACTGCTTTTTATGGGGGTTCTGCTTTTGTTGCTTGAATTACTGGAATTGATGAACCTTTAATTTTTAACTTTATTTTTATTTCTCCAATTTTATATGTTTTAAATGCTTTATTTACAGGTATTTTTTACATGTTTGTAACTTGATCTCAAATTGCTTTAGGTATTGGATTTAGTGCTGGATTTATTGACTATGTAGTTTCGTTTTGAACTTCATGACAAATTTCAACAAAAATCGGATGATACGCTAACCCATTATGAATTTGAGTATTTGCTATTGCTATGTTTGGTTTATATTTTACAACATTTTACTTTTTAATTAAAAAGCTAAATATTCCAACCCCTGGTAGAGAAAATCAATTAGGATTTAAAAAAGAAGTTTTAGAACCAATAACAAGTAATAATAAACAAAATAAATATGAAATAATGGCTAAAAGAATTTTAGATATTGTTGGTGAAGATAATATTGAATTAGTTGAAAGTTGCTCTACAAGATTACGATTGACTGTAAAAAATAATTCAAAACAAGTCATTGATGATGAAAAAATCAAGCAAGTTGGAGCTTTTGGAGTAGTTAGATTAGGTAAAAATAATTATCAAATAATAATTGGAACTGATGTAGAACATGTTGCAGATAAGTTAAAAGAAATTCTAAATTAGTTTAATAATTATAAAGTTCAGATTAAATCTGAACTTTTATTTTGTTTTTAGTGATATAGATTTGTTGTAATTTAAAAAAAACTTAAAATTATTAAAGTAGTATAATCAAAAAGTTATTTAAGGAGAAATTATGTCATTTAGATTACGTTATGCACCATCACCAACTGGATTTTTACATATAGGAAACACTAGAACAGCTTTAATGAATTATTTATTTGCAAAACATTACAATGGTTCATTTATTGTAAGAATTGAAGATACTGATTTAGCAAGAAATGTTGATGGAGCTATTGAATCACAATTTGAAAATTTAAATTGATTAGGGATTTTTCCTGATGAATCTATTTTTAATGTTGGTGATCAAAAATATGGTAAATATATGCAATCACAAAAATTTGATAGATACAAACAACTAGCTGAACAATTAGTTAATCAAAATAAAGCATATAGATGTTTTTGTAGTAGTGAAGAATTAGAAAAAGATTATGAAGAGCAAACTAGTAAAGAAATTATTGCTACTAAATATTCACAAAAATGTTTATTTTTAACTCAAGATCAAATTAGCCAAAATCTAAAAGATAAAAAAGAATATTCAATTAGATTTAAAGTTCCACAAAATAAAGTATGAACAATTAATGATATTGTTAGAGGTGATGTTAGTTTTGATTCAAAAGATCTAGGTGATTTTGTAATTTTAAAATCTAATGGTGTTGCTACTTATAATTTTGCAGTTGTAATTGATGATTATGATATGCAAATAACTCACGTTTTAAGAGGAGAAGAACATATTTCAAATACTCCAAGACAAATGATGATTTATGATGCTTTTAATTGAAATTATCCTAAGTTTGGTCATTTAACTTTAATTGTAGATAATACTGGTAAAAAGTTATCAAAAAGAAGTGGAAATGCTTTATTTTTTATAGAACAATATAAAAAACAAGGTTATTTATCTCAAGCAATTTTTAATTATATTGCACTTTTAGGTTGATCTCCACCTGGTGAGCAAGAAATTTTATCTCAAAATGAATTAATTAAAATTTTTGATGAAAAACGTTTTAGTAAATCTCCTTCAACTTTTGATATGGTTAAAATGAAATGAATTAATTCAGTTTATATGAAAAAACTAGAAGATAATGAATATTTAGAATTTGTTAAATCATTTATAAATACTAATAAATTTGACATTACTAGTAAATCTGAAGCTTGATTAAATCATTTGTTATTACTTTATAAAAAAGAATTAGAATATGCAGAACAAATTAATGATCATTTAGATTTATTCTTTAATAAAAATACACTTGATAACAATACAATTGATGTTTTAAACAATTTAACTAATTATAAAAATGTAGTTGAGATTTTTAAAAATCAAATTAATGATTTAAAAGATTGAACAATAGAAAATATTAAACAAATAATTAAAGACACTTCAACATTAGCAAATGTTAAAGGAAAAGATTTGTTTATGCCAATTAGAATTTTTGCAACTAAATCAGAACATGGACCTAGTTTAGCTGATGTAATTTATTTATTAGGAAAAACAACTGTTTTAAACAATATTAATTCATTAGAAAGATAGTTATGTATTTAAAAGTAATTAGAGATAATGTTCATGGTGATATTTATTTTGATGATGTAATTTATATTCAATTAATAAATACTTATGAAATGCAAAGATTAAGAAGAATTTTACAACTTGCAGGAACACAATTAGCTTATTCAAGTGCAACACATACTCGCTTTAGTCATTGTATTGGAACTTATTATATTTTAAAAGAGTTTTTTAAAAATAAAGCTTTTTTAAAAATAAATAGTTATGAACAAAAACTAGTAAAAATAGCTGGATTATTACACGACATTGGACATGGTGCTTTTTCACATACTTTTGAAAAAATTACACATAAAAATCACGAACAATACACAAGTGAAATTATTTTAAATAAAAAAGGAAATATTTATCCAATTTTAAAAAAACATCATATAAATCCTCAAGATATTGTTGATATTATTAATGGAACTTATAAAAATAAAATTATTAATTTATTAGTAAGTTCACAAATTGATGCTGATAGATTTGATTATTTAAAAAGAGATTCAATTAGTTGTGGTGTTGATTATGCAACACTAGATTTTAAGTGAATGATTAGAAATACTTTTATAATTGGTGATAAAATTGTCTTTCCTAAAAAAACAATTTATGCAATTGAATCATATTTATTAGGTAGATATCATATGTATCAACAAGTTTATAATCATAAAACATCAACTATTTTTGATGCTATGTTTATTAGTTGATTTAAAAGAGTTACTGATCTATTTAACAATGATTATAAGTTTAAAGATAATAGGATTATTGAACTTTTTTCTAACTTGTTTTACAATAAAGATATCGATTTAGATTCTTATTTAAAAATTGATGATTATTTAATGTTTGATATTTTTAAAAATTGTAGTAGTGAAAAAGATGTGATTTTAAGTGATTTGTCAAAAAGATTAACTGATAGAAAATTATTTACTATTAGAGATGAAAAGTTAATAAATAAAACTACTATAATTAATAAATTAAACAAATTAGGATTAGATCCTAAATATTATTTATTAGAAACAAACATCAAACCACTAAGTATGTATAATCCGGTAATTAAAAATAATAAAGATGAAAATATATACTTATATGATAGTAATAATCAACAAGTTCATGAACTAAGTTATTATAGTAAATTAGTAAAGTTTTTTCAAAAATCTAATAGTCAAAAAAATCTGAGAAAAATTATTTTTCCAAAAGAAATAGTGTAGAATATCTAATTGTGTAGGTGAAAATATGTCAAAAGTTAGAAATCTAGATTTAGTGTATTCATATTTACAAAGCACTAAAACACCTTCAAGTTTAAATGAAATTTGAAAGTCAATATCAAAAGATATAATCAGTCAAAAAAAAGATGAAATCTCAGTAATAGCAGGTCTATATGGAGATATGGTTCTTGATAATAGATTCGCTTTAACAACTGATAATTTATGAGCTTTAAGTTCTAATTCATCAGTTGAAAACATTAAAAAACAATATGATGATTTTATTATTACGGATCATAAACACAGATATAGTGATTTAGATGAAGAATTAACAATAGATGATGAAATGTTATTAGATGAAGATTATGATAGTGATTTTACTCAAGAATTAGATGATTTTGACGAAGATTTTGATGACACTGACCAAACATATATAGATGATGATGAATATAATCGATAATTAAAGGTTGTAAAACTAAGTTTTTATGACCTTTTTATTTTAATTAGTTGTTTATAATTAATTACAACATATATAAAGGAGAATAAGTAAATGGCAAAGTTTATATTTGTAACTGGTGGAGTAGTTTCAGGTTTAGGAAAAGGAATTACAGCTAGTTCAATTGGTGCATTATTAAAAGCTAGTGGATTAAAAGTATTTATGCAAAAATTTGATCCATATTTAAATGTTGATCCAGGAACAATGTCTCCATATCAGCATGGTGAAGTTTTTGTTACAAAAGATGGGGGAGAAACTGATTTAGATCTAGGACATTATGAACGTTTTATTGATGAAGAACTAACTAAATTATCTTCAACAACTTCTGGAAAAATCTATTTATCTGTAATTCAAGGTGAAAGAAAAGGAGTTAATAGTGGTAAAACTATTCAAGTAGTTCCTCATATAACTGATGCTATTAAACAAAAAGTTTATCAAGCAGCTAAACAAAGCCAAGCTGATGTGATAATTTCAGAAATTGGTGGAACTGTTGGAGATATTGAATCTCAACCTTTTATTGAAGCAATTAGACAAATTAGACTAGAACAAGGTAAAGAAAATGTAATGTTTGTTCATGTTGTTTTATTATTATGATTAGCTGCTTCAAAAGAATATAAAACTAAACCTATTCAAAACTCAGTAAAAGCAATGGCTAGTTTAGGAATTCAACCTGATGTTATAGTATGTAGAAGTGATTCTTCTTCACCAAAAGATATTAAAGAAAAAATTTCTTTATTTTGTAATGTTCCTATTACAAATATTATTGATGCAATTGATCAAGATTCAATTTATAGAGTGCCATTAGCTTTAGCAAAACAAAATCTTCAAGATATTATAATTGAACAGTTACAATTAAAAGCTAAAAATATAGATCTATCTTTATGAAAACAATTTAATAAAAAAATCGATTCATCAACTGAAGAAATTGAAATTAGTTTTGTTGGTAAATATATAGAATTACAAGATGCATATTTATCAGTTTTAGAATCATTAAAAATAGCTGGTTGAGAATTTAATAAAAAAATTAAAATCAGATGAGTTCAAGCAGATAAATTAGATGAATCAAACTATAAAGAAGTTTTAAAAAATAGTCAAGGTATTTTAGTTCCAGGTGGATTTGGTAAAAGAGGAATTGAAGGAATGATGTTAGCTAGTAGATATGCTAGAGAAAATGATATTCCTTATTTAGGAATTTGTTTAGGAATGCAAATAGCAACAATTTCAATTGCAAGAGATTTATTAAATTGAAGTGATGCTGATTCAACTGAATTTAATAAAAATACTACTCATCCAATTTTTGATTATATTAAAGGTATTGATAGAGATAATATTGGTGGAACTTTAAGATTAGGTACAATGGTTACTAAATTAGAAAAAAATTCATTAGTTTCTAAGTTATATAATTCTGATATTGCTTTAGAAAGACATAGACATAGATATGAATTTAATAATGAATATAAAAAAGATTTAGAAAGTGTTGGATTAAGATTTTCTGGAATTTATGAAGAAAAAAATATAGTTGAAGTTGTTGAAATGCCAAGTTTAAAATTCTTTGTTGCTAGTCAATTTCATCCTGAATTTACTTCTCGTCCTAATAAGCCAACTCCTTTATTTAAAGGATTTATTAAAGCAATTGTTGAAAATAATAAATAGTATTTAATAATATGATTAAGCTCACAATTAAATTGTGAGTTTTTATCTTTTAGGTATTGTAAAAGTTTGATATGTATGTTATATAAGAAATATAAGTAGTTTTAGTTGTAGGTGTTTTATTATAAATTGATCACTAGTGAGAGTAGTTTTTATTTTGTCTAAATACCCTACTAAAACAATATAAATTATTTAATTTTGTTATAAACAAATAAAAAAAATTATTCAAATTATTTATGAAAAAGATACTGAAATTAATACCTTATTCTATAATTACTAGCTTATCAATCCCTTTATCATTTACTTTTTGAAAGAATCAGGAAACAATATCCTTATTTTCCCAAGACACTAGAAAAGTTAACCCCAATCATGAATATAATGAAGATAAAACAGAAATAAAAAAAATAGGTTATTACAAGCATCCAAATACTAATAAAGTTACTATAAGACCTATTCCATACTATGTTAAAAAAGTTGCTACTGAATTACCAACAGAAATAGAAAGTTTGTACCGTGCATTTGCATATAGATATAGTCATCATGATCCGATTACTGGATTCGAAAATTGAGATACAAAAAATGTAAAAGATATGAGTTATGTGTTTTTTGAAAATCATATTATTAACACAGATTTGTCTGCTTGAAAAACTGATAATGTCACTAATATGACTGGTATGTTTAAAAATGCAACAAAATTTGATAATGGTGGTAAATCCTTGTCTTGAACAACTAACAATGTAGAATCAATGGAATCTATGTTTGATGGTGCAGAAAGTTTTAAACAGAACTTAATGAGTTGAAATGTTGAAAAAGTAACTAAAAATAAGAATTTTTCTAGAGCTAGTGGTATTTTTAGTGATGAAAATAAAAAACCTAAATGAAAAAATTTAAAAGAAAATGATCCTGTTATTAAAAAAGAAGAAAATATAACACCAAAAGTGATAATTCATCCAACCCCTACTCCAAAACCAAAGGTTACTTTGCCTTTAGCTAAAATAATAAATAGAACTAATGAAACTAAACCTACATTAAAACCTAATTCTGGTCAAGAACTTCCAAAATCTAATATAACTACATCAAAACAAGAAAATAAAAAACTATCAACCCCCGCAATTGTTGGTATTGTTGTTGGAAGCCAAGTTGTTTTAACTTCTTTAGCAGCTGGTATACCTTATTTAATTAAAAGATTTAAAAAATAATTATCCTACTATATATGAAAATAAAATTATTAATATTAACTATTGCAAAATTGTCTTTACTTTCTTTTTCATCAATATTGTTTTTGAAAAATGAAAATCATTTTAATATAAACTATAAAATGAAAATGGAGATGAAAACACAAAAAACCGAACAGCCTCATAAATATAAAGAAGGAGATAGAACTGAGATAGTTCAAATTGGCTTTTATAAAAGAGGAAATGAGATAACTATAAAACAAATTCCATATTACGTTAAAAAAGTTCCTGATAAGCTTCCTGATGAAATTCAAAGTTTATATCGAGCCTTTGCTCATAGATATAAAGATCAAAACCACCCTACAGTTACTGGATTTGAAAAATGAGATACATCAAAAATAAAGAATATGAGTTATGTATTTTATGATAATCAATTGATAGATGCAGATTTATCAGAATGAAAAACAAGCAATGTTACTAATATGGATGGAATGTTTAAAAATGCTATTAAATTCAATAATAAAGAGAAACCTTTAAAATGAAACACTGAAAAAGTTGAATCAATGGAATCTATGTTTGATGGTGCAGAAAGCTTTAAACAAAATTTAAAAGATTGAAAAGTTGATAAGGTAACTAAAAATAAGAATTTTTCTAGAGCTAGTGGGATTTTTGAACACATCGATAAAAAACCTAGTTGAAAAATTACTGAGCATAACGACCCTATTATTAAAAAACCAGAATCTACTGAACCAAAGGTAATAATTCACCCTTCACCATCAAGACCAAAACAAACTATACCACTAACTAAACTAATAAACCCTATTATAAAATCAACACCAAATTCAAATCAAAATTTAGGGATACCAAAAACTAATTTAAGCACAACACCTCAACAATCTAAAAAACTTTCAACTCCAGCAATTGTTGGTATTGTTGTTGGAAGCCAAGTTGTTTTAACTTCTTTAGCAGCTGGTATACCTTATTTAATTAAAAGATTTAAAAAATAATTTTCAACTTAGTAACCCCCCGCTACCATAAACACGGACTAAAATTTTTCAATATTATAACAGGATTGTTTTCTGAATTGTACAGGAGACAATCCTTTTAATTTTTCTTTTATTCTTATGTTGTTATATCAATAAATATATTTATGAATTCTTTTAGTTAACTCTTCTACTGAATTATATTTTTCACCATAATAAATTTCTTGCTTTAATAAACCAAAGAAGTTTTCTATAATAGCATTGTCTAAGCAATTACCTTTTCTAGACATACTTTGTGTTATGTTATTTTCTTCTAGTTTTTTAGCTCAACTAATGTGCTGATAATGAAATCCCTGATCAGAATGAATCAACAAACCATTTGTATTTTTAACCTTTTTAAGTGCTTTGTCTAGCATTGAATTTGTTAGGTTTAAGTTAGGATTGGTTTGAATTGAATATGAAATAATTTCATCATTGTAAAGATCAATAATTGGTGATAAATATAACTTTTGACCATTAACTTTAAACTCTGTTACATCAGTGCATCAAAGTTTGTTTGCTTGTAAAGAATGAAAATTTCTTTTTAAAACATTATCTGCAATTTTTCCAACAGTTCCTTTATAAGAACTATATCTTCCATTTTTTGTTCTAAATTTAATACACTGAACTCCAAGCTCTTTAGTTAACCTTAAAATCTTTTTGTGATTTACAATATATCCTTTTGATTTTAAGGCCATTTTTAGCCTTCTATACCCATACGTTTCAAATGATTTGCTAAAAATGTCAACAATCATTTCCTTTAATTCTTTATCTTTATCTATTGTATTTTCTAACTTATGTTTTCATTCATAAAAAGACGATTTAGGTAATTTAGCTATTTTTAAGAGAATAGGAATCTTAACTTTTTTATGTGTTTTTAACAATTCTAAAACTACTTTTGTTTTTTTCTTGTTGATTTTTCTTTTGTCAACAAGGTGTGGAACTTTTTTCAGAATTCAGCCTTCAACTTATAGTATTCCACTTGTTCTTTTAATTCTTTAATTTGTTGTTCATTATTGATTTTTACTTGTGATTTCTTTATTTTAGCTGGTTTTTTATTAGGGTTTTTCATAATTTTCTTAGGTCTTCCTATATTATTATTTAACCCTAAAAATCCATATTCTCTATATTTTTTAACTCAACCAGCTATAGTTGATGAAAAAATAATATTAAACTTTTTTGCGACTTTATCATATGAGTGATTAGTTTCAAGTTTATATAATACAATTTTTAGTTTTAGCTTTGCACTATAATAAGGCTTTTTTTCCTTATTAATTAGCCCTTCTATTCTAAACGCTTCAAATCTATTAACTAAACTTTCTACAGTATCAACTGAAATATCATATTTATTTGCTAAATAAGTACTCTTTTTAATATTAAGTTTTTTAGCTTCTTTAACAATTTTTAACTTTTTTTCTAAATTTAATTTAGACATATAAAAACCCCATTTCCTGGATTTTAGTCCGAAATATGGGGTTCGGGAGATAAATACTAGGTTTTTTTATGCTTTTTACTGTCTTAGTTTCTAAATATATTTTTGGATTTACCAATTATGAACTTATATGTTACCTTACCACTAAAACAATAGAAAAGTGATAATATTAAAATAGATTAAAAAAAGGAAGTAATAGTAGAATGCCAAAGTTATACCACAAAAAATTAGTTAATGCTAAACAAATGGTTATTGATGCACATAGACACAGATATGCAATTGGTCACTTTAATATTAATAATTTAGAATGAACAAAAGCAATTTTAGAAGCTGCTGAAGCTTCAAAAACACCTGTAATCATAGCTACAAGTGAAGGAGCTATTAAATACATGGGTGGTGTTAATACTGTTGTTGGAATGGTTAATGGATTATTAGATTATTTAAACATTACTGTACCAGTTGCTTTGCATTTAGATCATGGACAATCACTAGAAATGGCTAAAAAATGTATTCTAGCAGGATATTCATCAGTAATGTTTGATGGTTCACATTTCCCATATGCAGAAAACTTAGAAATGACAAAAGAATTGATTAAATTTGCTGAAGAATACGAAGTTTCAGTTGAAGCTGAAATTGGATCAATTGGTGGAGAAGAAGACGGAGTTATTGGTCAAGGTGAACTAGGAGATCCTCTGCAAGCTGAAGAAATTTCAAAAACTGGAATTACTATGTTAGCTGCTGGAATTGGAAATATTCATGGTAAGTATCCATCTTGATGACAATCTTTATCATTTGATACTTTAGAAAGACTACAAAAAGCTTGCAAAATGCCAATGGTATTACATGGTGGATCAGGAATTCCTCAAGAACAAGTTAAAAAAGCAATCTCAATGGGAATTGCAAAAATTAACGTTAATACTGAATTACAATTAGCATTTAGAGACGCAACTAGAAAATATGTTGAAGAAAGAAAAGATCTTGATGATGCTAAAAAAGGATTTGATCCACGTAAGTTATTAAAACCAGGATATGATGCTTTAAAAACTACATTCTTAGAATTAACAAATTGATTTGGTTGCCAAGGAAAAGCTAAATAATTAATATAATTAATTTAAAAGTTGCTTTGTATAATAAGGGCAACTTTTTTTCCTACGTTTCCCAGTTTAAGCATAAAACAAGAAAACATACTTATGTAAATTTTTGATCTCATAAGTTATGTTTTTTATAATGTAATGTCTAAGTGACTTTTTCTTTTGTTAAAAGCTCTAATAATATTTGATAAGTTTGCCAACTTTCTTGTAACTCATCATTATACACTTGTATAGTTTCGATTTTTTGTTTATTTACAAATACTTCAATTTCTTTAACTTCTTTGATAACATTAATCACTTTATGCTCAGTGATTTTGTTTTTTCCAGTCAGTCCTAATTTTGAATTTAGAATGTAGATGATGTAGTTTAAAAACACTAATGAAATGAAACATAAACAAATGTAACCAACAATATGGTTTCAAGTTGATAAATACATTGGACGAAGAGATAATTTACCTTTTAATGTCTTGAAATTAGACTCAATTTGTCATTGTTTTGAATATAAATTAATAACTTCTTTTACTGATAAATCTGTTCTATTTGTTTCATAAACATAGTATCCATCATATTTTTGATCTTCTTGTATTTTTTCTATGTCAAGTTCATAAAATGCACCTTTGTTTATAGGTTTAAAGAATCTATATTTTTTAGATCCCGCTAAATCATCACAAGAAACAAGATTATCTTTATTCATTTTCTTAGTGAAATTTTGAATTAAAATGTCTCTATTGTTTTTGTCTTTAGTTGCTCGTTTTTGACTAAAACTAATTATTTGTCTTCTAAAATGTCCATTAATTCTTTTTTTATTGTATGAAGATGCAATATCACGAGTTTTGTATATCAAACCACCATCATTTATATAATCTTTTTCATCTAATATATACTCTTTAAATTGTTTGCTTCCAGCTTTCATTTTGTATGAGATTATGTATTTTCAATTCTTAGATTCTAAAAATCTAATATTTCTATTAACACTCATTCCTTTGTCAGCAATTATAGTTACACTGTTAACTTCATAAATATCTGCAATTTCAAGCATAAATGGTATTAAAGTATTTGGATCAGCAACATTTCCTGGAAATATTTTGTAGTGTAACGGTATTCCATTTTCATCAGTTGCCATACCTATAACAATCTGGTCTTCTTTAAATTTTCCATCTTTTGAATAACCAGGTTTTTTATAACCTTCACGAGAAAATGTTTCAAAATAAGTAGTTGTTGCGTCAAATCATAATACATCAATTTTTCTATTGGTATTTGCACAAATTTTTGCATTTAAATTTCTTAAAATTTCATCTTTGTTTTTTGCTATATAGTCTAATGATCTATAAAATGAATTTTTGAATGAGTGTCTATTTTTTCTTTTTTTGCTGTCTTATAAGTGTTAAAAACACTTATTGGATTTTTAATTCTTTGATAAATCAACTGTAAAACAACATCTTTTAATGTTGTCGATTTTGTGGGAGAACAATCATTAAAAATATTGAAATAATCAAATAGTTTTTCAACTACTTCGTAACCTTTAAACCTTTCTAAAACTTCTTTTTTGGTTTCTTTTTTCTCTTTAAAAATTTCATCTAATTTAGTTCTTGCTTGTTCTTTTGTTCAAGACAATGGAAAGTTTGCAATAATTGCTTTGATAATTGCTAGCGGATCATCGTGATATTGTTTTAATTCATGCAAATATCCATATCCCAATCTATATACAAAACCTTTGTTATCTGGTCTTGGCACTCCAATTGATAAGTATTCGCCTTTTTTAACTCTTGCTATTGATGTTCTTCATTGTCTTTTTACATCATTTCTTGACTTCTTCACGTCTTTATTATATCATATTTAAGCATAAAAGCATAATAAATTATATTTTTTTATAAAAAAATATAGCCGCTGAAAACTGAGTGTTTTCGCGACTAAGTGGGAAACGTAGGATAATAAGGGCAACTTTTTTTAATAAAAAGACTCACATTCTCCCGAACCCCATATTTCGGACTAAAATCCAGGAAATGGGGTTTTTATATGTCTAAATTAAATTTAGAAAAAAAGTTAAAAATTGTTAAAGAAGCTAAAAAACTTAATATTAAAAAGAGTACTTATTTAGCAAATAAATATGATATTTCAGTTGATACTGTAGAAAGTTTAGTTAATAGATTTGAAGTGTTTGGAATAGAAGGGCTAATTAATAAGGAAAAAAAGCCTTATTATAGTGCAAAGCTAAAACTAAAAATTGTATTATATAAACTTGAAACTAATCACTCATATGATGAAGTCGCAAAAAAGTTTAATATTATTTATTCATCAACTATAGCTGGTTGAGTTAAAAAATATAGAGAATATGGATTTTTAGGGTTAAATAATAATATAGGAAGACCTAAGAAAATTATGAAAAACCCTAATAAAAAACCAGCTAAAATAAAGAAATCACAAGTAAAAATCAATAATGAACAACAAATTAAAGAATTAAAAGAACAAGTGGAATACTATAAGTTGGAGGCTGAATTCTGAAAAAAGTTCCACACCTTGTTGACAAAAGAAAAATCAACAAGGAAAAAACAAAAGTAGTTTTAGAATTGTTAAAAACACATAAAAAAGTTAAGATTCCTATTCTCTTAAAAATTAGCTAAATTACCTAAATCGTCTTTTTATGAATGAAAACATAAGTTAGAAAATACAATAGATAAAGATAAAGAATTAAAGGAAATGATTGTTGACATTTTTAGCAAATCATTTGAAACGTATGGGTATAGAAGGCTAAAAATGGCCTTAAAATCAAAAGGATATATTGTAAATCACAAAAAGATTTTAAGGTTAACTAAAGAGCTTGGAGTTCAGTGTATTAAATTTAGAACAAAAAATGGAAGATATAGTTCTTATAAAGGAACTGTTGGAAAAATTGCAGATAATGTTTTAAAAAGAAATTTTCATTCTTTACAAGCAAACAAACTTTGATGCACTGATGTAACAGAGTTTAAAGTTAATGGTCAAAAGTTATATTTATCACCAATTATTGATCTTTACAATGATGAAATTATTTCATATTCAATTCAAACCAATCCTAACTTAAACCTAACAAATTCAATGCTAGACAAAGCACTTAAAAAGGTTAAAAATACAAATGGTTTGTTGATTCATTCTGATCAGGGATTTCATTATCAGCACATTAGTTGAGCTAAAAAACTAGAAGAAAATAACATAACACAAAGTATGTCTAGAAAAGGTAATTGCTTAGACAATGCTATTATAGAAAACTTCTTTGGTTTATTAAAGCAAGAAATTTATTATGGTGAAAAATATAATTCAGTAGAAGAGTTAACTAAAAGAATTCATAAATATATTTATTGATATAACAACATAAGAATAAAAGAAAAATTAAAAGGATTGTCTCCTGTACAATTCAGAAAACAATCCTGTTATAATATTGAAAAATTTTAGTCCGTGTTTATGGTAGCGGGGGGCATAAGTGAGTCAATTGCGATTATTTAATTATTAATTATTTTTTGATTTGTTGAACTTGAGTTTGAATTTGAGCCATTTTTTTATCTTTATTGTTTAAATAAATTAGTAAAGCACCAGCAGCAAATCCAACTAAACTAATAACAACAATTATTATCATTAAAATTTGATAAGCAAATTGGTTGTTATATCCACCTTTTATTAAAGGATCAGCAACTTTATATTTAGCAATTAGAACTGCTTGTAATTGTTGAAATCAAGCATCTGGAGTAAAGGCAACAACACTAACAATTCCAACAGCTGAAGCATAATGTTTTCTATCAATTCCAATTTCAAATAAAGTAGCTCAACGATTAGTTACTAAACCTCAACATAAAGCACCTAAACATAAAAAGAATGTATAAACAATAACTCTTACTGTTCATAAATATCATTTAGGAGCTTTTTCTATTATTCAACCAACTCTAAATCCAGGTAATAATAGAACTGTTGTTACTAAAAATGTTCCTATTAAAATACCAGTCATTAAGAATTTTATATACTTACCAGTTTTATCAGCAATTTTACCAGCAGGAGCTGAAAAAATAAATCTAAATAAATAAGTTCTTAATAATCCACTTACAAACATAGCAACTGCAGCAACTTGTAGTGATACTTCTAAATAAGATACTAAAATACTTAACCCCATTTGATACATATAAACACCCATAACAACAAGTGATACTAATCAAATTTTTACATTTTTTAATATTCCAAATACATCTTTTATGTTAAATGAAGTGTTTTCTTCTTTTTCTGATTTATCTTCTTTAACTGTGAAAATTAATAAAATAACAGTTAGTGCAATTAAACCACAAAACATATAAATCATAATTGAAAAGTTTCATACACTAGGAGTTGAAATGTTTTTTCCAGCAAATAAAGGAGTTAGTACAAAGAATAAAATATATCCAATTGAAACTAAAACTGTTCCTGCAAATCCATTAAAACTACCATGTATTCCATTTAAAATACCATTTTGCTCTGGTTTACCTTGTTGAGATAATAATTTTCATAATGGAGCTCAAAAAATTATTTTAGCAAAAGCTCAAATTGAATAGATTATACATAGTTGAATAAAACGAGATTGAACTCCAGTTTCATTTAGAATTGGTCCATTAACACTAGAAACTAAAGCCCCCCAGCAGTTAAACCAATTGATCCATATCAAGCTCCAGAAACTCCAAATGTTGCAAGACCTATAATAGTTAATCACTTAACACTAAGTTTATCTCCTAATATTGATCCAAAAAAATAAATTGCTAAAGAAATATAACCATAAATTGCACTAGCTTGAGATAAATGTTCAGTTTTTACTCCCAAATATAAACTTATTACTTCAGAACTCATAACATTTCTTAAATAAGAAGGGAAAATAAACACTAAAGTATCTGAAACAGCTAGTAGCATAATAACAAATAATGTCTTTTTATCAAAAGTTTTAAAAGTTTTATTTATAAAATTTGTGAAAGGGTTTGGCTTTGTTGTTTTTGTCATGAACTATTTACCTTTCTTTAGGTAACTAATTAATTACCTAATATTATTTTAGTTCATGTACAAGTCCTCTAAATAAAAATGAACGCATTTTCAAATTATTATTTTATTTGCAAGGTTAAATATTTAAATCACTATTGGCATAAAATTAAATTATAGGGTTAGTAACATAACCTTATACAAATATAAAAAAGAAATATTATAGTAAAAATAAAATTTTAAACCTTATTAATTCTAGTACTAGTTGATGTTGTTATTATAACTATTTCTTTTTATATAAATATTTTTATTCTTAACATGAACTTAAACTTTAAAATAAACTAAGCTGAATATCTACAAACAGTTATATATTATTTTTAGTAAATTTGTCTTTATTATAAAAACTTGCTAAAAATCAAAATACTAAAAACAGGTTATAAAAATCATTAAATGATCTTATTGATTTATTAGCTAATATTGGTTTTATTTCTCATTTAAAGCTGATAAAAAAATGTTATTAAATAAATAAATTTCTATAATAAATATAAAATCTAATAATAAATAATTAAATAATAATTCTAGAATAATTCTTTTTATATAAAAGAGAGGTGAATATAATGATCTTAGTAGCACACCGTGGTTTTAGAGGTCTTTATGGAGAAAACCGTGAATATGACTTTAAAAATGCACTAACAATTTGTAAAGCTGTTGAATTTGACATCAGATTAACAAAAGATGACAAGATTATCATTTTCCATGATCACAACTTTAAAAGAATTGGTAATTTAAATAGAGGTGTTAAAACTTTAACTTATGATGAAATTACAAAAATTCCTTACTTTGTTGAAAATCCTCTAGCAACTCCTATTTTATTTGAAGTATTTATGGATAGATATCTAGATCAATATGAAATGATCAATGTTGAAATTAAACCAGATCATTACACTGAAGATGAATTAGACATTATCTTTAATGCTATTAAAAAATACTGTAATAAAGGTGTTGAAATTATTGTTTCATCATTTAGTCCAGTAGTATTAAAAGAAATTTTAAAAAGAAAAGGAAATTACTACAAATCAGGATACTTATTTGAAAAAATGTCTCAATTTGATGTTGAATTAGGTAAAAAATTTGACTTTTTACACCCTCCAATTACTTTATTAAAAAAACAATCAAATTGCGAACTATTTAAAAAATTAAATATTCCTTTAAATGTTTGAACATTTAAAAAAATGTCTGATGTAGAAATTTTACACAAGATGTATAAAGATTTAATTAATGGTTATATTTCAGATTATCCTGATCTATATCCAAAAAATTAAATAATAAATAATAGTATGTAAAATAATAGCAAATTTGCTATTATTTTTTTATTTTAATATTTATATTTTTAATTATATAAAGCTTTATTTTAAACTAATTTGTTGTATACTTTAGTAGTGAATTAAATATCATAATGATAACATAGCAAGGAGAATAACTATGCCAAAAATTGATATTCAACCAAAGTACTTTGATCAAGCTAAATTTATTTGTACAACATGTGCAAGTGAATGAGTTTGTGGAACTTCTAAAGGTGAAGAAGTAAGAGTTGATGTTTGTTCAAATTGTCATCCTTTTTATACTGGGGCTCAAACTTATACAAACGTTGCTGGTCGTGTTGAACAGTTTAAATCAAAATTTGCTAAAAGAGATACAATTAAAGCACAAGTTGAAAAACAATCTCAAGTTCAAAAAGCAAAAAATAAAGAAAACAAATAATTTTGAGGTCCCTAGGATCTTTTTTATTTGACAAATCTATTAAAATAATATTAGTTGTTGGAGGTTAATTTTATGTCATATAAGATTAAAGAATTAACTTTTCGTTCTAAAAATCCTAGTTTAAATAAAGTTGATTTTATCGCTGATGATGGACAAATTGTTGATATTGTTATTGATAATAAAAAAGAAATGGACTTTTTTATAAAAGTTTTACTAGGTAAAAAGAAAAATAGTTCTGGTAGATTTCAAATTGATGATTTTGATATTATTAATAGAACTTATACTAAAAAACATGTTGAATTTATAAAACGTGATACTTGATTTCAACGTATAATTCCAAGTAAATGAATTTTAGTACTTTCTTTATTATTTGATCAAAATTTTTTAAAGACTGCATCAAATAAATATCTCGAAAAAAAATATGAATATTTATCACTAGTTGCAAGTAAAGGTGAATCTAATGATAAAAAATTAAGACAAAATATTGATAATTTAATTTCTAAACATATTAATTCAAAAACAAGAGAAGAACAAAAAGCATTAAACGAATCTATTAATACTCAAAAAAAATACAACCAAGAAAAGTTTTTAGCAATTGCTGAAAAATGACCAATTCAAATACGATTACTTTCTAAAGCAGTAGAAAACTTAAAAACTGAAATTAAAACAGCCACTTTAATGTTAATGTTTCAACAAACTTTATGAGATAATGTTTATGCATTAGATGAACTTAGAGATAATTGTAGTTGTGAGTATAATGCTAAACATTCATCAAATAAAAAACTTAAAAATAGTTGAAAAAAATTCGCTTATCAACAAACATATTATGCAGTTCATAAACAATTAAGAATAATTAGTACTAAAATAGCAGATCTGAGATTAAGTATTTTTAGACAACAAAGAAAATTAAAACAATTTGAAAAACAATTAGATTTCGAATTTAAAAAATATTTAAGATCCTTATTATCATCAACTACTAATAAAACAGAAAAAAAAGATATAAATAATAATTGAGAACAAACAAAAAAATATTTTACAGATTGAAAAAATGCTAATAAAAACACTTTAAATGATTTTGAAAAACAACAAATAGAACTTCACATAGAACCAATTAGAAAAACCACTCAACAATTAGGTGAGACAATCAATTTTTTAATACATCAATACCATGAAAGAGTATTATCTGATGAATTAGAATATATTGATAAAAGAAGATTTTTAAAACAAAAAAAAGAAAAGAAAAAAGAAATTAAAAGTGTTTTTAAACAAGCAGTTGAAAAAATGTCAACTAGTGTTGATAATTACAACATTAAATTTGAATGATTTATTAAAAGTAGTGTTAAGTATTTATCTTTAAATATTGTTTATTTAAAAATTTTAAAAGCTATTAATCTTAAAAAAAGAAATATTATCTTTTTTAATATAACAAAACATTTATCAGAAAAAGAACTTTTACAATTATTTGAAACTATTAAAAGTATTCAACAACACCATCTCTTAATGACTTTTATTTTTTTAAATGATTCTATAAATGATGTATATGATTTAAATAAAAGCATTTATTATACTAATAACAAATTAGAGTTAAAAGAAATGTTAACTGTTGATATTTTTGATAGTTTATTAAAAAAACAAGATAATAACATTAATAAAATTAGTTATAAAAAAATTAATGAAAATGAAATTAAATTTTTAAATGAATCAACTTGAGTATTAACTAATTATAATTTAAAAGATACTGGTTATATTTCATTTAATCCATTAAAAATCTCAACAGAACCTAAAAAAAGAATTGATTTATTACTATCAGCAACAGTAATTAAATCTAAAAAATTTATAGATAAATCAATGTATTTTGCACTAACTGAAGAAAAAGAAAAAATTTATTTTTATGATAGAACTAATTTATATAAAGATAATGATGAAATAGTACTTTATATAAGTAAAGATTCTATTAGTAATATTAATTAAAGGAGTTATATGTTAGATCAAAAAAAATCACAACTATTATTAGATAAAATTAAGCAATATCAAAATATTATTATTACAAAACATAAACAACCTGATTGAGATGCTCAAGGTAGTGCAATTGGATTAGCAAACATTATTAATGATAATTTTAAAAATAAAACTATTTATGTAGTTGGATCTAGAATTAGTGATGATGATAGTTTTTTTATTGATGAAACTAATTTAAGTGATGAATTTGTTAAAAATAGTTTAATTATTACAGTTGATACTGCTACAAAAAAAAGAGTAGATTTTAATAGATTTGATTTAAGTTGTGATAGTTTTAAAATTGATCATCATATAAATGTTGAAGATTATTGTAATAATGATTTAATAGATGATAGTAGTATTTCAAATACTCAAGTTATTAGTTTATGAGCTTTAGAAAATGATTTATTTATTTCACCAACTGCTGCTTATAATTTATATTTAGGTTTATTAACTGATTCAAATAGATTTTTATATGATAAAACTAATCAAACAACTTTTTATGTTGCATCTAAGCTATTAGAAGCTGGAGCTAATTTAAAAAAAGCAAATGACTTTTTATATGTATCAGATCTAAAATTAAGACAATGAGTGATGTATAGTTTTTCTAAAATGAAATTAACTAATACTGGTATTGCTTATATTGTTTTATTAGATGAAGATTTAAAAGGTTGAGATTTGAGTTATGAAGAAACTAAATTAGCACTTTCAGTTATGAGTGGAATTAAAGAAATTAAAATTTGATTTACAATTATACAAGTAGAAGATATTTTAAAAGTTTCATTAAGAAGTAGAGATTTTAGTATTGATAAAATTGTGAATAAATATAATGGTGGAGGTCATAGATTAGCTAGTGGAGCTGAAATTAGTTCATTAGATCAAATTAATGATTTAATTAATGATTTAGAACAATTAATTAAAGGAGAACAATAAAATGACAGAATTAGATATTAATGAAATAGAAGCATATAATTCTAATAAAATGGGTTGAATTGAACTAATTACAGGTTGTATGTTTGCTGGAAAAACTGAAGAATTTATAAGACGTTTAAGAGTTTTAAGTTATGCTAAAAAAAGAGTATTAGCTTTTAAACCAAGTATTGATAATAGATATTCAGTTGAAAATATAATTTCACATTCAGGAAGTAAATTAGATTCATATTTAGTACATTCAAGCGATGAGATTAAACAAATTATTGAAAAAGAAAATCAAATTCAACAAGTTGATGTAATAGGAATTGATGAAGTACAATTTTTTGATGAACAAGTTGTTGAGTTAATTGAACAACTAGCAAATCAAGGGATTATTGTAATAGTTAATGGATTAGATAAAGACTTTAGATGCCTACCATTTAAAAACGTTGATAAGTTATTAGTAACAGCAGAATTTGTAACTAAACTAAGAGCTAGATGTCATTTATGTGGAAATTTTGCAAATAGATCTCAAAAAATTGTTAATGGTCAACCTGCTTTATGAGATTCTCCTTTAATTCTAGTTGATGGTAAAGAAAGTTATGAAGCAAGATGTAGAAACTGTTTTATAGTTCCTAAAAAGGAAGTGTAATTATGAATGCTAAAACATATGAAGCATTAGAAACAATGCAAAAAAGATTGCTTCAAATTTTAAAAGATTTAGAAGATGAAAATATTTTAAAAGATATTAAAAAATTTACTGAACTAAACAAAGAAAAATCTAATTTAGAAGAAGTTGTTGAAAAATTTGTTGAATATAAAAAAGCAGTTGAACATATAAAAGATGCTAAAGCTATATTAGAAAATGAAAAAGATCAAGAATTAATTGAACTAGCAAAAATTGAATTAGATGAAAATAATGATAAAGTTGAACATTTACAACAAGTAATTGAAGAAATGTTATTACCAAAAGATCCAAATGATGATAAAAACGTTATTGTTGAAATCAGAGGGGCTGCTGGTGGAGATGAAGCTAATATTTTTGCTGGTGATCTTTTAAGAATGTATAAACTTTATGCTGAAACTCAAAATTGAAAAATAAATATTTTAGAAGCATCAGTTGGTGAAGCTGGTGGTTATAGTCAAGTTGTGTTTATGATCAAAGGTGATAGAGTTTATTCTAAATTAAAATTTGAATCAGGAGCTCATCGTGTTCAACGTGTTCCAAAAACTGAAGCTAAAGGAAGAATTCAAACTTCAACAGCAACTGTTGCTGTTTTACCTGAAATGAGTGAAGTTGAAATTGAAATTAGATCAAATGATTTAAGAATTGATACATATAGAGCTTCTGGAGCTGGTGGTCAACATGTTAACACTACTGATTCAGCAGTAAGAATTACACATTTACCAACTGGAATTGTTGTAACTAGTCAAGATGGAAGATCTCAACATGATAATAAGGACATAGCAATGACAATGTTAAGAACAAAAGTTTATGAAGCTGAAGTTGAAAAACAACAAGCTCAAGCGGATGCAACAAGAAAAAATGCAGTTGGAACTGGTGCTAGATCTGAAAAAATTAGAACATATAATTACCCACAAAATCGTGTTACTGATCATAGAGTTGGTTTAACTTTAAATAAATTAGATCAGGTTATGGAAGGTAATATTGATGAATTTATTATTGCTTTAATTAATGAAGAACAACGTCAAAAAGTAGCTGAGCAATTAGAAAAAAACAATGAATAATACTATTTTTAATGTTTTAAATAAAATAAAAAACACTAACATCAGTCTGAATAAGGCTGATGTTTATCATATTTTAGAACATATTATAAATAAAGATTACCAATGAATTATTAGTAATTTAGATCATAAATTAACAAAAAAACAAATTTATAAAATAGATCAAATACTTGATTTATTAAAACAAAACTATCCTTTAGCTTACATTTTAAAAAGTAAGTATTTTTATTCAAATATTTTTTTTGTTAATAAAGATGTTTTGATCCCAAGAAATGAATCTGAATTAATAATTGATCATGTTAGTGAATTTGTTAAAAATAATAATGATTTATTAATAGTTGATTTGTGTACTGGTAGTGGGTGTTTAGGAATTAGTTGTGCTTTATTAAATGATCAAAATAAAGTGATTTTAACTGATATATCTTATAAATCTTTAAAAGTAGCTAATAAAAATATTAAGAAATTTAATTTAATAAATACTAGTTGTTTAAATGGAAATTTTATTGATGTTTTAATCAAAAATAATCTAAAGGCAAATCTAATAATTTGTAATCCTCCATATATTGATATAAATGATCAAAATATAGATAAAAACGTAATAGATTTTGAACCAAGCATTGCTTTATTTGCACCAAACAAAGGTTTATATTTTTATGAAATTTTAATTAAAAATATAGATAAAATTGTTGATACTAATAAAAACTTTTTAATTGTTTTAGA
This sequence comes from Mycoplasma mycoides subsp. mycoides SC str. PG1, assembly GCF_000011445.1. NCBI lineage: Bacteria > Bacillati > Mycoplasmatota > Mollicutes > Mycoplasmatales > Mycoplasmataceae > Mycoplasma > Mycoplasma mycoides. The sequence continues at coordinate 175,478 of NC_005364.2, forward strand.
GTTTGGATGATTACAAAAAGACTCAATAGAACAATTATTGATTAATAATTGTTTAAAATATAAATGAGAATTTAAAAAAGACTACAATGATTATTGAAGAAATTTAATTATTAAAAATTTTTAAGGACAAATATGTATAAAAATAAAAACTTTAAAATTAAAATAATAAATAATAAATTTTCAATGAGAATTAAAGATATTGATCCTAAAATTGAACAAAAAAACTTTTCTATTTATTTAAAAGCTATTTTAGGATTAGTTGTTTTTTTAATTACACTATTACCTTTTTATGCTTATTTACATTTAATTTTTAAACACGAATCTTTAAGTTTTTATTTTGCAAATTATAGTATTATTTCAAAATATGTAGATCTGCCAAGTAAGTCTCAAATTTGAGGATTAGCTATTAGTGCTTTAGTATTTATGGCAATTGTTATTACGATGTTTATTAGTTTTAAAGCATTAGTAAATATGTCCAATAATAAAAGATATAAACAAGTAATTATTGCTTTAATTATTATTTTTGGAATTTTAACTATTTTATTTCAAGGAATTTCTCAATATTTTTATGGGTATTTTCAAGACTTTTTTAACTATCAAGTAATTAGTGGATTAGATAATAAAATCAGTGATTTTAAAAAGATTACTACACAATTTATCGAATTTGAAAAAAATACAAGTAGTATTTATAACTGAATTGATGTTAATAATATTTGATGAATTATTTTTGTGCAAATCTTTTTAATGTTTGTTACAAGTATTTCTTTACAAAATATTACTTTTTTTGAATATGAAAAAAATAGTGAAGATAAATACATAAATTATTTTGTTCAAAAAAATAAAGTGATTTATCAAAATAGAATTAAATTATTTGTAAACAATTTATTTTCTTTTACTGATAAAACTTTATCTAATTGATTAATTATTTTAGCATTAATGATTTGCTTTCCAATATTAATTTATATTGTTGCAATTTCAACTAGAGGTAGTGAAAAATCATTAATTTATTGAACACACCAACTACCTAATTTATTAAAAGATTATCAAAATTGAAATACAATTTTTGATCAATATAAAAATCAATTAAATTTAACTAAAAGTAGTCCTTTATTAATATTATCTTCACCAATTATTTTTTTAGGTATTACTTTATCAACAGTTTTATTTTTATTAACTATTTCAATTAGAGATGAAAAATCATCACAATTAGTTTTAAGAACTAAGTTTATATTATTATCAATTTTAATATCATTATTAATATTAAGTATTTTTATTTCTCAACTTGAATTACATAAATTATTAATCGCTTGAAATACTTCTAATAATGAGCAAATTATTGGATCAAATTATATTCAAACAATCAAACAAATTACAGGACAAAAAGTATTTGAAAACATTGGTCAAAAACTATTTTTATTAAATAACATTGATCAAAAAATAGATTCGATTTTTAATGATCGTTACATTATAAGTGTATGCATTAGTTTTTTAGTAGTTTCAACTATTACTGGATTTTGTATTATTTTAAAAGGAATGTTAGATAAAAGATTAGCGATTGATTTTGTCAAAAACCAATTTAAAAATAAGAAATTATTTAGAAAATAGGATTTATTATGTTAACAGATATAAAAATAAATAAAGCTATAGAGCTATTAAAAAATAATCAAATTATTATTTTACCAACTGATACTATTTATGGATTATCAGCTATTTATAGTTTAGAAAATCAAATTAGAGTTAATCAAGTAAAAAATGCTGATATTACTAAGCCTTTAATTGTTTTGATTTCTAACTTAAATCAATTAAATGATTTAGAAATTACTGATTTAACTGATAAAGATTATTTATTAAATGATGAACCTACTACTGTTATTTTTAAAACTAAAAGCTCAAGTATTGCTATTAGATTAGTTAAAAGAGAAGATATCAAACAAATTATTAATAAAATAGGACCTATTATTTCAACAAGCGTTAATTTACATAACTTTAAACCTTTAATAAAAGAAAGCGATTTAATTAATTTTAATAAAAATATAGAAGTATTTTTTGATACACAACTAAATAATAAACCTTCAAAAATATATAGCAGCATTATAAAAAAATATTTAAGGTAAAATTTTTATACCATATTATTAACTAAATATCTATAGGTTTTTAACTACCTAGTCATTCTAAAATCCAGAAAATTATGATATATTTATATTGAATGTAAAGGAACTTAAACATATGAACTCGCACAGTTTAGTATTTAACTACAGAGACAACAAACACTTTTTACAAGAGATGTACACTATCATTAAAAAAAGAGGACCAAAAACTTTTGAAGAGTGAATGGTTAATAATAATTTTGATTCAGCTTATATTCCAGTAACTATTGTTAATGAGAGAAATGGTGTTTTAGCAGTTAGTGGTTTTATTAAAAGTAAAGCAATTATTAATAAAACTTTTTTAAATACAATTTTACTAACTAATACTTTTACAAAAGCAAAAGAAAGTAATCCTTTAATTGTTAATGAATTAATTCAAGGAGTTGTTAAAAAATATGAAAACATTTCTGATTTTATTTATACTTTTTCAAATGTAGAAAATGATGAAGTTTTAATTAGAAATGGTTTTAAAAAAATAAAAGAATATACTTATTTTATGCGATGAGATCCTAACAAAGAAGCAAAATTAAGTGTTTTAAAAAGATTAGATTTAGATACTAATCAAGCTGATTTTGAGTTTGTTAAAGATGAATTATTTCACAGTAGTAAAAACAATTCTTTATTTTATATTAGAGAAGATGGTGCATTATCAATTTATAGTTTATTAAAATACTATAGAAACAATGTGTTTTATATTTTTAATTTAGATGCTATTGTTATATTTTCAATTAATAATAAGACTTTTCAATTAATTGGATTATATTCAAAAAATGAAATTGATGTTTTAGAACTTTTAGATGCAATTGTTCCTAAAGGAATTTCGTTAATAGAATTTTATTTTGTTCCAAACATTAAAAGTAAGTTTGTAGTAAAAGAATTAAGAAAAGTAAGGGCTGCTGATTGTCAACATAGATCATTTTTATATGTAAGACAAAGCACAACTAATTTAGAAGCATCTAAGTTTGTTGTTCCTTTATTAAATAGATTAAAATAATGACTAAATAACTACTACATAGTAGTTATCTTTATTTTGGTATTTAAAATAGTGTAGTTTAATAAAAAGTAGTTATGTTATAATTTTTAAAAATATTTTAATTTTAAATACTAACTTTTATATAAGTCTGCTATTAGCAAATGTTTTAAAAAATAACTTTCATTAAATAGGTTTATTTCAAATAAAGCCTATTTTTTTATAAAATAAAAGTAATTTAGCGGTGATAAAATGAAAAGAAAAATTATTAAAAAAAACTTAGCTTTAGTAAAAAAGAAAAGGCTGTTTTTAGATTTTTTAAAAAATAATCAATTAGAAGATGTTTATTTAAAAAACACAGATTTTAATAAAAAATCTAACATTTTATTAAATAACTTTATTATTATTTTAAAAATTAATAATTTAAATTATAAGAATTATTGAGCTAATATTTCTTTTATAAATTTTTGTATTTATTATCTTTATCACAAGTTTTATAAAAGTTTATCAGATCAAAAATTAAATCAAATCAATTTAACTATAAAAAAAATTGCAACAAATAGAAAATACAATAGCTTAGATATAAATTATGAAAAACAACTAATAGAAATTGTTAAACAATATGATATTAAATTTAGCACTGATTTTTTAAAAACTTATTTTAATAACCATCAAATTTATCACTACATTAGTAATAGTTTTAGTTTAATGTTTGATAAAGATAAAAAAATATTTGCTTATAGTTATTGTTATTGATTAATTTTATTTATTTATATTAAAAAGTATTTGAGCTTGCAACTAAATTATAAATACTCATATAGTTTGTTTAATTTAGAAATGATATGTAATGAAAATTATATTAAAAACATTAAACAATTAACACCAATCTTTTTTAATCTTTTAATTATGAAAAACAATAAATGAATTAGTAAATTAGATATTAAAAGGAAGAAAAAATAATGAAAAAGCCCATTGTTACAGTTTTATCTTTAGTTTTTATGTTTGGTTTAACAATATTTGGTTTGTTGTTATTAAACATTTATTTTTTTACTTGACCTTTAATTGGATTTGGAATTTTTCATTTACTTGCAATTATTTGAGCTTTTATAGTATTAGCTGATAAAAAAAGAAGATTTGAAACAAGAATTAGATGATTTTGTTTTATTGTTTGTATTCCTATAATTGGAGTTTTATCTTACTTATTTTTTGGTAGATCTTATAAGTATAAAATTACAAAAAACTACAAGTTTTTAGAGATTAAAAATAAACATTTAGAAAATGAATTAGAACAAATCGATCAAATTTTAACTAATCAAATTCCTCAATTTAAACGTGCATTTAAAACAGCTTCTATTTCACAAACTAGTAATATTTTTTTAAATACTAAAGTTGAGTTTTTAGAAAATGGTAATCAATTATTCTTAAATTTGTTTAAAGATATTAAAAATGCTAAACACTATATTCTATTAAATTTTTATATTTTTAAAGATGGTAAGTTATTAGATGAATTAACTAATTTATTAATTAGAAAATTAAAAGAAAATGTTAAAGTTTATATAATTTATGATTTTGCTGGAAGTTATACATTATTTGAAGAAGCAAAAATTAAGTTATTAGAATATGGGTGTCAAATTGTTTGTTATGCACCAATTAGATTTCCATTTATTAAATGAACAGCAAATTATAGAGATCATAGAAAAGATATAGTAATTGATAATAAAATTGGTTATATTGGTGGAATTAATATTGGTGATGAATATATTAATTTAGATAATAAGTTTGGTTATTGAAATGATTGTTCTTTAAAAATTACAGGTAATGCTGTAAGTGAAATTCAACGTATTTTTATAAGTGATTTTGATTTTTATAAACCAAGCTTTAAAAAAATTTCAATTAAACAAGATTTAGATTTAAACAATATTTATCCAGTTAAATGTAAAGATCAATTAGTTCAAATTGTTTCAAGTGGGCCAAATCATGAAGAACCTTTACATTTATCTATTTTTATTAATTTAATTAATTCAGCTCAAAAAAGAATTTGAATCTCAACTCCATATTTTATTCCTCCTCAAGAAATTAGAACTGCTTTAATTAATGCTGCTAATTCAAAATTAGATGTAAGAATTTTAATTCCAGGTTTAACTGATAAAGCTTTTTTATTAGATCAAACAAAGCAATGAACTAGAGAATTATATAAAGCTGGAGTTAAAATTTATTCTATTAATAATGTTTTTAATCATAATAAAACTTATTTATTTGATGATGAAATTACATTTATTGGATCAACAAATCTTGATTTTAGAGCTTTATTTGCAGATCAACAAACAATGGGATTAATTTATTCTAAATCATTAAATAAAACTATTTCAAATAAATTTGAACAAGATTTTAAAAACAGTTATTTATATGATCATTTACCAAATAAAAACATTAACTGATTTAGAAAAATAGTAATTAAAATTTATAACATTATTCAACCTTTATTATAAAAATTTTATTTTTAAAATATTATTTTTTTAATTAGTATGATTTTGTTGAAACTAACTTATTTTTATATATAATATAAAACGTGTTAATTCAACACACTCGGAAATGTGAAAGGAGGAAAATACATGCCAACAATTAACCAATTAGTTAAAGTTAACCGTAAAGCAAAAACATGAAAAACTAAAGCTCCAGCCTTAAACAGAGGGATTAATACTTTAATTAAAAAAGTTACAAAAATCGCATCACCTCAAAAACGTGGAGTATGTACGCGTGTTGCAACAATGACACCTAAAAAACCTAACTCAGCGTTACGTAAATACGCTCGTGTTAGATTAACAAATGGAATGGAAGTTAATGCTTATATTCCTGGAGAAGGACACAACTTACAAGAACACAGTGTTGTTTTAATTCGTGGTGGACGTGTTAAAGACTTACCTGGGGTTAGATATCACGTAATTAGAGGTACTTTAGATACTCAAGGTGTAGCAAAACGTTCTCAAGGACGTTCACTATATGGAGTAAAAAGACCAAAAGTTAAAAAATAATAAATCAAATTAATAAGTGTGTATATGAATTAAAAAGAACACATTAAAAGTAGCATATTTATATTAAAAAGAAAGGAGTTATTACCATGCGTAAAAATAGAGCAGAAAAAAGAGATGTTTTAGCAGATCCAATTTATAATTCTAAATTAGTTACTCGTGCAATTAACAAAATTATGTTAGATGGTAAAAGAGGAATTGCTCAGTCAATTATTTATGATGCATTTAATATAATTAAAGAAAAAACTAATAAAGAACCAATTGAAGTATTTAATAAAGCTATTGAAAATATTAAACCTCACTTAGAATTAAAAGTTCGTCGTATTGGAGGAGCTAACTATCAAGTTCCTATAGAAGTTTCAGCTGAAAGACAAATCACTTTAGCTTTACGTTGATTAATTAATTATGCAAGATTAAGAAACGAAAAAGTTATGACAATTAAATTAGCTAATGAAATTATTGATGCATCAAATAATATTGGTGGATCAGTTAAAAAACGTGAAGATACTCATAAAATGGCAGAAGCAAATAAAGCGTTTGCACACTATCGTTGATAATCAAATTAGAAAGGAAAATAGCAAATGGCTAGAGAATACAGTTTATTAAATACTCGTAATATTGGTATTATGGCTCATATTGATGCTGGTAAGACTACTACTACTGAACGTATTTTATTTCACACTGGAAAAATTCACAAAATAGGTGAAACACATGAAGGTGCTTCACAAATGGACTGAATGGCTCAAGAGCAAGAACGTGGGATTACTATTACATCTGCTGCTACAACTGCATTCTGAAAAAACACAAGATTTAACATCATTGATACTCCTGGTCACGTAGATTTCACTGTTGAAGTTGAACGTTCATTAAGAGTTTTAGATGGTGCTGTTGCTGTTTTAGATGGTCAATCTGGTGTTGAACCTCAAACCGAAACTGTTTGAAGACAAGCAACAAATTATAAAGTTCCTCGTATTGTTTTTGTTAATAAAATGGATAAAACAGGTGCTGATTTTATTTATTCAGTAAAAACTATTGGTGATAGATTAGGTGCTAAAGCTGCTCCAATTCAATTACCAATTGGAGCTGAAGAAAACTTCACAGGTATTATTGATTTAGTTGAAATGAAAGCTTATGAGTTTGATGGAAAACCTGAAGAAAATTATAAAGAAATTGAAATTCCAACTAATTTATTAGAACAAGCTAAAGAATTAAGAGCACATTTAGTTGAAGTTGCTGTTGAATATGATGAAGAATTATTAATGAAATTTTTAGATGGTGGAGAAATTAGTATTTCTGAATTAAAATCAGCAATTAGAAAAGGTGTAATTAATGCTGACTTCTTCCCAGTATTAGCTGGTTCAGCATTTAAAAATAAAGGTGTTAAATTATTATTAGATGCTGTTGTTGATTATTTACCATCACCTTTAGATATCCCATCAATTAAAGGAATTTTACCAACAGGTGAAGAAGTTGAAAGACATGCTGATGATACTGAACCATTTTCAGCATTAGCATTCAAAGTTATGACTGATCCATTTGTTGGAAAATTAACATTCTTTAGAGTATATTCAGGAATTTTAACTAAAGGTAGTTATGTATTAAATTCAACTAAACAACAAAAAGAACGTGTTGGACGTATTTTACAAATGCATGCAAACAACCGTACTGAAATTGAAGAAGTTTATTCAGGTGATATTGCTACAGCTGTTGGTTTAAAAAATACTACAACTGGTGATACTTTATGTGATGAAAAAGGAGAAATCATTTTAGAATCAATGGTCTTTCCTGAACCTGTTATCCAATTAGCATTAGAACCAAAAACTAAAGCTGACCAAGAAAAAATGAGTATTGCTTTATCAAAATTAGCTGAAGAAGATCCAACCTTTAGAACTTATACAGACGATGAAACTGGACAAACAATTATTGCTGGTATGGGTGAGTTGCATTTAGATATTATTGTTGATCGTATGAAACGTGAATTTAATGTAGCAACTAATGTTGGTGCACCACAAGTTTCATATCGTGAAACTATTAAATTACCAGGAAAAGCTGAAGGTAAATATATCAAACAATCTGGAGGACGTGGTTCATATGGTCATGTTGTGATCGAATTTGAACCAAACAAAGACAAAGGATTTGAATGAGTTGATAAAATTACTGGAGGACGTGTTTCAAAAGAATACATTAACTCAGCACGTGTAGGATTAGAAAACGCTTTAAGAAACGGAGTTATTGCAGGATATCCAATGATTGATGTTAAAGCAACTATTGTTGATGGATCAATGCATGAAGTTGACTCAAATGAAATGGCATATAAAATTGCTGCTTCAATGGCTTTAAAAGAAGCTTCTAAAAAAATGAATCCTGTTGTTTTAGAACCAATTATGAATGTTGAAGTAACAGTTCCAGATGAATATTATGGAGATGTTATGGGAAATATTTCTTCAAAACGTGGAATAATTGAAGGTTCAGAACAAAGAGGAAATGCTCAAACAATTAAATCTAAAGTACCATTAACTGAAATGTTTGGATACGCTACTGAATTACGTTCATTTACTCAAGGACGTGGAAATTACACTATGATATTTAGTCATTATGCAGAAGCTCCAAAAGCAATTGCTGATGAAATTATCAAAAAATCAGGTAAATAATATTTTTTGAATTAAGTATTAAATAAGTGTAAAATATATAATAGTAAAAACGCCCCAAAAGGGGCAGACAAAATAGTAGAAATATATCTATTATTCTTGATTTGTATAGAAATTTTTAAGGAGAAAAAAACATGGCAAAAGAACAATTTGACCGTAGTTTACCTCACGTTAATATTGGAACAATTGGACACGTTGATCATGGTAAAACTACATTAACTGCTGCTATTACTAAAGTTTTATCTGAACAAGGTAACGCAGAATTCAAAGATTATGCAAATATTGATAATGCCCCAGAAGAAAGAGAACGTGGTATTACAATTAATACTGCACACGTTGAATATAAAACTGCTAATAGACACTATGCACACGTAGATTGCCCAGGTCACGCTGACTATGTTAAAAATATGATTACTGGAGCAGCACAAATGGATGGAGCTATTTTAGTTGTTGCTGCAACTGATGGACCAATGCCACAAACTAGAGAACACATTCTATTATCAAGACAAGTTGGAGTTCCAAAAATCGTTGTTTTCTTAAACAAATGTGATATGGTTGAAGATGATGAAATGATCGATCTAGTTGAAATGGAAATTAGAGATCTATTAACTGAATACGACTTTGACGGAGAAGGAGCACCAGTTATTAGAGGTTCAGCTTTAGGAGCATTAAATGGTGATTCAAAATGAACTGGAGCAATTAATGAATTAATGGCAGCAGTTGATGAATACATCCCAACTCCACAAAGAGATGCTGATAAAACTTTCTTAATGCCAGTTGAAGACGTATTTACAATTACTGGACGTGGAACTGTTGCAACAGGACGTGTTGAACGTGGAACTGTAAAAGTAAACGAAGAAGTTGAAATTATTGGATTAAAAGAAGAACCAACTAAAACTGTTGTTACTGGATTAGAAATGTTTAGAAAACTACTTGATTTTGCTGTAGCTGGAGATAATGTTGGAGCATTACTACGTGGTGTTGATAGACATTCAGTAGAACGTGGACAAGTTTTAGCAAAACCTGGAACTATTAAACCACATACTGTATTAAAAGCTTCAGTTTATGCTTTAACTCAAGAAGAAGGTGGACGTCATAAACCATTCTTTAATAAATACCGTCCTCAATTCTACTTCCGTACAACTGATGTTACTGGAGAAGTTACTTTACCAGAAGGAACTGATATGGTAATGCCTGGTGATAATGTTGAAATGGAAATCCAATTAATCAAACCAGTTGCTGTTGAAGAAGGAACTAAATTCTCAATCCGTGAAGGTGGAAGAACAATTGGTGCTGGAACAGTTATCTCAATTGAAAAATAATTAATTAAATAATTTATAAAAGGACTAGTTATTCTAGTTCTTTTTTTGTTTTTAAAATCTAGTTTTTTCAAAATCATAAACTAAAAAAATAAAAATTTTCTATAAAATATATTTTGTAAACTAGAAAGGAAAAGAATGAAAAAATTACTAGATTTTAGAAAAGCTAAAGAGAGTAACTTACACGAATTTTTTTCAAAATTTGCTAAATCTATTTTGACTTTTGTTGCTCTTTTACCTGCGGCTGGACTAACAATTATTTTAGGAAAAATAATTGGTCCATTAAGGCTAGGACAAATTAAAGCTTCAGCTAAAGTTTTTAATCAAATTGGTGGGGTTATTGAAACTGTTGGTTGAGCAGCTTTTAGTCATATGGGTTTATTATTTGCTGTTGCAATTGGTGGTACTTGATCTAAAAATAGATATGGTGGATCATTTGCTGCTGCTTTTGCCTACTTTATTTTATTAGCTGTTGGTTCTTCAATGTTTATAACAAGGACAACTGAAGCTGGTGAAATACAATTCTTAAACTATATTTTAGGTAGATGAGAAAAACACGAATTATTTTTTAGTAGCCAAGAAGGAGTAATGTCAATTAGATATGATGCTATTGGTGGAATTATAATGGGATTTGTTGGTGCAACAATTTATAATAACGTATTACAACTTTAATAAATTACCACAAGCATTATCATTTTTTAATGGTGCAAGATTTGTTCCATTTATGGTGATTATTATAGTATTACCAATTTCAGTTGGAATTGGATTAGTATGACCATTATTTCAAACTGTAATTAATCATTTAGGTAATTTCTTTGCAAAAGAACAAAAATTAAAATTCTTAGCTCCATTTTTAATATGGAACTTCAGAAAGATTATTATTACCATTTGGATTACACCACATGATTACAATTCCTATGAATTATAGTCAATTAGGTGGAAGTGTAGATTTTACAAGTGCTAGTCAATTTAGTAATACAACACCTGAAAAAGCAGAAGTGATTGCTAAATTCTTTCAAAGTTTAGAAAATAACAAAGAAGCTTTAAAAGCACAAGGACAAGAAAAAATCTGATTAAGTTGAATTACTGCTTTAGGTAATGTAAAAAGTGGATGAGCTGATTATGCAGCAAAACATTCAAATAATGTAAATGGTTTAACAATGCAACAAGCTTATGAAATTGTTTTAGATTCAGTTGTTCCAGTTAGATTTAAAGTTGGACAAATGATTACTTCATCAGGTTCATTAGTTGGTGCTGGATTAGGTATGGCATTTGCAATTCCTAAAGAAAAAAGAGCTAAATACTCTTCAATTTATTTTTTAGGATTAGCAGTTTGTTTATTAACTGGGGTTACTGAACCTATTGAATTTATTTTTATGTTTTCAGCTCCTTTGATTATATGTTTTACATGCAATTTTAACTGGAATAGCATTTGGAATTAGTGATTTTATTCCAATGAGAATTCATGCATTTGGTGGAATTGAAACATTAATTAAATACTTATTTGTATTTGGTCCAACTTCAATTAGTGGTATTGGATTAAAAGGTATTTTATGAATTCAAGGATTATGATTATTATTAGTAACAATAGCATTTGGTGGAATTTATTTTGCAGTATTTTACTTCTTTACTAAAAAATTCAAACCAGCAATTCCTGGATTTACTAATGATGAAACATCAACTAGCGAAATTACAACTATTAAAGAAGATCAACCAGCTAAAAAGCAAACTAAATCAACTAAGACAAAATCTGATCAAACTATTAATACAATAGTTAATTTATTAGGTGGATTAGATAATTTAGATGATGTTGATGCGTGTATGACTAGATTAAGAGTTAAAGTAAAAGATAAAGCTAAAGTTGATAATAAGTTTAAAGAATTAACTGGAGCAGTGGGTGTTTTAAATAAAGGTAGTTCTTTACAAATTGTTTATGGACCAAAAGCTGATATTTATAAAGGCGAAATATTAGAATTACTAGAAAGAAATAAAAATGCCAAAGCCAAATAATATCACAAGTGAAATGTTAGAATATTCATTTCCAATTAAACAAAGAATCTTTGATCCTAGAAACGAATATTGAATAACAACAAAAGTATCTGATCTTTGAACTAATGATAATAACTTATTTATTGAAATCACTTTTTCAAATTTACAAAAAGCAACATTTCAAATCAAACTATTTGAATCAAATATTATCAACTTAAAATTATCTCAAAGATCAATTAATAAAGTTTTTAATGAGCATTTAAATAGTAATTTAAAATCAGAAAAAATTAGTTATATAAAAACTGATAAAGAAATTATTATCGATTTAAAAAATAATGAAAAACTAATTTTTAATATTAATCCTTTTGTATTAAAAATAATAGATAGTAATAATCAAATAAAAACAAAAACTACACTAAGAACTGGTTATCAATTTTTTGAAGGGTTTATTAATCCTAATTTAGGAATTGAAATTGATCAAAACAAAAATCAAAAATTCTTTATGTCATTTGATATTGAAAATGATGAAAAATTTTATGGACTTGGTGAAAAGTTTAGACCTTTAGTTAAAAATGGAGTTGAGTCAGTTATTTGAAATACTGATAATTCTTGTGTAACAAATAATGATTTAGCTTATAATGGTTTGCCTTTATTATATTCAACAAATAATTGAGGATTTTTAATTAATACAAGTTGTAAAACAACATTTGAAATAGGTTCTCCAACAACTGATATCTTATCTTTTAAAGTTGATCAGGATTATTTAGATTTATATTTATTTAGTAATAATAATTTAAAAGAATTAGTATCAAGTTATACTTTATTAACTAATAGAATTTCAAAAGTTCCAGACATTGGATATGGAGTTTGATTAAACAGACTTTATTATCATAACTATGAAGAATTATTTGAAGCTATTAATAAGGCAAAAGAATTAAATTATCCACTAGATGTTATTACTTTAGATCCTAAATGATTAAAAAATAGATATACAAAAAGTTGTAATTTTGAATATAATATTGATGCTTTTGGTGATTTTAAAAAACTATTTGATGATGTTAAAGCTAATGGTTTAGAAATGTGTTTTTGAATTAATCCATACATTCAAAATGATGGATTAGAAAATTCTAAATTTTTATTTGAAAATGATTTATTAGTTAGATCAGTTAATGGAAGTTATGCTCATCCGTGAACTGGAACTGAAACATATCAAGAAAATAATTACATAATTGATTTTACAAATCCAAAAGCTTATAACTGATATAAAGATCAAATTAAAAAATTATTTAAATTAGGATTAAGATTTGTTAAACCTGATTATGGTGATGGTTTACCAGCTGATGCTATTTTATATAATGGTTATAATGCAAAAAATTTTAAACAATATTTTATGTATTTATATGTTAAATGTTGTTATGAAGCTGGTGAAGAATTTTTTGGAACTGGTAGAAATGTTGTAGTTAGTCGTCCAGGATATATTGGAACTCAAAAATTTGTTGGTAAATGATCTGGAGATAGTATAACTAGTTTTAGTGATTTAAAAAATCATTTACAAGCAGGTCTTTCTTTAAGTTTAGCTGGTGAAGTAATTTGAGGAACTGATATTTGTGGATTTGTTCAATCTGGTGATTTTAGTTTAGATTTATATAATCGTTGAACTCAAGTAGGAATGTTAAATACTTTTTCAAGATATCATGCTTTAGGAAAAAGAGAGCCTTGAAGATTTGATAAAAACACTTTAAATAATTCAATTAAATGAGCAAAATTTAAAAAGACTTTATTACCAGAATTTAAAGTTTGAGAATTTGAATCAATTACTAAAGGTTTACCAATTTTAAGACCAATGGTATTAGAAAATCAAAATAATAAAATTGCAAGATTAATTGATGATCAATACTATATTGGAGCAAATCTTTTAATATGTCCAATATTAAAACAAAATTCAACTAATAGAGATGTCTTTTTACCAGATGGATCTTGATATAAATTAGATGATAAAACAAAAGTTTATCAAGGAAATTGTTTATATAATTTTGATGTTGAGTGAGATGATATTTTAATATTTGTTAAAAATAATTCAGCTATTTTAAGATTTGATAATGGTAGTTATAATTTTAAAAATGTTAAAGATCAGCAAATAGTTATTGATATTTATGGAAAAATTGATAATCTAGAATATCAATTTGAAATTGATGAAATTATAAACAAAATATCTATTAAAAATAATCAAGTTGAGTGTTTATCAAAACATAAAATTATTATTAAAAATAATTAAAATAGTTAAAAACTGAACAATTAGTTTCAGTTTTTTTATTATGAATTTAAAAGTTTAAAATTATATATTAGTATTAATATCTACATATTTAATATTAATTATTAGCTAGTTTAAAGTGTTATTATATATTTAAATAACCAAAGGAGATATATATGATTAAATTTAATGATAAAAAAGAAGAGTTAACATTAGTTTGTTTAACAGAAGTTAATAATAAACCTTATGTATCAGATACTGATTTATCAACTACATTTATTAGTGAAGATAAAACTATTTACATGGTAATTAAAAAAGATCATAAATGCTTAAAAACTAAAATTAGAAATGCTTTTAAAAAATTTGTTTCAACTAATAAATTTAATATAAATGTTGATGTAGATTCATTTTTAGTATTTTTTGATATGTGTGGATGTAAAAAAGATGCTATTGAAGGAATTTATGAATCAATAGCTTTTGAAACATTTGATAAAGTAAGTTATAAAAAAGATACTAAACCAAATGAAGTAATTTATAACTTAATTACAAGAGAAGATGTTAAAGAATTAGAACAAAAAGAAGCTATTAAAATGGAGTTTGTAAACTTTGCAAGAACTTTACAAGATACTCCACCAAATATTGCAACAAGTGAATATTTAGCTGAAAAAATAATTCAAAAAGCAAAAGAAATAGATGGACTTAAAGTTACTGTTTTAAATAAAAAAGAAGCTACTAAATTAGGAATGAACTTATTTTTAGCAGTTAATGCAGGATCAATATATGAACCACAAGCTGTAGTTTTAGAATATGTTGGTGATGAAAATGAACCAAAAAAAGCTCTGGTTGGAAAAGGAATTACTTTTGATAGTGGTGGGTATAATTTAAAACCTTCAAGTGCTATGGAAGGTATGAAATTTGATATGTCTGGAGCTGCTATTATGCTTTCAACTGTTATGGCATTAGCTAAAATGAAAGCTAAAGTTAATATTGTTGGAATTGGTATGTTTACAGATAATAGAATTGGATCAACTGCTACTTTACCTCAATCAGTAATAAAATCAATGAATGGATTAACTGTTGAAATTGATAATATAGATGCTGAAGGAAGATTAGTATTAGCTGATGGAATTACTTATGTAATTAGAGAAAAACAAGCAACTGAAATTTGAGAAGCTTCAACTTTAACTGGAGCTATGGTAATTGCTTTAGGAAGTTATGCTACTGGAGTATTTACAAATTGTGATAAGAGATGAGAACTAATTTCTCAAGCATCACACAAAACTAGTGAAAAAGTATGAAGAATGCCAATTTTTGATGAACACTTAGAAAAAGTTAAAGCAGATAGTGTAAATGCTGATTTAACTAATGCTGCTAAGGGAAGAGAAGCTGGAAGTTCTACTGCTGCTGCTTTTTTAAGTGCATTTGCTGAAGAAAAACCATTTGTTCACTTTGATATAGCTGGAACTGCAGATAAAGCTGGTAGAGGACAAGGTGTTTTAGTAAGAACTTTATTTGAAATCTTTAATAAATAATCAAAAAATCCCTTAAAACCTAGTATTTATCTACCCTTTTTATATTATGAAAATTTTTTTAAAAAAAGATATTGTAATTTTAAAACAAAACATATAAAAAAATAGTGTGTGGATAAAAAACGAAAAATATAACGTTTAGAAGATGCACGAAATGATTTTGGTTAAAGCAAAAATACATTTTATAGTTATGATAATAATCTTTATAAAAATTAAATCTATTATCAAATAAGATATGTAAAAAAGTTTAATTTAAAGATTATTTAATAGCAGGTTATGAAAATAAATTTAAAAAAGAAAATAAAAAATTTATTTCAACTTTAACTCAGCAAATAATAATAAAACTTCTTTTTTAAATTTTTAATAAGTATCAACTTTAAAATCACATATTACAAATATATATCTTTAAGATATTTGACAACATTTACCAAAGATATGAATTAAAGAATTATTTAAAGTTCTTATAAAAACGTTTATATTATTAAAATAAAAATTTACACAATTTACAAATTACACTAAACATACCAAAGTTTTCTAAATACAGATTAGACATAACTATGTCAACAAAATGACAAATTACTAAAGACATAGATAAATAAATAATTTAATTTTAATACTTATATAAGAGGTTTGATGGGAGATTCTTAAAACCCCATTATCAGAATGTTATCAAAAACATCTTATGACATATCCCCACTAATTTCTCTGATAAAAAGTTTAAAATAGTCTCTAAATTATAAAAAAATAATTTATAGAATTCTAATGAAATTAATTATTTATTAGATTAATAAATTATATAACATATAAAAAAACTATAATTACTTAATTTATTATGAGCAATTATAGTTTTTATTTTAATTAATAAAATAAAAGGTTTATAAATTTTTTTAAAATTAGTGTTGTTTATAAAATTTTAGAATTTTTCAGTTTTTAGGTTACTTTTAGAATTTTTTTCCTAATACTATAGTGAATAGGAAGGAAAATAAAATAAAGATATTTAGAATTTTATAAATTTATTAGATTTAATTATCATCAACAAATTTCATTAATCACTATTAATAATGTTATTTTTAAAAATCTTAAAAATATGAAGTAACTATATAATTGTTGGATTTCAAAATTTTATATTAAGTTAAAATAAAACTTTGTCATTAATTTAACACACATTTTATAAATAATATACACAACATAGAGTTTATCTTTAAATAAGAAATTCTTATTATAAAAAATCAACAGAAATAGAAAGTTCTTATATTTGAGCAAATTTTATAAAAGATACTGACTTAAATCAAGTTTTAAAAAAATAGAGTTATTTAAAATATTAGTAAAAACTACTAATATTAAAAAAGGATTTGTTAAGTTTTACTTACTAATATTAGAAATTCAATATTTATTATTTTTTGTGTTCTTACTGAATTTTAGTAAAAACCTTAAAAATCAATGTAATGAATTAAATTTAAAAATAATTTATAAAAAAAATAATAATTTAGTTATAAAAAAATCGATAAATAAATATTTTTCAAATTATCAAACATTTAATCAAATTTTAATAACATATTTAACTAATCTTATGATTATAAAACTTGATAAGATCATAGTTAGAATGATAAAAATAATTAAAATATTTTTAAAAAGAATACTTTGATATTTACTTATTATTACTTGATTCCTCATTAGATTAATCTAATTAATAAAATAACTAATGTCTAAATAAAAGATTAATGAAATTACTTATATTTCAAAGCTATATAGATAATGTAGAGGAATTCTTTAGTAATGAGCTTTAAGATTGAAGAAAAAATTAAGCCATTCTTAGAAATGGACTTGTCAAAGCTAGAACTAGAAGATAAAACAAAATTATTTTTGTTATTATCACCACCGATTAATTATGGTATTAAAAAAGCAATGTCAAAATTTCATTCACTTCCGTTAGAACATCACGATCTAATGTCATATGCCTGAATAGCATTTGATGAATTGTTACAAGTGTATCAGGCTAAAAATATTAAAAAAAAGTTTATATGATCAGTTATTGATGCTGTAACTTGAAAATGTATAGATGCGTGTACCAAGTATATTAATAATCGGCATAAAGTATTAAATATGAGTTTATCAAATTCTATAAAACAAGAACATCTTGAAAATATAGTTTCAGAAGAAGATTATATGGGTTATAACTTTGCTATAGAAGAAATCATAGATTTATATTTTAAAAATTGTAATGATAAACTTGCTAAACCAATTTTTGAAATGTATATAAGAAATGTTCCAAAAAAGCACATATTTACAAAATTTAATATTTCAAGAAATAAACTTAAAAAAATTATCGAAAAAACAACCGCTGATTTAAAAAAAAATCATTGAACCTTTAATAGATTAAAATTTTACAACTAGCTTTTTGCTAGTTTTATTACTTTTAAGATGACTAAATATTTTTAAATAAGAAACATTAATTTTTTAATCTTATCCTACGTTTCCCACTTAGTCGCTGAAAACTGAGTGTTTTCGCGACTAAGTGGGAAACGTAGGATTAATTTTTATTTTAAATTTTTAATTACTATTTTATAAATATTTTTATTTGCTAAATGAAATTTAGTTTCATATTCAGTTGGAATGTTATCTTTTAAAAATTCAGTATTATTATATAAATCTGTAGCATTTATAACTATTTCTCATTTATTAGTTAGATTTAATTGTTCAATTGTAAAATTGTACAATGAATCATTATCAGTTTTAAATTCTAAATAGCCATTCTTTATTAAAATATCTGAATAAATATCTAAAAATTTAACATAAGTTAAACGTTTTTTATAATGTCTAGTTTTAGGTCATGGATCTGAAAAGTTTAAATAAATTTTATTAAAAGAATCACTTGAAAACATTTGAGACAGATCTTCAGCAAAATTATTAAAATATTTTAGATTGGTCATGTCTTTTAATTGATTTTCAAATTCTTTTAAACTCTTTTTTAATGCAACTCCAGTGATTGTTGAAGATTTTTCCATACCAATATAGTTTGTATTTAAGTTTTTTAATGCTAAAGTTGTTATAAATTGTCCTTTACCAGAACCAATTTCTAAACAAGTTGGGTTGTTGTTTAAAAATATTTGTTTTAAATCTATTTTCTTATTATTATAATTAATTAAATAAAAAGAGTGTTGGTTTAAAAAATCATCAGTTCAATTCTTTTTTCTTAATCTCATATTAAAATAATAGTCCTATTCCTAAAAATACACCAACACATAAAATATCAATGATTAAAGCAAATAATGGTAGAGAAACTGAAGATGAATCTTTTCCTATTTTTTTAACAATTAATGGTAAGAACAATGATAAAAGATTTGCAAAAATAACACTAACTATAATACCAATTGATGCAATTAAAATACTATTTCACATATTTATATTAGTTAAATTTGCATTGTATTGAACTGCATAAATTAAAATCATTCTTAAAATATTAATAACTATTAAAGCAAAAGCAATCATTAAAAAAACCACAAGTTCTTTTAAAACAATTGTTTTTAAGCTTTTTTTATTAATTTCTTCTAAACTAATTGCTCTTCTGATCATTACTAAAGTTTGATTAGCACAACAAATAATTATTGTTGATAAAATCACAACTAATGGAATTAACATAAATAGTAATTCTTCTTTTGATTGAGTGTTTGGAGATCAATTATAGTTTTTAAAAAATACTAATAATAAACTATTTGTAATAATAGTTAATCCTAACATTAAAATTAATGATCATATTCTTGAAATAAACATTTTAAAAATTGAAGTATCAAAATAATTAGTTTCATTTGTTCTTATTCCAGTATATTTTTGCATGTCTTCATTAGTTTCTTCAATTAAAACATCAATAATATCATCTGAAGTAATAATTCCAACTAAAACATTATTATCATCAACTACAGCTAAAGTACTAATATCATATTTTTTTAAAGCATTACTTGCATCTTCTTGAGATTGGTTTGAATTAATACTAATAACTTTAGTATTCATAATATCTTCAATTTTAGTGTTCATGTCGTTTAAGATTAAATCTTTTACTTCAATACTTCCCACCAATTGATTTAATTTATTTACTACAAAAACATTATCAATTTCATCATAATCATCGTGATTTTTTTGTATTTCTTTAATAGTTTTAGAAACTGTAGTAGTTTGTTTAACAGATAAAAAATTAACACTCATAATACTTCCAGCAGTATCAATATCATATTTTAAAATGCTAGCAATTTCTTTTTTTTGTTCTTTTGAAGCAGCATTAAAAACTTTTTTAACAACTTCAAAAGGCATATTTTCAACAGCATTAATAATATCATCTGTATATAAGTCATTAATTAATTGTTTAATTTTAGTTTGACTTAAGTTAGTAAGTATATATTCTTTTAAATCAAAAGATAAATAATTAAATATTTCTCTAGCTTTGTTTATTTCTAATTTTTTATATAAGTTAAAAGCAATTTGTTCATCTAAATAATTAAATATTTCTCTAACATCAGCATATCTTAGTTTTTCAATAATCTCTATGCATTTATCAAACTCTTTATTTTTATAAAGTTCTAAAATTTCTTGTTCTTTATTTTCTAAATCTACCATTTTACTCCTTATTAATTAATAATAACAAAAAAATAAAATTATCTATTTTAAGTTATAAAGCTAAAAGAATTTATAATTAATTTGTAATAAATAATTATATTTATTCTAGTAATTAAGTTTAATTTATTATAAAATATCTATCCTGGGGATGTCATGGATTTGACAGGATATAACCAGTACATATAAGCAGTAGTGTTGTAGACTATAAATACTACTAGGTTTGAAAAAACGCAGACAAAAACGAAGAAAACTTTGAAATGCCAGCATTTATGATCAACAATGCATCAGCTGGAGCAAACTATATGTTTGCTTAATAACTACTTAGTTTAGTTATAGTATTTCACGCATTATAGATATTTTAGGCTTTATTTATAATCGTATTACCCAAGTCTAATAGGATATATGATTGCAATAAATATATCTGAAATTAATTGCAAATGGTATTTAACCTTTAGTTAATTTTAGTTAGATACTTTAATTAGAAAATTAACTAAACTGTAGAAAGTATGTATTAGTGTATCTTGGACGCGAGTTCGATTCTCGCCATCTCCACCATCAAGAAAAGTAACTAGGCTTGTTAATCAAGCCTTTTTTATTTGTAAAATCACTTATTATCCTACGTTTCCCACTTAGTCGCGAAAACACTCAGTTTTCAGCGGCTATATTTTTTTATAAAAAAATATAATTTATTATGCTTTTATGCTTAAATATGATATAATAAAGACGTGAAGAAGTCAAGAAATGATGTAAAAAGACAATGAAGAACATCAATAGCAAGAGTTAAAAAAGGCGAATACTTATCAATTGGAGTGCCAAGATCAGATAACAAAGGTTTTGTATATAGATTGGGATATGGATATTTGCATGAATTAAAACAATATCACGATGATCCGCTAGCAATTATCAAAGCAATTATTGCAAACTTTCCATTGTCTTGAACAAAAGAACAAGCAAGAACTAAATTAGATGAAATTTTTAAAGAGAAAAAAGAAACCAAAAAAGAAGTTTTAGAAAGGTTTAAAGGTTACGAAGTAGTTGAAAAACTATTTGATTATTTCAATATTTTTAATGATTGTTCTCCCACAAAATCGACAACATTAAAAGATGTTGTTTTACAGTTGATTTATCAAAGAATTAAAAATCCAATAAGTGTTTTTAACACTTATAAGACAGCAAAAAAAGAAAAAATAGACACTCATTCAAAAAATTCATTTTATAGATCATTAGACTATATAGCAAAAAACAAAGATGAAATTTTAAGAAATTTAAATGCAAAAATTTGTGCAAATACCAATAGAAAAATTGATGTATTATGATTTGACGCAACAACTACTTATTTTGAAACATTTTCTCGTGAAGGTTATAAAAAACCTGGTTATTCAAAAGATGGAAAATTTAAAGAAGACCAGATTGTTATAGGTATGGCAACTGATGAAAATGGAATACCGTTACACTACAAAATATTTCCAGGAAATGTTGCTGATCCAAATACTTTAATACCATTTATGCTTGAAATTGCAGATATTTATAAAGTTAACAGTGTAACTATAATTGCTGACAAAGGAATGAGTGTTAATAGAAATATTAGATTTTTAGAATCTAAGAATTGAAAATACATAATCTCATACAGAATGAAAGCTGGAAGCAAACAATTTAAAGAGTATATATTAGATGAAAAAGATTATATAAATGATGGTGGTTTGATATACAAAACTCGTGATATTGTATCTTCATACAATAAAAAAAGAATTAATGGACATTTTAGAAGACAAATAATTAGTTTTAGTCAAAAACGAGCAACTAAAGACAAAAACGATAGAGACATTTTAATTCAAAATTTCACTAAGAAAATGAATAAAGATAATCTTGTTTCTTGTGATGATTTAGCGGGATCTAAAAAATATAGATTCTTTAAACCTATAAACAAAGGTGCATTTTATGAACTTGACATAGAAAAAATACAAGAAGATCAAAAATATGATGGATACTATGTTTATGAAACAAATAGAACAGATTTATCAGTAAAAGAAGTTATTAATTTATATTCAAAACAATGACAAATTGAGTCTAATTTCAAGACATTAAAAGGTAAATTATCTCTTCGTCCAATGTATTTATCAACTTGAAACCATAATGTTGGTTACATTTGTTTATGTTTCATTTCATTAGTGTTTTTAAACTACATCATCTACATTCTAAATTCAAAATTAGGACTGACTGGAAAAAGCAAAATCACTGAGCATAAAGTGATTAATGTTATCAAAGAAGTTAAAGAAATTGAAGCATTTGTAAATAAACAAAAAATCGAAACTATACAAGTGTATAATGATGAGTTACAAGAAAGTTGGCAAACTTATCAAATATTATTAGAGCTTTTAACAAAAGAAAAAGTCACTTAGACATTACATTATAAAAAACATAACTTATGAGATCAAAAATTTACATAAGTATGTTTTCTTGTTTTATGCTTAAACTGGGAAACGTAGGAAGTAACTAGGCTTGTTAATCAAGCCTTTTTTATTTGTAAAATCACTTATTATAGTATGAAATAATAAAGATTAATGTTAATATAAATTAGCTAAGTATTTATTAGGATTAATTAGTATAACAAAAAAATATAATAAAAAGCAAATAATTTTAAGTTCATTAGTTTTAGGTTTATTAATTGGTATTTCAGCGATTACAACAAGTTGTAGTTTATCTAGTAATTTAAAAAACGGTGAAATTCCATTAGCAAAAAATTAAATAATAATTTATTAAACAGTAATTCTAATTTATTAGTAAATAATATTAGTGATATTAAAATTAATGATTCTTTAGATTTATCAAATTATTCTAAAACATCATTAGTAAAATTAGAAAATTTCTATCCAAACTAACATATTGAAGAATTTAAAGAAAATAATTTTAGTGAAGAAAAAATTAAAGAAATAATTTTCGATCATAATATAGCATTAAATTATTATTCTCATCTTAAATTTGAATTAGAAAAAAATATCTAACTTTAGATAATGAAAATGAGACTGAAAAATTAAAATTAATTGATTCAAAAACTAATCAAGAAATTCAAGATGTTAAGTGATATCAAAGGTTAAGATTCCCAACTGATAAGTTATTAAAAGCAGATCAAGATAATATTGATTCATTAGTTAATTTAAAGACTGATGGAACAATTTCAGCTAAAGAATATAAAAATAGTTCTGATCCTCAAGTAGTTGAAATTTGAGCTGAATATAAAGGTAATTTATATAAATCAGTAGTTACTATCCTTCCTATTGTTGAAGTTAATATTTTAAAAGCAAAACAAGAAGCTAAAAAAATAGTTGAACAACAAGGTTGAAAAAATCTACCTGTTTTAGAACAAATAACTAAAGTATATGATTGAATGACAAAAGAAGTTAAGTTCGATTATAATGTAGCCAATAGTTATGATAATCAAACTGCTTATTTTGCTTTAGTTAATAAAAGTACAGTATGTACTGAGTATGCTAAGGGATTTCAAATGTTAATGGATGAACTAGGTATTTTATCAGCTCTAATTACAAGTGATGTTAGTCCTAGAGATTTAAGTGGTGTAAAACATATTTGAAATTTAGTTAAAATTGATAGAGAATGATATCATCTTGATGCTACTTCAGATCGTATAGAAAAAAATGAAAAACAAGAATATAGATTTTTCTTATTACATGATGATGATTTTACTAAAGATGATGTATTTTTAAGAAACACAAAAAATTTTGGACAACGTTTTAGAAATTTAAAACTTACTAATTTTGTAAAAAATAAAGAAGATATTGATTTTAATTGATAAGCAATTATCTACACAAAACACAAATTCTAAGAAATTACAAGTTAAAACGAACCCAAAATGTATAATGAAATATTGAAAACATTTAGCAATTCTGACTTAGAAGTAATTGACTATAAACTTGTTGTAAGTGGTTCAGCTTATACTTCATATAAAACAATTAACTATATGTTAAAAGATAATAAAACTAAAACAAAATATGTGAAAGTTCAAAAGATAGAAAAATACAATGAAAGGGATAAATCTAAAACACTTGGTAGTTATGCAATTAAAATAAATTTAAGTGAAAGAATTGTTGGCTTAAAACCAGGAAGCTTTAATATTGAAAATGCAATGATTAAAGAACTAAAACAAGAAGATAATTCATACATTTTATATTTAGATCATTTTAAAAACTTTGATAAAGTTACTATAAAAATAAATGGCATTAAAAAAAGAGGATACAAATTCACCTTGTCTAATAATACAGTTGAATTTGATGTTCAAAAGTTTAAAGAAATACCACAAGCAGTAGTTAAAGCTATTGATGAAAATGAAATTTTAATTACTAACGTAAAACCAGGAATGCAATATAGAAATAATTATTAATAAATGAATAGATATTAGTAAAGAAAGTTTTATTGCAAATAATATAGTTTCTGGTAAATTACAATTTAGATGAAAAGATAGTTATGATAAATTTGCTTCTGATGTTCAAACTATTGAAATTTCTAAAGCTATAGATGTTTATAATATGATAAAAGTTCAAGCAAATACTATAACTGGTGTTGATGATACAATGCAATATCGAGTTATTAATAAAAACTCACAATGAGAAAATATTATTAGTAATAAATTAGAAAATTTAAAACCAGGAACATATGAAATTAGAACTAAAGCTAATGATAAAGAATTAGCTTCTAATTCACATCAAGTTATTATAAATTAGTAAAAAGCTCTTAGAAAATCCCCCGAACCCCATATTTCGGACTAAAATCCAGGAAATGGGGTTTTTATATGTCTAAATTAAATTTAGAAAAAAAGTTAAAAATTGTTAAAGAAGCTAAAAAACTTAATATTAAAAAGAGTACTTATTTAGCAAATAAATATGACCTACGTTTCCCACTTAGTCGCGAAAACACTCAGTTTTCAGCGGCTATATTTTTTTATAAAAAAATATAATTTATTATGCTTTTATGCTTAAATATGATATAATAAAGACGTGAAGAAGTCAAGAAATGATGTAAAAAGACAATGAAGAACATCAATAGCAAGAGTTAAAAAAGGCGAATACTTATCAATTGGAGTGCCAAGACCAGATAACAAAGGTTTTGTATATAGATTGGGATATGGATATTTGCATGAATTAAAACAATATCACGATGATCCGCTAGCAATTATCAAAGCAATTATTGCAAACTTTCCATTGTCTTGAACAAAAGAACAAGCAAGAACTAAATTAGATGAAATTTTTAAAGAGAAAAAAGAAACCAAAAAAGAAGTTTTAGAAAGGTTTAAAGGTTACGAAGTAGTTGAAAAACTATTTGATTATTTCAATATTTTTAATGATTGTTCTCCCACAAAATCGACAACATTAAAAGATGTTGTTTTACAGTTGATTTATCAAAGAATTAAAAATCCAATAAGTGTTTTTAACACTTATAAGACAGCAAAAAAAGAAAAAATAGACACTCATTCAAAAAATTCATTTTATAGATCATTAGACTATATAGCAAAAAACAAAGATGAAATTTTAAGAAATTTAAATGCAAAAATTTGTGCAAATACCAATAGAAAAATTGATGTATTATGATTTGACGCAACAACTACTTATTTTGAAACATTTTCTCGTGAAGGTTATAAAAAACCTGGTTATTCAAAAGATGGAAAATTTAAAGAAGACCAGATTGTTATAGGTATGGCAACTGATGAAAATGGAATACCGTTACACTACAAAATATTTCCAGGAAATGTTGCTGATCCAAATACTTTAATACCATTTATGCTTGAAATTGCAGATATTTATGAAGTTAACAGTGTAACTATAATTGCTGACAAAGGAATGAGTGTTAATAGAAATATTAGATTTTTAGAATCTAAGAATTGAAAATACATAATCTCATACAGAATGAAAGCTGGAAGCAAACAATTTAAAGAGTATATATTAGATGAAAAAGATTATATAAATGATGGTGGTTTGATATACAAAACTCGTGATATTGCATCTTCATACAATAAAAAAAGAATTAATGGACATTTTAGAAGACAAATAATTAGTTTTAGTCAAAAACTAGCAACTAAAGACAAAAACAATAGAGACATTTTAATTCAAAATTTCACTAAGAAAATGAATAAAGATAATCTTGTTTCTTGTGATGATTTAGCGGGATCTAAAAAATATAGATTCTTTAAACCTATAAACAAAGGTGCATTTTATGAACTTGACATAGAAAAAATACAAGAAGATCAAAAATATGATGGATACTATGTTTATGAAACAAATAGAACAGATTTATCAGTAAAAGAAGTTATTAATTTATATTCAAAACAATGACAAATTGAGTCTAATTTCAAGACATTAAAAGGTAAATTATCTCTTCGTCCAATGTATTTATCAACTTGAAACCATATTGTTGGTTACATTTGTTTATGTTTCATTTCATTAGTGTTTTTAAACTACATCATCTACATTTTAAATTCAAAATTAGGACTGACTGGAAAAAGCAAAATCACTGAGCATAAAGTGATTAATGTTATCAAAGAAGTTAAAGAAATTGAAGTATTTGTAAATAAACAAAAAATCGAAACTATACAAGTGTATAATGATGAGTTACAAGAAAGTTGGCAAACTTATCAAATATTATTAGAACTTTTAACAAAAGAAAAAGTCACTTAGACATTACATTATAAAAAACATAACTTATGAGATCAAAAATTTACATAAGTATGTTTTCTTGTTTTATGCTTAAACTGGGAAACGTAGGAAAAAAGTTAAAAATTGTTAAAGAAGCTAAAAAACTTAATATTAAAAAGAGTACTTATTTAGCAAATAAATATGATATTTCAGTTGATACTATAGAAAGTTTAGTTAATAGATTTGAAGCGTTTGGAATAGAAGGGCTAATTAATAAGGAAAAAAAGCCTTATTATAGTGCAAAGCTAAAACTAAAAATTGTATTATATAAACTTGAAACTAATCACTCATATGATGAAGTCACAAAAAAGTTTAATATTATTTATTCATCAACTATAGCTGGTTGAGTTAAAAAATATAGAGAATATGGATTTTTAGGGTTAAATAATAATATAGGAAGACCTAAGAAAATTATGAAAAACCCTAATAAAAAACCAGCTAAAATAAAGAAATCACAAGTAAAAATCAATAATGAACAACAAATTAAAGAATTAAAAGAACAAGTGGAATACTATAAGTTGGAGGCTGAATTCTGAAAAAAGTTCCACACCTTGTTGACAAAAGAAAAATCAACAAGGAAAAAACAAAAGTAGTTTTAGAATTGTTAAAAACACATAAAAAAGTTAAGATTTCTATTCTCTTAAAAATAGCTAAATTACCTAAATCGTCTTTTTATGAATGAAAACATAAGTTAGAAAATACAATAGATAAAGATAAAGAATTAAAGGAAATGATTGTTGACATTTTTAGCAAATCATTTGAAACGTATGGGTATAGAAGGCTAAAAATGGCCTTAAAATCAAAAGGATATATTGTAAATCACAAAAAGATTTTAAGGTTAACTAAAGAGCTTGGAGTTCAGTGTATTAAATTTAGAACAAAAAATGGAAGATATAGTTCTTATAAAGGAACTGTTGGAAAAATTGCAGATAATGTTTTAAAAAGAAATTTTCATTCTTTACAAGCAAACAAACTTTGATGCACTGATGTAACAGAGTTTAAAGTTAATGGTCAAAAGTTATATTTATCACCAATTATTGATCTTTACAATGATGAAATTATTTCATATTCAATTCAAACCAATCCTAACTTAAACCTAACAAATTCAATGCTAGACAAAGCACTTAAAAAGGTTAAAAATACAAATGGTTTGTTGATTCATTCTGATCAGGGATTTCATTATCAGCACATTAGTTGAGCTAAAAAACTAGAAGAAAATAACATAACACAAAGTATGTCTAGAAAAGGTAATTGCTTAGATAATGCTATTATAGAAAACTTCTTTGGTTTATTAAAGCAAGAAATTTATTATGGTGAAAAATATAATTCAGTAGAAGAGTTAACTAAAAGAATTCATAAATATATTTATTGATATAACAACATAAGAATAAAAGAAAAATTAAAAGGATTGTCTCCTGTACAATTCAGAAAACAATCCTGTTATAATATTGAAAAATTTTAGTCCGTGTTTATGGTAGCGGGGGGGGAAAACTAAGAGCTTTTTAAATATTTTTTAACTTTTCTAAAAACTTAATTACAGATTTTATCAGTATTTTAAATTCTATTTTTTGGGCGTAAAAGTATTTTTGCCTGTAATTATTTCAAAGTAATTCAAAAATATCTAATTGGTTAATTTCATTTAATAAACTAAGTACTAAATCTATATTAAAAACAGTATTTCTTTTTTTAAAAGTATTTAAACAAGCACATTTTAGAATATTATAATCAATCTCAAACTCTTTAAAGCTATATATTAAAAAAATATCATAAAGATCTTTTATTCTAGTTGATTGTATATTTAAATTATTAATTATAAATATTTTTTCAGCTAATATTGTTTCTAGATTATATGCTTGTATTTCAAAGCTACTATTTGAAAAGATATTTCTAAAATTGTATTTAATCTCAGACGGTGTTACAACATCACCAATTGCTAAATCTATTTTTACTATTTCTTCCAACTTTTCTAATTTGCATAATATTTTGACTCTAAATCCATTATATTTGTCTCTCTTTTTTATTTCTGTTATTTCTTTTATTTCATATTTTATAAAGTCAGTAAAATCATATCTTAATACATCAGAAATAGTTCTTAGAATATTCTCTTTAACAAAATTGATACCTTTTATTAAGCAATCTATATCTTGAGTGGTTCTTTCGTTTAAACTCATCATATTAGAAAGTAAGAACCCACCTTTAATTACAAAGTTTTGTTTATTTTTACTTTTAACAATTTTTTCTAATATGGATATCATAAAGTAATGTTTTAAGATGATATTATAATTTGTTTTTGTTTCACTTGATAACCTTTTACAAATTGATTTTAATTTCTGTAAGTTCATTAAACTAATACTTGAAAAACTTCATAAACTTTCTTACCAATGTTCATTTTTTTAGCATATTCATGAAGTTTTTTTCAATCTCTTTTTTCATATTCAGAATATTTATACATAGTTTTTGCAAATAGTTCAGCTTCGATTTTATCTCTATGCTTAATAAAATCACAAATTGTTCTTTCAATATCATAAGCTCTAATTTTATTACCACAATTTGTTTTTACTTCTACAACTCCAAGTTCATATATATCTTTTGAAACATAGTGTACTCTAGTTTGTGGGTCTAAATTATGAGCATTATATCCATGATAAACAGTTACATCACGAAACATTGGAATAACATCTGTAAAATCAAAAAATGTAAGTGCATAAGTATAAGAAAAAATAGGTGTTTTATGTCTGATACTAAAATTATAATCAGGATCATAGTACCAATTTTCAGAAGTTAGAGCATAAATACCAATATCGACTTTTTCTAATTCATTACTTCTAATCATTCTTGTAATATAAATTGATGGAATTTTTAAATTCATAATTTCTTTTCTTGTAATAATACCGGCTCTTTTTTTAGCTTCTTTTATCAGCTGTTCTTTATAATTCATAATTATCACCTATGTTCTTATTTTTCTTAAATTTTATCATTTTTAAGCAAATAAGAAACAAACAAGCTAATTATCAATTAAGTAGATTTATATAATTTCTTATTTATTTATTAAAAAGTATTTAAACTTTTCATTATAGTATTAGAAAAAAATAATAAAAAAATGACCAAAAAATGAAAGAATTTCAATTTATGGTCATTTGATATTTTTTAAGAATAAGTAATAGGTACAGTGAATTTAGGAAGTTTATCTTTTCCTAAAGTGCTTTGAATTTCTTTATTAAAATCTTTTGCTATAGTAACTTTTTCTACATTTCATCTAGTTAAATTATATGAGAATTTATTAGCTCTACTAAATGTACCTTGCATTGTTTTTACATTAGAAGTACAGTTATTAGTAAAATTTCAGTTTGAAATATCTTGGTTAAATGAAGTTGCACCTGCAAATGTATTATGCAAAGTTTTTACATTAGATACATTTCAAGTTGAGATATTGCCATTAAATTTAGAAGCACCTCAAAACATTTGCTCCATATTTTCTAAACTTGTTGCTTCTCATTTATTCAAATTCTGGTTAAAACTAGATGCTCCAGCAAACATACCTTCCATATCAACAACATTATGAACTTTTCATTCATTCAAAGGTTTATTAAATTGAGTTGCATCTCAAAACATACCACTCATATTTGTTACATTTGACGTATATCAGCTTGATATGTCTTGGTTGAAATTTTCTGCATTTTCAAAAACAAAGAACATACTCTTAATATTTTTAGTGTTTCACTTGTCTAAATTTCGTACAGTTGTTATTTTTGATTTAGAAAATACTTTACTTAGTGATGTTATTTTTAACGGTAAATGAACAGGTACTTCTTCAATTAATTCAGTAATTTTC
Source organism: Mycoplasma mycoides subsp. mycoides SC str. PG1 (assembly GCF_000011445.1). NCBI lineage: Bacteria > Bacillati > Mycoplasmatota > Mollicutes > Mycoplasmatales > Mycoplasmataceae > Mycoplasma > Mycoplasma mycoides. Next base: position 206,501 of record NC_005364.2, read on the forward strand.
TTTATTCTTATGCCTTCATTAAGTATTTTTTCATAACCTATTTGTTTTATTTTTTTCTTATCTTCTGAATAGATTGCTTTTACTTCATCTTTTAAAACCTTTTTAGGTTTAAAAGTAACATCAGATTCATAAAGTTTTAATTTAACAATATTTTCTCCTTTACCGTCTTTATCTTCTTTTAAATATTCATTTTCGTTAATACCATCAACAAGAGTAATATCTTTTAAACCTTTTTCATTTGCATAAACTAGTAGTTGATCTACAACATCTTTATAAGTATGAAATGTACCAAAAGCATTTTCATGTTCTTTAAATATAGTTTCTAATTTTTTCTTTTCTTCTTCTGTTGCTTGTCTTTTAGGTTTAGGTTTTTCTTGGTTGTGTTTATTTTGAGTTTGTGGGGTAGTATCTGGAGAAGAATTACCAGAACCACTAGGTTTTTCTTTTTTAGTTTCATCTTCTTGTGGTTGATCTGATGGCGGTGTCGAATCTATTTGTTTTTCTTTATTATCTTTTTCTTTTCTAACTGCAGTTATATTATTGCTTTTACAACTAATAACTAATAAACTTGATGTAGTGATTAAACCAAATGATGATAAAAATGCTAATAACTTCTTCATTTATTTATCCTTTTAATATAATGAATTTGACCAAAATATTTTAATACAAAAAAACAAGACCTAATATTGTTAAAAACAATTAATTAAGTCTTGATTTATTAAATATTATTTTTTAACAAATTTACCTTGAGCTAAATTAGCGTTTCCTCCACCTTTAGTCTCATAACCTTCTAAATTGTTAAAAATATCAATTGCTTTATATTTATTTTGTAAACTCTGACTAACTGCAACAACTATAAAGGTATTTTCATTTGTACTACTTAATAAAATAACAATTAAATCATTGTATTTATTTCTTAAATCATCTGCTAGTTGTTTTAAATCTTTAATATTTAAATCAGTAGTTTCTAATCGAATTTCATTAATATTATCTTTATTTAAACTAGGAGTTAGGTCTTTATATTTTAATAATTTATTAGCTGTAATTAAATCATTAACTTTTTTATCATAATCTTTATTAACTTCTTTTGATTGATCTAATAAATTTTTTATTACTAATAAATTGTCTTTATTAATAGTAGTATTTTTTATTTGTAAATAAATATTTTCTAATTGATCATTTTTTAATAGATCTTTATTTTGATTATATTTATCAATAATAGATTCAGCTTGGTCTTTATATACTTTAAATTGTTCATTTAAATACTCATTAACTGCTCTAAATGAAGTTAAACATTTAATCCTATATAAACCACTACCTTTTGATTCGATCCCAGTTATAATAAAATCTTCTATTTCACTAGTATTATTAACATGAGTTCCACCACAAAGTTCTGAAGAAAAATCACCAAATTTAATAACTCTAACTATTTGATCATATTTTTCAGTAAAAAATGCTAAGGCTTGGTGTTTTTTTACTGATTCTTCTAAACTACAAAAATAAGTTTGTCTATCAATTTTATTTTTAATTTTTTCTAATACTAAGTTTTGAGCCTTTAAAAGTTCTTGATTGGTTGGTAATCTGTGATAAGTAAAGTCCATTCTTAAACCATTTTCATCATTATATGAACCAGATTGCATTACACTAGTTCCTAAAACTTCTCTTAAAGCATAATGGATCATATGAGTTCCTGAGTGATTTTTCATTGTATAGATCCTTTTTTCTTCATCAACTCTACAATTTATCAAATCGTTTACTTTTAAAGTACCTTGAACTTTTATTCTATGAATATTTTGATGCGTAGGTCCTTGTTGAACATCAATTACAAAACCTTTCATTTGATCATTAAAAATAATTCCACTATCAGCAGCTTGTCCACCTTTTTCAGCATAAAAAGGAGTTTTATCTAAAATTACAAATACTTCTTGATTAGTTATTGATTCTACTTGTTTTTGATCTGTAAACATATAAATAACTTTAGCATTATCTCTACTTGTTTCAGATCATCCAGTAAATTCAGATTCTACTTTTAGTTTTGTAAATAATTCATTTTGTTTATCTCAAGCTTTTAAATCTTTTCTAGCATTTCTTGTAGCTTGTTTTGTTTGTTCTAGTAATTTTTTAAATCCTTCAACATCAACTGTTACATTAGATAATTCTGAAATTTCAATAGTTTGTTCAATTGGAAAACCATATGATTCAAATAATAATAAAGCATCTTTATCGCTAACTGTATTTTTTGTTTTAATAATATTTTCTAAAAGATCATATCCTTTTGATAAAGTTTTTAAAAATTTTTCTTCTTCATCTTTAATAGTTTGTTCTACTAAAGTTTTTTTATCAATTAAATAAGGATAAAATTCTTTCATTGACTCAATTACACTATCAACTAATTTATATAAAAATGCTTGTTTAATTCCTAATTCTTTTCCAAAAACACAAGATCTTCTAATTAATCTTCTAATAATATATCCTCTATCTTTATTACCAGGAAATACACCATCAGAAATTGCAAAAACTGTAGCTCTTATATGATCTGCTATTACTTTAAAAGCAGTATTGATTCTAGTTTGTTTTTTATTAGGATTAAAATAATTGTCAATTGAGTATTTAAATTGGTTATTAGTTAGTTGTTCAACTTTTTTAATAGTTGGATAAAAAATATCAGTTTCAAAGTTAGTAGGCGTGTTTTGAAAAATTGAAGCAAATCTTTCTAGTCCTGCACCAGTATCTATATTTTTTCTAGGTAATTCAACATAGTTATTGTTTCCATCATTATTAAATTGAGAAAAAACAATATTTCAAACTTCAATATAACGATCATTTTCAATATCATCACTAATTAATCTAGGTCCAATTTTATTTGGATCTCAAATTTCACCTCTATCATAAAAAATTTCAGTATTTGGTCCACAAGGTCCTTGTCCTACATCTCAAAAATTAGTTTTTCTAGATAATCTAAAAATGTGATCTTCATCAATTTTAATAACATCTTTTCAAATATTATAAGCTTCAGTATCTTCATTAAAAACAGTGATATATAATTTATTTTTATCAATATCAAAATACTTTTTATCTGTTAAAAGTTCTCAGGCTAATTCTATTGCTTCTTTTTTAAAATAATCACCAATTGAAAAATTACCAAGCATTTCAAACATAGTGTGGTGACGTGCTGTAACTCCAACATTTTCAATATCATTAGTTCTTATTGCTTTTTGAGAGTTAGTTAGTCTTGGTGATGGTGGTGTTTTTCTACCATCAAAATATGGTTTTAAAGTAGCCACTCCTGAATTAATTCATAATAATGATGGATCATCAACAGGAATTAAAGATACTGTTTCTAAAAAGTAATGATTTTTAGAAATAAAAAAATCTAATCAGATCTTTCTTATTTGATTAGTTGATAATTTTTTCATAAAACCTCCTAATAATAACTAACTAAATTATATAGATATAAATTAGTTATTAATTTTACTAATTATTAAATCTAAATTTTAAAAACTAAAAATAAAATAATAGTTAAAACTAACATTAGTAAACCGCTTAAATAAAAAATCTTTTTTAATCTAATTAGTTTAGCTTCACTTAATTCTAGTGTTTTTTGATATCTTCTTCTTCTGTCATTAAAAAAATTTGTTGCTTGCCTATTTTTAATAACTCCAATTACAAATCCAATAAAAAATAAAATTGTTGTATATAAAACATTAAAATAATTAATTCCTTTTCAATTATCTAAACTACTAACATTTAATGTTAAATACCCAACTAAAGCACCAATCAAACTACCAATTATAAATATTAAAAAAACAATTAATCATCCAATTCATCTTAGTTTTTTTGCTTGTTGATAATCATAAAAATTCATTTTAAAATCATCTGAATCATAAACGCTTTCAATTGTTTGATTAACTTGTTTTTCATGTTGTTCTTTTGTAAACTTATCAATATCTTTAAGTTCTTTAAATACTTTAGATTTTTTCATACTTAAATTTACCTTTTAATTTTAAATATAACAAAACAACTATAAGAATAGAGTTTTTTTATTTTTTTATTAAATTTGAAAAATATTTTGGTACTATTAAAAAAATATATTAATAAATTTTTGAGTGGTTTTAATAGCACTATATTTCTAGTAAATAAGTTAATTTGATTAACTTATTTTGCTTTTTAATATATTTTAATAGAAAGGAAAAGCTTTATGAAATCAACATTAAAAACTAAACAAGAAGCGTTTGATTTAAATTCTGAATTGCTTCTTGATGATTTTAGTTTACTTAATGAAACTAATCAACAACATAAAGTAAGTAAATGGACCACTTTTAAATATTGATATTATGATACATCAGCAAATATTTATAAGTATTTTGTAAGACATCCATTATATGGTTATTCATTTAAGCGTATTTTATATGGTTTAATTACTTTATTATTATCGATCATTATTTTATATGTTGTGATACGTTTGATTACTCCAGATACAAAATATCTACCACCAGACATTGAAAAAACTGGTTTATCTAGAGCTCAACAAGATAAGTTATTAGAAGATCGTATGAAACGTTTTGGTGTTTATGGTCCTTTAATTCCGCAAATTCTTACATATTTAAAAAACATCACACCATTTATTCCTAAACAAATTGTTTTAGGTTCAGAAGTAACTATTTTACAAAATGGTAATGGAATTATTGATTCATCAAAACTAATTACTGAAACTAGATGAGTTTATTTAGGTGTAACAACTGCTACAACTATTGCTGAAGAAGGTAGTGATGTTTTATCTATTTTTTTAAAAGCAATGCCATACTCATTTGCTATTGGTTCAGTTTCAATTTTAATTAGTTATGCTTTAGCAATTTTAATTGGTGTTAGAGCTGCTAAGAAAAAAGGAAAATTATTTGACAATGTATTTAATGGAATTTCAGCTTTATTATTAGCAATTCCATCAATTGTTATTATTATCGGAACATTTATTTTTTCAGTAGCTGTTTTAGGCAATTCAGGAATTTATAATACAGGAAGTTTTGCAACTAGATTTTGACCTATTTTTGCAATTGTTGTAATTAATTTACCAGGTATTGCTACATTTGTAAGAAGATACATAGTTGATGAAATGACTGTTGATTATGCTAAATTTGCTTTAGCCAAAGGAACTAGTTCAAATAAAACTTACTATGTACATATCTTTAGAAATGCTGGAGTAAGAATTATAAGAAGTATTCCAAGTGAAATTATTTTAACAGTATTTGGATCTTCAATGATTGTTGAAACTCAATGAGCTATTCCTGGAATGGGTAGATTAATTAAAGAATCAGCTGGAGGAAATGACTTTTTTGTATTTTTAGGATTTACAGTTTTATCTTCATTTGTAAGTATTTTTGCAAAATTACTAGCTGATTTAGTTCACGTGTTATTAGATCCAAGAGTAAGTTTAACTAAAGATTAGAAAGGAGTGGTTTAAATGAAAAATGAACAATTAAACAAAACAGATTTTTCAGCACTTTTAGATAGTGAAAGAGAAGCGTTTTTTAAAAGACACGGTTTAGATATTTATCAAATAGATCACTCTTTATTTGAATTAGTTGGTTCACAAGCTCAAACTAGTGAAACTATTATTACAAAACCATATAGTTATTGAAAAGCTGTTGGTAAAATTCTAATCACTAGTAGAGTATTTATTATTTGTTCAATTATTTTATTAGTTTTATTATTAACTTCAATAATTGTTCCTTATGGAAAAGAAGCAATTCCTTTAAAAACTCCTGGAGTTACTCAAGAACATCCTTCTGCTCAACACTGATTTGGACTAGGTAGAAATGGTGAAGATTATTGAATTGAGATTTGATTAGGTTTAAGAAGTAGTTTATCTTTTGCTTTTGTTATGACCTTTTTACAATTATCAATTGGAATTATTATGGGATTAATTTGAGGATATTATAGAAAATTAGATATCTTATTCTACCAATTAACTTCATTAATTCTAGTTATTCCACAACTAATTTTAATTATTGTTATTATGTCAGTATTTGGTATTGGATATTGACCTATGATTTTAGGAATTGTTATTCAAGCTTGAATAGGTCCAGCATTTAGTATTAGAATTTTAGTTTTATCAATTAGAGATGCTGATTATAATATTGCTTCAATTACACTAGGAACCAGATCAGATAAAATTATTAGAAAAAATGTTTTACCAAAAATTTTACCAGTACTAATTCAAGTATCAACATTTTCAATTCCAACAGCAATTGCAATTGAATCAACTTTAGCTTATTTTGATAGAGGATTTGTTGATGGTAAAGTAAATACTTCACTTGGAAAAATTTTACAATCAATCATGCAATCAAGTGAATGACAAGTTTATCCACACTTAATTGTTTTACCAATTTTATTTATTTGTATTATTTCAACTTTATTTTTCTTAGTATTAAAAGTATTTGCTGATTCACTAGATCCAAAAAACCACAGATAGAAAGGACATATTTATGAAAAATATTATCTTATCAATTAAAGATCTAGTAGTAAAATTTCGTGTCCGTTCTAAAGTTTTAACTTCTATTAGAAATATTAGTTTTGATATTTATGATGGCGAAACTGTTGCTATAGTTGGAGAATCTGGTTCTGGAAAATCAGTATTAACTAAGACTTTAACTAATATGTTAGAGTCAAATGGTTATATTGCTAATGGATCTATTATGTATTATCCAAATAAAGCTACTAGAGAAAATGAATCAGCTGTTTTTAAAAAAGATACTGATTTAGTTGAGTTTCATAAAAATTCTTTAGAAAGTGAATCAAGAAAAGGAATTAAAAAATACAATAATAAAAAAATTAAAGATGCTTTAGCTATTATTAAAGAATTAAAAGAATCAACTATTGAATCTTTAAATTCAAAAATTGATGACTTACAACAAAAAGCAGATATGTTGAAAAAATACGAATTTACTAATAGTACTAAAAGACTAGTTAAAAGAAATGAGTATTTAGAACAAATCAAACAGTTAAAAGAACAAATTGAATGAAAAAAAGATCCTAAGAAGTTAGACTTTGAAATTCAACAACTAGAAAAAACTATTCAAACTGCTAAAAAAGAAATTTACAATTTTAAAACAGTTAATATTTATAAAAAATTTAGATATTTTCAAATTATTAATTTAATTAATAAAGTTAATAATAATCAACTAGAAGATATAAATAAATTAGAACCACATATTAAGTGATTAGATGAAATCGAATATAAAAATAATTTTGAAAGCTTAACTTTAGAAATTTTATATGATATTAGATCTAATCAAACTAAAAAACTAGATCAAGAAAAACTAGAAACTTTAGAAGAGTTATGAGATTTTATTAAACGTTTTAATTTTTGAATTAAAAGAAGTACTGATAAAAATCTACAACATTTACGTGGTGGAACTATTGCTACAATTTTTCAAGATCCTATGACTTCTTTAAACCCTTTATTAAGTGTTGGTTATCAAATCAGTGAAGTTTTAAGAAATCATAGTAAATTAAATAGAGCTGAAGCTAAAATTGAAGCTATTAATTTAATGAAAAGAGTAGGAATACCTAATGCTGAAAAGCGTTATAAAGATTTACCTGGTAAATATTCAGGTGGGATGAGACAAAGAGTTGTTATTGCTATTGCTCTAGCATGTAGACCTAAGATTTTAATTTGTGATGAGCCAACAACTGCACTAGATGTAACTATTCAAGCTCAAATTTTAGATCTAATTAAAGAATTAAAAGAAGAATACAAATTTACAGTAATCTTTATTACTCACGATTTAGGGGTAGTTGCAAATATTGCTGATAGAGTTGCTGTTATGTATGCTGGTCAAATTATTGAATATGGAACTACACAAGATGTATTCTTTAATTCAAAACACCCATATACTTGAGCATTATTATCATCACTTCCACAACTAGGAACTAAAGGTGAAGAACTATATTCAATTAGTGGTACCCCACCTTCATTATTTAAAGAAATTAAAGCTGATGCATTTGCACCAAGAAACACATTTGCTTTAGCAGTTGATTATAAATATGAACCACCAATGTTTAAAATATCAGATACTCACTATGCAAAAACTTGATTATTAGATCCCCGTGCTCCAAAAATTAAACGTCCAAAACAGTTAAATAATCTAAAAAAAGCTGTTTCAGATTCAAAGGTTGGTGAATAAAATGATAAAAAAGAAAAGTGAAGCAATTTTAAAAATTCGAGACCTTTTGATTGAATTTGGAAACGGTAGAAATAAATTAAAAGCTGTTAAAGGAGTTACTTTTGATGTTTATAAAGGTGAAACCTTTGGATTAGTTGGTGAATCTGGATCTGGAAAAACTACAATTGGAAGAGCAATTATTGGAATTCAACCAGTAAGTGATGGAGCAATTTATTTTGAAAATAAACTATTAAGAGGTAAATCTCCAGATGTTTATAAAATTAATCAAAAAATTGCAAGACACTTATATATAATGCAACAAAACCAGTTAACTACTTCACTTAGTTTAAATGATTATTCTAATGAATTTAAAAGAGTTTATTATAAATATGTTCAATCTAAGTTTTTTGACTTTAAAACTCAAGAATTAAAAGATTATGAAGATGGTAAGTCAAGAATTATTAAAGAAGGAGTTAATTTAAATACAACTAAATTAGTAAGTGTTAAAAAGAATGCTAATTTATCAATTGTTATTCAAGCAATTACTGATAATTTAAAACGTTTATTAAAAATTATTAGATTACAAGAAAAAGCAGCACGTATTACAAAAAACATTTCAAAGCATGCTAATGTTAAAGTAGAGTTACAAGATGCTATTAATAAATATCAAGACTTTGTTCATGATTCAATTTTAAAAGTTAAAGATTTAGAAAATACTATTTATAATACTTTACAAGAAATGCTAGCTATTAGAAATAATGTTAATGAAGGTAAATATACTTCAGTAACTAAGTTTTTTGATGAAATGGGTTCTAGATTAAAATTAGTTATTAAAAGTCAAAAACTAATTACTCCTCAACTTGAAGATGCTAATCATGATCAATTAATGAATTTAGCTTTAACTTGTCCAAAATACAAAAACAGTTATTATTTAAAAAAATTAAAACAAGGAATTGACTATTTAACTATAAATAATAAAACTGAACTAGCTGAAGAATATCAATCAGTTATACAAACTGTTCAAAATAGTGATTTTTATGATAATTTAAAAACTGCTGAAATTTTTAAATCACCAAATAAAAAAGAACTAAAAGAAAATAAAAAAGATATGCAAATGATCTTTCAAGATCCAAGTTCATCATTAAATGAAAGAATGGCGGTTGAAGAAATCATTAAAGAAGGATTAGATAACTTTCCTGAACTTTATTTAAATGATGATGTTAAAAAAGCATATCAACAATGATTTAATCAAAAAAATCCAGAAAATAAAATAGCTAATATTTCAGAAATTGACAAAAAAGATATCAAGAGATTTTTAATTAATCAATTATTAGAAACTGTTGGTTTATTACCAGAACACTTATCAAGATATCCTCATGAGTTTTCAGGAGGTCAACGTCAAAGAATTGGTATTGCTAGAGCCTTAATTATGAAACCTAAATTTGTAGTAGCTGATGAACCAATTTCGGCTTTAGATGTTTCAATTAGAGCTCAAATTATGAACTTATTAGCAAAATTCCAAAAGCAATTTGATTTAACTTATATTTTTATTGCTCACGATTTATCAGTTGTAAGATTTGCAACAGACAGAATTGCAGTTATTTATCGTGGTGATATTGTTGAATTAGCTGAATCTAATGAGTTATTTGATTTACCACTACATCCTTATACTAGATCATTATTAAGTGCTATTCCTTTACCTGATCCAATTCAAGAAAGCAAAAAAGTTCACTTTGTTTATAAACCAGAAGTTGAACATCATGATTATTTAGTTGATTTTCCAAAATGAGTAGAAGTTTCTAAAAATCATTTTGTTTATGCTAATGAAAGAGAAATCAAAGCTTATAAAAAACAAATCAAAGCTTATAAAGAACAATTAAAAAATAAATAAGAAAGGAGGAAGTTTTATGAAAAAAGTCTTAGGTATGACATTGCTAGGTTCTATAATAGCTACTGCTGCAGCTTCAGCTGTAAGTTGTTCAGTTCGAATTAGTCTAGATAAAATTTTAAATAGAAAAAATTCTAATACTAAAGTTTTACGTGAACTTACTAACTATTCTTTAGCTAATTTAAACTCAGCAACTAATAATACCTCAAATGATGCTGATATTATTGCTAATTTACAAGATGTATTATTAACAGTAAATAGACATGATCATTATGAAGGAGCTTTAGCAGAATATTGAGATCACAATTCTAATAAAGATTATTGAAAATTTAGACTTCGAAAAAATGCTTATTGAACTAAAATTGAAAACGGTAAGCAAGTTAAAGGTGATTTAATAACTGGTTTAGACATTTTTAATACTTTTAGATATGTTTTAAACAAAAACAACCTAGCATTAACTACTGAGCACTTCCTAACCAACTTTAAACATGCCCCCCAATTGATGGATTTTATAAATAAATTATCTGATCCAACATATGATAAAAGTAACGGACAAGCAAAAGCTCATAGCTTATATGATTCTCGTTTTAATAAAGATCTTCCTGGTGATTTAAGAACAAATGAATTAAGTTCAAGTTATTGAATTGATAGAGCCATTTTGGCATTTAACATAAAACCTGATAATGAACAAGAAGCAAAGAATTTAGCTCTAAATGCATCTATGTCAACAAAAGATTTAGTAAAGAAATCGTTTGCAGAAGGAAAAATAGTTAATGATGGTAAATCATCAACAAATGATGATAAATCTCAAGATGGTTTAGATCAAAGTATATTTGATATTGGATTTTATCTTTCTAAAAAGATTTCTTATTTTGAATCTGTTATTTCATATTTAGCTTTTGCTCCTATTCCAGAAATTGCACTTTTTTATGCTAATGATAAAGATCAAGTATCTAACATTTATGCTGGAACTAATTATGGAAAGCCGTTAGGCAAAAAATCTGGGTATAATGGTTTATGATATTCAGGTCCTTATGTAATTGAAGATTATTTCCCAGGATCAAATTTAAACCTAACTAGAAATGAATTTTACTACAATAAAGAGAATGTTTACATAGAAAAAATTAATTATAGTTATGTTAACAAAGCTGATGCTGCAACTAGAAGATTTTTATTTGAAACAGGGGATGTTTCATCTACAAAAATTAATGCAAATGATCTAGCTGGTTGACAAAAATATGTTGGAAAAGATGAAGAAAATCCTGTTTTTAGTGGAACTAATGTTTTAAAACAAAAACCAACTACTACTTGGGCTTTTGGATTTAATTTCCATACTGAAGGAACTCAAATTTATGACAACATTCAACTTAATAGTGAAGGAAGTTTAGTTGAAACTGGTAAGAAAAGAACTAGAACACCTGAAGAAGATAGTATTTTAAATAGAGCTCTTGCCTTAAAATCAGTTAGAATACTAGCAAGATATGCATTAAACCGTTCTTTATATGCTAAGTTTTATTCTGAAGCTAGAGATGGTGTTGATAGACCTACAAGTACTCAATTAAGAAATACATTTACAAGTAAATATGTTTCTACTTTTGAAGATAAAAGTCATCAAGTATTGGATAAAGATTTAAAAGAAACAGTAGCTGACTATGCTGACTTCTTAGCAAAAGATTATTATGATATAAGAAAATACGATGATAATAATAATCCTAAAAATAATTCTAGCTCATCAAGTTCTACTAGCACTACTAGATCAAGAAGAGATGTGTCATCTACATCATCTTCAGCAAGTAATGCTGAAGAAAAATCATGAAGTGATTGAATCATTGATGTTTTAAAAGAAAAACAATTGCATAAACCAGAAAATATTAAAAACTGAGGTAACCGTTTTGGTAAAGTTAATGACTCAAAACATCCAAATAGCAAAACTAAAGTCAGTGTTTATAATGAAGGTAATGATGCATTTTTAGAAAATGATTTATTAGCATTTACAGCATTTTTAGAAGAAGATCAATTACAACCTATTAATGGTGGCAGTGGTAATGGCAAAGGCAATGGATTATTTAATCTAAACAGAGATCCAAAAACTGTTAAATTTAAAAATGAATCATTAGCTAAGGAATTTGCAAACCTAATCGGTGTTTATGACAAAGGTTATAATCCAAAAATAGATACTAAAAAACAAGATAGCGTTCTACAAAATCTATATAAGAAAATTAACTTGTTAAAAAGACAAGTTAAAGAAGATCTAGAAAAAATAGCTGGTATTAAAAATTATAATAAACCTATTACTATTCCTTTCTTGTTAAATCCAACTGGAGCTGATGATTTTAAAATTAAAGTTGCCCAGTTCTTTGGTTCATTTAACTACCTTGTAAGAAAACACGATAGTAATGATATTGATTCTCCAATTGTTTTTGATATTGATAAACCTATTGATTTTTCTAATTATTTAAAAGAATTAAGAGCAGGAAAATATGGATTAGCTGCTTTTGGATGATCTCCAGATTATGATGATCCTACTAACTATTTAGCAACATTAAAATATGACGGAGTTTATGAACATATTCAAAGTTGAACTAAAGTGTTTAATAAATCTAAATTAACTTCTTCAAATGGTGCTAATGGTCAAAAAAGGGAAAAAGATATTAAATTGGAGTTAAAAGATAATGACAAAACAGTAACTAAAGAAGTATTAGAAAAAGCTTATTCTGATTTGAAAAATATTCTTCAACATTTCACTAATGAATTAACTTATATTGATGAAAATGAAGCAGATATTTATAAGAGATATACTCAATTAGCTAAATTAGAAAACTACTATACTTTATCTTCAGCTATTATAATTCCTACTCACACTCATTTAGCAGATACTTTACCAAGTATTTCTTATGTTGATGAATTTTCAAAACCAACTTGACCAACAGGTTCACATGCAAAAAGATATGTTGGTGTAAGAATATTTTACAAAATTGTTACTAAAGAAGATTTTGCAAAACAACAAAAAGAATATGAACAAGAAAAAACTAGTGGATATAAATCATTAAATCCAATGAAGTTTGATGACAAAACTGGTAAAAATATCTACTTTGATCATTTTAAGGGTGATTGAAGAACTCAATGAAAAGACCAATACAATAAAGAAAAGAAAGCTAAATAATTTTAAAAACAATACTTTAAGGTATTGTTTTTTTTATAAAAATGTAAATCTAAAAATAAGTAATGCTAAATTAAAATTCTATAGAAATATATTTTTTATAAGTTCTTCTGATCATAGATTTTGAAAACTAATATTTGTCAATTATTTTATTTTTTAGTTAAAAAACAAAATAAATATTTGATGCTTATTTTTATATTAGTTTAATAACTACAAAAGAGTTTAACTATGTTATTGTAAAATAAAGATATCTTTAATAAATTAATAAGAAAGTAGTGTTGGGTATGAATGCTTATGATGTTATTTACAAGAAAATAAAGGAAATAGCAAATAAATATAGTAACAAACTTAATAGTCAATTTCAAAAACGTATTGTTGAAATGCAAAATGATGATAAATCTCACCATTTAATCTATAGAGTTTTAGGAATACCCTATGATGTTGGAAATGAAATTGATTATTATCAAAATCAAGTTCGTTTTTTATATAAATATGCAGGTTCTTTTTTAGAAGAAGTGACAATTTTATGTTTTAAGGAAAAATATCCATTTGCTTCTAAGACAAAAGTTAAAAATACAATTTCTAATATACCAAAAACTTTTGAAATCGATTGTCTTGTAAATAATAATGCTTATGAAATTAAATGAAGAGATGCTACTACTGATAATGATCATATAATTAAAGAACATACTAGAGTAAAAACATTAATATCTTATAATTATAAACCAATTAGAATAATGTTTTACTATCCAAACAGAGTCAATTCTATGAGAATTCAAGAAACATTAGAAACATTATATAAAGGTGTAGGTGGTGAGTATTACTATGGTGATTCTGCTTGAAGTTATGTAAAAAAACTACAGGAGTAGATTTACTAAATATACTTGAAAAAATTGCAAAAGAAAGGGAAAATAATGATTAAACTAAACCAAGTTTATAATATAGATTGTTTAGACGGTTTAAAACAATTAAAAGATAATAGTATTGATTTAGTTTATCTAGATCCACCTTTTTTTACTCAAAAAGCTCATTTTTTAGTAGATAAAACTAATAAAAAATATTTTTTTAATGATATTTGAAAAGATTTAAAAGAATATCAAGAATTTTTAAAAATAAGACTTATTGAAATTAAACGAGTTTTAAAATCAACAGGTAGTGTTTTTGTTCATTGTGATAAAACTGCAAATCATATAATAAGAGTATTATTAGATGAAATATTTGGATCTATTAATTTTAGAAGTGAAATTATTTGAGTTTATAAAAGATGAAGTAATTCTAAAAAAGGTTTATTAGATTCTCATCAAAACATTTATCATTATTCTAAAACTAATGATTTTAAATTTAATGTTATTTATACTGATTATTCTTTAACTACTAATATTGATCAAATTTTGCAATTAAGAGTTAAAGATAAAAACAATAAAATAGTATATAAAAAAGATAAGAATAATAATGTAGTTTTTAGCGATCTAAAAAAAGGTGTACCTTTAAGTGATGTTTGAAATATACCTTTTTTAAATCCTAAAGCAAAAGAAAGAACTAGTTATCCTACTCAAAAACCAATTGAATTATTAGAAAGAATTATTAGTTTAGTAACTAATGAAAATGATGTTGTTTTAGATCCTTTTGTTGGTAGTGGAACTAGTGTTGTTGCTAGTAAATTATTAAATAGAAACTTTATTGGATTTGATATTAATATTGATGCCATTGATATTACTAATCAAAGATTAAAAAATCCTATTAAATCAGAATCTAATTTATTAAAAAATGGCATTGATAAATATGATACTAAAACTAAACAACAAAAACAAATTTTAAGCAGATATGATTGTGATATTGTTTGAAGAAACAAAGGTCTAGATGCTATTTTAAAACAAAAAATTAATAATAAAACAGTTGGAATAAAAATCCAAAAAGATAGTGAAACTTTAAAACAATCTCAGAAATTATTATTTAATTGTATGAAATCTAAAAACCTAGAATCTGAAATTAGACAAACTATTAGAGATAATAACAATTCTTTTAATAGAATATCTTCTAAGCTTACTGATACAAAATCTATTCCAGAACACATTTGAAATACAACAATTAATGTTAATTTAAAAATAGATGATTCTAATAAAAACTCAGTTCTTTCATCAACTTCAATAAATAATGTTTCTATTGGAGTTTATGATATTGATGAAATCACAACTAGAAAAAACATATGAATTGATATTGATGAATTAAAAAAACTAGTTCATAACTCAAATTCAGAACAACAAAAAGAAAAACTTTTTCATTATTTAAAGAAAAATAACCCAACAATTACTGATGAATCTGTTTTTAATAGAGATTCATACAATTATGATTTTAGTAATACTGAACTAAAAGAAGTGGTTACTTCAACTGAATCAGGACCAATAACTTTATCTGGAAAACAAACTATTCATCACTATTATTTTTCTGGAATGAATTATAAACAAAGTTGATATCAAACAAAATTAAAAATTAATAAAAATAACTCAAATAAAAATTTTGTAGATTGAAATAATAAAGACACAATAGAACTCACATTTTATGTATTTATTCCGGTACCTACAAAAGTTGGATTTGAGAATAGAGATTACTTACGTCCGTTCAAAATTGGTGATTTAGATGGTGCTTTTATTATAATTGATAAAGATGGTAGTGAAAGAAGAGTTATTAGAAAAACACTTTTAGTTAAGGATACCGAAGATGATTGAAATGAAGAATATGAATATAAAAAATGAAAAAAACAGGGTTGAAAAGTAGAAGAAATAATTAATTGGAATCATATCCTAAAAAGACACAAATTACCATATACAATTAAAAGATTTCCCGACACAGAACTTAATGACTACCCATTTTAAATATTTTAATAGATAAAAATGAACAGCTATTTTCTTAAAAAAACTTAAATAAATAAATTTTAAATCATCTTGACTAAATTTCTCTCAAAAAGACTAATTATTTATGTTAAAATTAACTCAACATCGAAAAATTAATTAATTTTTTCAAGTCTTTTAACAAAGTTTGAAACCATATCAAAAAACGTTATTTTAGATAATGTTTTTTGTTTTACACAAGCAACCACTTAGGTTGCTTTTTTCATTTTTTCTAAATTCTTACAAATCAAAGTGTTAATAAAACACTTTTAAAATAGAAAGGAATAAAAATGTTTCAAGCGATTAAAAATTTTATAAATACAGCAGGACGTATTTTTAAAAATTTACCAAATTTTTTATTATGAAGTCTTTTACTCCCACTTTTAGCTATCCCAGCAGGTTTAGCTGTTATAGTTGATTTTTTTGGTAGAAATTTAATAAAACTTTTAATTTTTGGTGGTGATGATTTTGATGTAAGTAAACTTCCACAAGCATTTAAAACAATTGCAATAATAGCAGCTGCTATTGCTATTATTTCATTTATTTTCTTTTTTGTTTTTTTAATTGCAAAAGAAGATTCAAGAAGACACATTAAACAAACAATTAAAGGAATAGTTATAGCAACATTATTTGTTTCTACAATGCCAATAGCTTTCTTTTTACTACAATATGTTGTTTCAATCTTTTTTGACTTAATCAAACTTGCTTTTGGATTAGAAAATCAATCTGCTTCACAAACAGTAATTGAAAATATCTTGAAAACAGGTCTTAAGGTACCTAAACTAAAACACGATTTTTTCTCAATTTCATTAAATATGAAAATAGAAATGTTTTTAGATTGAGTTGAGGATGTTAATCCCGTTTTCCCACTAATAACAACTGTTTTAGTTATTTGAACTTATATTCAATTTTCAATTGCAATTATGCAAAAATCAATGGAATTATTTACTTTATTTATTACTTCTCCAATTTATGGAATTACAGGAGTTTTTGATGCTCAAAAAATCTTTAAAAAATATATTAGAGAAAAAATCATTGGTAAATCGTTTGCTGTTTTAGGGTTAATGTTTATTTGAAATGTTTCATTCTTATTTTTAAATTATTTTACAAATAGATTATTAGACCCAATAGTTGCTGCTATTACTTCAAGTGGAAAAGCAAGACATATTTCAAACTTTGGTGAAAGTATTATCAAAAGTCTTGTAACTTTAGTTGGAATCGTTTCTTCAGCAACGTTTGTTTCAAAAGGAGCTAATCTTTTAGGTGATTTAACTGGTGAATCAATTAGTGTTTCATCACCAGCTGCAGTATTAAAACTTGCTGGAAAAGTTACTACAGCTGGAATTGGTGCTGGACTTTCTAAATTTAAAAACAAAAAAATAACTCATCACCTAATTCAACTGATACATCTGAAACTTCAAGTTCTTCAACAACAAACAATAATTCTACTCCAGTAGTTAAACAATCAATTTCTGATAAAGTAAATAAATCAAAACAACCAAGTAGAAATTCTGGTGTGGATTTTAAAAGGAGAAAGTTCAATAGCAGCTGTAAATCAAAAAAGAATCAACAATTCAAAAAATCTCGCTGAATTAGCTAGATCAAATTTTTTTGAAGATAAAATCAAAACCCCACCAAAAGCTTATAGTCAAGCTCAGCAACTAGCTAAAGCAAATAATGTTGATTTATCAACAATTACTGGGTCTGGACAAAATGGAAGAATTTTAAAATCAGATGTACAAAATGCTATAAATAACCAAAAAGCAATTAATACACTTACTACACCAAACTCATTTAATACTAATTCTGATGATAAAAAGATTACTAAAGGTGATTCTAATAATTCTATAGTTGATAAATTACAAGCAAAAGAAGGAAAAGTTAACAGAACTCAACCAACTAAAAATAATGATGAAGATATTGAAAAGAAAAAATCAACTCTTGAAAAATTCAAAGAAAACTACAAAAAACTTAGTGAAAAAGAAGATAAAAAACTTATGCTTCAAGAATTAAAAAAATTAAATAAATCAATTGAAAAATTTGCTAAGCAATTAAATAAATCTAAAGTTAAATCAAATGATTCTGACAAAATTGATAAAACTAAAAGATTTAAATTATTTGACTTTAATAAATTTAATAACACAAATCCTAGTTTTGAAATTAAACAACTTAATTTATCATTACAAAACAATCAAAATATAAATGATAAAAAAATCGGTTCAAAATTAAATAAACTAAATATATTTAAGAAAAAAGATAAGGAAGTGAAAAAATAATGAGATCAAAAGCAATGTTTCCCGAACGCTTAAGAGAAGTTAAATTTTATATATGAAAATCACTTACTTTACTAGATACTTTATACATTAGTTTTTGTATTGCTCTTGGTTTTGTTTTATATAAAACATTAACAATTATTCCATTATGAAATTATCGTTTAGTACCAGGAATATTTGTTCCACTAATATTATTAGTTTTCATTCTACCAGTAAATTTCAAAAAACCTGAAATCAGAGTTTATCATCAAGCTAAATGATTAATTCTATTTATAATTACTCCAAAAAGATTTAAAAAAGAAACTGAATCTAAAATAACTAATCATTTAAAAGTTTTTAAAATTACTTCTAATAAAAAAAATAATTTATTAAAAGCAAATTTAGTTAATGATGATTTAATAAAAGAAACCGAACAATTAACTCAAATGATTAAAGAACAAATTAAAAATATAAAAAGAAAATAAATTCTAAAAAAATTACTAATTAAGCATTCATTTAAAGGTATATCAAAATATACACCTTGATATACCTATAGAAAGGAATATATGAACAACATTTTAAGTTTTATTAAAACTAAAAAAGAACATTTGTTGAATAAAAAATCAGATGATATTAAAAATCAACAAGATTTTAAAGATAAACACAACTTTTTAGATAAAAAAGTTAAAGAATTACAAGCTGAATTAGAACTAAAAGAAACTAGAATAATTGATTTAACTAGTCAAAACCAAATACTAGATTCAACTATTATTAAGTTAGATGATAGAATTCTATTTTTAGAAAATGATATTGATCAACTTAAAAAAGATAATCAGAATTTAGAACAACAATTATACTCAAACAAAATATTGCTAAACAATTCTAAAGTGCATATTAATCAATTAGTTAAAGATAATTTAAATCTAGTTGAAATTATTAATAACTCAAAACAAATTATTGATGAAGCTTATCAACTATCTTTAAAATCAACTAATTTATCAAAACAAAATAGTGAGTTTTTAACAAATAACTTAAGTAATTCAAAAGATTTTTCTGAAAATAAACAAGAAAATATAGAAAGGATATAAACTGTATGGCAATTTCTCCAAATGTATTAATTCCTTATAATAATGTGTATGACCAAACAACTATTACTACTTATTCAGAGGGTTTTAAATCTTTAGAATACATTAAAGCATTTGAAATATTTGGAAATGATATTAGTAGTTATACTTTAGAAGAAAATCAACGTCGTTTAACTCATTTCTTTAATTTATTTAAATTTTTAAAATCTAATTTATCATTTGTAATTATGAATAAAATAATTAATATTAAAGACTATCTTAATATTTTAAATAAGCAAATAAAAGACATTAAAAAAGACACTTTATCTAAAAAGGTTAAAAAATCTAAAATTCAAACAATTTATGAAACAATAGATATACTAAGTTCTAGAGAAGATAAAGAAATTTTAACTAAGAAATACTATGTGTTTTATTATAATAAAAATCTGGAAGAATTAAATCTGGATACTATTTTCTTGCATGAGCATTTATTAAATACAGGTTTAAATTGTAAACAATTAGAATTTTATGAAATTTTAACTGTATTAAAAGACATTATTGAACCATCAACTAATGATTTTAATGAAAAGCAATTTGAGAATATTAATTATCAAGATATTGAAATTGCTGATGTTTTAGAACCTAATAAATTATCTTTTACTTCAGACTCTTATAAAACAAATAAAAATATAATTTTAAATATTAGCGTAGTTGATCGTTATCCATTATTTCCAGAACGTTTTTGAGCACTAGATTTAGTTAATACTGATTCAACAGTTATTATTAAAATCAGTCAAAATGACGCAAAAGAATTTACTAGAAATTTAAATAGAGCAATTGAAAACATAGAACTTCAAAAAAGAGATATTAAAAAAAGAAATGTTGTTGAAATTTCTGCAAAAGAAGTTGAAATTAATAATTTATTAAATCTAGTTTCATTAATTAATGATTCTAAAGAAATTATTAAAAATGTTAACATTTATTTAATTACGAGAACTAACTCATTTCATTTAAAAAAAACACTAAAATTAATTGAAAAAGATATTAATATAGACGGTTTTTCATTAAATAATTTAACTTTTAGACAACTAGACGCCTTTAAAAGTATGTTCCCAAGAACAGATGATGAACTATCAGAAAATTTCAGAATTGAAACAACCACTTCAACTTTAAGCGAATCATATCCCTTTGTTAATCAAGCTTTAATTCAAAATAAAGGGGTTCTTTTAGGTAAAAATAATTTAGGTGAATTAATTATTTGAAATCCTTTTGAAAATTTAGAACAAAATTCAAGTTTTTTGAATGCTAATACAACTATTATTGCAAAATCTGGATCTGGTAAAACTGCGTCAACTCTAGCTATAGCTGATAGATTAATTTCACAAAACAAAACTAAAATGATGTTTATTGACCCAGATAATGACTATTTAAAGTTATGCAGCAAATATAATGGAAAACATATTAATTTGGGTTCTGGTTTTGAATCAAGAATAAATCCTTTGCAAATTTTATACCACTTAAAAGATGAAACTAAAAAAAATAAATCTCACTTAAAAGGTGAGTCTGATGTTAAGTTAATAAATTCAAACGAAGTGGTTATATCTAATCATATTGCTTTTTTAGAACACTTTTTTGATATCATTAACCCAAATTATGAAATTAATAGGTATATATTAAAAATGATTAAGTCACTTTATACAAGATGAGACTTTATAAGCAAAGATTTATTCAATTTAAAAACAACTGATTGACCTACTATTAATGATTTAATCAATGAATTTTATGATTTTAAAAAAGATAGAAAAAAAGAAGATGAATATGTAAATGAAGCAATGTGAAATAATGCTTTAGAATTTTTAAAAGATGAATTTACTGGATTTGGTAAATTATCACACTTATATAATGGACATTCAACTTTAAATACTCAAGATTCAGAAGTAATTGTTTTTGATATTAAAACTTTAATTGAATCAAATAACTTTAAAATTATTCAAGCTCAAATTATGTTATTAACAGCATTTACTCAAAATGAATTTGAATTAAATTCTAAACTATCAAATAAAAATACTATTTTAGTAATTGATGAAGCACACTTATTAATTGACGCACAAAATCCAATTGCTCTAGAGTTTATTAAAAAAACAACAAAAAGAGTTAGAAAAAAACGTGGTGGAATTTGACTAATTACTCAAAACATTAATGACTTTTCTGACCCAAGAATTTTAGCTCAATCAAGAGCAATTTTATCTAATATGCAATATAAATTGTTTTTACAAATGGATTCAGAAGAAATTGAAAAATTAGCAGAATTACTTATTAATGAAGGTGGTTTAACGCAAAGTCAAAAAGAATTTTTACTATTTTGTGAAAAAGGACAAGGATTATTTATATTTAGGAGATCTGTTTCTCAAAAAATTACAATTGCTCCAACTAAATTAAGTAAATCAGTATGAATTCATAAAAAAAACAAATAAGATAAGATTTTGAATATTAATAGAATCAAAACTACTTATTGTTCTACATAATGAAAGTAAATAAAAAATATAAAATAAGATTATTAATGAAATAATTAAAATAAAATTAAGAAAGGAGTTGATTTAAATGTATATTTCATTACAAGAAGCAAGTAAAAAATGAAAAATTAGTCAAGATGATATACTAAAGCTAATTAAGGATAATAAAATACTAGGCTATATAAAAGAAAATAATGAATATAGAATACCTTTAGATTTAGATAACCCATTAGATTTATTAGATACTGATTTATTAAAATTAATTGATGATAGAAAAAAAATAATTTATTCTTATAGACCGTTATCCAAAGAAGAAACAAAAAGATTATATGAAGAATTTTTAATAGATTATACATATAATACAAATGCTATTGAAGGTAGTACATTAACAGAAAGAGAAACATACCTAATTTTAAAAAAAGGTGTAACAATTGATGGAAAATCACTTCAATATCATTTTGATGCAATTGGTCACCAAGAAGCATTTTGATTAATGGTAGATTTAGCTAATAAAGATACTAAGATAAGTCAAAGAGATATAAAAGATATTCACAATCTGGTTTTAATGAGTAATAGAGCTAATGCTGGGGTTTATAGAAAAATTCCTGTCTATATATCAGGTTCTAAACATAATGTAACTCAACCTTATTTGATTGAATCTAAATTAGAACAATTAATAGATTGATATCATAACTCAAATGAACATATTATTAAAAAAATTGCTAAATTTCATTTAGATTTTGAAGCAATTCATCCTTTTATTGATGGAAATGGCAGAACCGGTAGACTTATAATTAACTTAGAATTAATGAAAAATGGTTTTTATCCTATTGATATTAAGTTCACAAATAGAAATTTATATTATCAAGCTTTTGATGATTATCACACAAAAAAAGATATGTCTACAATGATTAATTTAATTGCTAACTATGAATTAATGAGATTGAATTTTTTCATAAGAATTTTTAAAGAAAAAGAAATGGCTTTAAAAGAAAATAATGAAAGATAATAACAGTAGATTTATACCTTGAGATTCTATTTCTGAAGAAGAACTACTAGAAAATGCTAAACGTAAAATTGATGACACATTTAATGATAAAGAGTTTATCGCTCTTTTAAAAAAATTAGAAAAAATGTAATTTTTAATATAAAAAGACTAGAATATAAATTTCTAGTCTTTTTTATGTTTAAATGCATATTAAAAACAAAAAAGAAACCTATAAGGTTTCTGCATAACAAGTAGTACGGAAGCTTTTATGGTACTGTGACCATTATACTGACTTAATTATGTCTTATGAATATATTAACATATTATTAAATAAAAGTAAATGCTTTTATATTTATTATTACATAATAAATATAAATAATAAGAATAATATAATTAATTTATTCATTTATGGTGGTGTTAATATGAGACCAAAATATAGTTACAAAAATATTTCAGATTGATTTTTATCAAAAGAAAGTATGACACCTAAAAAACTTCAAAAACTAACTTATTATGCTGAAGCATGAGCTTATGCATTATTTGATGAAGGCATTTTAAGTGATACATCATTTCAAGCGTGAATACATGGTCCTGTTTCTCCTGAATTATGAAGAGAATACAAAGATTATGGATGAAATGAAATTCCAAAAAAAGAAAATAATGATTATAAATTAGATAAAAATACTCTTGAACTTTTAGATGCAGTTTGAAGTACTTATGGTGAAAGAACTGGATATGAATTAGAAGCCATATCACATTCTGAAACACCTTGAATAAATGCGAGAAAAGGTTTAGAAGAATTAGAAACATCAACTAAATTAATTAAACCAGAAGATATGAAAAATTATTATAGAAGTATTTATACAGGTGATTAATTAAAACTTCAGTTTAATTCCAAACTAGTATTTTAAAAGAACTAGTTTTTTATTTTCTTTAATTTATCCCGAAAATAATATACTTTTTGGGATAAGTAAACAAGATATATTGACTTTGACTTGCAAAAAAATATATTATATGACTAAGTTTATAAACCCTAATTGTGATGAGTTGACAACATTTTGAGTCTAAACGTATGTTAAGTACGGAACTCATCAGGTTAAACTTTTACAAACAAAAAAATAGTGCTATTAGATTTAATTCTATTAGCACTATTTTTATTTCATTTAAAATCTCATATAACGAATTTTAAAGGGGTATATGAGCTGTTTATTTAATGTTATGTAGTAAAACCCGTTTTATTAAAGAAACTCTCTTATTGTAATAAATTTATTATTTTTATCATATAAGGAATTACTTTGTATTTTCATATTGCACTTTTATATTTGTTTTTCTTTTTAAACATTATTTTGTCTCCTTATCTTAAATTAGTTATATTTAGGTATATATTTTGATATACCTTTATTTAAGTTTTTTATCTTTCTTTTTCTTGTTTGTGATTTTAATAACTTTATTTTTTTTGATTAATTTTCTTCTTCTTCATCAGAAATAACTAACTACTCATCCAATTCCTAAAGTTAAAACTCCCGCAGCTATAATTCAATTTCTGTCCTTTTTAGTTAAACCTAATATTCACTTGTCTTCAGGTTTGATTTCATTTTCAGGTTGTTTTGGAGTTGGTGTGGGTTGTACAATTTCATCTTCTTTTTCCCATCATTTATCATCAGTATTTGTTCCATTGTTAGGAGAACCATTTCCTGGTTTATAAGGATTAAGATAATCTCCTGGTTGATCTTCATTAGATGGATTTGTTGGATTTGATGATGTTTCATTTTCGTTATTTGGTCTAGAATCATTTGTACCGTTGCTATTTGATGAAGAACCATCTCTGTTTGAATTAGAATCTGGTGTTCTATTATTAGGATTTCTTGATGAATTATCACCTGAATTATTACCTGGTCTATTTTCATCTCCTTGTGGATTTTCACCATTGTTTCTATTGTTTGAATCTTCTGTTGATAAATCTGAATCATTTGGAGAAAATTCATTATACCCAGGTTCTGGTGATTTATCTTCATCAGGTAATTCAGGTTTAATTTTTTCATTAATTGTTGAGTCTTCAATAAAGAAAATGTTAGTTGAACCTGTAAAATGTTTATTTTCATTTTTAGCAGTGATTATGATTTCATAATATGAATTAGATTTTTTTTGAATTTCAATTTCAAATTCATCTTTTTCAGGTTTAAAAGTAAGTCTTGAAATTGAATCATTAAAGTGTTCAATTATTTTATTTCAAAAATATTCTTTACTTTCAGGTTGATCAATTTTTTTAAGTCTAATTACAGTATTGTGTTTAAAAATATTATCTATTCTTGCCTTTTCAACTATATTAGTGTTATTTGGAGATTGAAATTTACCTGTTAATGTGCCTTTAAATATTTTGCTATTATTTTTAGAAATAATATCAAAAGTGTAATTTTTAATAAATCTATTTCGTCCTGCTCTTTCTTCTTTATTTTTAACTAAATTTAATTCATTTAAAAATTCTTTAGCTGATAAACTATCATATCCAAGTTTTTTAATATTATTTTTATTTAGTTCAATTAGTTTATTCATTAAATCTAAATCAATAATATCTTCATATTGTTTTTAATTAACTCAACCTAAATCAGTAATTTTAAATAATTCTTTAACATCTAATTGTTCAAAAATTGTACTTGGAGCATTAAACTTTTTATTATCATTAATAAATCACTTTTTATTTGATGAAGAAATATATTGACTATTTTCTAAAGCATAAACAACTATTCTATAATTTGAAGAATTTCCTTTAGTAAAGAAATCATTGATGTTTTGAGAAGCAAAAGTTTGATTGCTTTTTATGCTTTTTTCTAATTGTTGATCAGTTTCTTCTTTTTTAGCTAAGAAAAATTGATAATCTTTTCCTAAAGTTAAAGTAATATCTTCATCTTGTTTTTTGTTTTTAATTATTGATTTATTATATTTTGAATTAATTTGACTAGAAACAGTATTTGTAATAAATTTTCTTATGTCTTGTTCGTTCAATTTATCAAAATTAGTGTTTACATCATAAAATGAGAAATCATTTAAAGAAGTTAAATCATATAAAGAGTTTGTGACTGTAAAAACTTTAAATTGATTTCTTTTTAGTATTGTACTAAAGTCACTAGCACTGACTTGAATAGACATTTTTTTATTTTTATTAGATTTGTCAAAATTAATAAAGTCATCAGAAATGTTATTTTCATTTAATTCTTTTACTTGACCAAAACTATTAACAATTTGAATGTTTAAGTCATCTAAAGTTATTTTTGTTTCAGATAATCAATTGAAATTTCTTAAAATATGATCTTCAATTAATTTTTTAGCTTCTGTTTTATTTTTAACTAGTTTTAAATTTAAATCTTCAATTTGTCTCAAATCACGCTTAACAACATTTATTAAATCACTAGATTTTGATTGAATTATTGAAGAAATATATTTTTTTCATAAATAAACAAGTTGTTCGTAATCTAGTCTTTTTAGTTCTGAAGTACTCATTCCTAAATTTGAATAAAACGCAATAAAGTGTTTTGCTTGACTAGTTTGTCAAAAGTTTTTAAATTTTCATTGGCTATTTTTATTATTTTCTTGTAATTGTTTAAAGTCTTTTAAACTTAAGAAATCTTTTGAGTATAATTCAAGTTCTGGATCAAAGTTAGTATCAACATTATCAGTGTATTTATGGTCTATATAAACATATTTATGAATAGTAGTTCCTGGTAAATATTCAGTAGGTTTGATTATTGTATCAATAGGTGATGGTACTTTTTGAATACCTTTTTCATTGTATTCAGGTTTAATATAATCTTTTAAAGTAATTCTATAATGTCACAACCCACCAATGGAGTTATTGTTATGACTATTAACTGGCACTGGAGAATTATCGTCTTTTATATCATTAAAAGTTTTTGGGTCAACTTTTATTTTTTCTATTTTTTCAATTAAATTATTTTTTTTATCTGCAAATAAGTGATCAATACCACCACGAGTAACTAAAACTTCAGCAATAAATCCTTTTTCAAGTTTTTCATATCTTTTTTGGACTTCTGATATATTATCTAAATCTAAACCATCAAAAACATATTTATCATTTTTATCTATTAAATCTGTTGGGAAATTATTATATTCTCAATTTTGGGTTGGATCAGTTGTATTGTGTCTTATAAAAAATAAAGTTAGAAATGAATCCGGTTTTTGGATTTAAATTTGGTACAAACTTTGGATTTGGTTGCCTATTACCATCTTTGTCAAATAAAAATTCTTGAGTTATTAATCATTGATTATATTCTTTTGTGTTTTTATCTGCTTTTTCATCTGGTTTTCAACCTAAATTTTTAATTTCTAAATTTTCTTTAACTATAGGTTCAATTTTAATATTAAATTGATAGTCAATTTTTTGTTTACGCTCTGGGTTTTTTGAAGTAATGTGAATCTTTCATTCTTTTTGAGTTTCATCATTTCATTTATTAATTAAAGGAATATTAAAAGTTTCTCTAAAAGTGTTATTATCCGATAGTTCTTTAATTTCACCATTAACTACTAAAACATCTGATGGATCATCTGATTTTCATTCTAATGTAACATCTGAGTGATAAATATAAGTTTTTAGTTTTGTATTTAATTCAGGTTTTGAATTTGTTTGTGTTTCTTTTATTTCAGGAATATCTTTAATAAATTTATTTGTTTTTGTATCAAAGTATTTACCTGACTCTAATGTTAACCCATTACCTAAATTTATTTTTTTATTGTATTCATTAGAACCAGAAACATTACAATTTATATAAATTGTTTTAACTTTGTTATTTTCAATATCTAATATATCTTTTTTATATTTAGAATTTGAAATAAAGTTAACATTAATTTTGTTTTTGATAGTATCAAAAGTAATTGTGTGTTCAAACAAATTATTTAAATCTTCTTCTGAAAAATTGTTTTTAATAGGTTCAACAAATAGTTTTTGAATTCTATCTTCAATAATTTTATGTACTAAAGTATAGTTTGTGTATAAATTAGAACCATATGTTTGACCTGTTATTTCATCTTTATTTATAACTTCGTTTTTAACTGTTCGGTCTGTTATATCGGTGCTATAATCAGCCATTATGTTAATATCAGATGATAGTTGATTAAATTTATTGTTAATTTCAGAAATAAATGAAGTTGGATTAAAATTTATTTCTACTGGTAATTCAAATTGTGTAGGAATATTAAATGGTCTTTCTGTAAATGGTCATTTAGCAGAACTATTAATAGGCAATATTACTTTATTTTTTTCAAATTTAAGATGAGATTCTAAATATCTATCATCTAGCATTTCATCAAAATTAGGAAAAGCCCTATTAAAAAATGTTTCAGTTAAAGAAGAGTAATTTTTACTTTTAAAAGAATTTAATTCTTCTTTGAATTTATCTAAAACTAATTCTTTATTTGATTTAGTTTTTTCACCTGTACCAACTTTGTAGCTTTTTTCATCATTAATAATATCTGATGTTTCTAAATTAAAAGTAAATTTGTTCAAATGATAAGTTTTATCTTCTTGCATTAAATTATCTCAATATTTGAAATTTGGTTGAATTTCAATTTTATCAGCCAAAGTTTTTCCAGCAACAAAAATAACTTCTTTTTGATTATAGGATTCTGACACTAATCTTATTTTAGTGAGAATTTTTAGTTTATTATTTTCAAATTGGAATTTAACAAATGATGTTCATTTTCCTGCTCCTAATTGGTTTGGTTCACCTTTTTTTCAAAATATTCTAATTCAATTCAATCTTCTTGATTTTTTAAATCATCTATTTTAAAAGTTTTAGTAATTTTAGAGTGATTTTTAATTAAATCAGTATAACCGTGCAATCTATAACTATCAATAACATTGAAGTATACTTCACCACCAGGTGAACCATAACCAGAGTATCCTCATTTTATATTAGGAATACTTTTATGTTCAAATGTGCTATCATAAATATCTGCTTCTATATAATATCTTTCTATACTAAATGAAATATTTATTTCAGGAGAAATAAGTCTTAAATCACCCAAATTAGATAGACCTAGTTCAGTTAAATCAATTTCTCCAGTTTTAGCAAAAAAATGTTCCTCAGCTGCTCAGTAACCATTTAAAGATTTTTGACTTCCTTTTAATCTTTTTTCATCTGTTCATTCATCTAAAGATGAGGAACCATATTTTCAACTTGTTGTGAAAATATAAGGTGTAAAGTTTGAGAAAGGATCTCAAGTTTTACCAACTCTAAATGTAGGTGCTTGAATGTAATTAGATTCTGATGAAGATAAATTCTTAAAAGTTAATTTATCTAAACTGGTTTTATTATTAAAAACAAGAAGTGGTAAACCAACACTAGTAGTAGTGAATGTAGAAATTGCTAGAAATGTAAGCAATTTTTTCATATTTTTTTTATCCTTTCTATAAGCTTTTTTAAGCTTTGATTTGTAAGGATTTAGATAAAAATGAAAAAAGCAACCTAAGTGGTTGCTTGTGTAAAACAAAAAACATTATCTAAAAATAACGTTTTTTTGATATGGTTTCAATTCTGTTAAAAGACTTGAAAAAATTAATTAATTTTTCGATGTTAAATTAATTTTAACATAAATAATAATGTATTTAAATATGGGTTGGTTGGTGAAAAATTATTTTTTTAAGATTTAAGTTCGATTTAATAATATTGCTGATAATTTTGCCTTCTTAGGTATATCAAGGTGTATAACTTGATGTACTTTTTTAAGAGTTTATGTATTCAATTAAAAATTTTTCTTTTTAATTTTCTAAAAGTTCTTTTTCATTTTCTTTTAAATATTGTTCATAAGTAAATAAATTATTATTAATAGCAAATTGATTTAAATCTTTATTATTAGTAAACTTCTTTAGTAAGCAAATACATTCTTTTATTTTGATTAGTTTTTCTAATTCAAATTTATATGAAGAAAAAATAATTTCATCAAGTAAAAAATCACATATGTTTTCATCAAAACTTCTTGATTTATATAAAATGTATTTAACCAATTTAATAATTTTTAAATGTTGTTTTATATTTGATTTAAATAATCTATTATTTAACTTGACACATATTTTCTTTACTAAATTATCATCTAAACTAATATCTTTAGATAAAACTTTTTTTAACTCATCAACAGTAAATTTATTTATATTCATTTATTAAATATTTGTTATTAATAACTCTTTAACTTTTGATGAGTTTTTATTAATTCCACAAACATTAGTCTTATTAATTTCAATAATATTTCAATCTTTATATAATTCTTTTATAAAAGGTTCATCATTATAACTAATAACTATTTTAGTTTGAATTTTTAGTTCAGATAATAAGTTATATAAATCAATATGGTCTTGAATAGTAAAACTATTTTTATACATTCCTGTCTTATTAAAATAAGGTGGATCTGCATATAATTTAGTAACTTTATTTTTATTATTAATAATATTTTTTAATATTTGTTTGTAATCAAAAAGAGTAATATCAATAGTTTGTAAAATTTTGTTATACTGATTTAGCTTATCAATCCAACCATTATCAAGTCTTTTAATAAAATAATCTAATCTTTTTTTAGTATAGTTTTTTAAATTGCCTTCAAAACTTAAAATATTTTTTAAAGCATAAGTTAAATTTAAAGGTAAAACATTATCATAATCATTAATAATAGTTTGACAGTTAAATAAATGTTTAGCATTAACTCCAACAATTCCACTACCAGCAAATAAATCTAAAAATATGTCAGATGAATTTAAATTTAAAACACTAAAAATGTTTTTCAACATTCTATATTTTAAACCATAATAACTAATAACTGGCTTAATATTTTTCATTTAATATACCATACAATTATGTTTAAAACATAAATCTAATATTTGGTCATTAGTTAAGTTATAGATGTTAAATTTATTAAAAAGTTCTTTTAAATCTGCTTTTGAAACTAGTTCATCATTATCTAATTTCACATCAGTAAATTTTAACAATAGTTTAGCTATTTCAGGATTTAATCTAGAATGATATATTATGTGTTTTATAGAATTATTAGTAAAATAATTATTTGTATGCATTAAATCTTTGTGTAAAATGGATTTTATTCCTTTATATGTATAAGGTTCAATTTCAAATATGTAATCAAACTTATTTAAAAGGTTTTTAGATAAATCATTTTTTGATTCAGAAAAACAAATAAATCTAAAATTATTTAACTGTTCTAAAGTAATTGGTAAAAGTTCAGTATTATATTGGCAAGTAGAGCTTTTATTTAATTTATCTATTTTTATTAAAGTTTTATTAATATTTTTTAAATCTCTTTTAAAAATGAAATCAAGAAACTTTTGTGAGTTTTTATCTACTTTTTCAGGTTTAAATAAACAAGAGGTATGATCAATTTCCCTTTGAGAAAAATGAACTAAAAAAGGTAAACTATCTTTATTAAAAAATAAAGCACTCATTACTCCTATAGCATTTGAATCAAAATGACTGTGTATTCACTTACTAATCTTAAATTTTCCCATTCCTTGTTTACCTATTATTAATATAAACGGGAAAGGAGTTTTATTTTGTTTATGTTCTTTAATAATAATCTCTAGTTTGTTTAATATTTTTTCTTGTCCAACAATTTCTTCAATAATTTTCATAAAAACCTTTCTATAGGTATATCAAGGTATATAACTTGAAATCTTGAAATATTTTTTATTTATTAAGGTGTGACTTTTTTATTCTAGTTCTAATAACTTTTTGTCTACTTTGTCTAAAGTAATTTCTTTATAATCAAAATCTAAAATTTCATCTTTTCTATATGCGATATAACTTGCAAGTTCAGCTAATACATCAGCTAAAATAATACTTTCTACATATGTTTTTTCATAAACTTTTAATTTATTTTCTTCTTTATCAATATAAATTCAGTCTTCAAAACCACCTAAATTATGATTTTCTAAAAAATCTAATAACTTAGGAGAACTAAAATCACTTACAGGTTTAAATTGGTATATTTGTTCTAAATATTCTTCAATAATGTCTTTATCTCTTAATTCTTGAATGATAGAATCAAATAAATCGAATTTATCATCTTCTAGTCTTTTTTGAATTTCTTGTGGATAGTATAAAATAGTTTTTATTTCTTTCATAATTAAATCCTTTCTATAGGTATATCAAGGTATATAACTTGATATACTTTTGTATGTTTTTATTTATTAAATTTAGGTTTGTGTTTTGGTTTTCAGTTAGGGTTAGAAGCACCAATATTTTGAAATTCTCTTTTAACTTTTAAAACATTTCAATTACTTAAATCTTGATTAAATTTTTCTGCGTAATAAAACATACTGTCCATATTAGTTACATTTAAAACATTTCAGTTACTAATTGGTTGATTAAATTTATAAGCTCAACAAAACATATAGCGCATATTCTTTACTTTAGAAGTTTCTCATTTACCTATTGGTTGGTTGAATGATTCCGCAAAGCAAAACATTTCACCCATATCAGTAACATTTGAAGTATTTCAGTTTGAAATGTCTTGATTAAATGAACTAGCATTAAAAAACATAGAATACATATCTGTTACATTTGAGGTGTCTCAATATTGAATTCCATCAATAGATTCATTTTGATTATCTTTAAAGGCTTGGGCTAAACTTGTAATTTCTTTTGGTAAAACACTAGGAACTTTTTTAGTTGTTGATTTGAATTGTTCGATTTGAATTTTGTCCTTATCATTTGTGAAATATCCAATTTCTAAACACTCAGTTTGATCAAAATTATAAATAGCTTGTTTAATATTTTCTGACATAAAAATCCTTTCTATTTTTAAAGTGTTTGTTAATACTTTGATTTGTAAGGATTTAGATAAAAATGAAAAAAGCAACCTAAGTGGTTGCTTGTGTAAAACAAAAAACATTATCTAAAAATAACGTTTTTTTGATATGGTTTCAATTCTGTTAAAAGACTTGAAAAAATTAATTAATTTTTCGATGTTAAATTAATTTTAACACATTTTATAGTCATTTTAAATATGTCTTTTATCTAAGTTAATTTATGAAACAATGCTTTTAATATTTAAAAAAAATTATTCTATAAAAAACCAAGATTTAAAATCTTGGTATTTATTCTTTTTTTAACAAAAATTAATATCTATTTTAAATGCAAACTTGGTAATACTATTGGTAGGAAATTAATTGCATTTAAGACAAATTTTTGATTTGTATCAACTGTTTTCAAAGCAGCTTGAATAATTGGTCAAGCTGAAGCAACAAGAACAATTCCAACTATAAGACCTATCATTCTTTTTAATTCGTGTCTTTTTTTAGTAACATCTTCAGCATTTGAATAAGCTATATAAGCTTTAATAGCTTGCAATGTTAAAAAAACGCAAGTTATAATTTGGATGATAATAATAATTATTGAAACAGGTCCTAAAAAAGTATTAATTACATTTTTTTGGATTTAGTGCCATTATATTTGTATTAATTGAATTCATATTTATTTATCCTTTCATATTTTTTAATTATTTTTTGTCTTTTTGATTTAGTTTTTTTAAATGGTAGTTTAAATTGATTATTAGAATCTATTGGATTTTCTTGTTCATTTTGTTGAGAATCATTAGTTTCAACTTCACCAACAAAATCATTATTTATTTCTTGTTCAACGCTCTCATATTCAGGTTTAACTTTATTGGTTTCAACTTCAATTTCTTTAAAATCATTAGTTTTTAACGGTAATTCAATAACTTCATTATGAGTAGAATTAAATGGTAAATCATAAACCTTAATTTCTTGATTATTAGAGAAATCTATTTGTTGTTCATTTAATGTCATTTTCTTAAAAATAAGCACTTTATAAGCTTGTTCTATTCTTTCAAAACTAGAAGTTAAAGGAATTTCTAAAATTTTAAAGAATGATTCATTATCTAAATTACTCAATTGTTGAACAAATTGCTTTTCAACTTTATTAGGTGAAGTAGCATAAATTTGTTGTTCAAATTTCACTCTTGCTTTTTTGATTTGTTCTAAAATTTCTTCATTTTTTAAGTCATTTTGTAGATCCATTTGAAGTTTTGTACGTTCATAATCAAGATTTTGTTGGTGAAGTAGTAAATCTTTTTTTAATCTAGAATTATGTTGAGAAAGTTGAATACTGTCATTTAATTCTTGTTTATGTAATCTATTTTGTTCTTTTATAATTCTAGATTGTTTCTTTTCTGTCTAAACAATCTTGTTTTTTAGCAAAATTAATTTGTTGATTAGTTTTACTATTTTCACTTTTCATTTTTTGTTTTTCTAATTTTGTTTGATTTATTGTTAATCTAGTTTGTTTTTTGAGTTGTTGATATTTATGTTTTGATTGGTGTTTTTCAAGTTTTAATTCAGCTTTAGCTTGTTTATTTGAATAGAATTGAACATATTTCTTTTTAACTTGAATTATTTTTGAATAATAAATTCAATAAAATGAACAAAACATTAAAACTAAAACATAACTTAAAGTTGCTATTGTAATTTTGTATACAAAATCAGTTTTAGAAAGTATAAAAAGTGAAAGCAAAATAAATAACCCAAAACTTAAAGTTGCAAAAAGAAGAACTAAAGTAAATAAAGTATTAGTTTTTTTTGTTTTTTAATACGTTCTTTTGCTTGCTCACTTGTTTCAATGATTTTAGAATATGAATTATTATTTACATATTCTATTGATTGATTCATAGTTTATTTCCCTTCTATGTATATAAAGGTGTATAACTTGATATACTTTGATATGTTCCTTTGCTAGTTTAAGTACAAGATTCTATTTGCAAAAATTTCATTCCTAATATTTGTTAAATCATTATTTGAAGTAAAAGATTCAATTCTTCCTTCAATTCCAACAACAGCTTGATCGTGTAATAAAAACTCATCATCAACAGCATTTGATCAAGTTTTAATATTAATATAATCAAATGAGTCTACTTCTTTTGATTTATATGGTTTTGGAACTTTAACAATAAACTTATAAAATTTTTTTGCTCCATCTTTTGAAGTATAAGCAACAGTGGCGTCTCCTTCTATTTGTCCTACAATATTTACTAGATTCATTTTAATTAGTCCTTTCTTTTGGTTACTTAGATATATCAAGGTATATAACTTGATATACTTTTTTAAATTAGTTCTCTAATGTATTTTGGTCAAAATTCTTTTTTCTGATAAATTAGAGAGTTTTTCGCTCAATTTTCTCAAGCAAGTAACTTATTAAAATTAGATTTAGATAAGTTTTTTTAAATGAATTTGTTGCTTCAAACATATAAGAAATATTTATAACTCTTGAAAAATCTCATTTAGAAATATTTTGGTTAAAACATCTACATCCAGAAAACATAAAACTCATATTTTTAACTTTTGAAGTTTTTCAAGAAGAGATATCTTGGTTGAAGTTTTGTGCTCCATTAAACATAAAACTCATATCAGTCACATTAGAAGTATCTCAATATTGAATGCCATCAATAAATTTGTTTAAATTTGCTTGAAATGCTTCTTTTAAACTTGTGATTTCTTTTGGCAAAGCACTAGGTACTTTTTTAATGGTTATCGGCATATGTTGGATTTGAATTTCACTTTTAGAGTTTAAAAAATATCCAATTTCTAAGCATTCAGTTTTATCAGCATTATAAATTGCTTGTTTTAAAATTATTGCCATTTGTCCTTTCTAGGTATATCAAGGTGTATAACTTGATATACTTTTGTATGTTTTATTTATTAAATTTTGGTTTGTATTCAGGTTTTCATTTAGAGTCAGAACTACTAAAATTGTTTAAATTTTCTAAATTTAAAATGTTTCAATTAGAAATATTTTGATTAAAAGAATCAGCTCCTGAGAACATACCCACCATATTTTTTACAAATGAAGTGTTTCAACCTATATATTGGTTAGATTCATCTCCTATTTTTTTAGTTGAAATTTCTTGATTAAAACTCTTAGCATTAGAAAACATTTTATTCATATTTTTAACATTTGATGTATCTCAATTAGAAATATCTTGATTAAATGAATTTGAGTCTTCAAACATAAAACTCATATCAGTTACATTTGAAGTATTTCAGTTTGATATATTTTGGTTAAATAAAGTTGCTTTGGTAAACAATTCAGACATATTTGTTATGTTTGATGTATCTCAAGACTCTATTCCATCAATTGTTATATTTTTGTTATCTGCAAAAGCAGCTTTTAGACTTGTGATTTCTTTAGGTAAGTCTTTTGGTACTTTTTTAGTTGTTGATTTGAATTGTTCAATTTGGATTTCACCTTTATGATTTGTAAAATACCCTATTTGAGTACAAATTGTTTCGTCATTTGAATCGTATAAAGTTTCTCTTTCTAGCTTCTCATTTGAAAGTTGTTTTTTAAAATTTTCTAATTGATTAGTTAAAAAGGTTTTAAGATTATTTAATGTTTTAATAGAATCTGCTGATTTATTATTATCATTAATATCTGAATTTAAATGTTTTTGATTATCTATATAATCAATTGTTCTTTTTAATTGAATTATTAAATTTCTAAGATTTGTTTGGGTTTTATTTTGTTCATATTCAACTTGTTTAATTACAGATTTTCATCATTGAATTTGAATTTTTGATGGATAAATAAGTTCATTATAAGAACTTTTAATTTCATCTAAAGATAATTCTTCTTCTCTAAATAGTTCAATTTCTCAATTTGCCAATTCACTTATTAATTCAGTAACTTCTTTTTGATATATCTTAGAAGTTTCTTCTCAAGAATTATTAAAAGGTTGTACTTCAAAATTATTAGATTCAAGACTAACTAATAAACTAGAATCTAAATTTTTAGTTTCTGTTGAATTATCATTGGATCTTGGATTATTTTTATGAGTATTATTGTTATTAGATGAAGAATTAATATTTCTACTGTTTAAAAAACTATTACCACTAATACCATTAAAAAATCAAGAACAAGAAACAATCATTGGAGTTATAGAACTAGCTAATGTAAAACTTGAAAGAATAGCTAATAATTTTTTCATTGTTTAACTTTTTTGTATATATCAGGATATATATTTTGATATATCTTGATATATCTATTGCTCAGTTAGTAATTCTTTAAGTTTTTTAGCTGGTTTAAATTTTGCTGTTTTACTAGCTGGAATGATAATTTGTTCTCCAGTTTTTCTTTTAAAAAAAATTTCACTAATTAATTCTTTTTTATTCATAAAATCCTTTCTATTTTAAAAGTGTTTTTTTAATACTTTGATTTGTAAGGATTTAGATAAAAATGAAAAAAGCAACCTAAGTGGTTGCTTGTGTAAAACAAAAAACATTATCTAAAAATAACGTTTTTTGATATGGTTTCAATTCTGTTAAAAGACTTGAAAAAATTAATTAATTTTTCGATGTTTAATTAATTTTAACATATTTTGTTAAAAACAACAAACTTAATTTTCCTAAAATACAAAAAACATTATATAACTCGATATATCTTTATATATTTTGCTATAACTCAGCACATAAAAACCTTTATTTTTCTAGTCTAAAATCAAAAAAATAGGATTTTTTAGCTTTATATTAATTAATGAGGAATCGATTATGAAATATGAATTTAACTTAAAAACAACAATTATTTTACAGTTAAAACAAAAAACTATTAAGGAAATATGTAAAGACTTTAATGTTAACTTTAATACTTTAAAATATTGAAAATATCATTCCCCCCCGCTACCATAAACACGGACTAAAATTTTTCAATATTATAACAGGATTGTTTTCTGAATTGTACAGGAGACAATCCTTTTAATTTTTCTTTTATTCTTATGTCGTTATATCAATAAATATATTTATGAATTCTTTTAGTTAACTCTTCTACTGAATTATATTTTTCACCATAATAAATTTCTTGCTTTAATAAACCAAAGAAGTTTTCTATAATAGCATTATCTAAGCAATTACCTTTTCTAGACATACTTTGTGTTATGTTATTTTCTTCTAGTTTTTTAGCTCAACTAATGTGCTGATAATGAAATCCCTGATCAGAATGAATCAACAAACCATTTGTATTTTTAACCTTTTTAAGTGCTTTGTCTAGCATTGAATTTGTTAGGTTTAAGTTAGGATTGGTTTGAATTGAATATGAAATAATTTCATCATTGTAAAGATCAATAATTGGTGATAAATATAACTTTTGACCATTAACTTTAAACTCTGTTACATCAGTGCATCAAAGTTTGTTTGCTTGTAAAGAATGAAAATTTCTTTTTAAAACATTATCTGCAATTTTTCCAACAGTTCCTTTATAAGAACTATATCTTCCATTTTTTGTTCTAAATTTAATACACTGAACTCCAAGCTCTTTAGTTAACCTTAAAATCTTTTTGTGATTTACAATATATCCTTTTGATTTTAAGGCCATTTTTAGCCTTCTATACCCATACGTTTCAAATGATTTGCTAAAAATGTCAACAATCATTTCCTTTAATTCTTTATCTTTATCTATTGTATTTTCTAACTTATGTTTTCATTCATAAAAAGACGATTTAGGTAATTTAGCTATTTTTAAGAGAATAGGAATCTTAACTTTTTTATGTGTTTTTAACAATTCTAAAACTACTTTTGTTTTTTCCTTGTTGATTTTTCTTTTGTCAACAAGGTGTGGAACTTTTTTTAGAATTCAGCCTCCAACTTATAGTATTCCACTTGTTCTTTTAATTCTTTAATTTGTTGTTCATTATTGATTTTTACTTGTGATTTCTTTATTTTAGCTGGTTTTTTATTAGGGTTTTTCATAATTTTCTTAGGTCTTCCTATATTATTATTTAACCCTAAAATCCATATTCTCTATATTTTTTAACTCAACCAGCTATAGTTGATGAATAAATAATATTAAACTTTTTTGCGACTTCATCATATGAGTGATTAGTTTCAAGTTTATATAATACAATTTTTAGTTTTAGCTTTGCACTATAATAAGGCTTTTTTTCCTTATTAATTAGCCCTTCTATTCCAAACGCTTCAAATCTATTAACTAAACTTTCTACAGTATCAACTGAAATATCATATTTATTTGCTAAATAAGTACTCTTTTTAATATTAAGTTTTTTAGCTTCTTTAACAATTTTTAACTTTTTTTCTAAATTTAATTTAGACATATAAAAACCCCATTTCCTGGATTTTAGTCCGAAATATGGGGTTCGGGAGATTCTGAAAGGATTTTAAATAACTCATATAATTATTTACTTAATAAAGCTAATAAAAAACATCTAGAACAACAAGGATTATTAAAAAACAAAACTTATGACAAAATACTAATGAAAATAAAATCAAAGTATTTAAACAAATAGAAATTATAAGAAAAAAATACAAAATTTCACTAAAACCTATTTTAGAATTTCTAAAAATTTCAAAAAGTTCATATTATAAAAAATTAAAGCAACAGGTTAATAAAAATAAAATTATTAAAACTAATAAATTAGAAAAAATAATAAAACATATATTTGATAAAAGACCAAGAGGATATAGAAAAATTAAAGAAGCACTTTTAAAAGAGTTTAATTTAGTTATTAATCATAAAGTTATTTTAAAAATAATGAGAAAATACAAACTAATTGTATGCTGATTAAAAAATAAAAGGCATAACAAACATAAATCCGGGCATAATAAATTTAATATACCAGATTTAATTCAAAGAAATTTTAAATCAGTAATTGAATTTGGTAAAGTTTTATATACTGATGTTACTTATTTAATTTATAAAGGTAAAAAAACTTATCTATCAACTATGTTAGATGGTGCAAGTAGACAGATTATAGATTATAGAATTAGTGAAAAAAATAATTCTAATTTAATTAATACTAATTTTAAAAATGCTATTTATAAATTAAAACAGTTAAATATTAATACAAATAATATAATCATTCATTCAGATCATGCACTAGTTTACGAATCTAACTCTTTTAGAAAGATTTGTAAAAAATATAATATTTTACAATCAATGGGAGCTAATTACAGTTGTACTGATAATGCTGTTATTGAAAGTTATCACGCTCAATTAAAAAAGAACACAATACATTCAAATAAAAAGAATTATAAAGATTTTAATGATTATTTAAAAGATGTATCTGAATATTTAAAATGACATAATCAAGAAAAAGAATCAAAAATCAATTTAAATAAAAGAAAAATTTTAAAATTTTAAGTTTTTAAATTAAAAGTAATAGAAAAACATCTATTTTATCAATAGATGATTTTTGGCGTCATTATTTTTTTTATTTTTTTATCAAAAAGTACTTGAAATTTAAAAATAAAATAGTTAGAATAAAGCTAACAATCATTTTAATTTAAATGATATTTCTTGTGTTTACTTTTAGGGTAGCAGTCCCTAATTAATAAAAATCAATGTAATAAAATTAATATATTGCTTAAATTTAGAAGTGTTAGAATGAATAATCAAAAAATAATAAATATTGCTGTTATTGCACACGTTGATGCTGGTAAATCTACACTTGTTGATGCTTTATTAAAACAAAGTGGAGTTTTTAGACAAAATCAAGAAGTAATTGAACAAGTTATGGATTCAAATGATCAAGAAAGAGAAAGAGGAATTACAATTTATTCTAAAAACTGTTCTATTACTTATAAAGATTACAAAATTAATATAGTAGATACTCCAGGACATGCTGATTTTTCTAGTGAAGTTGAAAGAATTATGAAAACAGTTGATACTGTAATTTTATTAGTTGATTCAAGTGAAGGACCAATGTCTCAAACCAGATTTGTTTTACAAAAAGCTTTAGAAATTGGATTAAACCCAATTTTATTTATTAATAAAATAGATAAAAAAGATCAAAGAAGTTTAGAAGTAGTTGAAGAAGTAATTGAATTATTTTTAGAACTAAATGCAACAGATGAACAACTTGATTTTAAAACTTTATATGGAATTGCAAAAAATGGAATTGCTCAATATAGTCTAGAAGAACAAAGTAATGATTTAACACCTTTATTTGAAACTATTATTAATCAAGTTGGATCATATCCAACTGAACTATCTAATAATGATCTAGTAATGCAAGTTTCAAGTTTAGCTTATGATAGTTTTATTGGAAGAATTGGAATTGGAAGAATTTTTGAAGGAAGTATTAAAGAAAATCAAA
Organism: Mycoplasma mycoides subsp. mycoides SC str. PG1; assembly: GCF_000011445.1. Classification (NCBI taxonomy): domain Bacteria; kingdom Bacillati; phylum Mycoplasmatota; class Mollicutes; order Mycoplasmatales; family Mycoplasmataceae; genus Mycoplasma; species Mycoplasma mycoides. The sequence continues at coordinate 247,545 of NC_005364.2, forward strand.
TCGTAAGTATTGTTAAAAATGATAGAATTATTAAGCAAGGAAAAATTGCAAAATTAATGGTTTATCAAGGATTAAATAGAGTTCAAGTTAAACAAGCATTTGCTGGAGATATTATTACATTTGCTGGAATTGAAGATATTTCAATTGGAGATACTATTAATAATTTAAATATTATTAAACCATTAAAACCAATCCATATTGAAGAACCAACAATGTCTATGAACTTTTTAGTAAATACTTCACCATTTGCTGGAAGAGTTGGTAAATTTGTTACTTCAAGAAATATTAAAGAGCGTTTAGAAAAAGAAGTTGAAGTCAATGTTGGTTTAAGAATTGAACCTTTGATTAATTCTGAAATTGAAGGATTTAAAGTTTTAGGACGTGGAGAATTACATATTTCAGTTTTAATTGAAGCAATGAGAAGAGAAGGTTTTGAACTAGCAATTTCAAAACCAGAAGTAATTTTTCAACGTAATCCAATGACCGGAGATTTATTAGAACCAATTGAAAAAGTAATTATTAATACACCAACTGAATATTCTGGAACTGTTATTAATAAATTAAATCAAAGAAAAGGAATTATGTTAGATATGGATTCTGATGGTATTAGAGATAAAATTACTTATTCTATACCATTAAGAGGATTAATTGGATTTAGATCAGAATTTACAAATGATACTCATGGTGAGGGTATTATGGTTAAAAGTAGTAGTGGATATGAACTATATAAAGGTGAAATTGTCTCAAGACAAAACGGAGTATTAGTATCAATGGCAAATGGTAAAAGTTTACCTTATGCTTTAAATAATCTTGAAGAACGCGGAATTTTATTTATAGGTCCTCAAGTTGATGTTTATGAAGGAATGATTATTGGTCAGCATTCAAGAGATAATGATTTATATGTAAATCCAACAACAGCAAAAAAATTAACTAATACTAGAGCTAGTGGGACTGATGATGCTGTTAAATTAACACCAGCTAGAAAAATGAGTCTAGAAGAAGCTTTAGAATATATTTCAAATGATGAGTTAGTTGAAATTACACCAACAGACATTAGGTTGAGAAAGCGTTGATTAACTCAAGCAGAACAAAAACAACACAGAAACGATAAATACTAGTTTCTAGTGTTATTTTTTGTATTATTAAATTTTAAAATTCAAACCCTTCATAAGTTGAAAAGGCTAATTTGTATAAAGCTAAAACAATATCATTGTTTATTTTACTTAGTTCTTCAAAAACAGTATCTTTTTCAACTTTAAGAAAAACATTTTCACTTACAAGTTTTTCTAGTGTTATTGGAAGTTGTAAACATAAATTTTTAAAAGAATCCTTAATTCCTGTAACGATTTCATAAAATTTATCTATTGATATTCTTTTTATGCGTCTATTTCCAATCGGTTTTTGGTTTTTAATCTTCATAACCCATGGAATATTTTGAGAACGCTTAGCAATTACTTCAACTAGTGCACAAACACTTTTTTCATTATTATCATAATTTAATAAATGATTTTGCATTTTCATATAAATGCCAGATGCTGTAACACTATTCATAGTATTATGCTTATTTTTCATCTCGACATAATATGTATATTCGCTACTTTGAAAAATTACATCTCATCCTTGAGGTGGTACTTTACAATTTTTAATATATTTAAAAATGTTTTGATGAAAATAACCGATTACATTGTTGTTTGTTTTATCTCTTTGTCTAGATATTTCTAATTCAATAATTTCTTTAAATTCTTTATTGAAAATATTTTTATCAAAAATAAGCTTTATTGGATCGACAATGTTTCTATTAAGCTTTTTTAAACTAATAGATTTTAGAGATTCTTTATATTGGTTAATTGTATCTGTTACGTGTTTTTCAAAATCTTGTTTACTTATAAAATCTAATATAAATTCATTACTCATTTACATCAATTCCTTGTAAAGATTTTATAATACTTTTTCCAATTTCTTTAGCTAAATTACAAGGCACAGCATTTCCAATTTGTTTATATTGACTAGCAATTGTTCCTTTAAAAACTCAATCATCTGGAAATGATTGAATTCTTGCATTTTCTCTAATACTAAAAGGTCTTATTTCTAAAGGATGACATCTTTCAGTTTGTTTCATTTGAGGTGTGGTTAATACTGTTAGACCAGGTTCATCTAAACTTAATCTTCTTAAAATACCAGTTCTTCCACCTTCCATATTTCAACAACTCTTCATATATTTTTTAGCTATATTTTGATCAATGTCTTTTCAACATCCACCAGGAGGAACTAGTTTAAATATTTCTTGTTTTTCTTTTGAATATTTTGCACATTCACTTTTTGGTACGTTTTTTAAAATATCTTTTAAAACTAATTTTTTTTGATGTTTTTTAGGAAATTCAAATTTTATTAAATTAGTCAAATCATTTCTAATTCCAATAACAATTAGTCTTTCTCTTTTTTGAGCAACCATATAATCTAATGCATTTAAAACTTTATAAGTAATTTCATAACCTTGTTGAGAAAATATATCACAAATTGTTTGAAAAGTCTGTCCTTTATTATGTGTTAATAAACCTTTGACATTTTCAAATAAAAACATTTTAGGTTTTAATTTATTTAAAAAAGTAGCATAGTGATAGAACATAGTTCCTCTGATATCATCTAAACCTAATCTTTTTCCAGCATAACTAAAACTTTGACAAGGAGCTCCACCAGATAATAAATCCAATTCACGTTCTTTAAGATTAAATTCTTTTTTTAAATCACGCTGGGAAACTTTTTGCACATCTTCAAAGACTATATTTCAATTTGGGCTATTAAATTTTAAAGTCTCAACTGCTTGTTTATCAAATTCAACTAATCCAACATGTTCAAATCCAGCTTGTTCTAATCCTAAAGCAAGACCACCAGCACCAGCAAAAAGTTCTATACTTTTATATGAATTACTCATGATTCTCCTTTAGTTTTTTTAATTTACAAATATAAAATCCATCTGTATTTTCTTCAAAACCAAAGATTTGTTTTTCATAAAGTTTAACCATATCTTCATGCCTATTTAAAAACTTAGTAATTTGATTTTGATTTTCATCTTGATTAATTGTACAAGTTGAATAAACCATTTCACCATTATTTTTTAGATTATAATAAGCTGACTCTAGTAATTCTTCTTGTAAATTAATAATGCTATTTACTTGAACTTGATCAAATCTTAGTTTAATTTCTGGTTTTCTTTTAAACACTCCAAATCCTGAACAAGGAGCATCTAATAAAACATAATCAAATTCTTCTTTTTGTTTAATTTTTCTAGCATCCATATTAGTTAAACTAATATTTAAACAATTTAAACGATTAATATTTTCTTTAATTAGTTTAATTTTTGATTCATTTATTTCATTTCCAATTATATTTCCAGTATTTTTTAAAATCATTGATAAATGAGTAAGTTTACCACCAGGTGCACTACACATATCTAAAACTTTTGTATTTAAACTTGGATTTAAAATTTGACTAACTAAAATTGAAGCTTTATCTTGAATAGTTATAAAACCATTTTTATACAAATTAGAATTAATAATTGTTTTATTTGCAATTAAACAGTCATTAACATTAGTTTTTTTTAATAAATAAATGTCCTTATATTTATTAAAAAGTTGATCAGATGTAATTTTTAAAGTATTTAATCTAATATATAGTTTTGGTATTTGGTGATTATTAACAACTATTTGATTAACAATATCTTTATCATATTGTTTAATTAACATTAAATAAAGCTCATAAGAAAAAGAATGAAGTATGCATAATTCTAAGTCTTTATTATCTAAATTAATTTCTAAATATGTATCTTTAAATCTTAAAAACTTATTTAAAATAGCATTAATAAAATTAGCTTGTTTTTGACTAGTAGTTTTTATTAAATTTACACTCTCATTAACAATAGCATAATTTGGAATACTATTTAAATAGATCATTTGATATAAACTAATTAATAAAATAATTTGTAAATCAATTGAAGTTTTTTTAACATCAATTAGTTTAGTTAGTAAATAATCTAAATGAATTTTATTACTAATAACTCCATGCACTAAATTAAATATAAAATCTTTAGTCTGTTGATTTAAATCTTTTTTACTAATTTTATTTAATAAAACATTAGAATAAGCTTTATTAACAAAAACTTTTTTTAAAATATCAAAAGCAATATATCTAGAATTCATCGTTATTATAATGTTTTTGTTCAACACTAAAGAAATTAATTTTAAACATTAATTTTTGAATTTTAAAATCAACAAAATCTTTATCTAGTAATTTAGAAAAATCACCATGTCCTAGAACTTTGTGATATACCTTTTTAGTTAATAATTTAATTAAATAAGTTTCAGCATCAAAGTTTTTAGCTTTATTTTTTTCTTCTTCATTTTTTGCTAATAACTTAACATTAGTTTCTCAATTATTAACAAAATACATATATTTTTCTTTAACAATTTGTTCAACAATTTGTTCTAATCTTTCATATACAGTTGGAGTTTTTATATCAGTTAAACCTTCTAAATGTAAAACATCAGTAATTTTTGCAACAGCGTTAGGTACATTATCATTTTCAATTACATATTGATAATTATGTTTTAAAGGAATTTCTAATAAAGCTTTATCTAATCGTGCTTTTATTTTTTCTTCATCTTCAGTTTGTCTTCCTCTAATTCTATTAGCTAGCTCAGTTGGATTTGGAGGCATTAAAAAAATAGACAAAACATTTGGCTCTTTATTTAAAACTTGAGTAGCTCCATCTACTTCAATTTCTAAAATAACATTATTACCCTTCTTTAATTCTTGTTCAACATATTTTCTAGGAGTACCATAAGAATTACCAACAAAATGTGCATATTCAATTAACTCATCATTAACAATGGCTTTTGCAAATTCTTCATTTGAAACAAAAAAATAATTTACTCCATCAACTTCACCATTTCTAGGTTTTCTTGTTGTCATTGAAACTGAATATCTTAAGTGTAGATCTGGATTTTGTAAAAGTTCTCCATTGACTGAACCTTTACCAACTCCACTTGGTCCTGAAATTATGATCATTTTACCTTTTTTCATTTTTATTTTTCCAATCTAAATATGTACAAATATTTTTTGTTATAGTCTTTAAATTTTAATAGACTTAGATCTTTAATTTTAGTCAAATCTAATTTTTGGTTTGTTTCACTAATTATAATTGCTCAATCATTTAATAAATTATTATTGATTAAAAAAGCAAAAACTACATAATAATATTCTATTTGTTTAAAAGGTGGATCTAAATATACTAGATCTACTTTTTGATGTTGAACTTTTAATAAATTTAATAAATCTAAATAATCTTTTTGATATAAAACATAATCACTAGTTGGAATTTTTTTTAAATTAAAAGAAATAATCTTATTAGCGTCTTTATTTAAATCATTAATAATAGCAAATTTAATTCCTCTACTTAATCCTTCAATAGATAAAGAACCAGAACCACCAAACAAATCTAAACTTGTTTTATTTTCAAAAATAAAATAATTACTAATTATATTAAACATATCTTCTTTAATTCTTGTTAAAGTTGGTCTTGTTATTGATGAGTCTAAAGTTTGTAGTTTCATCTTTTTATACTTACCAGAAATTATATGCATAATTACTCCAATCATTTATATTTAATTATAACAAATCTATTTTGCTATAATATGGATGTAATGGAGCATAAATATGGATAAAAGTTATTTGTTACAAGATAAAATTCCTTCAAACAGTTGATTAGTTAAAGATCATAAAAAAGAAATTATAAGAACAAAATCTACTAAAATTATTGATCCTACAAATTTAAGTAATAATGAAGAATTAGTATTAAAAAAACTAATTGATTTTGTTACTTTTAGTCAAGATGAAAATAATAACAATATAAATAATAAAGATTATTTACGTCCAGCTGTTGGACTAGCAGCTCCACAAATTGGTGTTAATAAAGATATGTTTTATGTAAGATTTCAACTTGATAATAATAAAATAGAACAATATGCAATGATTAATACAAAACTAATTTCAACTTCAACTCAAATTGCTTGTTTAAAAAATGGTGAGGGTTGTTTAAGTGTTGATAATTATCATCTAGGTTTTGTACCAAGACATTATAAAATTGTTGTTCAAGGTTATGATTGACTAACTAAACAATATCTAACTTTAACTTTAAGAAACTATCAAGCAATAGTCTTTCAACATGAAATGGATCATAACATTGGTGTTCTTTATTATGACCATATTAATAAAACTGACCCTTTATATAAAAATAATAATTGAATTATTATTGAATAAATTTAGAAATTATTGTCTTTTACTTGCATTAAATTAGATGAATATATATAATATTATCGTTTAAGAAAGAAGCACGTGCTCACCATTAGCTACTAGCAAAATGGTAATAACTTTTTTATTTTAGTTATATGCAAAAAATGTGCTTTCTAATTCTTTAATGGCACATTTTTTTATTTTAAGGAGAACTGGATGGAAAACAGAAATAGAAATTCAAGACCAATAAAAAATCAAGATCCTGTTAATGAGTTTATAAGAGCTCACCAAGTACTAGTTATTGATGAAGACAAGCAAAATTTAGGAGTTATGTCAAAAAGACAAGCTTTAGAAATAGCAAGATCAAAAAACTTAGATTTATATCAAGTTGGAGTACAACCTGATGGTACTGTAATTACTAGAATTGTAAATTTTGGTAAATTAAAATATGAACAACAAAAAAAATCTAAAGAAGCTAAAAAACACCAAACTAAAATTGAAAACAAAGAAATTAGAATTACAGTTAATATTGGAAAACACGATTTAGAAACAAAAGCAAGAAAAGCAAAAGAATTTTTAGAAGAAGGTAGTCGTGTTAAAGTTTCTTTAAAATTTAGAGGTAGAGAAGTTGTATATCTTGATTTAGGACAACAAACACTAAATAATTTTTTTGAACTAGTTAGTGATGTTGGTAAAATGGAAAAAGAAGCTAAGTTAAATGGTAAATTCCTAGATATGTATATTGTGCCTAAGAAAAATTAGTTAAGAACAAAGGAGATATTAGATTATGCCAAAAATGAAAACTAAAAAGTCTTTAGCTAAACGTGTTACTGTTAAATCAAATGGAACACTAAAAAGAGCTAAAGCTTATAGATCACACCGTGCAACAGGTAAAACTACTAAGCAAAAAAGACAACTAAGTAAAGCAACAATTATTAGCAAAGTAGATATGAAAAATCTAAAAGGGCTTTTACAATAATAGGAAGGTAATAAGAATATGGCAAGAGTTAAATATGGAAAAGTAAAAGTAACTAGAGCAAGAAGAAAACGTTGAATTAAACTTGCTAAAGGTTATTTTGGAACTAAAAAATCATCATATAAAAAAGCACACGAACAAGTGATTCGTTCAATGGCTTATGCATTTATTGGTCGTAAAGAAAGAAAACGTGATTTTAGATCATTATGAATTGTTCGTATTAATGCTGCAGTTAGACCAGAAGGATTATCATATTCAACATTTATGCACGGTTTAAAATTAGCTAACATTAATATTAATAGAAAAATGCTTTCAGAATTAGCTATTAATAACAATGAGGAATTCAAAAAAATTGTTAAACAAGCTAAAAAAGCTTTAAATAAATAATCAAATCTCTCTCAGGAGAGATTTTTTTATAATTAATGATTTTTATTTAAAAAACCAAGAAAAAAGTTAATTTAGCATTGATTTATATTAAAAAAATATTTATTATTTAATATTGGCAAAAACTTTTTAGATTATCTTTTGATAGTAAAATTAATGTAATGTAAAACAAAAAAAGGAGGGCAAACATGCTAAAAATAATTGATGAACCAATTAAATTTTTAACATCTTGATTAGAAATTATGTTTGTTCTTTCTCAAATAAATGAAACTGTTTTAGAAACTGAAAGTCTCTCCCTTAAGTAGAAGTCTAATGACTTCTTTTGTTGTTAAAATTCTAATCTTTTTACAATAAATTAAGGAGAAAAATGGAAAATAATATATTAGAATTAAGAAACGTTACTAAAGAATATGACGGACAAGTTGTATTAAAAGGTATCAGTTTTAATGTTAAAGAAGGGGAGTTTATCACTCTTCTAGGTCCTAGTGGTTGTGGAAAAACTACAATTTTAAAAATTATTGGTGGATCTCAAAAACCAAACAGTGGAGAAATTTTATTTGAGGATAAAAACTTAATTCCAATCCCAATTAATAAACGTCAATTTAATACTATATTTCAATCATATGCTTTATTTCCACATTTAAATGTTTTTGATAATGTGGCTTTTGGTTTAACTATTAAAAAAACTAAAAAAGATATTATTGAACGTGAAGTAATGCGTCAAATTCGTCAAGTTGGTTTAGAAGGATATGAAAACAAAAAAATAGATGAACTTTCTGGTGGTCAAAAACAAAGAATAGCAATTGCTAGAGCTTTAGTTATGAAACCAAAAGTCTTATTATTAGATGAACCAATGGCTGCTTTAGATGTTAAATTAAGAAAAACTATGCAAGAAGAATTAAAGCGTTTACAACAAGATATTGGAATTACTTTTATAATGGTAAGTCACGATCAAGAAGAAGCTTTAAGTATGAGTGATCGTATAGTTGTTATGAATCAAGGAACTATTCAACAAATAGGAACACCTGAAGAAATTTATAATGAACCAGAAAATGCTTGAGTAGCTAACTTTATTGGTAGTTCAAATATTATTACTGATGGAATCTTTTTAGAAGATAACAAAATTAAATTTGATGGTAAAGTTTTTGAATGTATTGATACTAACTTTGGTGAAAATGAATCATCAATTGATATTATCATTAGACCAGAAGATATTATTATTAAAAACCCAAATAATGGATTTTTTAATGCAAAAGTTATTAAAACAACTTTTAAAGGAATACACTGAGAAATAGTTGTTGAAACTAGTAAAAAAAGACAATGAATTATTCATACAATCAATGAATATGATGTAGATCAACAAGTTTCAATTAAGTGAAAACCAGCCAACGTTCATGTTATGTGAAAAGAGGTTGATAATTAATGGAAAATAAAAATCTAAAAGATAATAATGTAATTGAAAATAAAATTATCAATCAAGATGAATTAGAACAAGTTATTGAAAATATTGAAAAACAAAAAAAACGCGAATCTTTAAGATTAAAAGTAAAAGATATTAATCATTATTTATCAAAAACTAAATTATTTCATTTTTCAAAAGATAAAGTGTGACCAATTCTAGCTCCATTTATCTTAGTAATGGTAATTTTAGTTATTCTTCCTTTAGTTTCAATCTTAATTTATGCTTTTATTCAACCAGCAGATGGGATTACATTATTTAAAATCTCTTTTGAGAAATTTGCTAAGTTATTTACAAGTAATGGTATTTTATATTCATTATTTCTATCTATTTTATATGCAATTGTAGCTGGGATGCTATGCGTTTTAATTGGATATCCGATTGCTTTAATGATGGCTCAAATGAAATCAAAAATTTTAGCTAGAAATATGTGAGTCATTGTAACAATGCCTATGTGAATTTCTATGCTTTTAAAAGTATTAGGATTACAAACTCTATTTTACTTATTAGCTGATTTTGCAATAGGAACACCAATTGCTATTATTATTGGTATGACTTATATGTTTTTACCTTTTGCAATAGCTCCAATTTATGATTCATTAGAATCAAGACAAACTGATTTAGAAGAAGCTGCTTTAGATTTAGGGGCTTCAAAATTTAGAACATTTTGATCTATTACTTTAAGATCATCTATACCTGGAGTACTAACTGCTTTTAGCTTAGTGCTAGTTCAAGCTGCTACTAGTTTGATTGTTGTTCATTATATGGGTGGAGGACGAATCTATTTAGTTTCTGCTGCTATTGAATCTTATTTTTTCCAAGGAAATGATTTTGGATATGGTGCTGCTGTTTCAGTAGTTTTAGCTATCTTAGTATTTGGTTTAATGCTTGTTATGAAACTAATTAGTAATAAATTTGAAATGAAAGGAAATAAAAGAAAATGAAAAAACTCTTAAAAAGAAGTTATTTTGCTTTTGTTTTGCTATTTATTTATGCACCCATTTTAGCAATGGTAGTTTTTTCATTTAACAATGGAGATACTACTATTAAATGAACTCATGTTAGTTTTTCTTGATATGAATCATTTTTTAAAAATTCCCCTTTTATAAAATCAATTATTACTTCTTTATTTGTTGCTGTAATTTCAACTATAGTTTCACTAGTGATCGGAACTTTAGCAGCAATTGGATTAAGCAGAGTTAATAGGGTAACTAAAAACAAGTGGGTATCAATTGCAAATATTCCTTTAATCAATGCTGATGTAATTACAGCTGTATCACTAATGATTGTTTTTTTAATTATGGGATTAAAATTTGGACTATTAACTTTAATTATGGCACATATTTCATTTAATGTTCCTTATGTTTTAGTTACAATTATGCCTAGATTAAAAAAAATTGATCCAAGCTTAATTGATGCTAGTTATGATTTAGGAGCTAAAAATCATCAAGTAATGTTTAAAGTAATATTACCTATTTTAAAATCAGCAATTATTACAGCTGCTGCTATTGCTTTTGCAATGAGTTTTGATGATTTTATTATTTCTTATTTTACTGGTGGTATGCAAACTAATGTTTCAACATTTATTTATACTGCTAAAAAAACTAGACCATTTATTTTTGTTTTTGGTACTTGTTTAGTTTTAGTAATTGCTTTATCTATTATTACTTGAAATGCTATTAATTTAATTAAACAATCTCGTTTAGAAACAAAACAAAAATTAATTAATAATAATTACAAATTAAAAACAATTTCTAAATTAAATAAACAATTAGATGAGCTAAATCAAATTTTAAAAAGTAAAACTATAATTAAAAAATCTCATAATCTTTCTTTATGAGTTAAATACTTTATTTTAAAGACTAAACTTTATTTTTATAAGTTGCAAAGCTTAGATAAAAAAATTTCTAAACTACAATGAAAACAATATAAATTAAAATCAAAAATACAAAAAGAAGAAAGATATTATTCAAGATTAAAAAAATCAGAAGAAAAATTAAAACAATTAATTAAGCAATTTAGTAATGAAAAAGATGTTAAAAAAGCTGCTAAATTAAGTTTACAAATTGAAACTTTACAAGAAAAAGTAGAATTTTTAAAAGATCAAATTGAAGTAATTAAAGAACGTGAACAAACTGCTAATTTAAAAGTTAAAAAATTACAAAACAAAATTAAATTATTAAAACAAGATTTATCTGAAGAAGTTAATCCTTCAAAAAAAACTATTAATTGATACAATAAAAAAATTAAATATTTTGAAGAATGAATTATTGAACTTGAAGAAGGTAAAGATTATTACAAACTAAAATTAGTTGTTGAAAAATTAAAAGATTTAAAAAATATTAAAAATAATAAAATTAGTGATTTAACTGATCAATTAAATGAATTAATCAATAGAATTTATGTTCCAGTTCTAATTACTAAAGATATTGATTTAAAAATTCAAAATACAACTGATATTGAATTATTAAATAATTTAAATCATAAAAAAGAAGTAATTATTGATAAATTTACTAAACTTTATAATCAAAAAATTGATAAGACCACATTTTTAATTCAAAAAGTAAATCAAAAAGCTGATAAGTTAAAAACTAGATTATTACCAAGTAGTGATGAAAATGTTTCTCATTCAAAATCATTTATATCAAGATCTTGAAAAGCGATTTTAATTACATTTATTGGAATTGGAGCTTTTAGTGGATTAACTGCTGCTTATGTTTTAAATAATATTTATGATTTGGTTGTTGCTAATTGAGGAGAATACATTGATCCTTCATTAATTGGTCAATTTGAACAACAAGCTAGTCAAAAACATAATAGAAGAATTAGAATTAATTATCAAATTTATAACTCAAATGAAATTTTATACAATAAACTTCATACTGTTGATTATGATATTATGATCCCAAGTGATTATATGGTTCAAAGACTAGCTTCAGAAAACTATTTACAAAAAATAGATTATAGTAAGTTAAATATTTGAGGTAAGTTCACTGGGAATGGTAATGGATTTAACCAAGGTAATGAAACAAAAGATAATAATAAATACAAGCATTTACAAGTTAATCAAAGCTTATTAGATCTAATGTTAAAATCACCTATTCATAGAGAAGATGAAACTAAAGATATAATAACTAAAAATCCTAATGGTACATATCTAAACACTAATTCTATTCTTGATTATTCAATCCCATATTTATGAGGAGATTTAGTAATTGTTGTTAATCCAACACCTGAAAATATTGAATTTCTAAAGAAAAATAATATTCAATTCAAAAATAATAATAAAGATAATGAAAATGAAAATAAAAATAAAGAAGTAGAAATTGAAAACTCATCATTATCTTGAGATATTTTATGAAAAGCTGCTGCTGCTGGTAAAAAAGTAGCTTTAAATAATGATCCTAAAAATGTATTTATGTTAGGTTCTCAAAAACTTTATCAAAAAGTTAACTTAACTAAAAAATCAGAAATTGATGAAGTTGGTAAAGAATTATCTAAATTATTATCAAATAGTGGTGTTTCATTGCATAGTGATGATCTAATTAGTTTAGTAGTTAGAGAAAAATTTGACTTTGCTGTTATGTATAATGGTGATGCTGCTTATGCTAATTATGTTCATAATGAAGGTGATGATGATTATGAAAAAGCAAGTAGTAACATCAATTTCATTTATGGAAGACCAAATAAGAAAAATGAAAAAAATAATAGACACGAATCAACTAATGTCTTTTCAGATAATATAGTTCTTTATAAAGATGCTCAAAATCTTGACTTAGCATATGAATTTATTAATTTCTTATATGAAAATTCAACAAAAATATCTGATTATGTTGGTGTAACTTCACCATTAGATTCAGCAATTGAAGAAATGACTGCTGCTCCTAAAGAAGAAAATGGAGAAGATGAAGGTGGAACATATCAAGATTTTAAAAATATCTATGATCCAATAACTCATCAAAATGGTAGCAAGTATGAAACTAATAACGAACAATTATCATTTACATACAATGGTAAAATTGATGAATATTTAGTTAATAGTTTTAATAATTTACTGGCTAATAAATAGAGAAAACCTTGGAAAATTCCAAGGTTTTTTTATACATTTTTTTTGAAAAATAAGACATAGATTAGATGAACTATTTATAAATTTTTAAAGTACTTATACCTAGCTGACACATACCTTACTCTAAATTAGCACAAAACTAAATAATCTTAATATATTCTTTAAGTTTATCAGCTCTATAAAAATATTCTATAAATATTTGACAAAATAAAAAGCCAGAGGTGCGTACACTTATCTGGCGATAGTTTGGCCGGGGTGACGTACACTTTACCGACATGATCCTTATTCATATAATAGCACATTACTTTTATATGTAAATGTTTTTTTATTATTTTGTAAATTTATTAATTATAGTTGATAGAAATTTTCTAATTTTATTCCCATTTCCTTTAATATATCACCAAATTCAATTGTTTTAAATCTATTTTGAAATTTAGTAAAAATCTCTAATAAATCTTTTTTTAGTAGGGCAAAACTTTTTTCTATTAAAACTACTTTTAAAAACAAGAAAACAGATATAAGTTTAGAACCATCATAGTCACTATATTCTAGTAATTTTGAAATGTCTTTTGTTTTTACCCTATCAAATTGAGCGTTGTACATTCTTTCTTCGTGCGCGCAAATATTTCTTGCTAAATTTAATATTTTTAATCCAGATAAAAAGGTTTCACTTCTAAATTTTTTGGAATAACTTTCTTATTATTTTGATTCAAAAATCTCATTACATAAAAAAGTATAATTTGGTTTCTATCTTCATCTTTTAAAATTTTAAACATAAATGACATATTACCAAAAGACATAATATTAACTGCAACTCATAAAGGGATATGACCATAATTTTCTATGTAATGCCTAATATAATTAGATTTTTCACTTTTTGAAACTATTATATTATTAATAGAAGATATAAAATTTAAAACTTCTACATAGTTATCTCTATAATTTTCTGGATACAAATATGAATCTATTCTATTATCTTTGTTATATTTTTTACTAAAATTATATGCAATTGTAGTTTTAAAATCTCTTTCAAAAATTAATATGTATTTTAATAAAATAGATCTTAATTCTCTATCAAATAAAAATAGTGAATATAGTTCATCAAAAGTTGTATTTTCTACAAATACATCTTCTTTATCATTTAAAGTATTTCTTAAAAATAAGTCTTTATAGCCATTAACAATATTATAATAATTTTCTTGTTTTAATATTTCTATTGCTTTTTGTTCATCTTTAATTATTAATCCACGAGATTTTAAAATTTCAATTTGTTCTTCAAAAGTTTTAAATTCTTTTGATCTTTTCATACTCATCTTCTTTCTGTTATAACTAGATTTTTATAAATATAACTTCTCTTTATTTACTATATTAGAGAAACACAAAAAAACAATTTCTTTTTTTAGAAATTGTTTTAACTAAATATTTTATTAAATTGTTTTTTATCCTAATCAAGGTTCAAATAATATTAAACAAAATATAATATTTGCAAATATTAAACCAAAAATAGGTACTTTTTTAAGATATAAAAATAAACTTATAATAATTCCAATTGGAACATAACAATATAATGCAATTAGTCTTCAACCTGTAAAAAACTTCATACTATAGCTTGGTTTATTTGGATCTATAAATTTTCAATACTCACTAACTGATTCATTAAATACAAAGTAAGGAAACATACAACTTATAAATAATTCAATAGCTAAAGCAATAATAATTCCAGCAACAACTGGATTCATAATATCAATTAATCTTTTAAAAAATGTTGATTGATGAAATTTTTGAGAATATTTTATAGCAATCATGATCATAAAAATAGCAGGTAAAACAAATGCTAAATAAGTAAAAATCATTGCAACAAATCCTCATCATTGACCTTGAGCAATCATATAACCAGTAATTGCTGCAAACTTTGGACTTAAAATTCCTGGTGTTGAATTTGATACAGCAAAAACTGTATTTATAAATTCTTCTGAAATCTCAATTTTAAATCAGCTATTTAATGATTTTCATAATCATACAAATATTGGCATAAAAACTTGACCACCACCAAATACTGATAATGAAACAAATACTAATAAAACTAATGTAACTAAAAAGGCAATAAAACTTAACATTATTCTATTCCTTTCTTAATTTCATTTGATTCGATCTTTTTTAATTTTTTACTTCTAATTATAAAAATAGTTGAATAAATTGCTATTACTAAAATCATTACTAAAACAGGAACATTATAAGGTGTTGGAACAAATAAAGAAAATAGTAAAGTAGTAAAAAATAATACTAATCACAAACTTAATTTCATTACTTTTTTCCTTTTTTAAAATAGTTATAACCAAATCCTAATAATGCTCCTGTAATTGCAATTAAAACTCCAAGTTGAACAACTATTAAATATTGAGTAGGTATTTTATTAAAAGCAAAAACTAATCCTACAGCAAAAAAAGTATGTGGCATTGAAGCTAAACTAACAACTAAATAAGCTTTGAATTTAGATAAAGATTTAAAAGCAATATATGCTGTTGTTTGAATAGCAGCTGGTCCTGGTAACATATTTGTTAAAACCACATTTTGATGAAATTCATCTTCATCTAATCACTCTTATATTTATCAACTGCATACCTTTTAATAACTGGCATAATTGCATTACCACCACCAAAACCAACAAAAGTAATTAATAGTATAAATAAAAAAATGTTTCAAAATCCCCCCCGCTACCATAAACACGGACTAAAATTTTCAATATTATAACAGGATTGTTTTCTGAATTGTACAGGAGACAATCCTTTTAATTTTTCTTTTATTCTTATGTTTTTATATCAATAAATTAAAAAATTCCCAATTTTGGACACTATATAATTTTAATAATTTACTAAAAAATTCTTATTTTCGTCCATTAAATACATTAAAATATCTAAATAATTAAATTTTCTTAAATTTAGAGCTAAAAAAAGCTCTATTTTTTTCCAATTTCATTTTAAAAAAGTTTAAAAAATTAAAAATAGGTGGTAAAATAAATATATATGTATAGTGTTTAACACATAAAAAAGGAGATATAAAAATGGTCATTCCTAAAGACATATTAAAAATTCCAAGACCATCTAGTACTAGAGTAAAAACAACATCAAAAGAAGGTATTTATAATGTTATACAAAGAACATCAATAAGAAAAAATGGAAAAATTATTCCTGTTGAAAAAGGAGTAATTGGAAAGATTATTAATGGTGTTTTTCAAAGCATAGAAAAGCAAACATATGAAGTAGATATTAAATCATATGGTCTATTTGCACTAAATGAAAAATTAAACAATCATATCTTTAGAGAACTTTTAAATTTTTATGATTTTGAAGATGCTAGAAAATTATATGTTATAGCTTCTTTAAGAACTATGTTTTCAGATATTAAAAACGAACATTTAAAACATGAATATGATACAAATTTTATTTCTGAAATATACCCAAAATGTGCTTTATCTTCAAACACTATCTCAAGTTTTTTAGAGAAAATAGGTAAATCTAGTTCGAAGATGGAAGACTTTATGAATAAAAGATTAGAAGAGTTTTCAAACCACTCAATAGTTATTGATGGTATGTTGAAAAACAATACATCAGAAACTAACATTTTCTCTGAAATGTCTAGAAAGTCTAGAACTAAAGGCTCTCAAAACTTAAACCTTATTTATGCTTACGATATTAATGCACAAGAACCTGTTGCTAGTTCTGTTTACCCAGGAAATATGCTAGATTACACTGCTTTTAGAGACTTTTTAAGAACTTATGAGATTAAAAATGGATTTTTAATTCTTGATAAAGGATTTGATGATAAAGAATGTAAAAACTTGATGAGAGAAAAAAATATTAAATATTTAATCCCTATAAAAATAAATCATACTTTTAAAAAGTTTAATTTAAAATCTGGATTTAATTTCACTTTCACTTATGATGACGACACAATAAGAGCAAAGAAAATTATCATCAACAACAAATATTATTTTTGTTATAAATCAACCCTAACTGAAATGGTAGAAAAGAAAAATTTCATAAGTCGTGCACATAAAAAAGGTGCGTATGATGAAATTAAATTACTAGAAAGAGAAAATCTTTTTGGATTAATAATTTTTGAGTGTAATTATGATTTGGACTTAAAAGATATTTATGTCGCGTATAAAAAGAGATGAGAAATTGAATTGCTTTTTAAACAGTTTAAAAATGTGCTTGAACAAAACGAAGCAAATGTTCAAGGAAACTATAGATTATTAGCAACTGAATTTATTAACTTTTTATCTTTAATTATGCTTTGCAGAATAAAAAACCACCTATTAAATAGTGGCGTTCTTGACAATAGAACAATTAGTGAAACTTTTAGATATTTATCAAAAATAATCAAGAAGAGAAAGTCTAGAAAAAGAGAAGAATGAGATGATGTTGAAACATTAAAATATATTAAAGAAATGAAGTCTATTTTAAAAATATAGTGTCCAAAATTGGGAATTTTTTAATAAATATATTTATGAATTCTTTTAGTTAACTCTTCTACTGAATTATATTTTTCACCATAATAAATTTCTTGCTTTAATAAACCAAAGAAGTTTTCTATAATAGCATTATCTAAGCAATTACCTTTTCTAGACATACTTTGTGTTATGTTATTTTCTTCTAGTTTTTTAGCTCAACTAATGTGCTGATAATGAAATCCCTGATCAGAATGAATCAACAAACCATTTGTATTTTTAACCTTTTTAAGTGCTTTGTCTAGCATTGAATTTGTTAGGTTTAAGTTAGGATTGGTTTGAATTGAATATGAAATAATTTCATCATTGTAAAGATCAATAATTGGTGATAAATATAACTTTTGACCATTAACTTTAAACTCTGTTACATCAGTGCATCAAAGTTTGTTTGCTTGTAAAGAATGAAAATTTCTTTTTAAAACATTATCTGCAATTTTTCCAACAGTTCCTTTATAAGAACTATATCTTCCATTTTTTGTTCTAAATTTAATACACTGAACTCCAAGCTCTTTAGTTAACTTTAAAATCTTTTTGTGATTTACAATATATCCTTTTGATTTTAAGGCTATTTTTAGCCTTCTATACCCATACGTTTCAAATGATTTGCTAAAAATGTCAACAATCATTTCCTTTAATTCTTTATCTTTATCTATTGTATTTTCTAACTTATGTTTTCATTCATAAAAAGACGATTTAGGTAATTTAGCTATTTTTAAGAGAATAGGAATCTTAACTTTTTTATGTGTTTTTAACAATTCTAAAACTACTTTTGTTTTTTCCTTGTTGATTTTTCTTTTGTCAACAAGGTGTGGAACTTTTTTCAGAATTCAGCCTCCAACTTATAGTATTCCACTTGTTCTTTTAATTCTTTAATTTGTTGTTCATTATTGATTTTTACTTGTGATTTCTTTATTTTAGCTGGTTTTTTATTAGGGTTTTTCATAATTTTCTTAGGTCTTCCTATATTATTATTTAACCCTAAAAATCCATATTCTCTATATTTTTTAACTCAACCAGCTATAGTTGATGAATAAATAATATTAAACTTTTTTGCGACTTCATCATATGAGTGATTAGTTTCAAGTTTATATAATACAATTTTTAGTTTTAGCTTTGCACTATAATAAGGCTTTTTTTCCTTATTAATTAGCCCTTCTATTCCAAACGCTTCAAATCTATTAACTAAACTTTTTACAGTATCAACTGAAATATCATATTTATTTGCTAAATAAGTACTCTTTTTAATATTAAGTTTTTTAGCTTCTTTAACAATTTTTAACTTTTTTTCTAAATTTAATTTAGACATATAAAAACCCCATTTCCTGGATTTTAGTCCGAAATATGGGGTTCGGGAGAAATGTTGGTGGTTTTATATATTCTTTTTTATTCATAAAAAATCCTATGCTTTATTTTATCTATATTAAATATTATAAAAATGTAATATCAAATTGTTAAAAGCATCTTGATTAATAGGCTAATACTAATATGTTTTTTAGATTTAATTTTAAAGATATGTAAGGAAAAAGTGTGTAAATACACAGAAATTCCTTGAGATGCTTATGATAATAAATAGAGATTTTTACTTAAATCAGTTAATAAATAAAATGAACAACAGCAAAGTAAAAATAATTACTGGAATTAGAAGATGTGGTAAATCATTTTTATTATTTAATTTGTTTTATAAATATTTAATTTCTATAAATATTCCATCTGATCAAATTATAAAAATATCTCTAGATGGCTATGATAATAGAATGTATAGAACACCAACTACTTTAAATAACTTTATACAAAGTAAAATAACAAATAAAAATAAAAAATATTATTTATTAATTGATGAAATTCAATATTGCGAACCAGAAATAAATGAGTTTGCTCCAAATACAGAAAAAATTACTTTTGTAGATGTTCTTTTAAGTTTTTATAATAATCCAAATCTTGATGTTTATGTAACTGGAAGTAATTCAAAAATGCTATCTACAGATATACTTACTCAATTTAGAGGTAGGGGTGATGAAATATCTTTGAATACTTTATCTTTTTTTGAAATATATGATTTATTTGAGAATAAAGACAAAGCATTAAAACACTATATGTTATACGGTGGGTTACCAGCTATTTATAATCTAAAAACAGACGAAGAAAAACAAAAGTATTTAAAAAATACAGTTGATGAAACATATATTAAAGACATATTAGAAAGAAATTCTCTTACTAGTGAAACTGGTGAAATTTTAGATACTTTATTAAATTTTATCTCTTCAGCAATTGGATCATTGACAAATCCCTTAAGACTTGCAAATCGTTTTATGTCTGAAAAAAATATTAAAATCAATTCTACGACCATATCAAAATATTTAAATATCTTTAAAGAATCTTTTTTGATTAGAAGCTCTATTAGATATGATGTAAAAGGTAGTAAATATTTTAACACACCTTTAAAGTATTATTTTACTGATATTGGTTTAAGAAATGCGAAGCCAAGCTTTAGACAATATGAAGAAAACCACATTATGGAAAATATTATTTATAACGAACTTTATAGAAGAGATTTTAATATTGATATAGGAATTGTTGAAATATAACAAAATCAAAATAATAAAAGAACAAGAACAACACTAGAAATAGATTTTATAGCAAGTAAAAATCATCAAAAATATTATATTCAATCAGCATATAGTATTTGAGATTCTCAAAAAAAAGAACAAGAAACAAGATCACTAAATAATGTAAATGATAGTTTTAAAAAAATTGTTGTTGTATATGAAGATATAATTCCATGACATGATAATAATGGTATTTATTATGTTGGTTTAAAAGAATTTTTATTAGATGAATCTATTTTAAATAATTAAAAAACATATTTCATGACATTGATTCTAACAATAATATTTAATTTTATAATACTAGTCAAATTTCTTTATAATTAATGTTAAGGTCAAATCATTTTTAAAATAGATAGGAAAATATATGCTTAAATTTAATGATAAAAAAGAAGAATTAACTTTAGTTTGTTTAACTGATGTTAAAAATAAAAAGTATGTAGTAGATACTGATTTATCAACTTCATTTATTAGTGATGAAAAAACTATTTATATGGTAATTAAAAAAGATCAAAAAGATCTATTTAGAAAATTAAAAATTGCTTTTAAAAATTTTGTGTTAGAAAATAAATACAATATTAATGTTGATGTTGATTCATTTTTTAATTTATTAAATGAATGTGATTGTAAAGAAAATTAATTAACACAATTTATGAAACAATTGCTTTTGAAACTTTTGATAAAGTAAGTTATAAAAAAGATAATAAGCCAAATGAAGTAGTATATAACTTATTAACTAGTTTTGATGTTAAAGAATTAGAACAAAAAGAAGCTATTAAAATGGAGTTTGTAAACTTTGCAAGAATGCTACAAGACACTCCACCAAACATTGCAACAAGTGAATATTTAGCTGAAAAAATAATTCAAAAAGCAAAAGAAATAGATGGACTTAAGGTTACTGTTTTAGCTAAAAAAGAGGCTACTAAATTAGGAATGAACTTATTTTTAGCAGTTAATGCAGGATCAATATATGAACCACAAGCTGTAGTTTTAGAATATATTGGTGATGAAAATGAACCAAAAAAAGCTCTAGTTGGAAAAGGAATTACTTTTGATAGTGGAGGTTATAATTTAAAACCAACTAAATATTTAGAAGGTATGAAATTTGATATGTCTGGAGCTGCTATTATGCTTTCAACTGTTATGGCATTAGCTAAAATAAAAGCTAAAGTTAATGTTGTTGGTATTGGTATGTTTACAGATAATAGAATTGGATCAACTGCTACTTTACCTCAATCAGTTGTTAAATCTATGAACGGATTAACTGTTGAAATCGATGATACTGATGCTGAAGGAAGATTAGTATTAGCTGATGGGATTACTTATGTAATTAGAGAAAAACAAGCAACTGAAATTTGAGAAGCTTCAACTTTAACTGGATCTGTTGTTTCAGCTTTAGGAAGTTATGCTACTGGAGTATTTACTCATTGTGATAAGAGATGAAAAATAGTTGAAAGTGTTTCAAAATTTAGTGGTGAAAGAATGTGAAGATTACCACTATATGAAGAACATCTAGAAGAAGTTAGAAATGATGCAATCAATGCTGATATTACAAACGCTACAAAAAACTATGAAGCAGAAAGTTCAAAAGCAGCTAGTTTTTTAAATGAATTTAGAGAAGATAAACCTTATGTTCATTTTGATATTGCTGGAACTGATAGTATTAAAGGTAGAGGTCAAGGAGTTTTAGTTAGAACTCTATTTGAAATATTTAATAAATAAATTAAGGAAACTATTATGAAATTAAAAAATTGAACATTTTATAAAGCAAAACAATTTGTAAAATTAAATGAATCTAATGAAATTTTAAAAGATATAGCTGTATTAGTTTTAAGACCAGATATTAATAAAGAAAAAACACTTTTAGCTATTGGATTAGATAAAAAAGTAGTTAATTCACTAATTATTGATTTACAAAATAAAGTATTTGAAGAAAATGAATTATTTGAAATTTTTAAAGAAAACATTGGATTTGTTTTAACTGAAGAAATTAGCGAAATTGATGCTAAAGGTTTAAATTTATCAAATCCAATTCATCCAGATAACATTAAATCAATTATTAAAATTTATAATTTATTTTTAAATGTTGAACCAATTGAATTTGATACTAAAGACTATCAAGATTTAGAAACTATTCAAAACCAAGAAGATGTTTTTACTAATGTTGATTTTGAAAACATTCCATTACCTGCTTTATTACAAACTTTAAATGTTGGTATGGAAAATTATAAACAAAGAGTTGAAGAAATTTTTGAATTAGATGGAAAAGAATCTATAAACAAAAAATTAGAACTAGTTAATATTCAATCTAATTTAATTGCTTTTTTTGATCAAGCATTAAGAAAAATGGATGAAATTATTACTAAACTAAGTGAACAAAATGCTGAGTTAATTAAAAAATTAGAAAGTCAGGAAAAATAATGAAAAGACCTGAAGCCTTAAAAGAATATAAATGAGATTTTGATTATTTATATAAAAATCAAGATGAATGGAAAAAAGATTTAGATTATTTAGTTGAGATTTCTAAAGAATTTAAAAATTTTAAAAATAAATTACATCAAAAAGAAACTTTTTTAAAATGTTTAGATTTAGATGAAAAAGTTAATTTTATTACAAACAAACTTTCAACTTATACAAAAATGGGAGACACTAATCAAGCTGATGAAGTTTATAGAACTTTAGAAGCTTGATTAATGAATGTCTTACAAGATATTGAAATTGAAACTTCTTTTATTTCACCAGAAACTAAAAAAATTGGTTTTGAAACTATTTCTAAATGACTAAAAGAAACTAAAGATTATCAAAGATATTTATATGGTTATAAAAAATTCTTTGAACAAACAAAGCACATTTTAAGTGAACATGATGAAGAATTATTATCAAAAATATCTAAAGGTTATACTGCAATTTCAGGAATGTATGATACATTAGCTTATGCTGATAGACAAGAAGAAACAATTAACTATAAAGGTATTGATCAAGTTTTAACTAATTCTTTATTTTTAGAAATTCTACAAGATTCAGATCCAATTAAAGATCAAGATTTAAGATTAAAAGCAAGCGCAATTTTTTCAAAAAACTTTAGTTCAAAAAAACATAGTTTTGCTTTAATTTATGAAGGAATTTTACAATCAGATCATGAAGATACTAAATTAAGAAATTATGAATCAAGTTTACAAGCTAGTTTAAGTTCTGACTCAGTTCCTGTTGATATTTATTTAAAACTTTTAGAAGTTGGTAAAAAATATATCAAACCTTTAGAAGACTTTTTATTACTAACTAAAAAACATTTTAAATTAGATAAATTTTATCCAAGTGATAAACAACTAAAATTAGTTAAAGAATATAATCAAACTTTTACAGTTGAACAAGCAAAAGAACATATTAGAAAAGCTTTAAGTATACTAGGTGAAGAATATTTAAAAAATTTAGAAATTGCTTGAGGGCCAAACAAAATTGATTATTATGAAGATACTAATAAAAGAGATGGTGCTTATTCAACTGGTGGACATGGTGTTGATCCAATTATTTTAATGAACTGAGATGATAAATTAAATTCAGTTAATACTTTAGCTCATGAATGTGGTCATTCTGTTCACACTTTATTTTCAGAACAAAGCCAAGTTTATCCACTAAGTCAATATCCAATTATTTTAGCTGAAGTAGCTTCAACTATTAATGAACATTTATTATTTGATTACATGTATAAAAACACTAAGTCAAAAGAAGAAAAGATTTACTTATTACAAGAAAGAATCTTTAATTTAGTTTCAACATTTTATAGACAAATTCAATTTGCTGATTTTGAATATAGAGCAAGTCAACTAGTAAGTAATAAAACTCCTTTAACTAGTGAAGTTTTAAATAATCTATTTAAAGAAGTTGAAAATGATTATGGTTATAAAATATTTGACAAATTAGATGATAATATCAAATCAGGTTATGGATGACCTAGAATTAGTCATTTTTTCCACTCACCATTTTATGTTTATAAATATGCAATTGATGTAACTGCTAGTTATAAATTATATGATGATATTAAAAGGGGAAACATTCAAACTACACTTGACTTTTTAAAAGCAGGTGGACATAAAGAGCCTTTAGAAATCATGTTAGATGTTGGTATTGATTTTAATAAAGAACAAACATATTTACCCTTAATTAATGGAATATCTGATCATATTAAAGAATTAGAAGAACTATTAAAATAATAATAAAAAATCTCAGAAGAATTCTCCCGAACCCCATATTTCGGACTAAAATCCAGGAAATGGGGTTTTTATATGTCTAAATTAAATTTAGAAAAAAAGTTAAAAATTGTTAAAGAAGCTAAAAAACTTAATATTAAAAAGAGTACTTATTTAGCAAATAAATATGATATTTCAGTTGATACTGTAGAAAGTTTAGTTAATAGATTTGAAGCGTTTGGAATAGAAGGGCTAATTAATAAGGAAAAAAAGCCTTATTATAGTGCAAAGCTAAAACTAAAAATTGTATTATATAAACTTGAAACTAATCACTCATATGATGAAGTCGCAAAAAAGTTTAATATTATTTATTCATCAACTATAGCTGGTTGAGTTAAAAAATATAGAGAATATGGATTTTTAGGGTTAAATAATAATATAGGAAGACCTAAGAAAATTATGAAAAACCCTAATAAAAAACCAGCTAAAATAAAGAAATCACAAGTAAAAATCAATAATGAAAAACAAATTAAAGAATTAAAAGAACAAGTGGAATACTATAAGTTGGAGGCTGAATTCTAAAAAAAGTTCCACACCTTGTTGACAAAAGAAAAATCAACAAGGAAAAAACAAAAGTAGTTTTAGAATTGTTAAAAACACATAAAAAAGTTAAGATTTCTATTCTCTTAAAAATAGCTAAATTACCTAAATCGTCTTTTTATGAATGAAAACATAAGTTAGAAAATACAATAGATAAAGATAAAGAATTAAAGGAAATGATTGTTGACATTTTTAGCAAATCATTTGAAACGTATGGGTATAGAAGGCTAAAAATGGCCTTAAAATCAAAAGGATATATTGTAAATCACAAAAAGATTTTAAGGTTAACTAAAGAGCTTGGAGTTCAGTGTATTAAATTTAGAACAAAAAATGGAAGATATAGTTCTTATAAAGGAACTGTTGGAAAAATTGCAGATAATGTTTTAAAAAGAAATTTTCATTCTTTACAAGCAAACAAACTTTGATGCACTGATGTAACAGAGTTTAAAGTTAATGGTCAAAAGTTATATTTATCACCAATTATTGATCTTTACAATGATGAAATTATTTCATATTCAATTCAAACCAATCCTAACTTAAACCTAACAAATTCAATGCTAGACAAAGCACTTAAAAAGGTTAAAAATACAAATGGTTTGTTGATTCATTCTGATCAGGGATTTCATTATCAGCACATTAGTTGAGCTAAAAAACTAGAAGAAAATAACATAACACAAAGTATGTCTAGAAAAGGTAATTGCTTAGATAATGCTATTATAGAAAACTTCTTTGGTTTATTAAAGCAAGAAATTTATTATGGTGAAAAATATAATTCAGTAGAAGAGTTAACTAAAAGAATTCATAAATATATTTATTGATATAACAACATAAGAATAAAAGAAAAATTAAAAGGATTGTCTCCTGTACAATTCAGAAAACAATCCTGTTATAATATTGAAAAATTTTAGTCCGTGTTTATGGTAGCGGGGGGTTTAACTAGAGTTTTTTATATATTGATATAGTGTCAATTATTATGTTAAATTATTAAGTTGCAATATAAATAAGGATATAATTATGAGAAAGTTTAATAAATTATTTTTAACAATTTTACCAATTTCAAGTATTAGTGCATTTAGTGTAGTTTCATGTACTACAAATACTAAAAATAATAATCAAATTCCAACAATTCCAAATAATAAAAAACCAGATAATAGACCTAGTGAAAATAAACCAGGATCAACTGAAGAACACACTAATAAAGAACCTAATGAAAATACCAACAATCAAAAACAACCAAATAGTAGCGAAAAATCTGAAGCTGAACCAAGCCCCGGTAAGCCAGAAAATAAACCAGATAATTCTCATAATCAAAAACAACCTGAACATAATAATTCTAATCCAAATAATACTGACAATAATAATTCAAATGCTGATCAACCACAAGGTGATCACCCACAAGAAGAACCATTAAATAAAGTAGATTTTTCAGATGTAAATAAATTAGATAAAGAAGTAAAATTTGAATTCTTTACAACATATTCTAGAATGGATGCTAAATCTGCTTGAGTACAAATACAAGGTAGACAACCTGCTATTTTTAAAGAAATAATTTTTAAAGGAAAAAATGAAATTTTAAATAGATATGAAATAGAGTTTGATTCACAAAAAGTACCTAATATTGTTGATGAAAAAGGAACTATTGATAATGTAGGGATTAAATTCTCTAAGAATGGCAAATCTAAAACACGAGAGTTTGTATTCACTGGATTTAAAAAATTAGAAAATAAGATTGATAAAGGTAAAAATAAAGATGAATATATAAAACCTAAAACAAATATAGATAAAAGTTTAAGTGGTATATTTCCTTCTTTAGTCGCCTATATGCTTTTATACTCAGAAGAAACTCAATCTAACAATAAGTATGATAGAAATATAAAACAATCTGGAAATGTTATTAATTTTGATGAATTGAGAAACAAAAATCTAGAATTATTTGGTGAGGATTTTGTCGGATTTGGTGTTGGTACAAAAGAACTTCTTTTTGATTATAAAGATGAATATAATAAAATTTATAAAGATAAAATTGTTGCTGCAAGATATGATGATATAAATGGAATTCTTGAATTGGAAGCGCAAGTTTCAAATACAGATGAATATGAAAATAGAAATGATCCAACAAAAAATTATAAGTTTACTTTCAAAGGTTTTAGAAGTATAGACTTTAACAATACAAATAAAAATGTACTATCAATATCATTACAACAAAGGTTTTTAAAAAAACTTGTTGATAACAAAATTTTAAAAACCATAATTGACCAACTTGTGCAACACAATCATTTTAATCACAAGGCACCAGTAAGCAATATTAATAATAGTAATTTAAAAGGTGAATTATTTGAAAAACTAACAGTCGATATAATTGATGATGAAAATTATCTTTATAAATCTAGTCAAACACTAAAAATTGGTTTATTTAAAAAAGAAAATAATAACAAGTCGATATTAGGACTAAAAAATCAAATGTCACTATATCCATTTCATAGCAGAATAACAAAAGATTCTATTAAAAATATTTATGTAACTATTAATAATAAAAGTGCAATTAAAGAGCTTGAATTAGAAGCTGAAATTCAAATTCCTATTTATTCATCTATATTGACTGACTTAACCGATCATACATACGCAGAAGAAAAACCTTTAAAAATAACAGTTAATCAAAAAATCAAGTTAGATCAATAATCAAAACAAGAGACCATATGATCTCTTGTTTTTTTATACTTCTTTTCCATCTAATAATAAGTTTAAATAATGTCCTAATCCACCTTCATCATTAGTATAATGAGTAATACCTTTAGCAACAAACTTCAAACTATTTACACCATTTTTCATAGCAACTGAACAACCAACAGTTTTTAACATTTCTAAATCATTTAACTGATCTCCAAATGCTATTACATCTCTGATATCTTTATTATAATATTGAGCTAGAAAAATACTTGCAAAGCCTTTATCAGCATTTTTATTAGTTAAAGTAATTACTGGTTTTGTTTTACTTGTAGTTATTCCATATAAAATATCGCTTTGAATTTTAATAGCATCTTGATATTTTGTTAAAACTCTAATTACTTCATCTTTATGTTTATCTGATTTTAATTTTAAAACTAAATTATTACTTGGTGATTTTCAATCTGTATATGGTGAAGCTTTAATAAATTGAAAGTCTTTTGAATTTTTAGCTTTGTTTAAATGAAAGAAATCTTCTAATTCTTTATCAGTTTTTCATAATAAAGACTTATCATAATATTCAATTAAAATATTTTCAACATTATCTTTAATAACTGGTTCATTAATAATTTGTTTAATGATTTCATAGTTAATTGGTAAAACTACTCTTTTCATTAATTTATTATTTGGATCATGAATATGAGCACCATCAAAATTAGCTAGTAAAGTAGTTAGTTTTAATTCTTTATAAATATGTTCAACTGCTCTAAAAGGTCTTCCAGTAACTATACAAACAACATGTCCATTTTTTTGAGCATCAAGTATAGCTTTTTTTGTTATTTTATGAATTTGATCGTTTTGATTAGTTAAAGTAGTTCCGTCTAAATCTATTAAAATTAAGCGTTTTAAATTTAAGTCTTTTAACTTCATAATAAAACCTCTTATCTATAGTAGTCCTTATTATTAATTTTAAATTTATTATTTAGATAAATAAAAATTAGCCAATTTTTAGTAATTAAATTCAAAGTAAACTGTGAAAAATAGGGTTCGAATAAAAAAGGTGGAAATACACCTTAATTATTCGCAGATAAAAAATGTAAATAAAATATATATAAAAACGTAAATCACTATTATTAAAATAAATAAAAATATTTTTTCTAATTTATCCATTTAAAATTTCTATGCAAATACATTAAAATATTAAATGGACTTTTTTTAATGTTATTATTAAATTGCAAGGAACTAAAATTATGCAAATCAATAGAGACTATTATTTAAATAAATTGATCAGTAAAAAAAATAATAACAAAATAAAAGTAATAACTGGAATAAGAAGGGTTGGTAAATCTTACTTACTTTTTAATATTTATAAAAATTATTTATTATCAATAGGAATTAATGAAGATCAAATTATTACATTAAAACTAGATAAATGAGAAAATGCAGATTATAGAAAACTAGATAGTCTATATAACTATATAAAACAACGTACAAGTAATCCAAATAAAACATATTATGTTTTTATTGATGAAATTCAATATTGTTAAACTATAAAACAAACAAATCAATCAGGTTATGAGCAAATTTTAACTTTTGTTGATGTTATTTTAAGTTTTTATGACAATCCAAATATTGATTTATATATTACTGGAAGTAATTCAAAAATGTTATCAAGTGATATTTTAACAAATTTTAGAGGACGATCTAGTCAAATAAAAGTATATCCTTTAGTTTTTAATGAAATTAATTACTTGTTTAAAAATGATGATGAAGCCTTAGATCATTATATTAATTATGGTGGATTACCTGAAGTTTATTTAAATCAAACTATAGAAGAAAAAAAATATTTGACTAATCAATTTGAAGAAATTTATTTAAAAGATATTAAAGAAAGATATAACATTCAAAAAGAAATTACAATTTTAGAAACACTTTTAAAATTTGTGTCATTAGCTATTGGTTGTTTTACTAATCCTACTAAATTACAAAACAGATTTAAATCAGAAATGAAGACTGATATTTCATCAAATACAATTGCTAATTATTTATCTTATTTTGAAAATAGTTTTATTCTATCTCATATCGAAAAATACGACGTTAAAGGTAATAAACACTTTTCATCAATTAACAAATACTATTTTACTGATATCGGTTTAAGAAATGCTTGTATAAATTACAGACAAATAGAATCTAATCATATTATAGAAAATATTATTTATAATGAACTTGTTAAAAGAAATTATAGTGTTTATGTTGGTAGTGTTGAATATCAAACAAATTCTGAAAATAAAAGAACAACAAAGCAATTAGAAGTTGATTTTGTAATACAAAAAGCAAGTAAAAAATACTACATTCAATTTGCTATGAATGTTTATACTAAACAAAAAAAAGAACAAGAAATTAATTCTTTATTAAGAATTAAAGATAACTTTAAAAAAATACTAATTGTTTATGATGATATTGAACCTAGATATGATGAAAACGGAATTTTATATATAGGTTTAAAACAATTCTTATTAGATGAAAATATAATAGATATTTAATAAAAAAACAGCTTTAAGCTGTTTTTTGTTTATTCCCTTATTTTTTAGTTTAAAATATTAAGTTTTTATTTATTATTAATTAAAAAACACTAAATAATATTGTAAAAAAATACTTTGCGATGTAAAGATTTTCAAGCATAATATATAAGAAAAATAGAATTCGTGACTCATATTTTATAAATTGGCAAACTAATTAAAGATTAGAAATATAAATTTATTAAAAGTAAGGATAGATTATATAAAAAAAGTCCTAACATTATCTCCCGAACCCAATATTTCGGACTAAAATCCAGGAAATGGGGTTTTTATATGTCTAAATTAAATTTAGAAAAAAAGTTAAAAATTGTTAAAGAAGCTAAAAAACTTAATATTAAAAAGAGTACTTATTTAGCAAATAAATATGATATTTCAGTTGATACTGTAGAAAGTTTAGTTAATAGATTTGAAGCGTTTGGAATAGAAGGGCTAATTAATAAGGAAAAAAAGCCTTATTATCCTACGTTTCCCACTTAGTCGCGAAAACACTCAGTTTTCAGCGGCTATATTTTTTTATAAAAAAATATAATTTATTATGCTTTTATGCTTAAATATGATATAATAAAGACGTGAAGAAGTCAAGAAATGATGTAAAAAGACAATGAAGAACATCAATAGCAAGAGTTAAAAAAGGCGAATACTTATCAATTGGAGTGCCAAGACCAGATAACAAAGGTTTTGTATATAGATTGGGATATGGATATTTGCATGAATTAAAACAATATCACGATGATCCGCTAGCAATTATCAAAGCAATTATTGCAAACTTTCCATTGTCTTGAACAAAAGAACAAGCAAGAACTAAATTAGATGAAATTTTTAAAGAGAAAAAAGAAACCAAAAAAGAAGTTTTAGAAAGGTTTAAAGGTTACGAAGTAGTTGAAAAACTATTTGATTATTTCAATATTTTTAATGATTGTTCTCCCACAAAATCGACAACATTAAAAGATGTTGTTTTACAGTTGATTTATCAAAGAATTAAAAATCCAATAAGTGTTTTTAACACTTATAAGACAGCAAAAAAAGAAAAAATAGACACTCATTCAAAAAATTCATTTTATAGATCATTAGACTATATAGCAAAAAACAAAGATGAAATTTTAAGAAATTTAAATGCAAAAATTTGTGCAAATACCAATAGAAAAATTGATGTATTATGATTTGACGCAACAACTACTTATTTTGAAACATTTTCTCGTGAAGGTTATAAAAAACCTGGTTATTCAAAAGATGGAAAATTTAAAGAAGACCAGATTGTTATAGGTATGGCAACTGATGAAAATGGAATACCGTTACACTACAAAATATTTCCAGGAAATGTTGCTGATTCAAATACTTTAATACCATTTATGCTTGAAATTGCAGATATTTATGAAGTTAACAGTGTAACTATAATTGCTGACAAAGGAATGAGTGTTAATAGAAATATTAGATTTTTAGAATCTAAGAATTGAAAATACATAATCTCATACAGAATGAAAGCTGGAAGCAAACAATTTAAAGAGTATGTATTAGATGAAAAAGATTATATAAATGATGGTGGTTTGATATACAAAACTCGTGATATTGCATCTTCATACAATAAAAAAAGAATTAATGGACATTTTAGAAGACAAATAATTAGTTTTAGTCAAAAACGAGCAACTAAAGACAAAAACAATAGAGACATTTTAATTCAAAATTTCACTAAGAAAATGAATAAAGATAATCTTGTTTCTTGTGATGATTTAGCGGGATCTAAAAAATATAGATTCTTTAAACCTATAAACAAAGGTGCATTTTATGAACTTGACATAGAAAAAATACAAGAAGATCAAAAATATGATGGATACTATGTTTATGAAACAAATAGAACAGATTTATCAGTAAAAGAAGTTATTAATTTATATTCAAAACAATGACAAATTGAGTCTAATTTCAAGACATTAAAAGGTAAATTATCTCTTCGTCCAATGTATTTATCAACTTGAAACCATATTGTTGGTTACATTTGTTTATGTTTCATTTCATTAGTGTTTTTAAAACTACATCATCTACATTCTAAATTCAAAATTAGGACTGACTGGAAAAAGCAAAATCACTGAGCATAAAGTGATTAATGTTATCAAAGAAGTTAAAGAAATTGAAGTATTTGTTAAATAAACAAAAAATCGAAACTATACAAGTGTATAATGATGAGTTACAAGAAAGTTGGCAAACTTATCAAATATTATTAGAGCTTTTAACAAAAGAAAAAGTCACTTAGACATTACATTATAAAAAACATAACTTATGAGATCAAAAATTTACATAAGTATGTTTTCTTGTTTTATGCTTAAACTAGGAAACGTAGGAGAAGGGCTAATTAATAAGGAAAAAAAGCCTTATTATAGTGCAAAGCTAAAACTAAAAATTGTATTATATAAACTTGAAACTAATCACTCATATGATGAAGTCGCAAAAAAGTTTAATATTATTTATTCATCAACTATAGCTGGTTGAGTTAAAAAATATAGAGAATATGGATTTTTAGGGTTAAATAATAATATAGGAAGACCTAAGAAAATTATGAAAAACCCTAATAAAAAACCAGCTAAAATAAAGAAATCACAAGTAAAAATCAATAATGAACAACAAATTAAAGAATTAAAAGAACAAGTGGAATACTATAAGTTGGAGGCTGAATTCTGAAAAAAGTTCCACACCTTGTTGACAAAAGAAAAATCAACAAGGAAAAAACAAAAGTAGTTTTAGAATTGTTAAAAACACATAAAAAAGTTAAGATTCCTATTCTCTTAAAAATAGCTAAATTACCTAAATCGTCTTTTTATGAATGAAAACATAAGTTAGAAAATACAATAGATAAAGATAAAGAATTAAAGGAAATGATTGTTGACATTTTTAGCAAATCATTTGAAACGTATGGGTATAGAAGGCTAAAAATAGCCTTAAAATCAAAAGGATATATTGTAAATCACAAAAAGATTTTAAGGTTAACTAAAGAGCTTGGAGTTCAGTGTATTAAATTTAGAACAAAAAATGGAAGATATAGTTCTTATAAAGGAACTGTTGGAAAAATTGCAGATAATGTTTTAAAAAGAAATTTTCATTCTTTACAAGCAAACAAACTTTGATGCACTGATGTAACAGAGTTTAAAGTTAATGGTCAAAAGTTATATTTATCACCAATTATTGATCTTTACAATGATGAAATTATTTCATATTCAATTCAAACCAATCCTAACTTAAACCTAACAAATTCAATGCTAGACAAAGCACTTAAAAAGGTTAAAAATACAAATGGTTTGTTGATTCATTCTGATCAGGGATTTCATTATCAGCACATTAGTTGAGCTAAAAAACTAGAAGAAAATAACATAACACAAAGTATGTCTAGAAAAGGTAATTGCTTAGACAATGCTATTATAGAAAACTTCTTTGGTTTATTAAAGCAAGAAATTTATTATGGTGAAAAATATAATTCAGTAGAAGAGTTAACTAAAAGAATTCATAAATATATTTATTGATATAACAACATAAGAATAAAAGAAAAATTAAAAGGATTGTCTCCTGTACAATTCAGAAAACAATCCTGTTATAATATTGAAAAATTTTAGTCCGTGTTTATGGTAGCGGGGGGTTATTAACTTCTTTTAGTTTATTAGCTACAAGTAGTGTATTAGTTGTATCTTGTAAAACTGTTGATATTAAAAAATATTTGAAAAACCAAAAAGTATAACCGAACATAGTTCTAAAAAAGAAGAAAAGAAATTTGATTCTATTACTAAAGATTCAAAAGAGAATGATTTAAAAAATAAATCAGAACTAGGTTCATCAAATAAAGATAATATTTTTTCTAGTGCTGAAGATGACAGAATATTTTTTAAAGAATACATTAATGAGTATAATAATTGATTAGAAAAGAGAACAAAAGATAATTCAGATCATTTTATTAATCCTAAAGATTCAACAGAAATATTAATATTAGGGTATGAAAAATGACAAATCCAAAATATGGTCTTAAATTAAAGCAAATTCCAAAAAATGTAAAAAAAGTTCCTTCTTTTCTTTTAAAAGAGATAATTAGTTTGGAAAGTGCATTTAAAGATAATGGAAATGCTAAGATAGACGGAATAGAATATTGAGATACTAGTCATATTAAAAATATGTATTAGACTTTTTTGGTGCTAAAAAATTTAATCAAAATATATCTCAGTGAAATACAGATAATGTAGATAATATGAACTATGTGTTTGCCTACGCAGAATCATTTAATCAAGACTTAAGTAAATGAAAAGCAACCAAAGCACCCTTTACAACTGGCTTTGCCAATGAAGCAGGTTTTAAGGATAACAAAAGATTATGACCTCAATTTAGGAATAAAAATTAAAGTAATGTTAAAGAACATTTAATAATTAATAAAATTACCTAGAAATTAAAAGAAATTAAATTAATTGAATAAATTTATGCTTAATTTTAATTAAATATTAAATACTAAAAATAATAAATGTACATTTTAATCATATATTTATAAATATTATTAACAATCAGATAAAGGTAACGCCAAAACATATAGTTCTTCTTAGTTTTTATAAAATCTAAATAAAAATCTAATACCCCCACAATTTAAAAAACCAATTTCAAATAGTTAATAAAATAAAAAAACTGAACTAACAAAATAAAGATTTGTTATTCAGTTTTTTGTATTATACTTTTTCTTCTAATAATTTTGTTAATGAATTATCACAGTTTTCTAATAATAAAACACTCTCATTATAAGAAATTTTTCTTAATATCATCACAATTGCATGCTTACAAGAAAAATTAGATTCAGCTAATGCTTTATATATTATTTGATCTTTAGCGCTTGTTAACTGTTTGACTATTTTAAAAGCACGGTTTTTTAATTTATCATTTGTAGCTACTAAGTCTATCATTAAATTTTTATAAACTTTTCCTAATTTAATCATCAGTGTTGTTGTTATCATATTACATACTAACTTAGTAGCAGTTCCTGCCTTCATTCTTGTACTACCAGTTATTATTTCAGCTCCAGTTTTAATACTAATAACTTGATTGGCTATTTTTGTCATTTCTGAATTTTTAACCATACATAAACCAATAGATAAAGCATCTTTTTTATTAGCATATTTCAATGCTGAAAGAACATAAGGAGTTTTTCCTGATGAAGCTATTCCAATAACTGTATCAAATGAGTTTAATTTGATTTTATTTAAATCTACTATTGCTAATTTTTCATTATCTTCAGCACCTTCAATAGGATTTTTTATTGCTTTATTTCCCCCAGCAATAATTCCAATAATTCTATTCTGATCAATTCCATATGTTGGATACATTTCTGATGCATCTAAAATTCCTAGTCTTCCTGAAGTTCCTGAACCAATGTAAATTAATCTTCCACCTTTTTTAAAACGTTCAAAGATTAGATCAATTACATTTGAAATTTGATTTAATTCTTTTTTAATTGCATATGCAACTTTTATATCTTCATTATTAATAATTTTTATTATTTCAGATGTACTCTTTTTATCAATGTCTAAGCTATTTTTATTTATATTTTCAGTTTCAATATCTAATATATTATTACTTTTCATTATTACTCAACCTTAATATTTGCAAGTTTGATTCTTTCTTGTTTTGGTAATTTATAACAACTTATTATTCAATATATAAAAATACCGATTATTGTAATAAAAATAACTGTTAATAATATTTTATAACCTAATTTGTATTGATCATTTTTATATATTTCTTTCATTTTACTAATTCCAATTCTAGATATTTTTGAATAGCCAAATAATGTTACTAGTATTCCAAAAATAATTGAAACTAAACAACCTAATAAATAAATAAGAACACCTAAACCTATATTTTTATCTTGAGTTGTCATCATAAAGGTTGCTAATATTCCACTAGGACCAAACATTGAGTTTAAACCAAAATGAACATTTCCTCATAAATAAATTGATCCTAAGAAAAAACCACCAAAACCCGCAGCTATTGATGCTGTAATAAATAGACGAATTCTTGGAAGGGTAATTCCATAAATCATTGGTTCACCAATGCCAAAAATAGCAGGAATTATTGCTCCTTGAATTTGACGACGTAACAAACTTTTTTTATTTGCTAAAAATCACAAAGCAATACCAGTTCCAACTTGAGCCATACCTGCCATTGCTAGAATTGGAAATAATCCATTTACTCCTACGTTTCCCACTTAGTCGCGAAAACACTCAGTTTTCAGCGGCTATATTTTTTTATAAAAAAATATAATTTATTATGCTTTTATGCTTAAATATGATATAATAAAGACGTGAAGAAGTCAAGAAATGATGTAAAAAGACAATGAAGAACATCAATAGCAAGAGTTAAAAAAGGCGAATACTTATCAATTGGAGTGCCAAGACCAGATAACAAAGGTTTTGTATATAGATTGGGATATGGATATTTGCATGAATTAAAACAATATCACGATGATCCGCTAGCAATTATCAAAGCAATTATTGCAAACTTTCCATTGTCTTGAACAAAAGAACAAGCAAGAACTAAATTAGATGAAATTTTTAAAGAGAAAAAAGAAACCAAAAAAGAAGTTTTAGAAAGGTTTAAAGGTTACGAAGTAGTTGAAAAACTATTTGATTATTTCAATATTTTTAATGATTGTTCTCCCACAAAATCGACAACATTAAAAGATGTTGTTTTACAGTTGATTTATCAAAGAATTAAAAATCCAATAAGTGTTTTTAACACTTATAAGACAGCAAAAAAAGAAAAAATAGACACTCATTCAAAAAATTCATTTTATAGATCATTAGACTATATAGCAAAAAACAAAGATGAAATTTTAAGAAATTTAAATGCAAAAATTTGTGCAAATACCAATAGAAAAATTGATGTATTATGATTTGACGCAACAACTACTTATTTTGAAACATTTTCTCGTGAAGGTTATAAAAAACCTGGTTATTCAAAAGATGGAAAATTTAAAGAAGACCAGATTGTTATAGGTATGGCAACTGATGAAAATGGAATACCGTTACACTACAAAATATTTCCAGGAAATGTTGCTGATCCAAATACTTTAATACCATTTATGCTTGAAATTGCAGATATTTATGAAGTTAACAGTGTAACTATAATTGCTGACAAAGGAATGAGTGTTAATAGAAATATTAGATTTTTAGAATCTAAGAATTGAAAATACATAATCTCATACAGAATGAAAGCTGGAAGCAAACAATTTAAAGAGTATATATTAGATGAAAAAGATTATATAAATGATGGTGGTTTGATATACAAAACTCGTGATATTGCATCTTCATGCAATAAAAAAAGAATTAATGGACATTTTAGAAGACAAATAATTAGTTTTAGTCAAAAACGAGCAACTAAAGACAAAAACGATAGAGACATTTTAATTCAAAATTTCACTAAGAAAATGAATAAAGATAATCTTGTTTCTTGTGATGATTTAGCGGGATCTAAAAAATATAGATTCTTTAAACCTATAAACAAAGGTGCATTTTATGAACTTGACATAGAAAAAATACAAGAAGATCAAAAATATGATGGATACTATGTTTATGAAACAAATAGAACAGATTTATCAGTAAAAGAAGTTATTAATTTATATTCAAAACAATGACAAATTGAGTCTAATTTCAAGACATTAAAAGGTAAATTATCTCTTCGTCCAATGTATTTATCAACTTGAAACCATATTGTTGGTTACATTTGTTTATGTTTCATTTCATTAGTGTTTTTAAACTACATCATCTACATTCTAAATTCAAAATTAGGACTGACTGGAAAAAGCAAAATCACTGAGCATAAAGTGATTAATGTTATCAAAGAAGTTAAAGAAATTGAAGTATTTGTAAATAAACAAAAAATCGAAACTATACAAGTGTATAATGATGAGTTACAAGAAAGTTGGCAAACTTATCAAATATTATTAGAGCTTTTAACAAAAGAAAAAGTTACTTAGACATTACATTATAAAAAACATAACTTATGAGATCAAAAATTTACATAAGTATGTTTTCTTGTTTTATGCTTAAACTGGGAAACGTAGGAGAATTGGAAATAATCCATTTACTCCTGTTTTTTCAATTAAAATAGCATAAATTGGTACAAAGCCTTGATGAACACCAAAAGAAACAGATAATAAAAAGATAGTAGATAAAACAAATGCACCAAAAGGATTAGTATATAAGTTTGAAAAAAATCAAGCAACAGCACTATATAAATATCCAGAAATTGGAATTATTAAAAATATATTAATAATAAGTAGTAAAAATAGTGTTAATGTTGGTGTTAATATTGTATCTAGTATTCCAGGTGTAAATTTACGAATTATTTTTTCTATTCATAATGATGCATATGCAGTTAATAAAGCACCTAGAATATTTCCTGATGGGTATGAAAATATTATTTGATCATTTTTAATAACGGGTCTAAAACCAACAGTTAATCAGTTAGTTGTAGGATTTGTTATATTAATTCCTAAATAATTAATACTATCTTTGTTATTAATTACAATCATAGGTAGAATACTATTTGAAAAAACTGGCGAAAATAAAGCAGCAGTCATAGCTCCTAAAACTCCACTTCCACCTCAAATTTCACAAGTTCTTCAGCCAACAATGATAATAAATGCATTTTTTCAAATATTTAATATTAGATTTAAGGCATTAAATCATGAAACAACTACAGCTGGTGCTGTTTTTAAATTAACAGTTCCTCCATATGATGATTGAATGATACCACCAACTCCTGATAAAATTCCAGCACCAATAAATCCTATTATCATTGGTGAAAATATTTTAGAAAACTTAGTAAAAAAATCTTGAATTCAGTTTTTGTTAGTTCTAAGATTTTGTTTTACAATATCACCAACTTCTGAAGCTGACATAAATTTATCATCTTTTGAATTATTTGCTTTTAGTAATTGTGAAAACTCTTCAGTTACTTTATTTACAAATCCAGATCCTAAAACTATTTGTAATTCATTAGAAGAAACATTTATAACACCTAATACGTTTGGTATTGATTTTAATTTTTCAAGATCAATATTATTTTTTTTAATATTTAAACGTAATCTTGTTAAACAATTGGTATAAGAATTAATATTATCAATTTTTATAATATTTAAAATTTCTTTAGCAGTTATTTTAGGGTCTTTAGTCATTTAATATCACTTCTTAAATCGTATATTTTGTTAATATACAACTTTATTTTAAAAAGAATAAAGACATAAAAAATTCTTATTTATTCAGGTTGTAATTTTATTTCAAAAATTGTAAATTTTAAAATTTTGATATCATTGTTTTTTCTAATAACTCGGTATAATTTTTTAAATCAGTTGATAATAAAAATATGTAAATAAGATCTAAAGCAAATAATAAAGAAAATCTACTAGTAGTAGAAACTAAACGATCAATTTTTTCATTACTACTAATGTTTATTAAGTAATTAGATAAATTAGAAAGTGTATTATTGGTTGCTTTACATACTACAGCAATTTGAACATTATTTTTAATACAAACTTGAGCTAATTTAATTAAATCAAGTGTTTCTCCAGAATATGAAACAAATATTGCTAAATCATTATTATTTAACTGATTAGCTAATAAATAACCATTATGAAAATCATTAACAGCTGTGATGTTAAAACCAATTCGTAATAACTTTTGTTGAAAATCTTTAGCAATATTAAAAGTGCCACCAACAGCAAAGACTGCTATTTTAAGAGCTTTTTTGATTTTACTAATTAAATTTTTAATAGTATCTTGTTGTTCTATTGTTAATTTAGAAGTTTCATCTAAACTAGAAATTATATTATTATATGCATTAAGTATTAGTGAATTACTAGTAAGTGAGTAAGTAATTTGATCACCTTGCAAACTATTTTTAAAATATTTAATAATATGAACTAATTCTTTATATCCATCTAAATTTAAAAATTTAACAAATCTATTAATAGTTGCAACTGATGTATATGTAGCTTTTGCTAATTGGTTAATAGTCATTTTTTCAATACTATCTAAATTACTTAAAACATAATTTGCAATAAAACAAAAACGATGATCTGTATCTAAACTAATTTTTTTAATTGTTCTTATTATTTGTTTTTCAGTCATCAATTATTTGCCCTTTTTATTTGTTTTTTCAAATACAAATCAAATTATCATAAGTAAAATAAAACCAATTCCAGATATTGATAAAAATATAATTGCTAAATTAATAAATTTAGTTAAATAAAAAATAAAACCAATTAAACCTACAATACTAAATACTATTAATAAAATATTAAAAATTAACTTCTGTTTTTTTGTAAAGTTGCTCATAACTTTAAAATAATTCCTTATAACTTAAATTATAACTTAATCGTAGCTACTGATTTAAAATCTAAAAGAGACTAAAATATTAATTATTAGCAAATTTTCATTTTCTATAAAAACAACAATAAGTACTTATTATGTAATATAATAACTTTTGTATTAGAAATTATTTTTCAGAAAGGGATATTTATGTCAAGAATAGAAAGAATTTTCGCTCGTGAAATTCTAGATTCAAGAGGAACACCAACAGTTGAAGTTGAAGTTTGAACTGAATTTGGTGGATATGGTTGTGCTAAAGCTCCTTCTGGTGCTTCAACTGGAGTTAATGAAGCTTTAGAATTAAGAGATGGAGATAAAGCTCGTTATAATGGTAAAGGTGTATTAAAAGCAGTTAAAAATGTTAATGAAATAATTGCACCTAAACTAATTGGAGTTGATGCTTTAGATCAATTAACAGTAGATAGAATAATGTTAGATTTAGATGGAACAGAATTTAAAACTAAATTAGGAGCTAATGGAATTTTAGCTGTTTCTTTAGCTGTTGCAAAATCTGCTGCTAGTGAATTAGACATTCCATTATATAAATATTTAGGTGGAGTTCAAGCAAAAAAATTACCAGTTCCTATGTTAAATGTTATTAATGGTGGAGAACACGCTGATTCAGCAATTGACTTTCAAGAATTTATGATTATGCCAGTTGGAGCAAAATCATTTAGTGAAGCTTTAAGATGATCTTCTGAAACTTTTCAAGCTTTAAAATCATTATTAAAATCTAAAAAAGATATTACTGCTGTTGGAGATGAAGGTGGATTTGCACCTAATTTTGAATGAGCGTATGAAAAACACGATTTAAAATCATTTAAAGCAAAAACACCAGCTGAAATCGCTTTAGATCTATTAGTTGAAGCTATTAAAAAGGCAGGATACAAACCAGGAAAAGATGGAATTATGATCGCAATGGATTGTGCTTCATCTGAACTATATTTAGAAGATAAAAAATATCATTTTAAAAAAATTGAAAAAGTAACTAACCAAGAATGATCATTAACTACAGATGAAATGATTTCATATTTAGAAAAACTTGTTGATAATTATCCAATTATTTCAATTGAAGATGGATTAGCTGAAACTGACTGAGAAGGATTTACTAAATTAACTCAAAAAATTGGTGATAAAGTTCAAATTGTTGGAGATGACTTATTTACAACAAACCCTAAATTTATTAAACAAGGTATTAATAAAAAAGCTGCAAACTCAACTTTAATTAAACTAAACCAAATTGGTACTTTAAGTGAAACTGTTGAAGCAATCACTATGACTCAAAAAGCGGGATGAACTGCAGTTGTATCACATAGATCTGGAGAAACTGAAGATACAACTATTGCTGATTTAGCTGTTGCATTTAACACAGGACAAATTAAAACTGGATCAATGTCAAGAAGTGATAGAATTGCAAAATACAATAGATTATTACAAATTGAATCTGAACTTGATAAAAATGCTGTATATGATGGATTAGAAGCATTTTATAATTTAAAAAAATAATAATAGCAATTAAATAATTTTAAAAAAGAGTCTAGTCACTCTTTTTTATTTTGTTAAAATAACTACATGAAAAATAAGATTAATCATTATTATATATATTCTGGAATTGTTTTTATTATTTTAATTAGTTTATTTATTATAGGAAGTGTGTATGATTTTAAAATTGCAAGTTTTAAAAGATCAGAAAACTTAAACTTAGCAGTTTTTATATCAAATTTAGGTGTTATTATTCCATCTATTCCTTTAACAATAGCTTTAATTTATCTTATTAAAAGCTTAAAGCTAAAAAATAAACTAAAAATTAATAATATAATAGAAACTTTAATTTATTTTATTATTCCTTTAGGATTTATTATTTTTAACTTTTTATATGAAAAGCAAAGTATAGTTTATTCAATTATTAGTAATTTATTATGTTTGATAATTATTAGTAGTTTAATTTATTATTTTCATATAAATAAAGAAATTATTAGTAATCCTGATTTAAGTATTTATAAAGCAGTAATAGTACTAATAACTATTATAAGTTTATTAATTGTAATAAATATTTTAAAATTAACATTTAATAGACCAAGACCCACTAATTTAGAACTATATAGAAATTGATGAAATATCAAATGAACTTCATGAAAACATAACTCGTTTCCATCAGGTCATACTTATTCAGCAACAACTTTATTATTTGTTTTGTTATTATTTAATAAAATAAATAAAAAAGCCTATTTATGAATTAGTTTTACTTGAATATTAATAATAATTATAGCTATGTCAAGAATTGTATTAAATAAACATTTTTTAACTGATGTTGTTTTTTCTGTGTTATTATCATTTACAATATCAACAATCATTTTGATAATTAATCACAAGAAAGGCAAGTTATTTATTTAGTATGACACAAAGTATTATTGCACTTGATATTGGCAGTAAAACTATTGGTTTAGCTTATAGTAGTGGAGTTATTGCTTCAAGTTTAGATACTATTAGATTTGAAGAATATAACTTTGATCAAGGCTTAAGACAACTAGAATCTTATTTAAAAAAATATAATCCAACTATTATAGTAGTTGGTTATCCAAAAAATATGAACAATACTATTGGAGAACGTGCTGAAATGGTTGATTATGTTATTGAAATGTTTTTAGATATGTATAAAAATTTTAATAAAGATCAAATTATTAGAATTGATGAAAGAAGAACTACAAAAATAGCTAAAAATATTTTAATTCAAGCTAATTTGACTAGAGAAAAACAAAAAAAATATAAAGATAGTTTAGCAGCACAGCTAATTTTAGAACTATATTTAGAAAGTAGGAAATTATAGAAACTATGCAAAAATTACACCCATTAGTAAAAGAAGTTTTATTTACAAGAGATCAAATTCAAAAAAGAACTAAAGAAATTGCAAAAGAAGTTGAAAGTTATTATAAAGATAAACCTTTAAAAGATAACAGTTTATTAGTTGTTGGTTTATTAAAAGGTTGTGTACCTTTTTATACAGATTTTTGTATGGTTTGTGATTTAACAATGGAAATGGATTTTATGGTTGTTTCATCTTATCATGGATCAACTAGTTCAAATTCAGCTCCAAAAATTAATTTAGATTTAAATACTGATGTAAAAGATCGTGATATTTTAATTGTTGAAGATATTATTGATACTGGATTTACTTTAAAATACGTTAAAGAATATTTATTAAATAAAGGTGCTAAAAGTGTTAAAATACTAACTATGTTAGATAAACCAAGTGGTAGAAAAATTGATTTAACTGCTGATTGAGTTTGTTTTACAATTGATCCATGTTTTGTTATTGGGTATGGATTAGATTATCAAGAAAAAATTAGAAACTTACCATATGTAGCAGTTTGTGATACAACTAAATTAGATGATTGAAAATGATAATAAAAAAGCTCATCATTGATGAGCTTTTTTTGACTAAGTTAGATTTAAGCTATTTTAACAGCCATTGCAATTAATCCAATAAAAATTGCAGCAGCTATTGGACCTAGCCCTGGAATTCATGAATATTTTCATTCAGATGAACCTTTATCTTTTAAAGGTAAAAATGTATGAACTAGTCTTGGTCCTAGATCACGAGCTGGGTTAATTGCATATCCAGTTGTTCCACCTAGTGATAGACCAATACCAAATACTAATAAACCAATAGCTAATGGACCAATAGCTGTAAATGCTGAAGTTTTAGTAGCATTTAATCCTCAAATACCTACTAATAGAACTATAGTTCCAACAAATTCCATTAAGAAGTTGAAAATAGGTGCTTTATGAGTAGCTCCAGTTGAGTGAATTGCTAAAACTCTAGGTTGAAAATCATTATCTGATTTAGTTGCTAAAATGTGTTTTCAGTAAAGTAAATCTACAAAGATTGAACCTAATATTGCTCCAATAAATTGTACGATTAATACAATGAAAAACATTGCAACTCCTGAGATTTGTGTTAATGCTTTAGCATTAAATCCAAATGAATTATCTGCTGCTTTTATAGCAAACATAAT
This sequence comes from Mycoplasma mycoides subsp. mycoides SC str. PG1, assembly GCF_000011445.1. Classification (NCBI taxonomy): domain Bacteria; kingdom Bacillati; phylum Mycoplasmatota; class Mollicutes; order Mycoplasmatales; family Mycoplasmataceae; genus Mycoplasma; species Mycoplasma mycoides. The sequence continues at coordinate 292,259 of NC_005364.2, forward strand.
TGTTACTGCTGGATTTAGATGAGCAACTCCACCTAATCCAACTGAAATTCCAGCAGCAATAAATACTGCAAATCCTCAACCAGCTGTTATTGAGATTCAACCTGCATTTTGTCCTTTAGTTCCTTTTAGTACAACATTTGCTACAATACCGTTACCTAAAAGAACTAATAATGCAGTTCCAAATAACTCTGTTAAAATAATCTGTTCTAACATATTATCCTTTCATTATTATTTATTTTATTTATAAATTATTCAATTTCTTCTACTCATTTAAATGTTCTTTGAACAGCTACTTTTCAACCTTTAATTAATTTATCAACTTCTGGTTTACTTAGTTCTGGTGTTAATTCAAAGTGAACTTTATAAGTTTTTTTCAATTCTTCAGCATTTTCTCAATATCCAACAGCTAATCCTACCATAAATGCAGCTCCCATAGCAGTAGTTTCTACGTTTGTTGGTTTTATAACTTTAGATTGAGAAATATTTGATTGGAATTGCATTAAGAATTTGTTATTTGCGGCCCCACCATCTACTTTAAAAATTTCGATTGGTTTTTTCATATCTTTTCTCATTGCATCAACAACATCATTTGCTTGGTATACAATAGCTTCTAGAGTTGCTCTAACAATATGTTCACGTCTAGTTCCACGATCTAGTCCAAAAATAGCACCACGTGAGAATGAATCTCAATAAGGAGAACCTAATCCAGTAAATGATGGAACAACATAAACTCTTCTATCATCTTTAACTTGATCAGCATATCATTCTGTTTCAATAGCATTATAAACAATTCTTAGATTATCTCTTAATCATTGAACAGCAGCTCCAGCAATCATTACTGAACCTTCTAAAGCATAATATACTTTGTCTTTAAATGAATAAGCAACTGTTGTTAATAAACCATGATTTGATTTAACAATTTCTTCACCAGTATTTGTTAAAATAAAGCATCCTGTTCCATAAGTTACTTTTACTTGACCTTTTTCTAAGCATAATTGCCCAAACAAAGCACTTTGTTGATCACCAATTGATGATGCAATTTTGATTCTTTGCTCATTGCCTTTAGAAAATAGCCCTTTAAATGTGTATCCATAAACTTCACTACATGATTTAATTTCAGGAAGAATGTTTCTTGGAATATCAAATAATTTTAATAATTCATCATCTCAGTCATTTGTGTGAATATTGTATAGTAAAGTTCTTTGTGCGTTAGTATGATCTGTTACAAATACTTCTCCACCTGTTAGACGATAAATTAATCATGTGTTGATTGTTCCAAACATTAGCTTTCCTTCTTTTGCTAGTTGTCTAGCGTTTGGAACATTATCTAAAATTCATTTTACTTTAGTTCCTGAAAAGTATGGATTAATTATTAATCCAGATCTTTGTTTTACCATTTCTAAAGTATCTTTATCAAATGTTTGACAATAGTCAGCTGTTCTTTGATCTTGTCAAACTATAGCATTATAAATTGGTAATCCAGTTTCTTTATTTCAAATAACAGCAGTTTCACGTTGATTAGTAATTCCAATTGCTTCAATCTGGCTTGGATCAATTCCAGATTTATTTAAAACTTGTACTAATGCAGAACGTTGAGTATTTCAAATTTCAATAGCATCATGTTCTACTCATCCTTCTTTTGGAAAGTATTGAGTAAATTCTGATTGTTCAACAGCAATAATATTACCTTGTTTATCAGTAATTAAAGCTCTTGCACTTGTTGTTCCTTCATCTAGTGTTAAGATGTATTTTTTACTATCTGTCATAGTTATTCTCCTTGTACTATTTTCATGGAAGAATAGCTTCTTCTTTTGGTTGTCAATTAGCCTTTTTATCTAATTTATCAAATGCATTTTTTACTAAATCACATACCATATCTGCAATAGCTGGAGCTGATGCAATAGCTGGTGATTTCATTCCAGCAACATTAATAAATTTTTTATCATTTTTTGCTGGTCTAATTATAAAGTCATTAGTTTCAATATCAATAGGTCTTGAACCAGCATAAACTGTACAAGTTTTATCCATATTAATATTTGGTATTAAATGTTTACCGATTTTTCCAATGTTATCGTATTGTTGTTGAGTTACTAATAAGGTTTCTTCTTTTGGTACTCCATCTAAAGCAGTTGGTCCTACCATAACTCTACCATCTAGCATTGGAGCAACAATAACTCCTTTTCCATGAATGGTTGGCACCATAAATACTACAGAATTTACAATACCTGCTTCAGATTTATCTAAAATACGGTATTCTCCTCTTCTTGTAGTTAATTTAAAATCACCATATCCAGCCATATTTGCTATAACATCAGCATAATGTCCAGCTACATTAACTACAACTTCAGCTTGAATGATTTCATCTTTTGCAGTTTTGATTTCAAAAATATTATCAACTTTTTTAATATCTACTACTTTTGAATTAACTTTTAGTTCAACACCGTTTTTAATAGCATTTCTCATAAGTGTTGTAGTTAGTAAAACTGGATCAATAGCAATTGAAGAGTTACATACTAAAGCTCCAACTGCTTGTTTACTAATATTTGGTTCACGTTTTTGAAGTTCTTTTGCATCAATGACTTGCATTTCTTTTGGATCTAGTCCATTAATTAAACCTCTATCATATAGCATATGAACGTGTTTCATTTCTTCATCATTAAATGCCACTATAGTTGAATCAATTCTTAGATATGGAAAATCCATTTCTTTGATTCAGTCTTCATAACGTTTTTTACCTAAAACATTTAATTTTGCATTTAAAGTTTCAGGTCTTGGATCAAATCCACCATGAACTAATCCTGAGTTATGACTACTTGTTTCTAAGGCAAGTCTTGGGTTTGCTTCTAAAACTACAATTTTTTTATCAAATTTTGCTAGTTCTCTTGCAACAGAAGCACCAATAATTCCACCACCAATGATACAAATATCAACTTTTGTTTGCTTCATAATATCTTTTTTCAAAAATTCAAAATTTTATAAGAATTACTTGAAAAAAAATTTATATTTGTTTACTATTATTTAAGTCTATAAAAAAAGTAAGTCATTTTGTTTTTTTAAGTAAGTATAAAATTTGAACAGTTATTTAGTTATCTCCTTTCTTCTATACTAATATTTTATATTTTATTAGTCTAAATTACTTGTTTATTTTCACTTATTAGAAAATGAGCAGTGGCAATCTGTAAAATAGGTTCAAAGTATACCTTTACAATTAGGGGTATACTTTTTTGTTATATAATTAAATTTATGTTAATGTGTTTTTTAGAAAGAGGTTTATATTTAATGATAAAAAAAATTGGAATTTTGACTTCTGGAGGGGATGCTCCTGGAATGAATAATGCCATTGCTGGAGTTGTAAAAACAGCAGCTTCAAAAGGAATTGAAGTATATGGGATTAATGATGGGTATAAAGGATTAGTTAATGGTTGATTTGAAAAACTAAATGTTGAAAAAACTTTAGATATTCTTTCAAGAGGTGGAACTTATTTAGGATCTGCAAGATTACCAGAATTTAAAGAATTAGAAGTAAGACAAAAAGCTGTTGCTAATTTAAAAAAAGCTGGAATTGAAGCTTTAGTTGTAATTGGTGGAGATGGTAGTTATATGGGTGCTCAAAAATTAACTGAAATGGGTATTAATTGTATTGGATTACCTGGAACTATTGATAATGATATTTCTTCAACTGATTATACTATTGGTTTTCATACTGCATTAAACACAATTGTTGAAGCAGTTGATAGAATTAGAGATACAATGCAATCACACAATAGAGCAGACGTTGTTGAAATTATGGGAAATGGTTGTGGTGATTTAGTAACTTATACTGCAGTTGCTACAGGAGCTGAAATTTTTTCACCAGCTGAAGATCTACTAACAATTGAACAAATGGGTCAAAAAGCAAAACAATTTAGATTATTAGGTAAAAAAAGTTTAATTATTTTAGTTTCAGAAAAATCATATGGAATTTCAGCTAAAGAAATTGCTGAAAAAATTCAAAAAATTAGTGGTTATGAAACTAAGGCAACTGTTTTAGGACATATTCAACGTGGTGGTAGACCAACTGCTATGGATAGATATATTGCTTTTACAGCAGGTATGTTTGCTGTTGAAAAATTAGCTGAAGGTAAAGGTGGATTATTTATCGGGTTAGAAAATAATAAATTAGTTGCAAGAGATATTGATTCAACTTTAAATATGAAAAAAGAAGATAAAAAACCATTTATTAAATATTTAAGAGAAATTAATGGATATTTTAGTAAATAACATCTAATAATTAATATATTGAAATTAATTAATAAAATATAATTAAAATGAGTAGTAATTAAGGAGATATAATGACTAAAGAAAAATTACAAAAGAGAATGAAGCGAACCAAAGTAATTACAACAATTGGTCCTTCAACTCACTCTGCAGAAGCTATTAAAGAATTATTTAACAATGGAATGACAACTATTCGTTTAAATTTTTCACATGGTAGTTATGAAGAACACGGTTATAGAATTAAAGCTGCAAAAAAAATCTCTAAAGCTTTAAATAAGCCAATCTCAATAATGTTAGACACTAAAGGTCCTGAAATAAGATTAGGAAAATTTAAAGATAATAAACAAGAAGTAGTAAAAGGTCAAGCAATTACTATTTATACAGATAATTATTCTTATTTAAACAAAGAATGTGTTCAAGGTGAAATGACTGTTGCTTATGATATGTCAGTTGATTTAAAACCTGAAGATATGATTTTAATTGATGATGGTAAATTAGAATTAACAGTTGATTCAGTTGAACCTCAAATTATTAAAGCAACTGCATTTAATCATCACATTGTAAAAACTAATAAACGTGTTAACTTACCTGGAATTGATTTTTCATTACCATTTTTATCTGAAAAAGATGAAAAAGATATTTTATTTGGATGTGAACAAGATGTTGATTATATAGCTGCATCATTTGTAAATACAGCTGAAAATGTAAGACAAATTAAAGAAATCTTAACTAAAGCTAATGCAAATCATATTCAAATTATTTCAAAAATAGAATCACAAGTTGGATTAGATAATATTGATGAAATTATTGAAGAATCTGATGGAATTATGATTGCGCGTGGTGATTTAGGATTAGAAATTCCATATTATGATGTACCTTATTGAGAAAAAATTATCATCAGAAAATGTAGAGAAAAAGGAAAAATCGTTATTGTTGCTACTCAAATGTTAGAAACAATGACAGAAAATCCATCACCAACTAGAGCTGAAGTAACTGATGTTTATTATGCAACTGAACTTGGTGCTGATGCTACAATGTTATCTGGTGAATCAGCTGCTGGAGATTATCCATTTTTAACAGTTCATACAATGTCAACAATTAATAAAAGAGCAGAAGTTGAATTCTACAACAAAATTTACTACCAAGTACAATTAGATAATGCAAGAAACTCAACATCAGGACCTAGAGCTGAAATCGCAGACTTATTAGCTACAAAAACAAAAGATGGTGAATATAAGTATGCAATTGTTTTATCAAAAACAGGTGAATTATTAAAAACCATTTCTAAATTTAGACCAAATGTAACAATTTTAGGAGTTAGTCCAGATAAGAAATTGTGAACTTCATTTGGTGTATGACATTCAATTTTTATGAATAAAGTTGATACTTTAGATAATTTAGATAATAATGTTGAAAAACTATCAGAAATTGCTAAGTCTTGAGGAGCTAAGTTTGGTGAAAAAGTTTTAGTTGTAAGAAGTACAGCTATAAAAGAAATAGAAGTTATTTAAAAAAACTAAAAAATATTCTATAAAATAAATTTATAAATTTAATATTTAATTAATACTATGGACACGATTTTAGTAAAGACAGTACAGAGAGTTAACGGTTGGTGAAAGTTAATTTGGATAGCTAAAATTACTACCATACTAAAAGTATTACGTAATTACGCGATAAGTAAAATTAAGATGTGTAAAGTAAAATATTTTACATAATTAGGATGGTACCGCGTTAAATCGCTCCTAAATTAGGGAGCGATTTTTTTATAAGGAGATATATGAAAATTAAATTATTAGATGGATCAATTAAAGAATATAATCAAGAAATTTCAGTTAAAGATATTAGTCTAGAAATAGGTTTAAAAAATGTAATTGGAGCTAAAATTAATGATCAATTGTTTGATATTAATTATTTAATTAAAAATGATTGTAGCTTAGAATTAATTACAAATAAAAGTAAAGAATATGACTTAATGTTAAATTTAACTGCAGCTTTTATTACAAGTTATGCAATTAATAACTTAAAACCAATTAGTCAAGCAGAAAACTTTTATAATGCTGATGAAATGGAATTTTCAACAACATTTGATACAAACCCAAGATTAGTACTAGATGATTTAAAAAATATTCAAACTAATATTAATCAATTATTAACTTCTAATTTAGAAATTAAATTTCATATTTATGATTTAAACAAAGCATTAGAAATTTTAAATAATGATTATCAAAAATATTTAGCAGAACAAATGTATGAAAAATATCATTATGTAAAAGTTTATAGTATTAATGATTTTTATATGGTTATAAATAATGCTTTAATTTTAAATCCTAACTTTGTTAAAGTTATTGATGTTGAACAATTAACTGGATCTTATTGATTAAATGACAAAAATAACATTATGCTACAAAGAGTACATGGATTATGTGCAACTTCAAATAGTGAATTAAAAAATAAAAAAGTTATTTTAGAAGATAGAAGAAGTAGAGATCACCGTTTAATTAACAAAACATTAAATATTTTTGGATTTGATCAACTTGTTGGAGCAGGATTACCTTTATGATTACCAAATGGGTTTATTGTTAAAAATGAAATTGAAAAATATTTAAGACAAAAAGAGTGAGAATATGATTATATTCCAGTAGAAACTCCACCAATTGGAACTGTTGAACTATATAAAACTAGTGGTCATTGAGATCATTATGGTGAAGATATGTTCCAACCTTTTAATGGTGGAAAAGGTAGTGATGAACAATTTATTTTAAGACCTATGAATTGTCCGCATCACATTGCAGTTTATAAACAAGAACAAAGAAGTTATCGTGATTTACCTTTAAGAATTTGTGAGCATGCTATTCAGCATCGCTTTGAATCAAGTGGTTCATTAACTGGATTAGAAAGAGTTAGAGGAATGAAACTAACTGATTCACACATTTTTGTAAGAAGTGATCAAATTGAAGATGAGTTTAGATCAACTTATAAATTAATTAGTGAAGTTTTAAATACATTTAATATTCAAATTGATTATTTAAGTTTAAGTTTAAGAGATCCAAATGATAAAGTTAAGTTTTATAAAGATGATTTAATGTGAGATAAAGCTGAATCTAGTTTAGAAAAAGTATTAATTGATTTAGGTTTAAAATATGAAAAACGCATTGGAGATGCTGCTTTTTATGGTCCTAAATTAGATATTCAAATAAAAACTGCTCAAAATCATGAAATTACAGTTTCAACTATTCAACTTGACTTTTTAATGCCAAATAAATTTGATTTAACTTATATTGATAAAGATCAAAAATTAGTTCGTCCAATTATGATTCATCGTGGGCTAATTGGAACTTATGAAAGATTTATAGCAACTTTATTAGAACAAACTAAAGGTGTTTTACCTTTATGATTAGTTCCAAAACAAGTTGAAATTATTCCAATTAGTGAGTCTAATTTAGAATATGCTAATTTAATTCACCAAAAACTAAAAAAAGAATTTATTAGATCACATATTGATTTAAGAGATGAAAGATTAAGTTATAAAATAAGAGATGCTCAAACTAAAAAAGTTCCATACCAACTAGTTTTAGGTAATAAAGAAGTTGAAAATAACACTATTACTTATAGACAATATGGAAGTGAAAAACAAATTACTATATCAATTCAAGAATTTGTTGATATGTTAAAACAACAAATTAAAGATAAAAAGTAAATAAATAATATTAGAACTTGCAAATAATTTTGCAAGTTTTTTATTTGTAATAAATATTAGTTAAATTAAAAACAAATCTGTAATTGTATTTAAAAATTCTTAAAAAACTAGAACAAATATATGTTGAATGAATTATTAGAACTTATAAAATAACTCTAGTAAAATTTGTTTAAATTTATATTATTATCAATCTATTTTCTAACTTTTAAATTTTTATAAATCTAACTAATTTATAAATCTAAAATAAAAAATCTTCTTAGAATAATAATCATAAAAAACTCAAAATTAGGATTAAATTAGATATCATATTTAACAAGTTTATTAGAGTTAAAAATTTAGAAATTAGTCAAAAAATTAGTATAAAAACATAAAAAAACTTGTACATTCTAGCCTAAATAAGTAGGTTTTTGGTTTAAATTTCTGTTTTTTAGTGGTTTAATATATTAGTTGGATATATTTTAATATGTTAGAAATTTACTAGTTTGAAATTTTTATTACTTTTATATAGAAAATAAACTATTTTATGTAGTAATATTTTTTGCTATGTGTGTTATTTTACTTTATATAAGTTAAAATAAGATTAGAATATTCAATAGACTATTTTGTATTGAATAGTTCTTAAAATGAGATAAAAAACCAAGACTAAAAACTTTAAAAGAAAGGGCTTTTAATAATGAAAGTTATAGTACTAGGTACTAACCATGCTGGAACTACAGCTGTTAGAACTTTAAAAAGATTAGATCCTACTTGTGAAGTAACTACTTATGACAAAAATGATGCCATTTCATTTTTAGGATGTGGTATTGCTTTATGAGTAAAAGGTGAAGTTAAAGACCCAAATATGTTATTTTACGCAACTCCTGAAATTTTAAGATCTGAAGGAGTTAACGTGTTTATGAATCACGAAGTACTATCAGTTGATGACAAAGCAAAAACTGTTACTGTTAAAGATTTAAAAACAGGTGAAGTAAAAACAGATAACTATGACAAATTAATTGTAGCTACAGGAACTTGACCATTAATTCCACCAATCCCAGGAATCGATTTAGAAGGTGTACAAATTTGTAAAAACTACCACCATGCTAAAAAAATTCTAGAACACAACTTAGATAAAAGTTATAAAAAAATTGCTGTAGTTGGTGCAGGATACATTGGTGTTGAATTAGTTGAAGCATTTAATGAGTATGGAAAAGATGTTACTTTAATTGATGTTGCTAATAGAATTATGCCAGTTTATTATGATCAAGAATTCACTGATCTAATGCAAGAAAAAATGACTAAAGCTGGAGTTAAATTATCTTTAGGTGCAAAAGTTATTGAATTTAAAGGTGAAAATGGAAAAGTAACTCAAGTTGTAACTGATAAAGGAAACATTGATGTTGATTATGTAATCTTTTCAGTAGGTGTAAGACCACAATCAGCTATTTTAGAAGGTATTTGTGATTTAGATGACAGAAAAGCTATTGTAACAAATGACTTTATGCAAACTACAAATCCAGATATTTATGCAATTGGAGACTGTGCTCAAGTTTATAACAAAGCAATGAATAAAAACGTTCCAATTCAATTAGCAACAACAGCTGTTAGAACTGGAGTTATTGCTGCATTTAACGTAATTAAAGGAAATGGATTAAAATCTCCAGGATTCACAGGAGCTAATGGTATTTCAGTATTTGGATTACACATGGCAAGTGTTGGAATCAGTGTTGAAGCCGCAAAAAGAATGGGATATGACGTTGACTTTATCAACTTTAAAGATCTAGACAGACCTGAATTTATGTCAACAGCAAATGAAGTTCTATTTAAAGTTGTATGAGATAAAAAGACAAGAAAAATTATTGGAGCTCAAGTAGCTAGTGAAAAGAATCATACAGAAGTTATGTATATGCTAGCTTTAGGTATTCAAAAAGACTTAACAATTGATGAATTACCACTAGTTGATATTTTCTTCTTACCACACTTTAACAAACCATTTAACTTTATTTCACTAGCAGGACTAGAAGTTTTAGGACTAAACTACTTTAAAAAGGAAAAATAGTCATGATCAACTTATTGATTTCTAAGTATCACGATCCTGCTATGAATTTAGCAATCGAAGAATATTTAACTTATCATTATAAAGCTAAAGAACCTATTGTATTTTTCTGACAAAATGCTAATACTATAGTTGTTGGAAGAAATCAAAATGCTTTTGCTGAAATTAACTTAGAGGCTGCTCAAAAAGATAACGTTAAGATTGTTAAAAGAAATACAGGTGGGGGAACTGTTTATCAAGATTTAGGTAATGTTTGTTATTCATTAATTGTTGATAATTCAACTGATGATGTTGATTATCAAAAAGCCTTACAACCAATTATTACTTATTTAAATCAAAAAAATATTAATGCAATGTTTTCTGGGCGTAATGATATGGTAATTGATGGTTATAAAGTATCAGGAAATGCTCAATTAAAAACTAATGAAAAAACACTAGTTCATGGTACATTACTATTTGATGTTGATTTATCTAAAATGCCTAAATATTTAGTTGTTGATCCTGAAAAATTAAAACATCAACAAATCAGATCAAAACCTGCCAGAGTTAGAAATATAAAAGAGTTTTTCAAAGATATTAATATCGATATTGATTTAAATACTTTTATTAATGATGTAGTTAGTTCATATGTACAAAATGAGAAAATTAAATGAATTGAATTAACTGATCAAGAAAAACAATACATTCAGTCAAGAAAAGAAACTAAGTTTGAACAATGAGACTGAACGTTTGGGAAAAATACTGTATTTTCTCTAGTTAAAAAACAATACCTTGAATCTAAAGGTTTTATTACCCTAAACTTAGATGTCGATAATGGAGTTATTACTAACATTAAAATTTATGGTGATTTTTTAGGAACTCAAGGAACTGAAAAATTAGAAGCAAAATTAATTGGGGTTAAATTTAATAAAAAAGATGTAGAAAATGTCTTAAACCAATTTGACTTAGAAGCTATTTTTGCTAAGAATTTTACAAGTGATGATATCACCAACTTATTATTTAAAGATTAATTAAAACAAAAAAACAAAACAAATAATAGAAAGGACAATCAAAATGACTTATTTAGGAAAATTTGATCCTCTAAAAAATGAGAAAGTTTGTGTTTTAGATAAAGATGGAAAAGTAATTAATCCTAAGTTAATGCCAAAAATTTCTGATCAAGAAGTTCTTGAAGCATACAAAATAATGAACTTATCTCGTAGACAAGATATTTATCAAAATACTATGCAACGTCAAGGAAGATTATTATCATTTTTATCTTCAACAGGACAAGAAGCTTGTGAGGTTGCATATATTAACGCATTAAATAAGAAAACAGATCACTTTGTAAGTGGATATAGAAATAATGCTGGTTGATTGGCAATGGGTCAATTAGTAAGAAATATTATGCTATATTGAATTGGTAATGAAGCAGGTGGTAAAGCTCCTGAAGGAGTAAATTGTTTACCTCCAAACATTGTTATTGGTTCACAATATTCTCAAGCTACAGGTATTGCTTTTGCTGATAAATATAGAAAAACAGGAGGAGTTGTTGTAACTACTACTGGAGATGGTGGATCTAGTGAAGGTGAAACTTATGAAGCAATGAACTTTGCAAAACTTCACGAAGTTCCATGTATATTTGTTATTGAAAATAATAAATGAGCTATTTCAACAGCTAGAAGTGAACAAACTAAATCAATTAACTTTGCTGTTAAAGGGATTGCTACTGGTATTCCTTCAATTATTGTTGATGGAAACGATTATTTAGCATGTATTGGTGTGTTTAAAGAAGTTGTTGAATATGCAAGAAAAGGAAATGGTCCTGTTTTAGTTGAATGTGATACTTATAGATTAGGTGCTCACTCATCTTCAGATAACCCAGATGTTTACCGTCCAAAAGGTGAATTCGAAGAAATGGCTAAATTTGATCCATTAATCAGATTAAAACAATATTTAATTGACAAAAAACTATGATCTGATGAACAACAAGCACAATTAGAAGCTGAACAAGACAAATTTATTGCTGATGAATTTGCTTGAGTTGAACAAAACAAAAATTATGATCTAATTGACATCTTTAAATATCAATACGATAAAATGGATATCTTTTTAGAAGAACAATACAAAGAGGCTAAAGAATTCTTTGAAAAATACCCAGAATCTAAAGAAGGAGGACACCACTAATGGCTATTATTAATAATATTAAAGCTGTAACTGATGCTTTAGATTGCGCTATGCAACGCGATCCAAATGTTATTGTATTTGGTGAAGATGTTGGAACTGAAGGTGGAGTTTTCAGAGCTACTCAAGGATTAGCTGTAAAATTTGGAAATGACCGCTGCTTTAATGCTCCTATTAGTGAAGCAATGTTTGCTGGTGTTGGTTTAGGAATGGCTATGAATGGTATGAAACCAGTTGTAGAAATGCAATTTGAAGGATTAGGATTAGCTTCTTTACAAAATATTCTTACTAATATTTCAAGAATGAGAAACCGTACACGTGGTAAATACACTGCTCCAATGGTTATTAGAACACCAATGGGTGGAGGAATTCGTGCTTTAGAACATCATAGTGAAGCTTTAGAAGCAGTATATGCTCATATTCCAGGAGTTCAAATTGTTTGCCCATCAACTCCATACGATACAAAAGGATTAATTTTAGCTGCAATTGATTCACCAGATCCAGTTATTGTTGTTGAACCAACAAAACTATATAGAGCATTTAAACAAGAAGTTCCAGATGAACACTACATAGTACCAATTGGAGAAGCTTATAAAATTCAAGAAGGTAATGATTTAACTGTTGTTATTTATGGTGCTCAAACTGTTGATTGTCAAAAAGCTATTGCGTTATTAAAAGAAACTCATCCAAACGCAACTATTGATTTAATTGATTTACGTTCTATTAAACCATGAGATAAAAAAATGGTAGTTGAATCAGTTAAAAAAACAGGAAGATTATTAGTTGTTCATGAAGCTGTTAAATCATTCTCAGTTTCAGCTGAAATCATTACAACTGTTAATGAAGAATGTTTTGAATACATAAAAGCACCTTTATCAAGGTGTACAGGTTATGATGTTATTACTCCATTTGATAGAGGAGAAGGTTACTTCCAAGTTAACCCTAAAAAAGTTCTAGTCAAAATGCAAGAATTGTTAGACTTTAAATTTTAAATAATAAATATTTAGAAAGGAAAAAGATATGTTCAAAGTTAAATTTGCTGACATAGGTGAAGGTCTAACAGAAGGAATAGTCGCTGAAGTTTTAGTTAAAGTTGGTGATGTTGTTAAAGAAGGACAATCATTATACTTTGTTGAAACTGATAAAGTAAACAGTGAAATACCTGCTCCAGTGGCTGGAAAAATTGCAGTAATTAACATTAAAGCTGGACAAGAAATCAAAGTTGGTGATGTAGTTATGGAAATTGATGAAGGAACAGGTGCATCTGTAGCTAGTGAACCAAAAGCTGAAGCTAAATCAGAAGCTAAAGTTGAAGTAGTTGAAGAAAATGCTAGTGTAGTTGGTGCTACTCCAGTTTCAAATGATTTAATTGTTAGAAAACAAGCATCTACAGTTGCAAAATCAAGCACTATTAAAGCTACACCTCTAGCAAGAAAAGTTGCTGCTGATCTAAATGTTGATTTATCTTTAGTAACTCCAACAGGACCAAACCAAAGAATTTTAGTTGCTGATATTAAAAACTATCATTCTTCATCAGCTCAACCAGTTAGTCAACCAGCTCCAGCTCCAGTTGTAACTCCAACAATTAAAGTTGTTGAACCAAGTGCACCTTTATCTTGAGATGAAGTTCCAATGAATGGTGTTAGAAAAGCTACAGTAAAAGCAATGACAAAATCACATACTGAAATTGCTGCATTTACTGGTATGAAAAACACTGATATTACTGAAACTCACAAAATGAGAACTGAATTAAAAGATCATGCTGCAGCTAGTGGAATTAAATTAACTTACTTAGCATTTATTATTAAAGCTGTTGCTAAATCATTACGTGATATGCCAAATATTAATGTAAGAGGTGATTTTGCAAACAACAAAATCCAATTTATGCACAACATTAATATTGGAATTGCAGTAGATACACCAAACGGATTAATGGTTCCAGTTATTAAAGGTGTTGATCACTTAAGTGTATTTGAAATTGCAATCAAAATTAATGAATTAGCAAACAAAGCTAAAGATGGTAAATTAACAAGAGCTGAAATGACTGAAGCAACATTTACTGTTTCAAACTTTGGTTCAGTAGAACTAGATTATGCTACTCCTATTATTAACTCACCAGAATCAGCTATTTTAGGAGTTGGTGCAATGTCTCAAACTCCTTTATATATCAATGGTGAATTACAAAAAAGATTTATAATGCCATTATCAATGACTTGTGATCATAGAATCATTGATGGTGCAGATGCTGGAAGATTTTTAATTAAAGTACAAGATTATCTATCAAAACCAGTACTATTGTTTATGTAATTAGTGAAGGGATAAAATATGTTCAAAGTTAAATTTGCTGACATAGGTGAAGGTTTAACAGAAGGAACAGTCGCTGAAGTTTTAGTTAAAGTTGGTGATGTTGTTAAAGAAGGACAACCTTTATATTTTGTTGAAACCGATAAAGTAAATAGTGAAATTCCTTCTCCAGTTGCTGGAAAAATTGCAATAATAAATATTTCTACTGGTCAAGAAATTAAAGTTGGTGATGTAGTTATTGAAATTGATGATGGAACATCAGTTTCTACAAGCGAACCTAAAGTTGAAGTAGTTGAAGAAAATGCTAGTGTAGTTGGTGCTACTCCAGTTTCAAATGATGTTTTACCAAGTAGAGCACCAAAACCAAAACCTGAAGCTCCAAAAGTGGATGTTCAAATTGAAGATACATTTGATGTTTGTGTAGTTGGTGCAGGAATTGGTGGTTATGTTACTGCTATTAAATCTGCTCAATTAGGTCTAAAAACTTTAATTATCGAAAAAGAATATTATGGTGGAGTTTGTTTAAATGTTGGATGTATTCCTACAAAAACTTTATTAAAAACTTCTCATGTTTATCACGATATAATGCATAAAGCAAAAGAATTAGGAATTGTTTTACAAAATACTGAAAAAGTAGTGATTGATTGAGCTCAAGTACTTCAAAGAAAAAATGGTGTTGTTAAGAAATTAACAGGTGGAGTTAAATATCTACTAGATAAAAATAAAGTAACTCAAATCAAAGGTGAAGCTGTTGCTTTAGATAAAAATACAATTTCAGTAAATAATAAAAATTATCGTGTTAATAACTTAATTATTGCTTCTGGATCAACACCAAATCATTTACCACTTCCAGGATTTGATCAAGGAAGAAAAGATGGAATCATCATTGATTCAACTGGAATTTTATCAGTTCCAAAAATTCCTGAGACTTTAGTTGTAATTGGTGGAGGGGTTATTGGTATTGAGTTTAGTTGTTTATTTGCTAGTCTTGGTACAAAAGTTACTGTTTTACAAGGATTACCAACTGTTTTAGAAATGCTAGATAAAGATATTATTGATGCTATGACTAAAGAGTTGAAAAACAGATACAACATTGAAGTTATTACAAATGCTTCAGTTAAAGAATTTAAAAATGGATCTGTAGTTTATGAAATTGATGATAAAGATCAAATGATTAAAGGAGAATACGTTTTAGAATCAGTTGGACGTAAAACTTCAATAACTGGATTTGAAAACATCGGTTTAGAACTAACTCCAAGAAAAGCTATTGTTGTTAATGAATATCAAGAAACTAATTTAGATGGTGTTTATGCAATTGGTGATGTTGTTGGAAAAGTAATGTTAGCTCATACTGCAGTTAAAGGAGCTATTGTTGCTGCTAATAGAATTGCTAAAAAAGCTAATAAAGATCATGCTGAAGATATTGTTATGGATTATTACAGAATTCCATCATGTATTTATACACATCCAGAAGTTTCAATGATAGGAAAAACTGAACAACAATTAAAACAAGAAAATATTGAATACAAAACCTTTAAATTCCCATTCTCAGCTATTGGTAAAGCTTTAGCTGATAATGATACTTCAGGATTTGTAAAAATTATTATAGAACCTAAATACAAAACTATTTTAGGTGCACATATTATTGGAAATAGAGCAACTGAAATGATTTCTGAAATTGCTGCTGTTATTGAGTGTGAAGGAACAATTACTGAAATTGCTAATACAATTCACCCTCACCCAACAATGAGTGAAGCAATTGGAGAAGCAGCAGAAGCTCTAGAAACAGGAAAAGCTATTCATTTTTAATTAATTTATAGAAAGAATAATATGTATACATTAGAAGAAATTAAAAATCAACTAGTTTTAAAATCAGAAAAAAAATCTATTGTTTTTCCAGAAGGTGAATCTGAAATTATTCAATCTGTGGCTAAAACTTTAGTTGATGAAAAATTAGGATTACCAATTCTATTATTTAAATCTTCAAAAGAAGTTCCAAGTGAAATTAAAAATAATTCATCAATTAAAACTATTTGTTTAGATGAATTTGACACAAAAGAATTTAGTGAAGAATTTGTAAAACTTAGAAAAGGTAAAGCAACTATTGAAGTTGCACATCAAGTAATGCAATTACCAAATTATGTTGGAGCTATGCTAGTTAAATTAAATCAAGCTGATTGTATGTTATCTGGATTAAACAATACAACAGCTGATACAATCAGACCAGCTTTACAAATTATTGGTACAAAACCTGGATATAATATTGCAAGTAGTATCTTTATTATGTCAAAAGGTGATGAAAATTACATTTTTACTGATTGTGCTTTAAACATTAGACCAACAAGCGAACAATTAGTTGAAATCACACAAATGGCAGTTGATTTTGCAAAGACTTTAAATGTAAAAAATGTTGAAGCTGCTTTATTAAGCTATTCAACAAAAGGTAGTGGTAAAGGTGAAGATGTTGATAGAGTTCACAAAGCAGTTGAAATTTTAAAATCTAGTCAAAATGATTATGTTTGTGAAGGTGAAATTCAATTTGATGCTGCTTTTGATAAAAAAACTAGAGATAAAAAATTCAAAAACTGTTTATTAACTAAACAAACTCCAGATATCTTTGTTTTTCCAGATATAAATGCTGGAAATATTGGTTATAAAATTGCTCAAAGAATGGGTGGTTTTGAAGCAATTGGACCTTTTGTTTTAGGATTAAATCAACCAATTAATGATTTGAGTAGAGGTGCTACATTTATAGATGTTTTAAATACAGCTATAATGACACTACACTTATCTTATTAAGGAGAAAATTAAATGATTTTAGTAATTAATTCTGGAAGTAGTTCAATTAAATTTAAATTATTTGATACTTCAAAAACAATTGAACCAATATTAGATGGTCTAGCAGAACGTATTGGGATTGATGGATTTTTAAAATTTGAACACAATAATCAAAAATATAAATTTGAAGATCCTCTTCCAGATCATGAACATGCTATTCAATTAATTTTAAATAAATTACTTGAGTTAAAAATTATATCAAATATTGATGAAATTAATGGAGTTGGATTTAGAGTAGTTCATGGTGGTGAAATTTCACATTCATCAATTATTACTGATGAAATACTATCAAAAATTCAAGATAGTGTTAAATTAGCTCCACTTCATAATCCAGCTGCAATTATTGCTATAAAAGCTGTTAAAAAATTAATGCCAAATACTAGTATGGTAGCTTGTTTTGATACAGCATTTCATCAAACTATGCCAGAAGTAAATTATTTATACACTGTTCCTTATAAATGATATGAAGAATTTGGTGTAAGAAAATATGGATTTCATGGAATTAGTTATGAATACATAGTTAATAAATCTTCTGAAATTTTAAATAAGAAAAAAGAAAATTTAAACTTAATTGTTTGTCATTTAGGAAATGGTGCAAGTATTTCATGTATTAAAGATGGTAAATCTTATGATACTTCAATGGGATTAACTCCATTAGCTGGTTTAATGATGGGAACTAGAAGTGGAGATATTGATGTATCAATATGTGAGTATATTGCAAAACAAACAAATACTGACATCTTTTCAATTACTCAAACTTTAAATAAACAATCAGGACTTTTAGGTTTAAGTCAAGTTTCAGCTGACATGAGAGATGTTTTAGAACAATATGATAGAAATGATAAAAAAGCAGTTGTTGCTGTTGAAAAATATGTTCAAATTGTTGCTGATTTTATAGTTAAGTATGCAAATTATTTAGATAACATTGATGCAGTAGTATTTACAGCAGGAATTGGTGAAAACGCTGATGTTATTAGAGATTTAATTTGTAAAAAAGTTAAACTTTTAAATTTACAAATTGATCAAGATAAAAACCAAGCTAAATACTCAGATTATAAATTAATTTCTAGTGAAAAATCAAAAATTCCAGTTTATGCTATTAGAACAAATGAAGAAAAAATGATTTGTTTAGATACTTTAAACTTAATTAAATAAAAGATATAATAATTAAAACACTTAGCTTAAAAAGCTAAGTGTTTACTATTTAATAAAAGAAAGAAATCAATGAAAAAATCATTAAAATATTTAAGTAGTCTTAGTTTAATTTTAGTTCCATTAGTTACTATTTCATGTACTCATACTAATAAAATTAAACCTGGTTTTATTCCAACTATTAATTCATCTAATAAAAAAAACATAATTGATTTAAGTAATAAATTAGAAGAATTTAAATCTATTTTAGAAAATAATCCTAGAATTGATAAAAATTTAAAAGATAAAATTGTTAAAAAATTAACAGAAATTAATACAAAATCAATAAGTTTAAATAATTTGGCTAATATAAAAAACATTTTATTTGGACTTAAAAATTTTTCTAATAATTTTAATAGTGATAATCTTTTAAGTTTTTTAAAAAAGGTTAAAGAATTATTATTAGAACTAGAAATTAATGAATTAGTAAATGAAGTTGATCAACATATTAATAAAATAACTAATGATAAGCAAAATAATCAACCAATTATAAATGCTGATAGTAATGTTGAAGACAAGTTTATAGAAGGCTCTGTTTATAGTCCTGCAAATCATAGTTATCCAGAATTTGCAAATAAGTTTACTCCAGTTCCAGCAGAAGAAATTTATAAAGAACTATATGATAGAACTTTTTCAATTAAATTTTTAACAAGACTAAATAATGGTGATTCTTTAAGCAATGGTACAGGGACTGGATGATTATTAGACTATCATAAATATAATAATGAAAACAAATATAAATTATTTTTAGCTACTAATCTACATGTTTTATCTGAATTTAGTAATTCACTAACTGAAGAACAAAATAAAGAGTTTAATTATTATGAACCATCTAATAATAAAGTTATTGCAATTGGTTTAGGTAAAGCTGAAAATGTTAATGATTTTAGTAGTAAAAATAACAAAAAAGATTTTCAAAATAAAATTAGTAAATATTATTTAAGCAATCAGGATTTTAAAAATTATTCTCAAATTGATTATTCCAATAGTAATAGTGAATTAACAACTGCTATTTCTGAACCAAAGATAGTTTTTGGTGCTGTTGATTTTATGAATAGAAAAGCTGTTGAAAAATATGATGATGCTATAAAACAATCAGCAGAAGAATATTATAAGTACAAAAAAGATAAACTTAATGATAATGAAAAAATAGCTTGAGAAGATTATTTTAAGACTAAAAATATACCAATTATGGTTGATTTTGCTGTGTTTGAAATTGATGTTGATTTAAATAAAACTGATAATACTTTAAAATCTTGAATTAATGACGCTATAAAAGGGTTAGATAAATATTTAGAAAGATTAAAAAACACTAATAATTTGCCAAATCAAGATAAAAATATTTCAAATTATTTACAATCAAAAGATTATATTTCAGCATTATTTACAAAAGATAATAATTCAAATAATTTGTATAATGCTAAAAATATTTATATTGCAGGATATCCAGTTAATAACAAAACTACTTATTGAATGAAAAACAATCCAACTGAAAGAAGTTCAGATAAATCAGATATTGATTGAAGAACTTCTAAATCAAATAGAGAGATTTTTGGTTTTGCTAATGAGTTTCAATCTAGTATAAGTATAGTGCCTAACTTTAGAATTTTTGATAATTACTGGCATAGAGTTTTTGCGACTTTTTATGGGTATCAATATAATGTTAATTTTTCTTCATTATATTATGGAGCTTCTGGTTCACTAGCTTATAATGAATTTGGACAGATGATAGGTATTTATAATAATGTTAGATCAAATGTTGAGTTTGGAGATTTACTTCAGCATGCAACAATAGCTCCATTTTTACAATCAGATAACATAAAAATCGGAGATAATATTATTTATGCTTATAACTTAATTGATGGAACTGATAAAACTAGATATAAATATCAAAAATCATCATTTAGGGAAAATCTTCAAAAACTATATCCAAATGGTTTTAGTGATAATTCAAAATCTACTAAATTATTTGATAATATTTTTAATTAGAAAGAAAATATGAAAACAGCAATTTATCCAGGAAGCTTTAATCCTTTTCACAACGGACATTTAAATATTTTAAAAAAAGCTATTTTATTATTTGATAAAGTATATGTTGTTGTTAGTAAAAACATAAATAAATCACTTGATCCAGATTTACAAAGTAGAGTTAAAAATATTAAAAATCTTATAAGAGATTTTAATAATGTTGAAATTATTATTAATGAAAATAAACTAACTACTACTATTGCAAAAGAATTAAATGCTAGTTTTATAATTAGAGGTTTAAGAAGTCAAACTGATTTTGAATATGAGATTAAATATTATGATGGATTTAAAAGTTTATATCCAAATATAGAAGTAATTTATTTTATTAGTGATTATGATAAAAGAAGCTTATCTTCAACCATTTTAAGAGAAATTGAGTTTTATAAAAAATAGATTATTATAATTCAAATTGATTATAAAGTTGTTTTTTTATCTTAGTAGATTAAAATTAATAATAGTTATTTATTTTATAGTAAGGATAAAAACATGTCAAAACAAATTAAAGGAATTGCTGCAAGTGAAGGAATTTCTTTAGCAAGAGCTCTTGTTATTAAAGAAATTAAACTTGATGTTCAAAAGCAATTAATTGATGATGTTGATCAACAAATTGCTAAATTAGAACAAGCAATTAATCAAACAATTACTGATTTAAAAAAAATTCAAAAAATTACTTTAGAAAAATTAGGAGAAGAAAAAGCTGCAATTTTTGATGCACATCAAGATATTGCAAATGATCCTGCTATTAAAGAAGAAGTTGTTCAATTAATTAAAACTGAAAAAGTAAATGCTGAATATGCACTTTTTATAGTATCTAATAATTATTTTGAAATGTTTAGTCAGTTAGAAGATCCATATTTTAAAGAACGAAGTGCAGATATTAAGGATATTAGTTCAAGAATTATTTCTCACATTTTAGGATTAGAAATTCATGATTTATCAACTATTGATAAAGAAGTAATTATTATTAGTGATGATCTAACTCCAAGTCAAACTGCTCAATTAAATAAAAAATTTGTTAAAGGATTTTTAACTAATGTTGGTGGAAGAACTAGTCATGCCGCTATTATGGCAAGAAGTTTAGAAATTCCTGCAATTTTAGGATTAAAAAATATTACTGAATTAGTTAAAACTGATGATTTGATAGCTTTAGATGGAAGTAGTGGAATTGTTGAATTAGATTTAAATGATAATGATATTAAAAACTATCAAACTAAAGTAAAACAATATTTAGAATTAAAAGATCAATTAAAAAAATTTAAAGATAAACCAAGTTTAACAAAAGATAAAATTAAAAAACTAATTGAAGCAAATATTGGTTCAACAAATGATATTCAATCAGTTCTAGATTCAGGAGCTGAAGGTATTGGGTTATTTAGAACTGAATTTTTATATATGAATAATGATCATTTCCCAACTGAAGAAGAACAATTTGAAGCTTATAAAAAAGTTGTTAGTCAGATAAATCATTTAGTAGTTTTTCGTACTTTAGATATTGGTGGAGATAAAAAGCTATCATATTTTAAATTTGATGAAGAAATGAATCCTTTTTTAGGATATAGAGCAATTAGATTTACTCTAGATAGAAAAGATATTTTTAAAGATCAAATTAGAGCATTATTAAAAGCTTCAGCATTTGGAAAATTAGGTATTATGTTTCCAATGATTGCTACAATTGATGAATTTAAACAAGCAAAAGCATTTGTTGAAGAATGTAAAATAGAACTTGATAAAGAAGGTATTAAATATGATAAGCAAGTGCAAATTGGAATGATGGTTGAAATTCCATCAGCTGCTATACTAGCTGATCAATTTGCAAAGTATGCTGATTTCTTTTCAATAGGAACTAATGATTTAATTCAATATTCATTTGCTAGTGATAGAATGAATCAAAATGTTTCATATTTATATCAACCATTAAACCCTTCTTTATTAAGATTAATTCAACTAACAATTAGTGGAGCTCATAAGCACAATAAATGAGTTGGTATGTGTGGAGAAATGGCAGGAGATTCTAAGGCTTTACCAATTTTATTAGGATTAGATTTAGATGCTTTTTCAATGAGTGCGACTTCAGTTTTAAAAGCTAGATCACTTATGAGTAAAATTGAATCTATAAAAGCTAAAGATTTAGCTAATAAAGCTTTAGAATACCAAACTAGTCAGCAAGTAAATGAGCTTGTTGAAGAGTTTTTAAAGAACTTAGACTAATTTGAGTTAGTTATCTTATTAACATCTATAAGGCATTAAATGTTAAAATTAAGATAATAAGTAAAAAAAGAGGTGTAACATGTGATTTTTTAATAAAAATTTAAAAGTTTTAGCTCCTTGTGATGGAAAAATAATTACATTAGACGAAGTTGAAGATGATGTTTTTAGAGAAAGAATGTTAGGTGATGGATTAGCAATTTATCCAACATCAAACGATTTTCATGCTCCAGTTAGTGGTAAATTAGTAACTGCTTTTCCAACAAAGCACGCTTTTGGAATTCAAACAAAAAATGGTGTTGAAATCCTATTACATATTGGTTTAGATACAGTAAGTTTAGATGGTAATGGTTTTGAGTCATATGTAATTCAAGATCAAGAAGTTAATGCTGGAGACAAATTAGTAACTGTTGATTTACAAGAAGTATCTAAAAAAGTTCCATCAATTAAATCTCCAATCATTTTTACAAACAACGGTGGAAAAACTTTAGAAATTGTAAAAATGGGAGAAGTTAAAAAAGGCGATATTGTTGCTATTTTAAAATAGATGTTAAACAGATTATTCGTAACTATTTTAAATAATGAAATTTCTAAAAGCTGAGCAATTATTTTTATATTAGTTTCTATTCTTTTAGCAATTTTATTAATATTAGCAATATTTATTATCAAAAAAATTAAATTAAAACAACAACATGAACAAGCAAGAAGCTTTTATATTAATGCAACTAAAAAAAGTGATAAAAAATTCCGAATAAACTTCACTATAATATGTTGCTATTTAGTGGGTGTTGTTTTGAGTGTTACGTTTTTAATAATTGGAATAATAGCTCTATTTTAGAGTTATTTTTTGTTTAATAGTATAATTTAAATAACAAGTTTATTAGATATTTTAATAGTAAGAGGTATTAAAATGAGTTTAAAAATTGAAGCGGTTAAACAAATTTTATTAAAAATAGCTGAAGTTATTGATAATAATAAAGAAGAATTAACTAAATTAGATCAGATAATTGGTGATGGAGATCATGGTCACAATTTATCAAGAGGATTTTTAAAAGTTAAAGAAGATCTTGAAAATAATTCATATACTGATATTAGTAGTATGTTTAAAAAAGTGGGAATGGTTTTAGTTTCTAATGTTGGTGGAGCTTCTGGACCTTTATATGGAACTGCATTTTTAAAAGCTAGTATGAGTTTAAATGATAAAACAGAAATGAATATTGATGATTTTTCAGTTTGTTTAAATGATGCAGTTAGTGGAATCAAATTACGTGGTAAAGCTAATATTGGAGATAAAACAATGGTTGATGTTTTAGAACCAGTCAGTGATTTAATTAAAGAATTGATTAATAAAAATGAAAGTGCTAAAGAAATTTTAAATAAAGCAGTGCAATTAGCTTATTTAAAAGTTGAAGAAACTAAAAACATAATTGCTAAAAAGGGTAGAGCTAGTTATTTAGGACAAAGAAGTGTTGGTCATATTGATCCTGGATCTTATTCTAGTTATTTAATATTAAAATGTATTAGTGAAAATATTTAAGGATTGTATGGTAGGAATAGTAGTTATTTCACATAGTAATAAAATAGCAAATGGTGTTGTTGATCTAGCTAAGCAAATGGCAGATGAAGTTAAAATCATTCCAGCTGGTGGTACTAAAGATAATCTAATTGGAACTGATATTGACTTAATAATTGATGCTATTAATAAAGCTTGAGATCCAAATGATGGTGTTATTTTATTATTTGATTTAGGTTCAGCTTTAATGAATGCTCAAATGGCGATTGAAATGTTAGAACCAGATAAACAAAATAAAATTAAAATAATTGATGCTGCTTTAGTTGAAGGAACAATTTTAGCTGCAATTAATAGTTCTATGAATAAAAATATTGACCAAATTCAGCAAGAACTAATTAATTTAAAATTAAATAAAATAGAAGAATAAAAAAATCAAGCTTAAGCTTGATTTTTATTATGGGTTTTTAATTTTTATTTTTTAATTAAACGGTTGTATCATTCAACAATTAGTGATTCACTAATTTCACTGCTTAATTCAGTTCTTTCTGGAAGTCTTACAAATTCACCTTTAACTTCATTTTTATTAACTTTAACAAATTCTAAAGTTGCTTCATTGTTTTGTAATGCTTCTAAAACTTTTTCATTTTTTTTCATTGATGCTTTAACTTCAACTAAATCACCAACACTTAATAAATATGAAGGAATATCTACTTTTTTACCATTTACTAAAATATGACCATGATTTACTAATTGTCTAGCACCTTGTCTAGTAGCACTAAATCCTAATCTATAAACAATATTATCTAATCTTGATTCTAGTAAAACTAAAAAGTTAGTTCCTAAAATTCCTTGCATTTTTTTAGCTTTTGCAAAAGTATTTCTAAATTGTCTTTCGCTTAGTCCATACATAAATTTAACTTTTTGTTTTTCTTGTAATTGTTGACCATATTCAGAAACTTTAACTTTAGCTCTTTCTTTACCGTGTTGACCTGGTGTTGTTATTCTTTTTTTACCTTTGCTAAATTCTTTTCCAGTTTCAAGAATTGAAAAACCAAATCTACGAGACTTTTTAAATGTTGATCCGATAAATCTTGACATAATATTCTCCTTAATTTAAATATGGTTATTAAAATATCTTAAATAATTCCTAAATTAGTTAGTCTATTATTCAGTTTTACTGCTAAAACTTACTTTTTTAAAACTATAGACAGTAGCTTATTTATAATTATCTGCAGAATATAGTAAATAACTTATTTATTATATCTTATTTTTTTACCTATATTAATATAAATATCAATAAGATAATCTATTATTTGATTTTGATATAATATTTGTGTTTAGGAAAAGCTAATATGTGATTTGAATTAATGTTAATTATTACAAAACTAAGTGAAACAAAAGCAATTAATATTGTTTTTTTAACTATTTTTTTATTAGCTTTTTTTTGTAGTTTATTTACTATTTTTAAACTTTATGTTTATAGAAATACTTTAAAAAAGTTACACTTTACTTTTTTAAATATTGAAAAAACTTTAAAACATCCACTAGCTAATAGATTAGTTAGAATGCAATTTATAGTAACTAATTCAAATAATCAAAATCTAAGTAAAGCTTTAGAAATCTGAAAGATTAAATATAATCAAATTTATAATGTTGAATTAGATATTTTAATTAAACAAACTAAAGAACATTTTGATTTAAATTCTTATTCTAAAAAAATTTTATTTAGAGTTTTAAGTATTAAAAATTTTTATAGAACTAGAAAATTGTATAAAACAAGTAAAGTTATTTATCAAAAAATTAATTTAATGTATAGTGAAACTCAACAAGTTACTAATATTGAATTTTTATTAAGAGATTATCGTATTATTTTACAAAAACATATAAATGATTTATTTGATATAGTTTTTAAAGAACAAGAAAATAATCAACTAAATATTGATAAAAAGATTATTAATAATTATCAAGAATCAATATTTAAAAAAATGATTGTTTGTGAATATTACATTAAAATAGGTAATTTTAAAGAAGCTTTTAGTAAGTTAAATTTATTAAGTAATAATGTTATTGAATATATTAAGTTTTTAGATGATCATTATAAAATCACTAAATTTTTAGAATTTAATGGAATATTAGATTCAAAACTTCAAGAAATTAAAAATAAAGTACAACTAGCTATTGATCAAAAAAATAATCAGTTAATTAAATATAAAATCAACTTATTAGAACAACAATTTATAGACCAAAAACAAGCTGTTGAAAAGTTGTTATTTCAGGGTAAAAACAACCAAGCTTTTTTAATAATTGAAACATTAATTAAAAATATTCAAAACTTAGATGTAATTTTAAAATATGACCAACAAATTTTAAGTTTAGTTAAAACTAATGTTAAAAATATTAGAACAATTTTATTATCATTTAATACTGAATTACTAAAAACTGAAGAATTAATTAATTTTAACAATAATTTAAATAATGATATTAGTGATATTAAAATTCAATTTGACCAACTAAAAACTAGTTTTAATAATATAACAACTGAGTTTGATAAAGAATATCAAAAAATTAGTTCTAATTTTATTCGGTTTAATAGTTTGATTGTTGATTATTTAAATTATATAAGAAATGTTTTAATTGATATTAAAAAACACTATACTCAACTTATTGATATAAAAACTCTTTTAAAAAACAAGTCATTAGTTTTAAGAGATTTAGAAACTAAGTATGATAACATTAAAATTTTATTATTTTTAAGTCAAGCTATTATTAAAAAATATGAAAAAGTAATTGATTGAAGTGTTTATAAAGAATTGATTAATAATAAGTTTTTAATTATTAACTTTATTTATAAAAATTTAGAATTAGAAGCTAATACTTTTACAAATGATTATGATGCTTTATTAGTTTTAAATAATCAATTAGATAATCAAATAGAACAAGTTGAACAATTGCATTTAAATATAGAACAAGTAGTCGTGATTTATAAAATTGCTCAACAAATTATAATTTATATTGCCAAAAATTTAGCTTATATTCCAAATAATAATGCTTTTGAAGAAATTCTAACTAAATTTAAAGAAAAAAATCATAAAAAAGTAATTAATTTAGCAATTCATTTGATTAGAAAAAATCAATTATAGGTGAAATATGAAATATATATTAATTAGATATGGTGAATTAACTTTAAAAGGAAATAATAGATTTCAATTTATTGATAAGTTAATCTCAAATATTAAATTTAAATTAAAACAATTTGATAAAGAAAACATTAAGTTTATAAAAGATCATAACTCTTTGACTTTAGAAATTAAAGATGAACTAGAAACTCAAATTATAGAACAACTAAAAACTGTATTTGGAATTTATTCAATTTCAATTATTAATTATGTTAATAAAGATTTAGAACAAATTAAAAAAGCAGTTTTACAAATTGCTAAAAACTCAAAAGCAAAAACTTTTAAACTAGAAGTAAGTAGAAAAGATAAATCATTCAATTATACAAGTATAGAATTAAAACAAGTTTTAGCGACTGAAATTTTAAAAAATACTAATCATTTGTCAGTTGATGTACATAACCCAGAATTAGTAATTGAAATAGTTGTTAAAAAAGATCATGTTGATGTTTTTGATAATAGAATTGATGGATTAAAAGGTTTACCAGTTGGAATTAGTGATAAAGGGTTATGTTTATTAAGTGGAGGCATTGATTCACCAGTTAGTGCTTTTTTAACTTTAAAAAGAGGTATGCAAGTAGATTTTATTCATTTTATGACTCCACCACATACTTCATATCAAGCACTAGATAAAGTTTTTAATTTAGCCAAAAAATTAGCAAAATATAATTTATCTAATTTTAAATTACATATTTGTGATTTTAATTTGCTATTACAAGAACTACAACATCTAATTGATCCTAGTTATAAAATTACGATTATGAGAAGAATGTTTTTAAGAATTGCAAATATTATTGCAAAAAATAATAACAACAAAGCAATTATTACTGGAGAAAGTTTAGGACAAGTTGCTAGTCAAACAATTCAAAGCATTAATGTAATTAATAATGTAAGTGATTTAGCAATTTTAAGACCTGTAATTACTTATGATAAAGAAGAAATTATTAAAATAGCTAAATTTATAGATACTTATGATACTTCTATTTTACCTTTTGATGATGTATGTAGTATGTTTGTACCAAAAGATCCGATCATTAAACCAAAACTAGATATAGCAAATAAATTAGAAGAAAATATTTATTGAAATGAACTACTAGAAGAGACTACAAAAAATAATATTAAAACATTTGTTTATAAAAATGGAAAATTTGTAGAAGAATAAAATCTTTTTGCACAAGTGTTTTTTTAGTTTAAATTTTATTTACAAAAAATTATTTAAAAAAATAGTATTTTTGTTGATTAAATTACTAATTATTACTAATATATTAGTAAGCAAAAAAAGGAAAAGAAGATTATGAAATTAGTTACAAAACTAAGCGCTATAAGTTTAGGTGCTTTTAGTATATTTGCACCAATAGCAGTCATTAACAATTTAACTACTGAAAATAATCTTTTAATAAGCAAAAGGTTTTTAAGTAGTTCTAATTCAGACTTTGAATTAAAAGCTTATGATTATGTAAATTTAATAGATAATAAATATATAAATACAAAAATTAATTTACACAATCATAATGGTGTTGCTTATATTGGGGTTAAAGAATTCTTAAAAGCTTTAGATGGACTAATTAGTTTTTCTAAAATAATAGTAAAACCAACACATAATAGTACTTTTTTTAAAGAAAAAGAAATTACTTATAAATTTAATAAAGATAAAGTAACTTTAAACTCAGTTACTAAATATTCAAATAATAATAAAACTACTAACTATCAACTAGAAATTGATAGTAAAAATAAAACTATTACAGTATCTGATAATGACTTTTTTACAGATATTTTCACTTTTTATAGACGTGGTGAAGAAGATTTAAATATTGATTTTTTAGATACTAAAATTTTAAATAAAAATAAACATATAGTATTTGATTTAAACAAGTATGGAATTGAAATTTTAAATGATCAAAATGACTTGTATTTACCATTAGTATTAATTAATCAACTATTTTTAAATCAATCTAATATTCAATTGTATTTTAATGGAGAAAGAATAAATCTATTTGCATATAGTAAGACATTAAGAAGAGTTGATTTTTTAAAACAATTAAAACATTCATATTTAAATAATCAAAATCATATACCAGTAGGTTTAAAAGACTTTCAACATAAATATTTAGGATTTTTATTTGATCATTTTTATGGTATTAAATTAGATAAAAATGCTTCATATAAAGATTTATTTAAAAAATATGAAAAATACATTAAAGCAGATAATACTACTCACTACTTAACAAGTAGATATTTAATTGGACAATTAGATGATTTACATTCATCATATTTATTAACTGGATATTATAATAAAGATTTAGAAACAATTAATAAAGCTGTTTTAAAAACAACAACACCTAGATCTGATAGATTTAAAGATATTGCAAGAAGATTAAGCGCATATTATGGTAAGTTAAACTATAAAAATGTTTATACACCAGATAGAAAAACAAGTGTTATTTCATTTAAAAACTTTGAACCTAATTCAGCTTTTAAAATTGAAGAAAGCTTAAAACAAGCTCAAAGAGATGGTATTAAAAATATTGTTTTAGATGTTAGTTTTAATAGTGGTGGTCTTTTAGGAACTGCTTATGAAATTATGGGATTTTTAACTGATAAACCATTTAAATCTTATTCATATAATCCTTTAACAAAAGAACAAAAAGTTGAAACTATTAAATCAAGATTTAAAAAATATGATTTTAACTATTATGTTTTAACTTCACCATTTTCATTCTCAGCTGGAAACATTTTCTCTCAACTAGTTAAAGATAATAATGTTGCAAAAGTAATTGGATTTAAAACTGCAGGTGGAGCTTCAGCTATTAGTCAAGCAATTTTACCAACTGGAGATATTATTCAATTAAGTAGTAATTATGTTTTAACTAATAAATCTCATCAAAGTTTAGAATATGGTGTTAATCCAGATATTACACTTGGATTTGATCCATTCAAACAAACTGAAAAATTCTTTGATTCAGCTTATATTCAACAGGCTATTAATAAAGATACAAATACATTAAATTCAATTCCAGCTACTCATTCTAGTGTTATCGAACCAAATTATGTACATGAACTTGTAGAAAAACCTCAACCACTACAATTAAGTAGAAAAACTGATCAAACTGAAAGAAAAGATGCATATTTTGTACTTGGAGCACTCGGTGTTGTTATTAGTTTAGCAATCCCATTTGTAATTATTAAAAAATTATTAAAAAAATAAAAATTAACCTTAGTAAAAAAATTACTAAGGTTAATTTTTATTTTTTTTAAAAATAGGTCACTTTTAAAATTTTTTACCTAATACTATAGTGAATAAAAAAAAGAAAGGAATTCATTATGAAAAAAGCTTTAAAAGTATTTTCAATTTATTCATTAGACCCAGTTTATAAATTAAAACAAATTAATAAGAAAATCGATAACAAAAAACTAAGTTTTAAAAAGATTTTAAAAATAGTATCAAGTTTAGGATTAGTGTTATTTTCAACTACTTTTTTAGTTGTATTAAACTTTGATAAGTTAAATTTCTCAAATAATAAAAATCTTGAGCAACAATTAGAATCCTATAAAACAGAGTTAAATAATAAAATTTCATCTTTAAAAATTAGTTATAATGATCAAATTGATCAAATAAAAGAATTTAAAAAGAATCATAACCTTTTAAAAACGATTAGTCTAAAAGAACTAGAAGACAAAGTTAGCAATTTAGATGATCAAAACAAAAAAGCACTAAAACAAATTGAACATAATGACAAATTATTAAAAGCTAACCAAGATAAACTTAACTATTTAACTAATTTAAAAAATCAATACTCCAAACAAATAACAACTTTAGAACAAAATAAAAATGAGAATTTAAAACAAATTAATCAAATTAATCTACAAACAAAAAGTTTAGAAACTAAAATCATAAATTTAAATCAACAAATTAAACAAACTAATGAACTTTTAATTAATAAAACTAATCAAAATAATCAATTAAAAACTCAAATTACTACTTCATCAAACCAAATCATAGATAATAACGCTTTAATAAGAAACACAAATCAGTTAATTTCAGATATTCAAGCAGAAAAAAACAAATTATTAGAGCAATTAGATCAATTAGTAAATAAACTTAATGAAGCTAAAAATTCAACTAAACAAAAATCTCAATAAATTAGTAATTTAGAAAAACAAATCAACGATAATAATCAAAAATTAGAAGATCTAAAAACTAAAAATAATCAAACTATTAATACTATAGCTAAACTAACTAATGATAATCAAAATAATAATGATTCAATTGATAAACTAACTAAAGTTTTATTAAATAATCAAAATTCTATTAAACAAATAACTCATAACAATTCTTTACTTACAAATAATTTAAATGAATTAAATAAAAAAAATCAAAAAGTCTTATCTGAATTAATTAAATTATCTGAACTAATTAAATCAAAACAACTTGAATTAGATAATAAAACAAAACAATTAGAGAAACAAACTAATTTATTACAAACATTAATTAATAACAATTCAGAAAATGACAATAAATTAAAGTTACTAATTAATACTAATTCTGAAAATCAAAACAAAATAGCTAGTTTAACTATTCAAAATAAAGAATTAGATAATTTAATTAATTCAACTAAACAATAAAAAGAAAAATTAATTGAAAAACTAAAAGAACTAAGTAGAAATGAAACCAATTTAAATGAACAAATAACTAATTTTAATTCAGAAAAACTAAATTTAGAATCTCAAATTAATAGTTTAAATGAACAAATTAAGAATTTAAAAAACATAAACTTGCAACTAACCAATGATATTAAAGAACATGAATCAGAAATTGAACATCTAAATAACAATCTTAAAGAAAATAATATTAAATTTAAAGATTTAGAATCTCAAATTAGTTTAACTGAACAACAAATTAGTGAAGCTGATGAGCAAATAAAAAAGCTTGAAGATAAAAAAGATCCACTAGAAAGAAGAAAAAATGACTTAGAGTGATGAGTAAGAACATTAAGTAGATATCAATAGGAAAATTAAGATGAAAAAACTTTTATACACTTTATCAACACTAGTAGTAGGTGTTTTCTCAACTGTAAGTTTAGTTTCTTGTACTAAGAAAAACAATAATGAACCTGAACAATTATCTAAACTAGAACAACTTAAAAATGAAATATCTAGTTTAGAAACAAATGTTAATCAATATGATGAACAAATTAATAAAACTGAATTAGAAAAACAACAATTGCTTGAAGAAATTCAAAAGATTGAACAAGAAATTATTAATTTAAAAACAGAAGAAAATAATAAAACCAAAGAATTAAGTTTACTAACCAATAAAAAAAATAGTATAAATCAGCAAATTGATAATTTAAATTCTCAAATTATTTCTATTGATAAAACTAGTAAAAAAGAAAAAGAAAAAATTAATTTATTAACTGAAGAAATTCAAAAAATAAAAAATAACTTAACTAATGCAACTAATCAAAAAAATATTAATCTTGAACAAATTAGTAACTTAGAAAATCAAGTTAACCAATTAAAAACTAAAACTAGTCAACTAGAAAAAGAACTTTTAGAAAAGAAATTAAATAAAGAACAACTTTTATTAAATAAAAAAGAAACAGAATCAAAAGTAAATAAATTTAAGGCTGCTTTAGATAATTCAAATAAACAAAAAGAAGATTTAATTAATTAAAAAACTAATTTAGAAAAACAAATTGAAAATCAAATTTCTGAATCTAGTCAAAAAGATGAAAATTATTTAAAGTTAAAAAATAAATTAGATCATTTATCAGTTGAGATTAAAAAACTAGAAAAAAATGATAAAGAAAATAATCAAAAAATTAATGAGTTAAAAAATAGTAATAAAAATAATTCAGAAGAATTTACAAAACTAGAAGAATTAAAAAATCAAACACATTCTCAACTAAATCAATTAAATAAACAAAAAGATGAATTAGAAAAACAAATAAAAGACAAACAAGATCTGTTTATTTCTAAAAATACAGAAGCTAAGAAAGTTCAAGATCAACTAAAAGAAATTAATAAAAAAGTAAATCAAACTGAGCAAAAAACAAAAGAAATTAATGATCTGTATCAACAACAATTAGAAAAAAGTAAAAAAATTGAAAAACAAATTCATGACATTAAAAATGGTATAAAAGTTCAAGATGAAGAATTACAAAAATTACTTAATAAACAAACTGAAAAACAACAACAAGTAAACCAGCTAAAAAATGAAAATAATAATGCTGAAAGTAAAATTAGTGAATGAATTAAAACTAATAAAAATTTAAAAATTCAACTAGATACATTAATTAAGAAAAATGAAGAACTAAATAAACAAAAAGAAAAACTAGATTCTGATATTAATACTTATTTTGAAAAGAAAAAAGAATTAGAAGAAAAGAAATATTTACTAATTGTACAAATTTCAAATCTTAAAGAAAAAATTAAACAAGAAAGTCAAAAAATCAAAGAAAAAGAAGATCAATTAGAACAATTATCTAATAAATATTCAGATCAGCAAAATAAAATTAGAGAATTAAAAGAAGAAAATCAACGTTTAGAATCAAGTATTAATGAATTAAACTCTAGATACGAGTACTTAAAGAAAAAAAGAGTTCTAGCAGAATATGATGAAGATAAATGTACTAAAATAGGATTCTTTTTTAATGATGATGAAAAATATCAAATTGAACCATTTAAACAATCAACTATTGAAGTTCCAAAATATATTCCTGAATTCTTAACTGATTTATCTTATGCTTTTAAAAATAATAAAAATGAAAAGATTATTAATTTAGATTTTTGAAATGTTGGTCATGTACAAAATATTGAAGGAATTTTTTCAAAATCGTATATAAATATGGATTTAAATAATTGAAACACATCAGAAATTAGAAATATGAAAAAAGCATTTTATAATTCTTCATTTTGTTGCGGAGATATTTCTAATTGAGATACTTCTCAAGTTATTGATATGACTGAGACTTTTAGTAAAATCGATCAAATTATTAAAATAGATCTTTCAACAAAAAGAGTTACTAAAACATTATTTCATGATCCACCAAGAAATCGCCTTGCTTATCAAATTCAATGAACTGCTTGAGATGTTTCTAATGTTGAAACTATGAGAAATCTTTTTTATAAGTTTACTTATTCAAATTCTTTACAAACTTGAAATGTTTTAAATATTATTGATTTATATGATTTTTGACCAAATTATATTCAACATAAATGATTTCCAAAATGAAAATGACCAAAAAATACAAAAGGTAGAGATCCTTATTTTTGAGAAAATATTTCACCAATTATTTTATAATCACTAATTTATACACAAATTCACATTTTATTTACTTAAAGTTTTATTAAAGTAGTTTAAAATTAATAGCATATAAGACTAATAATTTTTACTTTTTACTTGTCTTATTTCTTATTTTATTAATACAAAATTACATTAAAGCTATAGAAAGAAAGGTGAATTTTATTATAGTATTTTCTCAATCGGTATCGTTTGGACAACAAGCTGTAGCCTTTTTAAAAGGAACATCTTTACTAATGTTAGTACTTGTATTTTTTACAATCTTTTCATACTATGTTCCTAAAGGTAAAAGAGCGATGTCAGGTCTATCTGGAGCTGTTTGTGCTACTTTTTTAATAGAAGTCTTTAATTTTTGAGTTTTAGGAAGAATTCCAGTTATTGGTGATTTTACTAAAGTTATTGGTAGTGTAGCAGGAACTTTAGCTGCTCCAGCATGTACAATACTTGTAATTATTTTGATGGGAGGAAACCCATTATTTGCCATTTTATGTGGTACTGCCGTATTTGGAGTTGGGTTATCAGTTGATGTTGATGGTATATCTAAATCAATTGCTAAAACCTTAATAAATACAAAAACACCTGATGGTCAAAAGTTATTAGCTGAAGATAATGCAATAAGAGTGATTGCTGAATGAGTAAAAGGCAACACTTTACAAAATGAAATGCAAAAAACCTTTGACACCATTAAATCTAATTTGGTAATAAATGAACAAAAAGATATTTTAAAAACTATTTTTAGTACTCAATATATGCCAAGTTTTGCAATGCATTTAAGAACTACAGTTGGAGCATTCAATATTTTAGCTGGATTAGTTGCTGGTTATACAATGTATTGAGCTTTGTTATTATTACAAAAATATGCTCCTGATGGACTAGATTTAATTATTGCTTTATTAATCATTGCACCACTAACTGCTTTAACTGCTAAATTTGGAGCTAATGTAGTTGCACCACTTCTAAAAGGAATTGGTTCATCTATTGAAGTTGCAATTAATCTATCACCAATCCCAATGGCGATTGTTGTTGGAGGATTTTTAACAGTAGTTGGTACTTCACCATTATCATCAATGGCATTAGCTGTTGGTTTAGGATTACAAGGTTCAGCAATGGCTGTTGGTAGTGTTTCTGCTATGGGTTCATCATTTATGAATGGTGTACTATTTGCAAGAATGAAATATGGAGAAAAAAAACAAACTATTGCTTGTTCAGTAGAACCATTATCTCAAGCTGATATTATTTCAATGAATCCAGTTTCTGTTTATATAACTAACTTTATTGGTGCTGCTGCTACTGGAATATTAGTAATTGTTTATGGTCAAAATATTTTAAATATAGAACAAACAGTATTTATGATTAACTCAAATAGTTATGAAGTTGTTCGTGGATTTACTCAACAAGGAGTTGGTTTAGCTACTCCATTTGGTCCAGTTGCTATGTTTGGTCAGGGTGGTGGTCAAACTGCTGAAGTGTTAACTAAAACTTCAACTCAATATGCAACTTGGCAATTAAATATGCATCTAGCTATTTTATTAGTATTAACTGCTATATTAAATGTTGTAGCTGGTTTATTAGGTGGATATATGTTTAGAAATAGTAGAAGAACTACTTATTTTGAAATATATAATTTACCTTTATCACTAAAACATCAATATTTATTAGAAGAAATTGAATTATTTCAAACTAATAAACGCAGATTTGCATGACAATGAAAAACAATTATTTTCTTTAGTAAGGTTAAACAAACTATTAGAGTAAAAACAATAATTTATATAAAAACATTTATTGATTGCTTTAATCAATTTCTTACTGAAAAAGAAAAAGCAATTAAAACTAAAAAAGAAGAACTATTACATATAAGTACTTCAAAACAAGAATTCAAAATTAATTTTAAAAAAGAAAAACAACAAATAATCACTGATTTAAAAAATAAATGAATTGATAATTATAAATTAGAAATTCAAAAAGAAAAACAGCAATATAAAGATTTATTACTACATTTTAAAAATGAACTAGAAGTTTTAAATCAATTAGTTGTTAAAAATTAAAAAATGACTCAGTCACTTACTAATGATGATAAGTTAGGATATCAAAAATTAAAATCTGATTTCAAAAAGACTCAAAAACAAAATCACGATTTAGCAAAAGCTGCATTAAAAGGTTCTGTTGGTAAAGATAGACTAACAAAACTTCACAACAAAAAAATGCAAGCTTTACAAGACAAAATTAATTTCTATAAAGAAGTTTCAAAATTCTACCCACAAAAAAGATTTATTATTAAAACTTCTTTAAAATCTTAATAATTAAAGCAAATAAAAAATCAAGGTTATCCTTGATTTTTTTTATCTTCTCTAAGTTTTTCTTTTTGTTCTTGATCTATAATTTGTTTTATTAGTTTTTGTCTTTTTTCTCATGTTCTATTTGATAAATGATATGAATAAAACTCAATAGCATCAGTTATTAATATAAATGTAAACGGAATTAAAGCACATGCTAAACTTGAAAATAAAATTCACATATTTTTAGAACTTCAATTAATATATGCTTTTGTATCATTAATACCAGCTAGACCAAATACTTTTGAATTAAACACAGGTATTGAAAAAACAATTATTGAAATTAATAAAGCGATTATACATGAATAAATTAGAGGTTTTGAAATAGTTCAATCTATTTTTTTAGTATCTTTTCAATTAGTTAGTTTGATTAAATGTGTAAATAAAATTGGTGAAATAATACTTGTAATAAACATATTAGTTCTTCCAAAAACTACAAAGTCATGCATATCTTCTATATTAGATAATAATATTTGATTATTTTCTTGAATAAATAAAAATCAATTTTGAGCTTTAGTATAACTACTTAAATTATTATAATAATCAAGATTTGTTGCTGACATTCCAATTATAAATGAAATGATTTGAGCAACTGATAAAGATAAACCTACTTTAAATAATGGTCATATTATTTCATTAAGTATACTTTTATTTCTTAATTGAGATTTATTTTTTAAAAGTGTTCTATCAATTGGGCTCATTCCAATTCCAAAAGCTAAACAAGAATCAACAACTAAATTAATAAATAAAATATTTGTAGCAGTTAGTGGAGAAATTTTTAATAATAAAGAAATAATTACAATACTTATAACATTTGCAAAATTAAATCCTAATAATAAAACAATAGCTCTTCTGATTTTTTGATAAACATTACGTCCTTCTAAAACTCCAACCATCATTGTATTTAGATCATCATTAGTTAAAATGACATCAGCAGCTTGTTTTGCAACATCTGTTCCACTAACACCCATAGCAACACCAATATCAGCTATTGCTAAACTTGGAGCATCATTAACTCCATCACCTGTCATTGAAACAATATATCCTTTTTTTTGTAAAGCTTGAACAATTCTCACTTTATGTTCAGGATTAACTCTTGCAAAAATTTTAATATTATCAATAGCACTTTCTAATTCTTGATCAGTGTATTGTTCTAGTTTTTCAGAAGACATTACTTCATATTGAGTATAAGCTAAATCCAAATCTCTTGCTATTGCTAAAGCAGTAATTGCATGATCACCAGTTATCATAATTGTTTTAATACCAGCTGCTTTTGCTTGTTGAATAGCAATTAAAGCTTCTTTTCTTATAGGATCAATCATTCCAACTGCTCCTATAAAAATTAAATCATCTTCAGTTTTTTGATCTTGAGTTATAATTTGTTTTACACCAAATCCTAAAACTCTTAAAGTATCATCACTTAATGAAGTTGAAAGCTTTTTAATTTCTTTTTTGTGAGTATTAGTTAATTTAACAACTTTATTATTAATAAAAATCTTAGTACATTTTTTTAATATTTGATCTAAAGCACCTTTTGTAAAAACAAATTGTTGTTCATTTTCTAAAACATTAACAGTTGTCATTAATTTACGTTCACTATCAAAAGGTATTTCAAAAATTCTTGGATATTTCTTTCTAAACTCTTGTTCATCAATTTTCATTTGTTCAGCAAAATCAACTAATGCAAGTTCAGTTGGATCTCCAATTCTTTCATCATTTTCAGTTATTGAATCATTTGGTAAGATTAAAGATTTTAAAAACAGGTCTTTTGCTTGTTCATTTTTAGTTTTATTGATAAATTCATCAGCTAAAATAATTTCATTATTTCAAATTAGTTTTTTAATAGCCATTTTATTTTGAGTTAATGTTCCAGTTTTATCAGTACAAATAACATTAACTGATCCTAAAGTTTCAATACTTTCTAATTTTTTAACAATAACATTGTTTTTTGCCATTCTTTTTGTAGCAAAAGATAAAGCAATAGAAACAATTGCTGAAAGTGATTCAGGTATAACACCAATTGCTAAAGTTATAGAAATCATCAAATAAGTAGCTCAATTGCTTTTATTTGATGAAATCATAAAACTAATAAATACAAAAATACTAATAATAATTGCAAGAATAGAAATTAAATAACTAAATTTATTCATTTTCTTTTCTAGTGGTGTTACTTGTTCTTCATTATCTGAAATTGTTTTTGAAATTTTTCCAATTTCTGTATCAATCCCAGTTTTAATAACAACTCCAATTGCTCTTCCTGAAGTTACAAAAGTTGACATAAAACAAATATTTTTCTTTTCAGCTAAAATATTTGTTTGTTTAATTGGTTTACTACTTTTTTCAACTGGAACTGATTCACCAGTTAGAATTGATTCTTCAATCATACAATCACTTGATTCTAATAAACGTAAATCTGCTGGAACATATTTTCCAGCTTCTAATATTACAATATCACCAACTACTAATTCACTAGCATCAATTTCTTTAACAACCGAATCTCTTAAAACAACAGCAGATGGTTTAGAAAGTGATTTTAAAGCATCAACTGATTTTCTGGCTTTGATTTGTTGAATAGTTTCTAAAGTAGCATCCAATAAAATAACACCCATAATTACTATAAAATCAATAAAATCATCAAATTTAACCTCAAAGTGTTTAGATGAAATTAATGGAGCAATTACTGAAATAATTGCAGCGATAAATAAAACAATTTGAATCGGTTGAATTAAAGATTTTAAAAAGATTAAAATAGCTAGAGTTTGTTTATTTTTTGCTAGTTCATTTTTACCATTTTTAATTAGTAATTCACTAGCTGTTTGATTTGATAATCCAGTTTTAATATTTGTATTTAGTTCTTGTTGAACTTCGCGAATCGTTTTTTGCTCTAAATTATCCATATATAAAACTATTTACTCCCTAAAAGTTTATCTATTAACTCATAACACTTAATAATATTAGTCTTATTTAAATTAGAAATCTTAACAAAGTCATCTTCTTGATAAAAACTTATTGTTTCTTTGATCATTTTTTCATTTTTAACATACTCACTTTTTTTTAATTTATCTAATTTAGTACCAATTATAACAACTGGTATATTATAATGTTTTAAAAATTGATACATCATTATATCATCATTACTAGGTTTATGTCTTAGATCTAATAATAAAAAAACTCCTTTTAAATTTCTGCGATTAATAAAATATTCTTCCATCATTTTTGCAAATTGAATTTTTAAATTATCATCAACTTTAGCATAACCATATCCTGGAGCATCAACTAAGCGATACTCTCCTTTATTGATTTCAAAAAAATTTAATAATCTAGTTTTTCCAGGAGTATTTGAGATTTTTGCTAGTTTATTATTATTTGTAAGTGAATTTATAAAACTAGATTTTCCAACATTACTTCTACCAATTAAACAAATTTCACTAACATCATCATCTATTCAATTGCTTTTATTTGCTGATGAAGTTATAAAACTAGCTTGTTTTATCATTGTGAATCCTTTCTTATTAATTCTTTAAAGTGTGTTTCAAATCATTGATCTAAATTATTTGTATTATAAAATCATAATCTACTTTTTGTATGAAATGCATTTATATAAATAACTTTTATAAATCGTTCTGAAATTTCAATTTTAAAAACAGATCTTAAATCAATTAATCTATTAACTATAACTAAATACTTTTCAGTTTTAACAAATATTAAATTAGATATTAAATAAGTTAAAATTATAAAAATAAAAAATTTACAAATGATTGAACCCATTATTATTAGCTCGTATAAAAAACTTTCATTTAATAAATTTTTAAATTTTAAAATTGTAAAAATTACTAGAATACAAAGTCAAAATATACAATTAAAAATGTTTATTAACTTAATATTTGAATATCTATTTTTATTAAAATTAAATTCTAGGTTTTGATCTTTTATTTGATTATAAATCTTTTTTACTTTGCTTAATCAATAAAAATTTATTAAAAATAATATTAAAGTTAATATAAAAACTGTAAAACTTAAAACGATACTTGCTGAATAATCAACTTTCATATTAAAACTCCTTTTTAAGTTTTTTAATAGATAATACTAGTAAAAAAACATCACCTAAAATTGTTAAGTTTTGATCATTTGTTTTTAAAACACAACCTTTTTGTAAAAGATTTTTATCTCTAATCACACAAATACTACAACTTTTAATTTCACTAATTTTATATTTATAAAATTGATTGTTATCATCAATTACTAAATGTAGATTAGTTAAATATAATTTCACTTGTTTAAAGTCATAACTTGTAGTTTGATATAAACTTAAACTCTTTTTTAATACTAAATAATCATCATCAAAATAATCTTTATAATCTTTAATTTTTTGATTAATTCCTGATATTAAAAGTTCTTTTTGAAATAATCCAATTTCATTTTCTGGTAATTGATATTTAAAATCAATTTGATTTAATGTTGAGTTTTTATTATCAAACTTATATTTGTTTCATTCATTTAGATATTTTTTATTAAATTCAATAAAATCTTTATTTTTAATTTGATAAAAATAAGTTAATATAAAAGTTATTAATAAAAAAATTAAATAAATAACTATAAAAATTATTATTGCTATTAGTTTACTAGACATTTTTATTCTTCTTCATTATTAAATAAACTGGATTCATAAAAAGTAAGAAAGTCTATTAAAGATTGAGCATTATTTAAAACTTCTAATTTTAATAAATCTTGCTTGTTATTAAATTTGAAGTTATTATTTAACATATTAAATAATAATTCATTTGCGTAATTAAAATCTTCAAACTCAGTTTCTTTAATTAAAAGTTGATAGATTTTTTTAAACTCAACTTTTTTATCAAATATTTCTTTAAATAATCTTTCATTTTGCTTGTATAATTCTGAATTATTTTTTAAAATTTCTTGTTTTAAGTTATTAATAAATTCTTCTTTTTTATCTTCTGATAAATCATCAGGAGAATTCATTTGTAATTTGTTTATTTGTTCTATTAAAAAACTATTAGACTTTAAATAAATAGCAAGATTTTTTGCTAAAAAATAACTATTTAATAAATTGAATTTTGTTGAGTCTTTTATTTTTAGAATTTCTTCTAAAATCTTATTTTTAGATTGAATTAAATTATTAGTTAATAAATCTCATGTTTCATATTCTTCAACATCTTCAAAATCAGTTATTAATTTTTCTACTAGACTAGTTTGTAGTTTTTCTTGTTCTAATTCTTCTTGAATAAAATCTAAATTAGTTAGAATATAAGCTAAACCTGATTCAAAAAAATCAGTGTTAAATATCTCTTTTTTATTCATAAAAACTCCTTTAAACTACCTTAATTATACATTACTAGTAATATTTTATTTTAATATATAATATAGAAAAGAGCATAAGAAATGATTGAAATTTATAGACTAAGAGAACTAAAATCTAAAGACTTAAACTCATATAGTCACATTAATCCTTGGTGAAATAAAAAAATAAATAAACTAATATTTAAATTAAAAAAATTCATTTCACATTTTAATTTAAATCCAAATGATTATTTAGATTTTAATACGATTGAACAAGTAAGTTTAGATAAGTTTTTTAGATCAACTAATAATTACTTACATTTTTTTAATCCAAAACTATCTCATATATTAACTAATAAAAAATTACTAGCTAAATTTCAAAATCAAATCAGAACATATATTAGATTGGTTGGTTTTAATTTTGCTATTTTAGCAATGATTGATTTTTATAACCAATTAGATGATGATCAGATTTTAAATAAAAAAGAATTAGTTTTAATGATTTCAAATAAAACTTTAAAAGATAAATTTCAAAGGTTTACTATTGAAGTTTTAAAACTAATTCCAAATCAATATAAATCTAATTTAAAAGATTTGTATAATGAAAATATTAATAATCAGTTATTTAATTCTATTGAGTTTGTTAGATGAACAAATAAATATGTAACTAGATTATATAAAACTAAAAAAATTAAAGAACTAGATTATTTAAAAATAGTTTATTATTGTATTTTAGAAAATGAATTTAATCATTCATTTAACTTACTTATTAAAGAGTTTATTAATAGATTATAATTAAACTTCAGATTCATTAGTGTGAGCAATCATTAATTCAGGAATCATCACATCATCTGGTAAGCAATACACATAATAAATAGTTTGAGCAATTTGTTCTGGTTTTAATCCACCATTGATCTCATCAATTGATTTTTGATAATCATCTTTTACTTGTTTATTTGTTGTACTATTTAATAAATTAGTGTTAACAATTGCTGGTTCAATTAAAGTAAATCTAATATTAGTATTGCTTAGTTCTCTTCTTAATTGTTCAGTTATTGCGTTAATGGCATATTTAGATCCACAATAAACTGAATGATCAGTATAAGTATATCTAGCTGCAACACTTGAAATATTAACTATTGTTCCATGATTTTGTTTTAACATACTTTTTAAAACAGCATCCATTCCATTAATAACACCTTTAATGTTAATATCAATCATATTGTATTTATCTTCTAATTTTTGATCTTGATATTTTTCTAGAATCATAATTCCAGCATTATTAATTAATAGATCAACTGGACCATATATATTTTCTGCTTGTTTAATTGCTTGATCTAATTGGTCAAAATCTCTAACATCAACTCTAGCAGTTAAAGTATTTGGTAAGTTTAAATCATCTAATAATTCTTTTCTTCTTGCAAGTATTAATAAAGGATGACCTTTATTTGAAAAATACTTAGCACAAGCTAAACCGATTCCAGAACTTGCTCCAGTAATAACAACTAATTTTTTCATATTACTCCTATAAAAAAAGCTATTGAAATGACAATAGCTATATTATTTAATGCTTTTAATTGTGATTTTGTAAGGTTTTGAAATATCTTTAATTTCAACAGTAGTATTAACTTTTTTACCAATTATAGCTTTAGCTATTGGTGATTCATTAGAAATTAGATTAGAAAAAGGATCAGCTTCAATAGCACCAACAATTTTGATTTCTTTTAATTTATTATCTAAACTTGAAACAAATTGTACAGTTGATCCAATTTTAACTTCACCAGTTGAATGAGTTTTAGAATCATCAATAACTTTAGCTCTATTAATTAAAGTTTCAACTTCTTTAATTCTTGCTTCAACTTCAGCTTGTCTGTTTCTAGCAGCATCATAATCAGCATTTTCACTTAAGTCACCTTGATTACGTGCTTCAACTAATTCTTCAATTACTTTAGGTCTAACAACTTTTAAAAGATGTTTAAGTTCTGCTTTTAGTTCTTCTAATCCTTCTTGAGTTAAAATAATTTCTTTTGACATGACTTTCTCCTTATAACTTATTAATTATATAATAAAGACCAATTAATATCTATTTACTAATGAAATATTTTACTATTAATATATCAAATCTAAGAATTAAAATTAAAATATATACTAAAAAGCTATTTATTAAGATTACTAATAATTAAATTAGTAATTTTTTTATTATTTATAACTTTATTTAACTCATCAAAACTAGCGTTTTTAATATTATCAATTGTTTTAAAATGTTTATATAATTTTAAATTAGTTTTTTTACCAACACCTTTTATTAAAAGAATTTGATCATTTAACTGATTGTGATATTTTTTTCTAAATCCAGATTTTGCATATTCATCAACTCTGATTTGTAGACTTGTTAAAAAGTTATACAATTTTTTAAAGTTTTTAATATCAATGGTTTGTTCAAAAATATCGATTAAATATCTAGTTTTATGATGATCATCTTTACTTAAACCAATAACATCAATCTTTAAAT
Source organism: Mycoplasma mycoides subsp. mycoides SC str. PG1 (assembly GCF_000011445.1). Taxonomy (NCBI): domain Bacteria; kingdom Bacillati; phylum Mycoplasmatota; class Mollicutes; order Mycoplasmatales; family Mycoplasmataceae; genus Mycoplasma; species Mycoplasma mycoides. The sequence continues at coordinate 337,112 of NC_005364.2, forward strand.
TTAATTTATTTAAAACTTCTTTAGCTGCATGAATTTGAATAATTCCACCATCAACAATAACAAGATCTGGCAATTGTTCTTTTTCTTTTATTTGTTTTAAAAATCTTTTTTCTAGCATAAACTTCATTCTACTAAAATCTGAAGTATAACTTGGATCTATATTATATTTTCTAAATTCATTTCTAATTGGTTTTGCATTAATATAAACTATACAAGCTCCAGTTATAAATTGACTATAAATATTTGATATATCAAATACTTCAATACGTTTTAAATATTTTGATGCATTTGAGATTTGTTTTAATTGCTCTAAAATTTCAATCTCATCTCCACTATTAACATTATGTGAAATAACTGATTTATTTAAACTATCAATAGCATTTTGTTTTGCTAATTTAATAAATACATCATCTTGTTTATTCAAACTATATGAACTAAATTCTAATAAGTTTTGATCTAAATCTAATAATTCAATTTCATTTGGAATTAATAAAACATCAGGATAAATATTTTTTTGATAAATTTGTTGTAAATAACTATTAAATAATTCGCTTAAATTTTGACCTTCATAATTTTGAATATATTCATCTTTATAAGTTAGTTGACCTAATCTATAAAACAATATTACAAAACAAATTTTATCTTGATTAATTTCATAATTAACTACATCAATATTTTTATTTGTGACAATATCAACATTTTGTTTTGCAGTAATAAAATCTAGACTAGTAATTTGATCTTTAATTCTTTGAGCTTGTTCAAATTGTAAATTATCACTAGCTTTTTGCATTTGTTTAACTAAAGTTTGTTTTACTTGATTAATTTCTCCTTTAAAAAATTTATCAACTTGTTTTATTTGATATTCATAATAACTAGGATCAACCTGTTTAAAACAAGCTCCAGAACATTGATTTAAATGATAGTATAAACAAGGTTTATTTAAATTACCTTGACACATTCTTAAAGGAAATAAACGTTGTAGTGTTAATAAAATAGATCTAGCATTACTTCCAATTGGTAAAGGTCCATAGTTTTTTAAAGCTTTTTTATCATATTTTCTTACATATTTATACATTGGATCTTTTTGGTTAGTAATTATTATGTATGGATATGTTTTATCATCATTTAATAAAACATTATATTTTGGATGATATTTTTTAATTAGATTTTTTTCTAATAATAATGATTCTTTTTCATTATCAACAATAAAATATTTTAAATCAGTAATTTCTCTAACTAGTCTTGTTGTTTTGATATTATAAGCTTTATTAAAATAAGTACTAACTCTTTTTTTTAGATTTTTAGCTTTTCCAACATAAATCACATCATTATCTTTATTAAAAAATAAATAACAACCAGGTTTATTTGGTAATAAATCAACTTGTTGTTTTAAACTCATAATCTTTACCTACTTTTCATCAAACAACTCATTAAAAAAATCATTATCACTAATTTTTTTAACTGGTTTATTTCTTTTAAAAGGACTAATCTCACTATCTGTTAAAATTCCTGATTTATGATTTTGTTTAAACTGATCAGTTATATTTGTTTTATTTTTATTTTCAAAAATCTCATCTTTATTAAAATTAGTTTGCTCTAGTTTTAAAAAAAGCATTTTATCAATAAAGTTTGTATCTAAAAATACGTTTTCTAAGTTAGTTAATAAAATATTTTCTTCATTTTTATAAACTGGTTGTTTTAAATCATCATCTAATTTATTTTCAAAAATTACTAACTTTTCATCATTAGTTTGATTATTAGTAATAATTTTGTTATTTAAATTAGTTGTAGTTTTAACTGAATTTTTTTTATTTTTAAATAAGTAAAATGGATCATTAGTTTTAAGTCATACTAAATTAATAATTAGTAAAATAACTAAAGTTAAATAAGCTGCTGGTAAAGTTGTATATCAAATAATTCCACAAACTAAATAAGAAATAAATCCACCAAATAAATATAAATTAAAATAAGTATTTGTATTAAAAAAATAATTTAATCAATTTTTAAAATCTATTAAAAAGATTGAGTTTTGATATCAATGATAATCATAAAATTTAATAACTTGTAATAAAATATCATTTTGTCATAAAGCATAAATATTAAAATTATTTGTTTTTGTTTGATTATTAACAAATTGTATAATTAAAAAATTTAATGTTAAAAAACTAGCTAAAATCATTATAAAAAAGCTAGTTTTTAAAAATTGTTTTCATTTAACTGAAATTAAAAGTTTTTTAAATAAACAAAAATTAATAAAAAAAAGTCAAAAATATAATAAATATTTAAATCAACCAAATAAAAAAGAAAATAAAAGATCATCTAAAAATTGGCCTACTAAAGTTAGTCTAAACATACTAATAATTAAAAGCACTAACATTAGAATTGCAATTATTTTAGTTTTTTTAAAATCTGTTTTATAAATTAAAAACATTTTGGATTTAAAATTTTGATCTTTTTTTATTTTTTTCATAAGCTTCTCTCTTTATTATTTTAATTAAATTATAAAAAAAGCTAATTACTATTTAAAGAATTAGCTATTTTTTTGTTCTTATGTAAGGTTTTTGTGTATTAATTAAGACAAATTCAGCATCTAGTTGTCTTTGTAGTTTTCTACCTTGTGTAGTTGAAAGTCTCTGTTTTAATTTTTTATTATAATAAGTAAAGTATCAAATGATTGCAAATGTTAGTGAAATTATTACAAATAATAACTCAACAATAGCTCCTATTAAATCTTCTAATTCAATACTTGGATTTTTATTAGCATATTTTACAATCACATCAAATAGTGCATAATAGTGATAAAAGAATAACACAATTAATAATATTAAAGCAAAACTAAAACTAATTCATTCTCAAATACGTAATTTAATATATTTTAAAGCAGCAGTTTTTATTAAAGCTAAAACACTAATAATATATAAAGAAATAATAATAGCACTTGAAGCTTCTGTTAATTGAGCTACATTAAAAATCAATTTAGTTCCAGGTTTTTGAAAACCATAAATAATATCTGGAATAATTAATCAAATAAATGAAACTAATAAAATTACATAAATATTTAATAATGAAGCTTTAACAGGAATATTATCTTTATTTAATTTGTTATATTTTTCTGATATAAATCCTTCAACAGCCATAGGTTGAAGCATTGTTCCACCATACAAAGCATTTTGCACTGAGGTATTTGCTCTTAGCGCAATTTGTGAAATAAACATAATAACAACACCTAAAACAGATAATCATTTTATTTGACTAATAGGATGAATATTTCATAATCTAGTTGTCATATTTTGACTAAACCCTTGTTTTGGATTAACTGCTGCAAAGAAAATAGCCATAATCACAATATAAAATATTGAAGAAACTAACATTATGATCATAATTCCTTTAGCTAGATTTTTTTCTGGATCTTTAATATTTTTACCTGCTGTTGCAAACGATTCAAACCCTGAAAAAAAGAAAAAACAAGAAACAAATGCCTTTGAAAAAGCATTAAAACTCAAATTATGTATTGATTCATTATAATTATTATTCCACATTTGATAGTTTGATGTACCATTCATAAAAGCTATAACTATACCAGCTAAAATTAAAACAAAAGAAGTTGCTCATTTTACAGCTGATGAATAATTTGCCATTTTTTTAAATCATTTCATTCCACCAAATATCACTAATGCAAATGCAAAATATATAATAATTCCTAAAACATCTAAAACTAATGAACTTCAATTACCAAGATTTGGAATTTTATCAAAACCTCAATCTAATCCTGATAAATTAGTTAATAAAAAAGTTTTTAAAAGTTCTCAAATTTGAGATGCAATAATAAATGGCAACATTACATATTGAATAAATGCAACCATTAATCCAGTAAATCTTCCAAAAGCAGTTCTTGCATATAAATAAGTCCCACCATTATTATCAGATTTATGAATAGTAGAAAGTTTAGCAAATGCTAAAGCACAAATTGAAGCTATAAATCCTAATAATCCAAATATTCAAAAAATATGTAATCCTGTAGATTGAACATTAATATTACCTTTACTATCAACAATATTAGAAAATATTGCCAAATTACCTATAAATCCAACACCAACTGTGTAGTTAAAACCCATTCAAATGAATTCTTTTAACGACATTTTCTTTTCATCATTCATAATTTTGTACCAATTTTATAATCCAATTTAATTATATAACTGGCATATCTATAATTTTTTTACTTAAAATATAATTTAATTTTTATAAAAAAAGATAAACCAGATTATGATTTATCTTTTTTAGATTTAGTGCTTTTATTATTGTTGTTATATCTTTTTTTATTGTTTCTAGGAACATAAGCCTTACCATCAGATTCATTAATAATCACTAAAACAATAGGAGTTTTTCCTGATTCTTGTTTGATTAATTGTTTAATTTTAGATGTTATATCTTTTTTGATTTCATTTAAATCATATTTTTTTGGTTCTTTTTTGTATAAAGCTTGTCCTTCTAGTATTAAATTAGTGATTTCTCTTTGTAAAATTTTAAAAATAGGATTATCTTCTTGAATATATAAAACTCCACGCATTTGTGTATCAATTAGAGAAATTAATTCTTTATTTCTACTATCAATAGTTGCTCCAACTATAATTACTCCATCAGTGGCTAATTGTTTTCTTTCATTTAAAACTATTGAACCAACATCTCCAATTCCAGAACCATCAACATACACATTTCCATGTTCAGCACTATGTTCTGATATTGCTAAATGATTTTTTGATAGTTTTAAAATTTCACCATTATCAATAATTCCGATATTTTGATTATTAACTCCAGCTTCAATAGCTGCTTTTTCGGCATTTAAAAAATCTTTATATAAAGCTTTAACTGGAATAAAATATTTTGGATTTAATATAGAAGTTAACATTTTAATATCTTCATAACTTGCTCTCATAGATCAAATATTTTTATCACTTAAAGCTAATAATCTAGCATCAGTTCTTGCAAGCTCATCTAAAATTTGTGCATGACGTTTTTCAACTCCAGCAACTGGGGTATTTGTTAAAATAATTAGATCTTTTTCAGTAAACTCAACTAAACTATCATTTGAAGTAGCGATTTTTGCTAGTTTTGAATAAAGATCATCACCTGTTCCTGAAATAATTAAAACCCCATTATCTGAGTTTACATATTCTTGAATTGACATCAAATCTTCTGGTTTTATAACTAGATCTTCATGAATTAAATTAGATCTTAAAACAGCATCCATTGTTCTTCCATAAACTGCAATTTTTCTATTATTTTCTTTTGCAGCCATACATATTTGACTTAACTTATGAATGTCTTCTTCAAAAATAGCAACAATAATTTTTGTCTTTTTTTCTTTAAATGGAACAAGAATATATTTATCTATTTTATGGTTTGGAACTGTAAAATCTTTTCTTGAAGCAAATTCAGCATCACTAATTAAAGCTAAAACCCCATTTTTTGCAATTTGAGATAAATGAGTATAATCAGTTGAAAAATAAGATTGTTCTTTTCCATCAATTATATAATCACCAGCATAAACAATTGAACCTAATTCAGTATGAAAAACATATCCAAATGATTGTGGTGAAGATGAAGTTGTTCTAAAAATTTCAACTTTAGTGTTTCCAATTTTTAAAACATCTTTATCATGAACTACTTTTAAAATGTGATCTTTATTTTTTAGTCTTAATTTTTGAAATTTAATTTTTGCAATCAATTCTGTAATTTCATTACAATAAATTGGAGCTTTAATTTCTTTTAATAAATATGGAACTGCTCCCATATTATAAGCACTAGGATTTGTTAAAAAAATTCCTTTTATCTTTTTTTTATTTTGTTTAATATAGTCAAATTTAGGAATCACTGTATCAATTCCTAAAATATCTTTTTCAGGATATTTAACTCCAGCATCAAGAATAAAAAAATCATTATCTATTTCTAAAACATATAGATTTTTTCCTCTTTCATCTTGACCACCCAGAGCAGTAAATTTAATATCTGGCATTATATTGTCCTTTCAATTATTATTATTTTAAATATTTAAAAGCAATTAAAAAACTAATATATATTATAAATCTAATAATATATATTTAAATTTATTTAAAATATTTTTCTAGTTATAAATCAAGTCTAAACTTTTTGATTAGTATGAGAAATCATTAATTCAGGAATCACTACATCTTGAGGTAATGAATAAATATAATAAATAACTTCAGCTAGTTGCTCTGGTTTTAATCCACCATTTAAACTATTTTTTCTTGCTATATAACTATCTAAAATTTTTTGATTTTTAGTTGTTGATAATAAATTAGTATCAACAATTGCAGGTTCAATTAAACTAAATCTAATATTAGTATCACTTAATTCTCTTCTAACTTGTTCTGTAATTGCATTAACAGCAAATTTCGATCCATTATAAATAGAATGATCAGCATAAGTATATCTTCCAGCAACACTTGAAATATTAACTATTGTTCCGTGATTTTGTTTTAACATGCTTTTTAAAACAGCATCCATCCCATTAGTAACACCTTTAATATTGACATCTAAAGTATTATATTTATCTTCTAAACTTTGATCAACATATTGATCCATTGGCATAATTCCTGCATTATTAATTAACAAATCAACTGGACCATAAATATTTTCTGCTTTTTTAATTGCATCATTTAATTGATTAAAATCTCTAACATCAACTTTTGCTGTGATTGTGTTTGGCAAGTTTAAATTATCTAATATTTCTTTTCTTCTTGCAAGTATTAATAAAGGATAACCTTTATTTGAAAAATATTTTGCACAAGCCAATCCAATTCCAGAACTTGCTCCAGTAATTACAACTAATGGTTTCATTTTTCTCCTATTTAATTTTTTGTTTTGTCATTTAAAACAAAAATATCTCTTAAAATTTTAATTTTGTTAAACTTATCTTTATTTAAATTTAATAATTTAATTTTTTTTCTACTTAATTTAATTAAAAGTTCTTTATTTTTGAATTGATATTCATAAGTATCAGCACTTAAAGTAACATTATTCAAATCTTCTAATTTTAAATTGATATGTTCATTATCTGAAAAAATAATCGGAGCATTTAAAGTCCTAAATTTATTTGTTGATATTGGCATTAATTCTTGCATTTCAAAAAGTGAAACTACAGGATAAATAATAGCTCCATTTACTGATTTCATAAATCCAGTAGATCCGCTTGGTGTTGAAAAGACTAAACCAGTCCCTTTAAATTGTTCTAAAAATTCATTATTAATATAAATATCTAAATTTAACGGTCTTACTTGGTTAGTAATTTTTATTTCATTAATTGCATAAACTTTTTGATCATCGTAATTAACTTCAATTAATCCTAATTCAGTAATATTTGGTTGTTCAATAATTTTATTTAAATCAATTTTTTTTAAATCATCAACTCTGTTTTTATTAGTATAAAATCCAATTCCACCAAATTTGATTGGAATAAAAATCAATTTATCTAAAATAGATTGATATTTATGAACAGCATATAAAAAAGTACCATCCCCACCAATTACAAAACAAATATCAGGATTATTTTGATCTTTTTTAAAATCAGTGTTTTTTAATATGTTTAATAATTCATCTACAATATCACTTGATTCTTCATATTTGTTTGTTATAAAACTATATTTCATAATATTTCCTAACTAATTTAATTATATCTTAGATACTTGTTATTATAGAAAATAGCTAAAATCATCAACTTTAGAATAGATAATAAAAAAATCTCTTTTAAAAGAGATTTTTAATCATTTGTTAATTCTTTTAATTTGTCTTTAATTGCTTGTAGTTGATCTAAATAATTTTGATATTTTATTTTTTCTGATTGAATTTTTTCAGGTTTTGCTTTTTTTATAAATTCTTGATTATTTAAGATTTTTTGACTTCTAGTTATTTCATTATTTAGATAATTTTGTTTTTGTTCTAATTCTTTTATTAGTTCATTTTTATTAATAAATGAATCATTTGCAATTTCAATAAAATATTCATCAATTGATAAACTAGTCTTATTTTTAATAGCTTCATCAACTAATTTAGTATTACAAAAATTAAATAAAAAATTATAAATTTGATCAAAATGTTTTTTAAATAATTTTGTATGATTCTGATTAGTATTTGAAATATTTACTGATAAACAAACGTCATTTTTAATATTTTTAGTATTTCTAAATTCTCTAATACTTGTAATCATTTTAATAACATCATCAATAAAACTTGTATCATAATTAGAATTTAAATTAGTTCATTGTTCTAAAAGAATAGATTCTTTTAACATCATATTTAAATAAATTTCTTCACTTACAAATGGTATTAAAGGGTGAAGCATAATTAAAATTTCTTTTAATACATAAAATAAAGTTTGTTTAGTTTGATGAGTAAATTTATCATTATTTAAATTAACTTTACTAAATTCAATATATCAAGAACAATATTTATTTCATACAAAATCTCAAAGATGATTTCCAGCTAAACTAAACTCATATTTGTTCATTTTTTCATAAACATAAGTTTGTGTTTTACTTAATTGAGTTAAAATTCATTGATTAGTTATTTCTAAATCAGTTTTATAAAAGTTAGGATCAAATTTAAAATCTTCATCTAAATTTAAAAACACATACCTACTTGCATTTCATAATTTATTTATAAAGTTTCAACTAGCTAAAATTTTTTCATTTGAATATCTAATGTCTTGACCTGGAGTTGAATTAGTTAATAAAAATAATCTTAATGAATCACAACCATTATTATTAATAACATCCATAGGATCTATTCCATTACCTAAAGATTTAGACATTTTTCTATTTGATTCGTCTCTTACAAGACCATGAATTAAAACATCTTTAAATGGAATTTGTTTTGTATATTCTAAAGTTTGAAAAATCATTCTAGCTACTCAAAAGAAAATAATATCATAACCAGTAACTAAAACACTGGTTGGAAAATAATTTTTAAAATATTCACTTTCTAAGCCTTTATTATTTAAAAGTGTTGAAAAAGCTCATAGTCCTGATGAAAATCAAGTATCTAAAACATCTTGATCTTGAGTTCAATTTTCTATATCACTTGGAGGATTAATTCCAACATACATTTCATTAGTTTTTTTGTGATATCAACAAGGAATTTGATGTCCTCATCATAATTGTCTACTAATACATCAATCATGAGCATCAGTCATTCATCTATTTAAAACATCACTAAATCTATTTGGATAAAAATTAATTTTATTATCTGAATTTTGTAAATCAATTACCATATTTTTAAATTTATCCATTTTAACAAATCACTGATCAGATAAATATGGTTCAACAATAGCATTTGATCTTTCACTAAATCCAACTTGATTAATAATATCTTCTTCTTTTACAAACAAATCTTCTTTAATTGCATTTTTAATGATTTTTTTTCTAGCAACAAATCTATCTAAACCTTGATATTTTCCACCTAATTGATTAACTGAACCATCAATATTTAAACAAATTGGCATTTTTAAATTATGTTTAATTCCTAAATGATAATCATTTAAATCATGAGCAGGAGTACATTTCATAACTCCAGTTCCAAACTCAATATCAACATATTCATCACTAATAATTGGAATAACTTGTTTATTAACTGGATTAATTACTTTTTTATTAATATATTTTTGATATCTAGAATCATTTGGATTAACAACTAAACATTGATCAGCAAACATAGTTTCAGGACGAGTTGTAGCAACTGTTAAATACTCATTAGAATCTTCTAATATGTATTTAAAATAATACATTTTACTTTGAGTTTCTTTATAAATTACTTCAACATTAGAAATAGCAGTTTTTTGCTCTGGATCTCAATTAACAATTTGTTTGTCTTTATAAATTATTTGATCATTATAAAACTTTACAAATATTTCTTTAACAATTTGATTAATATCTTCATCTAGAGTAAATTTTTCAGTTGAATAATCTAAACTTAAACCTAATTTAGCTCATTGTTTTCTAATAATGTTTGCATATTCTTCTTTTCATTTTCAAGCTTCTAATAAAAACTTTTCTCTACCTAGTTTATTTTTATCTATACCTTGTTGTTTTAATTTAGCTTCAACTTTTACTTGGGTACTAATTCCAGAATGATCCATACCAGGTAAAAACAAAGTATCATATCCAGTTAATTTTTTAAATCTAATAATAGCATCTTGTAAACTAGTATCTCATGCATGTCCTATATGTAATTTACCAGTAACATTTGGCGGAGGTAAAATAATAGAAAATTTAGGTTTATTAGAATTAATATCAGCTTTAAATAAATTCTTATCTAATCAATATTGATATTTGTCTTTTTCAACTTGAAGATGATCATATTTAGGATTTAATTGTTTTTTCATATATCTCCTTGATAACTATATAATATTTTAACATTATAAAAAAACTATAAAGTTAGAAAATGCCTCTAGTGAGGCAATGTAAATAATTATTTTGTTAATATGCAGATTATTGGATTATTAGATCAAATAATTCCATCTTTATAAGGTAAAAAAGCATTAGATAAACAAGAATTACTATAAGCAGATAAACTTAAATTTTCACATTCATATTTTAGATTTTTAATTGTAATTTTTGTATTATCTTTTGCAATAAAGCTAACATAAGTATAATCTTGATAATCTTCAAATTTTAAAATATTTGTTCCTTTATCAAATCTAAATAAAATTGAATCATCATTAATAAAAGTAAGATCGTATTTAAAAATAAAATGAAAGATAGAGTAATTTTTATCATATCTTTTTGTAGCATTAGCTATAAAAATAATTTTGGCATCCTTACTAGCTTTTAAGCCTTTTAAAATCGCTAATTCACCATCAAAATAATCTTTTTCAGGACTTCAAATTTCAACGTTTTTTATTTTTGATTTAATTAGTTCTAATTCTTTATCAGTTACTTTGTCAAAATCTCCAATAGCATAATCTATTTTCATATTTCTACTAATTAAATCTAAACAACCTCTTTCAACTCCAATAACATAAGTTGAATCGTTGTTAAAAATTTCAAGGTTTAAATTAGTTTTTGCTGTAACAATTAAAATAGTTTTATAGTTCATCAAATAATCCTTTTGCTCTTTTTGTAAAATCACCACTACCAAATAAATAACTACCAGCTACTATCATATCAACTCCAGCTTGTTTTACTAAAACTGAAGTTTGTTCATTAATTCCACCATCAACTTCAATGATGTATTTATATTTTTTTTCTTTTCTTAATTGGTCTAAAATTTGAATTTTTTCTAAACTAGATGAAATGAATTTTTGTCCACCAAATCCTGGTTCAACACTCATAACTAACACATTATCCAATTTATCTAAATAAGGATAAACTAAACTAACATCAGTTTTTGGTGAAATAGCTAAAGAGGCTAAAATATTATTTTTTTTACATAAATCAATAAATTTAATGATTGTATTATTGTCTTTTAATGATTCAATATGCATTGTCATCATTTCAGGTTTTGCTTTTATATAATCTGAAAAAAAGTCTTCAAATTGTTTTGTTTTAACACTAACCATAAAATGTACATCAACATTAATATCAATATTTTTTTTAATATCATGTAGAATTTTAGATCCAAAAGTCAAGTTTGGAACAAAATCAAAATCCATAACATCATAATGAATTCAATTTATATTATTTTTTTTGCACAATTCTAATTCATTTTTTAGATCCATAAAATTAGCTGATAATACTGATGGAGCAATAATATACTTTTTCATCTTAATATTTATTCTTTCTATTTTGCTTTAATTCTTCATATACTTTTACATAATCATTATAAATGAATGTTGGTAGTAAATGCTCAGCTACGGCTTTTTTTACTTCACATTTAGTTTCATGAGTATGTGTACAATCAACAAATTTACATTTGTTTAAAAAAGGAATAAATGTTTCTCAAGAATATAAAATATGTTCAATATCAATATTATTTAAATCAAATGCTGAAAATCCTGGAGTATCTGCTATAAAAATATCATTTTCTAAATTATAAAGTTGAATACTAGTTGTAGTATGTTTTCCTCTATTTAGTTTTTTTGAAATTTCATTAGTTTTAATTTGGCTATTAATATCTAAAAAGTTATTTAAAGTAGTTGATTTTCCAGCTCCAGTTTGTCCTGTAAAAACACTAATTTTATTTTTTAAAAGTTCTTTTAGTTTTAAAATAATTTCTTTTTTATTTTCTAAATCATCTTTATTGTTAATGATTAAAACTTGATAATGCATTTTTTTATATCAATTAATTTTATGCATAACTTCTTGATAATATTGTGTTTGTTTTAATAAATCAACTTTAGTAAAAATTAAAATAGGCTTAATTTTTAGTGTTTCTAACATCATAATATATTTATTTAATAAAAATGATGAAAATAAAGGCTCATATAATGCAGTAACTATTAAAACTTGGTCAACATTTGCAATTTTTGGTCTATCTAGACTATTTTTTCTTGGTTTAACTTCTTTAATATAGCCATTTCCATCTTCTAAAATACTAAATTCAACAATATCTCCAACTTTAGGTTTTAGTTCTTTTTTTAAATTACCTTTTGCATATACTTTATATATATTGTTTTTATAAAAGACATAACTTTCATTACTATCTTTTTTTATTAAAATCCCTTGCATTTACTCACCTTATTTCAAAATTAATACTATTAAAAAAATAATAAATAAACTAATAACTATTGAAATTCAAAATAAAAAGTATTTAAAGTTGGTGTTTTTAAAAAAATATTTATATTTTAAAGTATTGTTATTTTTAATATTTAAATAATTTTCATCTTCTCATCACATATTTGGAAAATCAATATTAACATCTGGTTGTTGTTTTGCTTGTTCTAAATCTTTAATGATTTGATCAAATGTGTGATACCTATTTTTATAATCTTTTGCTAGACATTTCATTATAATGTTTTCTAGTGCTTGAGAAATATTTGGATTAATTTCTCTTGGTCTAGTAATATCTTTTAAAATATGTTGTTGAAAATTAGTAAGTTCTTTTTCTTTTGAACTAGTGTGATTAGATCCATAGTTTAAATACAACATACTACCTGTTAAAAACTCATACATTATCACACCAGTTGAATAAATATCTGATTCAAAATACAAAGCATCTTTTCTTGATTCAAAATTTATAAATTGCTCTGGAGCTGTGTATCTTGGTGTTCCTGGTGAAATATGATTGTGATGATCATCTAAAATAATACTTTTAATTATAGAAATACCAAAATCAGAAATTCTTACTTTTGAATCATTTGTAATTAAAATATTTGCTGGTTTAACATCTTTATGAATAATGTTATTATCATGAATTTCTTTTAAACCTTTAGTAATTTCTAAAAAATAATAAATAAATTCTTTATTAGATAAGACGTTATTATATGCATTGAACTTTTTATTTAAATCAACACCCTCAATAAGCTCCATAACAATTACATAATAATTTTGTCAACTAAAAACATCTTTCATTTTTACAATGTTTTTTGAAAATGATAATTTTGCAAAAATATTAGTTTCTAAGAATAGACGTTTTTTAATTGTTTCAATATTTTTATTTTTAGCTTTTAAAATAATTTTTACAGCAATAAAAACATCTTTTTTTTCTAAAACAGAAGCGTCTAAATCAAGTGCTTTAAAAACAACTGCAGAAGCTCCAGAATTTAAATATTTAATTAATTTGTATCTATTATTAACAACTTGATTTAATAATTCTTCTTTATTTATTCTTAAATCTTTTTTAGTCTTTGGCATTATAAAACCTCTAATAAAATTATTGATAAGTTATCTGTTGATAAGTTATTAATAGAATATTTAATGATGTTTTTTGCTTTAGTTTTTAATGAAGATTTTAAATCTAAGTAATCTTTAAAAGTTTTTGAGTCAATAAAATCATGTATTCCATCAGTTGTTAGACAAAATAAACCATTACTATTTTTTAAAAAATAGCTATCAATTTTTAGTTTTTTAGCAGGACCTAAAGCACTTGTTAAACTTTTTCAATAAGTATTTTCATTAAACTTAGTTCCATAATAACTTTCAGCTTGTTGTCTGATTTTTTGTATATCATAATTAGAATTCATTAAATTTTGATCAATTGTAATTTGATTTAAACTTTGATCTTTTAAATGATAAATTCGTAATAATATGAGCATTATTATTTGCTATTAAAATAGCAGATAGTGTTGTTCCCATATCCTTTGCTTCTATAAAATCTTCAACATATTTTTTCATAACATTAATAATATATGAAACACTTTTTTCTAGTCATGAAAAAATTTCTTTACTTTCTTTTTTATCAAAAGTAGTTTTTTTAAAAAGATCAACAAGCGTATTAACCGCTAGTCTTGAAGCAATTTCTCCGTGCTTATGTCCACCCATACCATCACAAATAATTGCTAAAAACGAACCATTGCTGTTTTTATAATAATTTAAAAAATCTTGATTTTCTTTTCTGAAATTTCCTTTTTCTGAAAGACCTACTGCTTTTATTTTCATAATCTACCTATAAAGTTTATTTTATCATTTAAGTACTTTTTCTTTTTTATTCAAGTATTTTATGACAATTTTATTTAATAAAAATAATAAACAAATTATAAAAAGTAACCCTATAGCAACACTCATATAAAAATAAGGACTTTTTAAAATAGCATTATTAGTAGAATTATTAGTTGTATTAGTTTGATTATCTTTAGATCCTATTTGCTGATTTTAATTAATATTTGAATTAGTTAACTTATTTTGATTATTAGTATCAGAATTGATTGTATTTATATTTTCATCTTTAAATTTTAAAAGAATTTGTTTTTGATTATAAAACTTATATTCATATTCTTTTTTTGGCTTAATAATTAAAATATTATCTTTAACTTCAGTATCAAAAGCTGTTAAAAACAATAAATTTAAATCGCCAAATAATTTATTAATATTATTTAAATCAGTTTTATTTATTTCTAGTTCATCTATTTCAATTAATCAATTTAAATCTATTTTTTTAAAATAAGTATTTATAAAATAAATATCTTTTAAATATTTTTTATATTTTGATTTTATTGGTAAAGTGATTTTAACAACGATTTTATCATCTCAAATAAAAGGTTTAAATTTTTTTCTTCTTCTAATTCTAGTTTTAAATTATCATATAATCCATCTCATAAAACTTTATTTTGTTTATAAAATTTCAGAGTTTTTCAAATTAGTTTGTTGAATATAAATTTGTTTTTTAATATCATTAACACTTATATTATCTTTATTAATATTAAAATTAAAATCTTTTATTTGACTATATAAAGAAAGTTGAGTATAAAAACGGTATTTAATAGTATCAATATTATATTTTAAAGAATTAAAACTATACAAATTATTAAAGTCTGTAAACCTAAAATTATACTTTTTATTAAAAACGTGTTTTAAATTAAATAAATAAAGTTCTTTATTAAATGAAAATTGTCAATGATTTTTAGTATCAATATAATCAGTAATCATTTTATCTGAAGTTTGATATCTTACGTTTTTTCATATTATATCTTTACTACTTTGATTTGTAAAACTATTATTAGATAAATAAAAGACTAAATCATATTTATTATTAAAATACTGATCTTTAGTATTTATAAATTCTAAATTTACTGTTAAACTTATTTCTAGTTTGAATCCATCTTTAATAAAACTAATATATTCATCTGATAATTTAAAATTAAAACCTTTTAAAATAGTTTCTACAGTTTGATTATAAAAATTAGCTGAACTTTTTAAAATATAAAAGTTATTATCATTATTTTTACTAGGTGTGTTTGAAGCTTTAATAGTTCTTGAAATATTTACTTTTTCACTTAGATTAAATTCAGATCTATAATTTTGTATTATATTAGTTTTTATTAAATTAGGTTCTTTTATATTTGTTAAATTCATACTTGATAATAAAATTAAAAACATTTTAATCATCTCCTATTAAAGTATTAGAAAAAAAGTTTTTAAAATTAACTACTAGAATGAATAATTACAATAATTTGTTATAAAAAACAGTTTTATAATTAAAGTAAATGAGGTTATATATGAAAGTTAAAGTCAATAATTTAGAACAAACTTATAAAATAGCAAAAAAAATAAAAAAAATCATTCAAAATCAAAAAATCCCTTTTTATATTTTATTAAAAGGAGATTTAGGAGCTGGTAAAACTACTTTTACAAAAGCTTTATTAGAACAATTTAATATAAAAGATAATATTATTTCACCAAGTTTTGTAATAATGAATCAATATTTTATAGATGATTTAAAAATCAATCATATGGATGCTTATAGATTAAATAATGATAGTGAAATAGAAATGTATTTAGATGAATTTTTAGATGGATTAAATATTATTGAATGATATGAAAATTTAGATTTAGATTTAAATGCTATAAATAAGTTAATTATTGAAATTAAAATTATAGATGAAAACCAACGTTTATTTTTTATAGGAGAATAGGATGAACTTATTTATAGATACTACTAATTGAAAATTGATTTATCTATTAGAAAAAGATAATCAAATTATTGATTCTTTAATTATTTTAAATAATAAAAAACTTTCAGATATTGCTATTTTAAAATTAGAAGAGTTTTTAAAAAATAATAATTTAACTTTAAATGATCTTAAAGCTTTTTATTTAACAATTGGTCCTGGTAGTTATACTGGTGTTAGAGTTGGATTAACAATAGTTAAAACTTTAAAAGTATTAAATAATAATTTTGATGTATTTATTATAAATTCATTATTATATCAAGCAGGATCAAATAAAATAATTTCATGTATTGATGCAAGAAGTAATAAGTATTATGTTAGTGTTTATAATAATGCTAAACAATTATTAGATATTAGTTTAATTGATCAAGATCAAATCAATAATTTAATTAATCAATATCAAGATTATAAATTAGTAAATGATTATCAATTTGATTATTTAAAACATTATTTAGATTTAAAAAAACATTTTATTAAAATTGATGATGATAACAAATTAAACCCTTTATATATAAAAAGCTTTATTTAATATAAAAAAACAAGATGATTTTTTCATCTTGTTTTTATTCTGATTGATTTAAAATTTCACTTAATTGTGTCTTTCTAATGCTTTTAGTTGAAATTCATATTGCAATGAAAAATGAAAATAAAACTATAATTAAACAAGCTAATAAAGATCACCATTGTACTGATATTGGTATAGAAATATTATTAATTACTAGTAGTTTATTTAATAACATAATTGGTAGAAAAATACTACTTATTGTTAAAATAATCACTAATATATTAAAGATTTTTGTAATTCCTAAAACATATCAAATTGTTTGTTTGTATGACCCATACTTCTTAACATAATCATAAATGATTTATATTGACTTATATATATATTAGTAATAAGCATAATTAAGAGCGAAGCCGATAAACTAATTGCAGTTATTATAATAATTGCTATATAAATTGAAGTTTTAGTTAATTGATCAATTAACTGTTTAGTTTGGTTTATAAAATTAACATTAGAAATTGCTGTTTTATAATCGCTTAAATTTAATAAATCAATAATTGCTAAACCTAGTCTTTTTTCAGGAATAATTGAAATTGAACTTGTAATTGTTAAAGGTTCATTAGAATTTGAAAAAATCGTATTGTAATAATAGTGCGGTGAATAATCATACACATTTTTTGATTTTAAATAAGTATTTTTTCAAGGATCTATAATATTTTGTTTTTGTCAGTTTGTAGTGTTATAAGTATTAAATAATTGATTTCTTTTAATAATTTTTGAAGTATCAAATGGTTTGTAATCATAATTTATAGATCTACTAATATCATATCCATAAATCATATTAGCTAAATCTGAATCAATAATTGCATATGATTTTCCATATATATCACTAACTCCTATATTTGTTAGTTTGATCTTTAAATCTTTATTAACATAATTAACTTTATTATTTTCAAGTTTTAAAATAGGAGCTATATTTTTTCTTTTACCAAGTGTTCTTCTATAAAATAAAGCACTACCATTTAAAATTAAATTATCTAAAGATGTTGTTGGAGCTGATTTTAAAACTCCTTTAATATTTATATATCCTGGAGTAAATTGAAAATAAATATGACGTCTATCAATTCTTCTTTCTTGTTCTATTGAAAAATCATAAGGTCTAACTTCAATATAATCTGTTATGTTTTTATTTGTTAAAACTGAATCTCAAGCATTTTTTACAGATAATGGAACTTGATCAATTTTTAATTTTTTTAAAGCTGGTTGAATATATTCTCTAGTATGTTCATCTTGTTTTTCTAAATTAGCTTTTCAATCATCATTTGGTTCTTGATTATTTCCTCACCCTAAAGCATATTTTGCAAAGTCTTCTCAACTAATTTCATCAGAAATTGGAATAAATAATTTTAAGTTTCTTAATTGATAATAAGGTCTTAAAAATGACTTAATTATTTCTCCATTTTTATTAATGACAAAATCACCAAAAATAGGAGAATTTTCAACAATATTATCTACTTGTTTTTCAATACTTAAATCTTTATTATTTTCATTTTTATCAGATCATAAATCAATTACTTGTCTTTGAGTAAATTTATTAACATCTAAATTATATGGATTTAAATAATAATGTTTTTTATTATTGTTTTCAACTATTTTATATCCATAAGAAGAATAGTTATTTTGATCATTAATACTTTGAATTGGTTGATCCATTCATTTAGCATGTTTAGTTACATATTTAGTATTTAAATAATCAGTATCATCATATAATCAAGCTTGTTTTGGTAGAATTTTAAAATCATTTGATTTAGTTTTATACATTAATTGAGAATTATAAGAGCTAATATTATCTAAAATATTTTGATTATTTAAAAAATGATTATTTAAAGTTTGATTTAAAATAGTTGGTACATTTGAAGTATTAGTTTTTCTACTATAAAGGATTTGATTTGTTGAACTTGAAATTAAATCATCACCTTGTTTTTGATATGGTGAGTTAATAATTTGATAAATATTTTGAATATCTGAATTTGATAAAAAGACTTTGTTTTTTAATTGGTCATCAATTTTAAAACTATTTTGAGTTTTATCTAATCCTAAAATTTGATAATTAGTTTTTAAATTATTGGAATAAGGACTAAACACAGTTGCTAGTTGGTCTTTTTGACTAATAACATTTTGAGATTGAAACCCAAAAGCTAATTGAGTTTTTTTGAATCATTTGTTAGATAAGATTTTATAAAAGTAGGAGCATAACCTAAAACTAAGTTTAAAATTTTATCTTTTCAATCAGTGTTCTTTTGTACTTTATTATCAAACACAACTTCTAATATTTTTGATACAAATTGAGTTAAAGGTTGAGTGGTAATATTTAAAAAATCTAGTTTTGCTTTATCATTTTCAAAATGTTTATTAAGATCAGCGTCATTTAAAATATATGCATATAATTGCTCAATAGTCCCAATTGAAATACTTCTACTATTTGCAATACTTAACTGATAAACAGATCAATCTAATAAATTAGTATATAAATCTGAAATTCCAGTTTCTAAATAATTTTTTATAAATGATTTATATGGAGTTAAAATTTCAGCTTTATTTTCTTTTTGATCTATTTTATAAACTAAAGTTGGAAGAATAGAAGAATTATTAACTAATAAAGTATAACTATTTGGATCATCATAATAACTAATATCTTGTTGTCTTGTTTTAATAGTTTTATAACTATTATCTAAATTTTCATGTCCATTTCAAAGATTTAAAGTATCTTTTCCAAGTGGAGTATTAGTAATGTTGTTAAAAATTTGATACTCGTTATTAAATTAATATTTTTAAAATAATTGTTTTTAGTATGAATAGCAATTGATGGGACTGCTATTCCAATTGATATAAACAAAGTTGCTATAAACGTTAAAATTAATAATAAACTAAAAGGTTTTTTACCAGATTCAGTTAGTTTTAACATTAATAAATTATTAAATTTAATTTTTTTAAATAAGTATTTTTTGAACCAATCAGTTAATCTTGGTTTTGATCATTTTTTAGTATGATTAATTACTTGTAATACTGGTTTATGAATATTAAATAAAGCAACAATAAATGAAAATAAACCAATTAAAAATCCAAAAATAGCTACACTAATTAAAACTGAAATTCAATCAAATTCAATTACTTCAACTTTTAAACTAAAATAATCTTTAAAAATTCCTACAAATGGAACTTGTAGTACTGTTCCAAACATTCAACCTATTGGTATAGATATTAGTATTAAAATTAAAGCATATCAAATATATGAACTTGCAATAGTTTTACTATAAACTCCATTTGCTTTTAAAATACCAATTTGTTTTGCATTTGCTTGAATTGATTTAATAACACCAACAAATACTGCTAATGCTGCAATTAAAGCAATTAAACCAGCAGTTAAAAATGTTGCTAATGAGTAATAAAAAGTAATTTTTTGATATAAAGTTCAGTTTAATGAATATCAAGATTTATCAAAATCATATGTTTTATAAAAAGTATTTGCTTTATTCTTATTATTATAAGCATTAATATTTTCTCTAATTTTAGTAGATTTTGAAAAATGATCTAAATATAAATTATTTAAATTAGCATCACTTTGTTTTTTAATTAAAAAGAAATTATAAATAGTTGTTTGATCATTATTACTTGGATCAGTTTGATCACCAATAATTTGATCAATTGTTTTATCACTAGCATAAATTAATCCACCAGAGTCAGATTTTGGTAGAGGTACATTTGGATCTGAAGTTGGGAAAAATGAATAAGTATCAACTGCATAACCTGAAACTACTAATCCAACAGCTTGACCTAAATTCAGACTTGATCCAATTTTAATTTTATTAGCTTTTGCAAATTGTCTACTAACTGTAATTTGGCTTGCGTTTATTGGTTTATTACCATTTAAAACTAAATAGTTAGTATGGTTTTGGTCTGAAATATTAATAATTCTAAATGTTTTTTTAGTAATTGGATCATTAAAAATAGTTTCAGGTCTAATGTATAGATCATATCCATTAGCAATAGCTACTAGTTTGTGGTGAGTTAAAAATGCAGCACTGATCATAAAATCTTTATTAGTTGATCTTTTAATATCATCATTACTAATAAAAAAACCTGATGCTTTATTTGTAATATTTAAAAAAGGATTTGTATTTAAAACTAATAAATCAACTAATTCATTGTTTTTAAAAATATCTGGTAATTTATCAACGTTTTGTGTATAAACATTAGAACTTGATAAAAATCCTCTTAATTCATTTGTTTCACTATATTGAGAAACTTTTTGAATATCAATGTAATTATCATCTTCTAAATAATAAACAATTAATGGTCTTAAAATTCCTTTAAATCCTTTTTTTATAATGTCATAAAAAAAAGTATCCTCTTTATTTGTGTTTAAAAAATTCATTTTTTCAAATTCAGTTTTTAGTACTGTTTTATTAAAATGAGTAGTGTATTTATTTGTATTTGTAGTTATATATTCTTTTTGAAAATCATGTTTTAAGTTGTGATCAAATTCAATTCCAAATAAAAATTCATAAATAATTTTTGCTATATTTTCAGTTTGATCTTTTCATTGATCATGTCTTATAAAAGTTCTAATTGTTTTAAATAAATATTGAGAAAAAGATTCAAAAGTATAATAAGAATAATAATAGATTTTTAATTCTTCAGGACGTTCTTTTTTTAATTTATTAATTAATTCTTTATTGTTTAAAAATTCTAATCAAGTAAAAGGTTTATCATCTTTTAAAAAGTGTTTGAATCAATTTGGATTAGTTTTAGTATATTTACTAATAACTGTATTACTTATAGATTGATCATTTTTATTTAATAAATCAATCATTGTACTAAATAATAAGTCATTGATTTTAAAATCAAAGTCTTCTTGATTTTTAGCTACTTCTTCATCTTTTTGATCTTTTAAAAATAAATTTTTATTTTTTTCATTAGTTCAAATTTTTTTAAACTCATCTGAACTAATTACTTTAGTTAATAAAGTTTCTTGTCCATAAAACTTATTGAAATATAAATTAAAATTACTAAAACCTTCATCATTAAATCCAGTATATTCTTTATTTACAAAATCAAAAATAGGAATAAATAAAGGAACACCATTTTCAGGTTTTGCTTTATTCCCAACAACTATTTGATAAGTTGAATCAAATTTCTGAATTTTAGAATTATTAACTATTTGATCATAAGCACCTTTTAAACGTTTATTAGTTGTAAAAGAGATCTAGAAGCTATAAAAGTTAAAAAAATAATAATAATTAGTTGTAATTTAAATTTTAAGATTCATTTTTAAGCCTTGCTTAAACATTAAAAATAAATTACTCATCTATTTGTTCCATATCTAAATTCATAAATTTACTATTAATTACATTTTATAAGCATTTATTAAAAATATAAATACCAAATTTATTTTTTTAATAATAAAAAACAAGAAAATAAAAATGCCATTTAAGTATATAGTTGCACATTTAAAAAATCAAGTATTGATCAATAATTGTTCTTTAATAAAATAAGTACAAAAATACTTTTAGAGGGAATATGAAAAAATCTATTAAAAAAGCAAAACCGTGATTAATTAGTTTAATAGTGATGTTTGCTTTTATTAGTGGATTTTTGTTTTTTATTAGATCTTATGTTGATTCATCAAAACAAAATTATTTAAATAAAATTCAAAGTTATATTGATGCTAGTTCTTATTTAACAAAAAGTAAAATTTTAAAAAGTGTTGAAGATTTAAATGAAGACTATGTGAATAAAAAATTAAGTGAACAATATTTAGAACAAGAATTTGGAAAAGATTTTATTTGAAAACCAGATAAAATTGATGCTAATTTGAAAAACAAAGTTTCAGATATTTATAGAACTTATTTTGGAAAATCAATTGATGTAATTGAAAAAGATTTAAAACTACAATATAGAGATAATAATAAAAACTTAGTTGATATTACTGATTTAAAAAATGGTGAATTCATTCCTAAAAATATTGATAAAATTACTGCTTTAACTAGATCTTCAGAAGATTTTTTAAATGGTTTTTCTCCTTCTTTAGCTTCATTAGGTTTGTCTTTTTTTCAATCTCAAGCTCTTGAAAATGAAGATGATTTAAATAAGATCAAAAACAACAATATTTTAAAAAGTGTTGTTGATTTTATTAACAATAACCAATCTTTGATTAAACTTTTATCAAAGATTTTTTCAACTAAAAATGTAGATAAAAGTTTTTATAAAGATTTAACTATTAAACAAGTATTTAATAAAAATATTAATTTAATTACAAGCAGTTTTACTAAAAAAACTTATAGTGATAATAATAATGATTATTTTGCTGATGATATTAGTGATCTTGTTATTAGTGATGTTAAAAATATAGTTTTACAAGAATGAAATAAAGATAAAAAAAATATTGAAATATTAGATAAATTTAAAACTATTTTTAATAAAGTAAAAGATTATTTTTTAAAGTTTGATTATTTAAAAATACTAGATAACTTATTTAGATATGTTCAATCTGAACTATATTTTAGTATGTATTATGTGATTAACGAACAATATTCAAATCCAAGCCAGTTATTAAATCAAAAAATAGAAGATAAAAGATTTGATCCATTAATTAATAATAAATTAGACTTTTCTTTATTAATTAATGGGTTTAGTAAAGTTTTAGAAGATAAAAAATATACAACTAGATTATTAGATTTTTTATTTAAAAGAACAGATAAAACAAAAATATATTTTGATCATAAAACAATACCACAAAATATAGGAACAAGCAGTCTTATTTTAGATGTTATAAACTTAATTCAAAAAACTATATTAAAAACAAATCAATTAATAAAAGAAGCGATTGAAGGTGTAGAAAATTATATTAAAGAAAATATGTATGAACTAAGAGAAAAAATTAGAAACACAATTCTTAGTGTTTTAAAGAATAAAGTTAATAGTTTTTCTCATTCAGTACATTTTGGATATATTCATACAAATGAAGATTATAATAAACTAACTGTTCAGATATATACTAATTTATGATTAACAAAATTTTATTATGTAGATGCTAATATATATATTTTTGGAAAAAATGGTTTAGTTACTAAAATCTTTGATTTATTTAAACAAATTGGAAATTCTATTTCAACTACTAGTTCTGATGCATTTAATTTTTTAAAATCAGTTTTATATAGAGATTTAGATTCTAATATAGGTTTTAAAGATAATTTTGAAGAAATCTCAAAACTTATAAATATAGGTCATAACTTATTTAGTGATCAAAAAATGTTAAAAATTGATTTATCATTAGGTAGTTTAAAACAAATAGCAAGTATTAAAGATTTGTATGGAATTTTAAATTTACCAAATGAATTAGACACATTAAAAAACTTACTAAATACGTTTGGTTTGAGTTCTTTTATTAGTAAAGTTGAAAAAGGAGTGGAGCCTTTACAAAAAATACTAGATCTTTTAAAAGACTTTGGATTTATTAGTGATACTAAAAAATTTATTCAACAATTTGATACATATATTAAAAAAATAATTAAATACATACCAGATAAATATCAAAGTGTAAATATGCAATTAAATTATGACTTAATTTCTAATTTATATCCAAACACAAAAACTAATACTAATTTTATAAGTGATTTTACAACTAGATTAGCAGAGTTTTTATTTCCAAAAAATAATAAAAATGAAGATGATGAATTATTATTACCTATTATTAGATTAATAAGAAATGATAAAGATAAAAAGATCACTAGTGTTGAGCAAATAAAAAAAGATTTAACAAATTATTCTGAAAAAATTCTTTCAAAAGATTCTTTATTTAAAAACATTATAGATATAAGAGATTTAAAAATTCAATTACCAGACAATCTTTTAAAACATTTAAAAATAGAAAACATCAAAGATCTAACTGTATTAGAATTACTTCAAATTACAAGTAAGTATGTTAATCAATTTTTAAAAAATAATCCTGATAAGTCACTAACATTTGATTTATCTTCAATTGGATTTATTTTAAAAGCGTTAAGTGCTAGTGTTAATATTACTTATATAGATAATAAAAAAATTACAAATAAGAATTTATTTAAAGCATTATATGATGATTTAGATTCTTTTAATCATAAAAATGATGAAAACAATAAAGGAAGAAAAGAAGAATCGTTTTATAATTGATCATCTATTGTTTTAAATCTTGGTGATGGTATAAAAAGAACTATTGATTTAAAGCAAATAAAAAATGACTTTTCATATTCTCCTTTGCACTTATTATTAGGAATTGATTTAAATAAAGTTCAATATATTAAAAATACTATTGGTTATGCTTTAGCTACTTTGATTGGTGGAATTAATATAACTGATCCAAATTATGAATTAGCTAATCAAAATAGAAAATCAGTAATTACAATTTTTGCTATATTAAACTTTGTTTTACAAAATCAAGAATCTATTTTAAAAAATTTAGAATATCAAAAAGCAGGAATTTATTATAAAAAAGATTCTTGAACAACAAAATTAATAAATAGTAATGATAAAGAAATTAAATATTATTTAATTAGAAATTTAACATCAGAAAGTGAAATTAATAAAAGAGTTGGAAACTGTTTTGAAGTAACATTAACAAATGATAATAATAGTTCTTATTGAAAAATTTCAAATATTGTTGCTTTAGATTATAAAAATTAAAAATAGGAAATTAAATGAAAAAGCTATTAACTATTTTAGGTTCTATTATTTTAATTACAACAACTAGTTTTAGTGTAATTGCTTGTAAGAATATAAAACAGTTAGAATTCAAAAATAAAGAAACTGAAGAAGATAAAAAAGAATCTAAAGAATCAAGGGATGATAAACAAAAAGAAAAAGCTAATGAATCTAAAAATGATTCAAAACCCAATGAACATCCTCAAGGTGATCAACCACATAATGCCCAACCATCTGATTACCTAGAAAAAATAATGAAGAATTAGTAAAAAATAACAAAATGAATTTTGATTTAATTAAAAAATACGGAAAAGAATTTTTTGAATTATTTTCTTCTTTACCTAAAGACAAAGCAAAAAAAATTAGTGAGAATCCCAAGAATACAAACGGTTTAACAGTAGCCGGGAAAATATTGAATGTCTATAAGAAACTAAAAAGCTATTCTAATTTTGATAATTTTCAATATAAGTTAAAAGAAGAACTTAATAAATCAGGGTCTAAATTTTCAGATTCTATTAGTACTTTAGAAAAAGATTGAACCAAAATAGTTAAAGATTATGAAAAAGAAAAAGAAAATATTTTAAAGATTTTAAAAGAAACTGGCAGTCCCGGTTTATTAAATAAAAAGACTTCAATAAAATAAGAAGTCTCCTACGTTTCCCACTTAGTCGCGAAAACACTCAGTTTTCAGCGGCTATATTTTTTTATAAAAAAATATAATTTATTATGCTTTTATGCTTAAATATGATATAATAAAGACGTGAAGAAGTCAAGAAATGATGTAAAAAGACAATGAAGAACATCAATAGCAAGAGTTAAAAAAGGCGAATACTTATCAATTGGAGTGCCAAGATCAGATAACAAAGGTTTTGTATATAGATTAGGATATGGATATTTGCATGAATTAAAACAATATCACGATGATCCGCTAGCAATTATCAAAGCAATTATTGCAAACTTTCCATTGTCTTGAACAAAAGAACAAGCAAGAACTAAATTAGATGAAATTTTTAAAGAGAAAAAAGAAACCAAAAAAGAAGTTTTAGAAAGGTTTAAAGGTTACGAAGTAGTTGAAAAACTATTTGATTATTTCAATATTTTTAATGATTGTTCTCCCACAAAATCGACAACATTAAAAGATGTTGTTTTACAGTTGATTTATCAAAGAATTAAAAATCCAATAAGTGTTTTTAACACTTATAAGACAGCAAAAAAAGAAAAAATAGACACTCATTCAAAAAATTCATTTTATAGATCATTAGACTATATAGCAAAAAACAAAGATGAAATTTTAAGAAATTTAAATGCAAAAATTTGTGCAAATACTAATAGAAAAATTGATGTATTATGATTTGACGCAACAACTACTTATTTTGAAACATTTTCTCGTGAAGGTTATAAAAAACCTGGTTATTCAAAAGATGGAAAATTTAAAGAAGACCAGATTGTTATAGGTATGGCAACTGATGAAAATGGAATACCGTTACACTACAAAATATTTCCAGGAAATGTTGCTGATCCAAATACTTTAATACCATTTATGCTTGAAATTGCAGATATTTATGAAGTTAACAGTGTAACTATAATTGCTGACAAAGGAATGAGTGTTAATAGAAATATTAGATTTTTAGAATCTAAGAATTGAAAATACATAATCTCATACAGAATGAAAGCTGGAAGCAAACAATTTAAAGAGTATATATTAGATGAAAAAGATTATATAAATGATGGTGGTTTGATATACAAAACTCGTGATATTGCATCTTCATACAATAAAAAAAGAATTAATGGACATTTTAGAAGACAAATAATTAGTTTTAGTCAAAAACGAGCAACTAAAGACAAAAACGATAGAGACATTTTAATTCAAAATTTCACTAAGAAAATGAATAAAGATAATCTTGTCTCTTGTGATGATTTAGCGGGATCTAAAAAATATAGATTCTTTAAACCTATAAACAAAGGTGCATTTTATGAACTTGACATAGAAAAAATACAAGAAGATCAAAAATATGATGGATACTATGTTTATGAACAATAGAACAGATTTATCAGTAAAAGAAGTTATTAATTTATATTCAAAACAATGACAAATTGAGTCTAATTTCAAGACATTAAAAGGTAAATTATCTCTTCGTCCAATGTATTTATCAACTTGAAACCATATTGTTGGTTACATTTGTTTATGTTTCATATCATTAGTGTTTTTAAACTACATCATCTACATTTCTAAATTCAAAATTAGGACTGACTGGAAAAAGCAAAATCACTGAGCATAAAGTGATTAATGTTATCAAAGAAGTTAAAGAAATTGAAGTATTTGTAAATAAACAAAAAATCGAAACTATACAAGTGTATAATGATGAGTTACAAGAAAGTTGGCAAACTTATCAAATATTATTAGAGCTTTTAACAAAAGAAAAAGTCACTTAGACATTACATTATAAAAAACATAACTTATGAGATCAAAAATTTACATAAGTATGTTTTCTTGTTTTATGCTTAAACTGGGAAACGTAGGAAAAGAATTCATAAATATATTTATTGATATAACAACATAAGAATAAAAGAAAAATTAAAAGGATTGTCTCCTGTACAATTCAGAAAACAATCCTGTTATAATATTGAAAAATTTTAGTCCGTGTTTATGGTAGCGGGGGGAACATAATTATCCATTTTATATCTCCTTTCTATTTACTTTAATTATATTGCTTATAGTTGATAGTATTTAGTTTACTTAATTTATTACCTATATTAGTTAGAAAAAACATTATGTTTTTTAGATTTTTTTGTATATGGAAATTTTTAAAAAATTACTTTGAATTTCTTAATGTTGCTATTTTAAATTTAAGTACTTGACCTAATTGTTGGTTAGGTTTTTCATATTCTTTTATATAAAAATCATCAGATATTAGACGACCAATTAAATAAACTTGATTCATATTTATCTCCTTATAATCTTTGTAAATATTCTTTTGAATATACAAATAATTTTTCAATCAATTTGTTTGGTATTAAAACACGCTGCTTGTAATTTAAATAATCAAATTTGGTTTTGCTTTGTTTTTTTCATATTTTAACGGTATTTTAATATTAGAATAAAAAGCAGTTGGTTTTAGTGTGAAGTTATCATCTCAGTTGTTGTAATATGTTTTATTTTTATAACCTATAAAATTATGGTAGTGTCGATTAATTAGAAAATCTCATAATTTGCTAGTTAGTGGATTTTCAATAATTCAAATTTTAGGATTAAAATGTTTGATTATTTTAACTACTGCTCCAGCTGTTGCGTTTTAGTTGTTTTATAAGATTAAAATTTATTAATGATAAATCTATTAAATGATAATTTAATTCATTTGTTTTATCATTTATTCCAGCTGAATAAACTTCAAAATTATCATTATCTTTTAAAGCATTAAATGCTTATTTTAGAACTAATAAATTTGCTCATAATTTTAATTCCTTAATTTAAAATGAGTATCCTTAGTTTTTGTTTAAGTTTTTTTGACGTTTTGATTCTAATAAGTATTAAATAAATAAACATTATATATCACTACATTTATATAGTCTTGTTCATTTGAACTAATATAGTGATTTAACAAATCATCATAAAATAAAATTTCATTTTCTTTAAACTAGGACAAAATATTTGTTTTTTAGTATTATTTTATTCAATATCAACAACAGTTAAACTTAAAGGTTTACCACCATATAATTCATCAAATTTTGCTTTATCAGATTTAAGATTATCTTTATATGTTATTATAGAGGCTTCAATGTATTTATCAAAATCAAAACTTTTACTTTCTGTTGTATTTTTAGCTAGTTTAGGATATATATAAATATAATTATAAACATCTACAGTTTTAGTGCCTTTATTAATATTAACTTTAAAAATAATATTATTTGAACTTAAAAGGTGTACTACTATTTCATTATTTGAATCTTCTTGAATTCTATATTGTGAAAATTTATTTGATTTTAATTTTCTAAAAGCACCAAATTCTAAACTATTTTTTTGTGTTTGATCACCTGTGATATTATTTTGAATTTGATCGTTTTCATTGTACATAACATATATAAATCTATCAATATTAAACAATGTCCATAATCAATTTTTTGAAAATAAATCCTTTATTACTTCTTGTTTGTGATATTTTCATGCATACGGTTTTTTTTGTGGATCAGAAGCCGCATCACGAAAATGATTAGAAAATATATTATTTGCATAAAACAGCGCTTCTTTTGCCGTATTAAAATAATTATTTTTATCTAGTTCTTTTTGTTCTTCAATATATTTTTTCTTTGCATCGGTATCGTTTTTATTAGGATAAATAGCATTTAAAATATAATCTATATATTCAAATTTTGTAAAAGTATCTCATTTAGATTCAGATTTGTCTTGTTTTAAAAGAATTTGATTATTTGATATTTGAGTTGTTTGTTTAATTTTTAAGTATGGTAATAAAATCATGAGAAAAGAGATTAAAAATACTGTAAATATTATCAAAACAAGTATATATTTTTTATTTTTCATTTTTCTTTTCCTCTTTTAAAGTTAAAATAGAATCTCATGCTAATCCATACTCTCCAACTATATCTCTTTCAAATTTCTTATAACCTTCTTCATTATGATGATATAAAGCAACGTGAATGGTATCAGAAATTGTTTGAACACTAATTCTTTCTGTATTAGAATCTGGAAAGAAAATTATCTTATCAAATTTTACTTCATATTTTTGTTTTTCTTGTCTTAATTTAGACACAATAATTCTAAAAATAATTTTAGATTGTCTTATATATAAAAAGTTATTATCACTATGATTTGATTCTTCACCAATTTGAAAATTATCAAAATACTTGTTTTCTATTGAAAAATTTGTTTTACTTGGTTTTTTATTTTGAACTTTATCTAAAAAATTTCTTGTATGTTCAGCTTCTGTTTTTTTATCTTTTTCAAAATATCAATATTTATGAAAATTTAAATTAAATTTTTCAATATTTGAAATTGTAAATAGTCAATTTTTATTAAAAAATTCTTTTAAATTAGAATAATTATCAAAAGACATATCATGTAAATATTTATCACTTAATTTTTTAACTTCTTCTAATAATTCTTTTTCTTTTTTTTGAGATTCTACAAAAATTAGTTCTTCATTTTTATTATTACCAAATACTAAATTTTTTATATTGTTTATTATAGATTTGGTTTTTTCTGCTTTAGAATTATAATCAACTCCTGAAACTTCAAAACCGGTAGGTATTTTTAAAAGCAATTCATTTGGATTGCCCTTTATACTATAAAACAAAGCTACTGGAAGAATGATAATTTGAATGGCTGCTAAAAATAAAGAAAATCCAATAATGATTTTTTTCTTTTTATCCATATATGTATCTCATACTAAATCTAAATATATCTAATTCGTGTTTAGTATTTTCCTTTCTTTGTAGTGCTTTTTTATTAATCTCATTTATTGATTGCATTAAAATATCATTATATTGGTGAGTTTCTTGAAATTTCATAAATAATTCATCATTATCTTTATATTTTTTGTCTAAATATTTTTGTATGCTAAATTTAGAATCGCTTTTAATATCATCATAATCCTCATCTTCGGGATCGAAATTGATTTCTTCATTTTTTATTTTTCTATTTAATTCATCAATTCTCTTTTTATGAATTGTTGTTTCTAAGTCTTTTAATTGTTGTTTTAGTTGTTCTTTAGTACTTGAATTTTTTAAAATTAACAGATCGGGTAATATTTTAAAATAAACTTTATTCTTAAACTCATATTTTCAAATTTTAAGTACTTTATAATTGTCAAACACTAAATATCATGCTTGTTTCTTTTCATAAACACTTTTTTCTTTAAATGTTATATTTGTATAATCTAAATCACTTGTTTGATCTTTTAATTCTTTAAGATCTTTGTCAGTTATATCTTTTATATCAAATCTTATTAATTCTATTGGTACCTTATTTTCAATTTTTTGAACTGATGATTTAAAAAGTTCTTTTGTTTTATTAAAAAGAAATTCATCATTATATATAATGCCATTTATTTCTTTCTTGTCATCATCATTTTTTTTATAACGATCACCATAAGGATTAAATGTGTATTGAAATTTATTAATATTATTAATTACTCAGTATCAATCATTTGAAAGAGTATTTTCAATAACGCTTTTTGCAGTTAAATTGATCGCTTCATATTGAGAATTCTTATCTACACTTAAAGGACTAAATATAGGATAAAAAGTTAATGCAAATCTTAATTCATCATATTTGCTATATGGCTTATTTTCTTGCTGGTCTATATAAAGATCATAAGATTTATCTTTTTTTGTATATACCTCTAACATCTTTTTTATTGATTTGTTAGTGTATAATTTAAATTCACTATCTTCTTGTTTAATTTGATTTATATTATTATTCTTTACTACACAACTTGTAACTGGTATAGCTAACATAAATAACGACAAGCTAGTTATTAATAACTTTTTCATAAAATAGTTCCTCTAAATTTTTGTTTTTAATTCCTGAATAAAGAATATTTCCGTGATGAATTAAAGTAACTGAATTAACATATTTATCAATTTCAGATAATATATGTGAACTAATTAAAATAGTTATATTTTTTTCTTTATTAATTTTTTGTAAAAAGTTAAATAGCTCAAATCTAGCGGTTGGATCTAAATTAGCTGCTGGTTCATCTAAAATTAATACTTTTGGATCATGAAGTAAGGCTTGAATTAATAAAATTTTTTTCTTCTGACCAGATGAGAAGTTATAAGGTTTTTCATTCATTAAATTTAAAATATTAAACATCTTTAAAAAATCATAAATTTTTTGTTTAGCTTCTTTTTTTGAAATATTAGATAGAATTGCTAAATTATATAAATATTCAAATGATGTTAATTCTTTTGGAAATAGTGCAATTTCAGGAACATAACCAACAAAAGATTTAGCTTCTGCTTTTTTAATATTAATGTTATTAATTAATATATGACCCTTGTATTCAGTATGAGCACCAATTATTGTTTTAATAGTTGTTGTTTTACCAGCACCGTTTTCACCAATAAAAGCATGAAAATCACCATCAAATAAATTCATTGATATATTAAAAACACCACGATTTGTTTTGCTATATATTTTAGTTAAATTTCTTATTTCTAAAATTTTTTTCATACTTATTTATATTCCTTTCTTAGATAAATCTTAAATACTATTCCAAACAAACCAATAATTATTAATATTCATACAAAAACTAAAATGTTATTATTTACAACCCTTTTTGATCTAACTATTGAGAATAACTCATCATTAGATTGAAATAAAAAGTTATCTTTACTTTTTCTTAGTTTAAATCTTTTTTTAACATTGTATTCTTTTTTGCTTGTAGCACTATTAATTGAATTTTTATCTTTAACAAATATAGTTGGTTCATACTTTTCATATCCACCTATTTTGTAATTAAATTCATTTATTTTTATATTTACTTGGAAATTACTAAATCCTTTATTTTCAGGATTTTTAATAAGTGAATCAAATAAAACTGTATCTTGGTAATTAAAGTAAATATAATTTAATAAACTAACAACAAGATAAATTTTTCTTTCAATTTCAGTTTGTAAAATTTGTTCTTTAATTGCTCTTGGATTAAAAATAGTTACATTATGATTGTTGTATTTATTAATATCACTTTGTTTATTGTTTACATATTTTGAAATACTTTCAATTATTTTGTGATGATTTTCAATTAAATCATTTTTTAAGTTTTTATTAATTGAATTGTTAACAAATTTTTTAGCAATTTCATTAAATTTTTTATCCTTTAATGCTTGATGAACAAATTCTCATTTTATTCTTCCAGCTAAACTATTATCATTTGAAAATTGTTGTTCATCTTCTGGAAAGTCTGTTTTATCAGTATCTGCACCCTCACGAGCATAAATAATATTTCTATTAACACTATCTGTCTTAATTACTGAGTTAGCTTTTAATAATCCTGGAACAATATATTTTTGTTTTTCTTTATTTTCATCAATAACTAAATATTTTTTTTGTTTTGCTTTTTTTTCTAGTTTATATTTATATGAGATATCATCTAGGTTGTTGTAATAAACATAATCTGACAAGTTAGATGCATTATT
This sequence comes from Mycoplasma mycoides subsp. mycoides SC str. PG1, assembly GCF_000011445.1. Classification (NCBI taxonomy): domain Bacteria; kingdom Bacillati; phylum Mycoplasmatota; class Mollicutes; order Mycoplasmatales; family Mycoplasmataceae; genus Mycoplasma; species Mycoplasma mycoides. Next base: position 371,065 of record NC_005364.2, read on the forward strand.
GTTAATAGGACTAAAAATATTCTTATTTCTAATATTAAAAATATTAACTAATTGATATGGCACTGAAATTAATGAATAAATTTGTCAGCTACTTGATGAATTATTAGAATATTTGACAACTGATGTTAAATATTCTTCTTGTTCATCACCAAAACCTTTATATTCTGGTCCATTAGAAATTAATAATAGTTCATCTTTATTATTATTTAAATAAAATGGCTCAACATTTAATTCATTTCCAGAATGATGGTATGGGAATTTTCTATTAATATAAGAACTAGCAATATTAACATTACTTGATACATTAGCTGAAATTATAGATCCAGTTAATATTAAAGGTACAAAAAGAACTAACGGAATAGTCATTGATATTTTTTGATTTAATTTATTAGATAATAAAGCAACCAATAACCCAACCATTAAATAAGTTACTAATGAAACAAACATTAATAATAGTGAATATAAGATCAAATCTTTAAATGAGTGAATTGCATATAAAGAAATTAATCCGCAAATAAATAACACAAAAGATCATAATAATCCAAAGAAAGTTAAACTAGCTAGTTTTCCTAAAACAATATTTTTTCTTGAAATAGGTTTTGATAAAGTAATAATCTCAATTCCTTCGTTTTCTAAATCTTTAAAAATATTTAAAGATTTAATAGAACTAAATACAACAGTTGTTAAAATTAGAGCGATTGTATATAAAAAACCTGATAATTCTAAATATTTATCACTAACAACAAATTTAAAAACTAAACCTATAATAAATGAAATTACAGTTATAACTCCTGGCATAAAAATAGAACTTTTCTTTTTAAAAGTAATATTGAATGCAAAAAAAGCATATCTTAATAGTGTGTTGCTCATAAAAATCCTTCCAATTTATTTAAATTAAAAAAGCTAAATAATTAATTTATTTATCTTATTTATAAAAATTATAAATAAATGAAAATAAAAGTATATTTTTTTTCGTTTTTTAACTAAAATTTCAGTTTATTTTATTAAGAAGTTTAATTTTTAATTAACTTCTTTAATTTAAAACACTAAAAAATAAAAAATCATTGAAATTTTTTTATCAAATATTTTAAAATTTTTCTCTAATATTAGAATTATTCAAAATAATTATTCTTAATTCAAAATATTAAAATATAAATTTTATTTTCATAGAAATATAAAATTCTATTTGTTAAAATTTTGGTAATTTACAATACTGGAGGCATTATGAGGATAGCCATTTTTGGTACAACTGGAGCCGGAAAAACTACATTACTTAAAAATCTAAAAAAGCTATTAAATGAATCTTATGTTTATGTTGCAGAAACAAGTTTAGAATGTCCTTATTATGAACAAGCATATAATGATAACAGTCCTAATCTTCAAGACTTAAATTATAAATTAGATTTATGAATGTTGGCTGATAGAATGAGGTCTTTTAAAGATTATGCAAATAATGATTATGTAATTTATGATAGAAGTGTATTAGATTCTATGGTATTTGCTCAAACAGATCATTCATATGGGCGTTTAAACGATGTTGATTATGAAGTTTTTAAAGATTATTTTATGACTTGTGTATTACCTAATTTATTTGATAAAGATTCTCATAACTAAAACTTTGATATTGTTATTTATTTAAGAGTTAGTCCTAAAAAAGCAATTGAACGCGTTGTTAAGCGTGGACGTGATCCTGAATTTTCTACTAATAAAGAATTTTGATATAACTTAGCAAGTTCATATGATTTATGATATGAAGCATATAAAGAAATTGTTCCATTTTGAGTTATTGATGCTAATAATGATGATCCAATCCAATGTGCTAAACAAATTGCTGAAAAGATCAATCAATTTGATAAACAAAAAAATAATTAGAGTTTTATTTGTAAAGTATAGTTTTTTTTAATGCAAATATAAATTTTAGGTATTTTGTTGTTTTAAGTATCTAAAAAAATAGAAAGAAAAAAATATGAATCAAAAACCAACCCCATTAGTTATACTTGGAGCTGTTTTATCAATTGTTGGAATCATTATAGTATCTCCTATTTTGCTTGTTTTTGTTTGATTTTTTAGCTTGATTAACAATACCAGCAACTATTGTGACATTTATTCTTTCAATTTTATGTCTAGTGCCAAGTTTAAGAAACAATAAAGGATTAGTGATCACAACTGGTATATTTGCTTTGTTTTGAGCAGCACTAATTCCAGGTATTTTATTAATAGTTGGTAGAGCTAAAATTAATAAAAATAGTTTATAAACTAATTTCGTTTGATTTTTTAAAAACTATTTATCAAAGGCTATTCTCTCTAATTTTTTATTTTTATTTGATAAGTAGTTTTTTTATTGTATAAAAAAATTAGGTTTATTAAATCTAGTGCATTTTATTTATATTTTTGTGTATAATTAAAAAGTATTACTTATGGGTTAATACTCAAGTTGGTGAAGAGGACACCCTGCTAAGGTGTTAGGTCGGTTTCCGGCGCGAGGGTTCGAGTCCCTCTTAACCCGCCATTTGAAATTAACAGACTACTTAGGTAGTCTTTTTTATTTGTTTAATATCGTATAGTTTTAATTTAATTTAAACAATTTAAAACAATATATAATATATAAAGATAATAAATGGAGTAATAATGAATAAAAAAGTTGATAAAAATATTAAAAATCAATCAAAAAACACAAAAGGTTTTTGATCAAAATTAATGTTTTGAAAATCTAAAAATGATTTAACACAACAAAATTATTTTGAAAATATTTTATATCCTTTTTTTATTACTAAAGAAAACGAAAAGAAAAACGTTTTAGATTTTATAAATAAACAAGACATTCAATATTTTTTATTTTATACAAATTCAAAAAACTGATTAAACATTTTACAATATGGAATTTGTCCTGTTAAAGAAATTAAATTAAAAGCCGATGAAGAATATGTTGTTTGATCATTTCAACAAAAAGACTATTCAATTGGTTTAGCTTTTGATATTTCATCAAGAGCTCAATTTTGAAAATGACTTAAAGATACTGATATTAAAACTGATCAATTTTTAACAATAGCAATTAATTCAAATACTTTATATAGAGTAACAAAAAAAGATTGAGTTTGAGATAAATCTTTATCTATGGTTTTTATTAATGAAGCTATTCAAATAGAATGTATTGAATGAATCTTGTTTAGAGATTATGACTTATATAAAAAAGCAGAAGAATATTTAAGAAAAACATTATTAAATGATTCAATTAGAATTTATTATAAGAATAATGATCAATTTGAACAAATAGAAAGTAATAACGATAATGAAAAAGCAACTAGATAAAATCACTCCAAGAAATATTGATTTTTCACAATGATATACAGATATTGTTTTAAATACAAAATTAGCTAGTTATGGTCCTGTTAAAGGAACTATGATTTTTAGACCATATGGATATAGAATTTGAGAATTAATTCAAAAGTATTTAGATGAAGAATTTAAAAAAGTAAATGTAGATAATGTTTATTTTCCATTATTAATTCCTGAATCATTGTTTAATAAAGAAAAAGATCATATTGAAGGATTTTCTCCAGAAATTGCAACTGTTACTAGAGTTGGACAAAAAAAATTAGAAGAAAATTTATTTATAAGACCAACTAGTGAAGTTGTAATGATGGATTATTTTAGTAATGAAATAAATTCTTATCGTGATTTACCTTTAATTTATAATCAATGATGTAATGTGATGAGATGAGAAAAAACTACTCGTCCTTTTTTAAGAACTAGTGAGTTTTTATGACAAGAAGGTCACACTATTCATAGCTCTTATAATGAAGCAGAAAATTTTTGTTTAAAGATATTAAATATTTATGAAAAGTTTGCAAAAGAAATTTTATTATTACCTGTAATTTGCGGTAAAAAAACTGAAAAAGAAAAATTTGCAGGAGCAAAAGATACTTATACTATTGAATCTTTAATGTTTGATGGTCAAGCTTTACAATGTGGTACTTCTCACTTTTTTGCTGATAACTTTACAAAAGTTTATGATATTAAATTTCAAAATAAAGAAAATAAATTAGAACATGCTTATTCAACAAGTTGAGGAGTTTCAACAAGATTAATTGGTGCTCTTATTATGACTCATAGTGATGATAATGGTTTAGTTTTACCAAGTAAAATTTCTCCAATTCAAATCCAAATTATTCAAATTAAAAATACTGAACAAATTGATCAAGTTGTTGAGAATATTAAAGATAAATTATCTGATTATAGGATTGATGTAGATAATTCTGATAAAAGCTTTGGATTTAAAATTAGTGAAGCTGAAATTAAAGGAATACCAATTAGAATTGAAATAGGACCTCGTGATTTAGAAAATAATCAAATTACTATTTCAAGAAGAGATCAACAAGAAAATAAAATTAAAATAGATTATAAAGATGTTAAAAAAGTAGTTGATCAAATGATTAAAGACTATGATTTATCACTTTATAATAGTGCTTTAGAAAATAGAAAAAACAGAACTTTTAAAGCTAATACAATTGAAGAATATATTGAAATTTTAAAACAAAACCAAGGTTTTGTATTAGTTCCATTTTGTGGAAGAGTTGAATGTGAACAAGATATTAAAACAAAAACAGCAACTAATTCAAGATGTATTCCTTTTGATCAAAAAGAAGTTAAAGCAAAATGTTTTAATTGTAAAAAAGACACTTGTTTGCAAGTAATATTTGCAAGAGCTTATTAGAAAGAAAAAAATATGTCAAAAAAGTATTATGCAATAAAAAAAGGTTTAAAACCTGGTATTTACACAACTTGAAATGAAGCTAAAAAGCAAGTTGAAAATTATTCTAATGCTATTTATAAATCTTTTTCAACTTTAAAAGAAGCTGAAGATTTTTTAAATGATAATAACAAGCAATCTAATAATTTAAATAGTGATAAAAATAGTTGTGTTGCTTATACTGATGGTAGTTATAATACTTTAGATAATACTTTTTCATATGGTGTTGTTATTTTTTGAAAAAATAGAGAATTTCATTTAAGTCAGAGATTTGATAATCAAAATATTTCTAGTTTAAGAAATGTTGCTGGTGAAGTTCTAGCTGTTAAACAAACAATTATGTTTTGTGTTGCAAATAAGATTAAAAAAGTACTTATTTGTCATGATTATCAAGGAGTAAGTAAATGGGCTTTAGATCAATGAAAAACTAATTTAGACTTTACAAAAGAATATAAAGAATTTTTTAATAAAAATAAAGATCAAGTTGAAGTTGAATTTAAATGAATTAAATCGCATACAAATAATAAATATAATGACCTAGCTGATAAATTAGCTAAAAATGCAAGTTTAGAATTTGTTTTAAAAGAGGTTTAAAATGAAACAAATTGATATTCAAACAATTGATAATCATCAAATTAAAACCTATGTTTTTGATAAAGTAAAAAAACCAATAGCTGTATTACATATAATTAGTAATAACTTAAACATTATTGATTTTTACACAGGTTTTTTTAAATTATTAAATGAACATCAAATTATAGTTGTTTGCAATTCAATTCAAAACTCTTTATCAATTAGAAATCAAAAAAAAATTTTAAATCATAATGTCAAGATTATTATTGAAGATTTTAAAGAAGTTAATTATTTTATAAAAAAACAATATAAATTACCAATCTTTATGTTTTCTCATTCAATAACTTGTGTCTTTAGCAAAGCTTATGCTATTAAATATTCAGAAACTATTAATGGTTTAATTTTATCTAATTTTATTAAGCTTAATAAAACAGTAATTTTTAAAGAAATAATTAGATTAACTTTTATTAAATTATTTTTTAAAAATAAAAAGCCATATAGTTTATATCAAGATACTTATACACAAACTTTTTTACAAGAGTTTAATAAAAATAATGAGTTTTTATCAGATAATTTAAATCGATATTTAGATCTTTTAGAAGATGATTTTATTTCTAAAAAATTTGAAATTATTAGTTTATTAGATATATATAAAACAATGTATTTTAATTTAAAAACTAAGCGTTTTAGTTTTATTAGAAAAAACTTACCAATTTTATTAATAGTTAATGATAATAATTTTGATGAAGAAAAATACTATTTAAAATCATCATATAAACTATTAAAACAGTTTTTAAAAAAAGATTATTTTATACAATTAAATTATGTAAATGATTTAAAAAATAAAATGTTTAGTAACGCAACTCAACTAGAAAATCAAATAGTTACTTTTATTAATAAACATCATTAATATGTTTAATAGAAAGGTTTTATATGGATAAATCTAAAATTAGAAATTTTAGTATTATTGCTCATATTGATCATGGTAAATCTACATTAGCTGATCGTATTTTAGAACTAACAAACACAGTTGAAAAAAGAGAAATGCAAGATCAATTATTAGATTCAATGGATATTGAAAGAGAAAGAGGAATTACAATTAAATTAAATTCAGTTCAATTAAAATATCATTCAAAAGATAATCAAGATTATATTTTTAATTTAATTGATACTCCAGGTCATGTGGACTTTACTTATGAAGTTTCAAGAAGTTTAGCTGCTTGTGAGGGTGCTATTTTAGTTGTTGATGCTTCTCAAGGAGTTGAGGCTCAGACCTTAGCTAATGTTTATTTAGCAATTGATAGTAATTTAGAAATAATTCCAGTAATTAATAAAATTGATTTACCTAGTGCTGATGTTGATAAAGTTAAACATGAGATTGAAGAAATTATAGGATTAGATTGTAGTAAGTCCCCTTTAATTTCAGCAAAGACTGGATTAAATGTTGAAGATGTTTTACAAGCAATAGTTGAAAAAATTCCATCACCAAGTGATGCTATTGATAATGCCCCTTTAAAAGCTTTAATTTTTGATTCTTATTATGATAAATATTTAGGTGTTGTTATGTCAATAAGACTAAAACAAGGGATGTTAAAAGTTGGTGATAAAATCAAATTAATGTCTACTAATGCTGAATATGAAGTTACTTCTTTAGGAATAAAAACTCCAAAAATTGTTAAAAAAGATTTTTTAGAAGCTGGTGAAGTGGGTTGAGTTGCAGCTTCAATTAAAACTATTAAAGATGTCAATGTTGGAGATACTATTACAAGTGTTTTAAATCCAGCTGATGAACCACTTGATGGTTATAAAAAATTAAAACCAATGGTATATTGTGGAATTTATCCAATTGATACTAATAAATATCAAGATTTTAAAGAAGCTTTAGAAAAAATTGAATTATCTGATTCTTCTTTAGTTTATGAACCAGAAACTAGTCAAGCTTTAGGATTTGGTTTTAGGTGTGGTTTTTTAGGATTATTACATATGGAAGTAATTCAAGAAAGACTAGAAAGAGAATATAATCTTGAACTAATTGCAACTGCTCCAAGCGTAGTTTATAAAGTTCATTTAACAAACAAACAAGTAATTGAATTAGATAATCCTGCACTACTACCTGAAGCTCAAAAAATTTCAAAAATTGAAGAGCCATTTGTTGAAATTAAAATAGCAACACCAAGTGAATATATTGGAGATTTGATGAACTTGTGTCAAAACAAACTTGGTATTTATAAAAATATGGAAGTAATTGACAATAATAGGCGAATTTTAATTTATCAAATGCCATTAGCAGAAATTATTTTTGATTTTTTTAATAAATTAAAATCTATTTCTAAGGGATATGCTTCTTTTGAATATGAACTTATTGGTTATAAAGAATCAAAATTAGTAAGAATGGATATTAAGTTAAATGGAGAAATGGTTGATGCATTTTCAATGATAGTTAACCAAAAATTTGCTTATCAAAGAGGAAGTGCCTTAACTTTAAAACTAAAAGAATTAATTCCAAGACAAAACTTTGAAGTACCAGTACAAGCAACAATTGGAAATAAAGTAATTTCAAGAGAAACTATAAAAGCTTATAGAAAAGATGTTACTTGAAAACTTCATGCTGCAGATAAATCAAGAAGAAAAAAATTACTAGAAAAACAAAAAGAAGGTAAGAAAAAGATGAAAGAGATTGGAACTGTAGAAGTTCCACAAGAAGCCTTTGTTGCTATTTTAAAAATAGATGATTAAAATTATAGTAATTAGAGGAAAGAAAAATGTTTAAATATCATGGTAATTTTTTAAAAATACTTGTTGATGAACTTTATTTAATTTCACAACAATCAGGTAAGAAAATATCTGAATTTTCTAAAAAAGCTGTTGAGCAATGACTAAAAAAACCAAATATCTCAACTTTTAGAAAATGAATTAATCAAATAGAATCAAAAACTACTCCTAAATTTGTAGTTGCAGATTTAAAAAAGATAATTCAAAGCGATTTTTATGAAATTATTGTAATTAGACTTCAAAAATTATTAAGTCTTTTTAATGATTTTTCTTTTTGATATAAAACATTTGATAAAAAAAATCCAAATTTTTGTGATGAATATGGTGTTGATTTAAATATTAGAGAAACCTTTTTATATTTAACAAGAACATATTTAACTAATTCTCTAAAAACACTTATTGATCTAAATCCATCAACAAAACTAGAATACATGAGATATGATTTGGTTGAATTAATTAAAATCGCTTTAGAATCAGATACTAATGAAATATTTATTGAATATTTATATGAAATTGATGAAGTTTTAAGTGAATGTATTGATGAGATTGATGATGATGATTTTTGATATATCAAAAATCAATTAGATTTAGCTAATGAATTTATTAAATTTATTATTATTTTTCAGACATATCTTTATTATGCTATTTTAATTTTTGAACTATTAGAATTTGATCAATTATTAAATATTGGAATTTTTGATTTTGCAAATAAAGTATATGTTGCAAAAAGAATGCAACAAATTGATTGAGATAAAAATTTTTGATGATTATATGATGGGAAAAAAAGTAGGGTTTTAGACCCTACTTTTACTTTTTATTTAACTATTTTCCTACGTTTCCCAGTTTAAGCATAAAACAAGAAAACATACTTATGTAAATTTTTGATCTCATAAGTTATGTTTTTTATAATGTAATGTCTAAGTGACTTTTTCTTTTGTTAAAAGCTCTAATAATATTTGATAAGTTTGCCAACTTTCTTGTAACTCATCATTATACACTTGTATAGTTTCGATTTTTTGTTTATTTACAAATACTTCAATTTCTTTAACTTCTTTGATAACATTAATCACTTTATGCTCAGTGATTTTGCTTTTTCCAGTCAGTCCTAATTTTGAATTTAGAATGTAGATGATGTAGTTTAAAAACACTAATGAAATGAAACATAAACAAATGTAACCAACAATATGGTTTCAAGTTGATAAATACATTGGACGAAGAGATAATTTACCTTTTAATGTCTTGAAATTAGACTCAATTTGTCATTGTTTTGAATATAAATTAATAACTTCTTTTACTGATAAATCTGTTCTATTTGTTTCATAAACATAGTATCCATCATATTTTTGATCTTCTTGTATTTTTTCTATGTCAAGTTCATAAAATGCACCTTTGTTTATAGGTTTAAAGAATCTATATTTTTTAGATCCCGCTAAATCATCACAAGAAACAAGATTATCTTTATTCATTTTCTTAGTGAAATTTTGAATTAAAATGTCTCTATCGTTTTTGTCTTTAGTTGCTCGTTTTTGACTAAAACTAATTATTTGTCTTCTAAAATGTCCATTAATTCTTTTTTTATTGTATGAAGATGCAATATCACGAGTTTTGTATATCAAACCACCATCATTTATATAATCTTTTTCATCTAATATATACTCTTTAAATTGTTTGCTTCCAGCTTTCATTCTGTATGAGATTATGTATTTTCAATTCTTAGATTCTAAAAATCTAATATTTCTATTAACACTCATTCCTTTGTCAGCAATTATAGTTACACTGTTAACTTCATAAATATCTGCAATTTCAAGCATAAATGGTATTAAAGTATTTGGATCAGCAACATTTCCTGGAAATATTTTGTAGTGTAACGGTATTCCATTTTCATCAGTTGCCATACCTATAACAATCTGGTCTTCTTTAAATTTTCCATCTTTTGAATAACCAGGTTTTTTATAACCTTCACGAGAAAATGTTTCAAAATAAGTAGTTGTTGCGTCAAATCATAATACATCAATTTTTCTATTGGTATTTGCACAAATTTTTGCATTTAAATTTCTTAAAATTTCATCTTTGTTTTTTGCTATATAGTCTAATGATCTATAAAATGAATTTTTTGAATGAGTGTCTATTTTTTCTTTTTTTGCTGTCTTATAAGTGTTAAAAACACTTATTGGATTTTTAATTCTTTGATAAATCAACTGTAAAACAACATCTTTTAATGTTGTCGATTTTGTGGGAGAACAATCATTAAAAATATTGAAATAATCAAATAGTTTTTCAACTACTTCGTAACCTTTAAACCTTTCTAAAACTTCTTTTTTGGTTTCTTTTTTCTCTTTAAAAATTTCATCTAATTTAGTTCTTGCTTGTTCTTTTGTTCAAGACAATGGAAAGTTTGCAATAATTGCTTTGATAATTGCTAGCGGATCATCGTGATATTGTTTTAATTCATGCAAATATCCATATCCCAATCTATATACAAAACCTTTGTTATCTGGTCTTGGCACTCCAATTGATAAGTATTCGCCTTTTTTAACTCTTGCTATTGATGTTCTTCATTGTCTTTTTACATCATTTCTTGACTTCTTCACGTCTTTATTATATCATATTTAAGTATAAAAGCATAATAAATTATATTTTTTTATAAAAAATATAGCCGCTGAAAACTGAGTGTTTTCGCGACTAAGTGGGAAACGTAGGTTTTATTTAACTATTTTAATATTTAATTCTTCTAGTTGTTTTTCACTTACTAGATCTGGAGCATTACTCATCATATCAATTCCTAGTGAATTTTTTGGAAAAGCAATAACATCTCTAATTGAATTTGAATCAGTTACAATCATACTAATTCTATCTAATCCTCAAGCAATTCCTGCATGATAAGGTGCACCATATTTATAAGCGTTCATAAACCAACCAAAATTAGTTTCAACTTGTTGAGTAGTTAATTCAACTGCATCAAACATTCTTTGTTGAATTTCTGGATTTGTAATACGTTGGCTTCCTCCCCCAATTTCAAATCCATTCATAACTAGATCATAAGCACAAGTTAAAGCATCTTTTTTATTAGTATCAAAATCAGTTAAGCATTCTTCTTTTGGACTTGTAAATGGATGATGAGCTGCTACATATCTATTTTCTTGTTCACTAAACTCAAATAAAGGAAAATCAACAACTCATAATAATTTAAAATCATCTTTTGTTTCTAAATTAAACATTTTAGCTAAACTAATTCTAATAGCACCCATTAATTGAGAAATTTGTTCATATTTTCCTATATTTAAAACAATAGTTGCTTTATTTTTAATATCAAACTCTTTAATTAATAATTCTTTTTCATTTTCAGTTAATTGGCTTGCTAAACTTCCTGACCAATTATTATTTTCAAATTTAATAAAAGCAATTGAATTAAAGTGAAATTGTTTTGCTTGTTGGTTTAAATCTTCAAGTTGTTTTTTTGATAATAGTTGATCTATACAAATCGCTCTAATAAATAAATCAGGATTATTTAAAAATTTAATATTAGTATTTTTAAAAATATCATTTAAAGTATGAATTTTTAAATCATATCTTAAATCTGGTTTATCACTACCATATAAATCAATAGCGTCTTTATAACTTAATCTTAATAAAGGTTCTTTAATTTCAAAGTTTTTAACTTCTTTTAAGATTTTTTTAATTAAAGATTCACTAATTTGCATTACATCTTCACTAGTTGCAAAACTCATTTCTAAATCTAATTGAGTAAATTCAGGTTGACGATCAATTCTTAAATCTTCATCTCTAAAACATCTAACAATTTGATAATATCTATCAATTCCAGAAATCATTAATAATTGTTTAAATAATTGTGGTGATTGAGGCAAAGCATAAAATTTATTTTTATTTAATCTTGATGGTACTAAAAAATCACGGGCACCTTCTGGAGTTGATTTTGCAAAATAAGGAGTTTCTACTTCTAAAAAATTTGAATCAGTTAAAAAGTTTCTAATTATATGATTAATTTTTGCTCTAATAATTAGATTATTTTGCATAACTGGTCTTCTTAGATCTAAATATCTATAAGTTAATCTAGTATCTTCATTAACATTAACATCATTTTCTAAAACAAAAGGAGTTAATTCAGATTTATTGATTATAAAAAGTTCTTTAACAATAACTTCAATATCTCCAGTAACTAATTCTTTATTAATTGATTTTCTTTTAACAACATTTCCTTTAATTTCAATAACATATTCATTTTTAACATTATTAATTAAATCAATATGTTGTTGATCAACAACTAGTTGAGTAATTCCATATCTATCTTTTAAATCAATAAAAACCATAGCTCCTAGCTTTCTGATTTTTTTAACTCAACCTTGTAAAATGACTTCTTGATCAATATTATTTATTGTTAATTCACCACAAGTATGTGTTCTTTTCATATATCTCCTTATTTTAGATCTTTTATAAATTTAGTTAATGTTGTTTTGATTTGAGTTTTATTAATTTGATCTTTAATTATAAATTCATTAGTTTTTGCTTCATTTGATCCTAATATAATCACATATTTTGGATTTAATTTATCTGCTTTTTTTAATGCAGATTTTAAAGATAAATGATAATAATTACTATCGGCTTTTAAACCAATTGATCTAGTTAAGTCTAAGATTTGTTGATTTAATTCAATAGCTAAATCATCTATACAAATTGTGTATAAATCAATGTTTGTTTTCTGATTAACTAAACTAGAATTTTGTTCTTTTATAATGTTTATAAATCTTTCTAATCCCATTCCAAAACCACAAGCTGCTAAATTAATATTTCCAATTTCATTAACTAAATTATTATATCTCCCACCAGCTATAATTGTTTGTTCATTATTATTATTTAAATATTTGATTTCAAAAATAAAACCAGTGTAATAATCTAAACCTCTAACTAATTTATCATCATGAATAACTGAAATATTTGTTTTTTTAAATAATTCTAAAGTTTGATCATATCTAGTTTTTTGTTCTTTTGTTAAAAAATCTTGCATGCTAGGAACATTTTTAAATTGTTTATCATCAATTTTACAATCTAATACTCTTAAAGGATTTTTTTCTAATCTAGTATTACAGTCATTACATAATTTAAAATCAGATAAATATTTTTTAAGTTCTAAAATATAATCTTCTCTATTTTTTCCAGTTATTAAAAAATTAGTATAAATTTTTATATTTTTATTTAGTTTAAATTGATTAATGATTTTAGTTGCAATGTTTAAAACTTCATAGTCTTGTTGAATTGAATCACTTCCAAAAACTTCGATCCCTAATTGGTGGAACTGGCGATATCTACCATTTTGTGGTCTTTCATATCTAAACATTGGACTTATATAATAAACTTTTAAAGGAAGATTTTCTTCTGCATATAATTTGTTTTCAATAACAGCTCTAACTACACTAGCTGTTCCTTCTGGTTTTAAAACTAAACTACGATTTTTTTTATCAACAAATTCATACATTTCTTTTGAAACTATATCAGTAGTTGAACCAATACTTCTTATAAAAAGTTCTTTTGATTCAAACATTGGAGTTCTAATTTCAGAATAATTAAATTGATCTAAAATTTCTTTTAGCTTAGTTTCAACTTTATTTCATAACTTAGCTTCATCTAAAAAAAAGTCTTGTGTTCCACGAGGTTTTTGCAACATAAACTATGTCCTTCCTACATTAATTTAATTATAAACTAAGAATGTTTTTTATTTTTTAATATTATATAAATAGCACTAAATTATTATTATAGATAAATTAATATAAAATAAAATAAGTTATTCTTTTTTATAAAATTTATAATTCTAGGAAATGTTATAATTTAAATAATAAAAGGAGAATTTTATGGTAAATATAAAAACTCAAAAAAGAAAAGAGTCATTACTTTTAAGAGAGTTAAATTTAATTTTACAACGTGAAATTAAAAGTGAAATTTTAAAATCTGTTTCAGTTGTAGAAACTAGATTATCTGCTGATAATAGTCATGTTAAAATCTTTTATCAATTTATTCCAATTCCTGAAGATTTAACAATACAAAGTATTGAAGAAGAACTAGAAAATAAATTAAAAGAAATTAGAATGATATTAGCAAGTAAACTAGACTGAAGAACTGTTCCTGAATTAACTTTTGTTTATGATACTAGTTTAGATAGAGCTAATCAAATTGATAAAATTTTAAAAGAAGACAAAAATAAATAATATTAAATTTCCAAGTTTTATACTTGGATTTTTAAATAGAAATTAAATTATGCAAAAATCAGGAATTTTTATTTTAAATAAACCTAGTAATATTTCAACCTATCAATTAATTAATCAAGTTAAAAAGAAATTAAATATTAAAAAAGTTGGTCATTGTGGTACTTTAGATTTACTAGCAACTGGAGTTGTAATTTGTTTAGTAAATAATGCTACTAAAATTAGTGATTATTTATTAAACGCTAATAAAGCTTATCAAGTAAAAATTAAATTATTTACACTAACTGATAGTTTTGATGCTGAAGGAAATATTATTCAAACCCAAACTCCTTTTAATATTAGTTTAGATCAAATCAATAAAGTAATTAGTAAATATAATAACTATACTTATAACCAATACCCACCAATTTATTCATCTATAAAAGTTGATGGTAAAAAATTATATGAGTATGCTTTAACTAATCAAAATGTTGAAATTAAAAGTAGAAAAGTAACTATTTATAAAACTAGTTTATTAAGTTATGATCAAAAAAATTATGAGATTTTTTTAGATGTTAAGTGTAGTAAAGGAACATATATTAGAAGTTTAGCTGTTGATATATGTAAAGATTTAAATACAATAGGATATGTAGTTTATTTAAATAGAACACTTTCTGGTAATTTTAAACTAGAAAATGCTATTGATTTAAATAATATTAGTTGAGATCATTTAATCTCAATAAATGATGCAATTAGAACTAATGATTTTAAAGTAGTTAAATATCAAAATAGTTTAGAAATAATACAAGGTAAAAAAATTATTTTAAATGATATTAATGATGATTTAGTTTTTATTAGTGATGATCAAAATAATATTCTAGCTGTTTATCAAAAATATGATAATAATATCTTTAAAATTAAAAGAGGAGGATTAAATAATGATATATATTAATGACTCCTTTGATAAATTAGAAAAACTAAATACTAAAAAAGCAATTATTACTATTGGTAATTTTGATGGTTTTCATATTTTTCATCAAAAAATTATCAATCAAGTAATTAATATAGCAAAACAAGAAAATTTAACTAGTATAGTAATGTCTTTTGATAAAAAAATTAAAAATAACAAAACTTATACTAATCTAGCAACTAAAAAACAAAAATTGGAATTCATTAATACTAAATTAACAGATTTAGATTATTTTATTGATATAAAAGTTGATGATAGTTTAATCAAAACAACTAAGGATCAATTTATAGATATTTTATTAAGCAAATTAAATGTTATTAAAATAGTTGAAGGTCAAGACTTTACATTTGGTTATTTATCTCAAGGAAATATCAATGATTTAATTAGAGTTTTTAGTAAAGAAAATGTGATTATTTTTAAAAGAGATAATGATATTTCTTCAACAAAAATAAAAAAACTACTAGATGAAAATCTAGTAGATAAAGCTCAAGAATTATTAGGAATAGATCTAAAATTAAAATAGTACACACTTATAAAAGTATGTACTATTTTTTATTTTGTCTTCTTTTTTTAATAATAAAGAATGCTGATATTAAAACAATAAATACAATAATAGATGAAGATACTAAACCAATAATTAATTTAGTTTTATTATTAGTTTTTATTTGTTTTTGATCATTATTAATAACAGAAAAATTAATAATTACTTTATCTTCTGGATTATTTTCTAAATAAATTTCAGCTTTATTTTTATCTTTTAAACTAATTCTTATATCTTGATCAAACTTAAGTTCAGGATTATTTTTAAAAAGTTCTACTAATATCTCCCGAACCCCATATTTCGGACTAAAATCCAGGAAATGGGGTTTTTATATGTCTAAATTAAATTTAGAAAAAAAGTTAAAAATTGTTAAAGAAGCTAAAAAACTTAATATTAAAAAGAGTACTTATTTAGCAAATAAATATGATATTTCAGTTGATACTGTAGAAAGTTTAGTTAATAGATTTGAAGCGTTTGGAATAGAAGGGCTAATTAATAAGGAAAAAAAGCCTTATTATAGTGCAAAGCTAAAACTAAAAATTGTATTATATAAACTTGAAACTAATCACTCATATGATGAAGTCGCAAAAAAGTTTAATATTATTCCTACGTTTCCCAGTTTAAGCATAAAACAAGAAAACATACTTATGTAAATTTTTGATCTCATAAGTTATGTTTTTTATAATGTAATGTCTAAGTGACTTTTTCTTTTGTTAAAAGCTCTAATAATATTTGATAAGTTTGCCAACTTTCTTGTAACTCATCATTATACACTTGTATAGTTTCGATTTTTTGTTTATTTACAAATACTTCAATTTCTTTAACTTCTTTGATAACATTAATCACTTTATGCTCAGTGATTTTGCTTTTTCCAGTCAGTCCTAATTTTGAATTTAGAATGTAGATGATGTAGTTTAAAAACACTAATGAAATGAAACATAAACAAATGTAACCAACAATATGGTTTCAAGTTGATAAATACATTGGGTACCGTTCCCGATAATTTACCTTTTAATGTCTTGAAATTAGACTCAATTTGTCATTGTTTTGAATATAAATTAATAACTTCTTTTACTGATAAATCTGTTCTATTTGTTTCATAAACATAGTATCCATCATATTTTTGATCTTCTTGTATTTTTTCTATGTCAAGTTCATAAAATGCACCTTTGTTTATAGGTTTAAAGAATCTATATTTTTTAGATCCCGCTAAATCATCACAAGAAACAAGATTATCTTTATTCATTTTCTTAGTGAAATTTTGAATTAAAATGCCTCTATCGTTTTTGTCTTTAGTTGCTCGTTTTTGACTAAAACTAATTATTTGTCTTCTAAAATGTCCATTAATTCTTTTTTTATTGTATGAAGATGCAATATCACGAGTTTTGTATATCAAACCACCATCATTTATATAATCTTTTTCATCTAATATATACTCTTTAAATTGTTTGCTTCCAGCTTTCATTCTGTATGAGATTATGTATTTTCAATTCTTAGATTCTAAAAATCTAATATTTCTATTAACACTCATTCCTTTGTCAGCAATTATAGTTACACTGTTAACTTCATAAATATCTGCAATTTCAAGCATAAATGGTATTAAAGTATTTGGATCAGCAACATTTCCTGGAAATATTTTGTAGTGTAACGGTATTCCATTTTCATCAGTTGCCATACCTATAACAATCTGGTCTTCTTTAAATTTTCCATCTTTTGAATAACCAGGTTTTTTATAACCTTCACGAGAAAATGTTTCAAAATAAGTAGTTGTTGCGTCAAATCATAATACATCAATTTTTCTATTGGTATTTGCACAAATTTTTGCATTTAAATTTCTTAAAATTTCATCTTTGTTTTTTGCTATATAGTCTAATGATCTATAAAATGAATTTTTTGAATGAGTGTCTATTTTTTCTTTTTTTGCTGTCTTATAAGTGTTAAAAACACTTATTGGATTTTTAATTCTTTGATAAATCAACTGTAAAACAACATCTTTTAATGTTGTCGATTTTGTGGGAGAACAATCATTAAAAATATTGAAATAATCAAATAGTTTTTCAACTACTTCGTAACCTTTAAACCTTTCTAAAACTTCTTTTTTGGTTTCTTTTTTCTCTTTAAAAATTTCATCTAATTTAGTTCTTGCTTGTTCTTTTGTTCAAGACAATGGAAAGTTTGCAATAATTGCTTTGATAATTGCTAGCGGATCATCGTGATATTGTTTTAATTCATGCAAATATCCATATCCCAATCTATATACAAAACCTTTGTTATCTGATCTTGGCACTCCAATTGATAAGTATTCGCCTTTTTTAACTCTTGCTATTGATGTTCTTCATTGTCTTTTTACATCATTTCTTGACTTCTTCACGTCTTTATTATATCATATTTAAGCATAAAAGCATAATAAATTATATTTTTTTATAAAAAAATATAGCCGCTGAAAACTGAGTGTTTTCGCGACTAAGTGGGAAACGTAGGAGTTTAATATTATTTATTCATCAACTATAGCTGGTTGAGTTAAAAAATATAGAGAATATGGATTTTTAGGGTTAAATAATAATATAGGAAGACCTAAGAAAATTATGAAAAACCCTAATAAAAAACCAGCTAAAATAAAGAAATCACAAGTAAAAATCAATAATGAACAACAAATTAAAGAATTAAAAGAACAAGTGGAATACTATAAGTTGGAGGCTGAATTCTGAAAAAAGTTCCACACCTTGTTGACAAAAGAAAAATCAACAAGGAAAAAACAAAAGTAGTTTTAGAATTGTTAAAAACACATAAAAAAGTTAAGATTCCTATTCTCTTAAAAATAGCTAAATTACCTAAATCGTTTTTTTATGAATAAAAACATAAGTTAGAAAATACAATAGATAAAGATAAAGAATTAAAGGAAATGATTGTTGACATTTTTAGCAAATCATTTGAAACGTATGGGTATAGAAGGCTAAAAATGGCCTTAAAATCAAAAGGATATATTGTAAATCACAAAAAGATTTTAAGGTTAACTAAAGAGCTTGGAGTTCAGTGTATTAAATTTAGAACAAAAAATGGAAGATATAGTTCTTATAAAGGAACTGTTGGAAAAATTGCAGATAATGTTTTAAAAAGAAATTTTCATTCTTTACAAGCAAACAAACTTTGATGCACTGATGTAACAGAGTTTAAAGTTAATGGTCAAAAGTTATATTTATCACCAATTATTGATCTTTACAATGATGAAATTATTTCATATTCAATTCAAACCAATCCTAACTTAAACCTAACAAATTCAATGCTAGACAAAGCACTTAAAAAGGTTAAAAATACAAATGGTTTGTTGATTCATTCTGATCAGGGATTTCATTATCAGCACATTAGTTGAGCTAAAAAACTAGAAGAAAATAACATAACACAAAGTATGTCTAGAAAAGGTAATTGCTTAGATAATGCTATTATAGAAAACTTCTTTGGTTTATTAAAGCAAGAAATTTATTATGGTGAAAAATATAATTCAGTAGAAGAGTTAACTAAAAGAATTCATAAATATATTTATTGATATAACAACATAAGAATAAAAGAAAAATTAAAAGGATTGTCTCCTGTACAATTCAGAAAACAATCCTGTTATAATATTGAAAAATTTTAGTCCGTGTTTATGGTAGCGGGGGGATAAAGTTATAGGATCATTTTTTGAAATTTTTAAATTCTTATTTTTTATGTATTTAGATAAAAAGAATTTTGATTTTGAATTTGGTTGTAAATTATCATCTGGTTTTATAGGTAGTGTTTCACTTGGTTTAATAGTTGATTCAGTATCATTTCCAAAGGGAATTTTATCTGCTTTACTAATTAGATCTAAAAGTTTATTTTTATCATATAAGTCTTTTGCATTAGTTAAAACATCACCATCTAATTTAACATCTGGATTAACTCCAAATTCCAAACTTTTAAATTTAGAGTTTGTAAAAACATTATTAGTACTTAATTGAATAATATCTCCAGTTGGTAAAATAAAATATCCAATAGAACTAGCTCCACCAAAAGTTTTATAACCAATTAATTTTGCTACTTTATTATCTCTTGCTATTTGAGGAAAAATATTACCTGCTGAAAAAGAATAAGGAGAAGTTAAAATATAATAATTAAAATTGAATTTGTTATATTTTTCTACGTTTCCCACTTAGTCGCGAAAACACTCAGTTTTCAGCGGCTATATTTTTTATAAAAAAATATAATTTATTATGCTTTTATGCTTAAATATGATATAATAAAGACGTGAAGAAGTCAAGAAATGATGTAAAAAGACAATGAAGAACATCAATAGCAAGAGTTAAAAAAGGCGAATACTTATCAATTGGAGTGCCAAGATCAGATAACAAAGGTTTTGTATATAGATTAGGATATGGATATTTGCATGAATTAAAACAATATCACGATGATCCGCTAGCAATTATCAAAGCAATTATTGCAAACTTTCCATTGTCTTGAACAAAAGAACAAGCAAGAACTAAATTAGATGAAATTTTTAAAGAGAAAAAAGAAACCAAAAAAGAAGTTTTAGAAAGGTTTAAAGGTTACGAAGTAGTTGAAAAACTATTTGATTATTTCAATATTTTTAATGATTGTTCTCCCACAAAATCGACAACATTAAAAGATGTTGTTTTACAGTTGATTTATCAAAGAATTAAAAATCCAATAAGTGTTTTTAACACTTATAAGACAGCAAAAAAAGAAAAAATAGACACTCATTCAAAAAATTCATTTTATAGATCATTAGACTATATAGCAAAAAACAAAGATGAAATTTTAAGAAATTTAAATGCAAAAATTTGTGCAAATACCAATAGAAAAATTGATGTATTATGATTTGACGCAACAACTACTTATTTTGAAACATTTTCTCGTGAAGGTTATAAAAAACCTGGTTATTCAAAAGATGGAAAATTTAAAGAAGACCAGATTGTTATAGGTATGGCAACTGATGAAAATGGAATACCGTTACACTACAAAATATTTCCAGGAAATGTTGCTGATCCAAATACTTTAATACCATTTATGCTTGAAATTGCAGATATTTATGAAGTTAACAGTGTAACTATAATTGCTGACAAAGGAATGAGTGTTAATAGAAATATTAGATTTTTAGAATCTAAGAATTGAAAATACATAATCTCATACAGAATGAAAGCTGGAAGCAAACAATTTAAAGAGTATATATTAGATGAAAAAGATTATATAAATGATGGTGGTTTGATATACAAAACTCGTGATATTGCATCTTCATACAATAAAAAAAGAATTAATGGACATTTTAGAAGACAAATAATTAGTTTTAGTCAAAAACGAGCAACTAAAGACAAAAACGATAGAGACATTTTAATTCAAAATTTCACTAAGAAAATGAATAAAGATAATCTTGTTTCTTGTGATGATTTAGCGGGATCTAAAAAATATAGATTCTTTAAACCTATAAACAAAGGTGTATTTTATGAACTTGACATAGAAAAAATACAAGAAGATCAAAAATATGATGGATACTATGTTTATGAAACAAATAGAACAGATTTATCAGTAAAAGAAGTTATTAATTTATATTCAAAACAATGACAAATTGAGTCTAATTTCAAGACATTAAAAGGTAAATTATCTCTTCGTCCAATGTATTTATCAACTTGAAACCATATTGTTGGTTACATTTGTTTATGTTTCATTTCATTAGTGTTTTTAAACTACATCATCTACATTCTAAATTCAAAATTAGGACTGACTGGAAAAAGCAAAATCACTGAGCATAAAGTGATTAATGTTATCAAAGAAGTTAAAGAAATTGAAGTATTTGTAAATAAACAAAAAATCGAAACTATACAAGTGTATAATGATGAGTTACAAGAAAGTTGGCAAACTTATCAAATATTATTAGAGCTTTTAACAAAAGAAAAAGTCACTTAGACATTACATTATAAAAAAACATAACTTATGAGATCAAAAATTTACATAAGTATGTTTTCTTGTTTTATGCTTAAACTGGGAAACGTAGGAGGAGAAGTTAAAATATAATAATTAAAATTGAATTTGTTATATTTTGATTTAATAGTTTCAACTTTTTGTTCTTTTGAAAGTGGATTATAATTATAAACTTTAAATGGTTTATCTGTTAAAAATCCCATAATTTCATAAGCAGCTCCAATAAATCCACCACCATTTTGAGTTACATTAAAAATAATGTTTTTAATTCCTTTAGTTTGAGCTTCTTCTAAACTTTTTTTAATGTGTGAAGCTGTGGTTTCTTCAAATTTTTTAAATGAAATTACTGAAGTATCACTTGAAATAAAATTATTTTGATATTCAATTTTATTTGGATCAAATTTAGCTAGTAAATGAAGCGTTTCATTTCATATTTTTTCTCTATGTTCTTTACTTTTGCTTTCTATCTTTGTCTTAGTATATTCCATTCCTTTATTAAAGTAACCATCCATACTAAAAGCCGAATGTGGGTCATCAAGGTCTGCTATTATTTGTTTTGTTGCTAAATAATGACTATCATTTGAGCCTAAAATTTTAGATTCATATTTTTTAAAAAACTCTTTATATGATTTATTATTTAGTTTAATTCCATAGTAATGATCAAATAAAAATGACAAATATTTATATTGAAATTCTTTTAAATTTTTAGGAATTTCTGTTTGCATATCTTTTGACATTTTAAGATTTGCTATGCTAAAGAAATCTTTTAGTGAATCAGCAAATCTAAAAACGTTAACTTCGCCTTGGTTAAAGTACACTTGAATATTTGAATCACTTAAAAAAATTTGATTCAATAAAACTATTGGTAAATAAATATCCTTATTGTCCTTTAACATTTCAATACCATAATCTTTTAAATGATATTTGAATTGTTTAATTGGATTTTCGTTTTTTATTCCTTTAAATTCAAGATTTAATTTTTCTTCTCTACGTTCTTTATCTTTTAGAATTTCAGTAAAAATATTGTTATCTGAAACTATAATATCTTGAGCTTTGTGATCGAATTCAACTTTTAGGTTACTAAAACTAGATGATTTTAAACTAATTATAGTTTTGTTATCTTTAATTCATGTGTAATCTCATTACGCTTAATTATTGGTTCAATACTATCTAAAAATTCATTTATAGAAACATAAGCTACATCTTTATGATTATGTATGTTTATTTTTTTCTTTTTAGTGTCTTTAATATTTTTAGCTAAATAATTAAGATTATATTCTTTTAAATTAATAGATGAATTTTGATTATTAACTACATTTATACTATTTGCTAAACTTGGAGTTATTGTATTTGATAATAAGAATAAACTTGATAAAAATAATTTCATAATAACTCCTTTCTACAATGTTTTCTAGTTTTTATTTACAATATTTTGAATGTAGTCTAAATCAAATAGTTTTTTAAAATCATAACCTTTTGATTTGTCAAATTCTATATCAGGTTGAGTACCAAATTCATATGAATTTCAATTATTATCAGTTAAAGTGTACATTGAGCTTTTCCTAATTATCATACCATTAGGTAGAACATTTAATCTAACTTCACTAGCTCCCCCAGCTGATTGATATCCAATAATTTTTGCTATTTTATTAGTTTTACTAACTGCAGCAAATACATTTCCAGCTGAATAATTAATAGGTGAAGTTAAAATATAGTATTTAAAATCAAATTTACCTATTTTTGATTTAATATCAAGTATTTCTTTATTATTAGTGTTTGGATAAAATTTATGATATTTAAAACTTTGATTTGTTAAATAACCAAGTAGAATAAAAGTTGACGGAAGACTTCCACCACGATTTAAAGTTAGATCAAAAATAACATTTTTAAATGTATTTTTGTTTTTTATTTCTTCAAGTTGTTTTTTAACACCAGCTATTGTATCTCTTGAAATGATGTCAATCTTAATAATAGCTGTTTTATTATCCTTAGTATATCTGATATCTTTTTCCATCAAATCACCAGATTCTCTAATTAATTCTCTTTCGTATTTTCTAAAGTTTCCAACTCTATCGGTTCTAATACTTTCTTTAACTAATAGATCTTCATTTTTAGTTTTTAAATCATAAAGTGGAGATTGTAATAATACTTTTGTATGAATATCATTTAAATCTCTTATTAATAAATTAGTTGCTTTGAAATGATTTAATTTATTTGACATTAATTCTTTTTTATATTTTTCTAGATAATCTTTATAATTTTTATTTTCTTGTTTTAAAGGATAAAAATTATCTAATAAAAATCATAAGTAATTATATGAAAACTCTTTTAAATCATTACTTAGTTCAGTATCTTGTTTATTTGAACTTAATTTAGTTTTAGTTTCATTATTTCTGTGATCATAAAGATCAAAAACTTCAAAAACAAAAAGATCTTTATTATTAAAATAAATTTGAGTTTCTGATTCAGTTAAAAATACTTGATTTAAAACAAGGAGTGGTAAATATAATTGATTATTTTTATTAAATATGTATATGTTATATTTATTTAAATCAATAATTAAAGGATTTTTATCAAGTGTTTTAGAATACTTATATTCTAAATTAGTTTCATCTTCATAAGGATTTAATAAATTATAAAAATTAACACTAGAAATAGTTATTTGTTGAGTTAAATAATCAAATTTAACAAACTCACTTAGTGTAAAATCACTGTTCTTATTTTTATCTTTTAAACTATATTTATTAATAAGAGTTATAGTAGTTATATTATTATTAGTTTCTTTTTTAAGTTCTTTAGTTAATGTATAAGATACATTATTATAAAAAACATTTTTACTTTTTGAATTAATTTCTATAATATCTTTAAGTAGGTTTAGATATTGGTCTAAACCTACATAATTTATATCTATTATATTTATTGATATTGATTTTATTATTTGAAAAAGATATTGAATTTAATAAGCTTTTAACGCTATATTGTGTATCTTCAAAAACTTGAAATTTATTATTTTGCTCAGTAATTTTTTTAAGTTTATTTTCTATATTTAGTTCTTTATCTTTTATTGTTTTTTTATAAACATTAGTTATATTGGGTTGCTTTTGTACTAAATTATTATTTTGTTTATTATTTGTGCATCCTACTAATACTAATGATAAAGTTGGTATTAAAAAAATAGCAGCCTTTTTCATTTTGGTATTTTAAACTCTCTAAAAGTATTTTATATAAAACTAAAAATTATTTGATATTTTTACAATTTTTATCTTTTTTTAAAAAACATTTTAATAACTAAGACAAAGTAACTGATTTATGATAATATTTTAAAGTTAGTAGTTTACCAGAGACATTATTCTTTCTCAAATATGCCTTTGATAGACATTTAAATACTACACAAGGAGAAAAAATGGTTTCAAAAGAACAAAAATTAGCATTAATTAAAGAGTTTGGTGGAGATGAGAAAAACACTGGATTAGCTGAAGTACAAATTGCTATTCTAACAGCTGAAATTTCAAATTTAACTGAACATTTAAAAATGCATAAAAAAGATATTCCTACAAGAAGAACTTTATTAAAAAAAGTTGCTCAAAGAAGACACTTTTTAGATTATCTAGTTAAAAAAGATGTTAACAGATATAAAGAAGTTATTGGAAAATTAGGAATTAGAAAATAATCATTCTAAAATATTGACATTGATACTTTTATATAATAATATATAAAGGTATTAATTATGCAGGTGTAGTTTAATGGCAGAACTTCAGCCTTCCAAGCTGATTGTGAGGGTTCGATTCCCTTCACCTGCTCCATTGAAAATAACTCAACAACACTTTTATAAGTGTTGTTTTTTTATATTCATTTTTTATTATTACTATTTTGATGTATTTAAAGTGCTAAAATAAAAATTATGGAAAATCAAAATAAAGAACAACTATTAGATAATATCAAGTTTAATAATACTAGAACACCATTTTGAATTAATCTACTAGTTCAATTATTTACAACAATTGGTTTATTTTTAATAATATTATTTTTTATAGGTGCAGATCTACAAAACTATTCTTGAAATCATTTTAATAAACTAGGTAAATTAACTTATTTATATTTATTTTTAATTTGTTTAACTTATTTAATAATATTGTTTTTAATTAATTTGTTATTAGTTTTATTTAAGGTTGTAAAAAGTGATAGTTTTACTTATTCTTTTGGTTTAGCTTTTGTTGGGATTTTAATAATTTTAACTGGTAATTTGTTTTATTATTGAAATACAACTTTAGTAATTAAAACTATTTTAAGATTTGTTTTAGTAATTATTAGTATGGTTTTAGGAGTATTATTTGGAACTTTTATAAGCATAATTTTTAAAAATAAAGAATACCAAAAAGAAGAAGAAAATTTAGCTATTTTAAATGCTTATTTAAATAATCAAATAGTACCAACAAAAAAACAATTAAAGCAAATTAAAAAACAAGAATACAAACTTTCTAAACAAAAAGAATACGAAGAACTTTTAAAGTTTAAAGAAAATTTGTATAAAAAAAAGACAGACTAGGGGAGTCTGTTTTTTTAATTATTTAATTTGTTCTATTTTATAAGCTTCAAAAATATCTTCTTCTTTAATATCGTTAAAGTTTTTAATAGTTAATCCACCTTCAAAACCAGCTTTAATTTCTTTAGCATCTTGTTTTTGATGTTGTAGTGAATTAATTTCTCCATCATAAACAACAACACCATTTCTGATTACTCTGATTTTAGCGTTTCTTGGAATTATTCCATCAAGTACATAAAATCCACCAATAGTTCCAATTGCTGAGTGTCTAAATAAAGCTCTTACTTGTGCTTGACCTAAAACTAATTCTTTAACTTCAGGATCTAAAATCCCTTTAGCAGCATCTTCTAATTCTTCAATTACTTTATAAATAATATTGTGTAATTTAATTTCAATATGATCTTCTTCAGCTTTTTTTCTAACTATTGCATCAGGTCTTACATTAAATCCATAAACAATTACTAAACCATCTCTAACTGTTGAAGCTAGTGAAATATCTGAAAGTGAAATAGCTCCAACACTAGCTCTAATAATATTAATTTTTACTCCAGAAATATTAATTTTTGATAAAGAATTTTTTAAAGCTTCAACACTTCCTTGAGTATCAGCTTTAATAATTAAAGTAATATTTTTTAATTCACCTTCATCAATATGTTGTTTAATTGCATCTAAAGTAAATGCTTGTTTAGTTCTTCTCTCTTCTTCTTGTTGTTTTTTTAATTGAGCTTCAGAAATTTCACGAGCCATTTTTTCATCATTAATAACAACAAATTTATCTCCAGCTTTTGGAACTTGATTTAATCCATAAACAACAACTGGTTTACTTGGTTCAGCTTTTAAAACTTTATGTTTAAATTCATCTTCAATGTGTTTTATTGATCCAAAAGTTGTTCCAGCAATCATAATGTCTTTAATTTCTAAAGTTCCTTGTTGAACTAAAACTGAAGCAACTGGCCCTTTTGCTTTATCTAAGTGAGCTTCTAAAACAACTCCAGAAGCAAATTTATCTGGGTTTGCTTTTAAGTTCTCTAATTCAGAAATTAAAATAATAGTATCTTGTAATTTGTCTAAATTAATTTTTTTAATAGCTGATCCTTCAATAAATGGAATATCTCCACCAAACTCTTCAGCAACCAAACCATATTTCATTAGTTCAGTTTTTACTCTATTTGGATCAGCTTCAGGTTTATCAATTTTATTAATAAATACAATTATTGGAACATTTGCTAATTTAGCATGATCAATAGCTTCTTCAGTTTGTGGCATCACTCCATCATCAGCAGCAACTATTAAAACAACTATATCAGTTACATTAGCACCTCTACTTCTCATTTCAGTAAATGCTTCATGACCAGGAGTATCAATAAATGTAATTTTTTTATTATGGTTTGTAGTAATTTGATAAGCACCAATCGCTTGAGTAATTCCTCCAGCTTCACTAGCTACAACATTAGAATTCTTAATTGAATCTAATAAAGTAGTTTTTCCATGATCAACATGACCCATAATTGTAACAATCGGTGGTCTTTCTTTTAAATGTTTTTCATCATCAACAGTTTCTAATAAAGTTTGTAAAATATTTTCTTTTGTAACTGTTGTTTCCTTTTTAAAGTCAAAACCAAATTCTAAACACAATTCACCCATTTGTTCTTCAGTTAAAAGTGTATTTTGATTTAATAATAGACCTTGATTAAAATAGTGTTTTAAAATAGCGGTTAACGGTTTATTAATTTTAGTAGCAAATTCTATTACTGATAGTGGTTCTGTATAAACAAAAATCCCATCAATTAAACCTGTATTAACTTCTTCTTTTAATTGCTTTTTAATATTTTTTGTTTGATTTTGAGCTTTTT
This sequence comes from Mycoplasma mycoides subsp. mycoides SC str. PG1, assembly GCF_000011445.1. Lineage (NCBI taxonomy): Bacteria > Bacillati > Mycoplasmatota > Mollicutes > Mycoplasmatales > Mycoplasmataceae > Mycoplasma > Mycoplasma mycoides. The sequence goes on from NC_005364.2 coordinate 399,213, forward strand.
GTTTCTTAATATTTTTTACTTGTTTTTTCATATCTTAAAACCTCTTCTCTATCTATAAATTAGATTTGATTAATTTGATAAAATTATCATCTTTTAATCCAATAGCTACTAAAATATCTTTTCCACATGCTTTAGATAATTCTTGTTTTGTTAAAACATTAAAAACACATTCGATATTTCTTGAAAGACATTTATTGATATATTTTTTTTGTTGTGCTAATCCCATATCTGAACTTAAAATTACAAATTTAACTTTTTTTAATTTAATTTCTTCAAGTAATCTAAATCCAGTTATTAGGTTATTAGAAGTGTATGCCATTCCAATAGCTTTTAGTAATTTATCTTTTTGCATTAATAAATTCTTCTATTTGATCATAAATAGATACATCTATTTTTGATTTTAAACTTTTTGCAATCAAATTTTTGTGTCTTGCTATATTTAAACTATTTAAATCTGGTTTTAGATAAACACCTCTACCATTAGCTTTATAAGTAGTATCTATAAAAATTTCATTATTTTTGTTTTTAACAATTCTGATTAATTGATGTTTTTCTAACATTTGATTTGAAGCAATATCTTTTCTTAGGTTTTTATTTTTATTAATCATAATATTTGTCATAATCATCTAAATCTATATCAAGATCTTCATCATCTTCTTGTTTTAAAATTGCATCATTAAATGCTTTTAAGTTTGCATCAATTTCATCAATATCTGGTTCGTTTTTAATATCAAAATCAAGCTCTAGTTCTTCTTCTTTTTGTTTTTGTTTTTTATAACTAAATCTATTTTGTTCAAATTTATTATTTGGCTTATTAGTATTTAATTTATTAACTTGTTCAACTGTATTAGGTTTAGTTTCAACCTCAGTTCTAGTTTCTGGTTGTTTATTTTCAATTATTTGATCTTCAGTTTTTGATTGTTTTTCAATTTCAACTTCTTGAACTTCAACAACTGGTTCTTTTATTATTTGATTTTGAGATTCTAATTGTTTTTCAGCTAAAACAATTTCTTTTTCATTTTCAAAATCATTAAAGTTATTTTCATATTCTTTATATATATATTCTTGTTTTAATAACTCTTCTTGATCTTTTAATTCTTGTTCATGTTCAACTTCAGCTTGAAAAGCAATTAAAGCATCAACATCAATTTGATTTTCTTCTTTTTTAATTGTTTGTTTTACAGGTTTTTTAATAGTTGTTATTACTGGTTTTTCTTCTTTTTTAGTTGTTTTAGTTTTTGGAATGTATGTATTAGTTTCAACTTCTTGTTTAGTTGTATCACCATTTCATAAAATGTCCATATTTTCTTTTAAAGCAGTTGAATATGAAAAAATATTAATCTTAGTTTTTAATAAACTAGCAATTAGCTTAGCTGCAACTCCTTGTTTTCCAATTGCTAATGATAATTGAGTATCTGGAACAACTATATCATATTCATCACCAATTTTATTAATAGAAATTACTTTCACTGGTGTCATTGCATTAATTAAATAAGTGATTTGATCTTCATCCCATCTAATAATATCGATTTTTTCACCTTTTAAAATATCACTAATTCTATTAATTCTATTACCACCAACTCCAATAATAGCTCCAATTGGTTCAACATTATTATTATGAGTAATTACAGCAACTTTTGAACGTTTTCCAGGTTCACGACTAACAGCTTTGATTTCAACAATTCCCATTCTTACTTCTGGAACTTCTCTTTCAATTAATTTAGTTAAAAAATTAGGGGCAGTTCTTGAAATTGAGATTTGAGATAATTTGCTTTCTTTTTCAACAACTTCAATATAAACATCAATAATTTCATTAATTTGAAAAATTTCATTATTAATAGTTTTTGATTTTCATAAATAAGCAGTTGTACCATTTATATCTAAAACATAATTATTTTCTCTATTCATTCCAACTATTTTAGCTTGAACAACTTCACCTTCTAAACTAACAAATTGTTCATAAATTCTTGCTCTTTCAGCCTCTCTGATCTTTTGTTGAAAAATTTGTCTTACTTGGTTAACTACCATTCTTGAAAATTCTTCACTAAATTCAATTGGTTTATAAATAGTATCATCAATTTGAATATCAGGATTTTTTAATTTTGCTTTTGATAGTGTAATCTCTAATCAATCGTCATCAAGTTGTTCATCATCAACCACTTTTAATTCTTGATGCATAGTAATTAATCCTGTATTTTCATTAATATCAATTTTAATAATTGCATCAGTATCATAAAATCTTTCATAAGCTTTTTGTAAACCTTCTTTAAGACCATTTATAATACTTTCTTTGCTAATTCCTTTTTCTTTTTCTATTAATTTAATTGATTCTAATAATTCTGTTCCGTTTAACATATATCTCCTTAAAATCTAACTGCATATCTTATAAATTTAATATCATCAAACTTAACATCTAAATTCTTTTTTTGACCTTTTATAAAAAATGAAAAAGTAAATGTATTTGTTTGATCATTATATTTAGTTACATAACCTTCAAATTCTTTAACTTTTTTTATTTCATTATTTAGTTGCACATAAACTCATTGTTCTAAAGCTTTGAGTAGTTCTTCTTGACTTCTAATTTGTTTTTCAATCCCACTACTTGAAATTTCTAATAAATATTTATCTTTAGTTTTAATTAGCTGATCTATTTTATTTGAAACTAAATCATTTGCTTTTATTAAAATATCAAAATCTAATGGTTTATTAGCTTGTAAGCTATCTTCAACTAGTATTTGAATCATATCGTTTTCAAATTCTTTAAGATTATTAATTTGATAAACTTTTAGATTTAAAACTTCTAATTCTTTGTTAACTAATTCATTGATTTGAAACTTTAGTGATTCAAAATCTTTCATAATACTCCTTAGTTTAGAAAAAATAAAGCAAGGTATTAAAAACCTTGCTTCTAGCTTTATATATTATTTTTAATACATATAATATTATATATGCTTATGATATTGTTTTCAAATTATTTGACAAAAGTAATATATTCATTTTCATCAATTCTAATTTTTGACTTAGGTTTAATTGATTTACTCATATATCCAAAACTCATTGTTAAAACAATTTGCTCATCTTCTGATAAGTAATTTTTTTGAATAAAGAAAGTTTCTAAAACCTTAGCATTAAACCCACCAATTATACAACTATCAATATTTAAACTAGCAGCAGCTATCGTAGCAATTCCAGCAGTTATATGAGCAGTTGTTTTACTTCAATTATCTAATTCATTCATTTGCGCTAATTGACTAGTTGCATTAATAACATTTTTTTTAAATTTATTTGCTATTTCAACTTGTGTTTCATTAAACATTTTATTAACAGTTTTATCAATAGTGTGATTTAAAATTTTATTAGTTTTATCAGAAACAAACAAAATAACTTTATCAGCATTAATAAAATTTAACTGATTATAAAATAAAGGACTAAGTTCAGTTTTAAAACCACAATTTCTATCAATGATTAATAATCTTAAATTCATCAAATTAAAAGCACTAGGAGACATTCTCATAGATGTTAAAATTATTTCTAAATCTTGATCACTAATTGATTTATTTAGATCAAAATCACGTGCACTTTTTCTGTTTAACATTAATTCTTTTATATATTCTTTTTGCATAATATCTTTCTATTAGAAATCAAAAGCAAGTTGTTCATCAACTGATAATGAATCTAAAATATTAAATTCTTCAAAAATTTTAATTTGAGTTTGTGTAGTTTGTGTTCTGTTTTTTAAATCATTAACTGAAGTAATTGGTTTTGTATTTCTTGCATTAATTATTGAAAGTGCCACGGCTTCACCTAGTGAATCAATTACATTAAATGGTGGAATAATTATTTTAGAGTTATCTTGTAAAATGTCTACTTTAAATTTAGTAGCTTCAGATTTTTCAAAATCAATATTACTAAATTTAATTCCTCTTGCAAACATTTCTAATAAAACTTCATAAACAACTTCTAAATCTTCTTCTTTTTTAGATAATTTTTCTCCATTTTTTACTCTTTGTTGCTGAGATTTTAATTTTAATAAAACTGCATCATAACCACCAAGCACTGTTTTTAAATCAAACACATCAGCTCTTGTTGTTAGATAGGTTGCATAATATTCAGTTGGATAATAGATTTTATATCAAGCAATTCTATAAGCCATTAACACATAAGCTGTAGCATGTGCTTTTGGAAACATATATTTAATTTTTAAACATGAATCAATGTATCAATCTGGAACATTATATTGTTTCATTACATCGATCCATTCTTTTTTTAATCCTTTACCTTTTCTAACTGATTCCATAATCATAAAAGCTAAAGAACTTTCTAATCCCATATTTATTAAATAAACCATAATATCATCTCTACATCCAATAACTGTAGAAATATCTGCTTTTTTATCTTTAATTAAATCTCTAGCATTACCTAGTCAAACATCAGTACCATGTGAAAGACCAGAAATTTGTACTAGATCTGCAAAAGTTTTTGGTTGAGTTTCTTTTAACATATTTCTAACAAAACCAGTTCCAAATTCAGGTATTCCAATAGCTCCAGTGATTTCATCATTAATTTTATCTGAAGTTAAATTTAAAGCTTGTAAAGATGAAAATAATGAATAAACATTTTTATCATCAGTTGGAATAGTAATTGGATCAATATTTGTTAAATCTCTTAACATTTTTAAAGCAGTTGGATCATCATGACCTAAAATATCCATTTTTAATAAATTATCGTGAATTGAGTGAAAATCAAAATGTGTTGTTTTTCAAGTTGAATTCAAATCATCAGCTGGATAATTTACTGGAGTAAAATCTTCAATTTCATACTCATTTGGTAGAATAATAATTCCACCTGGATGTTGACCAGTTGTTCTTTTTACTCCTTGAGCTAGTTTTGCTAATCTATTAATTTCAGTTTTTCTTGGTAAACTTGCATCTCTTTTAGTTTCTTCAAAATAAGTTTTTACATAACCAAAAGCTGTTTTTTCAGCAACTGTTGAGATTGTTCCAGCTCTAAAAACATTATTTTCACCAAACATTTTTTTAGTAAAATTATGAGCTTGGTTTTGATATTCACCAGAAAAGTTTAAATCAATATCTGGAACTTTATCTCCATTAAAACCTAAAAAAGTTTCAAATGGAATATCATGACCATCTCCAATTAATTTTTGATTACAATTAGGACAATTTTTTTCTGGTAAATCATATCCACACTTATAAGCTGGATCTGTATTAAAATCTGAATATTTACAATTTAAACATCTATAGTGAGCTTTTAAAGGATTAACTTCTGTAATTTGAGCCATTGTTGCTACAAATGATGAACCAACAGATCCACGCGATCCTACTAAATAACCATCATCTAGTGATTGTTTTACTAATAAATGAGAAATTCAATAAACAATCGCAAATCCATGTTTTGTAATTGAACCTAGTTCTTTTTCTAATCTTTTTTCAACAATTTCTGGAAGCATTTCTCCATACATTTGTTTTGCTGTTTGATAACACTTATCTTTTAATTTTTCATTAACATTAGCAATTTTTGGAGTAAATAAACCATCTTTAATTGGAATAACATTACTATCTATCATATCTGCTATTTTATTTGAATTAGTAATTACAATTTCATTAATTAAATCATCATCATTAAGTCATTCAAACTCTTTTAGCATTTCTTTTGTAGTTCTTAAATGTTGATCAGGATAATCTTTAACTCTGTTATTAAAATCAAATAATGGATGTCTAATTCCACCAAGTCCTTTAGCATTAATATAAACTTCTCTAATTTGTTTTAGTTCAGGATTTGTATAATGACAATCACTACTTGCAACAACTAGTTTATTTTCTTGTTTTGCTATATTAATAATATTTGTAATTATTTCTTTTAATTGATCTAAATCTAGTGAGTCATTTTGTAATAAGTTTTTATAAACACTAATTGGTTGAACTTCTATATAATCATAAAAACTAATTGCTTGTTTTAAATTTTCTAATGTACTAGTTCTAGCGAGTTCAAAAATTTCACTATTAACACAACTTGCTCCAAACAATAAATTATTATTTTGTTTAATTTGAATTAAATCATCTTTAAAGATTTTTGGAGATGAATAAAAATTAGTAGTATGTGATTTTGTAACTAGTTTATATAACTCTTTTAATCCTGCTTGGTTTTTAACTAAAATGTTAGTATGAAAACCTTTGTTTTTATAATAATTTAAATTATCAGCATAATTAATTGGATCTATTTTATTTCAATCACTATCTGTTATAATTTTGATTTTTTTTCTAGTTTCATCTAGCATTCTTTCATAAATATCAGCTAAGATATCAGCATCATAATCTCCACGGTGAGCAATACTTGGATCATATGAGATATTTACTCTTTTTGCTAATGATCCTAATCTGTGTGATTTTAAATCAGGATAAATAATTCTTGAAATTGTTAAAGTATCAATAATAGTATTTTCTAATTTACTATAACCTAGTTTTTCAGATCAATAAGATAAAAATGTAAAGTCAAAATTAGCATTATGAGCAACTAAAATAGCATCTTTTATAATTTCATTTATTTGTTTAAAAGCTTGTTCAATACTTGGTTTATCTTCTAACATTTTTTCAGTAATGTTAGTTAGTTTTTGAGTAAATGCTTTTAATTTTGTTTTTGGTTTAATTAAAATATCTATTTTTTTTCTTTCACCAGTTTTTAAATTATATTCAATAGCACCAAATTCAATGATTTCATCTAATTCAGGACTTAACCCAGTAGTTTCTAAGTCAAAAAAGACCATTCTAGCATCTTTTAGTTTTTGGTTTTTTGGATTTTTAACATATCATAAATCATTATTTAACATGTTCATTTCTAATCCATAAATAGCTTTAATTTTATCTTGATCACTACGTTTTTTATTAACACTATTTAAAGCTTTATAAATATCTGGAAAAGCTTGAACATTTGTATGATCTGTAAATGCAATTGCTTTATGATTTCAACTACTAATAAGTTCTAAATAATCAATTGGATCACTAACTCCATCCATTACACTCATTTTAGTATGCGCATGTAATTCAACACGTTTGATTTTTGCATCATCAATTCTCAAACCAACTTGTTTTTTGATTTTTTTAAAATCATCTATATAAAAGATTTGCTCTTGGTCATATACAGATAAACTAGTTTTTCCTTTAACACTAATTCAATCATTGATTTGAATTTTATTTTCTTTAATTTGTTCAATTTCTTTTGATTTTAATTCATCTTCAGTTAAATCATCAAATTCACATAATGCATCACTTTTTGCAAAATACATACATCTAATTGAAGATTGAAAATCAGTTATATCTATATAAAAAATTTTTCTTCCAGTTTTTGATAATTTAAACTCTTTATTAATAACCATTCCTTGAATAACAATATTTTGAGCATCGTCTTCAACATCTAATAAAGAATTATAACTAGGTTTATCTAAACTAGGTCTTTTGTTTTTATAACTATTATTTACACTAGGTTTTTTTTCAATTGGTTTAATTATTTGTTGTTCATATTCAGGTTTATCATAAGTTTTATTAATTTGTTGTTTTGTATCTAAAGTATCTAAACTAATTTCATTAACATTAATTAAATAACTTAAATCTTTAAATCCAAACTGATTTAATTTAGCTAAACAATAATCAAGTTCTAAACTAATTTCATTTTTAATAGTTTGACTATTTACTAAAAATACTAATTGATTATTAATTAATTCAAAATTATAAATATCTAATAATTTTCAAGAAGCACGGTTATTAAATAAAGACTTATGCATTTTAATAAATTCTAAATACTGAATTAATAAGTCTTTATTAAATTGTTGGTTTTTAACATCAATAATTAATTTGAAATTAAAATATTGATTATTTTTTAGTTTGTCTTCAATTTTTTTTAAAACATCAATTGGTAAAAAATCTTTAATTTCAACATGTAAATAACCTTTGTTTTTAATTTGAGAAATTCTAGGAGTTTCAACTAAAATAGCATCTTTAAAATAAATATAATCAGTTTGATCTAATTCAATACCGATTTTTTTAAAAATACCAAGTATTTTTGTTTGCATAAAACCTCCTATATTCTATTAAATGTTAGACTAATATGTAAAATTATATAAATGATAAAAAAGACAAAATAAAATGAATCTAATCTATCTAAAATTCCACCATGACCTGGGATTAAATTAGAAAAATCTTTAATATCGATACTTCTTTTAATATAACTAAAAATTAAATCTCCAAATTGAGTAAATAAAGAAACTAAAACAGTTAAAAATATATAAGTTATTAACATTAAATTATCATCTTTTAACAATAAATCATACATTCCTATAAATGGGGCAAAACTTTTTGTTCATGGAATAAAAAAGATAGTTAAAACTCAAATTAAATTAATAATTACACTAGAAAAAAATCCACCAATTGCTCCTTCTCAAGTTTTTTTAGGACTAATAGTTGGAGCTAATTTGTGTTTACCAAATCTAATTCCAAATAAATAAGCAAAACTATCAGTTAGAATAATAGTTGCTCATATTCAAATAATAGAACTAAATCCATACAAAATTTTGTTATGTGCTTTTAAAAAACCTAAAAAATTAATTGCTTTAAAAGCAAGAACCATAATTAATAAAACAAAGACAATTTTAGTTGCTTGATAAATGTTTTTATTACAAAATTTCATTAAAAAAAAGGTAATTAAAAATAAGTATAAACCAATTGCAATTACTATTAAATATCAATATTCTTTTAAGTTTAAATCATTATAAACTGGGATTTTTGTTTCAATATTACTAAATGGAATTCAAAATAAAATGACTGTTAAAATTTCAATAAATAGTTTTTGATCTAAATTTTTAATTTCAAATGAAATTAATAACTCTCTAATTGATAAAAATAATACACAACTACTTCAAACTAATGAAATTACATTATAAGTAATTATAAGTTTAGAAGAACTATCATTAGTAAAGTAATACAATATTGGAAATGCTAAATAAACACCCAATAACAATACTAAAATTGTTGCTGAAATTAGTCTTGTTTTTAAATTTTTTTTAATTTGTTTGATTTTATTTTCATCTTTAGTAATAATTGTATTCATATTAGTTCTATCTTTCTAACTAGATTATATTTTATCATCTTACTAATAGTTTTTAGTTTAGCTTAAAATCAAAAAAATAAAAAATGAGTCTTTGTTAAATTATTTATCTATTTTATTAATTTTTTAGATTTTAATTAATTAATAATTTATTAAAAAACATTAAAAAAATGACCAATTTTGGTCATTTGTTAATTATTTATTATTTTTGTAACTTTAATAGAATTCTTGGTGAAGAAGTTAATAATTTACATCCAGTTTTAGTTACTAAAACATCATCTTCAATTCTTACACCACCTAAATCTGGAATATAAATTCCTGGTTCAATAGTAATAGTCATATTTTCTTTTAAAACTTCACTACCAGTTGATCCAACACTTGGTTCTTCATGAATTTCAACACCAATTCCGTGACCTAATCCATGATCAAAATATTTTCCATATCCTTTTTTATCTATAAAATCATAAACTTGTTTATGAATATCTCCAGCAATTACACCTTCTTTAACTAAACTAATTCCTAGACTTTGAGCTTCATAAACAATATTATAAATTTCAACTAGTTTTGGATCAACATCACCTAAAGCAATTGTTCTTGTTTGATCTGAACAATATCCATTATAAAAACAACCCATATCAATAGTGATTAATTCATTATTATTAATTACTTTATCACTTGGAACTGCATGAGGCATACTTCCATTAACTCCAGAAGCAATTATTGTATCAAAACTGATTTTATCAGCACCAAATTCTAAAAATTTATCATCAATAAATCTTTGTAATTGCTTTTCAGTAATTCCTGGTTTTATAAAATCAAGAGCTGCTTGAAATACTTGATCTGTAATATCACAAGCTTTTTTTATGTTTGCAATTTCTCAGTCATCTTTTATCATTCTTATTTTAGAACAATTAATTCCTATTAAATTAAAATCTTTAAATCAGTGATCTTTATAAGCTTGGTATTGTTCAAAATAAGTTCAATCAGACTCAAATGCTAAAGTTTTTACATTATTTTGATTTAATATATCTATTAAGTCTTGTTTTAAGCTTTTTGAAAAATGATGCAATTGAATATCTTTATTAATATTTTTATTGTTTCTAGCAGCTGTTATATATCTTCCATCTAAAAATAAGTGACTTTGAGTTTTTGTAATAATTAAATATCCAAGTGAAGAGTGAAATTTAGAAAATCAGTATCTATTTTCAGGTGAATATAACAAAATTGCATCAGCATTATTTTTTTCTAATAATTCATTAATTATTTCATGTTTAGTCATAATAGGCCTCATTTCATATTTTTAATATTATACTAATTTGAAGTTATCATTTTTAGTTTTTAATAAAAACAAATAAAGATAAGTATTTTTATTTAGTAAAAATTTTTTATAGAATTATATTAATTTATATCTTAGGAGAAAATTATGCAAAAACAAATAATGGTTTCAGGAATTACTCCAAGTGGAGCTATGACTTTGGGTAATTATTTAGGAGTAGTTAAAAGATTTATACAATATCAAAACGAATATGATTTATTCATTTTTATTGCTAATTTACACGCAATTACAGTACCTCAAGAAAAAGAAAAATTGAAAAAAAATACTAAAGAAATTGCTGCTTTGTATTTTGCTTGTGGACTAGATATTAATAAAACTACTATTTTTTTACAATCTGATGTTTTAGAACATGCTCAATTAGGTTGAATTTTAACAACTAACACTAGTATGGGTGAATTATCTAGAATGACTCAATTTAAAGATAAATCTTTAAAAGCTGAATCAATTAATGGAAAAGGATATATTCCAACAGGTTTATTTACTTATCCAGCTTTAATGGCAGCAGACATTTTATTATATGATCCAAAATATGTACCAGTTGGAATTGATCAAAAACAACACATTGAAATCACTAGAGATATTGCTATTAGAATGAATAATAAATATGGAGAAATGTTTAAAATTCCTGAACCTTTAATTAATAGTGAAATCAAAATTATGGACCTTCAAGATCCAACTAAAAAAATGTCTAAATCTAGTACTAATCCAAAAGCAATAATTACAATGTTAGATTCAATTGATGAAATTAAATCAAAAATTAAAGCAGCAGTTACTGATTCAGAAAATTTAATTAAATATGATCCAATCAATAAACCTGGGATTTCTAATTTAATTACTATTTATTGTCAGTTAAAAAATATTTCAATTAAACAAGCTGAAAAACATTGAGAAAACAAAAACTATAAGGATTTAAAAGATGATGTAACTCAAGTTCTAATTGATGAAATCATTCCAATTCAAACAAAATTTAAAGAATTATATAATTCAAAACAAGTTGAACAATGATTAGAACTTGGTGCTAATAAAGCTAGACATATTGCTAATAAAAAACTTAATAAAGTACAAAATTTAATGGGATTAAACTATAATAGAAAATAAAAAAGAGCTTAAAAAAATTAAGCCCTTTTTAGCGAAGAAATACAAAAAAGATGAATATGACTATAAGTAAAGCTAAAAATGTCAAAATAATAACTGATCATTTATAACTTGATTTATTAGATTCACTTGGTTTATTTGTATTATTAGAAATTCTAATTCTAGATTGTTTTTGTTGTTGCATTTTTCTTTTTCTTTGTTCAACATAATAATCTAAATCATCAAGTTTTTCAAGTTTAAAAGTTTTTGGGCGATTAATACTATCATCAACTTTACTTGGTAGAACTCTAGCTTTTAAATAAAGATCAATTTCATCATATAAAACACTTAATTGGTATAAGTTATTATGTTCATCTTCTAATAAAGAACGTGCATATCATTTATTTCCTGTTAAGATTTTATGATTATTAATATAAGCTAAACAATTAAAATAATCTAACTTTTTATCTTTAATTGATTGATAAAACAATTTATTTCTATCATCATCAAATTGATGATAAGAATAGTAATCATTAATTTTTCTAATAATTAATCTAATTCCATTTTTACTTAAATTATTTTTATTCTTTTCATAAATTTTAATATGTAAAAGTAAATGTTCAATTAAATTACAATAAACTAAACGATCAGCTCTTTGATATTCTATATATTTTGTTCTATTTTCTTTTGATGATAAATTAGGGATTTTATCTTCATCTATATGATGAATTTCTAAACCATATAAAGACTTTTTAATATCTAAATTTTCTTCTATAGTTTTAACAAATCTACTATAAGAATATTTAATATAATCACCTTGAACTTGACCATATTTATTTAATAAAAACAACACACATGAATCATAATCATATGTTAATAAAATCTCAATATCACTAAAATAATTGCTTTTCTTATTTTCCATATTTAGATTATATAAAACTTTTTTCAAATCTAGTATTTTAGATCTTATTAAAAATTCTTATTTTCTATTATTTAAAATAATATTATAGAACTAGTTTTATATAAGGATTAGTATGAAAGAAATTAGATCATTTGATTTATTAGAGTTTGTTAATCGTTTTAGTTTATTCAAACTTTTAAGATATGAATTTGAAAATCAAAAAACTTTAACTGATAAAGAAAAAGAATTTTTAGATATTGCAAAACAGTACACATTAACTTATCCACTTAAAGTTTCAATAGATGATATGTTAAAACAAATAGAATCAAATAAAATAGAAAATGATGATGTAAAATGAGAAGCTCAAATATCTGTTATTAAACATTGAATTGCATCAGAATTAATAGATATTTTTTTAAAAGATTCTAAGACTAAAAAAACTATTGTTGATAATAAAAATTTAACTGAACAATGAATGTTTGATTATCTTAAAAAAGTTTATGAACAACTTTTTATAAACAAGCTAAAAGAATTTAAAACTGAATGTGAAAAATATCAGGATGTTTTATTTGTTGATCTTTTTATAACTAAATTAGAAGAATGAATTAATGATAAAAATGACATTAAAACATTTGAATGATATTTAAATAAAAATTGAGATGGTTTTAATTATTTTTATAGTTATTTATATAAAAAAGAGTTCAAAGACTCAACTATTATGAACAAAAAAGATGATTTTATAAATATATTGTTTTGCGTTTTTTAATAATTCTAAAATTCGTATTAATTTATATGAAGATCTTGAACTAGCTCTTTCACTAATATTTGGAAATAAAGAATTTATAAAACAAGCAACAGATGTGATTAATGCAGGACCACCAACACTTAAATACTTTATTTTAAACCAATTGATTAAAGTTGAAAAAACAAAATAAATAAAGAATTAAATCAAAAATAGACCTATTGGTCTATTTTTATTAAATATTTAATTATTCTTAGTTATCATCAATGTTTATTGCTTCTAGTTTAGAATAGTTTTTATCAATTTTATTTGCTGAAGTTTGAAATTCTTTAAAAACTTCTTCTGTTTCTGTTTTATATTTTTCATAAATCTTAGACATTTTTTCATTTCTATCTAATAGTCTTTTAACATCATCAGTTATTGTTTTAATCAGTTTTTGAATTTCATTAATATTTTTACTAATCTTATATTCTTTAATACTAATTTGTTGAGAATACAAAACAGCTGGTAAAGTAGTTGGTGAACAAATTCAAATTTTATTTTTAATAGCTTCACTGAAAATATCAGTGAATTTAGATCAAATTAGTTCAAATATAGCTTCAGAAGGTATGAACATAATTACACTAGAAACATTTTCAGAATTAGAAATATATTTATTATTTAATTCTTTAATCATATTTTTAATTGTTTTTTTAAATTCATCTTCAGCTTGTTTATATAAATAATTATCAGTATTTTCTGAAATTAAAACATTTGCTTTTGTTAAAGGAAACTTAGAATCAATTGCAATCTTTTTATCATTAATTTGTGTTTTAATAATAGCATCAACTATTACATTAGAGTTTTTATATTTATATTGAGTTTGTCAAATTCCATTATCTGTTTTTTCACCTAAAACATTACTTAAAATTCATTCTAAAGTAAACTCACCTAAATTTCCTCTAGTTTTACTATTTTTAAAAATTAAAGATAGTTCATTAATATTTTTAACTGATGTATCTACTTTTTTATCAATTGTATTTATATTATTAGTAATTTCATTAAATTTTTTAATATTTTCTTCTAGTTTATCTAATGATTTTGTTAGATCTTCTTTTTGTTTGTTAACTGTTTCTTTTAAATTAATTAGATTAGTTTTAGTAATTTCAGTATCTTTTTCTATTTCTTTAGTAATCAATTCTTTATTAGTATCAAATTTATTGTTTAAACTAGTTAGATCTATTTTAGAATCATTATTTTTAGTTTTAATTAAATAAAATAAAATACTAATACAAACAATAGTTAATATACTTATTAAAATTATTAAAATGATAGTTAAATTCATATAATCCTTTCTTATTATTCATTAATTAAATTATATAAAAAACAACTTTTAGTTTAGTTTTAATTCATTTAAGATTTATTGATATATTGTATTGATTTTTAATTTTATTATTAGATAAAATCAGTTTTTAAGTTATAACAATATCATTGCAAAAATGAGAAATTTTATAAGTAATTAATAAATGATTGAATAACAAATTGTAGAAATTAATAAAATATGAAAAAGCATTGATATAAAAAAATAAGTTTATTAGTTTGTTCTAATATTATACTAACTACTCCAGTTCTATTATTTTTAAATAAAACATTAACTAGTAACTAGGGACTAATCTAGTTACATTTAATAATTAAAAAATAAACAATGAATCTAAAAAAGAAAATAGATCATATTATTCATTAAGAGACGGTTATCTTTTATTTCATCAACTTCAAGATAAAAGTGGATTATGTTGAGATTTTGCTTCAATTAAAGCTTTAGAAACTGCTTTAATGATTAATAATAATGAGATGTATGATTTATCAGAAGCAAGTATAGCCGTACAATTAGAAAATAGAATCGCAAATGGAGCTATTTTTTTTGATTTTCATAATGCTTTAAAAAACGGAGTAGCTTTTGAATCAGATTTTATATTTAGTGATCTTTATTATTTACCAAATTCTGGAATTTATTATAAAAAAATTCTTGATCTTTATAAGCCTAAATTCATTCATAATTTAGCTAATAATAATAAACTACAAATGGTTATATTTGATAGATACAATATTAAAAATAAATTAAATGATATAAAGCATCACATTTCTAATAATTCTGCTTTAATGGTAGGAATTGAATATTGAACTATAAAATCAAATGATTCTAATAGTAAAAAAACTAGTGAAATGGATGTACAAATTTATTTAGATAATTTAAATATTACTGATAAATTTAAAATAACTAATAATAATGTTACTCCTACGTTTCCCAGTTTAAGCATAAAACAAGAAAACATACTTATGTAAATTTTTGATCTCATAAGTTATGTTTTTTATAATGTAATGTCTAAGTGACTTTTTCTTTTGTTAAAAGCTCTAATAATATTTGATAAGTTTGCCAACTTTCTTGTAACTCATCATTATACACTTGTATAGTTTCGATTTTTTGTTTATTTACAAATACTTCAATTTCTTTAACTTCTTTGATAACATTAATCACTTTATGCTCAGTGATTTTGCTTTTTCCAGTCAGTCCTAATTTTGAATTTAGAATGTAGATGATGTAGTTTAAAAACACTAATGAAATGAAACATAAACAAATGTAACCAACAATATGGTTTCAAGTTGATAAATACATTGGACGAAGAGATAATTTACCTTTTAATGTCTTGAAATTAGACTCAATTTGTCATTGTTTTGAATATAAATTAATAACTTCTTTTACTGATAAATCTGTTCTATTTGTTTCATAAACATAGTATCCATCATATTTTTGATCTTCTTGTATTTTTTCTATGTCAAGTTCATAAAATGCATCTTTGTTTATAGGTTTAAAGAATCTATATTTTTTAGATCCCGCTAAATCATCACAAGAAACAAGATTATCTTTATTCATTTTCTTAGTGAAATTTTGAATTAAAATGTCTATATCGTTTTTGTCTTTAGTTGCTCGTTTTTGACTAAAACTAATTATTTGTCTTCTAAAATGTCCATTAATTCTTTTTTTATTGTATGAAGATGCAATATCACGAGTTTTGTATATCAAACCACCATCATTTATATAATCTTTTTCATCTAATATATACTCTTTAAATTGTTTGCTTCCAGCTTTCATTCTGTATGAGATTATGTATTTTCAATTCTTAGATTCTAAAAATCTAATATTTCTATTAACACTCATTCCTTTGTCAGCAATTATAGTTACACTGTTAACTTCATAAATATCTGCAATTTCAAGCATAAATGGTATTAAAGTATTTGGATCAGCAACATTTCCTGGAAATATTTTGTAGTGTAACGGTATTCCATTTTCATCAGTTGCCACACCTATAACAATCTGGTCTTCTTTAAATTTTCCATCTTTTGAATAACCAGGTTTTTTATAACCTTCACGAGAAAATGTTTCAAAATAAGTAGTTGTTGCGTCAAATCATAATACATCAATTTTTCTATTGGTATTTGCACAAATTTTTGCATTTAAATTTCTTAAAATTTCATCTTTGTTTTTTGCTATATAGTCTAATGATCTATAAAATGAATTTTTTGAATGAGTGTCTATTTTTTCTTTTTTTGCTGTCTTATAAGTGTTAAAAACACTTATTGGATTTTTAATTCTTTGATAAATCAACTGTAAAACAACATCTTTTAATGTTGTCGATTTTGTGGGAGAACAATCATTAAAAATATTGAAATAATCAAATAGTTTTTCAACTACTTCGTAACCTTTAAACCTTTCTAAAACTTCTTTTTTGGTTTCTTTTTTCTCTTTAAAAATTTCATCTAATTTAGTTCTTGCTTGTTCTTTTGTTCAAGACAATGGAAAGTTTGCAATAATTGCTTTGATAATTGCTAGCGGATCATCGTGATATTGTTTTAATTCATGCAAATATCCATATCCCAATCTATATACAAAACCTTTGTTATCTGGTCTTGGCACTCCAATTGATAAGTATTCGCCTTTTTTAACTCTTGCTATTGATGTTCTTCATTGTCTTTTTACATCATTTCTTGACTTCTTCACGTCTTTATTATATCATATTTAAGCATAAAAGCATAATAAATTATATTTTTTTATAAAAAATATAGCCGCTGAAAACTGAGTGTTTTCGCGACTAAGTGGGAAACGTAGGAAAAAAACTAGTGAAATGGATGTACAAATTTATTTAGATAATTTAAATATTACTGATAAATTTAAAATAACTAATAATAATGTTACTAATGTATCATATGAAAATAAATCTAATAAGTTAAACCAGGTTCTTATACAGTTAAATTACAAATACAAATCAAAATCTGATCTAATCAATTAAAAACTAAACAAGAAACAAGACAAATTTATATATTTGATGGTAGTGAACATTTATATTCAGGTTCTACTGTTTATACAAATTCAAATAATGATTATAGTTTAGTTGTTCATAGTGCAAATTCATATTCAGCAAATAATAAAATACCAGTTTTTTTAACTTTTAAAAAACAGCATGAAACTAATTATGATTTAAATTATGGTTATGCTCCAACTTATTTAAATGTTGATAATGATTTTGAATATCGTATTGATAATAATAAAATTGGGTCTTTACAAAAATCTACTTATTCTTTTAATTTAAACCTTAATTTATTAAATGATAAATATAAAGATAATCACTTTAAAATAGATATTAATAAATATGTTAATAATATAAAAACTGATACTAAAAAATATCAAGTCTTTAGATTAGATACAAATAAACAATATATTATAGCTAAATTGTATTTTGATACAAATAATAGACAGTTAAATAACTTAGTAAATGAAGTTGTTTTAGAAAATAATAATTCATTTAAATGATATTTAGATAGTAATATAGATACTAATTTAAAAATAAAATAGTTAGAATAAAACTAACAATCATTTTAATTTAAATGATATTTCTTGTGTTTACTTTTAGGGTAGCAGTCCCATATATATTGATCAAGATCTAGTAAAAAAACTACAAGCTGGTAATGGTAATTTAAATTATATTGGTTCAACAATAAATGAAACTAACTCATATCTTTATCCAGTTATAATTAAACCTATATTTTAAAAATAATACTTCTGATTTTAAAGTTGAAGTTAATAAATTAAAACAAACTCTTCAAGCAAATGATATAGTACAACCTATTGATTTAGAAATAAATATTACTGATAAAGATAAAAAAATAACTTTAATTCCAGATAGAATTGTTTATCAAAATAATGAAAACAGTCTTAAAGGTGATCATAATTCATTAATATTACAGTATCATTACAATAACAAAGTTTATGATCATAAAGTTGATATAAATGTTAATAAAAAAGTTATTAGATATTTAATGAATTTAGGCAACAAAAGCTTATTATTCTAAGATTTCTTGTTTTTTTTGCAAACTCTTCTTTATTAATGTTTTGTATTTTTTTATAAAATCCTTAACGTATTCAAATGAACCTATTTTACCATCATTTTTTACTTTGTTCTTAAAATCTAAGTAATAGTTCCACTTATGGTTTGAGCCAGGAACAATATTTTCAAATCATTGTTTTAAATCATCAAAGTAGTCTGATTTTTTTATTAATTCTTCATTTCCTTTTTTTGCTTCTTCATAATCTTTTTGGATTTCTTCAAGTTGGTTTAATAAGTCTTTAGGGTCTTCTTCTTCTTTTTTATTCTTATTTTCTTGGTTGTGATTATCTTGAGTTTGTGGGGTAGTATTATTAGTTATGCTTTCATTTATTCGATTCTTGTTTGAACATGATGCAGTTATTAATGGCATTGAAGAAATTGAAATTATTGAAGATAAAGAAATAATTATTTTATTTATTTTTTTCATGATTTGTTTCCATAAATTTTTATAGTTTTATATTATTATTATATATATATATATAATGTCAAGTGTATTCTAGTTGAGGCCTGCTTAAAGCATTATAATAAATTACTATTAAGTAAATATATATGATAGGGACTGCTAATAAAAAATCTCTAGGACCCCCCGCTACCATAAACACGGACTAAAATTTTTCAATATTATAACAGGATTGTTTTCTGAATTGTACAGGAGACAATCCTTTTAATTTTTCTTTTATTCTTATGTTGTTATATCAATAAATATATTTATGAATTCTTTTAGTTAACTCTTCTACTGAATTATATTTTTCACCATAATAAATTTCTTGCTTTAATAAACCAAAGAAGTTTTCTATAATAGCATTATCTAAGCAATTACCTTTTCTAGACATACTTTGTGTTATGTTATTTTCTTCTAGTTTTTTAGCTCAACTAATGTGCTGATAATGAAATCCCTGATCAGAATGAATCAACAAACCATTTGTATTTTTAACCTTTTTAAGTGCTTTGTCTAGCATTGAATTTGTTAGGTTTAAGTTAGGATTGGTTTGAATTGAATATGAAATAATTTCATCATTGTAAAGATCAATAATTGGTGATAAATATAACTTTTGACCATTAACTTTAAACTCTGTTACATCAGTGCATCAAAGTTTGTTTGCTTGTAAAGAATGAAAATTTCTTTTTAAAACATTATCTGCAATTTTTCCAACAGTTCCTTTATAAGAACTATATCTTCCATTTTTTGTTCTAAATTTAATACACTGAACTCCAAGCTCTTTAGTTAACCTTAAAATCTTTTTGTGATTTACAATATATCCTTTTGATTTTAAGGCCATTTTTAGCCTTCTATACCCATACGTTTCAAATGATTTGCTAAAAATGTCAACAATCATTTCCTTTAATTCTTTATCTTTATCTATTGTATTTTCTAACTTATGTTTTTATTCATAAAAAGACGATTTAGGTAATTTAGCTATTTTTAAGAGAATAGGAATCTTAACTTTTTTATATGTTTTTAACAATTCTAAAACTACTTTTGTTTTTTCCTTGTTGATTTTTCTTTTGTCAACAAGGTGTGGAACTTTTTTCAGAATTCAGCCTCCAACTTATAGTATTCCACTTGTTCTTTTAATTCTTTAATTTGTTGTTCATTATTGATTTTTACTTGTGATTTCTTTATTTTAGCTGGTTTTTTATTAGGGTTTTTCATAATTTTCTTAGGTCTTCCTATATTATTATTTAACCCTAAAAATCCATATTCTCTATATTTTTTAACTCAACCAGCTATAGTTGATGAATAAATAATATTAAACTTTTTTGCGACTTCATCATATGAGTGATTAGTTTCAAGTTTATATTAATACAATTTTTAGTTTTAGCTTTGCACTATAATAAGGCTTTTTTTCCTTATTAATTAGCCCTTCTATTCCAAACGCTTCAAATCTATTAACTAAACTTTCTACAGTATCAACTGAAATATCATATTTATTTGCTAAATAAGTACTCTTTTTAATATTAAGTTTTTTAGCTTCTTTAACAATTTTTAACTTTTTTTCTAAATTTAATTTAGACATATAAAAACCCCATTTCCTGGATTTTAGTCCGAAATATGGGGTTCGGGAGAGGATTTATAAAAACATAATCACTAGAGACTTTAATATATTTCTATTTATTTTCTTCTATTTCAAATTTAAATTTTAGAGTTCCAACAAAGGTTTTAGATCTTACTGAACCAGCACCAATTCCATTTGTCGAATCAGCTTTTAATTCTTGTAAATCAGATTCATTAACTTTTAATTTGCTAGCTAACTGCTTTTTAATATCTCCTTGAGAAAGAAATACAACATCACCAATTTTATTAGTTTTAATTTTTCCTAATTGTAAAAATGTTGTGAAATTAAATTTTAAAATTTTATTATTAAATCTTGGTAGTGTAACTTCACCAGTTTTTTCATCATAATTTAGTTTTAATTCTTGTAAATCAGATTCATTAACAGTAAGTTTTTTAACTAATTCTTTTTTTAATATCTCCTTGAGATACTATGTTCTTATTGTTTGGTTCAAAATTACCTAGAATCTTATTTTCAACATCTGAAAATTTAGGTTCAAATTTTTCTTCTTCCTTAGTTTCACCCTTTTTAGCTTTGTCAGATTCATCTGCTTTTATTTCTTGACTAGGAGTTTTACAAGCAACAGTTATAGCTGCACTTGATGCTATTAAAGCAAATGAATCTAATAAAGTTAATAATTTTTCATAACTAATTCCTTTTAATAAGGTTAGTTTATCAACACGATTTTTTTGTATATTCACACATTAAAAATTGTACTAATTATAAAATTAATTCTTTTAATTTCTAATAAAAAAATAAAAAACTTGAATTACAATATTCAAGTTTTTGTTATTTATTCTAATTATTAGTTATAAAATCATCAATTATTTGATTTAGTTTTTCAGATTGATCTTTATAAACCATATGAGAAGCATTGTTAATAACTACTGTTTTGACATTTTTAATAGTTTTATTAAAAAAATTTAATGAATCATCACAATCAATAATTCTATCATTTTTTGCTAAAACTACTAAAGTTGGAATATTAATAGATTGATATGCTTTTGTGATTTTATTATGTAAGTTTATATCAGTTAAACCTTTTGCTAATTGAAGTATATATTTATTAGTATAATAGTTTAAGTTAAACTTTGACTTAGCATTATTAACTCAATTTGAATTATTATAATTATAGTAAATATATGGAACAAATTTAGTTAAATAATCGTTAAATGAATTAATAAATACATAGTCTTTTTTTCAAAATTCTAAACTTAATTGAGTTTGATTAATTGGAGTAATTAAAATTAGTTTTTTAAACAATAAAGGTTGTTTTAAATAAGCTAAACTAATAACACCAGCTCCTAGTGATTTACCAATTAGAATTACATTTTTTAAATTATTTTGTTTAACAAATTCAATTAATAAGTCTGAAAATTGTTCAACACTAATTTGATGATTTTTAATTGGTTTTATTATATTTGAACCTGGAAATTGTAAGGCATAATAATTTGATTTTGTTCAATAATTACTAAATCCATTTAAACTAGTTAGTTTAGAATTAAATCCGTGACAAAAAACTATAT
Organism: Mycoplasma mycoides subsp. mycoides SC str. PG1; assembly: GCF_000011445.1. Taxonomy (NCBI): domain Bacteria; kingdom Bacillati; phylum Mycoplasmatota; class Mollicutes; order Mycoplasmatales; family Mycoplasmataceae; genus Mycoplasma; species Mycoplasma mycoides. The sequence goes on from NC_005364.2 coordinate 421,380, forward strand.
TTTGCTTATCATTATTATTATTTTTAAAGACAAACTCATAATCATAAATAATTGACATAATTTTTATTAATCTATATTAACTTCTATAATTTCTGAAGCTAAAGCATTTTTTAATGGTTTAATTCTAATTTGATAAGTTCCAGAAGCTAAGTCTGACACTTTGTTTTTAGTTATATCAGTTCAACTACCATTGTTTTTTAATTTATACTGCATTTTATCATTTACACCAGTTAGTGTTTATTTACTAATAAATAAAACGTCGCAAATTTATAATATATCATAAAATCATTAAAAATTAAAAGTTAGGTTCTTATATTGAGATTTTAATTTATTAAACTCTTTAGTAGTTTTAATAAAAATTTCTGTATTATAAATTTGTCGTTTTTGTATTGAGCCTCACATTGATTTATCTAAATAATTATCTTGTAAAAACAAATAATAAGTAATTGTGTTTTTTGTTCCAATACGGTGATTTCTTTTTAAAGCTTGAATATGATAACCATAAGTTGCTAAAGAAAATAAAATAGTCTTATCATATTCTTGTCAATTATTTCCTGTACTTGCTGAAAAATAATTTGCAATAATCACACGTTTTTTACTACTATTTTTATTATTTTGATCTAAATTTAAAAATTCTAAATAATTAGTAATATTTTTTTTATTACCATTTCAAATATCAATTTTATAATCTAGTTTTTTACAAATTTTATAAATTTCATCAAACTCAGGATCATAGTTATAAAAAATAATATAATTATCAATTTTATCAGTTAATAGTTGTTCTAATTTATTTAATCTTGAATAATCAAATCAATAATAATCTTTACTATTTCCTTGAAATCCAATTGGAATTTGTCTAGTTCTTAATCAAAAAGTAGCATCATCACCAGCTATTCATTTATCATCAGGATAACTTAAATTTTTATAATATGGGTTTTTAATAAGATTTAATTCATTTGGTTTGTAATTTGATTTAATGTTATTTTTATTACAAAAAGTTAATAAATCATATTCTGTTATTTTTTTATTTGTAAAGAGTTCAAATTCACTACTAATTGGTAGTTTAATACCAATAAATTGTTGTTTTGGTAAATAAATTGGTGGGATATTTTTACTAGTTAAAGCAAATTGATTAATTAATTGTTCTAATTGTTTTATATTTTTATAACCATTAATTTTATAAACTCTTCTATAAGCATTATTAAATTTAGTTTTAATACAAAACTGATCTTCAAATTGATATCTAGTCATTTTTAAACCTAAAAATCTTAATTGATTAAACATATCAATAGCTCCAGTTGTTTGAGGAGTACCACTTAATAAGTATAAATAAGTTTTAAAAGCTAGTTTTTTAACTAAATCAACAAAGTTTTTAATACTAATTGAAATTAAAGCTCTTGAGTTTTTAATATTTTGACTTTCATCAATAATGATTGCGATTTTTTGATTTTTATGTACACTAATAAATTTAGCTAAATAATTAAAAAAGTTTTCTTTATTAATATTTAATAAAAAAGAATGATAATTAATAATAATTGCTTCTTTTTGATTGTTTTTAAAATCAGCATTTTTTAAATCAGTTTTTAAATAAACTTTGAAATTTAAATCATTTTGTAAGTAATTTGTAAAACTAGCATTTTGTTCAATAGTTTCTAAAGTTTTACTTCTACTAGCAATTACAATAATTGCATCAACTTGATTAATTTCACAAAAACCTAAACTTAAAATTGTTTTTCCACTACCCATATCTAAAAACAATCCTAATTGATTTTTATGCTTATTTTTAATAATTAATTCTTTTTGTCAGTCAAATAATTGATCAATAATTGCCATATTTTTTTCCTAATTTTATACTATATTTTTAATAATAAAAAACAAGTACTAGAAAAAGTACTTGAATTATTTTGCTCTTTTAATAGCATTCATAGTTTTTTTAATATCAGCTTCTGATGGTTTTCTTCCCATACTCATATACATAGCTCTAATTTGTTTTTCAGTAATTGGTGGATTATCTTTTAATTGTTTTTTAACCATATATCTAGTAATTACAAATCCTAAAATTAACCCAATAATAATTGCTGCAATAATCACACCAATTAGCATTGCAGCTAAAGCACCTGATGAAAAAGTTGTTGTTAATAACATTAAAATTTCTCTTTTCTATTTATTTAAATATTCTAATATTTTTTTTGTTAGATTTTCTTTTGTAAATCCAAATTCTTTAATGACACTATTAGCAGGAGCTGATTCACCAAAACGATCAATTCCAAATACTAAACCATCATCACCAACATATTTATATCAAATTGCGTTTGATCCCATTTCAATAGCAATTCTTTTAGTATTTTTATTAATAATTAGATCTTGATATTCTTTATCTTGTTTATCAAATAAATTAGTTGATACCATTGAAATCACTTTTGATTTAATATTGTGATTTAATAATTCTTTTTGCACATCAATTGCTAATCCAACTTCACTACCACTAGCAATTAAACTAATAGTTGCATCAGTTTGATCACTAATTATATAAGCACCACGTTCAACTTGATTTAAAACATCATTGTGTTGTAGTTGTTTTACATTTTGTCTAGTTAAAATAATTGAAGCAGGAGTTTTAGTTAGTTTTGTTAAAGCAACTTTATAACAAGCAATAGTTTCACTAAAATCAGCTGGTCTTAAAACAACATGATTTGGAATAGTTCTTAACATTGCTAGTTGTTCAATTGGTTGGTGAGTTGGCCCATCTTCACCAACTGCAATTGAATCATGAGTAAAGACATATAATTGTTGTAATTGCATAATTGAAGCTAATCTCATTGCTGGTTTTAAATAATCTGCAAATACAAAAAACCCACTAGCTACTGGAATTAATCCTTTATGAGCTGCAATTCCATTATTAATTGCACCCATTCCAAATTCTCTTACTCCATACATTATATTTCTACCAGTTTTATTTAAATTAGTAAATTGATTATCAGCACCTTTAATTCTAGTTGAACTAGATAAATCAGCACTTCCTCCAATTAGCATTTTTTCATGATTTGCAATTTTTTCAAAGATTTTTCCTGAACTTAATCTTGTTGCTTCATCATTATTTGGTATATCTTTTAATAAACTAGAAAAATCAAAAGTAATATTTTTATTAATAGCATTATCTAAATAAGAACTTAATTCAGGATATTTTAAACTATATTTAGCTTTTAATTGATTTCAATATTCTTCTTTAATTTCACCTTTTTTAGCATTAATTGATCAGTGTTTATAAACTGAATCTGGAATAATAAAATCATCATAATCTCAATCAAAATATTTTTTTACTTTAGTTATATCATCATTTAAAGGAGCACCGTGAATATCTTTAGTTCCTTGTTTTGTTGAACCTAATCCAATAACAGTTTTAACTTCAATATATGTTGGTTTATCTGAAAGTTGAGCTTTTCTAATAGCTTTATAAATTGAATTTAAATCTTCTCCATCACTAACTTTTATTGTATTTCAATTACATGCTTTAAAACGTTTGTGCATATCTTCAATTTGTACATCAACTACATTTGAATCTAATTGCACATCATTTGAATCATGAATTAAAATTAATTTATTTAACCTATGTTTACCAGCAAAAGAAATAGCTTCTTGACTAATTCCTTCTTGTAAATCACCATCACCACATAAAACATAAGTATAATGATGAATCAAATTAAAATCATGTTTATTATAAACACTTGCTAGATGAGCTTCAGCAACAGCCATTCCAACTCCCATTCCAACACCTTGACCAAGTGGACCTGTTGTCACTTCAACTCCACACGTTAAAGTTTTTTCAGGATGTCCTGGAGTTTTACTATCTCATTGTCTAAATTGTTTTAAATCATCAATAGATAAATCATATCCAGATAAATGTAAAGCTGAATATAGTAATGCACTACCATGCCCAGCAGATAAAATAAATCTATCTCTATTAAATCATTCTGGATTTTTAGGATTAAAATTCATAATTTTATTAAATAAAACATAAACTATTCCAGCTGCTCCTAAAACAATTCCAGGATGACCAGATTTTGCTTTATTAATTGCACTTACACCTAATATACGTAATGCATTTAAATTATCATTTTTACTAGTTTTCATTTTTCTCCTTATATTTAATAGATATATCAATTGAATTTATGAATTAAGTTTGAGATTACTATTTTAAAACTATTTCTAAATATCAACTTTTTAATAATTCATATTCTTGATTTTGTTCTTCAGTAATTAAATTTTTAGCTTTTAAATCAGCATAAAATTTAATTCTTTTTATGATTTCATCAAAAGGTAAATCTTTAATATTATCTGACATTTTTTCTCCTATATATTATTTTATACCATTATAAAGATCAGTTTTATAGATTACTAATTAGTAGTTTTTAATATCTTAGTAAATATAAAAAAATACTTTATTTTATTAAAGTGTTTTAAAACTAATTTGAAGGTTGACCAGTTATTATCGGTTTATTTTGAGTAATTTTTAAATCTTTTTTAGATTTCTTTTCTTGTTTATTTAAAAATTCTAAACTATCAAATCTTGTACATCATAGTTGATTTCAAGTATTTGGCACTCTTTTTAAAACTAAAATAGAAACTTCAAAAGTTGAAATAATTAAAATTGGTTCTATAACAGCATCAATTGGAAAGACAATAAATTTCTTTACTAAAGTTACATAAACATATGCATTTTTACCAATAGCTAACATAGCAATTGGGTGAGAAATGAATGTTAGTGTAAAACTTGCAATAAATAGTAAAACAAAAACTGAAATCATAAATGATAATCTTGATTTTTGTTTTTTAATAAAAACTAATGATCCTAACATTGCATAAATCATATATGCAGCCATAAATGAAAAATGAATAAATATATTAGGATTAATCATCCCAGCAGTATAACTTAAAGCTCCAACTAAAGCCCCACCCATAGGACCAAACAACATACCAGATAAAAATAAAACAAAATTACCAAACATTAATCGCGCACCAAAAACACCACTATAACCAAGAAAATTTGTTAGTAAAACAATTAATGCTACTTGCATTGCCATCATTGTTAATTTAATAGTTGTAATAGTTTTTAAAAATTTAGGATCCATCATGTAAGCTATTGCAAATAATAAAATGATTACACAAATAGCAGCTCCATTTGTTAAGAAAAACAACATTTTAGCAGCCTCTCATTAAAATTTAATATTTTACATTAATTATTGTATCAAGTATCTAAACTATTAAAACATATATAAATTATTTTTATTTTTTAAAAATTATTTTACTTATAATTAATCTTTTTTAAATATTGTTTTATTAGTTCAATCGCTCTTTTTGAATAAAATTTTTTACTATTATCAGATAATTCAAAACCATCAATCAAATCAACTAAAGCTCAATTAATTCTCATTGGATTAAAATTAGAATCAGTTTTTAATAAGTAATTATAAAGTGAACCTATTGTTGAATTTTTATTAGGTAAAATCATTTTTTTATTATTTAAATATCTATCTAAATTAATTGCACTAATTAATCCAGAACAAACTGATTCAACATATCCATCAACTCCAATAATTTGACCTGCAAAAAAAATATTTTTATTTGTTTTTAATTGCACACCTAAATTTAATAACTTTTTAGTGTTAATGTAATTATTTTTATGCATAACACCATATCTCATAATTTTTAAATTTTCTAATCCAGGAATTAAACTAAAAACTTTTAATTGTTCATTTCACATTAAACTAGTTTGAAAATTAACTATTGTATATAAATTATCAATAACACTATCTTTTTTTAATGTAATAGTTATATAAGCATTATTATTAATTGGTTTAAAATGATTAATAAATTCTTGTTTGTTTTTAGCTAAACTTTCAATGCTAAAATAATTGTTTTTTTCTAGTAATTTAATTTCGTTTTTTAATGGTGAATTAAAAGTTTTTGCACTAATTAAAGCATTGTAAAATTTTTCAAATTGTTCTTTATTTAAATCACAATATAAATAATCTAAATTATTATCTAAACTATAACAAATATTTTTATTTATTGATTGTTTTAAAATAGTTGGTTCTACAGTATCAAATAATTTTAAATTCTTTTTATTAATTATTTTTTTTAAATTAGTTAAAAAACTTGGTGTTGAAATAGGACCAATGGCTATAATTGTTGGAATATTTAAATCAATATTTAAATATTCTTGTTCTATAATTTTTAAATTATTAAAAGTTTTTAAATAATTAGTAATATATTTACTAAACTCAATTCTATTTACAACTAATTCATTATTTTGATTTATACTAGCATATTTTGCTGCTTTTATAATTAGTGAATCTAGTAATTCTAATTCTTTTTTTAGAGTACCAACACTAGTGTTTAAATCAGTCGATCTAAATGAATCTGAATATGCTAATTCACAAAAATAATCATAATGTTGAATTGGATTTTTTTTAATAGTTTTAATTTCATACAATTCAACAAAATAACCTTTTTTTAATAAATAATAAGCAGCTTCACACCCTGATAGACCTGCTCCAATAATTCTTATTGTTTTCATATTATTATCTTATATTTATAATCATAAAAAAATAATTAATAAATTCTATTAAAGTTTTAAATAAAGAAAATAATTTTTAATTAAATTATATTTATAGTTTTAGATTTTATTGCTTTTTTTATTTAATTTAAAAAATATGAAAAAAATATACTTATGATTTTTAATACAAAAATACTAATCAATAACTTTTAATAATATAACTACATACTTTATAATAATTGATAAATTATGCAAGTAATTATTTAAATTAAATACTAAAAAAGAACTTTTAAAGCTTAATTTTTAATTTTTTTAATTTTATTTCTTTTCATTATTCATATTAATAAACCAGTTAATGTAATAATACTCAAACCTATTAAAAGTGAAATAACTATTCAAAATGTATTAGTTTTTTTATATTGTTGTTTTTGAGTTATATTTGAAATCTTTTCTAAAATTTGATTTTTGTCTTCTTTATTATTAGAAATATCGTTTGAATTATTGTTTAAAACAGAAACATTTTGACTAGAAGTATTGTTATTTAATTGATCATTAGAAATAATATCAGATGATAAATCATCAACAACAACTCATTCTAATAACATAGTGTCTTTTTGATTTTCAAATACATAATTTGGATCTAGAATTTTTAATACTACAGCATACTTACCAATTTGGTTTTTTCAATTTTCTCTAATTTCAACTAAATTAGTATCAATAAGCTAATTAAACTCAGGAGAAACACCATTAATTGGATCGTTTTTTAATTTATTATTTATCAACTGTAATCCTTGATAAATAATTTTTTATTATTTATTTTGCATATATATAATGATTATAGATACGAAAAATATATGTGTATTTCTATGAATACACCACAAAAAGGACATTATATGAAAAAAATATTAACAATATTAGGATCTGTTTGTTTAGTGGCAACAACAAGTGCTGCAGTAATTGCTTGTGGTGATAGAACTCCAAGTATTAAATCTAATGAAAAGGTTGAAAATAAAGAAAAGACAAAACCTTCTGAAACACCTAAAAAAGAAGATTCTAAAAAGGAAGAAAAGAAAGAAGAAAAGAAAGCTAAACCAGCAGCAACAACTACTACAGTAGCTAGAAAAGAAGTAAAAGCTAAAAGTGATGCTGAAATCGCTTCAGAATTAACTAAAGAATTATTTTTATTAATGGGTGATTCAAATTCAAAATCTAAAAATAATCAATTAACTAGTAGTACTGAAAATATATTAAAAAAAACAAGAAGAAAATGCCTCAAAATCAGTTTCAGTAAGTCGTGTACCAAGAAACGTTAATAATGAAAATGACTCTTCTTTAGTTAACAGTTGATTAAGAGGTATAAACGGATAATTAAAATTTAGACTTGCAATACTGCAAGTTTTTTTATTTAGTAGGGACTGAAAACTCTAATAATAAAGGAAATCTTAATTTGTTAATATGCAAAAATCACATAAAAGTGTTTGTATTTCTTAATAAGTGTTTGTATTTTCGTTAATTTTCTTAATAAGTGTTGGTATAATTAATATATCTAATTGCTTTATAAAATATAGGAGAATATATAATGTTTAAAATACCTACCTATTGAATCATCAACACATGAAAACAAAGAATTATTTGATGAAAACAAACCTAAAAACGTTTTAAGAACAATTTGTGCTTTTGCAAATACAAATACTGGTTCTATTTATATAGGTATTAGTGATAATGGTCAAATTATTGGTATTGATAATGTTAAAGAAAAAATAAATAAATTATCAAGCTTTATAAAAGACAAAATAAATCCTATTCCAAAATTTACTATAAGATCAGAAATTATTGATAATAAGTCAATAATAATTATAGAAGTTGAAAAAGGTGATAACACACCTTATTATTTATTTGATCAAGGAAGTTTAACTGCTTATGTGAGATATGATGATCAAACTCATATTGCTTCAAGAGATGAAATATTTAGTTTAGGCTTAAGTGGAAAAAATCTTTCATATGATGCATTACAAACAGATATATCATGAAATAGTGCAACTTTTAATTTACTTAATAGTTATTTTAAAGAACTTGGTATAAGAATTATAGAAGATTATAATGATCTAGTTTCATTAGAATTAGCTAAAAATAATGTACTTACAAATGCAGGTGCATTATTAGCAGATCAAAAATTTATTAAGCATTCTTTAGTTTTTGCAACATATTGAAACGATTTTGAAAAATCAAATAATAAAACTGGTAAAAGTATGGATAATTTTGATGGAAATTTATTAGAAATACTAAAAAACAGTCAACAATTTATAGAAAATAAATCTAATGTAGATTTTAAAAAAACAGATACTAAACGTATAGAATATCCAGATTATCCAAAATTAGCTATTAGAGAAGCTCTAGTAAATGCTTTGGTGCATAGAGATTACAATAAGTTTTATGATCAAATTAATATTAATATTTATACTGATAGATTAGAAATAATTTCTCCTGGTGGAATGGTTGATAAAAGTAAAATACAAGAATTAGATCCTTATAGAATTGAATCTAAAAGAAGAAATCCAATTTTAGCAAACATTTTTTCTATGTTAAAACTAATGGAAAGAAGAGGTAGTGGAATTAAAAGAAATTTTAAATATTTATGCAATACAAGAAAATTACAGTTTAAAACATACCCCAGAATTTATATCTGATGATAAATCATTTATTGTCATTTTAAAAAATCTAAATTATGAACAAGATCAATCATCAAATATTAGTGTTAGTGAATATTTAAATAAAATTGATACTAAAATTCACTCTAATATAAAACAAGACATTGATACAGACGAAAACAAATCTCGTTCTACTACAACAGAACAAATAGAAATTGTTTTAGAATTCGCTAAAAAGCACAGTAAATTTAAAAGAATTGATATTGATAAACTATTAAATGTATCACCAACTAGAAGTAGAGAAATATTAAATCAACTAGTTAAAAAAAATAAATTAATTACTATTGGTAGTTTTAAAGATAAAGAATATCTATTAGCTTAGATTTCTTTATTTCATACGTTTCCCAGTTTAAGCATAAAACAAGAAAACATACTTATGTAAATTTTTGATCTCATAAGTTATGTTTTTTATAATGTAATGTCTAAGTGACTTTTTCTTTTGTTAAAAGCTCTAATAATATTTGATAAGTTTGCCAACTTTCTTGTAACTCATCATTATACACTTGTATAGTTTCGATTTTTTGTTTATTTACAAATACTTCAATTTCTTTAACTTCTTTGATAACATTAATCACTTTATGCTCAGTGATTTTGCTTTTTCCAGTCAGTCCTAATTTTGAATTTAGAATGTAGATGATGTAGTTTAAAAACACTAATGAAATGAAACATAAACAAATGTAACCAACAATATGGTTTCAAGTTGATAAATACATTGGACGAAGAGATAATTTACCTTTTAATGTCTTGAAATTAGACTCAATTTGTCATTGTTTTGAATATAAATTAATAACTTCTTTTACTGATAAATCTGTTCTATTTGTTTCATAAACATAGTATCCATCATATTTTTGATCTTCTTGTATTTTTTCTATGTCAAGTTCATAAAATGCACCTTTGTTTATAGGTTTAAAGAATCTATATTTTTTAGATCCCGCTAAATCATCACAAGAAACAAGATTATCTTTATTCATTTTCTTAGTGAAATCCTACGTTTCCCACTTAGTCGCGAAAACACTCAGTTTTCAGCGGCTATATTTTTTATAAAAAAATATAATTTATTATGCTTTTATGCTTAAATATGATATAATAAAGACGTGAAGAAGTCAAGAAATGATGTAAAAAGACAATGAAGAACATCAATAGCAAGAGTTAAAAAAGGCGAATCTTATCAATTGGAGTGCCAAGACCAGATAACAAAGGTTTTGTATATAGATTGGGATATGGATATTTGCATGAATTAAAACAATATCACGATGATCCGCTAGCAATTATCAAAGCAATTATTGCAAACTTTCCATTGTCTTGAACAAAAGAACAAGCAAGAACTAAATTAGATGAAATTTTTAAAGAGAAAAAAGAAACCAAAAAAGAAGTTTTAGAAAGGTTTAAAGGTTACGAAGTAGTTGAAAAACTATTTGATTATTTCAATATTTTTAATGATTGTTCTCCCACAAAATCGACAACATTAAAAGATGTTGTTTTACAGTTGATTTATCAAAGAATTAAAAATCCAATAAGTGTTTTTAACACTTATAAGACAGCAAAAAAAGAAAAAATAGACACTCATTCAAAAAATTCATTTTATAGATCATTAGACTATATAGCAAAAAACAAAGATGAAATTTTAAGAAATTTAAATGCAAAAATTTGTGCAAATACCAATAGAAAAATTGATGTATTATGATTTGACGCAACAACTACTTATTTTGAAACATTTTCTCGTGAAGGTTATAAAAAACCTGGTTATTCAAAAGATGGAAAATTTAAAGAAGACCAGATTGTTATAGGTATGGCAACTGATGAAAATGGAATACCGTTACACTACAAAATATTTCCAGGAAATGTTGCTGATCCAAATACTTTAATACCATTTATGCTTGAAATTGCAGATATTTATGAAGTTAACAGTGTAACTATAATTGCTGACAAAGGAATGAGTGTTAATAGAAATATTAGATTTTTAGAATCTAAGAATTGAAAATACATAATCTCATACAGAATGAAAGCTGGAAGCAAACAATTTAAAGAGTATATATTAGATGAAAAAGATTATATAAATGATGGTGGTTTGATATACAAAACTCGTGATATTGCATCTTCATACAATAAAAAAAGAATTAATGGACATTTTAGAAGACAAATAATTAGTTTTAGTCAAAAACGAGCAACTAAAGACAAAAACGATAGAGACATTTTAATTCAAAATTTCACTAAGAAAATGAATAAAGATAATCTTGTTTCTTGTGATGATTTAGCGGGATCTAAAAAATATAGATTCTTTAAACCTATAAACAAAGGTGCATTTTATGAACTTGACATAGAAAAAATACAAGAAGATCAAAAATATGATGGATACTATGTTTATGAAACAAATAGAACAGATTTATCAGTAAAAGAAGTTATTAATTTATATTCAAAACAATGACAAATTGAGTCTAATTTCAAGACATTAAAAGGTAAATTATCTCTTCGTCCAATGTATTTATCAACTTGAAACCATATTGTTGGTTACATTTGTTTATGTTTCATTTCATTAGTGTTTTTAAACTACATCATCTACATTCTAAATTCAAAATTAGGACTGACTGGAAAAAGCAAAATCATGAGCATAAAGTGATTAATGTTATCAAAGAAGTTAAAGAAATTGAAGTATTTGTAAATAAACAAAAAATCGAAACTATACAAGTGTATAATGATGAGTTACAAGAAAGTTGGCAAACTTATCAAATATTATTAGAGCTTTTAACAAAAGAAAAAGTCACTTAGACATTACATTTATAAAAAACATAACTTATGAGATCAAAAATTTACATAAGTATGTTTTCTTGTTTTATGCTTAAACTGGGAAACGTAGGAGAATCTATATTTTTTAGATCCCGCTAAATCATCACAAGAAACAAGATTATCTTTATTCATTTTCTTAGTGAAATTTTGAATTAAAATGTCTCTATTGTTTTTGTCTTTAGTTGCTCGTTTTTGACTAAAACTAATTATTTGTCTTCTAAAATGTCCATTAATTCTTTTTTTATTGCATGAAGATGCAATATCACGAGTTTTGTATATCAAACCACCATCATTTATATAATCTTTTTCATCTAATATATACTCTTTAAATTGTTTGCTTCCAGCTTTCATTCTGTATGAGATTATGTATTTTCAATTCTTAGATTCTAAAAATCTAATATTTCTATTAACACACATTCCTTTGTCAGCAATTATAGTTACACTGTTAACTTCATAAATATCTGCAATTTCAAGCATAAATGGTATTAAAGTATTTGGATCAGCAACATTTCCTGGAAATATTTTGTAGTGTAACGGTATTCCATTTTCATCAGTTGCCATACCTATAACAATCTGGTCTTCTTTAAATTTTCCATCTTTTGAATAACCAGGTTTTTTATAACCTTCACGAGAAAATGTTTCAAAATAAGTAGTTGTTGCGTCAAATCATAATACATCAATTTTTCTATTGGTATTTGCACAAATTTTTGCATTTAAATTTCTTAAAATTTCATCTTTGTTTTTTGCTATATAGTCTAATGATCTATAAAATGATTTTTTTGAATGAGTGTCTATTTTTTCTTTTTTTGCTGTCTTATAAGTGTTAAAAACACTTATTGGATTTTTAATTCTTTGATAAATCAACTGTAAAACAACATCTTTTAATGTTGTCGATTTTGTGGGAGAACAATCATTAAAAATATTGAAATAATCAAATAGTTTTTCAACTACTTCGTAACCTTTAAACCTTTCTAAAACTTCTTTTTTGGTTTCTTTTTTCTCTTTAAAAATTTCATCTAATTTAGTTCTTGCTTGTTCTTTTGTTCAAGACAATGGAAAGTTTGCAATAATTGCTTTGATAATTGCTAGCGGATCATCGTGATATTGTTTTAATTCATGCAAATATCCATATCCCAATCTATATACAAAACCTTTGTTATCTGGTCTTGGCACTCCAATTGATAAGTATTCGCCTTTTTTAACTCTTGCTATTGATGTTCTTCATTGTCTTTTTACATCATTTCTTGACTTCTTCACGTCTTTATTATATCATATTTAAGCATAAAAGCATAATAAATTATATTTTTTTATAAAAAAATATAGCCGCTGAAAACTGAGTGTTTTCGCGACTAAGTGGGAAACGTAGGAAATAAATTAATTACTATTGGTAGTTTTAAAGATAAAGAATATCTATTAGCTTAGATTTCTTTATTTCTTTATTAACTTTTTTAATTATAAAAACCTTGTTTAAATTCATCAACATAAAGATTTTTTAATTTATCGTAATATATTTGTTTAACATATGGAATAAAACTATTTTTATCATCTAATCTTTTATTAAGCTCATCTCTTGGTATAGAATGATAAACATTAATAACTTCTTGCATTATTTTTTTTAATTTTGATTAATCATTTGGGAACGACCTTCATAAGTTTTTTACTATATCAAGCATCCATCTAGTTCTATTATTTTCAAAATCAAAACCTGTAACTTCATGAAGAATCAAATTATGTTTATTTTCATAAAGTTTACCCATCAATTTATCTTAAATTCAAGGATTTAATTGATAGTTATTACGATATTCATTGTCTCGAAATAGTTTTTCAAATAATTTTTTATCCATTATATTTACAACTGAGTAATCTATTACATTACCTAGCTTATCACCAGATAGAAACTTATTATAAATATAGAGTAGACATTAAAATCTTTACTTCTACTAACAGTTTCTTTATTTCTCTTTGTTAAAGTTTTAACTGTTAAATAATAAACCTTATCATCAAAATAAAACACAATATAAGGATGATGCAACTTATTATTATCTGTAGATATATTTATATTAAATCTATCTCTAGCGATTTCTAGTTCATTTATTTCAGGCTTCACTAGTTGTTTGCCACCGTTCAGTGTACTTTCTTTGCAATCAATATATAAATATAAAATATTTATAATATTAATTTATCATACTGATTTTAATATTTCAAGTAGTCTGACTAAAACGCTGGATTTTTTGCCCTAATCATTTTTCATTTTTAACAATCTTCTAAACAATCATTTTTCATTCTTAATATAATTATTAAATTTCAACTAGAATTTTAATTTATAAACTTTAAACTATAATTATTAATTAAAAGCTTATAGTTATCTTAGTTTTATAACTAATTTTAACTTTTAGTTATATGCTTTTATTTATAATATAAATAGTTAATTAGAGAAGTGGTGGATAAGTTGTTTAGTTGAGATTTATATATCATAAATCCTTTATTAATAGTGATTTGATTAGTTGTTGCTAGTTATTTATTTTATAAAAATAGTATTTCTAAACAAAAAGGATTATTTTATTTAGAAATTAGTAGTTTTTGAATTGTAATTAATTTTTTAATTCAAATAATTACAAATTACATTGATTCACCAATTTTAAAATCATTTTCAAGTTCTACTTTAACTATTTTGCTTTTTTTAAGTAGTTATTTTTTATATGCAACGATTCTAAATCCATTAGCATTATGACTCACTTTAAAACTACAAAGCAGAAGAATTTGAATTTGAATTAGTTTATTTAGTTGTTTTTTAAGTATAATGATTGCTTTTTTAAGTAATGTTAATATAACAAGTATTATATTTATTAGTTTATTTTTAGCAGTAGGAATTTCAGCTCAAATTATTTATTTTCTATTTTTTAATGAGCAGTTTAATGAAAGGTTATTTCCAGTTTTTAGTAGTATAAAAGCTTGATTTGTTGTAAGTTTTGCAACTTTTATAAGTTATGAAATTTATAGTTTGTTAAACTTAAATTTAATTTTTAATCATAATAGTTATACAAATTGAATTATTTTTAGTTTAAGTTTAGTTTGTTTAATTATTTGTTTAGTAGTTTCTATATTTGTAAAAGAAAGAAAAATTAAAGTTATTAAATATAAAGAAGATATAGTTGAACAATTACAAAGATATGATTATAAAGTTTTAATAGGTTTAATTGTGATGAGTTTTTTAATTACAAGTGTTAATGTAATTATTAAATCAGATATTTTTGAACTATTTTTAGTAAGTAAATTAAAACAACAATCATATACTAATTTAAATGTTTGAAATTACTTACAATCATTTAGACTAAGTTTTGTTTTAGGTCAATTATTATTAGGTTATTTATTTTATAAACTAGTTATTAAAGTGATTGGAATTGTTAAATCAATTTCTATTCTAACTAGTCTAACAATGTTTGGAGTAATTCTAATTACTTTTATTCATAATATTTATTTACTAACAATAATGATGTGAGTGTTTGGTTTATTTTTCTTTGTAATGTTTTATTTATGATTTGGTATTGCTTTAATGTGAGATTATAGAAGTACTAAAGTTTCTGTTTTGTCTACTTTTTTAACAGTTACATTTTTAACTTTATCAGTTTGATATTTAGTAATTAGTATTTGTAAAGTTAATAATATTGGTTTATTTGGTATATTTAAATCAGTATTTGAAGTAATTAATAATACTGATTTAAATAAAAACTATTTATTTATTAAAAAAATTACTGAAGTTTATTATATTTGCTGTATATTAATTTTTTGTTTATTAGGAATTTATCTAACAATATTTATATGAACTGCAAACTATATTATTGCTGAATATATGGATTTAAAACAAATTAAATTAAAAATGACAAGTTTAGCTAAATCAGATATTCAATCAAAAATGATTACTAGATTAATTAGAGAATAAAAAGAAAAGAGTTTAATATGACTGAATATGAATTAATTACTACCAAATTAAATGAACTAATTAAAATGAGTAGAAAAAAAGAACTTTCTCAAGACCAGTTATTTGATATTTGTATTTATTTAACAAATGTGATTGATGATGTGTTATTAAAAAAGAATTTAAAAGATGATTTAATCAATCAAAATGATCAGTTTTATTATTTGTTATATTTATTAAAAACTTTACTAGCAATTTTATTTACAAGAAATGCTTTTTTTAATTTTGATATTTTTAATAAATTAAATCCAGTTTTATTATTTTATATAAAACAAAGTTTAGATCATCAATTTTATGATGATCCTAAAAAGAATTATTTATTAGAAAATAGTGAGTTACATAGTTTAACTAGTATGTATTTATATATATTTTCTATATTTAATAAACTAATTAAAAAAATCAATTACTTAAATTTAAAATATAATTTAAAACCAAATATAGAAGAGTATAAACGTTCTAGTTTTATAAATGATTTTACTAATTTAAGTTATGCTTTTTTAAAAACAAGAGGTACTCAATATAGAAGTGAACAGTTCTTTTTACTTTTAAAACATTCTTGAATTTTTAATCACTTATTAGAAATAAAAACTAATTTAGATAATTCAGATTATTTAGTAAATTTAGTATTTGAATTAGAGTGTTTATTTATAATTATTTGTAGGATTTTTATTCAAATTACTTTAGATTTTAAAACAAATTATGAGATTAATAAATTACTTGAAATCAATTCAACTAACTTATAGAAAGATAATATGAAACACTGACAAGAATTAACAATTGATCAATTTTCAGGTCCAATTGAATTATTGTGATTAATGATTAAAGAAAAAAAACTAGATATTATTGAACTAAGTTTAATAGAAATTGTTGATCAATATCTAGCATATATTAAACAAAATCAACAACTAGATATTGAAATTGCTAGTGAATATTTAATTATTGCATCACAACTAATTGAATTAAAATCTCGACATTTATTATTTAAAGATCAACAAGTAGATCAAAAACAAGCAGTTGATTATGATGATTTAGTTTATCAAATTAGTCAATATAACCAAATTAAAGAAATTTCTGACAGACTTTTTAATGCTCAAGAAACTTATTTACAAACTTTTTCAAAAAAAAGATCAAAACAAAACTTTAAAAAAGATTTAGTTTTTGAAAATCCAGATCCTTTAATTGATTTAAATGATTTGGATTTAGATAAACTAACTGAAATTTTTTATAGTGTAATTACTAATTCAAATGCTTTTAAATACCAAGCTGATTTTGATTTAGAAACTGAAATTTATCAAACTTTAACTACCCCAAGTCTTACTGTTCATGAAGTGATTTTAGATGTAGTTAATAAAATAACTTCTCAAAAACTTAAAGAATGAAAATTAGAAGAATTACTAGAAATCTTAGAACTAAATTTAAAAAACTTTGTTGTAATATTTTTAGCAGTTTTAGATTTAGTGAGATATCAAATTTTAGTAATTGATAGTATAGATGATCAAATTTATATATATTTAAGAAAAGAAGTAATTGAAAATGAAAACTTAATTACTCAACAATTAGAGGTGATTGTAAATGAATCAACAATATAGTGCTATTATTGAAGGGTTATTGTTTATTTATGGTGATGATGGTATTTCTTTATTAGATATTCAAACTGTTTTAGATAATTTAAAACCAACTGAAATTAAAGAAATCATTATCCAATTAAATAAAAAATATTTATCAGATCCATCTACTGCTTTTTGTATTCAAACTTATAAAAAAAATAATTACAGATTACAAACAAAACCTGAATTACACGAATATTTTGCTAAATTAGAACAATATAATGAAAATAAGAAATTATCTCATTCAACTATAGAAGTTTTATCAATTATTGCATACAAACAACCAATTACAAAACAACAAATTGATGAAATTAGAAATGTTGATTCAACTTATCAACTATATAAACTAAGAGAAAAAAAACTAATTAAAGTAGTTGGAAAAGATCTTGAAAATAATAGAAGTAATTTGTATGGAATAACAGATAACTTTTTTAAAGTGTTTAATATTAAAGGTGGAATAGAAGAACTACCAACAATTAGTGATGATGATATTAAACAAGCTATAGAAAATAATAATGAAATAAAACAAGAACAACAAAATCTTGATTTGTATGGTAATATTGATGATTTTAATTTAGATAGTCAAAATGAATAGTTTTGTTTATTTATTTGATATTATAAACAAAGCATCTAATAACCTTATTATTAGTTAAGGAGAAAAAATGAGTTTAGAAAGGCTACAAAAAGTAATTAGTTCTCGTGGGTATTGTTCAAGAAGAGCTGCTGAAAAATTAATTTTAGAAAATAGAGTTAAAGTTAATGATCAAATCATTAATACTTTAGGAGTAAAAATTGATCCTAAAGCTGAAATTAAAATAGATAATAGATTAGTTTTATCTGATTCAAATAATCAAAAATATTATTATTTATTTTATAAACCAAGATTAGTTTTAACTACTATGTATGATCCTAAAAAAAGAAAAACTGTTAATGATTATTTTAAAGATCTAAATCATAGAGTTTATCCAGTCGGAAGATTAGATTATGATGTTAGTGGTTTATAATTAATGACAAATGATGGGGTGTTATTTAATTTTATAATGCATCCAAAATATGAGTTTTTAAAAACATATCAAGGTCTTTGTCAAGGTCAAGTTAATAAACAACAAATAAACCAATTAATCAAAGGTGTATATATTGATAATGATTATTTAACAAAAGCTTATAGTGCTAAATTAGTTAAATATGACAAATTAAAAAATACTTCAATTGTAGAACTAACTATTAATGAAGGCAAAAAACATCATGTTAAAAAAATGTTTGACTCTATTCAAGCTCAACTTTTAAAACTAAAAAGAACTAAAATTGAATTTTTAGAAATTGCTGATTTAAAACCAGGTCAATATCGTGAATTAAAAACTCATGAAGTTAAAAGACTTTATGGAATTTATCATTCTTTAAAACAAAACAATAATAAATAAAGGAGAAAAATGAAAATTGCAATTTTTGGTACTGTTGGAGCTGGTAAATCAACAATTTCAGCTGAAATTAGTAAAAAATTAGGATATGAGATTTTTAAAGAACCAGTTGAAGAAAATCCCTATTTTGAACAATACTATAAAGATTTAAAAAAGACTGTTTTTAAAATGCAAATTTACATGTTAACAGCTAGATCTAAACAATTAAAACAAGCAAAAAACTTAGAAAACATTATTTTTGATAGAACTTTATTAGAAGATCCTATATTTATGAAAGTTAATTATGACTTAAATAATGTTGATCAAACTGACTATAATACATATATTGATTTTTATAATAATGTTGTTTTAGAAAACTTAAAAATTCCTGAAAACAAACTAAGTTTTGATATTGTTATTTATTTAAGAGTTTCAACTAAAACTGCAATTAGTAGAATTAAAAAAAGAGGAAGAAGTGAAGAATTACTAATTGGTGAAGAATACTGAGAGACTTTAAATAAAAACTATGAAGAGTTTTACAAACAAAATGTTTATGATTTTCCTTTTTTTGTAGTTGATGCTGAATTAGATGTTAAAACTCAAATAGAATTAATTATGAATAAGTTAAACTCAATAAAAAATCCAAATTAGAGGTAATTAATATGGGAAGAGCACATGAAGTAAGAGCCGCTTCAATGGCTAAGACTGCTGCTAAAAAATCTGCAGCAAACGGAAGAGCAGCAAAAGAAATTTATATGGCTGCAAAACAAGGTGGAACTGATCCAAATTCAAATTTAGCTTTAAGATCTGTAATTGATAAAGCTAAAGCTAATCAAATACCAAGAGATGTAATTGAAAGAGCAATTAAAAGAGCTATGGGTGGAGATGCTGAAAATTATGTATCTAATAGGTATGAAGGAATAGGTCCATCTAATGTAGCAATTTTAGTTGATACTTTAACAAGTAATGTTAATAGAGCAGCTGCTATGATTAGAGAAGTTTTTAATAAAAATAAAGGTAATCCTGATGGAAAAGTAAGCTTTTTATTTGAAGATGTAGCAATGTTTGCTTTTAAAAATAAAAAAGAAGATGAAGTTTTAGAAGCTTTAATGAGTGATGAAGTTGAAATTAATGATTTAATTTGTGAAGATGACACTATTATTATTTATGCTCCTTTTAAAGCTTATAATAGTGTAAAACACTCATTAGATAAATTAAATATTGATGAATATTTAATTTCAGAAATTAGAGCTATTCCAATTGATAAAAGAATAGAAATTAAAGATGAGCAAGCTAAATTACAATTACAAACTTTATTAGATAAATTAGATGAACTAGAAGACGTACAAAACGTTTATCACAATGCTGAGTTGTAGAAATACAACTTTTTTATTTACAAATATTAGCTAATTATTTAATAATACTAATAAAATATTAATAAGTTTAAAAATATTTAAGTTAAGTTAGGTGATTATATGAACTTTAGTTTAGTTAATTTTGTTTTATTAATAGTTAATTTATTAATGATATTTTTAATATTATTAATTTATTTAATAACTACTAGAAGTTATTTAAATCACCAAGTACCTTTTATTAATTCTAGTAATTTAGTAATTAATTCAACAGATATTAATAAAGCAATTAGACAATTTCAAATTATGTTTAATTTAAGTGATTATCAAATTATTTATGCAGATACTGATAATATGATTAAAGTTTTTAAAAATATTAATAAAAATAAAAAACAAATTATTATTAGTAAACGTATATTTGAATCAGTTGGTTATGAATTAGATTATTTAATTTCTAGATTATGAATTTCAGCAAAGCAAGTTAAAAAAGATAGTTTATTAAAAGCTTATAGACTAACTCTTTTAACTATTCCTACTTTATTAATTACTTTATTAAGTTTATCTATGTTAATTAATTTCTTTTTATTTGTTTATAATGTGATTACAGATAATTTTCAAATTAATAATTTAACTAATAATCAAAATAATATGAATATTAATTTTTTATACAAATTATGAAAATATATGATATTTAATTATTTAAGTTTTTCATTAATTATTTGTTTATTTGTTAATTACTACATTTCTATTATTATTAAAAATAAAATTGAGTTACATTATAATGATGAAGTTAGTAAGCTAGTGTCTTCAGCTTTAGAAATGTATGAATATGATTTTAAAGCAGCTAGAATTTATGCACTAGGTATTAAATGAACTTATATACCAGTTTTTAAAATAAATAACTTTTGAACTAATCATTATAAGTGAACAGGTCCTTTTACAATAGTTTAAGTTTTAATCTTATTATTTATATTTAGTCAGTTGATTAAGTGTAGATAATAAGATTTTTTATATAGATTTTTTTAGTAAAAAATAAAATTCTTAAAAAATAAATTATTTTAAAAATAAGTATAGAACTTATTCTAAGTATAAAGTTTAGACAAACCCCGCTAAGTGCTTGACATTATATATATATATATATATATAATGAATTACATCTATATAGAATACATAATATATAGTTAAAATAACCGGTTATTTAGGAGATACATTTATGAAAAAATTGTTAACTTTATTAGGTTCAGTAGGTTTAATCGCATCAACTAGTACTGCTGTAGTTGCGTGTGGTGATAGATCAAATACTGAAATGAATAATAGTGGAACTTCTGATAAACCAGCTGATTCAGGAAAACCAGCTGATTATGATGACAGTGGTCATATTCTAAATCTTTAATTTTTATTAGAAGAACATAAAATATATTGAGTTTATTGTAATAAGATATTCTTAAAAAATTTTCTTATTTTTAATTTTAAATCCCATATTTTAGAATAAGAGTACTAGATATGGGGTTTTCGTAATTTCTTAATTATTTATTCTGATCTAAAATATCATCTTTGTTAGTTCATATTTTGATTTTTTCTTTATTAATGTATTCTATAAGATTAAATCATATTACTAGAACAGAAGTATATTATTTTATTCAAGAAAGAGCTTGTAAATTTTATATAAAAATAATTTTTTGAGAATACTATAAAAATATTTAGTGCATTGATAAAAAATAATATTGATGAAGATTTTGAAAAGAAATAATAAGATTAACAAATAAGAATTCTTCATAATATATTTAAAAAGATCCTCAAAAATTTTAGATAAAATTGATGCTTATAATATGTCAGAAAAACTTGACGATAAAGAGAATCCGACATGATATAAAAAAGTATTTTATGAAAACAAATATTATTACTGCTTTAGAGACGTTAAAAGAACATTCAAAGAAGAACACGACTTTATGTCAAGCAAAAAATTCTCAAAAGAAAGATATGACAAAATGTAACACAAATTCGGCACTATCGCATATGTTTCTGATCAAAACATAATATGTCAAAAAGCCTTGAATATGTATAAGCAAAGATGGGAAATTGAACTTGTTAATGACTTTTACAAAAACACTTTGGAACTTGATTCAGTTAAAGTTGATGATGATTTAAGTGTTTATGCAGATGAATTTATCAATATGCTTACATTAATTATTGGTTATAGAATTAAAATAAATTTGAAGATGCAGGTTTATTTAAAACTAAAACATATAGAGAAATAATGAAAATTTTTAAACAATATAAAAAAGTTCAAATACCAGATAAACCTGATATTTGATACTTAACAAGAGTTGCTAAAAAGAATGAAGAGATAATAAACAAGGTCTTATATAGTTAATTTTTTGGGAAAGTTTTAATTAAGTTAAAGTTATTTGTTTAAAACGATGAAGTGATACCAACTTTAGTTTACGAAATAGATTTACAAAAACAGTATCAATTATAAATATAAAATTGTTTTGAAAATTAGCTCACCAACTTGCCTTACTAAAAAATATGATTTTTCAATAAATTTATTGATGAAATTAAATAACAATTTTTAAACAAGTTTTTAAAATATAAAAAATAAAAAAGTTGTTATAGAATCTAGAAATTTAAAAAATAACAGATTAAGTAGTTAAAAAGAATTTAGATAAAGAACTAAAAAACTGAGAAAATAAAAATTGCTAGTAAAGCAATTCTTCTCAACTTCAAATTGGATTAAGTGGTTTTGCTATATATGAATACATACCAAATCTTTAATTAAAATATATTTATTAAAAGGTT
Organism: Mycoplasma mycoides subsp. mycoides SC str. PG1; assembly: GCF_000011445.1. NCBI lineage: Bacteria > Bacillati > Mycoplasmatota > Mollicutes > Mycoplasmatales > Mycoplasmataceae > Mycoplasma > Mycoplasma mycoides. The sequence goes on from NC_005364.2 coordinate 444,559, forward strand.
TTGTATAAAATAATTTAAAAAAATCTGGTGTCTAAAATTAATAAGCTAGTTTTATTAACACTAGAAATATCTGATCATAATTTAGAACAGATAGAATTTATGCATTAAATATCAAACGAATTTATATATCAGTTTTTAAAATAAATAACTTTTGAGCTAATTATTATAGGTTAATGCATTTATTTACAATAGTTCCGTTAATATTTTTTTATTTTTTTAAAGATTTTTATTTATTTTAAGAAATTTTTTATAAAAGTTAATTTTTAAATATAAAAAATAGATAATCCTTAAAAAGATTGTAATTTTTTAAAATACTATCTCTTGAACTAAAAGTAGATTAAAATTTATTGTTTAAATATCATAAAGTATATCAAATCCATCTTTTAAATAATGTTTTTGCTATATAGATATAAAAATGTGTAGTAAACTTAACCAGTTATTTAGGAGGTAATATTTGTGAAAAAGTTATTAACTTTATTAGGTTCAGTAGGATTAGTAACTTCAACATCAGCAATTGCTGTAGCGTGTGAGAATAAAATACCTGCTGTAAGTTTAAGTACAGACAAAAATAGTGTTAAAGAAAAGTTTGATGATCAACTAGAAGAAAAATCATCTGAAAAAGTTGGAAGCGCACCACAGACAGATCAATCTATAGTAAATAAATCTGCTGAAGAAGTTAAGAAAAAAGAAATTGATGAAGCAAAAGAAGTTGTTAAAAAGGCTGAAGAAAAAGCAAAATTAGCACAAGAAAAATATAAGGATTCTCTAAAAAAGGTAATCGTTCTAAAACAGAAACTTTAGATGAAGTTGATGCAACTCAAGAAGAATTTGAAAAAACCTTAAAAGATTTAGAAGCTGCTAAGAAAAAATTAGAAGAATTAGCTAATAACAAGAATTAAAGTTAGTAGAAATTTAAATTTATTTTAGATAACTTTTATTATTAGTTCAAATTAGTAATTAACATATTGTTAAAAAAACATAAAATTTATCAAATTATTAAAAGCACTTTAATTGCTTAAAAATATTATTAAAAAAATTAAAAATTAAAATATCTAAATGCAGACCAAGGGTCTTTTTTTATATTAAATTTAGCTAACATAGAAAAATTAGATTTTTAAAGATATGTTTATTTTTAAAAAGCAATATAAAATTTTATATACCTATAAATATAGTAACTATAAAGTTTAGACAAACCCTGCTAAGTGCTTGACATTATATATAATGAATTTCAGCTATATAGAATACATAATACCGGTTATTTAGGGGGTACATTTATGAAAAAATTGTTAACTTTATTAGGTTCAATTGGTATGGTACCTTCAACAGCAGCAATTGCAGTTGTATGTACTGATAGAGCAACTAATACAGGTTCTAAAGAAGATGATAATAGTAACCAAGGTGAAAAATCAAAACCTGAAAATGAGGAAAAACCAGCTAGTCAACCATCAGGGAAAACTAATGATGAGGGTAGTGAAATGCCAGGAGATGATCCAAAGCCATCTATACAACCTGAAAATCCTAAAGAAAAGCAATTAGAAGAAGAACAAAAAACTTTAGATAATGCTAAAAAAGTAGCTGAAAAAGCTAAAGGAAGATGCTGATAAAGCAGTTAAAGAAGCTGAAAAGAAACTAGAAGATCTTAAAAAGGCTGTAAGAGTACCTGATTCGGGTGATGCATCTATAACAACAATTGGATTAGCTAGTTCTACTGGTGATGAACATACTTTACATTTTGAATAAAACAATAGATTAAATATATCAATAAAAGGAAAGATTAATTAAATCTTTCTCTTTTTACTATTAAAGTATTATTTTATTTTTTAATAATCTGAATTGATTAGTTTGGTAACTTTAACAGTAATTGGAATTGCAAGTAATGGTAGAACACTTACTACAAGTTCTAATATAAGTAATGAAAATTAAGGACTGAACAATTGATTCAATAAATTCCAGAAAAAACTACTGATTAAAGCAAAGAAATTCGATAAAATTAATTTAAGTAAAAAATAATAACAACATATCTCTTAGGTATAAATTTTGATGCAACTGGTTATAATGTTTTAGGATTATAGTAAAAAAAGATACACATTTAAATATTTTGTAAAGTGAAAGGTTTAAGAAACCTTTCTTTTTTATCCAATTTTAAAAATTAATTATTATTGATGTTTTACTTTTTAATTTTTTATTCACTATTATGAATTATAAAATTAAAGTGTGTTATCAAAATTAGAAAGGTATTATGCTATTTAAAAAAGAACTTGTAACTTATATAGATACAAAAATCACTTCTTGACAACAAGCTATACAAGTTGCTAATGAATTATTAGTAAAAAATCATTATGTTGATGATGATTTTTCAAAAGAAATAATAGAACTAACAAATAAAATAGGTCCATATTATATCATTGCTTCACAAATAGCTTTACTTCATCTAACACCAAAAGAAAAATGAAAAGATAAAAATAATGCTATTAGTTTAACTGTTTTTAAATATCCTATAATTTTTAAACAAGAACAAAGATATCACGTTAAATATTGTCTGTCATTATTTGCAAAAGATAATCATTCACATATTGATCTTTTACAAAAATTTGCAATTTTATTTAATAATAAAGATTTTATAAATGAATTAGAAAAAGTTAATAACACACAAGATATATTAATAGTTTTACAAAAATATGATAGATAGAAAGGCTTAATATGGAGTTTGGAAAATATGTTTTAAATTTTTTTACAGAATTTATTGGAACCCCAGCAATATTAGTAGCACTATTTGCTTTTATTGGTTCTTTATTACAAAAAAAGAAATTTACAGAAAGTTTGACTTCAACAATTAAAACAGCTATTGGGTTTTTAATTATTGGTGGTGGAGCTGGTATTATTGCTGGGTCTATTCAAAAACTAGGTTTTGCTTTTAATTTGTTATTTCAAAGATCTGGAGCTATTGCAAATAATGATGTTTTACCAGGTCTATTTTTAAATACTTCAAAAATAGTTCTAACTGGATCACTAATTATGATTTGTGCTATGTTTTTAAATATAGTTTTAGCCAGAATTAGTAAATTTAAATATATTTATTTAACAGGTCATGTTTTATTTTATTTTTCAACAATGTTTGCAAGTGTAATGCATGTTGCTGGTCTAAATTTAGATGAAGTAAAAAATTTAACAACCGTAGTAATTTCTGGAGCTTTATTAGTTTCTATTTATATGGTGTTAACCCCAGCCTTATTAAATAATCATGTTATTAGAATTACTAAAAATGATAATTTAGCACTAGGACATACTGGTTCACTTGGTTATTGATTATCAGCAATTATTGGATTAGGAATAACAAAAATTAGTAAAAAACCATCACGTTCTACTGAAGATGTTAATTTTCCAAAAGGACTAGCATTTTTAAGAAATACTAACGTAGCTATTGGTATAACTATGTTATTGCTTTATTTGATAATTTACTTTACTACTTTTATAGTTCATGGATATGAGCAAATGGTAGCTCATAAAATTATTGATAATGGAAAAGATGTTTTTGTACAAGGGTTATTACAATCTTTAACATTTGCAGCAGGAGTTGAAATTGTTTTAATTGGAGTAAGAATGTTTATTGCTGAAATTATTCCATCATTTCAAGGGATTTCACAAAAAGTAGTTCCAGATGCAAAACCAGCTTTAGATTGTCCAATTGTATTTCCTTATGCACCAAATGCAGTTCTAATTGGGTTTATTTCATCATTTATTGGTGGAATTATAGCAATGGGGATAACAATTTTAATTGTTAATTTAAAAGGAATTAATGTAGATATTTGAATTATTATTATTCCAAGTATTGTTCCACACTTTTTTGTTGGTGCTACTTGTGGGGTTTTTGGAAATTCAACAGGTGGTATTAAAGGAGCTGTTATTGGTTCTTTTGTTAATGGATTAATTATTTCATTTGTTCCGTTCTTATTTATTGGTTTACAATTAATTCCAAACATTTCTAATAACAATCAACATATTGCTTGAGGAGATGGAGACTTTTTATTAGGGTTACCAATTGGAGCTTTATTAAGATTAATTGGAGTTAAAAGTGCTATTTGAGTTTTACTAATAATTAGTATAATAAGTTGATTAATCTTACCAATTTATAGTTTTTTAACTAAAAAAATTAATTTAGTTAAAAAACTAGATAATAACAATAAAGATGAAATTATTAATAAAGATCAAAAGCTTATATCAAAATATGATCTTAAAAAACAATATAAAATAGTTGCTGTTTGTGGTCAAGGTTTAGGTTCATCATTGCTAATTGAAATGAATTTAAAAAATGTTATTAAAGAATTAGATTTACCAATACAAATAACACATACTAATTTAAATTCATTTGATCCAACTGATGAAACTATATTAGCTGTAGTTTGTGGAATAGATTTGCAAAATAGTATTAACTTTGAACGTAAAATTGTTTTAGAAAATCTTTTAGATCAAGATCAAGCTAAACAAAAGATTAAGGAATTTTTAAGTTAATGAAAATTGTTCCATCAATTTATTGTGCAAATCTAATTGATTTAAAAACAGAAATAACTAATTTAACAAAAGCACAAATTAATCAAATTCATTTTGATGTAATGGATGGTGTGTTTGTTAAAAATTATGCTTTATCAAATAAACTTGTTGATGAAATTAAACAACAATTTCCAAATTTAATAATTGAAGTTCATATTATGGGAATTGATTTATTAGATAAAATTAGTCTATTTAAAAATGCTGATTATTTAACATTTCATTATAATGCTATTAATGATTTAAACCAGGCTAAGTTATGAATTAATGAAATTAAAAAATATAATTTAAAACCCGGAATTGCTTTAGATCTTAATAATGAAATTAATGATATTAAAAAAATATTAAATGAAATAGAAGTGGTTACTTTTATGTCAATTAAACCAGGATTTACTGGACAAAAGTTTGAAGAATCTAGTTGAACTAAACTAAATTTAATTAAAGAATTAAAACTTAAATATCCTCATTTAAAATTTCAAATAGATGGTGGAGTTAGATGAGAAAATATTAAAAAATTAATTGATTGTCAATTAGATTGAATAGTTGTTGGTTCATTATTATTTAATGAGAATGATTATTTAAAAGTAGTAAGTAGAATCAAACAACTTGAAACTAATTAAACTATTTTATAGTTTAACCTTAAACTTAATTTAATATAGTTTAAGATTTTTTTATTTGTTTTATTAATATTGTTGCATTTGTAAAATACTATGTATTTTGTATTTAATTTTATGGTTGGATTTTAGTAGATAGTATATAATAATTTTTGATGATATTAATATTCTATTAGCCTATGAAAGGATAGAAATGAAGAAGTTATTAACAATATTAGGTTCTATTGGTTTAATTGCTACAAGTGGAGTTGCAGTTGTTGCATGTAATACATCTGATAAAACAAAAATGCCTAATGAAAATAAGGGTGAAGAAAAAGTTGATTTAATAAAAGTTGCTAAGCAAAAAGATTTAGGTTTTATTAGTAAAAAAGACAATGAAATAATTAAAAAAGCTTTTATTAAGCAAAATTCTATTGACGAAAAAAAAGTAACTGTAAGTGTTAAAGGTAATGGAAATGGTGTTTCTGCTACTGGTTCAGATAATAACACAACTACAAATACAAGTAATGGTAATTTAAACGATAGTGCTGTTATTGAATTAAAAGCTACAAATAATGGTAATGAAACAAAAACAGTAACTGTAATTTTTGAAGTAAATAATAATTTAGAGAAATTAATTCAAGTAAAAAAATTAAAAGGTTTAGCAGATAATAAAGATGATACAATTTTAAAAGCAATTGATAAACTAAATCCTAAATCAAATTTAGATACTTCTAAATTATCAATTGAAAGAAAAGATAAAAAAGTTTCTATAAAGTCATCTGATAGTACTTATACAGGAAATCCTGTTGAAATTGAAATTGAATCAAAAGTAGGAGTTTATGTTGGTCTTTCTCTACTTTCAGTAGCTTTATTAGCTTCTTCAGGATTTATTATTTATAGAAGTTTAAAAAAGAAAAAGAAATAAAATATTAAGACTAAAAGGCGTATAAAAATATGCCTTTTTTAATTTTTTTTAATAAAAAAATAAAAAAAATTTAAAAATTCTTTTCTTATAATAAAGCCTATTCTATAGGCTTTTTATTATACTTATCAACATTAAAGAACTTGTTAACGAGCTTTTAAAGGCTTGTTTTTTTTTTTTTTTTTTGTAAAAATAAAAATAAGATTTGAAGCAACCAAGAATACAAAACATAAACTAAATAAAATGTAGTCTAGTTGGGTTTCAAATCTGCATATATTAGTACAAAGGAAGATATGGTAGGAAATGTTTTTGAAAAACTACGTGCTAATGTGAAAATGAAAAGTGATAAATATAGTATAGTAGTTGATAATTTTTATAAAAAGTTTAAAGATATAGAAATTGGTCCGTTTTCATTTAATATTGAAAAAGGGAAAATTACTGCTTTATTAGGAAGTAGTGGATCTGGTAAAAGTGTATTTATTAACTCACTACTAGGAACAAGTATTAATTATCAAGGAAACATTTTTATTAATCAAAAAGAAAGAAAAGATAGCGATTCAATCCAAAATAATTCTGATATTGGATTTTATTCACAAATGGACTTTTCTTTGTACTCAATCTCAGCTTATGATTTTTTATATAATATGTGCTATGTTATGGGTTTAGAACAAAAACTAGTTAAAACCAGACTAGAATATTGATTGAAAAAATTTGATTTATGAGAATATAAAGATAAACCTTTAAAAAGCTTTTCATGAGGGATGAAAAATCGTGTTAACTTAATTTTATGTTTTATAAAAGAACCTAGAATTTTAGTATGCGATGAACCTGGAGCTAGCTTAGATTCTCATTGAAGAAATCAAATTTATAAAATCTTAGATGAATTTAGAAGAAAATCAAATAGTACAATAATTTTAACTGTTCATAATATAAATGAAGTTTATGATATTATAGAAAACTTTGTAATTTTAGAAAAAGGTAAATTACTATTTTGTGGTACTAAACAAGAACTAAATTTGTATAAAAAAACAAAGATTACATTCGAAAATAATATATTACTAGATGAAGTAGAAAAAATTTTAAATCAAAATGATATTTTAACTTTTAATCTAGATAGTGATTCTAATTCTTTAGTAATTGGTTTAAAAGAACATCAAGTTTTTAGTGATGCTTTAAATATTTTAGAAAAAAACAATTTTCAAATAAAAAGTATTGCTAGTTTATCTATTAATATTGATGCAATTAAAAAAGCTTTAGAAGATAAGATCACTAAACATCAACCTAAATATCAACCAGATATTAATTTAAACTCTAATTTTAACCAATCAATTAGTTTTGATAAAACTTTAAATAATTCAAATGTAACCAATCAGCGTGATTCAGCTTTTGAACAATTAGAAGTTGAGATATTAGATAATAACAATAATAATAACAATAATAATAACAATAATAATAACAATAATAATAACAATAATAATAACAATAATAATAACAATAATAATAACAATAATAATATTCAATCAGTTAATTTAATTAATAATTTATTGCAAAAAACATTTTTAAATATGTTTAATGAAATCAATAATTTAAAACAACAAGTTAATCAAAGCAATCTAGATAACTATGAATTTTTTGTAGATGAACTAAAAGCTCAAATTAATAGTGTTAGTGAAATTAAAAAAGATTTTTTAGACAAAATAGATCAACTAAATACTGATCAAAGTAGTGTTTTAGATTTAAAAGATTTTATTAGTAAACAAACTAATAAAATTAATCACACACTTTATAAAGAAATTAAAAATATGAATAATCCTTGTAAAACTAAACTAAAAAATCATTTTGATTCTTTTAAAAGTAGTTCACCTTTAAATGATCAATTTGATCAATTAAAAGATCAAATTTCTTATTTAAAATCTCAAATTCATCAAAATAACTCTAATGATGTTAATCAGTTTTTAAAAAATGAAGAATTTAATAGACTAAAGTCTGATATTTTATCTCAAAAACAAGAACTAGAAGAATTTAAAAAAGAGCTTTATTTTGAAAAAATGCTTAATGAAAAACTAGAAAGTTTTGATAGTAAACTAAAACAAAAAGAAAGTATTTTAGAATTAGAAAGACTAAAACAAGAAATTAAAGATGAACAAAATAAATTACGTGAAATGTTACTTTTAGAAAAACTGGTTAATAACTAATAAAACGAATTTTAACTTATTAGGTTTATAGGAGCATATTTAATTTATGCAAAAACTCTCTAATAATTCTAAAATAAACAATTCTACTAATTCTAAACTAAAAGAATTCCCTTTAGAAAATTAATCAGATTTTGTTTAAAAAATCTAATAAAAGAACGTTTGTTTTGCATCTTAAACTTTTCTAATATTCTTATATCGTTTTTAATAGGTGTTCTTTTAGCTTTTGTTAAAACAGGACAAAATAGAGTGATTATCTTCAATTTTTACATACTATTTTTTACTTGCTGTTTATTATTTGTCCTTATTTTAAAAATGATTCAATTTTTCTTTAATAAAAATTTAGAAGATAAGACTACCTATATTGTTTTAACAAATCAAGTTAGTAGAAATAAATTTTTTATCTCACAATATTTTTTAATAATTTTGATTTTAGCAATAAATGTTTTAGTAAGTTTTCTACTTATTAATTTAGCTTATAGTGTTTTTAATAGATTTAAATACGATATTTTTATTTTAAAAATGACATTAGTATATCTTTTGTATAATTTGTTTGCCTCATTTTGTCTAATTAATTTTATAAGTATGTTAATGTTTCTTTTCTCTTTACAAACTACAACTATAATTTGTACTTTATTACTTAGTTTATGTTTTGTAGCAAATATACCGATGTCATTTGTCAGAGCTAATGAAAAAAGTTATAGTATTAAAGTTTTAACACAAATAATAACCATGAAGATTTTAAGTTAAATGATGTTTATGATACTTATACATTAAATAAAAATATATTAGAGTATAAGATAAATATCCTTATTTATCTAAATATATTTATCAATATTTTTTAAAGAATAAATTTTTAAAAGATGATTTTTCTTCTAAAAGCAATATTGATTTAAGAATTAAAATGTGAGATGAGCTAGGTCTAATCAATCATGAAAAAATAATAATTAATGAAAAGAACTTAAAGTTATTTTCAAAACCTTTTGGAAATAGTAAAGTTCCTAGTTCATGGAATAGGAATGATTTATTAGATTTAAAACTAATTTTGAAAAACACATTTATTACAAATAATCAACTAAAAGAATTAATCAAAAAAACTACTGATAAAAATAAAAAAAATATTTTGCTTGATTTTTTAAATTTTTCTATTGAAATTAATAATTATTTTGAAAATAGCTTACAAGTTAATAACTATGAATTACTTTATGATTTCTTGTTTTTAGATAATTTAAAAAATAGTAACTATTTAACAAAATCAAATGATTTAAAATCTGTTAAATATGAACTAAATAATAAAGATATTCGAAATATTTATGAATATGAACTTTTAGGTGATGCTGGTGATGGTTTTAAATTCTCTAATTCAAAAAGTCTAGTAAATAAATTAAATTTCAATCTAATGTATGTAGCTAGAATATTAGAAAACTATTTTATTAAATATTCTAGCAACTATATTATCCTTTCTACTTCTCGTGTTTTAACAGATCAATTAGATTGATCTAGTTATATTAAAACTAGAAATAAAATGAAGTATTTTTCATATCTTAACTTGTATAACGGATTATGAGTTTTTTATACTAGTAATTTAGGTTTTTATTACAAAGATATTTGATTTACTCCAACTTCAGATTCATTTATTGAACTAGAAAATCAAAAAAACTTATTTTTAGGTTATTTAGAATATGACCTAAAGCTTTTAGAAAATAATTCTATAAGTAAAAATACAACTAGTAATTACACTAAACCGCAAATATACTTAATTACTTTAATTGTAATTAATGTTTTAAGTTTTCTCATAACTTTTTATAAATTTTAAAAAAAGGATTTTTAAAAGAATTTTTTTTAAAAAATCATAGAAAGGAATACAATGAAAGGTCTATTGAAGTTGTTATCGCTTGTTGGTCTTTCAACAGTAGTAACTAGTTCAGTTGTTGCATGTGAAAAAACATCAGATACAAGTTCTGATCAAGATACAGATAATAGTAAATCTGATAATAATTAAGATAAGACTAAACCAGATGGTGAAAAATAATCGAAACTTAATTCATAGAAGCTGAAATTGCATTTAAAAAATTATTAGAGAATAATTTGTCAAAAAACATAAATTAATAGGTTATAAAAAACAGTTTAATTAAAATATCGATTAATTAAAAAGGTTTAAAAAGAAAGGATAACAATGAAAAAGCTACTAAAAGTATTAACAGTTATTGGTTTTTCAGCACTAGCTGCAGCTCCAGTTGTTGCATGTGAAAAAACATCAGATGATAAAACATCAAATCAAAATAATAGTAGTAATCAAAATAATAACTCTAGATAATAAGCAAAAAAATGAGTTAATTCAAAAATTTAATAATGAAGTAAGAAATGTTTATAATGGAACAGTAAGACCTTTTATTATTTCTAGAACAGCATTTTTATCAAAAGATTCAGATGATAAAAATTTCTTTTCAAGAGAAAGTCTTTATAAACTTGACAATGAAAAAAGTCTAAAAAGAAATAGTGATGGATATTATAGTTTCTATGAAAATCTTGTTCAAGAAAGAAAAAATGAGTTTGAAAAAACTTTAAGAACTGTTTTAGATGTTAATTCTGCTGTTAACAAGTTTAAAGAAAAAATATTAAGTTTAGGTGTTGACAAATATCGAACTATATTAGGTGGTTTTAATAATAATAAATGAATTAAAGGAATCAAATTTAGATTAACAGATTCAAAAATAAAGTTTTTTGAAGAAAAAGATTCATTTGATTCAACTATTCAAGTAGGTTTAGATTTTCAATATCAATATAAAGATAGTGCTGACCAAATAAAAATTGAAACTATTTCAGATGATTTTGTAATTAATATTTCTAGTGAAGAAGCTGTTATTAAGTTAGTAAATGATATTAAAAAATCTTGAGTTGATCTTTTATTATTAGATAGTAACAATTTATTAAAAGTTGATTTTGAAAGATTAAAAAAATTTTTAGGTGAAAATCAAGTATTAACTGCTCAAGACTTGTTGACAACTGCAACTAATAATTACAAGAGTGTAATATCTAAATACAATGAAAGTCTAGCTGAAGATGTTAAAGAAGAAATTTCTAGACATTTTATTAAAAATAGTGAAAATAAAGTAGTTAAAAATTTATTACTTTCATTTAAAGATCAGAATCAAAAAACTGATGTTGAAAAAAATAATACAGAACTTAATATTGGTTCATTAGAAAGAAGTTACTATAATGCTAAAGGTAAAAAAACTGGTACTTTAGAAAAAGGTTCATATGACTTGTTGCATTTATATTTTGGTGAAGTAAAGAATGGGCAAGAAATAAACTTGCTTAACACTAAAACAGGAGATGAGAAATTAGCCAAAGACTTGATTAACCCTTGAGTAGAAAAAATGGCTAATTATAAAACTAAGTTTAAACAAACATTAGCTAATATTGCTAGTGGATTTGTTGATGAAGATAAACTAGATGAGTTTAATAATAAATTAGAAAAAGATAATGTTTTAAAAAATTTATTTAAATCATCTACTTCTATTGAAAGTTTTGATCTAAAAGGCTTACAGTTAAAACTAGAAAATGGATATGTACATGATTTAGGTAATATTTCGTTTAGTTATTTTGTAGAACTTGATAAAAAAGATAAAGAGTTGAATTTTGAAAATTTAGAAAATTTAACAAGTGAAGGTTATAAAAAGTCTGCTGTATTTGATGCATATTATAAAGGAATTGAAGTAATGCTAGATCAATTCCATAAGTTTTATGGAATTCAAAAGGCATACCCAGACTATGAAAGTTCAGAACCTAGCTATCCACTAAAAAGACTATTGTTTAATATGACAGGTAAACCAAGCAGTTTAAAAGATAGTGAAAATAGTGATTTTAATATTTGAGATGAATGAGAAAAATATTTAAGTCAAACTGAAAATAATAGAGTAGATGATTGAACTAGTTTTTATAGCTTAGATTTTAATGCTGATGTTAAAAAAGTTAAAGAAGAATACTTGATTTCTAATATGTTAGGAATTAAAAATTTTAAAGTTTTTCAAGATCAAGAACAACAACATCGATATGAACAAGAAATTTATTATAAAAATGAAAGTTATCAAAGAGACTATGAGCAAAGTAAATTACATGTAACTTTTCCTAAGGGTATTGTAACTGAGGGAAGACGTAATACTCATTTAGAATTTGGACTTTTAACAGATTTATTAAATTTTAAACTTAAAGTAGCAGAAGGCTTTACTTACTATACTCTTGGTGCTGTTACAATAATAGGTAAACTAGATGATCAAAATGGCAACCAAGATAGCACTAAACCAGATGGTGAAAAAGATAAGACTAAACCAGATGGATCAACTGAACCTAAACAACCAGAAAATCAAAAATAAAATAAAGAACTAATTTTAAAAATAACTAAAGAATTTAATTTAAAAGGAGGTTAATTAAATGAATCCTTTATTAGAAAAAAAGTTATTGAAACTCTAAAAAAAGTAAAAGCAATTGTTTCAGATGCTCAAGATAATGTTAATGAACTACAAAACATTTTTAATAATCAATTAAAAAAACTTACTAAGTATTATGTTGAATCTTCAAGTAATTCAAATTCATATCAAGAAACTAAGTCAACAACTTATTATTTAGCTTATTATGATAAAAGATCTAAAAGATTTAAAGAAGCTGAATTAAATACAAGTGAATTAAATGAAGATCAAAATGGTGATGTTCAACCAGTTGATACACCAAATATTGAATATTTAGATGGATACAAGAATGTTGCAAACTTACAATCTGGACTAAAAACAAAATTTGTTATTGAAAAAATTAGTGAAATTTTAAATGCTATTTATAATGGTGTTGAAACATATTTAAAAGATAATTTAGAAAAAAGTTTAAAACTTAATTATTATGAATATGAACTTTCAAAAATTAATAATGAAGAATTTGTTAATTTACTAGCAAAAAATGATCTTAAGTTTGTAGATTGAAATAATCAATCACTTGAAGAAAAACTAAATCAAATTAAAGATTCTCTAATTGAAAAAAATAATCAAATCATTAGTTTGAATAAGAGAATAAGAGAATAAGAGAATAAGAGAATAAGTGAATTAGATAATATGAATGTCTTCATTAATAAACAAATTGATAATATTGATGATCAAGTTAAGAGATAATTTTAATATAATAGCAAATACTCCTTTAAGGAGTATTTTTCCTACGTTTCCCACTTAGTCGCGAAAACACTCAGTTTTCAGCGGCTATATTTTTTTATAAAAAAATATAATTTATTATGCTTTTATGCTTAAATATGATATAATAAAGACGTGAAGAAGTCAAGAAATGATGTAAAAAGACAATGAAGAACATCAATAGCAAGAGTTAAAAAAGGCGAATACTTATCAATTGGAGTGCCAAGACCAGATAACAAAGGTTTTGTATATAGATTGGGATATGGATATTTGCATGAATTAAAACAATATCACGATGATCCGCTAGCAATTATCAAAGCAATTATTGCAAACTTTCCATTGTCTTGAACAAAAGAACAAGCAAGAACTAAATTAGATGAAATTTTTAAAGAGAAAAAAGAAACCAAAAAAGAAGTTTTAGAAAGGTTTAAAGGTTACGAAGTAGTTGAAAAACTATTTGATTATTTCAATATTTTTAATGATTGTTCTCCCACAAAATCGACAACATTAAAAGATGTTGTTTTACAGTTGATTTATCAAAGAATTAAAAATCCAATAAGTGTTTTTAACACTTATAAGACAGCAAAAAAAGAAAAAATAGACACTCATTCAAAAAATTCATTTTATAGATCATTAGACTATATAGCAAAAAACAAAGATGAAATTTTAAGAAATTTAAATGCAAAAATTTGTGCAAATACCAATAGAAAAATTGATGTATTATGATTTGACGCAACAACTACTTATTTTGAAACATTTTCTCGTGAAGGTTATAAAAAACCTGGTTATTCAAAAGATGGAAAATTTAAAGAAGACCAGATTGTTATAGGTATGGCAACTGATGAAAATGGAATACCGTTACACTACAAAATATTTCCAGGAAATGTTGCTGATCCAAATACTTTAATACCATTTATGCTTGAAATTGCAGATATTTATGAAGTTAACAGTGTAACTATAATTGCTGACAAAGGAATGAGTGTTAATAGAAATATTAGATTTTTAGAATCTAAGAATTGAAAATACATAATCTCATACAGAATGAAAGCTGGAAGCAAACAATTTAAAGAGTATATATTAGATGAAAAAGATTATATAAATGATGGTGGTTTGATATACAAAACTCGTGATATTGCATCTTCATACAATAAAAAAAGAATTAATGGACATTTTAGAAGACAAATAATTAGTTTTAGTCAAAAACGAGCAACTAAAGACAAAAACGATAGAGGCATTTTAATTCAAAATTTCACTAAGAAAATGAATAAAGATAATCTTGTTTCTTGTGATGATTTAGCGGGATCTAAAAAATATAGATTCTTTAAACCTATAAACAAAGGTGCATTTTATGAACTTGACATAGAAAAAATACAAGAAGATCAAAAATATGATGGATACTATGTTTATGAAACAAATAGAACAGATTTATCAGTAAAAGAAGTTATTAATTTATATTCAAAACAATGACAAATTGAGTCTAATTTCAAGACATTAAAAGGTAAATTATCGGGAATGGTACCCAATGTATTTATCAACTTGAAACCATATTGTTGGTTACATTTGTTTATGTTTCATTTCATTAGTGTTTTTAAACTACATCATCTACATTCTAAATTCAAAATTAGGACTGACTGGAAAAAGCAAAATCACTGAGCATAAAGTGATTAATGTTATCAAAGAAGTTAAAGAAATTGAAGTATTTGTAAATAAACAAAAAATCGAAACTATACAAGTGTATAATGATGAGTTACAAGAAAGTTGGCAAACTTATCAAATATTATTAGAGCTTTTAACAAAAGAAAAAGTCACTTAGACATTACATTATAAAAAACATAACTTATGAGATCAAAAATTTACATAAGTATGTTTTCTTGTTTTATGCTTAAACTGGGAAACGTAGGAGCAAATACTCCTTTAAGGAGTATTTTTT
Organism: Mycoplasma mycoides subsp. mycoides SC str. PG1; assembly: GCF_000011445.1. Classification (NCBI taxonomy): domain Bacteria; kingdom Bacillati; phylum Mycoplasmatota; class Mollicutes; order Mycoplasmatales; family Mycoplasmataceae; genus Mycoplasma; species Mycoplasma mycoides. Next base: position 459,918 of record NC_005364.2, read on the forward strand.
TATAATTTTTAATAAAAAAAGATTACTTAGTTAAAAAAGTAATCTATATTAAAATGTTATTATTTTAAGCTTGACCTAATCCTTTTTCTTTTCACTCAGCTAATATTTGATCTTTTTGTCCTTTAGCTAAACGGTCTTTATATTCTTCAAATCTTGACTTGCATTCTTCAAGTTCTTCTAAAGCTTCATCTAAAGTTCCTCAACCATTAATTTTAACTACTTTATTTTGTAAAGCTTTATATTGTAAGAAAAAGTTTTCAATTTCATCTCTGTAGTGTTTTGGTACGTCATTTAGTGTTTGATATTCTTTAAATCTTGGATCATCATTAAACACTCCAAATAATTTAGTATCAACTTCTCCAGCATCAACCATTTTAATTGAACCTAAAATTCTAACATTAACTTCAACTCCTGGTAATGTTGGGTATGTACATAGTGAAATTACATCTAATGGATCTCCATCTCAATCTAGTGTGTTTTCAATCATTCCATATTCACCTGGATAAAAGTTAGCTCCATATAAAACACGATCTAGTTTAATTCTTTTTGTTTTTTCATCAACTTCATATTTGTTAGATGAACCTTTTGGTATTTCAACTACCATACTAATTACATTATTTTTCATATTAAAACCTCGCTTTTTTGATTATTTATTATTTATTTTATAATAAATATTTTTTAAATAATAGTAACTTTATTTATTTATAAATTTTATAAATAAGATATTATTGATATAATATAATATATATAAAAAAGAAAGGAGAAAGGCTTATATGAAGAAGAACGAATCATTAAAAGAACAATTAAATGATGTAGTATGTAATGTTGATAATGATTTAGATATGCACAAAGAACTTGATAGTAAAGATCATAAAAAAATAGATCATTATCATGGAAAACATCATTTTGATAAATTTGGAAATCACGATGATATTCAAAATTATAATTTTGAATTAAGAACTGTTTTTTTATTTAGTAGAAAAAAATTGCTATTTAAAATTGTTTTAACTGGAATTTTTTTAGCTTTAACTGCTTCAGTTAGTGCAATTGATATATTATTAGAGTCAATCAAAATTCCTGTAAGTGATCAAGTGTGAATTCAATCTAGATTTTTAGATATTTTAGTTGTTTGTATTTCAATAGCTACTTTAGGTCCGATCTTTGCTAGTTTATTAGGATTTTTAGCTCCAATTTTACATAACTTTATTCATGGTATGGAACATGGTTGAATACAACCTCCAATTGAAGCTATAACAAATGTTTTTATTGTTTGAATTGTTTTTCTTGTATTTAATGTGATTTTTAATAACTCACCAATTCATCATGATACAAATAAAAATGTTGCTAGATTTAAAAGATGAACCCCACTACCAATTATGATTGTTTTAGTTTCTTTTGTTTCCACTCTAGGATTTATTTTAGCTTTATATATAGATTCAAATACAAATTCTAATCACTTGTTATCAAATCAAATTAGTTTTTATCATGCTGGTCATGATCATGATCACATTCATGATGAACATATGCTAAGTTTTACAAATATTAATACTTTTATTATAATAGCTATTTTTGGGTGAAATATCTTAAGATATGGTATTGCTTTATTATTATTTATTCTAGTTGAATGAAAAATGAGACCAATTAATCATAGATACAAATAAAAATGCCTAGGCATTTTTTTATGTTTAAATAGGTTTATTATAAAATATAAGTTAGTAATAGGTGTTTTATGAGTAAAGATTATACTTCTAGAAATCAGTTATTTAGTAAAGAAATTGACTTAGTTAATCAACAAATTAAAAAAGCTAAAAACTTAGGTGATTATAGTAAATTTATTAATAATAGCTTAAATGTTTTAAATAAATTAGATAATAAATATTTTAATAAAGTTTTTAACAATATTTATGATGAATTTGATAAAGGTGGTTTTTATTTAGCAAAAACTAGAATTAACCAAACTATTAATCAAGAACTTTTAGATAATATTCACAAACAAATTAGTTTATTAAAAAAAATAAGTACTAATGAATTAGTTGATTTAAAAAAATATTCAGATTTTATAGTTTTAGATGAGCAAAAATTTCATTTTAGCAATTTATTAAAAATGACTAAAGATATTAATTCATATAAAAAAGCAACTAGTGAAAAGTTTGAAAAACTTGATGTTATAAATAATGATTTTACTAATTTAACTAAACTTATTATTAATCAAAATGATTTAAATTCTATAAAAGAAATTAATGAAATCAAGCAAGTACAAATTACTGATTTAATTAAAAAAACTAAAAAAGAAAATTTAAAAAAAATTGCAGAATTAGAAAGAAAAAAACAAATGTATCAAATTAAAAAGAATTGATTTTTAATTTGAATTTCTATTTTTATTAGTGTGATGATTTTTTCTTTATTATTATTTATTGTATTATAGGAGATAGTATGGAAAAACTGATTATAGCTGTTGATGGTACTAGTAGTAGTGGAAAATCTGTAATTTTTAAAAAAGTTGCTAGAATTTTAAATTATCAGTTTGTTGATACTGGATTAATGTATCGAGCTTTTACTTGATATTGTTTATTTAAAAATATTGATATTAATAATCAAGATCAAATTATCAAATTATTAGATAGTTTTGATTATAAAATTAGTGATGAACAAATATTTGTAAATAATATAAATGTTACTAACAAACTAATAAGTAGTGAAATTTTAAATGTAATTAATAAAATTACAATAATTCCACAAATTAGAAATTATATGGTAAAAGCTCAACAACAAATGGTTAAAAATAAAGGTTATATACTAGTTGGTAGAGATATTACAAGTGTAGTTTTACCTAATGCAGATTTAAAAATTTATTTAGATTGTGATATTGAAATCAGAGCAAAAAGAAGATTTGAACAAAATGTAGAAAACAAAATTTTAGGTAAATCATTTAAACAAATTTATCAAGATTTAATTAAAAGAGATCAAGTTGATAAAACAAGAAAAATAGGACCTTTAGTTTTAGTAAGTGATGCTTGATATATAGATAATTCTTATTTAACTATAGATCAAGTTGTAGATATTGTAGTTAATAAAGTTCATCAATTAGAAAGTCAAAAATAATGAAAAAGAAAATTGTAGCAATTATTGGAAGACCAAATGTTGGTAAATCAAGTTTATTTAATAGAATTATTAAAGAAAAAAAATCTATAGTTGATAATAAACCAGGAGTTACAAGAGATAGAATTTATAGTAATGCTGAATGATTAACTAGAGAATTTATTTTAGTTGATACTGGTGGAATTAGTATTGATCAACAATTGTTTTCAAATGAAATTCAAATACAAACTCAAATTGCTATTGAACAAGCTGATGTTATTATTTTTGTTGTTGATTTTTTAAATAGATTAGATAAAGATGACAAAATGATTGCTAAAATTTTACACAAATCTAAAAAACCAGTAATTTTAGCAATTAATAAATATGATAAAAAAACTATTGATGATCATAACTATGAATTTATGAATTTAGGATTTAGTGATTTATATTTTATTTCTTCAACTCATGGAATTGGGATTGGTGATCTATTAGATAAAGTGATTTCTTATATTTCTAAAAATGATGTAGATTTAAAAGATGATTCAACTAAAATAGCAATTATTGGAAGACCAAATGTTGGTAAATCAAGTTTAGTAAATTCTTTAGTTAATGAAAACAGAATGATAGTTAGTGAAATTGAAGGAACTACTTTAGATGCTGTTGATATTAGTTTTTCTTATAATAAAAATAAATATACAGTAATTGATACAGCAGGAATTAGAAAAAAATCTAAACTAGGTCAAACTGTTGAAAAATATAGTTATTTAAGATCATTATCTGCAATTACTAATAGTGATATTGTTTTATTAATGATTGATGCAACAAAACCAATAACAGATCAAGATACTAATATTGGTGGATTAATTTATGATGAAAAAAAACCTGTAATTATTGTTGTAAATAAATGAGATCTAGTTAAAAATAAACAAGAACAAATTCTAAAAAAAGAAGAAGAAATTAGAGCATATTTTAAATATATTTCTTATGCAAAAATTATTTTTATTTCAGCACTTGATAAAACCAGAGTTACTAAAATTTTAGATTTAGTTGCAGATATTAAACAAAGTTTATCAGTTAAAGTTAAAACGTATGTGTTAAATGAGGTTTTAAATAAAGCTCAACTAATTAATCCAGCTCCTGAATTTAACGGAAATAGATTAAAAATTTATTATGCTAGTCAAGTTCAAGCTTACATTCCAACATTTGTTTTATTTTGTAATCACCCAAATTATTTACACTTTTCATATAAAAGGTTTTTAGAAAATCAAATTAGATTTAGTTTTGGATTTGATAGCATTCCTATTAATTTAATTTTTAGAGAAAGAAAATAATATGAAAAAAAATATCACTATTATTGGATCTAATGCTTATAGTATTGCTTTAGCTAATATTCTAGCTGATAATCATCATAATGTAATTATTTATTCTGAAAATGAATTAGATGTTAATAATATTAATTTTAATCATAGTTATAATATTTCAACTCAATTAAAAATTAATAATAAAATTGTTGCTACAACTGATTTAGTTGCTAGTTTAGAAAATGTTGAAATTTTAATTTTAACTAGTTTAAATAAACAACTACTTTCAACTATTAATCAAATTAAAAAGTATTTAAAAAATGAAATTATTTTAATTAGTACTATTAAAGGTTTTGATGAGAATAATTTAGATTTATTATCAAATTTAATTATTAATCAATTTAGTAAAACTAACTTATTAAAAGAATTTGTTTGTTTATATGGACCAAATAATCCTAGTCAAATTATTTTAAAAAAACCAACAACAGCTATGATCATTTCAAAAAACTTAAGTATTTGCAAACAGTTAGTTAAAATATTTTCAAATGAATATTTTTTATGTTATTCAAATAATGATTTGATTACAAGTGAATTAGTAGTTTATTTTAAAGATTTAATTAATCTTTCACTAGGTATTTTAGAAGGTCTTGGTGCTGAAAGTAATACTAAAGCTTCATTAATTACTATTGTTATTAATTTAATTTATCAAATAGCTAAAAACTATAATGCTAAATTAGAAACTTTTTTTAATTTTGCTACTTTAGCTACTTTAATAGAAAATATTTTAGATAAAAATAATAAATATTTTTTGTTAGGAATTGATATTGTTAAGTTAAAAAATATTACAAAAGCACTTGAAAAAAATAATTTAACAATAGATCAAATTCAAGTTGTTAGAATTGCTTATCTACTATGTGATAAATATGAAATTCATAATGAATTTATTAACACACTATATAGAATTTTATATAATAATATTAGACCAATAGCGCTTTTAAACCATTCATTTAAAGGTGTTTGACTGGTTTAAGTTGAAAAGTAGAAAAGAGAAGTAATTTAATATGACTAAAAAAGAATTAATTGAAGAAATCATTATTAATGAGAATATTTCTAAAGTTGATGCTGAAAAAGTTGTTAATAGAATCTTTCAAACAATTTCAAAACATTTAATTGAAGGAAAAGAAGTATCAGTTGCAGGATTTGGAAAATTTGTTATTTCTGAAAGATCATCTAGAGAAGGAGTTAACCCATCAACTGGTGAAAAAATAATTATTCCAGCTTCTAGATCAGCGAGATTTAAACCAGCTAAACAACTTAAAGAATCATTAATGTAATAATTATAAAAAGGTTGCTAAGCAACCTTTTTATTAACATTTATAAAGGAAAATTTTATGATTTTTGAATTATTAGAAAAAGGAATTGTTTCTAAAAAAAAGTTATTATTAGAATATTATAAAAAACTAAATTTAACTGATAATCAAGCTTTAATTATTTTAATGATAATGTATTTAAACGATCAAACTAGAAAAATGACAACTCCTAATTTATTAGCTAATTATTTAAATTTATCTAGTGTTGAAATTGAAAATGAATTAGAATTATTAGCTGAAAAAGATTTAATTGAAATTAAAACAGATTTTATTGATTTTTCTAATTTGTTTAAAAAAATTACCCTACTTGTTAATGATTCTTTTTTAATAAAGCAATATAATCAATTTTTTATTAATTTTGAAAAGAATTTATTATTTGTTTTAACTAAAGATGAAAAACTAAAAATTATTAAGCTTTTACAAACAAATATTAAAGAAGAACAGTTGTTACAAATTACTAATAAGAAAAAAATTTCTGATTTTAATTTTTTATTAAAAGAAATTGAAAAATATTTAAATTCAAATCAACTTATTTTATTTGATTGATTAAATGATTAAAGTGTTTAAGATAATCTAGTTTTAATTTATTTGTTAAAAATAATTCTTGACAATTTTCTCCCGAACCCCATATTTCGGACTAAAATCCAGGAAATGGGGTTTTTATATGTCTAAATTAAATTTAGAAAAAAAGTTAAAAATTGTTAAAGAAGCTAAAAAACTTAATATTAAAAAGAGTACTTATTTAGCAAATAAATATGATATTTCAGTTCCTACGTTTCCCAGTTTAAGCATAAAACAAGAAAACATACTTATGTAAATTTTTGATCTCATAAGTTATGTTTTTTATAATGTAATGTCTAAGTGACTTTTTCTTTTGTTAAAAGTTCTAATAATATTTGATAAGTTTGCCAACTTTCTTGTAACTCATCATTATACACTTGTATAGTTTCGATTTTTTGTTTATTTACAAATACTTCAATTTCTTTAACTTCTTTGATAACATTAATCACTTTATGCTCAGTGATTTTGCTTTTTCCAGTCAGTCCTAATTTTGAATTTAAAATGTAGATGATGTAGTTTAAAAACACTAATGAAATGAAACATAAACAAATGTAACCAACAATATGGTTTCAAGTTGATAAATACATTGGACGAAGAGATAATTTACCTTTTAATGTCTTGAAATTAGACTCAATTTGTCATTGTTTTGAATATAAATTAATAACTTCTTTTACTGATAAATCTGTTCTATTTGTTTCATAAACATAGTATCCATCATATTTTTGATCTTCTTGTATTTTTTCTATGTCAAGTTCATAAAATGCACCTTTGTTTATATGTTTAAAGAATCTATATTTTTTAGATCCCGCTAAATCATCACAAGAAACAAGATTATCTTTATTCATTTTCTTAGTGAAATTTTGAATTAAAATGTCTCTATTGTTTTTGTCTTTAGTTGCTAGTTTTTGACTAAAACTAATTATTTGTCTTCTAAAATGTCCATTAATTCTTTTTTTATTGTATGAAGATGCAATATCACGAGTTTTGTATATCAAACCACCATCATTTATATAATCTTTTTCATCTAATATATACTCTTTAAATTGTTTGCTTCCAGCTTTCATTCTGTATGAGATTATGTATTTTCAATTCTTAGATTCTAAAAATCTAATATTTCTATTAACACTCATTCCTTTGTCAGCAATTATAGTTACACTGTTAACTTCATAAATATCTGCAATTTCAAGCATAAATGGTATTAAAGTATTTGGATCAGCAACATTTCCTGGAAATATTTTGTAGTGTAACGGTATTCCATTTTCATCAGTTGCCATACCTATAACAATCTGGTCTTCTTTAAATTTTCCATCTTTTGAATAACCAGGTTTTTTATAACCTTCACGAGAAAATGTTTCAAAATAAGTAGTTGTTGCGTCAAATCATAATACATCAATTTTTCTATTGGTATTTGCACAAATTTTTGCATTTAAATTTCATCTTTGTTTTTTGCTATATAGTCTAATGATCTATAAAATGAATTTTTTGAATGAGTGTCTATTTTTTCTTTTTTTGCTGTCTTATAAGTGTTAAAAACACTTATTGGATTTTTAATTCTTTGATAAATCAACTGTAAAACAACACCTTTTAATGTTGTCGATTTTGTGGGAGAACAATCATTAAAAATATTGAAATAATCAAATAGTTTGTCAACTACTTCGTAACCTTTAAACCTTTCTAAAACTTCTTTTTTGGTTTCTTTTTTCTCTTTAAAAATTTCATCTAATTTAGTTCTTGCTTGTTCTTTTGTTCAAGACAATGGAAAGTTTGCAATAATTGCTTTGATAATTGCTAGCGGACCATCGTGATATTGTTTTAATTCATGCAAATATCCATATCCTAATCTATATACAAAACCTTTGTTATCTGATCTTGGCACTCCAATTGATAAGTATTCGCCTTTTTTAACTCTTGCTATTGATGTTCTTCATTGTCCTTTTACATCATTTCTTGACTTCTTCACGTCTTTATTATATCATATTTAAGCATAAAAGCATAATAAATTATATTTTTTTATAAAAAAATATAGCCGCTGAAAACTGAGTGTTTTCGCGACTAAGTGGGAAACGTAGGAAAAACTTAATATTAAAAAGAGTACTTATTTAGCAAATAAATATGATATTTCAGTTGATACTGTAGAAAGTTTAGTTAATAGATTTGAAGCGTTTGGAATAGAAGGGCTAATTAATAAGGAAAAAAAGCCTTATTATAGTGCAAAGCTAAAACTAAAAATTGTATTATATAAACTTGAAACTAATCACTCATATGATGAAGTCGCAAAAAAGTTTAATATTATTTATTCATCAACTATAGCTGGTTGAGTTAAAAAATATAGAGAATATGGATTTTTAGGGTTAAATAATAATATAGGAAGACCTAAGAAAATTATGAAAAACCCTAATAAAAAACCAGCTAAAATAAAGAAATCACAAGTAAAAATCAATAATGAACAACAAATTAAAGAATTAAAAGAACAAGTGGAATACTATAAGTTGGAGGCTGAATTCTGAAAAAAGTTCCACACCTTGTTGACAAAAGAAAAATCAACAAGGAAAAAACAAAAGTAGTTTTAGAATTGTTAAAAACACATAAAAAAGTCCTACGTTTCCCACTTAGTCGCGAAAACACTCAGTTTTCAGCGGCTATATTTTTTTATAAAAAAATATAATTTATTATGCTTGTATGCTTAAATATGATATAATAAAGACGTGAAGAAGTCAAGAAATGATGTAAAAAGACAATGAAGAACATCAATAGCAAGAGTTAAAAAAGGCGAATACTTATCAATTGGAGTGCCAAGACCAGATAACAAAGGTTTTGTATATAGATTGGGATATGGATATTTGCATGAATTAAAACAATATCACGATGGTCCGCTAGCAATTATCAAAGCAATTATTGCAAACTTTCCATTGTCTTGAACAAAAGAACAAGCAAGAACTAAATTAGATGAAATTTTTAAAGAGAAAAAAGAAACCAAAAAAGAAGTTTTAGAAAGGTTTAAAGGTTACGAAGTAGTTGACAAACTATTTGATTATTTCAATATTTTTAATGATTGTTCTCCCACAAAATCGACAACATTAAAAGATGTTGTTTTACAGTTGATTTATCAAAGAATTAAAAATCCAATAAGTGTTTTTAACACTTATAAGACAGCAAAAAAAGAAAAAATAGACACTCATTCAAAAAATTCATTTTATAGATCATTAGACTATATAGCAAAAAACAAAGATGAAATTTAAATGCAAAAATTTGTGCAAATACCAATAGAAAAATTGATGTATTATGATTTGACGCAACAACTACTTATTTTGAAACATTTTCTCGTGAAGGTTATAAAAAACCTGGTTATTCAAAAGATGGAAAATTTAAAGAAGACCAGATTGTTATAGGTATGGCAACTGATGAAAATGGAATACCGTTACACTACAAAATATTTCCAGGAAATGTTGCTGATCCAAATACTTTAATACCATTTATGCTTGAAATTGCAGATATTTATGAAGTTAACAGTGTAACTATAATTGCTGACAAAGGAATGAGTGTTAATAGAAATATTAGATTTTTAGAATCTAAGAATTGAAAATACATAATCTCATACAGAATGAAAGCTGGAAGCAAACAATTTAAAGAGTATATATTAGATGAAAAAGATTATATAAATGATGGTGGTTTGATATACAAAACTCGTGATATTGCATCTTCATACAATAAAAAAAGAATTAATGGACATTTTAGAAGACAAATAATTAGTTTTAGTCAAAAACTAGCAACTAAAGACAAAAACAATAGAGACATTTTAATTCAAAATTTCACTAAGAAAATGAATAAAGATAATCTTGTTTCTTGTGATGATTTAGCGGGATCTAAAAAATATAGATTCTTTAAACCTATAAACAAAGGTGCATTTTATGAACTTGACATAGAAAAAATACAAGAAGATCAAAAATATGATGGATACTATGTTTATGAAACAAATAGAACAGATTTATCAGTAAAAGAAGTTATTAATTTATATTCAAAACAATGACAAATTGAGTCTAATTTCAAGACATTAAAAGGTAAATTATCTCTTCGTCCAATGTATTTATCAACTTGAAACCATATTGTTGGTTACATTTGTTTATGTTTCATTTCATTAGTGTTTTTAAACTACATCATCTACATTCTAAATTCAAAATTAGGACTGACTGGAAAAAGCAAAATCACTGAGCATAAAGTGATTAATGTTATCAAAGAAGTTAAAGAAATTGAAGTATTTGTAAATAAACAAAAAATCGAAACTATACAAGTGTATAATGATGAGTTACAAGAAAGTTGGCAAACTTATCAAATATTATTAGAGCTTTTAACAAAAGAAAAAGTCACTTAGACATTACATTATAAAAAAACATAACTTATGAGATCAAAAATTTACATAAGTATGTTTTCTTGTTTTATGCTTAAACTGGGAAACGTAGGAAAAACACATAAAAAAGTTAAGATTCCTATTCTCTTAAAAATAGCTAAATTACCTAAATCGTCTTTTTATGAATGAAAACATAAGTTAGAAAATACAATAGATAAAGATAAAGAATTAAAGGAAATGATTGTTGACATTTTTAGCAAATCATTTGAAACGTATGGGTATAGAAGGCTAAAAATGGCCTTAAAATCAAAAGAATATATTGTAAATCACAAAAAGATTTTAAGGTTAACTAAAGAGCTTGGAGTTCAGTGTATTAAATTTAGAACAAAAAATGGAAGATATAGTTCTTAAAAGGAACTGTTGGAAAAATTGCAGATAATGTTTTAAAAAGAAATTTTCATTCTTTACAAGCAAACAAACTTTGATGCACTGATGTAACAGAGTTTAAAGTTAATGGTCAAAAGTTATATTTATCACCAATTATTGATCTTTACAATGATGAAATTATTTCATATTCAATTCAAACCAATCCTAACTTAAACCTAACAAATTCAATGCTAGACAAAGCACTTAAAAAGGTTAAAAATACAAATGGTTTGTTGATTCATTCTGATCAGGGATTTCATTATCAGCACATTAGTTGAGCTAAAAAACTAGAAGAAAATAACATAACACAAAGTATGTCTAGAAAAGGTAATTGCTTAGATAATGCTATTATAGAAAACTTCTTTGGTTTATTAAAGCAAGAAATTTATTATGGTGAAAAATATAATTCAGTAGAAGAGTTAACTAAAAGAATTCATAAATATATTTATTGATATAACAACATAAGAATAAAAGAAAAATTAAAAGGATTGTCTCCTGTACAATTCAGAAAACAATCCTGTTATAATATTGAAAAATTTTAGTCCGTGTTTATGGTAGCGGGGGGTTTTTAGTTATTCAACTTCTAGGAATTGTTTTTTTATTATTTTTAATATATTCTATTAGTTTATTATAAGAAATAATATAAAAATCATCGTATTTTGAAAAATACAAAATAATAAATGCTAATCCTTTATTTTTACTAACTAAATTAAGTTTTTGTTGTTGATTTTTTCTAATAGCATTAAAATTAAACTCATCTTTTGATGTTTCTTTAGCATCAAATTCAAAATATAAACCATTATAAACTCCAATATAATCACAATTAAAATTATCTTTAAAAGTAGCGTTTGTAATGACTTTATTATTGATATTAATTAGATTAATATTTGTTGGAATTTTACTAACTACACATAAATTTTCATCTAGATATTTTTGATTAGTAATGTTTAAAATTGTTTCTAAATATTGACCTTTATTTTTTAATGGGTGCATATTTCCTCCTTATTATAGTATTAGAAAAAGATGTTATAATAATTATCAAAAAGGAGTCATATATGAAAAAGTTATCAGTTAACCAGATTCAAAATAAGAAATTTAACATAGCTTATAAAGGTTATAAAATTGAAGAAGTAAACGACTTTTTAGATGAAATTATTAAAGATTATGTTGTTTTAGAAAATCAGATTGCTAGTTTAAATGAACAATTAGATTTAGCTAATCAAAAATTAACAAAACTTAGTGCTGATAAGCAAAAAGTTGAAAATGAACTAGAACAATATGCTAAAAAGAATTGAAAACTAGTTAAAGATAACTTAAATGATATAGATCTCATTAAAAGAATAGCAAGAATTGAAAAAAATTTAGTTGGATATGAAGAAAAATTAAATAAAATTGATGAAATTTATAAATTATTAATAAGTAAATCAAGATAGAAATGATCAACCAAAATTTCTATCTTTTTTTATTTATTTTTTAGTTTTGTTAGATTTTTATCTCAAAATTATTAATTTACTATAATAAAAGTGGTATTAAAAATCAACTTAATACATATTTAGTAATAAGAAAAATAATTTATAAAAGGCTATAAAGATGAAAAAAAATATTAACATTATTTAGCTCATTAGCAATGATTAGTACTACTGGTTTTTTAGTAGTAGCATGTAATAATACAAATAATAATCCAGTTAAATCAGAAGTTATTATCAATAACAAACAAGCTGTTATTGATTTATGAAATAAAGAATTTAAAAACAAATTAGATAGTGCTAAAAATACTAGTTTAATTGTAGAAATGCCTAAAGAAAAATTACCAAAAAAAATTAGTGATTCTATTGATTTAAATGGTAGTTTGTATGAAAATACTGTTGAAAAATTAACTAAAGATGAAAATAATAAATTAAATCAAAAAGTTAAAATTTTAGTAAATAAAGATGTTATTGGATTAGAAGTTGGATCTGTTAAATATGGTCAACAATCAATAAAATATAAAACAAAAGACGGAAAGATTGTTGAAAAAAATAAAGACGAATGAGAAAAAATGGTTTGAAAAGATCCATCTAAAAAAAGACAAAAACAAGAAATAAGTGACATTGATGAAGTTATTCAAATGGGTTATTATGATGATGAAGGTGATAATTATTTAAAACCATTTAATAAAAATATTCATTACGTACAAGCGTTTGAAATGCCAACAAATATTTCTAAAATAAGTGCACTTTTACCAAGAGAAGTTAATAGTTTAAGTAAAGTATTTAATCAAATCACATCTACAAATGTTGGTGGTATTGAAAAATGAGATGTTTCTAGAGTTTGTCGAATGAGTTTCTTATTTGATGGTGCTAAAAACTTTAATTACGATATTTCAAATTGAGATGTAAAAATTTTAAGAGATGCTAATTCAATGTTTGCTGATAATGCTAAATTTAATCAAAATTTAGGAAAATGAAAACCATATAATTTAGCATTTGCTAGAAAAATGTTTGCTAGAGCAAAAGTATTTAATCAAGATCTAAGTTCATGACAAACTTCTCATGTTTATAATATGGAACAAATGTTTGATGGAGCAGAAAAATTTAATTCTAATTTAGACAAGTGAGATACCTCTCATGTTCAAACAATGAAATCAATGTTTTCTGGTGCAAAAATGTTTAATGGAAACATTTCGTCTTGAAACACTTCAAAAGTTGAAGACATGACATCAATGTTTAGAAAAACTGGAGAGTTTAATCAAGATATTTCAAAATGAAAAACTAATAGTGTAAAGAAAATGAATTATATGTTTTCTGAAGCAAAAATGTTTAATCAAGACATTTCAAAATGAGATGTTTCTAACGTAGATGAAATGAACTTTATGTTTAATAAAGCCTCTAGTTTTGATCAAAATCTAAGTGAATGAAAGGTTAAAGAAAAAGTAAAACACAGTAGTTTTGCAACTGGCTCAAAAATAGAAAGTCAATCTTCAAAATTACCTAAATTTAAAGATTCAAGTTCATCCACTCCAACTCCAACTTCTACTCCTGCATCAACTCCAGCATCAGCTAAATCTAAAATGAAATAAAATAATTTAATATAATTTTTATTAAAGTTCAAATAAATTTATTTGAACTTTTTATTTTCTATAATGAGATTTTTTTTAAAATAGTATTGAGAATTAATTTGTATGAAAAAAATATTAATATTTTTAAATTCACTATTAGTAATTAGTTTAACTAGTTTAGTTATTTCTTGTTATCAACTTGATACGCAAACTCTAGAAATGTTAAGTACAAAAATCAAAGATGAACTAAATGAAGTTGATTTAAAAATTACTAATTTACAAAAAGAAAATAATAGTTTAGAATCTCAAATACAAGAATTAAAAAATATAGAAAAAATAAGTTATAAGTTTGAACCTTTTACTAGGTTATATGATAAAGCTAATGGTTATAGATATAAAGCAAGTAAAATAAACTTACCTATTAAAAATCAATACTTTAAAACAAAAATCCAATTGAATAAATTTAAAAATAATCAACAAGTCAAAGTACTTTTAAATGACATTCAAATTAAAGAAAATCAAATTTTAAATCAAGAAAAAATAAATTATCAACTAAAACAAAATATTGAAGATACAAAAGAAGATTTATCTAAGTTTTGAGGTTATGGAATTGATCCAGTTTATAACAAAAATCAGTTAGTAAAAATTGGATATTTTCTAACTAGAGATTTTGAAATTCAAATAGAAAAAATTAAACCTGAAACAAATCAAGTACCAGATCATTTACCTAAAGAAATCACTTCATTAAAATTAGCATTCCAACAAAATATAAATTCAAAAATTAAAGGTATAGAAAATTGAAAAACAGATAATATTAAAAATATGAGTGAAATGTTTGAAAAGGCTAAAAACTTTAACCAAGATATTTCAAATTGAAATACTTCTAATGTAATTAAATTTAATTCAATATTTAACGAAGCTGAACAATTTAATCAGAATCTAAGTAGTTGAAAAACTAATAATGCAATCAATATGGATTCAATGTTTGTTGATGCTAAAAATTTTAATAATAATAATCAAAAACTAGTGTGAAATACTAAAAATGTAACTAATATGAGATCAATGTTTTTAGGTGCTAGTATGTTTAATCAAGACATTTCAAAATGAGATGTGTCTAATGTGACTGATATGAGTAATATGTTTTTTAGAGCAACTTCATTTAATCAAAATATTTCCAATTGAAATGTATTAAATGTAAATAATATGAGTAAAATGTTTTTTAATGCATCTAGTTTTGATCAAGATTTAAGTAAATGAAAAGTTAATAAAAATGTTGTTTTTGATGATTTTGCTTTTAGATCTAAAATAGATAATGATAATAAAAAACTTCCTAACTTTAATAATTAAAAATTAAATTTTATAAATTATTAATAAGTAAACTAAGATTGTTTATCTAGTGTTTTGTTTGATTTATGTTGTAAAATTAATAAGAGATTTTATTGGTCAATCGCTGTATTTGAAAAAGAATATAGAGGAAACTCCACGCTTACACAATCTGTGATGATTGTAGTGTTTATGCTAAATGAAAAAATAAATTTAGGCAGTAATTAATTACTGACGGCATAACTAACCTAAGGCTTTGCTATGGTAATGTTATAAAGTGCCACAGAGACGAATAAAGAGAAATCTTGAAATGGAACGCGGCAAACCCCATAAGTAAGAAACTCAAATTTTGGTAGAGGAATCTGATTAAGAGAATAAGAATCAAGATCAGAAGTTATTATTAACTAGATAGATGATTGACGCTAAAAAGTACAAAACGTGGGTTATAGATAAAATCTCATCATTTTTTTTAATAGATTGTGGTGATTTTATGAGTTTAAAAAAAATAGTTAAATTATTAATTAAAGCTAATTTAACAATTTCAACTTGTGAATCATTTACTGGTGGATTATTTAGTAATTTAATTACTAATATTAAAAATAGTTCAAAAATATTTTATGGGTCATTTGTTTGTTATCAAACTATGTTTAAAGAAAATATTTTAAATATAGATAAACAAGTTATTAAAAAAGATGGTGTTATTTCTTTTGAGTGTGCAAAAGAAATGCTTATAAAAACTTATGAACTAACAAAAACAAATATTGTAGTTAGTTTTACTGGTAATGCTGGTCCTAATAGTATGGAAAATAAACCTGTAGGTTTAGCTTATATTGGTGTTTTTTATAATAATGATATTAAAGTTTTTGAATTTAAACCTAAATTTGTAGTATCTAGAAAGTTCTTTAAAAAAAGAGCTATTAAATTTATTGTAAAAAAAATTAAGCAAATGGTTCTTTTTTAATTTTTTTTCTAATACAAATATGAAAGGAAAAAAGAGCTATGAGTACAGAAATACAAAAAATAGAAGATAATAATTTAAAAGAATCACAAATGTGAAATTCAAAAGAACTAAAAGAAGCTATTAAAGAAATTGAAAAAATGTTTGGTAAAGGTTCTATTATGGTTCTTGGTCAAAGTGATAATTTAAATGTCGAAACTTTTTCATCAGGTTCACTTTTATTAGATAATGCTTTAGGAATTGGTGGTTATCCTAAAGGAAGAATTATTGAAATTTATGGTCCTGAATCATCTGGAAAAACCACTTTATCACTACATGCTATTTGTGAAATTCAAAAATTAGGAGGAATTGCTGCTTTTATTGATGCAGAACATTCATTAGATCCAAAATATTGTCATAATTTAGGTATAGATACTAACAAATTATTAGTTAGTCAACCAGATAATGGTGAGCAAGCATTAGATATTTTAGAAATGTTAATTAATTCAAATAGTATTGATTTAATTATTGTTGATTCAGTAGCTGCTTTAGTACCAAAAACTGAATTAGAAGGTGAAATGAGTGATCAGTCAATTGGACTACAAGCAAGAATGATGTCAAAAGCTTTAAGAAAGTTAAATGGTTTAATTGCAAAATCTAATACAACTGTGATTTTTATTAATCAATTAAGAGAAAAAATTGGAGTTATTTTTGGAAATCCAGAAACTACAACAGGTGGTAAAGCTTTAAAGTTTTTTTCATCAATTAGACTAGAAGTTAGAAAATCAGAAAATATTCTTTCAAACTCAGAAATTATTGGTAATAAAATTAAAATAAAAATTGTTAAAAATAAAACTGCTATTCCTTTTAAAACTGCAACCATATCACTTTTATATAATAAAGGTATTGATAAAATTGGTGAATTAGTTGATTTATTAGTAAGTTATGAAATTGTTGAAAAATCTGGTGTTTGATATTCTTATCAAAATGAAAAAATAGGACAAGGAAAAACTAGTGTTATTCAGTGATTAAATGCTGATGAAAAAAGAACTAATGAATTAATACAACAAGTTAAAAAAATAATAGAACAAAAAGAATAATTTAAAGCACCAATGTGCTTTTTTGTTTGTAATTATTGTCAAAATTTCATTGCTTAGCTATTGTCAAAAATTTCTTTATTTTTTAAATGTTATAATAAATTAGTATTTAAAATTAATTATAACTTTTAAGCAGAAAGAAAATAGATAACATGAATGATGACATAATTATATTACTCTCAGTTTTTTGTGGTATATTTTTTATTTGCTTTATTATTTGTAGTTCTATTGCTTTGTATTTATGAAAATCTAAATCAAGAAAGCGTCTTGTTGAACAATATACAAAAGAAGCTAAGCAAGCAAAAAAACAAATTTTAGCTAATGGATATAAAGAAATTAGTGAAGCAAAGATGCTTTTTTTAAAAAGAAGTGAATTAGAAAAAAACGAATTAGATAGAGTAAAAGAACAATTAGAACTAAGAAGTAATGATTTAAAAAGAAATCAAGAAATAGTTGAGTCTAAATCACAAAGATTAGATGCTAGTTTATTAGATCTAGAAAAAAGAAAATTTTTATTAGATAAAAAAGAAGAATATTTAATCAAGATTTTAGAAGATGCTTCTGGTTTAACTAAATCCCAAGCAAAAGAATTATTAATAAAACAAGTAAAAAATAAATCAGAAAAAGAACTTATTTCTATTTTAAAAAATGCTGAATTACAAGCACATAGTAGTTCTAAAATGATTGCTAATAATATTATAATTTCAGCAATGGAAAGAATTAAAGTAGAACTTACAAGTCAAAGAACAACTAATATTGTTAAATTACCATCTGATGATCTTAAGGGTCGTATTATTGGTAAAGACGGTAGAAATATGAAAGCTTTTGAACAAATTGGTGGAGTTGATATTGTTGTTGATGAAACACCAAACACTGTTGTAGTTTCTTCTTTTAATCCAATTAGAAGAGAAATAGCAACAAGAACATTAGAACAGTTAATTATTGATGGTAGAATCCAACCAATTAAAATTGAAAATGAATTAAAAAAACAAGAACAAGAATTAGAGTATATAATTCAAGAAACTGGCTTAAGTACTATTAAAGAGTTAAATATTAATGATATTGATATTGAATTAGTTAAATTAATTGGTAAATTAAAGTTTAGAACTAGTTATGGGCAAAATGTCTTAGCTCATTCTATTGAAGTTGCTAAACTATCTGGAGCTATTGCTTCTGAGTTAGGTTTAGATGTTGAAAAAGCAATTAGAGCAGGATTATTACATGATATTGGTAAAGCTATAGATTTTGAAAAGCAAGGTAGTCACGTTGTATTAGGTGCAGAAATTGCTAAAAAATATAATGAAGATCCAATTATTATAAATTGCATTGAATCTCATCATGAAGATAAAGAAAAAGAAAGTGAAATAGCTGCTATTGTTGCTATTGCTGATTCTATTTCAGCTTCTAGACCTGGAGCTAGATATAATGCAATTGATGAATTTATTTTAAGAATGACTGAAATTGAAAAGATTGGTAATTCCATTCCAGGAGTTGCTAAAACATATGCATTACAATCTGGTCGTCAAATTAGATTAATAGTTAATCCATTAGTTGCTTCTGATTTAGATTTAGCAATGATTTTAGAAAAAATGAAAGAAGAAATAAAAAATAAAGTAATTATTCCTGGTGAAATAACAATAACAGTAATAAGAGAAAGAAAAGAAACTGATGTTTTAAAATAAAATAGGTTTTAGTTAGAAAAGGAGTTAATATGGGATTTGGTGATTTTTTATCAAAAAGAATGCAAAAAAGCATTGAAAAAAATATGAAGAATTCTACTTTAAATGAAGAAAACATTAAAGAAACATTAAAAGAAATTAGATTATCTTTACTAGAAGCAGATGTTAATATTGAAGCAACTAAAGAAATTATTAATAATGTAAAACAAAAAGCTTTAGGTGGGTATATATTTGAAGGTGCTAATGCTCATCAGCAAATGATTAAAATTGTTCATGAAGAATTAGTTAATATTTTAGGAAAAGAAAATGCACCTTTAGAATTAAATAAAAAACCAAGTGTTGTTATGATGGTTGGATTACAAGGAAGTGGTAAAACTACTACTGCTAATAAACTTGCTTATTTATTAAATAAAAAAAATAAGAAAAAAGTTTTATTAGTTGGTTTAGATATTTATAGACCAGGAGCTATTGAACAACTAATTCAACTTGGACAAAAAACAAATATACAAGTATTTGAAAAAGGAAAACAAGATCCTATTTTAACTGCACAAGAAGCTTTAGAATATGCACAAGAAAATAATTTTGATGTTGTAATTTTAGATACAGCAGGAAGATTGCAAGTTGATCAAGTTTTAATGACTGAATTAGACAATTTAAAGAAAAAAACATCGCCAAGTGAAATTTTATTAGTTGTTGATGGAATGAGTGGTCAAGAAATTATTAATGTTACAAATGAGTTTAATAGTAAGTTAAAACTATCTGGAGTTGTTGTTACTAAATTAGATGGAGATGCTAGAGGTGGAGCTACTTTATCTATTAGTTATTTAACTAAACTACCTATTAAGTTTATCGGTGAAGGTGAAGGATATAATGCTTTAGCTGCTTTTTATCCAAAAAGAATGGCTGATAGATTAATGGGAATGGGTGATATTGAAACTTTATTTGAAAAAGCTGTAGAAAATATTGATGAACGTTCTATTCAAAAAACTATGAATCGAATGTTTTTAGGTCAATTTGATTTAGAAGATTTAAGAAATCAGTTAGCTCAAATTGCAAAAATGGGTAGTTTAAATAAGTTGATGAAAATGTTACCTATTAATAAAGTAAGCGAAACACAAATTCAAGATGCTCAAAGAAAATTAGCTGTATTTTCAATTTTAATGGATTCAATGACTTTAAAAGAAAGACGTGATCCAAGAGTTTTAAAAGCAATAAGTAGAAAAAATAGAATTATTAAAGGATCAGGAAGAACTGAAAAAGAATTTAATGAGTTAATAAACTCTTTTGAAAAAGGTAAAAAACAAGTTTTAGAAATAACTAAAATGATTAAAAGTGGAAGAATGCCAAATCTTTCTAAAGGCGGATTTAAATTTTAAAATCTATGAAAATCAAAATACTTTGTTTTGGTAAATTAGATAAAAAATTTTATATTGATGCTTTTAATGATTATTTTAAAAGATTAAAAAAATATGTAGATTTAGAAATTATTGAACTAAAAGAAGAAGTTAATGGTGAGTTAAATAAAATTAAAGATGAAAATTCTAACTTATTATTAAAAAAATTACAAAATTATAAAGATTTTGAAAAAGTAGTTCTTGATGTTAACTCAAGATTAATTTCAACTGAAAATTTAGTTGAAATTATAAAAACAAATCTTAATTATAAATCAGCAAAAATCTTATTTATTATAGGTCCTAGTGATGGGTATTCAAAAAGTTTTTTAAATTCTTTTACCAATAAGTTTTCACTAGCTAAAATTACACTTCCACATCAGTTATGTAGAATTGTTTTAATAGAACAAATTTATAGAGTTTTTAAAATTATTAATAATGAAAAATATCACAAATAATTTTTAGGTGTTAAGTACAATTACTTGACACCTTTTTTTAAAATTGTTATTATTATTAAGGTTTTAAAAATATATTATAGGAGGAAACAATGGTTAAATTAAGATTAAAAAGAATCGGTAAAAAGCAAGCACCATTTTATAGAATAGTAGTAGCTGACTCACGTGTTAATCGTAATGGACAATATATTGAATTAGTTGGAACATTCAACCCATTAAAAGATGAAGTTAAAATTGATAATGAATTAACTTTAAAATGATTAAATAATGGTGCTCAACCAACTGATACAGTAAGAAGTTTGCTTTCTAAACAAGGAATTTTAAAAGCTTTACACGAATCTAAATTTTCTAAAAATACTCAAACTGAAAATAAAAAACCTGTATCTAAAAAAACTACTAAAAAAAGTAAAGATAATTAATTAGATTAAAATAATCAATGAATGCTAATCTTATTAAAATAGGTGTTATAGTCAATACTTTTTCTATTAAAGGACAGGTTAAAGTTATTTTAAATAGTGATATTGTGATTGATGATTTAAATAAAATCAATACCTTTTTTATAGAAACTAATGATAATTTTCAAGTTTTAAGAATACAAGAAATTAATTTAAATAAAAATTATTTAATTGTTAAGTTTTTAAATTTAAATAATATTAATGATGTTATTAAATTTAAAAACAAAGAAATATATTGTTTAAAAAATCAAAATATCACTCAGCTTGTATCATTAATTAACTTTAAGTTTACTAGTTTTAAAACAAATGGAATTATTATAGATTATATGAATAATAGTTATCAACAATTAATAAAAGTTAAATCAGAAGATCTTAAAGAGTTTTGAGTTCCTTTAGTTGACGTTTTTATAAAAGAAATTGATTATGAAAATCAAATAATAATAGCAAAAAATGTTGAAGGACTAAAATAACATGAAGTTTTCTATTATTACTTTATTTCCTAAAATTATTAACTCATATATAGAAGAATCAATTATAAAAAGAGCAATTAATAAGCAAGCTATTAAAATAGAAATTATTGACTTAAGAAACTTTTCTACACTTAGTCACAATCAAGTTGATGATTATCAATATGGTGGTGGTAGTGGAATGGTTTTAATGATTGAACCACTAATTAAAGCAATTGAATCAGTAAAAACAACAAAATCAATTGTTTTATTAACAACACCACAAGGAAAAACTTTAAATCAATCTATAGTAAAAACTTATGCTAATAATTATGAACATATTATTATTGTATGTGGTCATTATGAAGGATATGATGAAAGAGTTTTAGATTATATTGATGATGAAATATCAATTGGAGATTATGTAATAACTGGTGGAGAATTAGCTAGTTTGATTCTAGTTGATTCAATATCAAGGCTTTTACCAAATGTCATTAAACAAGAATCACATGAAAATGAAAGTTTTGAAAATAATTTATTAGATCATCCAGTTTATACTAAACCATATGAATTTAGAAATAAAAAAGTTCCAGATGTTTTATTAAGTGGTCATCATCAAAATATTAAAAAGTGAAGAGAAGAACAGCAAGTAATAAAAACACTTAAAAAAAGACCAGATTTAATTGATATAACTAAATTAAATAGACACCAATTAGAAATTTATAAAAAGATGAAAGGAGAACAATAGTATGAGTTCAAAAGCAACAAAAACTGTTAAATCAAAATTTGATATCATAAATAATCAATTACGTGATGATTTAATAGATTTTAGATCAGGAGACACTATTAGAGTTGATGTAAAAATTAAAGAAGGATACAAATTCCGTATTCAATCTTTTGAAGGATTAGTTATTAAAACTCAAGGATCAGGAATTACTTATTCTGTAGTTGTTAGAAAAATGTCAAATGGTGTATTTGTTGAAAGAACTTTTCCTTTACACTCACCAATTATTGACTCAGTTACTTTAATTAAACGTGGTAAAGTTAGAAGATCTCGTATTTACTACATTAGAAAACTTTCTGGTAAAGCTGCTAGAATTAAAGAAATTATGCCAACAAAACAAGCTAAAGAAATCAAATAATTTAATCATCATATAAAGTATTTTTCTACTTTATTATGATGTTTTTTATTTATTGATAAGATTATATTAGAAAAAAGAAAGAAGTGATTTTATGAGTGCTGAGTTCAACTGGTTTCCAGGTCATATGAATAAGACTTTAAAAGATATTGAAGCAAGAATTGAAATAGTAGATGTCGTTGTTGAAGTTATTGATTCAAGAGCTCCTTATTCATCAAAAAATGCCACTTTTAAAAAGCTTTTAAAAGATAAACCAATAGTTTATATTTTTTCAAAAGCTGATATTGCTGATTCTAAAGTTACTCAACAATGAGTTGATTATTATATTAAAAACGAAAATTCAAAAGTAATTGTTTTATATAATAGACATACTGATATAGTTAATGAATTGATTAATGTAATTAATGAGTTAACAATTAAAAAACGTGAAAAAGACAAAGCTAAAGGAATAAAAAATACTTTAATTAATGCTTTGGTTATTGGAATTCCAAATGTTGGAAAATCTACTTTTATAAATAGAGTAATTAAAGGTAAAAATGTTAAAGTTGGTAATAAACCAGGTGTTACTAGAGGAATTCAGTTAATTCATTTAAATCCATTTATTAATTTATTAGATACACCAGGAGTTTTACCTTCAAAACTAGAATCTGAAACAGTTGCTGTAAATATTTGTGCTATTAATTCAATAAAAGATAATGTCTTTCCAAAAGAAAGAGTAGCAGCTAAATTAATGAGCTATATTTATAACAATTATGATGATATTATTGAAAAATATTACAAAATAAATTTAAGACTACAAAAACCCATTTCAGTTATAGATTCTTATAAGATTTTTGAAACAATTGGAATTGAAAAAAAATGATATGTTACTGAAGATATTTTAGATATGGAAAGAATACTATCTTCATTTTTAAAAGATCTAGATAAAGGTAAATTAGGAAAAATTTCATTTGAAAAAGTTTTAGAAGTAGTTCCTGAAGAAATTCAAAAAGCTATTAATCCAGAAGATAACAAACAAGATAATGATATTAGTTCACTATGATAAGTAGAAAATCATTTGATGATCAAATTAAAATTGTTCATAATATTACTTATTTATCAGGAAGCGATGAAGCTGGTAGAGGTTGTTTAGCTGGTCCTTTAGTTGTTGCTAGTGTGATTTTAAAACCTGATTATTTTAACCCTTTAATAAAAGATTCAAAAAAATTAAATCCTAAAACTAGACAAGTTTTATATGATGAAATTATAAAAAATTGTCTAGATTATCAAATTATTATAATTTCAAGTAAACAAGTTGATGAACTTAACCCCTTACAAGCTAGTTTATTAGGTTTTAAGACAACAATTAATAATTTAAAAATCACTCCAGATCTTGCTTTAATTGATGGTAATCAAAATATTGAATTAACTAATATTAAAACTTTACAAATCATTAAAGGTGATGATAAAAGTTTTTCTATTGCTTGTAGTAGTATTTTAGCAAAAGTTACTAGAGACAAAATACTAGATGAATATGATCAAATTTATCCAAATTATGATTTTAAATCTCATAAAGGTTATTGTACAAAAAAACATTTACTAGCTATACAAAAATATGGTATTTTAGATATTCATAGAAAATCTTATAAACCAATTAAAAAAATAAGCAAAGAAACTAGTTAAAAAGACTAGAATCTTTGCTTTTTTATTCAAAATTATAATCTGTTAAAATCTTTTTTCTGTTTGTTGTTCTATCATTAAAATACTCATAATAGCTTAGCTGTAAAAATGAATCTTGGATATTAATAAGATTATTAAATCCTAGTTTTTCTAACATTTTTATAGATTTATAACTACTTCTACTAGTTCTACAATGAATATAAACTGGTCTATATTTTGGTATTTCATTATATGAAGAAAGAAAACAATTAGATGAAGAAAGAAAACATGATTTAAAAACCCTAGGAACAATAAATAAAAGATGAATTCATACTGTATTAGATAAGACTCTTAACAGCATTAAAAAACACCCGAGTGAATTGCCCAGTGAAGTAGTCGAAGAACTATCAGGACTTGTCTCAGGTGTTAAGAATGAATGTTATCGCATATCATTTGAACTCAAAGAAAAATTAGGCTTATTGGATTAGTTTAATTTTCTAATTTCCTTTGATAAGATTATTATAACTTAAAAATTTAAAGGTTCATTTTGTTTAAAAACCCACGGTTATGCAAAATTTTTGTTGCACCTTGCCCTTGGTGTATTCTTTTCAATTCTTTAAATTTGGGTTTGTTTCTTTCTGAAATCTTAGAATCTTTATTAAATTCAATATAAGTTATAACTTTGTCAACATTTCAGCCAGATAAATTTCGATCAAAACTTGAAGCACCATAAAACATTGAATCCATATTAGAAACATTATTTGTTTTTCAGCCACTAATATCTTGGTTAAAATTTTTTGCTTCATAAAATGTTTCATTCATAAATTCTATGTTTGAAGTATCTCATTTGTCTAAGTTCTTAATTGTTTCTTGTATATTGTTTCTAAACGCGCCTTCTAAAGAGGTTATAAACGGTGGTAGGTTTTCTAGAACTTCCTTTGTTTGTTCATCAAAATGTAAAATATCTGTGCTGTATGTACTTTTACTTCAACCAATTTCTTTTACAACTTCTTTTTTTTCGCCTTCATAAACAGTATCATGACGATCTTTATAAAAATAAACAATTACTGGATTTTTACTATTTCCTTTTGTTGAAACACTTACTTTCTTGTAACCACTATTATCATTTTCTTCAACATTAAAAGAAACATTGTTTAATGTTAATGTGAATTTAGGATTTTGTTTTTTAATCAAATCTAAATACTCTTGCAAGTTTTGAGGTAGTTTGGCAAGCTTGCCATCTCCTGTTCCACTTCCATCTATTGAAATAAATTTATTTGTTATTAACTTATCTAGATCATATTGTTTGCTATTTTCTTGTTTCTCAGATTCAGATTGTGTTGACGGATTATCTTTTGGTGAAGTTTTGTCTTGATTCGATTTAGAATTTTGATCATTATTATTAGGTTTACTATTTTGGTTTTTGTCTTTGCTTTTATCAAATTTATTATTTTGGTCTTTATTCTTATCAGATTTAAGATCTTTATCTTTATCTTTTTTATTCTTACTCATTTCAATGTTTGCACAACTAACAACAGTTGCAGCAACCCCTGATAATAATATTAAAGAGCTAAATGATATTAATAACTTTTTCATATTATTCACCTCATTATATATTCTATTAAAAATGTTATAATTTATTAATCTTTTATCTTTACAAAAATTATTTTATTTAATTGTGTGTATTTTGCTTTTAATTTGTTTTAATATGTAATTCATCTAATTGTTTTTGATCTACAAGATCTGGAGCATTACTCATAGGATCAATTCCCGATGAGTTTTTAGGAAATGCTATTACATCTCTAATTGATTGAGCATTAGTTAAAATCATAGCAATTCTATCTAATCCTCATGCTATACCAGAATGATATGGTGCTCCATATTTGTAAGCATTCATAAATCAACCAAAATTAGTTTCAACTCTTTCTTTTGTTAGTTCAATTGTATCAAACATTCTTTGTTGAATTTTAGGATCAGTAATTCTTTGACTATCCCACCAATTTCAAATCCATTCATAACTAGATCATAAGCATAAGCAATAGCATCTTTTTTGTTTACATCAAAAGTATCTAAACTTTCTGGTTTTGTCATTGTAAATGGATGGTGAGCTGCTAAATATCTTTGTTCTTTTTCACTATATTCAAATAATGGGAAATCAACTACTCATAATAACTTAAATTCATTAGGATAGGCTAAATTAAACATTTTAGCTAATTCAACTCTAATAGAACCCATTAATTGAGAAATTTTTCATATTTACCAAAATTAATTAGTATAGTTGCTTTTGATTTGATATTAAATCTTTTAATTAATTGTTCTTTTTCTTGATCTGATAATTGACTTGCTAAACTACCAGTTCAATTTGAGTTTTCAAATTTAATAAATCCTAATGATTGATATTGGAATTCTTTTGCTTGCTCTATTAAAACTTCTAATTGTTTTTTTGTTAATAATTCATCAATTGCAACTACCAATCAAAGTTAATATACTAATATCATTTACATTACTAATATCTGAAATTAAATCAAGATTATAAAAATGAAAAATTATTTTTTAAACTAAAAACTATTAATATACTTAAACTTAAGACAATATAAAAACTTTAGTTAAATTAGTATTTTTATATAAATAAGTTTGTTTTATTCCTAATGAAAAATCAAAACTAGATCTACTATATTACATAACTTAATATAAAACCAATAATTAGAAATAAGCATAAACTAGTTGATTTTAAAAATAAGTTGATTTTTGATTAGACTATTTATTTAAAATTTTATTTTTTTATTAAAAATATTAAAAAGATTTATAAAAATAAGTTACTTTTAATTTTTTTATCTAATACAATAATGAGAAAACAAAAGGAGAAAGCATATGAATTTAGTAAACATTATTGGACAATTAGAAGGAGATGCAACTGTTACTTATACTTCAAAAGATGGAGAAAAAAAGCTTTATAAGTTTGTTGTTAAAGTACCAAAACCATATAAATCAAAAGAAGTAGACTCACTTGATTATATTAATATTAAAGCTTGATCAAATGCTGTTGATGATGAGTTTTTATTACACGATCAAGCTGTTGTTGGAATCGAAGGAAGAATTCAGTCTTTCACTTCAAATAATGATTTAACAAATATCAGAAATGAAATTTTTGCAAATAGAATTTTATATTTAAACTAAAAATAAGTATTAAATTTTTTTATTGTTATTTATCTTAAATTTTTTAGATATTTTATGTTTGCAAAATTAAACTAGTTTATTAGTTATTTAATTAAAATATAATTCCTAATAAAAAATATTTTAATTAAATAATATTAGAGACTATAACTTGGTCTCTTTTTCTTTTTAAATAGCTAAATGTTATAATTAATAATGATTTTAATGTAAGGAGAATAAGAATGAAAGTCAAAAATAATTTCGATCATTTTTATAAACCAATGACTGATGAAGAGTTAAAAAAAGATAGAAAATCTTTTAACCGTGGTAGAAAAAGTTTTATTAATGTTATTTGAAAGCACATGAAAATTAATAAAAAATGAGCTATAGGTTTATTAGTTACTGCTATTTTATCTGCTTTTTTTGCTGCTTTTAATCCTTTATTAATGCAACAATTACAGTTTTCTGTTGAATTTGAAAAAACTAAAAAAGTTTTTGATAATTTTTGAGGATTTAATTGAAAAATAATTTTATCTATTTGAATTATTATTTTAGTTATTACTGCAATTTTGACTTACATTGCTAACTTATTTGGAAATGAACTAGGTAGAAAAATCGAAATTAGTTTAAGAAATGAATTAACTAAAAAATTAATTACAACAGATATTGAATATTATTCAAATAAAAAAACAGGTGAAATTTTAACTAAAGTAGTTTCTGATACTCAAATTATTGGTATGCAAGCTTCTGTTATACCAAATATTATTTTTATTGCTTTTTTTACAATGATATTTACTTTAATTACTTTATTTATTACAACTAGTTTATATATTGGTTTATTTTTTATTGCACTATTTTTAATGTTTGGTATTTTATTTGGTTTAGATTTTTTACCTATGAGAAAATTGGTGTTTAATCTTAGAAAAATTATTACTGATATTAATGGCGATGTTACTGATAGAATTAATACAATTAAATTAATTAAAGCTAATGGTACTGAAGAATATGAAAAGAAAAGATTTGTAGATATTCATGAAATTTATTATAAAAAATATAAACAAATTAGTTATTTTCAATCTGTAATGATAAGTATCTTATTTTTTGCTATTAATACAGTACAAATTTTAATGACAATAATTGCTTTATGATTATATAAAAATGATATTGATACTTTAAAAGCTATTTTAGGTCCGATGTTAATATGTGCTGGAATGTTAATTGGTCCTGTTATGCAATTACTAAGAGCTGTTGTAGGAATGGTTCAAGCAAGTACTTCAGCACAAAGAATTGATGAAATTACAGCTGCAAAACAACTTATTAATAATCACGCATTAGATAAAAAAGGAATTAGAATTCATAAAATTGAGGGAAATGTAATATTTAAAAATGTTACTTTTGCTTATTCAGACAAACCAGATAATGTTATTTTGCCTAATTTTAATTTAGTTTTAGAACAAGGTAAAAGTTATGCTTTTGTTGGTCAAACTGGAGTAGGAAAATCAACTATTTCAAAACTATTATTAAGATTTTATGATCCAAGCTCAGGTGAAGTTTTAATTAATAATAATATTAATCTTAAAGATGTGTTTTTACCAAGTTATTTAAATCATATTGGATATGTTGAACAAGATCCATCAGTTTTATTAGGAACAGTTTTAGATAATTTAAGATATGTAAAACCTAGTGCAACAGATGAAGAGATTATTCTAGCATGTAAAAAAGCTGAATTACACGATTTAGTTATGACTTGACCAGATCAATATAATACAATTTTAGGAGAACGTGGATTTATTTTATCTGGAGGTCAAAAACAAAGACTAGTTATTGCTAGAATGTTTTTAAAAGATCCACAAATATTAATATTAGATGAAGCAACAAGTGCATTAGATAATGTTGTTGAAAAAGAGATTCAATCTAAATTAGAAGAATTAATGAAAAATAGAACAAGCATTACAATTGCTCATAGACTTTCAACAATAAGAAATGTTGATCAAATTATTGTTTTAGCTCCTAAAAAAGGAATTATTCAAATTGGTACTTTTAAAGAACTAGTAAAAAAACCTGGTGAATTTAAAGATTTATATGAAGCCGGTTTTTCTAAATATGATGTCTAATTAAGGAGGTGTTTATAATGTCAAAAGTAAAAAAAGTTTATACAAAAATCAAAAAAAAGTGAAGTTTTGATAATACAGGTAAATTTACTTTAAAAAAATTTGGTCTTTTTATTAGAATGAATATTGAAATAGCTAAAAAAAATCCTTTGCTTTTTTTTGGTGTTGTATTTTTTACATCATTAGATGCAATATTTGCAGCAATGCTTCCTTTGTTTTCATCAAAAATAATCACTACTTTAGTTCAAAATAATAAACAATGGTTATTTAATTGAATGGAATTAGATTCAACTGGTTGGTTATATGCTATTGCTATTAATTTGGCAATAATTATAATTTGTGAATATTTTACTAATTTCACAATAGCTTTGTATTCAGCTCAAATTGAAGTAATGCAAAGACTTAAAATTTTAAAAGCATTAACAGATCAGGATGTAGATTTTTATTTTGATCATGTTTCTGGAAACATTTTAACAAGATTAGTTGGAGATACTCAATTTCTAGCTTTAGGAGTTCAGCAATTTTTAACTAATTTAATTTATGCTTTCTCTGGATCAATAACAGCTATTACAATTATGTATACTCAAAATTTATATATGATAGCAACTTTATCTTTAGTATATTTATTAATAGCTAATTTATTTTGTGTAGGCTTTTTTATTGATATGAGAAGAAAATTAATATTAGCATTTGATATTAAAAGAGAAACTGATGCTGATATGACAGATAGAATTAATAATATTTCACTTATTAAAGCAAGTGGAACTGAAGAATTTGAAATTAAAAGATTAGAAGAAAAAAATAAAGATTATGAAAATGGATTAACAAAATTTACTCACTCCTCAGCTTTGTTAAATACTTCTTTAACTTTTGTTATTCAATTATTAATTCCAATTATTTTTATAATTATTGCAGTTCAATATTTAAGTAATAATCAGTCAAGTAATAGTTTAGGTGCTGATATTGCTTTAATTTTTCCTTTACTATCAACTTTAATTGGTGGAATTGCTATTTTATTACCAAGTTTAAGATCAGCAACCGCTGCTTCTAATGCTGCTAATAGAATTAGTGAATTAACAGATCCAAAGCCAATGGTTCATTCTAATTTAAAAGGTTATAAAATTGATAAAATTGATAAAATTGTTCTTGATAACATTAGTTTTTCATATCCAAAAAAACCTGAAAGAATAGTTATTCCACCAACTAAATTAATTTTTGAAAAAGGAAAAAGCTATGCTTTTGTTGGCCAAACTGGTAGTGGTAAAACTACTATAGCAAAACTTTTATTAAGATTTTATGTTCCAACTGATGGAAAAATTTTAATTAATGGTGAATATAATTTAAACAGAATTAATTTACCGGCTTATTTAAATCATATTGGATATGTTGAACAAGAACCACAAATTTTATATGGTACTTTTTTAGATAATATTAAATATTCTAAATTTGATGCAACAGATGAAGAAGTGATTCAAGCTTGTAAAAAGGCTGAACTTCATGATTTTATTATGTCTTTACCAGATCAATATCACACTGTTTTAGGGCAAAGAGGATTTATTTTATCTGGTGGTCAAAAACAAAGATTAGTTATTGCTAGAGTCTTTTTAAAAGATCCTGATGTAGTAATTTTAGATGAAGCAACAAGTGCATTAGATAATGTTGTTGAAAAAGAAATTCAAGATAAATTAGAAGAATTAATTAAAGGTAGAATGTGTATTACTATAGCTCATAGGTTAACAACTATTAAAAATGTTGATGAAATTTATGTTTTAGGACCTAATGGTGTGGGAATTGTTCAAATGGGAACTTTTGATCAATTAAAAAAACAACCCGGTCATTTTAGAAACTTATATGAAGCAGGGTTGATGGAATAAGATTTATTAGTCTTATTTAAATATAAAGTAGGTGTTATTATGCCAGAACAAGAAACTATATTTTGAGTTTATTTTCATGATATAGTTAAAAAAATAAAAACAGATAAATTTAAAAAAGTAGATCTTTTATTAAGAAAAAAAATCAATGAAATTTTTGAAGTAACTCATTATGGATTATTTCAATATCAAATTTTAAAAGATAAGTCATTAACAAATATAGATGATTCATCTGTTAGTGAAATTTCAAACTATATTACAAATAACTATTCAAGATTTTTTGAATATTTAAATTATAATAATTCAAAAACTTCAATGTATAGTTCAAAATTAAGTAAAATAGAAATTGATGAAATTTCTTTTATTATAGAAAATATAGCATTAAAATATATAGCAGACAACTTATTATTAATTAATAATAATAACTATAATAATGATTTTTTAAATTTATTATTAATTGAATTATCAAAAATGTATCGTTTTGATACTAACTTTTTAGCAAGAAATAATGATAAGATAGTTTATCACTCTTTAGTTTATCCTTTATTTTTAACTATGTTAATTATTGATATAACTAATGAAAATCAAATGTTTAATAATATTAAAAAAATCTATACTAAACAAAATATTTTAAATGCATTAAAGGTCGGAAGACCTTTATCTTCTAATGAATATAATTACTTTAAATCTCATATCGATATTTTAGAATATGATGAAGAATGAAATACTTTTTTATTGAATTTTAAAAATGAAAATTGAGTTTTGCATTCTATTGAAAAAAAATATAAATTAATCTTTCAATTAGCAAAATACACTGCTTTATTTTTAAAAGACAGAATTAAATCAGTATGAGCATTAAGTGATGGTGAAGAAATTTTTGATAGTTTTTATAACTATATAATATTATTTTTAACTAATAAGCCAACTGGTCAAACTTCCACTATTTATCTGACAGCAAAACCTGATTTTATAAATAAAAATTATGATGAAGATGATAAATTTTTATTACCATTTTTAATTAAAGACTATAATCCTATACAAATTGGACACCATATTAGTTCATTAAAAGATTATTCTAAATTTGTATGTGATAAAGATCGAATTATTGATTTTTTAGATGCTGTTTTATTATCTACAAATTACATTAGTTTAATTGATATTTTAAAAGTTGATAGTAATTATTTAGCTGACTTTTTAATACAAAGAAAAAAATTAGCTTTAGTAGATACTTTGTTTTTATATAAATTAGATGATCATAATATGTATAAAAAACAATATAATTCAATTAGTTTAGAAGATATTCAAATTAATCAAAATGTTTTAAAAGAAATTATTAAAAAAGATTTTAGATTAGAATTTTTAAAAACTAACAATCAATTAGCAAATATGTTAAAAACTATTTCTTTAATTTTGAGTTTAGTACCTTCAATTGCTAAAAGATTTAACTATTCATGAGAATTGATTTTAAAATATTTCATTATTACTTTTGGACCATATAAAAGAAAAAAAGCTTTATATGATAAAAAAACTATTAATGAAGTATCTTATAAAATATCTAAACTTTTATCAAATTTTAAACATGTAAAAAACAAAGAAGATTATAGTCAAACACTATTAATCATTTATAAATTAGAAAATTTTAAAAATTAATTTATATTATTTATTTTCATATATAAATATGATAAATTTATATATGATTATTATTGCCCATGTAGCTCAGTAGGATAGAGCACGCGCCTTCTAAGCGTGAGGCCGGAAGTTCGAGCCTTCTCGTGGGCACCACTTAGAATCATTAAAATCGTGCTAAGCACGATTTTTTGTTTTAGAAAAAAATATTATGGCAAATTATTATGATCAAATATTAAAAAAAATTAAACAACTAGTTGAAAAAAACAATCTAACTAAAGCTTTAGATATTATTAACCAAGAATTAGAGCTTAGCTATATTCCTAGTGATTTTGAAAAATCTCTTTATAAAATAAAAAAAGAAATTAAAGAAAAACAATATAGTCAATTAAATAAAACATACAGTATTTTAGAAATTAAAACTTTATTAAATTCAAAAAATAATTTAGATCAAATTATTGGGATTAAAAATTTAATAAATATTAATATTAGACTAGTTCTTGATGAAATAAAGAAATATTTAATTAATATAAATAATGCTTATGAAAATAAATCATTATTATTAATTAGTTTATCTGATCAACAAATAGATCAAGATTTTGAAGTGTTTAAAGATAAAAAAACTAGTTTTTTAATTAATCCAAAATCACTAAATATAAAAGAAATTTATAATATTTACTATCAAATTGAAAGCCAAATTTTAGAAGTTATTGATCAAAAGGATATTTTTTTAATTCAAACTTGTAAACAAGTGCTTTTTTCATACTTTTTATACATTTTTCCTTATGTTGAGTTATTAAAAACAAATGATGTTATTGTAGCAATAATTTATTTATCTTTTCAATTAAATAATTTGAAATTTGATATTAAAAAATTAAATAAAAACATAGAATTTAATCAAGTAAATGTAGATAAAATAATTATTGATATTAAAAAAAGTGGTGTTTTTAATTATGAAAGTTAATTTTGATTCTAAAAATTATAAATATTTTAGAGATTATAATTTTTTTATGGTTAAGTTTTTTAATATTACTTGTTCTTTATGTGATAATTATGAAATTAGTTTTGTAATAAATTCATCACCAACTCCAATTGGAACAATATTAAAAAAAGAAACTAAAAAATTAAGTGAAAAAGAAGTTGAACAATTAGTTAAGCAACAAATTGATATTTGAGAGAATTTAGAAAAAGACAACTTTAAAAACAACATTCCTACTTTTTTGTGTGATGAATGTTGAAATACTTTAACTAATCAAAGCAATTAAAGATAAATTTTTAAAAGATAATTTAATAATAATAAAATATTATAAGTAATAAATGTAAAGTAGGTGCTATATGAAATTTGTTGATTCTGCTGATTTAATTATTAAGGCTGGAAAAGGAGGAGATGGAGCAGTTAGTTTTTTACATGCTTTATTTGTTCCTAATGGTGGTCCTAATGGTGGTGATGGTGGTGATGGTGGGTCTGTTTATTTTCAAGGAGATGAAGGTAAACATTCACTATTAGATCTAAAATTACAAAAAAAATATAGTGCTCAAGATGGTTTTAAAGGTGATATTAAAAATATGCATGGTGCTAAAGGTGAAGATAAAATCATTAAAGTACCCGTAGGAACTATTTTATATGATAAAAAAACTAATAACATATTAGCTGATATCAATGAAAATAATAAATTAGTTTTAATTGCTAAAGGTGGAAAGGGTGGAAAAGGAAATGCAAGATTTGCAAATTCAAGAAATAAAGCCCCAACTATTTTTGAAGCAGGTGAATTAGGTCAAGAATTTGAAATTAGAGCTGAATTAAAAGTTTTAGCAGATGTTGGATTTGTTGGTTTACCAAATGCTGGAAAATCAACTTTATTAAGAGCAATTTCAAACTCTAAACCTGTAGTTGCAGATTATCCATTTACTACTATTACTCCACAACTTGGGGTTGCTAGAACTAAAAACAATGATACTTTTATAGTAGCTGATTTACCCGGACTAATTCAAGGAGCTAGTTTAGGAAAAGGTTTGGGTCATCAGTTCTTAAAACATATTGAAAGATGTTTAGTGATTTGTCATATAATAGATGCTTCTGGAAATTTTGGTTCAGAAGATATTATTAAGAATTATGAATTAATTAGAAATGAACTAAAAACTTATAATTTAAATTTAGAAAAAAGAGCTGAAATTATTGTTTTAAATAAAATGGATTTAGATGAAGCTCAATTAAATTTACTAGATGAAAAAATAATAAATTATTTTAAAAATAAAAAAGTCATACAAATTTCAGGTTTAAAAAAAGAAAATATAGATCAATTATTATTTATGATTTATGAAGAATTAAAAGTTGCAAAAAAACAATCTTTATGAGAATTAGATAAAAATAATAATCAAGATGAAATGGTAATTTATAAATTTGAAGAGCAAAAAGAAGATATTCAAGCTTATAACAAAGGCAATAATCGTTGAGAAATTGCTGGAGAAACTATTTTTAAAATTTATCAAAAATTTCCAATATGAACAGAAGATAACTTATTAATGTTTAATGAAAAACTAAAAGAAACTGGTGTTTATGAAACATTAGTTAAAAAAGGCATTAAAAAAGGTGATTTTGTAAAAGTTTTTGATTATGAATTGGAGTGAACAGACTAATATGCAAACTAATTTAAAACAATATTTAGATTATTTAGTTGAATTTATTCAACAAACTGTAAAAAAAGCTAAATGCAATGGTGTTGTTGTTGGAATTAGTGGAGGAATCGATTCAGCAGTTGTTGCAAATTTAGCAAAACGTGCTTTTCCAGATAATTATTTAACTGTGTGAATGCCAATTTATTCTTCACAACTAGATTATGATTGTGCTAATGAACTTATTAAAACTAATCATTTAAAAAATATTGAAGTTAACTTAGAAACTAGTTTTGATGCATTTAAAAATAGTTTTTCTAATTTAGATGAAAAACCAAGTTTATTAGCTATTTCAAACGCTAAAGCTAGGTTGAGAATGACAACTTTATATACAATAGGTCAAACTAAAAAGTATTTAGTTTTAGGAACTGATAATTTAGATGAATGACATATAGGTTATTTTACTAAGTATGGTGATGGCGGAGTTGATGTTGTTCCTATTATTCACTTATTAAAATCTGAAGTTAAAAAAGCTGCTAAAATTTTAAATGTTCCTGAATTAATAATTAATAGAAAACCAACAGCAGGGTTGTGAGAAGGACAAACTGATGAAGGTGAAATTGGATTTAGTTATGATTTAATTGACAGCTATTTATTAAAACAAAACAATGATCCTAAATTAAAAAAACGTATTGATTATTTACATAAAATTAGTAAACATAAAAGATCATTAGCTATAAAACCAAAAAAAATTCAAAGATAAAAGAAAGGGTAAAATAAATGTTTTGACAATTAAGTAAGTATCATTTTAAACCAATTGAAGTGTTTGGAATTGCTATACCTTTTCGAATTTTTATTTTGGTCTTTGCTATTATTGCTATATTGTCATTATTAATTTTTATTTTGACTTATTTTATTCAAAAAAAGAAAAACATCAATCAAACAAAACAACAAGATATTCAAGAAATTATAGATCAAGAAATTAATTTAATTATTAAAAAAGAAAAAGAAAAGCAACAAAATTAAACAATTTAGGTGAAGTAATGAGTAAAAAAATAGCTCTATTTGGTGGTAGTTTTGATCCAATTCATACTGATCATGTTAATATTATAAGAACTTGCTATGAAAAACTAAATTTTGATGAAGTCTGGTTAATCCCAACTTATTTAAATCCTTTTAAAACTAAACAAAATAGTAGTATAAAAGATCGTTTAAATATGTTAGATATTATTAAAAATAAATTTGATTATGTAAAAATTTATAATTATGAAATTAAGAATCAAAAATCCACTCCAACATATCAAACAGTTAAACATATTTTAAAAACCAATAAGAATGACTCTTTTTCTTTTATTATGGGTTCAGATCAATTAGATCGTTTTGAAGAGTGAAATAATTTTAATGAACTAATTCAAATAATTGATTTTAAAATTTTTAAAAGAAATGAAAATTATAACAAAACAATTTTAAATAAGTACCATTTAGAATTATTTGAATTTGAAAATAATCATTTAAGTTCTACAGATATAAGAAATTTAAAACATTTAGACAAACAAATTAAAGATATTAATGATTATGTTAATTATAATTTAATGTATTTATATGAACGTATGGAAACAAAGATGGATTTTGAACGTTATAATCATTGTTTAAATGTTGGAAAAATGGCTTATGAATTAGCAATTAAATGAAATGTAGATCCTAAAAAAGCTTTAATTGCTGGAACACTTCATGATATTACAAAAAGATGATCAAAAGAAAAAGCTTTAAGTTATTTAAAAACTTATTTACCACAATTAATTAATGAACCTTATCCAGTTTGACATTCATATACAGCTTATTTGCATTTATTATATGATTGACTAATTGATGATCAAGAAATTTTAAGTGCTGTTTTTAATCACACTGTTGGTAGTGAGAAAATGACTAAATTAGATATTATAGTTTTTTGTGCAGATAAAATTAGTATTGAAAGAAATTATGAAAATGTTGAACAATTAAGAGAACTATGTTTTACAGACTTAATGACAGGATTTAAAGTTTTATTAAAAAATCAATATGATTTAGCTATAAAAAAACATGGTAAAGAAAATATTGGTTCTATGTTAATAAAAACAGTTGAACATTTTTTAAAATATAAAAAATAATATGAAATTAATAATTAGTGCAATGTATGAAGAACTAGAATACAGTCTTAAAAAAACTGGTGCAAAATTAATTATTGATAATGATATTTTAAAATTGTATCAATATCAAGATATATTGTTATGCATAAGTGGAATTGGGTTAGTAAATGCCAGTTGTAGTTTAAGTTATTTATTAAATAATTATCAAATTGATCAAATTTTAAATATAGGAACTTGTGGTAGTTTAAATAAAAACTTTAAGCAAAATGACATTATACTAGTTAATAAGGCTTATTATTTTAGTGTTGATGTAACTGGATTTAATTATTCATATGGTCA
Organism: Mycoplasma mycoides subsp. mycoides SC str. PG1; assembly: GCF_000011445.1. Classification (NCBI taxonomy): domain Bacteria; kingdom Bacillati; phylum Mycoplasmatota; class Mollicutes; order Mycoplasmatales; family Mycoplasmataceae; genus Mycoplasma; species Mycoplasma mycoides. The sequence continues at coordinate 498,435 of NC_005364.2, forward strand.
AATTCCAAAACTACCTAAATATTTTTTAGCAACTAAATTAAAGTTATCTTTAGATTACAAAACAGCAAATATTGCTTCTGGAGATGTTTTTATTAATAAACAAGAACATTTAAAACAATTTATTAATAAGCTAAATCAAAAAATAGATTTAGTTGATATGGAAGCTTGCAGTTTATTTCATACAGCTTTTTTATATAAAAAACCAATTAGTAGTGTTAAAGTTGTTAGTGATATAATGTTTTTAAATGATTCTAATATGATACAATTTGATAAATTTATAAATCAAGCTTCTATAACAATTTTTGAAATTTTAAATGATTTGTATTTTAAATTTAAATAAATAAGATAATTTGGTGAGAAAATGAGAATAGCTATTTTTGGAACAACAGGAGCAGGTAAAACAACTTTATTAGAAAATCTTAAAAAACTTTTAGATAAAAAATATGTTTTTGTTAATGAAACTAGTTTAGATTGCCCTTATTTTAATAAGGCTTATGATGATAGTAATTCTGATGTACAAGATTATAATTATAAACTAGATTTATGAATGCTAACTGATCGAATGAAAACATTTATTAAATATAAAAATCATCAAAATGTAATTTATGATAGAAGTATATTAGATTCAATGGTTTTTAGTCAAACTGATCATATATATAATCGTTTAGATGATAGAGATTATAATGTTTTTAAAGATTATTTTTTAACTTGTATTTTGCCAAATATATTTGATTGCCAAACTAATAATAAAATTTTTGATATTGTAATATATTTAAAAGTTGATCCATATAAAGCTATTAAAAGAATTAATAAAAGATCAAGAGATATTGAATTAGATACAAATGATTTATTTTGATTAAATTTAACAAAAGTTTATGAATTTTGATATGACATTTATAAAGAAGTAATTCCATTTTGAGTAATTGATGCTAATGTTGATGAGCCAAATTATATTGCTAATATGATTGCTAATAAAATTAAAGAAATTGATAATAAGATAGACTAAAATAAAATAAAAAACTTTTTTAGTTTATTTTAGTACATCTTTTTTTTAGTCTTTGTTTGTTTTATAGTTTTAATAATCTATTTAATAGATATTTTAAAATAGAAAGTGTTTTTTTATTTTTTAATTAAAAAATAAGTAATTTTTAAAAATTAAAAAAATTAATTGGTACAAATTAAATGTAAAATATTAACTTATTTAAAAAGTTAAGGAAAGGATATAAAACAGTTTTTAACAATATTAAGTTTTATAACAATATTAAGTTCTTGTTTTGCTGTTGTTTCTTGTAAAGTATCAAATACTAATCAAAAGATTAATAATAAAAAAGAAGATGATAATAAAAACATAGATAATAACAAGAAAAAAAATAGAAAAAACAGAAGATAATTCAACTAATAAAAATAAATTAGATAAACAAAAAGAGTTTTTAAACAATTGAAATAAAGTATTTATAGATAGTCCAACTGGTTATGATATTGCTTTAAGATTAACTAAAGAACAAAAAGCAAAAATAGAAAAAATAGATTCTGCTACTAATGATTTTAAAAAGCAAGTTGTTAATTTAATAGAAAATAAAGATGATGAAAAAATAAAAGATTTTTCTAAAAATCTAGTCTTTGAAAACTTAACTATTAATTCTAATGAAATTAGTACTAAAACAATAGAGTATAGATAAAAGATTCAAAAAATTTTAGATGAATTTGATTTTGAATCTATTAAAAAAGAAATAACTCTTAATTTTAGTAATAGTTTAAAGATCAATGAAAAGTCAACTGAAGAAAATAGGAGAAAGACACTAGATACTTTTTTATTTGAAGTAAAACAAAACAATAAGGAAAAAATTTTTCAGTTCTTTAGGAATTTTAAGTACTTCATTTGCTAGTGTTTCTTGTAAAAAACCTAATAATATTAGCATAAAATTTAGAGACAAAAATATAGAAAAAGATCTTAATAATAAACTATAAAAAAGTAATAATAAAAATAAAGATGTAGAAACAATAAATTCAAATGATACTTCGAGTTTAACTGATATTAATAGACATAAAAATGAAAATACTAATGCTGATTTAAAAAAACAATTTAATAAATTTCTAAAAGTATTTTTATTAATTAAAAATAATGAAATCATATTTATAAAAAAGGAATGAAAAAATGAAAAAATTATTAACAATACTAAGTTCTATTGCGTTTATAAGCTTTTCTATTGTTGTTGTTTCTTGTAAAAAAAACTACAATAAATCAAATTTCTGATAATAATAACAATTCATCTACAAATAAACAAGATAAAAATAAACAGGATCATTCCAATAATGAAAAAATGGGTGAAAATACAAAAAATGATTCAGATAAAATTAATACAGAAAAAACTTTAGATAATGATAGGATGAATAACCAATCTGATCAACCCAGAGAAGAAAGTACACCTAGAAATAATGACTCAAAAGAAAACGTTTGATCAAGAGGGATAAAAAAAAGAATTTTAGAATCTCTTAATAGTACTAATTTAGATTATCTTAAGACACTATCAAATAGTTTAATTCAAGAAAAAGAAAAAACTTTAATATCAAATAATATTGATAAGAAAACTCTTGAATATAAAACTAAGCTTACTAAATTTTCTAGTGAATTAAAGTTTGATGAAATAAAAAAGGAGTTAATTAGTAGTCTAGAAGAAAGTATTAAAAAAAATAAAAATAACCAACATCAACACAAATTATTATTACATCAATTCAAAGATAGACAACTTGAAAAACAACATATTAGCGAAATTACAAAATTAATTATTGATATTTATAGATCTAATCTTTTAAATGAACTTTATAAAGAACTAGATGAAAAAATACAAAAAGAAAATAGAGAATTTGAAGAAATATTTAAAAGAAAAAATAAAAATGAAATTAAAAATAAATTATTTGATTTAGTAGATAAAATTGTAGATCTTCAAGAAGCATTAAAAAACATGTCTGTTTAACTCCTAAATATATAGGAGCTTTTTTTGTAAATTTAGTAAGTAAAAAATTCACTAATTTATAATTTTATATAAATATTAATTTTAGAAAGGATATATATGAAACAAAAAGTTATAGTTGGATTATCTGGTGGAGTAGATTCTTCAGTTGCTTGTTATTTATTATTAGAACAAGGTTATGAAGTTGAAGGATTATTTATGAGAAACTGAGATTCTGCAACTAATAATGATATTTTAGGTAATAGAAATATTAATGATGATATATGTCCTCAAGAACAAGATTATTTAGATGCAAAAGCAGTTGCTGATAAGTTAAATATTAAATTATATAGAGTTGATTTTATTAAAGAATATTGAGATTATGTTTTTTCATATTTTATAGAAGAGTATAAAAAAGCAAGAACACCAAATCCAGATATTTTATGTAATAAATATATTAAATTTGATAAGTTTTTAAATTATGCAATTAATCAATTAAATGCTGATTATATTGCTATGGGTCATTATGCAAAAGTTGAATTTAATAAAACTACTAATCAATATGAATTAATTAAAGCAAGTGACACTAATAAAGATCAAACTTATTTTTTAAGTCAATTAAATCAAAAGCAATTAAGTAAGACTTTATTTCCTTTAGCAAATCTAACAAAAGAACAAGTTAGAAAAATAGCTTTAAAACAAAACTTAATTACAGCTAATAAAAAAGATTCAACTGGAATTTGTTTTATTGGTGAACGTAGTTTTACTAATTTTTTACAAAATTATATTCCAAATCAAACTGGAGATATTGTTGATATTAAAACTAATAAAGTTTTAGGACAACACATTGGAGTAATGTATTATACAATTGGTCAAAGAAAAGGCATTAATCTTTCTGGAATGAGTGAACCTTATTATGTAGCTGATAAAGATGTTAAAAAAAACATTTTATATGTATGTAGTACAAGTGATCAAAGTTATTTACATTCAACTAGTTGTTTAGTAAATGATATTAATTGAATTTTAGATATTTCTAAGTATGTTGATGATATTAATCAGTTTGAATGTCAAGCTAAATTTAGATATCGTCAAATAGATAATAAAGTAGTAGTTAAAAAAATAGATGATAATAATTATCAAGTAATTTTTAAAAAACCTTTAAAAGCAATTACAATAGGTCAACAAGCTGTATTTTATTTAAATGATATTTGTCTAGGTGGAGCTGTTATTGATAAAGTAATTAAATAAAAATACTTTATAATTATATTGTTATAGAAAGAAATGATTTTATGGAAACATCTACAATATTGATGATTGTGCTTTTAGTTTTTGTAGTTGGTTTTGTAATTTGAAGCACTATTACAGGTAAAAAAGCAAACAAAAAAGAAAAAGAAAAAAGATACAATCAAGTAAGAAGTAAGATTAAAGAGTACATTTTAAAAAATGAACATAAAAAAAATTTAAGAATTGAGTTTGAAAAAGTGTATGCTAGAAAAGGTGCTGAATACAAGTATCGTGATGTTTTTGATGTAATTGTTCAATTAATTGAACCAAAAACTCAAAAAATAATTGAAACAAGAGCTTATGAAGTTGAAGGTTTAACTACTAAAATCAATAAATCACAATATAATACTGAATGAATAGTTAATAGTCAAATTGATTTAGAAGAAACCAAAAGAAGAATAGCAATTGGTGAAAAAACTATTAAATTAACTAAAGCTGAAAAACAAAAACTAAAAGAAGTTGAAAAAATGCAAGCTAAAAAATTAGCTCAACAAGAAAAAGAACAACTAAAAAAAGCAAAAGAAAAACAAAAATCTCAAAAAGGATCACTAGATATTTATCAAGAAAGAAAGTTAAATATTTCTAATAAAAAGTTTGTTCCTTCAAGAGCTAAAAGTAATTAAACTTAGGCACTAATGATGCCTTTTTTATTTTTAATAAAGTATAATTTTACTTAGCAAATATTAGAAAGAATTAGTCTATGAATAGTATTTTTAAAATTAATATTTCTAAAGAAATTTTTAAAATTGCTAATTTAAAATGTATTAAAATTGCTTGAATTTTACATAATATAAATAATTTTAAAAAAGCTGTTGAATGAAATAAAAATAAAGAGTTTTTTTTTAATATTGATCATGATTTAGAATCTGAAGATGATTTTTCAAGTGATGCTACTAGTATTAATTTATTTGAAGAATATACAAATACAGAATTAAAAACTGAACAAGAAAAAAATGAATTTAAACAAAAGTGAGAAAATTTTTTTAATAGTGATGATGGATTTAATCTTGATGAGTTTAAAGGTGATGCTATTGAAGACGGATTAGAATTTGGTCAACAAGTAATTCAATATTTTGATTTAAAACAAATTAAAGAATATCCAGATAAACTAACTAAAGACTTTAATGATACAGCAAATATAATTGATGCAGTAAATCAAACTAGAGAACTATTAAAAAACCATCAAGATCAATATATCTATTTATATGAGCCAGCTTTTGAATATGATAATTTTAATTTAAAAGTTAAATGTGATGTTTTGAAATTAAATGGTAATAATCATGTTGAAATAATTGAAGCAAAAGCTACTAGTAAAGTTAAAAAAGAACATTTTTGAGATTTAGTTTATCAAGCTTATGTTTTAGAAAGAAATGGTTATATTGTTGATAATATTGCAATTGCTAGATTAAATAAAAATTATTTAAGAGATTATGATAATAATGTTGATTTTGATTTAAAAATAAGTATTGAAGAATTTGTATCACAATATAAAGATATTAGTTTTAATCAAGCTAAAAGAATTGTTGATAATATTGATGATTTAGATTTAGGATTTAAAAATATAGAAGAAATTGATGATTTAGATTTAAATAAATTAATTGAAATTGATTATTTTACTTATGGTCAAGCAAAAACTAGAAATACATTATTTGAAGATTATAAAAACTTAATTAATGTTGTTGATTTAGATGAATTATTTTTAAAAATTGCTTATATGTTAAGATATGATGAAAATCAAATTATAGAAATTTTTAAAAATGATTCTTGTTATTTACATTATGATAAAAAAACTAAAAATTGAATTAAGTGAACTAGAGAAATTTCAGATTATAAAGCTTGTCAACACGTATTAAATTGATTTGATGAAAAAGCTCCTAATTTTTGACATTTTGGAGGAGCTAGACAAACACAAAAAGCTTTTTTAATTAGACATTTACACTCACCATATTTTAAAGACTATAATTCATTATTAGATATTGAAATTACTAATTTATTAAATGATCAATATGATAAATTTATTAATTATAAGTATAATCGTATTTTTGAAATTAGTAAATTAGATGATCAAATTAAATCAGATCCTTCATTAATGATTGATAATAATTATTTTTATATTTTAAAACAAGTAATGAATAAATATAAAAGATTACCGATTTATATGTATGACTTTGAAACAGTTAAATTTGCTGTACCAAAATATAGTAAAGTTAATCCTTATTATCAAATTCCTTTTCAATATTCAATTGATATAATTCATGATAAAAATTATGATTATAACAATCCAGATAGTATGATTCATTATGATTTTTTAGCAAATGATTATCAAGATCCAAGAAAAGAATTTATTATTAATTTTTTAAAAGATATTTTTAGTAATAAAGGGGGTGTTTATGTTGCTTATAATGATGCTTTTGAAAAATCTGTTTTAAAAAGAATTGCTTTTTTATTTCCAAAATTAGCGATTCCAATTTTATATATTGTTAATAATACAATTGATTTAATGGACTTTTTTAAAGGTGTAAAACAAGATAATAGTATTGATGCTAATTTTAGGCCTTGATTTTTAATTGCAAATAAAAATTTTTATGGATCTTATTCTATTAAAAAAACTCAACCTGCTTTAGATTCTAGTTTTACTTATAAAAATTTAACAATTAATAATGGAAGTAAAGCAAGTGAAACATTTAGAAGATTTTTAGAACAAAGAATTGGAAAAACAGTTTGAGACAATTTAATCAGAAAAGATATGATTAAGTATTGTAATAGAGATACTTTAGCTATGGTAGTAATATTAAAAAAAGTAGATCAAATAATAAAAATATGAGAGGCTAAGCATGCAAAATAAAATTAAAGTTGTTTTTTGTGGCACTCCAAAAATTGGAGCTGATGTTTTAAAAGCTTTAATTGAAATGAATCAAGTTGAAATTGTTTTAGTAATTAGTCAACCAGACAAACCAATTGGTAGAAAAAAACAAATAGTTCATACACCAGTTAAAAAATTAGCTTTAGAAAATAATTTAAAAGTTGTTCAACCAAATAAAATTGGTGAAATTTATGATGATTTAGCTAAATTAGAGTTTGATTTTTTAATTACTTGCGCTTTTGGTCAATTTATTCCAACTAAAATTTTAAAATTAGCAAAAATTGATTCAATTAATTTTCACGGTAGTTTATTACCAAAATTAAGAGGGGGAGCTCCTATTCAATATGCTATTAAAAATGGAGATAAAAAAACTGGGATTACAATTATGCAAATGGTTAAGCAAATGGATGCTGGTGATTATTATGTTCAAGAAAGTATTGATATTTTAGATAGTGATGATTCTGGTAGTTTATTTGAAAAAATGGGTCACTTAGCTTATAGTATGTGCAAAAAATATTTAGTTGATATTTATAATCATAAGTTTGAGTTAATTAAACAAAATGAAGATGAAGTTACTTTTTGTAAGAATATTTCTAGTGAAGAAGAAAAAATCAACTGAAATAATACTAGTTTAGATATTTTTAATTTAATTAGATCATTATCACCAAGTCCTATTTCATATACAACTATTAATAATCAAAGATATAAAATCAAAAGTTCTAAAGTAATTGATTTAGATAATCAAAATAAAAATGCTATTCCTGGAACTATTCTTGGTATTAATAAGCAAGGAATAGTTGTTAAAACTTTAGATAAAGCTTTATTAATTTTAGAAATTCAAAAAGAAGGTAAAAAAATGATTTTAGCTTCTAATTATTATTTAAATAAATTAAGTGATTTAAAAATAAACGATAAGTTTGACTAAGCATAAAATAACAAATAAGCAATTATAAATAAATGATATAATTATAAAGAATTTTGCTTTTTTAATTAGCTATAAAGGAGAATATAATGTCAGTTAACGATTTACGTCCAGGCACAACATTTCTATATGATGGAAATATTTATTTAGTATTAGAACAAGCATTTTCAAAAACAGGAAGACAACAAGGAAAAGTAACTGTTAAAGCAAAAAATATGAGAACTGGTGCTAGAGTTGAATTAACTTTTACAGGTGGTGAAAAAGTTGATAAAGCAATGATTGAAAGAAAAGAAATGCAGTACTTATATAATGATGGAAATGATGCTTATTTAATGAATACAGAAACTTATGAACAAGTTTCAATACCAATGACTAGATTAGAATGAGAAAAAAACTTTTTAGTTGATGGTTTAATGATTAATATGACTGAATTTGAAAATGAAGTTTTAGGTATTGATCTTCCTGTTAAAGTTGAACTAACTGTAGTTGAAGCTGAAGCTGCTGTTAAAGGTGATACTACAAGTGGGGCTCAAAAAAAAGCTATATTAGAAACTGGATTAGAAATAATGGTGCCTTTATTTGTAAATCAAGGAACTAAAATAATTGTTTCAAGTGCTGATGGAAAATATGTAGGAAGAGCCTAATTAATAGAGGTATTTATATGTATATAGATATTGAAAAAAATTCTAAAGGTAATTTAAAAATAGAAAGTAAAGTTATTAATAGATTAGTTGAAAATGTTATTTTATCAATGACTAAAATTTCTGATCCTAAAAATGTTTCTTCTTCAATTTATGTACTTGATGAAAATCAATTACACATTTTAGCAACTATTAAAATTGGTGATGAAAAATTACAAGATTTAAATATTAATGAAGATAAAATTTTTAAAGCTATTGATAAAACAATTAATCAAACAATTTCTATGAAGCCTAAAAACATCAATATATCATATATAAGATAGAAAAGGAAATATTAAAATGATTTTTGCACAAGAAAAATTTGTTGATCAAGGTCAAGGGAAATGAACTGTTACTATACAAGATGATCAATGAACAGAATTTTTAAAAAAAGCTAAAAATAGATTAAAAACTAATTTAGTAGTTCCAGGTTTTAGAAAAGGTAAAGCTCCTGAAAGTGAAACTGCTAAATATTTAACACCAATTAAAATTTATAATGAAGCTTTTAAAATTGTTGTTAAACCAGCATTTGATTTTGCTTTAAGCCAAGAAAATAAAATTCAAAATGATAATTCACCAACTCCTGTAATTGTTAAAGTATCAGATAAAGAAATTGTTATTGATTTTATTTTTGATTTAGTTTTAGAACTAAAAGTTGGAGAATATAAAAACATAACAACTGTTAAAAAACCAGTTGTTGAAGTAAATCAAGAAGATGTTGATAATGTTATTGATATGTATCGTTCAAGATTTGCTATGCAAAAAGAAAAACAAGCTGATGATCAAATTCAAAAAGGAGATATTGTAACTTTTGATTTTAAAGGTTATGTTGATGATCAAGCTTTTGAAGGTGGAGAAGCTAAAGACTTTGTTTTAGAAATTGGTTCAAATCAATTTGTTCCTGGTTTTGAAGATTCAATGATCGGATTAAAAGTTGGTGAAAATCAAGAAATTAATGTTAAATTCCCTGAAGAATACATCCCATCATTAGCTGGAAAAGATGCTAAATTTGTTTTAAATATTAAAAACATTAAAGAAAAAATTCTACCAGCAAAAGACGATGAATTAGTTAAAGACTTAAACTTACCAGACATTACTACTTATGAACAATTAGAACAAAAAGTTAAAGAAGATGTTTTAGAACAAAAAACTAAAATTAGTAAATCAGAATTTGTTGAAAACATTATTGATGAAATTATTAAAACTTCAGAATTCCAAATTCCAAAAACAATTATTGAAAGACAAATAAAAGATGTTAAAAAAGAATTTGAAGATCAATTAGCTCAACAAAAAATTACATTAGATAAATATAAAGAAATTACAAAAATTACTCAAGAAGAAATTGATGAAGAACTAAAAAGCGATGCTATTCATAGAATTAAGTCATTTTTAGTTGCAAGTGAAATTAAAAATAAAGAAAATATTGTTGCAAGTGAAGAAGCTATTAATGCTAAATTTGAAGAATTTGCAAATCTTTATGGAATTGAAGCTGACAAAATTAAATCATTAATTGATAATCAAGCTATTAAACACCAAGTTGAATCAGAATTATTAGAAACATTTATTTTTGAAAACAACGGAAATTAATAAACAATAAATTAAATTTAAACTATCCTCAAAGGATAGTTTTTATTAATTTAGCACTTTAGTATGTTAAGTGCTAAAAAAGTGTGTTACAATATTTAAAGAAAATAAAAGGAGTGAGTTTTATGAAGACTATAAAGCTACCTGTTGTTGTAACTAGAGGAATATTTATTTTACCAAGTACTTCTAAAACTATTGAGTTTGGAAGAGTTAAAAGTAAGAATGCTTTAGATGCTTCTGCTGATTTGTATAATAACCAAATTGTTGTAGTTTCTCAAGAAAGTCCTTTAGAAGAAGAGCCAAATTTAGAGCATTTATTTTATTTAGGAACAGTTGCTGATTTATCAGTTAAAAAAGTTTGAAAAGATGGCACTATTTCAGTTGAATTAAACTATAATCAAAAGATTAAAATTGATGAATTTGTTGAAGAAGATAATATTATTTATGCTATTGGTTCTGTTTTTGAAGACAAATTACCAAAAACAGATGCTCAAAAAACTAAAATAAAAGAAGCTCTTGAAGAATTACAAGAAAAACATTCATTTAATACTTCTGAATTACTTTTAGTATTTAATGAAAATGACTTTAATAAATTAAACTCATTAATTTATCAAATAATTGACAAAATGCCTCTAGTTTCTTTAAACACAAAATTGCTTTTAATTCAATCTACTTCTATACTAGAAAAATTAGAATTGCTAAAAGAACTAATTATTAACAGACCAAAATCAACTATTAAACTAAATAATAATTTAAATAATAATTCTACTGTTGATTCTGAAATCAATAAAAAATTAAAAGATAAAATGGATAAACAACAAAAAGAATATTATTTAAGAGAAAAAATGAGAATCATTAAAGAGGAATTAGATGATGAAAATTCTGATGCTTCTCAATTAGATAAATATAAAAAACGTTTAGAAGAAGAACCATTTCCTGAAAGTGTAAAAGAAAAGATTTTATCATCAATTAAAAGAATAGAAACAATGCAACCAGGCAGTGCTGAAGTTAATGTTGAAAGAAACTATGTTGATTGAATGATGTCTATTCCTTGATGAGAACAATCAGAAGACATTGATGATTTAAAATATGCTCAAGAGATTTTAGAAAAACATCATTTTGGTTTAAAAAAAGTTAAAGAAAGAATTATTGAATATTTAGCTGTTAAACAAAAAACTAAATCATTAAAAGGTCCTATTATTACTTTTGTAGGTCCTCCAGGAGTTGGAAAAACTAGTTTAGCTAGATCTATTGCTGAAGCTTTAGGTAAAAAGTTTGTTAAAGTTTCACTAGGTGGAGTTAAAGATGAATCTGAAATTAGAGGACATAGAAAAACTTATGTTGGTTCAATGCCTGGTAGAATTATTCAAGCATTAAAAAGAGCTAAAGTTAAAAATCCGTTATTCTTATTAGATGAAATTGATAAAATGGCTAGTGATAATAGAGGAGATCCAGCTTCAGCAATGCTAGAAGTACTAGATCCAGAACAAAATAAGGAATTTTCAGATCATTATATTGAAGAACCTTATGATTTAAGTACTGTTATGTTTATAGCAACTGCTAATTATATTGAAAATATTCCAGAAGCATTATATGACAGAATGGAAATTATTAATTTATCTAGTTATACAGAAATTGAAAAAATGCATATTGCAAAAGATTATTTAACTAAAAAAATACTTGAAGAAGATCAATTAACTGAAGATGAATTAAGATTTACTGATGAAGCTTATGATGAAATTATTAAGTATTATACAAGAGAAGCTGGAGTAAGACAATTAGAAAGACATTTAGCAACTATTGCTAGAAAATTTATTGTTAAACTTTTAAATGGAGAGATTACTAATTTAGTAGTTACAAGAGAAGTCGTAGTCCAATATTTAGGAAAACATATTTTTGAACATACTTCAAAAGAAGAAGAATCACAAGTTGGAGTTGTAACAGGTTTAGCTTATACTCAATTTGGTGGAGATATTTTACCAATAGAAGTAAGTACTTATAATGGTAAAGGTAATTTAACTTTAACTGGTAAACTTGGTGAAGTGATGAAAGAATCTGCAACAATTGCTTTAACTTATGTAAAAGCAAATCATGAAAAATTTGGAATTTCAAAAGATAAATTTGATGATATTGATATTCATATTCACGTTCCAGAAGGTGCTGTTCCAAAAGATGGTCCAAGTGCTGGTATTACTTTAACAACAGCTTTAATTTCAGCTTTATCTAAACAGCCTGTTTCAAAAGATTTTGGAATGACTGGAGAAATCACTTTAAGAGGTAATGTTTTACCAATTGGTGGATTAAGAGAAAAATCTATTTCTGCAGCTAGAAGTGGTTTAAAACATATTTTAATTCCTTCAAAAAATGTTAAAGACATTGAAGATGTTCCTCAAGAAGTTCAAGATGTTTTAAAAATCACTCCTGTTTCAAAATATGAAGATGTTTATGAAATAATTTTTAAAAATAATAATCAATAGACAATATAATCTATAAATAATTAACTCACAATTAAATTGTGAGTTTTTATTTTTTAAAGTTTAACTATAATTATTTGATTAGTTAAAAAATAATAAAATAAAAATGAGGTGTTAATATGAATCAACCACTATCTTTTTTGTTAAGACCAAAAACTACTAAAGATATAATCGGGCAAACTGAAATATTAAAACCTAAGGGTTTAATAAATAAAATGATTTTAAATAATTATTGCACTTCTTTAATTTTTTATGGTCCTTCTGGAGTTGGTAAAACTAGTTTTGCAATTAGTTTAGCAAATGATTTAAAAATTGATTATGAAATTTTTAATGCTAGTTATGATAAAAAAGAAAAACTTACTAATATTATTCAAACTGCTTTAAAACAAAAAAGATTTATTTTAATAATTGATGAAATACATAGATTAAATAAAGATAAACAAGATATTTTATTAGAATATATGGAAAAAGGAAATATCTTTGTTTTTTCAACAACTACTGAAAATCCATTTTTTGTAATTAATCCTGCTTTAAGAAGTAGAAGTTTACTAATAGAACTAAAACCAGTTAATAAAGAAGAATTAATTAGTTATGCTAAAAAAGTTATTAATCAGTATCAATTAAAAATCAATATTTCAGATGAAGCTTTAGATTTTTTAGCTCAAATAAGTGTTGGAGATATTAGAACTTTTTTAAATTATTTAGAATTAATTGATAGACTTTATAGTAATGAATTTATAGATATAAAAGAAATTAAAACTATTATAACAGTTTCAAAAAATCCAACAGCACAAAATAGTGATGATTTTCATGATCTAAAATCAGCTTTACAAAAATCAATTAGAGGTAGTGATGTTGATGCTGCTTTATATTATTTTAGTAGGTTAATTGAAACAGGTGATTATGAAAGTTTAATGAGAAGAATGATAATAATTGGTTATGAAGATATTGGTTTAGCTAATCCAGCAATTTCAAGTAGAGTAGTTCAAGCATGTAGTGCTTTTAGACAAATTGGTTTTCCAGAAGGAATTATCCCACTAGGTTTAGCTATTGTTGAAATGAGTTTAAGTTTAAAATCAAATTCAGCATATTTAGCTACAAATTCTGCTTTAGATTTTGTCAGAAATGGAAATATTTATAGTGTGCCTAAACATTTAAAAGATAATCATTATAAATCTGCTATTAAACTTGGGATTGGAATTGATTATAAATATCCACACGATTATGAAAATGATTGAGTAGAACAACAATATTTACCAGATGAAATTAAAAACAAAAAATTTTATAATCACAAAAACAATCAATATGAATCTAAAGTTTATGAATTATATAATAGAATGAAAAACAAAAAATAGTTAGTATATATTAATCTTTACTGTCTATTGTAGTTTTGATTATTGTCAGAATTAGGATTTAAATTATTATTAGGCTTATTAGGTTTTTTATTTGTAGTAGGTATAGTAGGTATAAAAGATTATTTTTAGTATTTGAGTTATTAACGCTACAACTTATAGTAGTTGTAGTTAAACTTATAATTGAACTTAATGATAGTAATTTTAATAACTTTTTCATAATCTCTCCTAAATTTATAATTAGAACTCAACAAATTTTAATTATTAGTCAATTTAGTTATTTCACTTATTTTTCAAGGTTGTTCAAAATCTGAAGTTCTTGTTAATGAAACTTTAAATTTTCAATTTTGATTATTATTTTTTGGGTTTTTATATTTTAACACATAATTTATTATGAATGGTTCATTTAAATTTTCTATATTACCTTTTTTATCTATAAATTCAGTTGTTCAATTGTTTTGATCTAAATAAGTAGAAAAATTATCTTTAGCATATTTTTTTAAAGAGACATTTTGAAATCAATTAACTAATTCTAAATAAGATCTTATAAGAACATTTATAGCATTTTTAGAAGCATCTTTATTTGTGTCTTTATCATTATGTCCAAATAAATTAGCAACATTATCTAAAATAGAATCTTTATAAAATTGTTTTGTATCAGTATTATATCCTAATAAAATAACTGAAATTAATCCATATTGTTTTTGCTCAATTAGTTGTTTTATTTTTTCAGAAATTTTATTTGTATCATCTTTAATTTCAATTTTTAGATTTTTTGTATAATTTGAATTTAAACCTAATATTGCTAAAATAGTTGATAAGTTGTTTTGAGTTTTTAGTTCTTTTTCTTGATTATTATATTTAAAACTCATAGTTATATTTTTATTAAAAATTGTTTCTAATAAGTTTTTAAAACTATTTAAATTAAAAATATAGTCTAGATTTTCTTTATTATAAAAAGTTGATAAATTATTAATAATTTGACTGATTGAAAGATCTTTTAATCCATATAAGAATTGAAATTCATCTAAACTAGTTTTACTTGCTGATGGTTTTTTAATTAATTCTAATAAGTAATTAAATAATTTATCTAATTTTAAAGTAGTTAAATTATAAACATTTGAAATATTGTCAATAATTTGATTATTAATAACTTCTTTATTTGATAATTGATTAATTAATTCAAAAACTTCTTTTAAAAAATTCTGTTTATATAAAGCTAAAAAAGGATTATTTAAAAAGTCTTTTAAACTTTTTAAATCTAAAAAATCAATCACTTTTCTATCTACTTTAAGAGCTGGTAAAATTGCTTTTGCTAAACTTAAATAACTACTTAATTCTGAACTTAGCTTTTTATTTAAACCTTGTTCAATTAAATCTTGATGAAAAGCTTTAATTACTTTAAATAAAATAGGAGTTATATTAGAAACAAAACTTGCATAAGGTTTTATGCTTTCTATTTTTTCTAATTTAGATGTAATGATTTTTTTAACAAGTTCTTGGTTTTGTTCATATCAAGTATAAAAAGGTTTTAATAAACAATTATTAGTAATCTCATTTTGTTGTTCTTTTTGACTAGCACTACTTAATAACATAACAACAAATTTTTGAAATTTATAACCGTGTTCATCATTATTATCAAAAACTAAAGTGTTTTTTAAAAAGTTAATTACTTTTTTTAAATCGATTGAATTAATTTCTTGTTTAATTTGATCTTCACTTTTATTTTTATAAATAGTTTGTAAATCTGTATTTAGAATTTCACATAAGAATTCACTATTTGTTTTTTTGTTACTAAACAAATGTAAAGGATCCATAGTTTGATAAGTTAAATTTTTATCTGATCTTTGTTCTATTTGTTCATAATAAATACTAAAAGCCTTTAATAAATCAATTAAAGGTTTAAATACTTTTGATCAATCTATTTTAAAATCTTGTTTTTCATCTTTTGGTAGTATTTGATCTCATAGTCTTTTTGATGAAGATTCTAAAATTTCTTGTAATGTTTTTTTAGTTAGATTATTTTCTTTATCACTATTAATTCATTCTGGTTGAGTAAATAAACTATTAGCAAAATTATAAAATTGATTATTATCAATATTATTAAGTTGATTTATTAAATTAGTAAATTGATTATCTTTAAAAACAGTTGATTCTAATAAACCAAATTGATTAGATAAAAAATTATTAATTAATTCTCCTTGTTGATTTGGTGTAAAATCACCAGAAAATAAAAAGTTAAACCCAGCTGAAGCTAAACTTAGAGTTTTAAAAATATTATTATCAGTTGTTTTTGTATTTTGATCATTTCAAGCTAAATCTAAATTAGTAGTTTGATTGTTTTTATCAATAGTAGTTATTTTTTTAAGCTGTTCTGTTCATTTTTGATTTTCAAGTGATAAAAACATTGATTTAAATTGATATTCATAAGTAGTTTTTTTATCAATGACATATTTATCAGCTAATTTTTTTTCTTCATTTTTATACAAATCACTAATTTTAGTTTGACTAAAAGTTTTTAGTGAATAATCAGTACTAATATTTGTAGTATTTTTATCACTTAAAATAATTGATTGAGCAGCTATTGATGAAGTGTTTAGGATCATTTTTAATTGATCTAAATAATTATTTTTAAATTGGTAAGTTATTGTACAAGAAACTATACTAGATGAACTAACTAATAAAGAAAATGTACTTAAACCTATTAATATTTTTTTCATCTATTCTCCTTGTAAATATTAAATTTTATCAATTAACTATTAACATATGCACATATTGATTTATTTTAAAAAAGCTCTTAAAAGTGTAGTTTAGATAAAAAAATGATAGTATTAAAAAGAAAAATGATTTGTTTTTATGGAGAAAGATAATGAAAAGAATAACTAGCTTTTTATTGTTATTAAAACAAGGCCTAAAAGGTGTTTTTAAATTTAAAATCCAATTTATTATCATTCTTTTATTATCTTTTTTAGCTTCATTTATTTTAAGCACTTCTTTAACATTAACTTCAAGAATTAATAAAACTTATAATAACATAGTTAATAATGTTAATAAATTTGATTATAGTAGTACTAATGAAATTAGAACTTATAGAATTGATAGAAATAATTCAACAACAGATAGATCAGTTATTCCTTTATTAGATTTAGTAAATAATTCAAATTCTTATTATAATCAAAGCTCTAATAATAAAAATACTTCATATTTAAACTTTATATTAAATAAAAAAAATCTAACTAGTAATTTTGATAATAAAACTATATTAACTGAATTATTTGAAAACAAAGAATTTATTGAACTTTTTACAACAATTAATGGTAAAGATACTAATTGAATTTGAAAAAATATTTGATTATGACAGCTTTCTTTATATTTTAATAAGTTTGTTTATCACTCATATAACCAATTTTTAAAAAATAATAAAGATTATTCTTATTTAAAAAATACTGTAATTGGAAAATATTTATCTAATAGTTTTAAAGATAAAAACGAGTTTTTAAATGATGCTAAAGTATTAAAAGATTTAAAATTTGAAAAGATTAAAAACAATTTTAATGTTAAAGAATTTAAACAAACTTTTAATAAGCAAATTCAAAATAAAGAACTATTTTCATATATTTATATAAGTGGAATGTCTTTATTTCAACATATTTATAGAAATATTTATTTACCTTATTTTAGTGATTTTAAAATTGAAAATAATAATAAAATAGGTAATAGTTTTTATACTTTTTTAACTGGAAATAAGCTTGATAATATTAGTGATAATCAAGTTGATAAATGGATTATTAATGATAAAAATAAATCTTATTTAACTGAATTCGAACTAAATAAAACAACTATTAATTTAAATGATAATAATGTTTTAACATTAAAACCAGACTCTAAAGATGATATTAAAAAACTAGTTTTAGAAAAAGGGTTTAAAGGTAACACTGATTTAGTTTTGTCAACAATTGATTCAAATAATAAAGTGCAATCAATCAGTCCAATAATTAATGATAGTTCATTTTTTAAGTTGTCATTTTTTAATGGAAATGGCACTTCTTTAACTAATGTTGTTACTGTTCTATCAGATACTAATTTTATTAAAAAAGATCAAATAATTGGTGATAATCAATTTGATAATATTAATTTATTTCACAATATTTGATTAGCACATTTAAAATACAGTGCTATAGCTAGTGGGTATGATATTAATTTTAGAACTGAAGTTTTTTATTATGATAGTGTTACTCAAATTAGATATCGTTTAGTTATTTTAAATGATGATCACACTACAAATCTAACTATTTTAAATAAAAATCAAGGTGCAAGATCTCCAAGTAAAGGTGAAGCTTTAATTTCAGAACAATTTGCAAGAGCTCACAAGTTAAAATTAGGTCAACAAATTATAGTTGATGGAGCATTACTAACAATTACTGGGTTTGCTACTGATGCTTATTCATTTTTCCCAACAACAGATCCAGATTTTCCAATCCCTCAATCTGAACTAGGTGCTATTTTATATGTAACTAGAAGTACTATTAATGATATTTTAGGAGCAACTTCTCAATCAAATACTAATAGAGTATTAAAAGGATATTTATCATTTTTTTTAAGAAAAAAACAAAATAATGCTTCTATTGATTTGTTTAATTCTTATCAAATGAATGATATTTCTAAATTATATGATTCTATTAAATATCAAAAAGATCAAAAAAATAAAGTTACAACTTGATTAAATATTAAAGATTTTGATCATTCTATTTTTAGATTTAACTGAACAATAGCTCCACTTGCTATTAATAGTTATAAAGGATCTACTTTAATAGCAGCTTTAGTAGTTTCTTTAATTGCAATTATTGCTTTAGTAATTTGTATTAGAAAAACAATTTATTTTAATGCTAAACAAATTGGAATTTTAAAAGCATTAGGAAGTTCACCTATTCAAATTTCAATTAGTTATTTAGCTTATGTGATAGTGATTATTTTAACTTCAGTTCCAATAGGTTGAATAACTGGTTTATCTACTCAATCAGTATTTGTTAAATTGTTTGTAAATTATTTTAGTATTCCTTTATACTCATTTACTATTGAACCATTTTCGTTATTAATTAGTTTGTTAATTTTTGGATTATTTGGTGTTATTGTTTCATTATTAAGTGCAATTATTATTACTAAAAAACAATTAGCTGATATTTTAGCTGTAAAACAAAACTGATCTAGTTCTAAATTTATTAATAGATTAAAAAGAACTTGATTTAAAAAAGCTAAGTTCACTACTAAATTTAGTTTAACTTTAGCATCTTCTGGTAAAAAAAATATCTTTTTATTAGTAACTGTTGTTGGAATTTCAACTATGTTTATTTCAGCAGGTTTAGCAATTCCATCAATTGCTTTTACTATTAAAAATACTTATTATAAAAGTATTAAATATGCAAATGAATATAATTATTCAAAAGGTGTTTCAAATTCTCCTTTAACAAAACCAACAATTAATTATTGATCTGGTCAAGATAGTTTAGATAAAAATATACTATCAACTAATTTGAATAATGAAGAGTTATTTTATTATAAAGATCCAACTGCTTATGCATCTAGTTCTTATGATGTTAATCCATTTCCAAAATATTTATATAAAGTTGAAAAATTTAAAAATAATAATAATGAACAAATTAATAAAAAAATAGCTTGAACCTTATTAGAACTAATACAAAATAAAGACCAAACTAGTGCAAATCATACTAATGGATTAGATCTATTATTTACTGAAATGTTTGGTAATAATTTATATAATGTTGTTGGTAATCAATTTTCAATTGGAGTTATTGACCAAATATTAGGTTTGATTTTAAATTCAAAAAATAATGTTGTTAATCCAAAAGATACAACTACTAAATGAACTGATGAACAAAAATATTTAATTTTTAAAGAATTAACTAATAACTTTACAAAAACTGGAACTACAGCAATTTCAATTTTAGTAGGTGATTTATCAACAAGTAGTAGTGATGATTGAAAAACAAAAATCTTTGATGCTATTTTAAAAGCAGTGCCACCTTATGTTAGTGCTTATATTCAAAAACCATCAAGAAAAGAACAATTTTCAATTGGTTATAATGTTCAACACTATATTCCAGATCATGAAACTTTAACTACAATTACTGATATTAAAACAACTATTAATCAAAAAAATACTGATCTAAGTTTAACTGGTATTGCAAATAACCAATCAGCTTTTATTATTAATCAAAAAAATGCTAACGATTTATTTATTGATTATAAAAAATTATTAGCTTTACAAGAAGTATTTTTAGAAAAGAAAAATACTGATATTAAATTAAATGATCAATTTGTTTTATATGATAGTAAAACAAATCCAATTAATGTTCCCATTTTACCAAACAAACAAGCAAATGCTTTTTATAAATTAAATAAAAATCCTGATATTTCTAATATTTCAACTTCATCTAAACAGTTTTTTATAAATACTAAAAACGGGTATGTAAATATTCCAAAACATGCTTGAATTTATGATGATTTAAACTTTATTAAATCAAAATATTATAATTCATTAACTTCTGAACAAAAAAATCTAATTAGTAAAAATAGAACTGGTAGAAATAGTAAAGCAGTTAGTGATCAAGATATAAGATGATTAGATCCATATAATTTAGATAATAATAAGTTCACTTTAAAACTATTATATGATCAAGATAGATTTGATAATGATTCAACTTATGATAATAAAGAGTGAACATTATTAAATAATAGTTATATGTTTGATGATTTTACTTATAATAATCAATTTGATGATTTATTAAGTTCATATATTAGACCTTATTATCAATATAAAAATATTCAATTATATATTCCTCAAAGCTTAATAAATACTGATCATATAATTTATTTTACTAGTTCTAAAAAAACAAAAAAAGAATTAGAAAATTCTTCTGAACACTGATATAAAAAAGATATTGATTATAATAGTGTTCCAAAATCAGTAATTAAAGCTTGAGATATTAAAAATACTAGTGAAAAGTTTTTAATGATTAGACCATATGATTTAAGATATGGTTTATTAGTTGATAATGTTTATAAATCTGGTTTAAGTAATTTAACAGCTAAACCTGAATATTGAATGTATCAAGCAACAAAAACTAAAAATATATCAGGAATGACTACACCAATTATTCAAAAAGATGCAAAAACAAATTATCAAAATAAAGATTTAAAAATTACTATAAAACCAGTTGGTACACTAGATTCATATAATCAAAAATTAATTTTGGCTGATCAAGGGTTAATTAATTTAGTATTAAATCTTTCAATTGGTAAAAAAATTGGAATTAAAGATAATTTTTATAATAAACAGACTGTAATTAAGGCTGGTGAAAGTTATAATAATATAATTTCAAGATTTGATAGATATGATCATAATCAAATCATAAATTATATAGATAAAACTAAAAACACTAAAGAGTTTAATAATTTGTTATTTAGTTCAAATAAAGCTTTTGATAAAGCTCAGTTTTTATGACATAATGCTAAATATTCAAATATTGAAGAAGCATTAGATTTAACTAGTGGAATTAGTTTTGTTCCAGATACTGCATATAATGGATTTTATATTTTAAATGGTCATGGTGCTTCATCTGCTTCTGGTGATGATGATATGATTAGTAATATTAAAAATCAAAACTTATTAGCTACATCAAAAACTTTAATTAATCAAATTACTTTTATAGCTATTTCTATTGGAATGTTATTAATAATTACTGTAATTATTACTTCAGCTTTACTAGTAATGTTAATTTCAGATATTTATGTAACTCAGTATCAACAGTTTATGATTTTAATGAAAGCTTTAGGATATTCAAATTATAAAATTAGTAAATATGCTTTTGGAACTGCAATTGTGTTTAGTTTAATTATGTGAGCAATTTCAACTTTAGCTACTTGAATTTTAATCACATTAATTATTCAAATTATTACAAGTTTAGGTTTTGCAATACCTTATGGATTTGCTTTTTGAACTTTAATAGTAAGCTTTTTAATTATTGGTATTTCATTTATTGGTTCATTAATTGTTTCATCAAATAAAATTAGAACACAAAAACCTGCTAGTTTACTAACAGTTTCAAACGAATAGAGTCTTGACAAAAGACTCTTTTTTGTATAATTAAATAAAGGAGAAATATGAAAAAAATCGCATTGTACTTAAATCCTGGTTTTGAAGAAATAGAAGCAGTTACAGTTTGTGATGTTTTAAAAAGAGCTGGTATTTTAGTTGATATGGTTTCAACAATTGATTCACTAGAAGTAAAAGGTGCTCATAATATCGTAATTAAAGCAAATAAATTATGAAAAGATTTAAATATTAATTATTATGATGGTATGGTTTTACCTGGTGGAAGTGGAGTTACTAGTTTATTTGATAACCAAACTTTAATTGATAACATTTTAGAATTTAATAAACAAAATAAATTAATTGCTTCAATTTGTGCAGCTCCTCAAGTAATTGGACAAACTAAACTATTAGATAATAAAACAATTACTCATTATCCAAATTGTAATTTTTATTTAGATAAAGCTAATGTAGTTTTAGATAAACCATTTGTTGTTGATAATAATTTTATAACTGGAGTTAGTGCTGGAAGTAGTATGTTATTTAGTCTAGCAATTGTTGAATATCTACTAGGAAAAGAAAAAAAAGAAGAAATTTATAAAAATTTAGTAATTTTTGGTTAATTTTAAAAAATCACCTCTAATACATATATGAGAGGTGATTTTTATTAAACTGATTAAACAAACACAATATAATGATTGTTCTATAGCTTGTTTAGCTATGATAATTAATTATTATTATAATCAAAACTATGATTTAGATAGATTAAAACTAGAAATTAATTATGTTGAAGAAATGTTAAGTTTTTATGATATTTCAAATATTTGTTCAAAATATTTTTTAACTTGTAAAGCTTTACAAATCGAAAATGACTTAGAACAAATAAATAAAAAAGTTTATTTAGCTCAAGTTGTTAATCAAACTGGTTTATTACATTTTGTTGTAGTTGAAAAACAAAATAATCATTTAATAATCTATGACCCTTTAAAAACAAAAAAGCAAAAAATCACTTACAAGGATTTTTATCAAATCTTTACAGGTTATATATTAATTTTTAATTCTAATTATAAAAAATTTAAAGCTAATTATAATAATTTATTTACTTTGTTTGATAGTTTTTATTTAGCTTATTTGTTTTATATTATTTTAAATATTTTTAGCATCTTATTAACTATTTTAGAAATGCGGTTTTTATATGTTTATTCATTGTCTATAACAAATTTAAATAATTCTTATTTTTTATATTTATATTTTTTAGCAATTTTTATAATTAATATTTTTTTAAATGAAATTTCTAAGTTTTTATTAAATAAGTATTATCAAAAAAATAAAAGTAAAAAACTAGAAACTTTTTATTATTATTTAGTTGAAAAAAATATCAAACTAGATATTATAAATACTTATAGTGAAATTGAGTTTATAAGTAGTTATCAAACTTATGTTTTATTAAATACAATTAGTGCAGTAATTAATAGTTTAGTTATTTTATTTGTAATTTTTTATATTAATAAAACTATTTTTTTAGTTTTATTTGTTTTTGATCTTTTTTGATTAGTTATTAGTTTTATTTATAACTTTTTTACAAATCAAAATAAAACTAATAATCAAAATCTCAATTTAATTACACATCTATTAAATAAAACAAAATTAATTGATAAAAAAACTAGTTTAGAACTAATTAATAAAGATTTAAATAAAACTCAAACTGATTATTTACATATTTTATTTAACTTTTTTGAAAAGATTAGTTTATTAGTGATTTATTATATAAGTTGAGATTTATTAAAGTTTAATTATATTGAATTTAGTATTTTATTAATTATTGTTTTATTTAAAGCAATTCATACAAGTGATTTAAAAAAAACTAGTTTATTTTTTACAAAACTTTAATAATTACAAACAACTTTTAATTAAATTTAATAATTTTAAATTACCTAATAACTATATAGAACTAGAACAAATTAATAATATTCAAATTAGAAATCTCTTAACTAATCTAAATATCAATTTAGATCAAAAAATTAATTATTTATCAAATGAATATGACTTAAAAACTTTTATTAAAACTAAAAATTCTAAAGATCATATTTTAATTTTAATTAATAAAATAAACCTTAAAGATATTTCAACATTTAGTTTAAATAAGTATTTTATTTATTTAGATAATCTTGAAATTAAATATTCAACTATTTTACAAAACATTATTATTAATCAATCAGATTTAAATATTTTTACTAATCCAATTATTAAAGATCTTATAAATAAGTACCAAATTAATTTGACAAAAATTATTAATTTAGAAACTATAACAAAACTAGAAACTGAATTTATTAAACTGTTAAGAATTTTTTATTTAGATCATCAATATTTATTATTTAATGATAACTTTGAAATTATTAGTAAAACTGATATAAGTTTAGTTTTAAAATTATTTACAAGTTATTCAAATAGTTCATTAATAATAACAAGTAATGATATCAAGTATAATTTAATTAGTAAGGATTAAAAAAAATGATAAGAATCAACTATTTTAATGAAAATGATATTAATATGGACTTTTGAAAAAAGTTTTGTAATAAAATTTTAAAAACTGCTTATAATTATTTTAATTTTAACTATGATATTGAGTTAAGCATTACATTTGTAAATGATTTAAAAGCTCAACAAATTAATCAACAATATCGCAATCATTCTTATATTGCTGATGTAACTTCTTTTCCAGTAGAAATGACTGAAAATGAAATCAAAGCAATTGGATTTAGAGAATTAGGTGATATGTTTATTAATTTAAATGAAGCTAAAAGAAAAGCAATTAAATATAATCATGATTTAAATTCAGAAATGGGTTTTTTATTTGTTCATGGGTTTTTACACTTATTAGGTTATGATCATGAAGATTCAAATGATGAAAAAATTATGTTTGACTTACAAGATCAAATCTTAAAACTAAATAACTTAGAATATATAATTAAATTTAATGAAGATGATTATTTAGAAAGTAATTAAAAAATGAGTAATTTTAAATCTGGATTTGTAAGTATTATTGGAAGACCAAACGTTGGAAAATCAACTTTATTAAACAAACTTATTGGAGAAAAAATTTCAATAGTGACAAACAAACCACAAACTACAAGAAATAATATTAGAGGAATTTTAACTAAAAAAGATCAATATCAAATTGTTTTTATTGATACACCAGGAGTGCATACTTCAAAAAAACAATTAGATAAATTTTTAAATACAAGTGCTTTAAAATCTACAAAAGATGTTGATGTAATTTTATTTTTAGCTCCAAGTGATGAAGTTATTGGAAAAAATGATTTATTTTTATTAAAACAAATTAAAAACTTAGATGTTTTTAAAATTTTAGTAATAACTAAAGCTGATAATGTTACAAAAGAACAATTAATTTTAAAAGCAAACGAATGAAGTAGTTATCAAGATCAATTTGATGAAATTATTATTACAAGCTCAATTACTAATTTAAATATTGAAAAATTACTAGAATTAATTGTAAATAATTTATCAGATAATGATTATCAATTTTATGATGATGATATTTTAACTGATCAGTCAGATCGCTTTATGATAAAAGAAATTATTAGAGAAAATATTTTATTAAAAACTGGTCAAGAAGTACCTCATAGTGTTGCAGTTTTAGTTGAGCATTTAGAACAAAATGAAAATGAAATTAATATTAGTTGTGCAATTATAGTTGAAAGACAATCTCAAAAATCAATAATAATTGGTAAAAATGGAGTAAAAATTTCAGATATTAGATATAAATCTAAAAAACAAATTCAAGCATTATTTAAAAAACGTATTAATTTAGAACTATTTGTAAAAGTTCAAGAAAATTGAAGAAACTCACCTAGTCTAATTAAAAAAATGGGTTATAACAAGGATCAATATTAATGGAAAAAACCTTAAAGGGAATAGTTTTAAATAGTTTTGATTTTCAAGATTATGACAAAATTATTACAATTTATTCTAATTTGTATGGAAAAATTAGTTTAGTTTGTTTAGGTGTTAATAAAATAAAAAGTAAAAATAAATATGGTATTAACTACTTATCATATTCAAATTTTGAGATTTTTAAATCAAAAAATAAATTTAATTTATCTAAATTAAAAAGATCAGAATTGATTAATAGTTTTAATCATATTTCAACTGATTTTAATTTGTATTTATATGCAAATATTATTACTTCATTAGTATTAAGTTTAGATGAACAAATTAAAAATTATAACTTGTATAAAACATTAAAATTAAGTATTTCAATTATTAATAATAAATCTGATTTCGGATTAAAGGTTTGTGTTTTATTTATGTTTTATTTTTTAAAAATAATTGGAAATCAAATTGATTTATCTAAATGTGGGTTTTGTAATTCTAAAATAAATCCGATTATAGCAATTAGTTTTACTAATTATTGTTCAAGTTGTAAATTTTGTTATTTTGATGATTGCATATTAATTGATAATCAATTATCAAATTTTATAAATTCAATTTTTAAAAATGATTTTATAACTAACTTAAGTCAAGAAATTTCAACTAACAATTTAAACATTTTAACTAGATTTATTTTAAATTATTATCAAGATATTGTAGGAACATACACAACAAGTATGTACTTATTATCTACACTAATTCGATTTAATTAGTTTTAAACATAACATTTATAAAAATGTTATAATCTATTAGTTACTTACTTTTAGGAGAAAAATATGTCTAAATCAATAGAAAAAATGATTAGTCACTTGAAAAATCAGGGGTTTGTTTTTCAAGGATCAGAAATTTATGGAGGTTTAGCAAATAGTTGAGATTATGGTCCTTTAGGATGTGAAGTTAAAAACAAGTTAAAAAAAGTTTGATGAGATTTTTTTGTTAAAAAAAATCCTTTAAATGTGGGATTAGATAGCTCAATTATTTTAAATTCTAAAGTTTGAAAAGCTTCTGGTCATATTGACGGATTTAACGATCCATTAATTGATTGTAAAAATTGTAAGAGCAGATGAAGAGCTGATAAATTAATTGAAGAATTTGATTCATCAATTAATACTGGAATTATGACAAGTGCTCAATTAGAAGACTATATAAATCAAAATAATATTTTATGTAAAAAATGCCAAAAAAAAGATTTTACTCAAATAAGACAATTTGCTTTAATGTTTAAAACTAATCAAGGTGTTTTAGAAGATGATTCATCAATTGTATACTTAAGACCTGAAACAGCTCAAGGAATTTTTATAAATTTTAAAAACGTTCAAAGAAGTATGAGAAAAAAACTTCCATTTGGAATTGGACAAATTGGAAAATCTTTTAGAAATGAAATTACACCAGGTAATTTTATTTTTAGAACTAGAGAATTTGAACAAATGGAATTAGAATTCTTTTTTGATCCAAGTGATCAAAAAGATTGATTTAAATATTGATTAGACCAAATAGAGTTATTTTTAACTAAAAAAATTTGTCTTGATAAATCTAATTACAAAATTAGAGAAAATTTAAAAGATGAATTATCTCACTATGCTTTAAAAACCAGTGATATTGAATTTAATTTTCCTTTTGGTTGAGGAGAATTATGAGGAATTAGTCACCGTTCTGATTTTGATTTAAAAGTACATCAAAATTTAAGTAAAGAAGACTTAACTGTTTTAAAAGAAGAAAATAATCAAAAAGTTCTAGCTAATGTTATTGAACCAAGTGTTGGAGTTGAAAGATTAATGCTAGCAATTTTTTGACAAGCATATACTGAAGAACAATTAGAAGAAAATAATTCAAGAACAGTTTTAAAACTACCTTATAATTTAGCACCATACCAAGTAGCAATAACCCCTTTATCAAAACAATTAAACCAAAATGCTCATCAATTATTTTTAGAATTATTAAAAGATTTTGATGCTGTTTATGATGAAACTGGAAATATAGGAAAGCGTTATAGAAGACAAGATGCAATTGGTACTCCTTTTGTTATAACTTATGATTTTCAAACTTTAGAAGATCAAAAAGTAACTATTAGATATAGAGATACAATGAAGCAAGAAAGAATTTTGATTTCTCAATTAAAAGACTTTTTAAACTCACAATTTAATTAATCAAATATATTTAAAAGATTAATGAGGTGACTGCATGGTATATATCTCAAATGAGAAAATTAGTGAAATTATTTCAAAAGCTAATATTGTTGATATAATTTCTTCTTATTTGCATTTAATTAAAAAGGGAAGAAATCATTTAGCTGTTTGTCCTTTTCATAATGATTCAAATCCTTCTTTAACAATTTCACCAGAAAAAAGAATTTATACATGTTTTAGTTGTAAAGCAACTGGTAATGTAATTAATTTTGTTAAAGACTTTGAACATGTTGATTTTGTAACTGCTTTAAAAATTGTTTGTGATAAAACAAACATTTCACTAGATGAGTTAAAAAATTATAATCAACCAATAAAAGACCTAGAATCAGAAACAATTTTTAAACTAAATTCAGAAGCTAATAATATTTTTAAAACTACACTATTTTCAAATTTAGGTATTGATGCTTTAGAATATTTAAAATCAAGAAATATTAGTATTGAACAAATTAAAAAATTTGAAATTGGATTTGCTAGTGATAAAACAAATTTAGTTCAAAAACTTTTAGATAAAAATTATAATAGTTTAGATATTGAAAAAGCCAATTTAGGAATTATTACAAATAGTTATACAAAAGATTACTTTACAAATAGAATTATTTTTCCTATAAAAGATGAAAATGACCAAGTAATTGGGTTTAGTGGTAGAAGTTTTACAAAAGATAATGATCCAAAATACTTAAATACTAAAGAAAATAAAGTTTTTAAAAAATCACATTTAGCTTATAATATAGCTAGTACTTTAAAAATCAGTAAATCTTTAAAAAAAATTATTGTTTTAGAAGGATTTATGGATGTTATTAGTTTAAGTAAAATTGATATTAATAACACAATTGCTTTAATGGGAACTAGTTTGTCTAATTATCATTTAAATCTGTTTAAAAGACACAATTTAGATGTGTTATTATTTTTAGATGGTGATGATCCTGGAATTCAAGCAAATATTAAAATTAGTCACCAATTATTAAAAGAAAAAATTAATGTTTTAGTAATTGATAATCAAACTAATAATGATCCTGATGAATTAGTAAATAATAATGTAGAATATTTAAAACAAATTATTAATCAACCAATTCACCCTGTTAATTATCTAATAGACAAATTATGAAATAAAGTTGATAATAATGACCCTAACCAAATTGAAAATTTCATTAAAAAAGTTTTAAATTTTATTTTTGATCTTAATAATGAAATTTTAGTTGAAGCTACTATTAATAAACTTGTTGAACTAACTAAAATTTCAGAACAAACTATTAAAAATAACTTAATAGAATTAAAAAAACAATTAAAACTAAATAATAGTTTTAATAAAAATTCAACAACACAAGTATTTAAAACAAATACTCAAACTAATAAAGTTAATAAACAACAATTTAAAACAAAACCAAATGATTTTATAAAAAAAGAATATATTAATGCTGAAAAAAGAATTTTTATCTCACTTTTAATTAGTGACCAATTTTTAGATAAAATAGCTGCTAATGTTGAAAAAATGATTCATCCAGATATAAAACATGCAACAATTAACTTGATTAATCTTTATAATAAAAAAATTTATCAAGGAAATGATATTAATAAAGCATTTGACTTACTTAAAGAGTATAATCTTACAGGCTTTGATAAAAAACAAGAAGAAATTATTAATAATTCTTTACTTACAAGTATAAAAATTAGAGAATCTGAAATTGATGATGCTTTTAGTAAACTAGATTCATATCACAATGATACAGAAATTTCAAATTTAAAAAAACTGCTTGCTGAAAGCAAAAATAAAACAGAGAGATTTCAAATTTGAAATGGAATTGATACTCTGAAAAACAAAAAGAAAAAGAGGTAATTATGACTAAATTTAATAACAAATCAGAATTAAAAAAGATTGCTTCATTTAATGATTTTTTAGATTATACAGTTTCATTTGCTAATAAAAATAATAATGAAATTTCATCTGAAGATGTATTAGAAGTTTTTGCAAACATTTTTCCAAATGCATCAGATAATGAATCAGAAAAAATATTAGATGTTTTACAACAAAAAGGAATAGTTTTTTCAGATTTAGTAGATGATGATATTGAACAAGAAGAACTAGAAGAAGTAGAAGAAGAAATTGAAGATCTTAATTTAGAAGAACTAGAAGAATTAGAAAATTTAGAATATCTTGATGATTTAGATTTTGATTTAGATAGTACTTCAAATAATTTAGATGATTATGATGAAAATGCTAATGATGATTTAGACGAATTTAAAGAAGCAAAAAGTGCAGCTATAAAAGGTAGAAAATCAGCTAAGTCATCAAATCATATGAAATATCGCGTTGGTGGTATTAGTAATGAAACTAAAATTCAAGACATTATTAAAACTTATTTTTATAAAATAGGTCAAGCACCAATTTTAACAAAAGAACAAGAAATAATATATGCTAAAATGGCAGTTAGTGATGATCCTGAAGATGTACAAGAAGGTAGAAATAAATTAATCGAATCTAACTTAAAACTAGTTATTTCTGTTGCTAGAAAACATTTAAACCGTGGATTAGATTTTGCAGATTTAATTGAAGAAGGAAATATTGGTTTAATGAAAGCTGTTGATAAATTTGAATATGAAAAAGGATTTAAATTTTCAACTTATGCTACTTGATGAATTCGTCAAGCAATAACAAGAGCTATTGCTGATCAAGCAAGAACTATTAGAATTCCAGTTCACATGGTTGAAACAATTAATAAATTAGCAAGAGTTGAACGTCAATTAACTCAAGAATTAGGAAGAGAACCTAATGCTGATGAAATTGCTAACAGAGTTGGTGAAGGAATTACTGGTGATAAAGTTATTGAAATTAAAAAACTTTCAATTGAACCAGTAAGTTTAGAAAAACCTTTTGGTGATGAAGATGATACTCATTTTGGAGATTTTGTTGAAGATAAAGACATGGTTTCTCCAAATGAATATACTGAAAAAAAAATTTTAAAAGAAGTAATGGATAAAGTTTTTGAAGATATGCCACCAAGAGAAGAAAAAGTGATTAGAATGAGATATGGAATTGTTCCAACAAGACTAAGAACTTTATTAAGACTTACTCAAGAATGTAATGATACAAATGCTAAAGAATTAAAACAAGCAATTGAAGAATTAGATATTCATTTAGATACACCAATTGAAAAAGTTAGAAAATTTAATAATCAAATCATCAATAATAATTTAGCAAAATATGATTCAGCTAGAACTTTAGAAGAAGTTGGAAAAGAATTAAATGTTACTAGAGAAAGAATCAGACAAATTGAAGCAAAAACTATTAGAAAATTAAAACAACCATCACCAAACAATAAATCTGGAAAAACATTAAAAGAATTTTATAAAGGATATTAATGTTATCTTTTAGATTACACCAAGTTGCAAAATTAATTAATAACTCAACAACAATAGCTGATATTGGTACTGATCATGCTTATTTACCAATATATTTAGTTCAAAATAAAAAAGCTAAAATTGCTTATGCTTGTGATATTAATCAAAAACCTTTAAAAATAGCTTTAAAAAACGTTGAAAAATTTGGTTTAACAGACCAAATTTTTGCCATTTTATCTAATGGTTTAGAATTTGTTAAAAATAAAGAAATTTTAAATATTGATTATGTAACAATTTGTGGGTTAGGTAGTCAAACTATTTTAGAAATTTTAAAAAATGATCATCAAAAAATTAGTAATTATATAATTTGTTCAAATACTAGTGTTAAAAATTTAAGACTATGAGCTGTTAGTCATAATTATTTAATTAAATATGAATCATTTATTTATGAAGATGATCATTATTATTGATTAATTGAAATTAATAAAAACAAGTATTGTGATCATTTAGAAGAATTAGAAATAGAATTTGGTTCAAAACAGTTTTTTAATAAAAACAGTTTATACATTAGTTATTTAGAAAATGAAATTAGTAATTTAACTAGAATTTTGAATCAAATTAATCCAAACAATATTAAATATTTAGAAATTGAAAATAGAATTAATAAAATTAGAAAGTATATAGATGTTATTAGATAATATAATTAGTTATTTAAATCAATTATTTAACCCTAAAAAAGCAAGTAATTGAGATCATGTTGGTTTTCAATTTGAGTATAAAAAATTAAATAATATAAATATTTCTAAAGTTTTAGTTTGTTTAGATTTAACTAATGATTGTTTAGAATTTGCTATTAGTAATCAAACTCAATTAATTATTACAAGACACCCTTTTATTTTTAATGAATTAAAGCTAGAAAAGAAAAATCCTAATAAAAAGCAAATGATTAAAAAATTAAAGAAACATAAAATCTTAGTTTTTTCAATTCATACAAATTATGATTCTAGTATTAAACAAAACCTATTAGAAATTTTAAATAAAAAATTAAAAATTAATTCTTTTAAAAAATATGGTAAAGACAAAGAATCAAATTTATTTTATTTAGATCAAAAAATCAGTGTAAATGATTTAATAAATGACCTTAAAGAAATTTTTAGTTTAAATAAAATTAGGTTAAATTCAAATATTAGTTTAGATACTAAAATTAAAGATTTTTATTTAACTAGTGGTTCTGGAGCTAGTACAATGATTGAAAATATGTTAAAAGATTGTACTTTTATAACTGGTGAAGTTAAATGAGATCAATGAATTTATGCAAATAGTAATAATGTTAATTTAATAGAAATTGGACATTATGCTGAAAATCATTTTATAGATGATCTTAAAAATAAATTAGAAATTAAATTTAAAGATATAAAAATATTTAGTTATGATATTAAAAATCAATTTATAGAAAAATAGGTGAGAAAATGAAATTTACTGATTTTGGTTTTAAAAAGTATATTAATGATACTTTAGATCAAATTGAATTTATAGCTCCAACTTCAATTCAACAAAAAGTAATTCCTTTATTAAAAAAACACAAAAATGTTATTGCTTTAGCACATACTGGAACAGGTAAAACTCACAGTTTTTTATTACCTATTTTAAATAATTTAAAATTAGAAGAAAATAATAATTACGCTCAAGCAGTAATTATTAGTCCAACTAGAGAACTAAGTTTACAAATTTATCAAAACACTAAACTATTTTTTAAAAATAATCCTTTAATTAATTGTAATTTATTTATTGGTGGAGAAGATATTAGTAAAAATATTGAACAATTAGAAAAAAAACAACCACATATTGTAATTGGAACACCAACTAGATTAAAAGAACTTTATGATTTAAATAAATTAAGATTAACAACTACAAGTTATTTTATTATTGATGAATGTGATATGATTTTTGATCTAGGTTTTATTGAAGATGTTGATTATTTAATTTCTAAAATTAATCAAGATGTTACAATTGGAATATTTAGTGCAACTATTTCTCAACAACTTAGTGTGTTTTGTAAAAAATATATTAAAAATGCTCATTTTATTGATGATAGTCAAAATAAAATTTCAACAAGTAATGTTAAACATATTTTAATTGATACTAAAAACAAAGAACTAGAACAAAGTTTAATACAAATTATTAATTCAATTAATCCTTTTTTATGTATTATTTTTGTTAATCAAAAAGATGAAATTAGTAAAATAGTTGAAATCTTGCATAAAAATAATATTAAACAAGTTGCTGAATTACATGGTAACTTACAACCAAGATTAAGATTATCAATGTTAAAAAAAATTCAAAATAATGAGTTTAAATATTTAGTTGCAACTGATGTTGCTTCTAGAGGTGTTGATGTTAAAGGTGTAAGTCATATTATTTCAATTAATTTACCAAATGATTTAACTTATTATATACATAGATCTGGAAGAACTGGAAGAAATAATTCAACTGGATATAGTTATATAATTTATAATTTAAAAAATAAAATTCAAATTGAAGAACTAATTAAAAAAGGGATTGAATTTGAAACTAAAAAACTTATTGATAACCAATTAGTTGATATAAAAACTAATTATAAAAAAGTTAAAGTTTTTAAAGAATTAGATGCTGAATCAAAACAAGTTATAAATAAATATAAAAATAAAAAAGTAAAACCAAATTATAAGAAAAAAAGAAAACAAGAACTAGATAAAATCAAACAAAAAATAAGAAGAAAACATATTAAAGAAAATATTGAAAAAATTAAAAAAGCAAAATATCAAAAAAGAAGAGCAGAACTATTTGATTAACTAATTTATGTAATAATATTATTTTATAAGGAATAGATCATGCAAATACCAATCATTAAACCTAAAAAAGGCCCCCCATTAACTATTGAAGAAATTAGTGAAATAAAACAACACTCGTCTTATGAAAAAAGTTATTTAAAAACTTTTAATAAATATAAAAAGAAAGTCGAGCATCGAATCTATTTTAAAACTAGTTTTTGATGAGATATTTTTATTATTGCTTTAGCTGCTTTAGCAAATACTATTACAACTGATTATTTTATTCTAGCAACTGGTGATACTGGATTATTTCCTGGTGGAACTGCTACAATTGCTAGATTTTTAAGTATTGTTTTAGATAAACATATTACAAGTATTTCTACTTCTTCTTCATTTTTTATTTTCTTATTTATAGTTAATTTGCCGTTTTTTGTTTTTGGGTTTATAAAGGTTGGTATTAAATTTACTTTAACATCGTTATTATATATTTTATTAAGTATAGGGTGGGATCAAATTATTACAAGACTTCCAATAATTAATCCAAATGAATGATCATTAATTATTAATTATGAGTTAATATCATCACTTCCAACAGAATGATCATCTAAATTATGGTTATTTGTTTTTTCAATTTTTGGTGGATTTTTTTTAGGAACAACTTATTCATTAACTTATAGAGTAGGTTCTTCAACAGCTGGAACTGATTTTATTAGTTCATATGTTTCAAAAAAATACAATAAGCAAATTGGTTCAATTAATATGAAAATTAATTTTACTTTATTATTATTTTTGTTATTTTAAATACTGTAATTATGCCAATTTATAAAATTGATCCAACTGCAAAACTAAGTGTTTTAAATACACTTACTGATGAACAATTTACTGAAATTTATAATAAAGCAAAAGATTCAGGTAAATTTATTTTAGATTCTAATTCTCATCATCATTTTTATTTACCATCAGATTGATCTGTTTCTGATCAACAATTATGAACAAGACAACAAATTGCTCAAATTATTGCATCAAATACTAATTTTACAAATTATGATAATTTAACAACTATTATTAAATTGAAATTTGTTTTTGGTCCAAGTTTATTTGCTTCATTTATTTGCTTTGTGATTCAAGGTGTTGTTATTGATAAAATTTATCCAAAAAATAAATTATTTACAGTTTTAATTTCAACAACAAAACCAAGAGAAGTAAAAAATTATTTATTTGAATCTGGATATAGAAATAATATTCATTTTTTAGAAAATCAAACAGTTAAAAAAGAAAATGGTTATATTGCTCAAAGTGTAATTATGATTCATATCGGATTAATGGATTGAAAACCATTACAAGCTGGAGCTAATAATATTGATCCAGATATGATGATTTCATTTATTAGAACAAAACAAGTTAAAGGACCTTGAAGTTATTCATTAGATACTCAAAAAAGAGAATTATCATTGTATAAAAAAGTGATTACTGATAGAAGATTAATGGCTAGAATTGAAAAAGAATCTATTTTATTAACTAAACAAAGAATCACTAATGATAAAAAATTAAAAAACAAAAGCAAAACATTTTAGTTTTAGGTGTAAAATTTTATAGTGTTATAATTATTTTACTAAGCTTAATTTTTGTTTATAAATTATTAAATAATAGGTTTTTTAAATTTTAAAAATTAAAAGGAGAAGTAGATAATGAAAAATAGATTAGCTAGCTTTAAAAAAGTTCTACGTTTTATTATTGTGCTAATCCTAATTTTAGCTTTACTAACTGGAATTGGTTTTTCTAGTTATAAAATTTCTAATAATATTTCATATGGAGCAAAATTTGTTGGTGGTTATCAAGCTTTAGTTGGAGTTTATGATAAAACTAAAAATCAAGAAGAAGAAATCCCTAATGGTGATGCTTTTAAAGGTGCTCAATCATTAGAAAAAAAACTATCACCATTTTCAGATAATACCATTGAAACTCAACAATCTGGTCTTTCTCGTGTATTTATTAAAGCATCAAAAAAAGCTTATGCTAATAATCAAGATGACTTTAAAAATGCCATTGAAAGAACTGGTGGATTACTTATTTTAGATAAAAATTATCAAGATATTTTCTTTAATGAAAATTTAATGAAAATTATTGGTATTGATAAAGTTTATGATAGTTCATCAGATAAAAGAGTTGCTAAAAAACTTACTTTAGAAGAATTTTTAGGTGAAGCTAAAGCTGAATCATTACAACCAGCTAACTTTTCAAATAAAAACTCTCCTTTTGTTAGTTTTAATTTAAAAAATGAGTATTTAAAAAATTTAATTGACCCTAAAAAAAATAAAGATAATAATGCTTTAACTATGATCACATCAGTTGGTCATATTATTGAAAATTTAAGAACTTATTATAAAAAAGCAAATTCAACTAATAATCAAGTAGTTGAACAATATTTAAATACTTACTTTAATCAAATTATTAAACCAATTCAAGATTATATTAGTAGTAAAGCTTCATCAGATCAATTAGGTGTTAAGATTTTAAAAGATCTATTTACTATTGAATATAGTGTTCCTACTACTGAAGGAAGTCAAAAAAATCTAAGTATTCAAAGAAATAGTTTAGTTGATAGTAATATTGTTAAATGATGAAATAGTAATACAAAAGGTAAAATTGATAATACAAAAAATCTAAAATATGTCTTATTTGGAACTGATAATTTAAATAATAAAAAATCAGATCATATTTTTAGATTTACAAATTCAGCTAATAAATATATTTATGATGCTAATGCTAGTGAAAAAGACTTTATTAAAGATGATAAAGGTAATGTTGGTAAGTACTATAATAAATTAAAAATTAGTAGTGATAATTCTACTTCTCAAGATATAGAATTAGA
Organism: Mycoplasma mycoides subsp. mycoides SC str. PG1; assembly: GCF_000011445.1. Taxonomy (NCBI): domain Bacteria; kingdom Bacillati; phylum Mycoplasmatota; class Mollicutes; order Mycoplasmatales; family Mycoplasmataceae; genus Mycoplasma; species Mycoplasma mycoides. Next base: position 535,810 of record NC_005364.2, read on the forward strand.
TTATATTGATAAAGTTTCAAATTCTTTAATAAAAATATTAATGACTGAAATTTTATTTAAAAAAGATACTACTGATAAAGATCATATTGTTAATAAAAATTTAGATCAAAATTTATTTAGAAATAATATCTTATTACATAATAATCAAATATCACCAGAAAATATTAGAATAGTTACAACTAATCCTGCTATTGTTATAGATAGAAAAACTCAAACAACCAAACTTTATATTCCTGTATGAAGTAATACAATGGCAAAACAAGTTGAATCTGATATTTTACAAACTTCATTAGGATTTACATTTAAAGTTTTATCAATTAAAGAATTTAGTGCTGATATTACTAATATAAGTGTTAATTATTACTTTAGCTTGTTTAGTGATTTTAGCTTTAGCAGTTCTAGTGTTTATGTTATTTTCATACAGATTACTAGGATTGTTTGCAATAATTCTTGCTGCAATTTCAGCATCACTTACAATGTTTGCACCAATTATTTTTAATATGGCAATTGGTCCTGAAATCTTTATGATAATATTTGTTGGAATTGGTTTAATATTAGATGCAAGTATTATTTATTTTGAAAATTTAAAAACTCATATTTATAAAGAAAAATTATCACCAGAATCATCATTTAAAATTAGTAATAAAGATACTTTACCTATTTCTTTAGATACTTCATTTATTATTTTAATTCCTAGTGTGTTGTTATTTATCTTTGGGTCTGGGGCTTTAAAAAATCTAGCAACAATTAGTGTTATTAATATATTAATAATTATTTTATTTGTAATTTTAGGTTTACGTTTATTAACTTGACTAGTTTTAAAAGCTAAACTATTTACAAAATATCCTTGATTATTACCTTTAAATACTATTAAAAATAGTCAATCAACTTGATTTAATGATTTAATGTTAAGTTTTTATTTATCAAGAATTGAAAACTTAAATACTAAAACTAAATTAACAGCAAAAGATTTAGCTAAACTAAAAAAATTCAAAGATAAATATGATTTTTATTTAAATAAACAAGAACAAATTATTACTAATAAAAAGTTAAAACAACTTAAAAAAGATCAATATAATTTAGAATTAGTAAATAAACGTTTATTAAAACTTGAAAATAAATATGAAATTTATTTAAATAAACAAGAACAAATTAATAATAATAAAAAAGCAAAATTATTAAAAAAGAAAAAATCTGAAGAAATAAAAAACAAGTGTTTATTAAAACTTGAAAATAAAAAGCAAAAAATAATTAATAAAAATTCATTTACTAAATCATCAATTAAAAATAGTTTAATAAAACAAGAATTTTTACAAGCAAGAATTAATAAAAATACTTCAAGTCAGGTTCTAGAAACTTTAGAAAATAAAAATAAACAAAGAAGAATTTTTAAAATTAATAAAATTTTTACAATTATTTTTATTATTTGTACTTTTTTAGGAGCTATTATTGGAATTACAATTGGTCCAAATTATAACTCAAGTTTTGGAAAAAGTTATTCAGTAATTGCTTATGGACAAAAAATTAATGATATTTATGATAATTTAGATGAAGCAATCAGAAACTACAAACAATTTGATCCATCTACAAAAAGAGGAAAAGATATCATTAGTATGGGTGAACATCTTGAAAAAGTTAAAAATAGTCAAGATGCTTACATGAAATCTAAGTTTAAAGTTGATTATTCTAATTTAACTAAACCTAGTGATAAAAACCAATGAGCTAGTTATGTTGTTGGTAATATATATAAAGAAATTGTTAAGAAAAACTATGTAAGTTTATGAAAAAATCCAGTTTCTTATAATAAGTATTTTAGAGCTAGTGTTGATGTTGATTATGGTTATGATTTTATTGATACTAATAGTTTAAATCTTGATCATAAACAATTAGCTTATGTTGGATTTAATATTATTAATGCCCAAGATAATAAAATAATTAGTATTTTTGAAAAATTACTTGTTAAAGATAATTTACAAAATCCTGATTTATCTATTAAATATGATCATGATGATAATAGTTCAGCTAATGGAATAATTAATTTAATAAATGTTCCATACACTGCTTATGGTGAAATTAAAAATATAGCAATTATATTTGCAATTACATTATTAGCTTTATTAGTTTATATTTTAATTAGATTTAAATGAACTTATTTTGTTGCTTTAGCTTTAACATTAATTTTAGTAATAGTTTTAGTAAGTTCACTAGTAGTTATTTTTAGAGTACCAGTTGGAATTGAAATTTTAAGTGCTATTTTAGCTGTATTAAGCTTTACTATTATAACTTGTGTATTATTTTTAGGAAAAGGTAAATCTATTATTAAATCTAAAGATAATAAAACATTTACTGAAATGTTTGAAAAAGAAATTATGGCCTTTTCAAACAAAAAAGCTACCAGACATCAAGTACATGAAAAAAATTATCAATTAAAAGTTGAATATAAAACTAATAAAAAGAATTTAATTAAACAACAATTAGAATCAAATAATATTAAATCTTTATGATCTAAGATGTTCTTTAAATTAAAACAAAATATCAAATTGCGTTTTAATAAAAAACATAATAGTTTGTATAAAGATTTCAAATTAAAAATTAAAGAAAATAAAAACATCTTAAAACATCATAAAAAACATACAAAAATTGAAATTGACTTAATTGCTAATAATAATGCCTTTTTAAAAGAAACTTTTATTAATGTTTTTAAATTTGGTATGACTAGAACAATTTTAATAACAGTAATTTATTTAGCATATGCAATCATTTTATCATTTGGATTATATGCAATTATTGGAATGGGATTAACTATTATTATTGGAATTTTAATATCAAGTTTAGTTTCATTATTAATAGCTTTACCAATTTGAATTTGATTAGAAAAAAAATGTATGATATATGTTTTAGGATATAGATACTATGTTCAAAACTTTAAAATAAATCAAGAAGAACAAATCATTAATGGAATTAATGACTAGAAAGGCAGAATATGAATTTAAAAGAGTTTGTAGTTGATGTTAAAGATTTTCCAAAACAAGGAATTGTTTTTAAAGATATAACCCCATTATTAAACAATAAGGATGCATTTAAATATACAATTGATCAAATGGCTGATTTTATAAAACAATTAGATGTTGATGTAGTTGTTGCTCCTGAAGCTAGAGGATTTTTATTAGCATCAGCTGTAGCTTATGCTGCTAATAAAAGATTTGTTTTAGTCAGAAAACCAAATAAACTACCAAGAGAAGTTTATGATGTTGAATATAGTTTAGAATATGGTACAAATCATCAACAAATTCATGTTGGAGATTTAAAACCAAATGATAAAGTAGTTGTTATTGATGATGTTTTAGCTACTGGTGGAACTATGCAAGCGATTATTGATTTAGTTAAATTAAGTAAAGCAGAAGTAATTGGAATGTCATTTTTAATTGATTTAACATTCCTACATGATGTAAATTTATTTGATCAATACAAAGTACAAAAATTAATTAAATACTAAAATTAGTGATGATAAAACATTAAAAATAAAGACTTTTTGTCTTTATTTTTTTATAATTATCCTAATATAAGGATGTGATAGGATGCATAATAAATATAATTATATATCTTTTGATTATCGTGAAATCAAAGATTTTAAAGATTTATTAAATGAATTAAAAAAATATATTAAAAATAAAAGTGAATTAGAACGTATTGAACAAGCTTATAAATATGCGTTTAAATGTCATTTTAATCAAACTAGAAAAAATGGCGATCCTTATATTTATCATCCACTATCTGCTGCTTATTATTTAGCTCAGTGAAGAATGGGTCCTAACACTATTATTGCTGGATTATTACATGATATTTTAGAAGATACTCCTATTCAAAAAGAAGAGCTTGTAGAACTTTTTAATGAAGAAGTTGCTAATTTAGTTGAATCAGTTACTAAAGTAAGTTTTTTTGCAAAAGAAAATCGTCAGCAAATTAAATCTAAATACTTAAGAAAACTTTATTTATCAATGTCAAAAGATATTAGAGTAATTATTATTAAAATTGCTGATAGATTGCACAATATTTATACTATTAAAAATTTACGCTCTGAAAAACAAAAAATTATTGCTCAAGAAACATTAGAAATTTATTCAGCAATTGCTCATAGAATTGGAATGAAAAGTGCTAAGTCACTATTAGAAGATAGATCATTTGAAATTTTAAATCCACAAGAATTTAAAAAAATCACTGATTTGTTTAATAGTGATATGCAAAATCGTCAACAAATTATTAATGACATCATTATTAATTTAGAACAATATTTAAAAAAAGAAAAAAATATTAAAATAATTAGTATTTTTGGAAGACCTAAAACTATTTATTCTATTTATAGAAAAATGAATGTAATTGGTAAAAATTTTGAAGAGATTTCAGATCTTTTAGCAATTAGAATTATTGCAAAATCTATTGATGATTGTTATAAAATCCTAGGTTTTATTCATCAAAAATACATTCCTTTAGCTGGAAAATTTAAAGACTATATAGCAACACCTAAAAACAATGTTTATCAATCACTTCACACTACTTTATCTGATGCAAATGGAAATATTTTTGAAGTTCAAATAAGAACTGAAGAAATGAATCAAGTTGCTGAAACTGGAGCTGCTGCTCATTGAAGATATAAAGAAGGAGAAATTATTGATATTGCTAAAAAGCAAAAAGAAATTGATGAAAAAATTGATATTTTTAGTCGTATTTTAGATTTAGATAAATCTGAAGACCAACAATCATCAATTGAACAATCAATTAAAGATGATTTATTTACTGCTTCTATTTATGTTTTAACTCCAAATGGAGCTGTAATTACCCTACCTTATGGATCAACTGTTTTAGATTTTGCTTACAGAATTCATACTGAAATTGGTGAAAAAACAATTGGTGCAAGAGTTGATGGAGTATTTTTACCAATCAATACTGTTTTAAAGTCTGGAGAAGTTGTTGAAGTCAAAACTTCACCAAAACAAGAACCAACTCATGAGTGATTAAAAATTGTTGTTATTTCAAATGCTAGAAATAGAATTAAAAAATATTTACAAAAGAAAATTAATGAAGAAACATTAGATAAAAAAGATCAACAAAAAGAATTAATTAGAAAAACTGAAGCTAATATTAATGCTTATATTAATCAAAAAGATTGAAAATGAAAGAAAAAAACAGCTGATGAAATATTAGAAACAGTTAAAACAATGGACTATAATTCATTAAATGATTTTTTATTAGATGTAGCTAAAGGTGAATTTACAATCAATGAAGCTGCTGAAAAAGTTTTTATTAAACAAAACTATTCAAAAGATGATGAAGCTTATGCAAGTATTAAATCAAAAATCATTTATGATACTACTATTAAAAATGATATTTTAGTTGATGGTATTAAAAATATTAAAACTACTTTAGCTAGTTGTTGTATGCCAATTCCTTATGAAGAAGTTGTTGGATTTGTTACTAAAAATAATGGAATTAAAGTACATTTAAAAGAATGTATAAATATTGATTGAACTAATATGAAATCAAGATTAGTAGTTGTGCAGTGAAATGAAGCAGTTGCTGAAAAAAATACATATACTACTAAATTAAAATATTTTGGTATTGATAGAAACAAACTACTTTATGATATAAGTAAAATTATTTCTGGATTAAAAGTATCAATTATAAATGCAAATATTTTTACAGATGAGAAATCTTTATTATCAAGTGGAGTAATTACTATTAAAATTAAAAACAGTAATCAGTTAACACAAACAATTTCAGCTTTAAGATCAATTCCTGGTATTAATGGAGTTGAAAGAGGAATTTCAAACTAAAAAATTAAATAATAAAAAATCCGGTGCCCCGGATTTTATTTTATAAATTAGTGTAAGTTTTTAGCTTCAACTAATTTAACGTTAATGATTTTAGTAATACCTTTAGTTTGCATTGTTACACCAAATAATGAATCACATTGAGTCATTGTTCCTTCTCTATGAGTAACAATAATAAATTGAGTGTTATGTGAAAATTGTCTTACATATCTTGCAAATCTTTCAACATTAACTGGATCTAAAGGAGCTTCAGCTTCATCTAAAATTACTAATGGTAAAGGTCTTGCTTTTAAAATTGCAAATAATACTGATAAGGCAACTAAAGACTTTTCTCCTCCAGATAATAAATTTAAGTTTGTAATTTTTTTACCTGGTGGAAAAATTTTAATATCAATTCCAGTTTCTAAAATATTATCTGGATCTGTATAAATTAATTCAGCATAACCTCCACCAAACATTTTTGAAAAAACATCTGGTAAAGTTTTATTAACATCTTCAATAATTTGTTTAAATTGAGACTCCATTGCAATATCAATATCTAAAATAATGCTTTCTAGTTTTTCTTTAGCGTCATAAATATCTTTTATTTGTTGATCATAATAATCAAAACGTTCTTTTTCATTTTTATATTCTTCAATGGCGTCCATATTAACATTACCAATATTTTGAATATAAGTTGTTAATTCAATTATTCTTTCTCTTGCAACTTGTTCATCTTCAATGTTTTCAACTTCCATTGTTAATGCAGTTTCTTCAGTAATTTGATATCCATTAGATAAACGATCAATTATAGTAATTCTTCTTTGTAATAAAACATTATATTCAGTATTTATTGATCCGGCATGAGTTTTTAATTCATCTAATTCATCTCTTTTTTTACTGTTTTTAGAATTCATTTCTTTTTGTTTTTCCATACTTTGATTACGTTTAAAAGAAATTGAATTAATTTCAATTTGAATTTCATCTCTTTGAATTTCAAGTTCTGAAATTTGTTTTGCTAAAATTATTGATTCAGATTCATCTGATTTGCTATATACACCAGTAAATAAATCTCTTCCTGTTAAACTTTTATGTTCATCTGAAAACTCTTTTAAATTCTCAGTTCAATTAAATAAGTTATTTTTAGCATTTCTAATAGTTCCATTTAAATCATTAATTTGATCTCTTAAACTATCATTTGCTGTTTTATATTCAGTTATTTCTTTAGTTTTACTAATTTCTTTTTGTTCTAATAATTCAATTTTATTTTTTAATTCTTCTAAATTATTATCTTGATTTTGTGTATTTTGTTTTGTAAAAATATTAGCATTTCTAGTTGAACCACCAACAATAGCTCCACGTGGTAAAATTCTTTGTCCATCAAGTGAAACTATATTAAATCTAAAGTTAGTATTTTTTGCTAAGTTAATAGCATCATCATAACTTTGAACAACAATAATGCTTGCTAAAGCATATTCAACTGCTTTTGAAATAGTTTCTGAATATTCTACTAGTTCATTTGCAAATCCAACAAATCCTTCACTTTTTTCTAGTATTTGTCTTTGTACTGGATTGATTAAATTAGGAGTTAAAGTATTTAGTGGTAAAAATGTTACTCTACCTAAATTATTGTTTTTCTTTAAAAATTCAATTGCTTTTTTAACATCTTGATCAGTTTTCATAACTAATGAATTCATATGACCACTAGCAGTTACTGAAATAGCAATTTGATATTCTTCTTTTACATTAATAAGTGATTTTAAAACACCAACAACTCCACCAATTTGTTTTTGATTATTTAAAATAGCACTTACTTCATCTTGGTATGATTGTAACGCTGCTTTTTTATTATGCTCTATTGCTTCAATTTGAATACTAATTCTTGAAATTGTTATTCTTATAGTTTCAATTTCTCTATAAATTTCATTATATTTATTTGAATAATAGTCGTATTTATCTTTTAATTCTAATAATGAATTTTCTGCTTTGGTTAACTTATTTTTTTCTGATTTTATACTAATTTGTTTTTCATCAAATTGTTTTTTTATTAAAGCAGCTTTATATTCATCTTGATCTTTTGTGTTAAGATTTTCTTGTTCTTTAAATTTTGCTTTTTGTTTTCTTACTTTTAAATTGGCAATTTTTTCAACTATTGAATTAAATTTAGCATTAAGTTCACCTAATTTTTGATTATCTTCTGAATCTTTATCAATAATTAAATTAACTTCTTCTTGACTCATATTAATTTCGTTTGTTAACTTTTTAATTTGAGTTTCATATTCAATTTTTTCTACTCTTAATTCTTCAATTCTGTTAACTAAAACTTTTAGATCTTTTGTTAAGATATATAGTTCTATATTTTTTAATTCATTTACTTTTTGTTGATATTCTAAAGCCTTTTTAGATTGACGTTCTAAATTTGGTAATCTTCTTGAAATTTCTTTTGCGATATCTTCTAGTCTTGTTAAGTTTTCAGTTGCTTTTTCTAGTTTTGATAATGTTTCTTTTTTTCTTTTTTTATACTTGCTTACCCCAGCTGCATCATCAAAAATTTCTCTTTTAGTTTCAGGTTTTGACTCAGTAAAATTAGCAACAGTCCCTTGAGAAATAATAGCAATACTTGATCTAGTCAATCCAGCTTCTAAAGCAATAGATTGAACATCTTTTAGTTTACATTTAGTAGAATTAATATAAAATTCACTTTCTCTAGTGTTTTTGTCAAATTTACGAGTAATTTCAACAACATCACTTTTGATTGATGAAAAGTTTTCATGAATATTATTAAAAACTAATGTTACTTCAGCAACATCAGCTGCCTTTTTTTCATTGTTTCCACTAAAAACAATATCATCCATTTTACTTCCACGTAAAGTTTTAGTTGATTGTTCTCCTAAAGTTCATCTAATTGCATCAGTAATGTTTGACTTTCCAGATCCATTTGGACCAACTACCCCAGTCATGTCATAATTAAAATCCATTACTGTAAGATCGGCAAATGATTTGAACCCACTGGCTCTAATTTGCTTTAAAAATAACATTAATTAATAACTCCTTTATATAACACATTTATATTATATTATTTTAAAAAATAACAAAATAAACTAGTGTATAAAAACTCTATGGTTTTTGATAAAAATTCTAAAAAATAAACTTTTAAATGAGATAATTTTATTTAATATTTTTAAACAATTTATACTTGCTTAAAAACACATTAGATATTAAATAAAAATAGTGTTAATAGAATTAAATCTAATATCACTATTTTTTCTATTGATTGTTTTAATAATTAGTTGTTTTAAATAAAATAGTTTTTATTTATTGTTATAAAAGCATTAAAATTTTGCTCTTAACAATTAATCATGAAATTCATGATTAGGATCTATTTTTGTAAGAACAAAATAATTGTCTTTATTTAAATAACCAAATAATCTAAATGGATTTCTATTTTTTCCTAAATGTATTTCTCTAACTTCTAACTGTTCATTTATTCATCTTTTTTCAAGTGGATTAGAATGTTTCTCATATATAATTTTTCAACTTGAGCAATTGTTAATTTTTTACTTAAAATATCATGTATTAAATCATGAAAATTTTTAAGGCCACTTACACTAAGTGATTTAAAATCAAAACCTTTATCTAATTCGTGAATAATAGCAATCTTAAATGGATATGTTTTATCTTTAGATGATAGTTCACTTTTCTTTTCTCAATCTAGTTTTTTAGTTAAGCTCTTTTTCAAAATTAATCACCTGTATAAATACTTCTATAATAATTTTTCATATCTTCTGGTTTAATTAATTTAGTTGATGCTTCTAATTCTCCTAAACCTTTTCTTGCATTTATTCAAGGTGTTTCAGAGTGTGATATAGCTTCTAATTCATATCCAGTTCTTTCACCATAAGTACTTCAAACTGCATCTAAAAGTTCAAGAGTATTTTTATCTAATTTATAATCATTATTTTCTTTTTTTGGAATTTCATTTTATCCATAATCTTTGTAATCTCTTCATAATTCAGGAGAAACAGGACCATGTATTCACGCTTGAAATGATGTATCACTTAAAATGCCTTCATCAAATAATGCATAAGCTCATGCTTCAGCATAATAAGTTAGTTTTTGAAGTTTTTTAGGTGTCATACTTTCTTTTGATAAAAATCAATCTGAAATATCTTTGTAACTATATTTTGGTCTCATATTATTCACTTCCTGATTCTTATATAAATTTTAGCATAATTACTTTGCTAAAATAGTTCATGAATTTTTTTGTATTGGATTCTTAAACAAATGATACTAGACCAATTATAAGAATAAAATTATAATAAAAACAATAAAAAAAGAACTTATGTTCTTTTAATTGCTTGTTGGTTTTTTTAGTTTTGATAAACAATCACTGGCAGCATTTTGTTCTGCTTCTTGTTTTGAAAAACCTTTACCAACTCCAAATTTTTGACCATTTAAATTAACACTAACTGTATATAAGATTTTGTTTTCATTAGCAAAAAAATCTTCTTTTTCAATAATGTATTTCAGATCACTTCTTTTTTCTGATTGTAATAATTCTTGTAATTCAGATTTAAAATCTTTTGTATCATTAATAAAATTAGAATCTTTAATATATTTAAACAAAGTTTGACCTAATCAAGTTACTAATCCATCTTCTTTTTGATCTAAATAAATAGCAGCAGTTAAAGCCTCAAACACATCAGCTAAAATTGATGGTTTTTCATAACCTTTAGTAATATATTCACCATGCCCTAATTTTACTAATGCACCTAAATTAATATCTTTTGCAACTCTAAATAAAGTTTCTTCTCTAACTGTACTTGCTCTTAGTCTAGTTAATTCGCCTTCACTTAATTTAGAATAATTAAAAAATAAAAATCTTGATACATACATTTGTAAAATTGCATCACCTAAAAATTCCAATCTTTGATAAGAATATTTTAATTTATGTTCATTAGCATAAGAATTATGAGTTAAAGCTTCATTAAAGAGTTTTTCATTATTAATCTTTATGTTATATTTTTCAAAAAAGTTTTTAATATTCATTTTCTATTAATCCTTTTTCTATTTTTTTAACAATGTCATTTTTGATCGCATCAAGTGTCATTCTTAATGTTGCTTTAAATGATCTAACATCACTTGAACCATGAGATTTAAAACAAATTCCTTTAACACCTAATAAAATAGCTCCAGCGTGATTTTTATAATCAAATTTAGCAGCAACATTTTTAAATGATTTTTTTAAAACTAAACTAGCTAGTTTTTTAATAAATGATGAAGTAATCTCTTTTTTAATTTCAGTTAATAAAACTTTAGCAGCACCCTCACAAGCCTTTAAACATATATTTCCACTATAACCATCAGTTACAATAATATCAACATTACCAGTTAATACATCTCTAGATTCAACATTTCCAATAAAATTAATATTTTTTAATTCTTCTAATTGTTTAAAAGTTTGTTTTTGTAATTCTAGACCTTTTGATTTTTCAGTTCCAATATTTAATAATCCAATAGAAGCATTTGGATTTTTTAACACTTCTTTATAATAAATGTTTGCCATTTTTGCATAATTTACTAGATCTTCAGGTGTATTTTCGCTATTTGCACCAACATCTAATAATAAAGTTAATTTATTTTTAGCATTAGGCATTGTTGGCATAAATCCAGCACGAACTATATTATTTAGTTCACCTAAAATAAAATGTGCAGCACCTATAAAAGCAGCTGAATTTCCACCTGTTAACATTCCATCAACTTTTTGATCTCTTACAAGTTCTAAGGTTCTAATAATAGATGCATCTTTTTTTCTTCTAATATCTAAAATTGATCCATTCATATCAATTACTTGAGTTGTTGGAAAAATTTCATATTTTGTTTTATCTATTGGAGTTTGTTGTAAAGCTTGTTTAATTTCAGTTTCATCTCCAACTAAAACTAAATATAAATCATCATGTTCTTTTATAAATTCACTAGCTGCTTTTATAGCTGTTAAACTTCCTAAATCAGAACCCATTACATCAAAAGCTATTTTATACATAATTACTCCTTTTAAAAAATCCCTATAAGGGATTATTCTATTGCTATTAATAAATTATAAGTTTCTTGACCACCATCAACAATTTCATATTCAACATCATAACCTTCATCTAAGAATTTTCTTAGTTGAACTAAATCTTGTTCATTAGTTTCTCCACCAACAAAAATTGTAATAATTTCAGTTTTACTTTTAATATATTTTGATAGTTGTTTATCAAAAATTGCTTCTAATGTTTGTTCAGCTCCAATAATATTATTATCAACAATCACTAATAAATTATCTTTTTGAATTTCAATTCCATTATAAGTTGTATTTTTTTCAGCTTTAGTAATATTAAATGAAACTACATTTCTAAATGATTTAGATAGATATGAATAATTTTTTGAAGCTGTTAAAGAAGGATCAAAATTTAAAGCAGCAACCATTCCTTGTTGAATAGTTTTAGTTTGAATTACATAAATTTTTGATTTATTTTCTATTTTTTCAGCTTGTTTTGCAGTTAAATAAACATTACTACTATTTGGTAGTAAAAATACTGTTTTAGCATCAACTGTTTCTATTGCTTGTAAGAAGTCTTCAGTTGAAGGATTCATTTTTGCTCCTGCATTAATTGCAAAACTAATTCCTAATTCATCTTCAAAATAACGTTTTTGTTTTTCACTAGAAACTACTGAAATAATTGCAGTTTCATTAATAAGTTTTCTTTCAGTTTTAATATCTGAGTTTTCTTTTCATTTTTGATCTTTATTTTTTACTTGCTTATTAGCTTGTAAATTCATATTTTCAATTTTTAGAGTTTGAAAATCCCCATATTGTTGTAAAAATTGTAAAACTTGACCTGGTGAAAGTGAGTGAGTATGTACTTTTAAAATATCATTATCAACAACTACAACTATAGAAGTGTTTCCAAAAATTTGCAATTGATCTCTAATGACTGAGTTTTGTAATTTATTAATTCAATCATCATTTAACATAACAATAGCTTCAGTACAATATCCAAATTCTTCTTCAATTTGCATATCAATATTTCCACCGGTATTAACTTCTAATTTATCTAGTTTGTTAACAATTTGATCATTTAAAACATAGTATTCAATACCTTCTAAAAACTTAACTAATCCATAACCACCAGAATCAACAACCCCAACTTCTTTTAATAACGGTAATAAGTTTGGTGTATTTTCTAAAGATTGATTAGAGTTTTTAACTACTTGTTTTCAAAAATCTTTAATATCAGTATCATCAGCAAGTTGATTAACTTTTTCACTAGTTTCTCTAATAACTGTTAAAATTGTTCCTTCAACTGGTTTCATAACAGCTTTATAAGCAATTTCACTAGCTTTACTAAATCCAGATTTTCATTCACTTACAGATAATTCTTTAGCATTATTCATTCCAAGTGATAAACCTTTAATAATTTGACTAAAAATAACTCCAGAATTACCTCTAGCCCCCATTATTAGTCCTCTAGAAAAAGCTGATAAGAATTTGCCAATGCTTTCATATTCAACATCAATGACTTCATTATAACCATTTGTAGCAGTAAGATTCATATTAGTCCCAGTATCTCCATCAGGAACTGGAAAGACATTTAATTTATCTATTTGTGGATAATGATTGTATAGATTATTAACTCCACTTGTGATCATGTTTTTTAATAATTCTAATTTTTTCATTTTACTCAGATCTTTCTTATTTTTTTTAGATTAAATCTTCAACAATTACATCAACTTTATGTTCAATATTATTTTTAAAATTCTTTTCTAATTCATATTTAATGCGAATCTGAATTTCTTTTAAAATATCTAAAATATTAACTCCATAAAGTAAAATAACATGAATTTTAAAGTGCTGTATATTTTTATCTATTACAAATTCAATAGCTTTGTGAATGTCATTTGTAGACAGGTCTTTTTTATTGTTTGCTGAAAAGTTAGCAAGCCCTACTACACCAGGTACTGTAATAACTGCTTCTCTTATTGTTTGAACAACAAATTCATCAATTGTACTCACAAAAAACACCTATCTTTCATCCTAATTATTTTAACATAAAAAAATATAATTATTTGTTAACAAAATTAGCAAATATTATTTTATAAATAGATAATTTATTGAATTTTAAAATAAATATAGTACTATTTAATAGTATGGTTAATTTTTAGAATTAAGAGGTGAAGTTTATGGCAAGAAGAGATGCATTAACTGGTAAAAGTGCTTTATCAGGTCAATCAAGATCACACGCATTAAATGCAACTAAAAGAAAATGAAACTTAAATCTACAAAAGGTTAGAGTAATGAATGAAAATGGTAGTGTATTTAATATCAAAGTATCTGCTAGAACATTAAGAACTCTAAAAAAACAAGAAAAAATCGTTTAATAAGTAAAATAATAATAGTATGACATTTGTCATATTTTTTTTATATAATAAATTTATTATTAAGCCCTTTTGGCGGAATTGGCAGACGCATTAGACTCAAAATCTAACGAAGAAATTCGTATCGGTTCGACCCCGATAAAGGGCACCAATCGATTAATAAACTTGGATTAATCCAAGTTTTTTTATTTTATATTAATTAATATAAAATAATAATATGAATTGGTGTTATTATGAATTGAAACATAAAAAAAGTTAGTGATAAAAAACTTGCTGTTAAAAAAGACGAAAACGGTTCTTTTTTAAATTATAGTAAAGCAGTCAATCTAGCTATTAGAATGGCAAAAAAACAAAAAGCTATTCTAGAAATTTTTAATGAAAAAGATCGTTTAATAAAAACTTATAATTTTGATCAAGTACTAACTCAATCTGAACTAGTTGAAAAAATTAGAACTGAATTAAAACTAGCTCATGCTAAAAAAACCGTAGTAAAAATTGAACTTGAAAAACATCATAAAAAGTATAAAAAAGCTTTAAAATCAAAAAATAATTTAGAAAAAGAACAACTAAAACAAATTTTTAAATTGGCAAAATTGAATTATAAAAATAAAAAAAGACAAATTAAATATATAAAATTTAGATATAAAATTGCAAAAAGAAATCTTAAAGATTGATAATTAAACTTGTAAAATTAACTAAATATTAATAATAAGTTCAATTTGTTATAATTACTAAAATAGTTAATCTTTATTATTAGGAGTTTTTAATGCAAAAAATTAAAAAGTCAGACAATAAACCCAAAAAGCAATTTAAACATTTTTTTACAAATAAAAAATCTTTATTATTTTTAAATCTTTGTGTGCTTTTTATTGTTTCAATCTGAATATGAACTTTTGTTTCAATTAAATCTAATTTAATTAATATTGGTGGTAGTGCTAGTGCTGATTTAGTACTACAAAAATTAATTAAAGAATATCAAAAACAAACTAATAAGAAGTTTAATTATTCTTCAACTGGTTCTGGAGCTGGTGCTAGAAATGTAATTAATCAAACTTATAGTATTGGATTTATTTCAAAATCTCAAAATGATCTTTCAATTCCATCTGAAATTAGAAATGTTTTTAATAATCCAAAAACAAAAGACGATCTTGAAGAATTTATAAAAATTAATCAATCTAATAAACAAGAAATTTTTAATAAACTTCAAAATAATAAAACTTATCATTACACTAGCTTTGCAAAAGATTCTATTGTATTTATTTATAATATAAAAAATACTGGATTAACTGATGATCAAATTAATCAAATTAAATTTAATGTTTCAAATAATATGATCAGTAAACAATCTCAAAAAGCTTTACACAAAATTTATATAAATAATAATCAATCAGATCTAATTAGTTGAAAAGAATTTTATAAACTACTAACAAATAAAGATGAAAATAATATTAGTAATAAGATTAAAGTAAGAACTTATTCAACAAATAGTGGTTCTGGAACAAGAAGTTCATTTGAAGAGCTTTCAGGATTAAAAAAAGAAAAGAAAAAAATTGGTCAAGCTGTTAATGAATATAATTCAAATGGAGCTATTTTTACACAACTAAATGCTTCTGATGGTTCTTTTGGGTTTGTTTCTATGCAATATGCTCAAGATTTAAAAAAATTTCCTAATTTAAGATCGGTAATTATTAAACAAGATAATCAAGAATGAAATTTAAATAAAAATGATGATAACCTTTTAACTTATCCATTAAGTAGACCATTTGTTGCTTTATATAAATTAACAGATAATCAAAAACTAAATAATGACATTTTAGATTTTATTTATTGGTTTAGTTGTTCAGATGACAAAAAAGTTCAAGAGATTTATAATCATTTAGGTTTAATTAGAAATCGTTTAAGTTTTAAAAATAATTAAAATAAATTATTTTAATCAATTAAATAGTAAAAATATTAAAAAATAAGTGGGTATAATTTATGTTATTTAAAAAAATAACAAATAATGTTCAGTTTCGAATGATAAAACAAAAAAAAGAAACTAGTTTTGTTTGTTTAAAATCTATTATTATTACATTAACTATTTTTGTTTTACTAGCATTAGTTATTTTATTAGGTTTTGTAATGATTAAAACTAATGTTTTATTTAATAAACAATCTTTTTTTGAATTTGTATTTGGTAAAAATTGAAGTCCAGATTCTAAAGAATTTGGAATACTAACTATAACATTAATGACATTGATTTTAATTTTTATTTCAATGTTGATTGCTGTGCCTTTAACAATTTTTACAAGTTTTTTTATTTCAGAATATTTAACATTAAAATCTCAAAAAGTTACAATAACAATTATTAAATTACTAGCTGGTATTCCTAGTGTTGTTTTTGGGTTATTTGCAAGAGAACAAATTGGTGCTTTATTTAAACTAATGGGTGCTTCAAGTAATGATAATTTAATGGTAGCTTCTTTAACTATGGCTTTTATGGCAATACCAATTATGATTAGTTTAAGTTATGATGCTATTAAATCTGTTCCTTTTATTTATAGAGATGCTTCACTTGCTTTAGGAATTTCAAAAGAAAAAACAACATTTAATATTATTAGAAAATCAGCAACACCAAAAATTATTTCAGCTGTTATTTTAGGAATGGCTAGAGTAATTGGTGAAGCTATGGCTATAATGATGATTGCTGGTAATTCAACTGCTTGATTTGATACAAATAATGGAGTCTCTGGATTCTTATTTTCATCAATTAGAACATTATCTTCAACTATAGGATTAGAAATGTTAGAAAATAGTAGTAATTTGCATGAATCTGCATTATATGCTATTGGAATGTTTCTATTTATTTTAGTATTTATTATTAATCTTTTGATTTTATTTGTTTCAAATAAAAATTCAATTTCTCAAAAAATTCATTTAGTTTTATTTAAAAATAAAAAAACTCACAAAATAAAACATATTAAGTTGTATCAAAAACAAACACTATATCAAATTATTACTAATAGAGCTGAAAACAAATTATTTAAAAAGATTTATTCAACTATTATGTTAGTTTTAATGTGACTATCAATTAGTTTTGTAATTATGTTTACTTTTTGAATAGTATTTACAACTATATTTAATGGGTTATCAAGTTTAAAATATAGTGAAGCATTTTTAACTATTGAAGGTGAAGATGGAATATTTGCAGCGATTCTAACTACATTATTATTAATATTATGTACATTATTATTTGCTATACCTTTAGCTTTAGCTTGTGCTATTTATCTTAGTGAGTTTGCTAATAAAAATTCTTATTTTGCTAAGTTTTTTAGATTTTTATTAAATCTAGCTGCTTCAACTCCATCAATTATTTTTGGAATCTTTGGATTATCTGTATTTATTATTTATTTAAAATTACCTTTTTCAATTTTTTCAGCATCAATTACAATGACAATTGTTGTTTTACCAATGTTGATTAAAAACTTTGAAGATGCTTTAACTTCAGTTCCACTTTCATATAGAGAAGCTGCTGTTGCTTTAGGGTTAAGTAAAACTAAAACTTTATTTAAAATAGTTTTACCAAATGCCTTACAAGCAATTATTACTGGAACTATTTTAGCTATGGCTAGAATTATTGGTGAATCAGCTCCTATTTATTTAACTTTAGGTACAGCTATTAAATATCCAGATAGAGGATTTTTATCTTCAGGATCAACTTTAACTACAGGAATTTATAAAATAGCTAGTGAATCAGCTCCTGGTCAAGGTAATGATATTGCTTGACTAATGTCACTAATTACAATTATTTTTGTTTTAACTTTAAATTTATCAAGTTCTAAACTTTCATTATTACTAGTTAAAACTAATAAAAAAGTAAAATTTGAATTTAAACAAATTTATAAAAACTTTATCAATAAACAATTTTATAAAACACAACTTAATTTATTTAAAAACAGTTTAAAGCAGTTTATTAAAAGTTTAAAAAAATATCTTAATATCACTAATTTATTTAAAGAAATTAGAAAAACTATTAAATATAAAAAAGAATATAAAAAACTTAGAAAAAGAGATAACAATTATGAATAATGAACAATTAATAACTAATACAAAACCAAAAAAAAAGAACCTTTAAAAACTGCTATTGAAATTAAAGATTTTAACTTTTTTTATAACAAAGGAAAAACCCAATCTTTGTTTAATATAAATATGGAAATTAAAGAAAAATCAATTACTACATTTATAGGACCATCAGGTTGTGGTAAAACCACATTATTAAAATCTATTAATCGGCTAAATGATTTGATTGATGGAGTAAAAATGTCTGGAGTTATTAAAATTTTTGATAAAGATATTTTTGATAAAGATATTGATATTACTAAATTAAGAACTGAAGTTGGAATGGTATTTCAAAAACCTAATCCATTCCCAATTTCTATTTATGATAATGTTGTTTATGGATTGCGTTCTTTAGGAATTAAAGATAAAAAAATCTTAGATCAAATTTGTGAAGAATCACTAGTTAAAGCTGCTTTATGAGATGAAGTTAAAGATATTTTAATTTCACCAGCTTTAGGATTATCTGGTGGACAGCAACAAAGATTATGTATAGCTAGAGCAATAGCTATGAAACCAAAAATTTTATTAATGGATGAACCAACAAGCGCACTAGATCCTATTGCTACTTTAAAAGTAGAAGAATTAGTTTTAGATCTAAAAAAAGATTATACAATTGTTATGGTAACTCACTCTTTACAACAAGCTACAAGAATAAGTGATTATACAGGATACTTTTTAAAAGGTGAATTAGTTGAATTTAATAAAACTAAAAAAATCTTTACAAACCCAAAAGATAGAAGAACTGAAAATTATATATCAGGTAGATATGAATAGGAAATAATATGTCAAGTAATAAAATATTAGATCGCGATCTTGACCAATTAAGATCACTTATTGAAAACATGATAGAAGAAACTAAAATCCAATATGCAAATAGTTATCTTGTAATTAAAGAAGAAAACAAATTAATTGATGCTCAAAAAGTAATTGAACATGACAAAATCATTAATGATATGCAAAATGAGTTTACTTCAATTGCTTTATGAAAAATTTCAAAACAAAAATTAGTAGCAAAAGATTTAAGATTAGCAATTGGTGGAATTTTAATCACTAGAGAAATTGAAAGAATTGCTGATTATTCAAAAGGAATTTCTAAATTTTTTATTCACTACAAACCAAATGAAAAACATCTTTTAATGATTAGTGAATTATATGAGTTAGTTGTTGAAATGTTAGATATTTTTTCAGATATTTTTGAAAATTTAAAAGTTGATAAAGAACAACAAGTTTTAAGTTTAGAAGAAAAAATTAATACAAAATTTAGATCATTTTATGATCAATTAATAGATGATATTAGACAAAAAACAACAAAGTCTGAAGCTGAAGAAATAGCAGCTGTTTTAAAACAAATGTTTAATTTAGAAAGAGCTGGAGAACATTTATTAAATGTTCAAGAAATCATTAATTTCATAAAAACAAGTAAGTTTATAGAAAAAACTGAAAAAATAAATAAATAGAGTAATTAGAATTAATTAATAATAGATTATAAAATTAAGTTAACTAGTTTTTTAAAGGAGAATATTATGGGTTTTTGAGCTAAATTAAAAGAAAAACTAACTAAAAAAACTAATCAAGTTGAACAAGATGAACCTATTTTAGATCAACAAGATCAACAAGATCAACAAGAAGAACAAGAACAAATTATTGAAAAAGAAATTGAACAAATTAAAGAAAATAAAATTAAAAAAACAAAAACTAGTGAAACTAAAAAACAAGAAAAACCAATTGAAACTCTAAAAGAAAAAAAGAAAAGAGAAAAGCAAAAAGAAAAAGATAAAAAGGTTGAAAAAGCAATGCTTAAGTCAGCTTTTAACTTTTCTAAAGATATTAAAAAACTTTCAAAAAAATATAAACAAGCAGATGATGAATTTTTTGAAGAATTAGAAGATGTTTTAATCCAAACTGATATGGGTATGAAAATGGTTTTAAAAGTTTCTAATTTAGTTAGAAAAAAAACTAAAAGAGATACTTCTTTTGAAAACATTAAAGATGCTTTAGTTGAATCTTTATACCAAGCTTATACAGATAATGATTGAACTAATAAAAAATATCGCATAGATTTTAAAGAAAATAGATTAAATATTTTTATGTTAGTTGGAGTTAATGGGACAGGTAAAACTACTTCTTTAGCTAAAATGGCTAATTATTATGCTGAATTAGGATATAAAGTTTTAATAGCTGCTGCTGATACTTTTAGAGCTGGAGCTACTCAACAATTAGAAGAGTGAATTAAAACTAGATTAAATAATAAAGTAGATTTAGTTAAAGCAAATAAATTAAATGCTGACCCTGCAAGTGTTGTTTTTGATGCTATTAAAAAAGCAAAAGAACAAAATTATGATCTATTATTAATTGATACTGCTGGTAGATTACAAAATAAAGTTAATTTAATGGCTGAATTAGAAAAAATGAATAAAATTATTCAACAAGTAGAAAAATCAGCTCCTCATGAAGTTTTACTAGTAATTGATGCAACAACAGGACAAAATGGAGTAATTCAAGCTGAAGAATTTTCAAAAGTTGCTGATGTTAGTGGAATTATTTTAACTAAAATGGATTCAACAAGTAAAGGTGGAATTGGTTTAGCTATTAAAGAATTATTAAATATTCCTATTAAAATGATAGGAGTTGGTGAAAAAGTAGATGATCTTTTAGCTTTTGATATTGATCAATATATTGTTCATTTATCTTCTGGATTTATGCAAGGTGATGAAGTTGAAAAATAATTTATTAGAAAAAACATTAGAATTATCTGAGTTATTTAAAATTTATAAAGAACTATTAACTGATAAACAAAAACAATATTTTGAATTATATATTGATGAAGATTTATCATTATCTGAAATTGCTGATGAATTTAATATTTCAAAAACAGCAGTTTATGATTCTATTTCTAAAACTAGTAAATTATTATTTAGTTTAGAAAAAAAATTACATTTAAAACAAAAACAAGATTTACTAATTTCTCTAATTAATAAAATTGAAACAAATCAAATAGATCAAAAACAATTTATAAAAAGTTTAAAAGAGGTGATTTGATGAAAGTATTAATGATCGGAGATGTTTATGCAAAACCCGGAAGAGAAATGCTAGAAAAACATTTAAAAAATATTGTTGATCAAAATCAAATAGATTTTATTGTTGTTAATGGAGAAAACACAACTCATGGAAAATCTATTTGTAAAAAGCATTATGATTTTTATAAATCATTAAATGTTGATGTTATTACTAGTGGTAATCATATTTTTAAAAACGCTGAAGTTTTAGAATATATTAAAACAACTAATGATTTATTAAAACCTTTAAATATGAGTAAACATACTCCAGGTAATGGTTATGTTATAGTTAAAAAAAATAAAAAAAAGATAGCAGTTGTTAGTTTAATGGGACAAAGTTTTATGGATACAGTCAATAATCCATATGATGCACTAGATGAGTTTTTAAAAACTAATACTGATTTTGATATTTTATTAGTAGATTTTCACGCTGAAAGTACAGCTGAAAAAATTGCTTTTGCTTTTAATTATGATGGAATAATAACAGCATTTGTTGGAACTCATACTCACGTAATGACTGCTGATGAAAGGTTATTACCAAATAAAACTGCTTTTATTTCAGATATTGGAATGACTGGAGTAATTGATTCAATAATTGGTGTAGAAGTTAATGATGTAATTAAAAGAGCAAAAACTGGTTTACCTGTTAAATTTAATATAGCAACTGGTAAGTGCTGATTAAATGCTGTAATTATTGAAATTGATGATAAAACAAATAAAGCAACAAGTATTAAAAGATTAACTATTAAAGATTAATAGTTATGTTAAAATAATAAAGATTAGAAAACCAAATAATATCTTATTAAGAACCATGGAGAGATAAAACTTAATGAAGTGGTAGCAACCTATTAGATTAGGTGCTTAAATAAGGGCTTTAAGCTAACAATGAGATTGTCTTAAACCATGACAATTTTATTGTTATGGTTTTTTAATTTTCATTAATTAAAAAATAAAGGAAAATAAAAATGAATCAAAATATAGAAAAAAGATTATTTACTAGTGAAAGTGTTAGTGAAGGACATCCTGATAAAATTTGTGATCAAATTTCAGATGCTATTTTAGATGAAGTACTAAAACAAGATAAAAATGCTAAAGTAGCTTGTGAAGTATTTGCAACAACTAATTATTTATTGATTGGTGGACAAATTAGTTCAACTGCAATTGTTAATTATGAACAAGTTGCAAGAGATGTATTAAAAAAAAATGGTTATGTTGATGATGCTTATGGTATTAATGCTAATACTTGTAAAATTGATATAAAAATTGAATCGCAATCACCAGATATTGCTCAAGGTGTTGAATTAAGTAATGATCAAATTGGAGCTGGTGATCAAGGAATTATGTTTGGTTATGCTACAAATGAATCAAAAACATATTTACCACTAGCAATTACTATTGCCCATGAATTAGTTTATAATGCTACATCTCAAAGAAAAAAAGGTCTTTTTAAATGAGCAAGACCTGATATGAAATCTCAAGTTACAATTGATTATACTAATATTAATAATCCTAAAATTGATACTATTTTAATGTCTATTCAACATGATCCAAATTATAATGAAACTGAATTTAAAAAATATATTAAAGAAAATATAATGAATCTAGTTGCTAAAGAGTTTAATTTAAATACTGATTTTAAAGTTTTAATTAATCCAACAGGTAGATTTGTAATTGGTGGACCACAAGGAGATACTGGTTTAACTGGAAGAAAAATTATAGCAGATACTTATGGTGGATATTCAAGACATGGTGGTGGAGCTTTTAGTGGTAAAGATTCAACTAAAGTAGATCGTTCTGCTGCTTATATGTGTAGGTATGTTGCAAAAAACTTAGTAGCTGCTGGTTTAGCTGATAAAATAGAAATTCAAGTAAGTTATGCTATTGGTATTAGTCAACCAATTTCAATTTTTATAGAAACTTTTAATACACACAAAGTAGATCTAAATACTATTTATAAAGCAGTTTATGAAAATTTTGATTTTAGTGTAAGTAGTATGATAAAAACATTGGATCTAAAAAAACCAATCTTTTTTAAAACTTCTAAATATGGTCATTTTGGTAAAAAAGATTTACCATGAGAAAAATTAGATAAAATAGAAGTACTAAAGGAGTATAAAAAATGTTCTTAGAAGTGATTGCAAAAGATCTTAGTGATATTAGAGTAATTAATAATTCTAAAGCTGATCGTATTGAATTTTGTAAAAACTTAGAAGTTGGTGGTTTAACTCCAAGTCTAGATGAAATTATTTTAGCTAATCAAATCACTTTAAAACCTTTACATATAATGATTAGAAATAATTCTAAAGACTTCTTTTTTGATGATTATGAATTAATTAAACAATTAGAAATGATTTCAGTTATTCAAAAACTTCCAAATGTTCACGGAATTGTAATTGGAGCATTAAACAATGATTATACAATTAATGAAGATTTTTTACAAAGAGTAAATAAAATCAAAGGAAGCTTAAAAATTACTTTTAATAGAGCTTTTGACTTAGTTAAAGATCCAATTAATGCTTTAAATGTTTTAGCTAAACATAAAATTGATGCTGTTTTAACTAGTGGAGGAACAAATCTGAACACTGGTTTAGAAGTGATTAGACAACTAGTTGATCAAAACTTAGATATTCAAATTTTAATTGGTGGTGGAGTTGATAAAAACAACATTAAACAATGTTTAACAGTTAATAATCAAATCCATTTAGGTCGTGCAGCTAGAATGAATTCATCTTGAAACTCTGATATTTCAGTAGATGAAATTAATTTATTT
Organism: Mycoplasma mycoides subsp. mycoides SC str. PG1; assembly: GCF_000011445.1. Taxonomy (NCBI): domain Bacteria; kingdom Bacillati; phylum Mycoplasmatota; class Mollicutes; order Mycoplasmatales; family Mycoplasmataceae; genus Mycoplasma; species Mycoplasma mycoides. Next base: position 559,959 of record NC_005364.2, read on the forward strand.
AAAGATTTAGATAGAGAACAAAATAATGAATAAAAAAGTAAAAATCATTGGTGCTGGTTTAGCTGGTTGTGAAGCTGCATATTTTTTAGCAAATAATAACATACAAGTTGAATTATATGAAGTTAAAACTCTAATTAAAAATGAAGTGCAAAAAACAAATAACTTTGCTGAATTAGTATGTTTTAATACTTTTAGAAGTCAATCATTATTAAATGCTGCTGGTATTTTAAAAGCAGAAATGAGACGTTTAAACTCTTTAGTTATAAAAATAGCTGATGGTTGTAAAATTGATGGAGATGATGCACTAGCTGTTGATAGAGAAGATTTTTCAAAAAAACTAACTGAAGTTATTAAAAATCATCCAAACATTACAATTATTGAACAAAATGTTAGTCATATTGATGATGAAAATGACTTAACATTAATAGCAACTGGACCTTTAACTACAAATGAGTTAAAAGAAGATATTCAAAGATTAATTGGAAAACAAAAACTATTTTTTATAGATGCTTCAGCTTCAATCATTACAAAAGATTCAATTGATTTTAATAAAGTGTATTATTCAGGAAGACACAAACTTGGTAAATATATTTGTTGTCCATTAAATGAACAAGAGTTTAATGAATTTGCAGATAATTTAATTAATGCTGAACAAGTACAACTAAAAGAATTTGAAAAATCAATCTTTTTTAAAGGTTGTCAACCAATTGAACAACTTGCAAAAACTAGTAAAAAACTCTTATTAAAAGGACCAATGTCACCAAATAATTTATTAGATCAAAATAATCATCAACCTTATTCAGTTGTACAATTGCGTCAAGATGATGCAAAAGATAGTTTATATAATATGGTTGGATTTCAAACTAATTTAAAATGACCAGAACAAAAAAGAGTATTTCAAACAATCCCAGGATTAGAAAAAGCAAAAATAGTTAGATATGGAGTAATGCATAAAAACTATTATATAAATTCTCCAAAAATTTTAAACTTTAAACTACAAGTTATGAGAAAGAAAAATGTCTTTTTTGCAGGACAAATTACTGGAGTTGAAGGATATATTGAATCAGCTAGTTCTGGTATATGGGCTGCTATTAACATTCTAGCTTTTATTAATAATAAAAAAATAAAACCTTTACCAAACACAACAATTTTAGGTGCACTAACTAACTATATAACTAATTCTAAAATTTATAGTTTAAAACCTATGAAATGTAATTTAGCTATTTTAGAACAAGAAAATAAGTATCAAAGTAATGATAAATTTTATTCTTTTAATAATTCTAAAAATTCTTTAGAAGAATATATAAAACAATTGAATCAAATTTTAGGTACTAGTATTTAATAAAGTTTAATTATAGAAAGTAAGTATGAAAATTTTAAAACTTAAACCTTATTTTTCAAAAAAAATTTGAGGTGGAAATAGATTAAAGGAATTTGGCTTTGATATAGAAGATAATCAAAACATTGGTGAAGCTTGAGTAATTTCAGCTCATGAAAACGGAATGAGTTATGTTATTAGTGATGATCAATACAATAATTTAAGTTTAAAAGAATTATTTGAAAATCATAAACACCTTTTTAATAACTATAAAGGTTGTTATCCATTATTAGTAAAAATTATTACAGCTAGTGATTATTTATCAGTTCAAGTACATCCTGATGATAATTATGCTTTAAAAAATCACAACCAATTAGGTAAACCTGAAAGTTGATATGTAATTGATGCTAATAAAGATGCAGAATTAATTTATGGACATACAGCTAAAAATAAAAATCAATTAATTGATTTAGTTAATCAAAATAAATGGAACCAATTATTAAAAAAAGTTAAAGTTAAACCAAATGATTTTTTATATGTAGCTCCTGGTAAAGTTCATGCAATCTCACCTAATCTAGTAATTTATGAACTACAAAGATCTAGTGATATTACTTATAGATTTTATGATTATAATAGAATTGATAAAACTACAAACAAACCTAGACCATTAGATATTTTTAATTCAATAGAGTGCACAATAACTCCAGATATAAATGATCACATTATTCATAATGCTAATAATAAAGTATTTTCTTCAGATTATTTTTCATTATATGTTTTAGAATGTACTAATTTAAAAGAATTTGAAGTAGATGAAAAATGTGATTGATTACAATTAACAATTATTAGTGGATCAGGTTATATTAATGATATGTATTTTAAACAAGGTGAATCAGCAATTACTATTAATAAAGTTGAAAACTTAATAGTTAAAGGAAAAATTAAGATTATAATATCTTGAATTAAAAATAATGACTAATTTACATCCTAGTTGAAATAAACTATTTACTGATTTAAATTTATCTGATCAAATTAATAATTTAATTAATAAAGCTTATAGTAGTAATGATATAGTTTTTCCAAAACAAAAAGATGTTTTAAACTTATTTAAATTAAGTGATTTAAATAATATTAAAGTAGTAATTATAGGTCAAGATCCATATCATGATTTTAATCAAGCTAATGGAATTGCTTTTAGTAGTAATGCTTTAAAAACCCCACCTAGTTTAAAAAACATTTTTAATGAACTTTATTCTGATTTAAATATTGATCATTTTAATAATAATGATTTAACAAATTGAGTAAAACAAGGAGTGTTTTTAATAAATACTTGTTGAACTGTAATTGCTCATAAACCAAATTCTCATAATAATTTAGGATGACAAAAAATTACTAAAAAAATTTTAGAACAAATTATATTACATAATCAAAATGTAATTTTTTGTTTGTGAGGAAATTTTGCTATTAAAATGTATGATTCTTTATTAGTTAAGTCTAATTTTGTTATTAAATCAGCTCATCCATCACCACTAAGTTATAAAGGTTTTAAAAATACTAAACCTTTTAGTCAAATTAATAATTTATTAATTAACTTAAATTTAGATCCTATTAACTGAAGTCTTTAAAAAGTTGCAATATTAGTTTATATCTAATTAATCATATAAAATAATATAGATAGATTAGAAAGAAGACAACTAATGAAAAAAGTTAAAGATATTAATATAGAAGATCATTTAATCGATACTATTTTAAGAATTGAAAGAGTTATAGTTTCAACAGGAAGTAGTGGAAATAATTATTTAATATTACATTTAGCTGATAGTACAGGTAGAATTGAAGCTAGAAAATGAGTAGTTAGTGAAAAAGACAAACAGTTATTAAAACCAAATACCATTGTTTTATTAAAAGATACTATTGTTCATGAATATAGAAACATATTACAATTAAAAGTTGAAGATTATCAAGTAATTGATGAAAAAGATTTGTTAAAGTATCATTTAAATAAAACTGATTTATATATAACTGCTCCTTTAGATATTAAAACTAGTTATTTAGAATTAATTAGTCTTTTAAATAGTATTAATAATCAGACTTATAAAACTATTACACTTAATTTAATAGAAAAATATAAAAAAGAGTTTTTGACTTTTCCTGCAGCTATGAGTATTCATCACAATGTTACTAGTGGATTGTTTTGACATAGCTATACTCTTGTAAAAAACGTTTTAAGTTTAAAAGAAAACTATTTTTATGTAAATATTGATTGAGATTTATTAATATGTGGAGCAATTCTACATGATATTGGTAAAGTAATTGAAATTAGTGATGTTAATGGTAGTGATTATAGTTTAGAAGGAAAGCTATTAGGTCATATTTCAATAGGAAATGCTGAAATCAATAAACTAGCAGACAAACTGAACTTATATAAAGATCAAAATAATAAAATCAATAAAGAAATTACTTTACTACAACATATGATTTTAGCTAGTCATGGTAAAAAAGAGTTTGGTTCCCCGATCGAACCAGTACTAATTGAAGCAGTGATTTTATCAGCTTTAGATGACTTAGATGCTAAAGTTTATAAAATTAATGATGAATTATCAAAAATAGAACTAGATAATTGAACTCAAAAAATTATCAGTATTGATAATAAAATGTTTTATAAACATAAAAAATAGAAGTCAAAGCTTCTATTTTTTTGTAATTTATTATTTAACTATTTTATTAAAAGTATTTTCTAGTTCATCAATATCAACAATTTCAGCTTTTAATAAAAAGCCTTTTTCTTTTTCATATTTTGGCATTATATGTTCATGATAATGTAATACAGTTTGCCCTGAAATAGCTTGTTCATTTGATAAATAATTAAATCCAGCTGGATTTAATTTTTCTTTTAATAAGTTAACTAAATGTTTTTTAGCTAAAATTACTTCTTGTAAATATTTATCATCACAAGCACTAAAGTTTTCAAAATGTTTTTTTGGAATAATTAGTAAATGACCATTACTTACAGGTCTTACATCTAAAAAACTATATACATATTCATTTTCATAAATTTTATAAGATGGAATTTCTTGATTAATAATTTTACAAAATAAGCAATCCATAATTAGTCTAATGTAGGTTTTTCACTTTCTATATATTTTGAAATCTCATCAAATAGAGATTTGTAATAAATTCCATCAGTGTATAAATAAGCACTATATAGTTCAGTTTTAGCAGCATTTTGTACATCAGGATTTTTAGCTGTAATTGCTTCTAATTGATCTAATAACACTTGTTTTTTAGCTGCTGATAAATCTTGAATATCATTTGATTTTTTAGGATCATTTTTTCAAATATAAGCATCATTTTGTTTATCTTTGATATTATCGTAATTTTTTAGATTGATATCATAAGTTATGTTTGCAGTAGGATTTTGTTTAAATAGTTGTTTATTAAAATCAGATTGTGATAACTTATATGTAAAATCTAAGGTTTTTATATTATTTTTATCTACCTTTTTTAAGGTTATTATTTTTTTTGAATCATCAGAATAGGTAACTTCAACTTTTTTATTATCATTTCCATTTTTTAGTGACACATATCATTTATCATTATTGTTTGCAACTAATGCTTCACCATTATTTTGTGATTCAACCTTTTTAATAGTCAAATTATCAAAGTAGCGATTATCTAAAGAAAATTTATCATTTAAATTTACTCATGTATTTTCCAACACATTTAATTCATAATTTGAGCCATTTGATCCAGCTCCACCACTTGATTCTGTTTCTCTTTTGATTTGCATATCATTTGATGAAAATAAATCATTTAAATAAATAGGTAATACAAAGACATAATCAACATTATTACTATTTTCTGAAGCAAAACCATTATTATTATTTGTTAATAATGATGGGACATTAACTCTAGCTACCGCTTTTTTTGCTTCTTCAGTTAATTTTAAGTCTCCACTTAAACTTTCAATATTATTATCTTTATTTTTTACAAAACCATTGAATCCGCTAATAGAAAGTAACGAATCGGTTCCTTGTTTACTTTCATTAGTTGCTTTATATTTTATCTTATCAAAAACATTTTTTAGTGTTTTTTTATTGTCTTCATTAGTTAAAGATCCATCTGGATTAACATATTGGTTTATTGCGCCATTTACTTCAGATACCTTTTGTTTATCTAAAGAAAAGGCTCAGACCATTTTAACATTTGAAATAGTTTTATCAACTTGTGAGTAATTAGATTGAATGTCACTAATTAATTTACTTACATTATTTAAAATTATCTTTTTATTAGATGCAGATTTATTATCATTTTTGTCTACAAATAAATTTGAATCAATATATGCATGACCTAATAAATCATTAAATAATTTAGCTTCTATTTTTGTTTTAAAATGATACATAAATCTGTATTGCATAATTCCTTGACCATCGGTTTCAAATTTGTCACTAGAATTTTTGTATCATTCTACAAATTCATTATTACCGTTATTAGTAGCCTTACCATCTTCCTTTACAGATGCTGTATTTGTTATATATTCTTGATCTTTAGGTTTTGATAATTTAGCTATTCTAAAATTTTTAGAACTAGTATCAGTTAAAAGACTTATGTTTGGAAGTTGTGGTGTACTAGGAATAGGATTATCTATATTATCAAATTCACCTGTTGTTTGTCATCTTAGTCAAGTTGCTTCTCCATTTGTTCCACCACCATTTGAACTAGAACCACTAGAAGAACCTCCATTATTATTTTTATAATAAATAGCGTAAACAGTTTTATCTTTTTGCCCATTTTTTGATTCAAGATTGTATGGGTTTAATGGATAATTTTCGCTATAACTCAAATCAACAGAGTCAAAATCTTCTTCAAATGCTCTTTTTGATGTATAGTCAGCAAATAATTTAATAGTTGATAAATTTTTTAGAACATTTTCAGCTTTTTTATTTCCGAATTCCTTAGCTTGCTCAATTTCTAATCCAAATTTTTTAGATAAATTATTTCAATTATCAGTATATTTGTTTTTAGAAATTATTTCATTAATCATATCTAAAATTAATGATTTATAGTCTAATTTAGAAAATCTCTCACCTGTTGTAAAGTTAAAATCATCAGATAGTTTCAATCCACTAATTATTTTTTGTGCTAACTCATCTGTTATGAATGGTTTATTAAATTTATCATTTTTAGTTGTACAAGCAACAGCAACTGTTGCAGTTCCAGCTGATAGAAGTATAGAACCTAATATTGTTAATAGTTTCTTCATTAGCTATCACCTCTCATTACATTTTCGCCACTTGAGCTTGATCCACCGGTTGATTTTTCTTGTACTTTTACTTCTGAATTAAAAATATTTGATTGTAATAATTTATCATACCTCTTCTTTCGATCAGATGTTTTTGAGTTTAAATCTATAACTTGATTAGGTATAAATTTATGATCTAAAGAAGGATCTTTTGAATATTTTTTGTAGTTTTCTTTAACTTTATTAACTCATTTTTTATTTGCTTCTTGTAATTTTCTAATTCCTATTACTTTTAAATTCTTTGCTTGATATAGGAATATTTTTTCAATTTCATCATTATTATCTTCTTTGTTATCTGTAGCAATAATAATGTTTAATAAATTAATTTGTTGGCTTTCCTTGCCGTTTTTTAGGAATTTTGTAAATAGCTCAATTAATCAATTAGACTGTAATGAAATATTATTTCCTGATTGGATTGATTTAGAAACTTCACTTAATATATCAATATTATAAAAAGGTTTAGTTTTAGAATTATCAATTAATGACGTATTTATTAAAAATCTCTCATAATCATTTTTAATATTTGAGTTTAATGAATTAATATCTATTCCAAGATTTTTAACAGAGGATGCATATTCTAAATCTTTTTTAGTTCAATTTCATTTATCAGTAGTAGAAGATGTCGAACTTGTTGTAGATGCTGCTCCAGCCATAGAGACATTTGTACTAGATTGAAGTGTAGAATTAATTAAGTAAGGAACTAAAACATTGGCATTTGCTGAACCATATAGAGATCTAATTTGTTTTAGTACAGCAGTTTGTTTGATCTTATTATTAGTTTCTTTCTGTTCTGATGACATAGAGTTTAAAGGAGTATTTTTTTTACTTATTAATTTATAACCATCTATTTTAGTAATATGTAATCCATCTCCGTCAATAAAGGCTATTATTCCTTCTTCTTTGTTTAACACAGTGTAAATATTTTTATTATTATTAACCTCACTACTTGTTGTTGTAGTGTTTGAAGAGGATCCTGAAGAACCAGAACCACCACTATTTCCTGATGAAGCTGAAGTAGAATTATCTCTTTGATTAATTTTTTTGAATAATTCACTTAAATTATAAATTGTTAATCTAGCAGAATTTTTTGCACTATCATTAGTTTTACTTTGCTCTATTGCGTTATCAACTTTGGTTGCTTCATCATTTGATAAACCACCATCTGTCAATGCTTTTTTGAAATTACTAGAATCTAATTTTCCATTAAGTGCTTCTTTATTTTGTCAAGTTCATGAGTTAGAATCATTATTTCCACTTGTTAAAAAATCATAAATAGAAAATTTTACTGTATCTGAATATGTAGAATCACTAAGAGTTAATAGCTTACCATTAACATTAATTTTATGATTATCATTCTTAGTGTCTCACTCAGTTCAATCCTTGAATTCTGCTTTATTATTTGTACTAGTATTTGCTTTTATCTTAGCATCTTGACCTCTAAAAATAGTATCAAATCTAGTAAGACCAGCTGTGTATTGTTCTTGATCTTTTTTAGCATCATTACCTACATAAGTTTCTAAAACTGATTGAATACCTTGAAATCTTTCAATTAACTTTGTAGTTAAGTCTTGTCCTGAAGAATCGGTTGGTATTAATGCTTTTAGTGACAAGTTTTTTTCAATATCTGAAGAAGTTTTATTATTAGAAAATTTAAATATTAAATCAGAAAAGATGACAGGTTTCTCTGATTTAAAATAATTATTAATTGCATATTTTTGAGAATTTGAAATTGCACCATATTCACCCTTGATGGGGTCAGTTTTCAAGTCACCATTTTCTAAAAGTGGTATTTCTTTTACAATTTCAGTTCAAGAACTAGGTTTTTGATTATTATAATTTATAAAGTTTTTAGAACCTTTTTGAGTATCGTAATTATAAGTTGGATTTCATTGACTAAATGCAATTGTTCCTTTAATAGCATCACTTGAAATTTTATTTAAAACTTCTTTAATTCAAGTTTCAGCATTCCCATTATTAGTTGTGATATGTTTTTTTACATCTTTTGGAGAACTATAAGTAATAGTTAAGTTATCGTTTTGTCCTGTGCTAGATCCGTTACCAACACTACCAGTTGTGTTTTGATTATTAATTCCACCTAGCCCATTAACCATATTAGTAAAAGTAACTATTTTAGCATCATTTCAGTTACTATCAGATTTATTAAATGCATCTTTAATAGCTTTAACTAATTCATCAAGATTTTTATTTCCAGGATATGCATTAGCAAAATTATTAGTTAAAGTCTTTCAATCTAAATTAGTTGTTTGAATTCCTTTTTGTCACATAGAATCAGCAACTGTTGAATTAAACATTAAAAGGTTTTTTAATTTAATAAAAGCACTATTTGAACTATCATTTAAAATAAAGTTTGACTTATAAGCATTTTCTAAATTAGCTAAATTCTTTTTAACACCAGGAAACATTTCTTGTAAATGTTTTAGTCAACCTTTTGCATTATTTTTATATTTATTGTTTTTCAAATCATTTAAACTTTTATTAGCTAAACCATATAAAGTAGCTGTATCAGTACTATTTTTATCTCCTAATAAATTTTTTATTTGAGAATTAACACTAGAATCTCAACCATTTTCATTTTCATCAGGTAGTTGTAATTTATTATCTCTAATTGCTAATAAAATTCCAGCTGCTAATAAATTATTAGTTTTATTAATAAGTTCTTGGTTATTAGAACTAATTCCGTTTCATTTTTGATTTCATTCTAATAAACTTTTTGAATCAATTCTAATGTCTCCAAAATTAGTTAAAAAAAGTGAATTTTTATTTTTTACTTGTTCAGTTTTACAACTAATAGCTAAAACACTTGATGATGCAACTAGGGTTATAGCACTAAGTCAAGTTAAAAGCTTTTTCACTAATATCATCCTTTCTGTTGATTTTAAAATGCATTGAAAAACACTTTTTTAAAATCACATATACTAATTAATTATAACTTAATTTAAAATAATTATTTATAATTATCGTTTACTTGTAATACTAATAAAATTTGCCTATCTACTCATTAATAAATATATTGTAAAACTATATAATTATAGGTAAATAAAAGGAGTTGAGATAGTGGATGATCAATTTAATAAAATAAGAAAGCAATTTCCTTTATTAAAAAAACACCCTGATTTAATTTATTTTGATAATGGAGCTACAACTTTAAAACCAAATTCTGTAATAAATGCTCAAACTAATTATTTAAAAAATATTTCAACAAACCCACATTCAAGTGATTATAAAATTGGATATCAAAGTTTAGAAATTTTAAACAACACTAGAGAACTTGTAAAAAACTTTATTAATGCAAATCATACAAGTGAAATTATTTTTACTTCAGGAACTACTCAATCTATTAATATGATTGTAAAAGGTTTAATTAACTTAATTAAACAAGATGAGGAAATTCTAATCACTAGTTTAGAACATTCATCAAACTTAGTTCCTTGAATTTGATTAAAACAAAAAACTAATGCTGTCATTAAAAATCTAGAACTAACAAATGATTTTGGTATTGATATTAATAAATTAGACAAAATAATTACACTTAAAACTAAAATAATCAGTTTTGCTCATATTTCAAATACAACAGGCTATATTAATGATGTTAAAAAAATTATTCAAAAAATTAGATCAATTAATCAAAATGTAATAATTGTTGTTGATGTTGCTCAATCAATTGCTCATTTTAAAGTTGATGTTAAAGATTGAGATGTAGATTTTATTGTTTTTTCAGCTCATAAAATGTATGGACCATTTGGAGTTGGTATTTTATATGGTAAATATCAATTATTAGATAAATTAGAACCTTTAAATTTAGGTGGTGGTTCTAGTTTAACTATTAGTAAAGATTTTACAAGTTATACTTTAAAAAGCTTACCTGAAAAACTAGAAGCTGGTACTTTAAATATTTCAAATATTTATGGTTTTAAAAAAGCAATTGAATTTATTTTAAAAATTGGAATTAATAATATTTGTTTATATGAAACTAAATTAAAACAATACACTAGACAACAAATCAAAGCTAATCATTTAGAAAATAAAATTACTTTTTATAATTTAAATAATGATTCTCCTTTATTATTATTTAATGTTAATCAAATTAATGCTCAAGACATTTCTAGTTTTTTAGATGTTAAATATAATATAACTAGTAGATCTGGAGCACATTGTGTTAGAAGATTAGAAGATGTAATTCATATAAAAAGTGCATTAAGAATTAGTTTTGCAATTTATAATACAACTGATGAAATTGATAAATTAATTGTTGCATTAAAAAACACAGATAAATTTTTAGATATATACTTTTAAATATGATAGATATAAATAACGATTCTTTATTAAGAGAAATAATAATCAAACACTTTTTAAATCCAGAAAATAAAACTTTAACAAATAATCAAAATGCAATTATTAAAGAATTAAAATCTCAAACTTGTGCTGATCAGTTAATTATTGAAATCTTAATAGAAAATAAAATTATCAAATCAATGAAATTTGATGGATCAGCTTGTGCAATAGCTACAAGTTCAATTGATTTATTAATTAATAATTTATTAAATTTAGATATTAAAAAAGCAATAGAACTTATAAAAAACTATCAGAATTTTTTATTAACTGGAACATTAGTAAATATTGATCAATCAAATGAATTAGTTGTAATGAAAAACATACATAAACAAAAAAATAGAATTTTATGTGCTAGTTTAGCTTTAAATGATTTATTAGAAATCTTAAATTCATATGAATAAAACTTTATTAAGAAAACAATTACTAGAAAAAAGAAAAAACTTTGATTTAGAGTATAAAAATACTAGTAATTTAATAATTACAAATAAAGTAATTGATTTTATTAAACAACATCAATTTAAACAAATTTGTATTTTTTTATCAACTAAATATGAAATTGAAACTAGAAATATTATTAATTGGTGTTTAAATCATCATGTTTTAGTATTTGTACCAAAAATTACAACTGATAATAATATGAATATGGTGTTATTAGATAATAGTTATTTAACTAATTTTAATAAGTTTAATATTCAAGAACCAACTATTAATATATTAGCTAATTTAAAAGAAATTGATTGTGTTTTTACTCCAGTTGTTGGGTTTGATAAGAAGTTAAATAGAATTGGTATGGGTAAAGGATTTTATGATAAATTCTTTAGTTTAAATTCATTTAATTATTTAAAAGTTGGTTTGTGTTTTGATAAACAAAAAGTTGATCAAATATTTATTGAATCTAATGATATTAAATTAGATTACATTATTACAGAAAATAAAAATATTTATAAATTAAATTAATAGTTTTAATAGGAGAAAATATGAAATATCAAATAAAAGATAATCTTTTTAAAGCAGTAAATCAAGATTGATTAGAAAAAAACTGAAATTCCAAGTGATCGTTCTTCAATTGGAGAATTTGTTGAACTTGATATTAAAAATGAACTAATTATTAAAAAAATAGCAAAAGACTTATTAAAAAAACAAGTTAATAATTTATTAGATGATCCTAATTTAATTAACTTTGCTAAATTTTATAGTTTAACTAGTAATTTTGAATTAAGAAATTAAAATCATATAGAACCATTAAAAAAATATGTTGATGAAATATTAGAAATTAAAGATTTAGATCAATTAAATCAAGTGTATACTACATTTGTTTATAGAAATTATTCTTTACCAATTGATTTTGATATTTCTAATGATTATATTGATTCAAGTATTAAAACTCTTTATTTAACAATTGCTTCTCACATATTACCAGATAAAAGTCATTATCAAAATAAAGAAGTAAAAAACAAGTTTTATAAAGAATTTAAAGCAATGACTAAAAAGTTATTATCAGCTTATTTTAATGATTTAAAAAAGATAAATTTAATTATTAAAAATACTTTAGAATTTGATGAAATTATAGCTAATTATTCTTTAAGTTCACTAGAAAAAGTTAGATATAACGAATTATATAAACCTTATAAATATGAAGATGTAATTAGAAATACTAAATATTTAGATTTAAATAATATTATTAAAACTTTAATTAATAAAGATGTTGATCAAATCATATTTACAGATGATAATTTTGCAACTAATTTAGATCAAATTTATAATAATAAAAACTTAGAATTAATTAAATCTTGACTAGTTGTAATGTTAATTGTACGCTTTTCTAAATATTTAGATGAAAAAACAAGAACAATAGCAAGTAAATATTCTTTATTTATTAGCGGTCAAACTAAAGTAAAAAATAAAGAAAAACACGCTTTAAACTTAGCTTTAGAATATTTTTCAACTCCAATTGGTTTATATTATGGTCAAAAATATTTAGGATCTAAAGCTAAAAAAGATGTTGAAAATATGGTTAGTCATATGATTAATATTTATAAACAAAGACTTAAAAATAACACTTGATTAACAAGTCAAACTATTAATAAAGCTTTATTAAAATTAGATAAATTAGGTGTTCATATTGGATATCCAAGTGAAATTGAACCCTTTTATACAAATCTAATTACAAATTCAACTAATTTAATTGATACAGTTTTTAATTTTAATCAAGTGATTAATCAATATCTTTTTAGTGAATATAAAAAACCAATTAATAAAAATTATTGAAGTATGGCTGCATATCAAGTAAATGCTTATTATCATCCAATGTATAATCACATTGTTTTTCCAGCTGGAATTTTACAAGGTTCATTTTATTCAATAAATCATTCAACTTCACAAAATTATGGAGGAATTGGAGCTGTTATTGCTCATGAAATTTCTCATGCTTTTGATAATAATGGAGCTAATTTTGATGAAAATGGTAATTTAAAAATGTGATGAACAGATGAAGATTTTGACAAATTTAAACAAAAAACTCAAAAAATGATTGATTTGTTTGATAATAAAGAAATTGAATTTGGTAGATGTAATGGAGCTTTAACAGTTAGTGAAAATATTGCTGATGCTGGTGGAATTAGTTGTGCATTACAAGCAGCTCAATTAGAAAAAGATTATAATGCTCAAGAATTTTTTATAAATTGAGCAAAAATTTGAAAATCTAAATATAAACAACAAACTGCTTTAAGATTATTAGAAACAGACCCACATGCTCCAACTGAACTAAGAGCAAACATTCAAGCTACTAATTTAGAAGAATTTGTTGATGCTTTTAATATTAATCCAGAAGATAAAATGTATATAGATCCACAAAAAAGAGTAAAAATTTGATAATAAATAATTAAATTTTATTAGCAAATTTATTAACTTATTACTTTAAAAACTATTTTATAACATATATAAATATAGCTAAATTTCTTTAAATTATTAGTGTTTTTATTATTTAATATCTTATTTAAGTACTTATTTTGCTAATATGATTTGATGAAATTAGAATGTATTATTACTGAAAAACAAATTTATTAGTAAAATATTAAAGTAAAAGGAGTAATATGATTAAAGTAAATTTAGATCATACAAATATTGATATTAATAAAGTTGTAGATCTTAATAAAGTTAAACAAATTCATCAAATGATCATTAATAAAACTGGTAAAGGTAATGATTATTTAGGGTGATTAAACTGACCAAATGATTATAATAAAACTGAATATGAGCAAATGAAACAAGTTGCAAATAAATTAAGAAGTGAAATTGAAGTTTTAGTTGTAATTGGAATTGGTGGTTCATATTTAGGTTGTAGAGCAGCAGATGAAATGATCCGTGGATTATATCATCAAGATAAAGTAGAATTAATATATGCTGGAAATACAATGTCTTCAACTTATATTTACCAATTAGTTGAATATTTAAAAAATAAAAACTTTGGAATTTGTGTAATTTCAAAATCAGGAACAACTACTGAACCTGGAATTAGTTTTAGAGTTTTTGAAAAACTATTAGTAGATAAAGTTGGACTAAATAAAGCAAAAGATTTAATTGTTGCTATTACTGATAAAAATAAAGGTGCTTTAAAACAATTAGCTGATAAAAAAGGATATCAAACTTTTGTAATTCCAAACGATATTGGTGGAAGGTTTTCAGTTTTAACTCCAGTTGGGATTTTTCCTTTATTAGTTAGTGGAATTAATACTGATAATATTTTTAATGGTGCTTTAAAAGCAAAAAATGAATTAATTAATGATGATTTATCAAATCAAGCTTATAAATATGCTGTAATTAGAAATTATTTATACAATCAAGGATATAAAACTGATGCTTTGATTAGTTATGAATTACAATTACAAATGTTAACTGAATGATGAAAACAATTATTTGGTGAATCTGAAGGAAAAGATAATAAAGGATTACTACCAAGTAGTATGATTTTTTCAACAGATCTACATTCTTTAGGTCAATGAGTTCAAGAAGGACCTAGAAATGTGATGTTTGAAACAATTATTAAAATTGAAAAGCCAAATTATGATTTAAATGTTCCAATTGATGAAGATAATTATGATGGATTAAATTATTTAACAAAAAATTCATTTCATCAAATCAATCAAACTGCTTTAAAAGGAGCAATTCAAGCACACTCAGTTACTGGAAATATGCCAAACATTGTTTTAGAATTTGAAAAAATGGATGATGAACAATTTGGATATTTGGTTTACTTTTTTGAATTAGCTTTAACTATGAGTGCTTATTTATTAGATGTTAATCCATTTAATCAACCTGGAGTTGAAGTTTATAAATACAATATGTTTAAGCTGTTAAACAAACCTGGAATTAAATAAGGAAGGGATTTTATTAAGATAAATTATGATAAAACAAAATAAAAAACTAGATGACACATATAAAGCAGGCTTAATTTTAATAATTATAGGATGCAGTTTTACATTACTATGAGCATTAATTGGATTTTTTAGTATAATTGCTGGAAGTCTTGCTGCTAGTTTTATTACTAGTAGTTATCCAACCGATCCTAACATTGATATAGTTAAAACTAGTATAACTACTGCTATTATAGGTGTTAATATTATAGTTATCATAGCTTCAATACCTGCATTAATTACATTACTATTTGCGATTAAATCATTAAAATATCAAACTTATAAATACAAATTAGTTTGTGGAATTATGGGGATTTTATTTGGTTTTTTACTTGGTATTATTGGTGGGATTTGTTTATTAGTAACAAATAACAAAGATGAAGAAGAAATTATTATTAAAAATAAAAATGATGATGATCAGATAACTTTAAAATAATAGCTATAAATTTTAAAAAAAAGAAAAGAGTAGGTTAAAATGATAGATAATAAAACATTAAAATGATTAAATGAAAAACAAATAATATTAGATCAATTCATTCAAAATAAATGAAACTTTAAAAATGATAAGACTTTATTAGATAAAAAACTAACAGCTTTTTTAGTTGAACTTGGTGAGTATGCTAATGAAGAAAGAAGTTTTAAATATTGATCTAATAAAAAACCATCTGGTTTAGAAATTCAATTAGATGAATATATTGATGGGATTCATTTTATTATTAGTGTTGCAAATCAAATCAACTATAATTTTTTAGAATTTAACTATAATTTTTTAAATAAAGAATCTATTATTGATATTTATTTTGAAATTATTAGTTGTTTAAATAGTTTTATTAAAGAAAATAATAATACAAACTACTCTAACTTATTAAATGCATTTTTAAATATTTGTGAAATTAAAAACTATACTCAAGAACAAATTATTAATGCATATAATATTAAAAATGAAATTAATTTTCAAAGACAAAATAACAATTATTAATAAATAGGAAGAATTTATGGAAGTCATTAGCTCGGTCTCTAATCCAAAAATAAAAGAGATATTAAAATTAAAAGATAGAAAGCATAGAAACAAACAAAAACTTTTTATAGTTGAAGGTTTTCATATGATTATGGAAGCTTATAATGATCAGATTATAAAAACATTACTAGGTACTAGTAAAACTTTAGAAGTTTTAAAAGATGAAATCCCAAACATAGAACAAGTAATTGAGATTTCAGAAAATGTTGCTAAAAAAATTAGTGATACAGTAACAAGTCAGCAAATTTTTGCAATTTGTAGTATGCCTGAAAACACTAAAATTGATTTTGAAAACAATATTTTGTTATTAGATCAAATTCAAGATCCAGGCAATTTGGGAACACTAATTAGAAGTGCTGCTAGCTTTAATTTTAAAACAGTGATTGCTTCACCAAATAGTGTGAATTTTCATAACCAAAAAGTTTTAAGATCAACTCAAGGTAATTTATTTCAAGTTAATTTAGTTAATGAATATTTAGTTACAGTGATAAATCAATTACATGATAATAACTACATTATTATTGGAACTTCACTTCATGATGATAGTAAACCTTTAAGTAAAGTGAAATTTGATTCAGATGATAAATATGCATTAATTATTGGAAATGAAGGTAAAGGAATTTCACCAGAATTATTAGATTTAATAGATTTAAATATTAATATTGAAATGGCTGAAGATGTTGATAGTATTAATGCAGCTGTTGCTGGATCTATTATTATGTATCAAATTAATAATGCTAAATAGTTTATTAATAATTAGATAAAGTTCGATAATTATCGAACTTTTTTTATTATTCTATTTTTTATATTTAAATAAAAATTTTTTTAAAAGTTAAAAAAATATTGCTTATTAAAATCAAGTTAAAAATTATTATTTTTATATAATAGAATATAAGCAAAGGAGAAAAAAATATGTACAAATTCAAAGCACTTTTAGATGGTAAACTATTTGATAATAATAGAATTTTAGAAATTATTAATCCTGTTGATTTTAGTGTTGCTGGACAAGTTGTTAGTTTAACAAAACAAGATATTAATGACGCATTTATAGCAGCAAAATCTAGTCAAAAAGCTTGAGAAAATACTGATTTAGAAAAAAGAATTTCTATTTTAGATAAATGAAAACAATTAATTGATCAAAATAAAGAAGAATTAGCTCAAATTATTATGAGTGAAACAGCTAAGCCTTATAAAGATTGTTTAACTGAAGTAATTAGAAGTGTTGAATATATTGATCAAACTTTTTATGAAGTTAGAAATTTAAAAACTTTAATTATTGATGGAGCTAAATATGGAGCTAAAAATAAAATTGGAACTTTTATGAGAGTTGCAAAAGGAGTAGGAGTTGCAATTAGTCCATTTAACTATCCAATTAATTTAGCTGTTTCAAAAATTTTTCCTTGTTTAGTAACTGGAAATACTATTGTATTTAAACCAGCTACTCAAGGAAGCTTGATTGGTGCAAAACTAGGTGAATTGGCATATCAAGCTAATTTACCTAAAGGAATTTTTAATGTTGTTACTGGTAGAGGAAGAGAAATTGGTGATGATATTATTACAAATAAATTAGCTGATTTTATTTCATTTACTGGAAGTGTTGAAGTTGGAAAACGTCTTTTAGAAATCTCATCAACAAAAGATGTAGTTTTAGAATTAGGTGGAAAAGATCCTGCTATTGTTTTAGATGATTTAGATTTAGAAAAATATGCAAAAGAAATTATTAGTGGTGCTTTTAGCTATTCAGGTCAAAGATGTACAGCTATTAAAAGAGTAATTACAACTGATAAAATAGCAGATCAACTAGTTCCACTTTTAAAAGAAAAAATTAATAAACTAACTGTTGGTTTACCAAAAGATAATTGTGATATTACTCCTTTAATTGATCAAAAAACTGCTGATTTTGTATATGGTTTAATTGATGATGCTAAGAAAAAAGGTGCAAAAATAATAATTGGTGATAAACAAGAAAAAAATCTAATTTATCCAACTTTAGTTGATCATGTTACAAGTGATATGAGATTAGCTTGAGAAGAACCATTTGGACCAGTTCTACCAATTATAAGAACAAATAGTGTTGATCAAATGATTGAATTAGCAAACAAATCTAATTTTGGATTACAAGCTAGTGTTTATACTAAAAATTTAGATCAAGCTTTAACTATTGCTCAAAAATTAGAAGTTGGAACAGTAAATATTAATGGAAAATCTCAACGTGGACCAGATGTATTTCCTTTTTTAGGAGTTAAAGATTCTGGATTTGGAGTACAAGGAATTGTTGATACTTTATTATTTTTAACTAGATATAAAGGAATAGTAATTAATAATTAATATAATAGTTAAAAAATCCAAGCAAAATCAGCTTGGATTTTATTTTATTTAAAATCTTATATAAAAATCTGGTTTTAAAAATATTATTTTATTTGTAAAATTGATATTATAATTTCTTAAGTATTTAATTTTAATCACTTTAGAATAAATATAATTAATATAGTAGATGTTCTTAAAAGGAGATATATGGCTGAAAATGGAAAATATGATGAATCAGCGATTCAAGTTTTAGAAGGATTAGATGCTGTTAGAAAAAGACCAGGAATGTATATTGGATCAACTGATAATAGAGGATTACATCACTTAGTATGAGAAATAGTAGATAATGCTATTGATGAAGCTTTAGCTGGATATTGTACTCAAATTGATGTTATTTTAGAAAAAGATAACTCTATTACAATTAGTGATAATGGAAGAGGGATTCCAACTGGTATGCATAAAACTGGAAAATCAACTCCTGAAGTTATTTTTTCTATTTTACATGCTGGTGGTAAGTTTGATAGTACTGCTTATAAGTCAAGTGGTGGATTACATGGAGTTGGATCGAGTGTAACTAATGCTCTATCAAAAAGATTTAAAGCAACTATTTATAGAGATAAAAAAATTCATGAAATTGAATTTAAAAATGGTGGTAAATTAGAAAAACCACTAACTTTTATAGCAAATACTTATAAAACTGGAACAACTATTAATTTTTTACCAGATGATAGTATTTTTAGTAATACTAAATTTAATTTTTCATTAATTAGTGAAAGATTAAAAGAATCAGCCTTATTAAACTCAGGATTAAAAATTACTTTATCAGATCTAATTTCAAATAGATATGTTGAGTATCAATTTCAATATGGATTAGTTGAATTTATAAAAGAACTAGTTGATGATAAAAAAGTAATTACAGATATTATTACTATTAATAATGAAAGCAAAAATATTATTGCTGAAATTGCTTTACAATATACTGAAGATGATAATGAAATTATTTTAGGTTTTGCAAATAATGTTAAAACTAGTGATGGAGGAACTCATTTAGTTGGTTTTAAATCAGGTTTAATTAGAGCAATTAATGATTATGCAAAAGAACAAAAAATTTTAAAAGATAAAGCTAAATTAGATTCAAACGATTTAAGAGAAGGTTTAGTTGCTATTGTAACAGTTAAAATTCCTGAAAATCTAATTGAATATGAAGGACAAACAAAATCAAAACTAGGAACTTCTGATGCAAAAACAGTTGTTGAACAAATTGTTTATGAGTTTATGAGTTATTGATTAATTGAAAATAAAGTTTTAGCAAATAAAATTATTGAAAATGCATTTAATGCTCAAAAAGCAAGAATAGCAGCAAAACAAGCAAGACAAGCAATTAAAAGTGTTAAAGGCAAAAAAAACATTAATAAATTAATGTTAGGGAAACTAACACCAGCTCAAGGTAAAAAAAGAGAAATAAATGAATTATATTTAGTTGAGGGAGATTCAGCTGGCGGTAGTGCTAAAACTGGAAGAAATAGAAAATTTCAAGCTATTTTACCTTTAAGAGGTAAAGTTATTAATTCAGAAAAAGCTAAATTAGTTGATTTATTAAAAAATGAAGAAATTCAATCAATTATTAATGCGATTGGAGCTGGTGTTGGAAAAGATTTTGATATTTCTGATATTAATTATGGAAAAATAATTATTATGACTGATGCTGATACTGATGGAGCACATATTCAAACTTTATTATTAACTTTTTTTTACAGACATATGAAAGATTTGATTGTTCATAAAAAAGTTTATATTGCTTTACCACCTTTATATAAAATTACTTTTAATGATAAAAGTTTTATTTATTTATGAGATGAAGAAGAATTAAATGAATTTAATAAAACTAATACTAAAAAATATGAGATTCAGCGTTACAAAGGATTAGGAGAAATGAATGCTGATCAATTATGACAAACAACAATGGATCCT
Organism: Mycoplasma mycoides subsp. mycoides SC str. PG1; assembly: GCF_000011445.1. NCBI lineage: Bacteria > Bacillati > Mycoplasmatota > Mollicutes > Mycoplasmatales > Mycoplasmataceae > Mycoplasma > Mycoplasma mycoides. Next base: position 580,640 of record NC_005364.2, read on the forward strand.
AAAAATAGAAAAATTATTCAAGTAACAATAACTGATGGTTTATTAGCTGAAAGAATGTTTAAAACACTGATGGGTGATGATGTTGAAAAACGTAAATTATGAATTCAAGAAAATGTTAAATTTACTTTAGAAGATGATCAAATAAAAATTATAGAAATGGAAAAATAAAATGTCAGATAAATCAGAAATTATTTTATATCCATTAGAAGAATTACTAGGTAATAGATTTAGTCGATATGCAAAATATATTATTCAAGAAAGAGCTTTACCTGATGTTAGAGATGGATTAAAACCAGTTCAACGCCGTATTTTATATGCAATGAACCAATTGAATTTAACATTTGATAAACCTTATAAAAAATCAGCAAGAGTAGTTGGAGAAGTTATTGGTAAATATCACCCACATGGAGATAGTTCTATATATGATGCAATGGTTAGAATGTCTCAGTGATGAAAAGTTAATATTCCACTAGTTGATATGCAAGGAAATAACGGATCAATTGATGGTGATAGCGCTGCTGCTATGCGTTATACAGAAGCTAGACTTACAAAAATTTCAAATCTTTTATTAGAAGATTTAGAAAAAAACACAGTTATATTTTCACCAAACTTTGATGATAGTGAAACTGAACCAACAGTTTTACCTAGTTATTTTCCAAATATTTTAGTAAATGGAGCTACTGGAATTGCTGCGGGTTATGCAACAAATATGCCTCCACATAATCTAAGTGAAATTATTGATGCAACTATTAATATAATTAAAAATCCAAATATTACTATTGATCAAATTTTAAAAATAGTTAAAGGCCCTGATTTTCCAACTGGAGCTATTATTCAAAATAAACAAGGAATAAGAGAAGCATTTTTAACTGGTAAAGGAAAAGTAATTATTAGTAGTAAATGGCATCAAGAAAAAAATAATATTGTAATTGATGAAATTCCATATGAAGTAGTTAAACAAGATCTTGTTAAAAAAATTGGTGATGTTATTGATAATAATTCTAATCTAGGAATTAAAGAAATTAGAGATGAAACTGATAGAAAAGGTTTAAGAATTGTTATTGAATTAAATGAAAAAGCTAACTTAGAAACTGTTAGAAAATTTTTATTTAAATCAACTTGACTAAGTGTTTCATATAACTATAACAATATTATTATTGTTGATAAACAACCAAAACAATTAGGTTTAATTGATATTATTAAAGCTTACATTTCTCATTATAAAGAAGTATTTATTAAAAGAACTGAATTTAATTTAAATAAAGCAAATCTAAGATTAGAAATAGTTAATGGTTTAATTAAAGCTTTATCAATATTAGATGAAGTTATTAAAGTAATTAGAAAATCAGAAAATAGATTAGATGCAATTAATAATTTAGTTATAACTTTTAAATTTACAACAAATCAAGCAACAGCTATTGTTGATATGAGATTATATCGCTTGACTTCAACTGATGTTAATAAATTATTATTAGAAAAAACTGAGCTAATTGATAAGATTAAAAAATATCAAGAAATTTTAAATAATAGTTTAGTTTTAGATAATGAGATCATTTCAAGATTAGAAGAAGCTAAAAAGCAATTTGGTATAAAAAGAAAATCTCAAGTTGAAGATTTAGTTGAAGATTTAGATGTTGATCAAAAAGAAGTAATTATCGAAAAAGAAATTAATTTATGAATTTCAAAAGATGGTTATATTAAAGTTATTGATAATAATATTTTAAATAAAAATGAATTAAGTTCTTTTGGTAAAAAACCAAATGATATGTGAATTAGTCAAGGAGTTTGTTCAAATTTAGATCATTTGATTTTAATTTCAGATCAAGCAAATTATTATTCAATTCCTTTATATAAAATTTCAACTAGTAAATGAAAAGAACAAGGTGTTCATATAAACAGTGTAGCAACTACTCAACCAAATGAAACTATTATTAATGCTTTAGTAATTAAAGAATTTATAAATTCTACTCAACACTTATTATTAGTTAGCAAAAATGGGTTAATTAAAAGAACTCAAATTTCAGATCTAGAGACTAAAATTTTTAACAAATCATTTAAGATTATGAAAATTAGTGATGATGATAGTTTAGTTTATGCTGATTTGATTAGTTCTAAAACTTCATATTGTTGCATTATTACAAAGAATGGATATGCTGTTAGATACAATATTGAAGATATTCCAGTTCAGTCAACTATTTCAAAAGGAGTTAAAGCAGCTAATTTAAAAGATGATTATATAATTAGTGCTTTAAGTTTACAAAATAATAAAGATGTTTTAATTTTTACAAATAAAAATAATTACAAAAGACTAGATCAAAACTTAATTCCGATTTATATTAGACCAAAAAAAGGAATTAGAATTTTAGTTGAAAAAAAGAAAAACAAAGAACAAATAATATTTGGTTTTGCAATTAATGATCAAATGAGTATTAGTATTTTAGATACAAATGACCAAATCACTGATATTAATGTAAGTGATTTAAAACATACTAATTTAGAACAAAACAGTATTTCTACAAATATTGATGAAATTTCATATATTTCTATTAAACAATTAATAAGATCAATTGCTTTTGATCAACCTGCTTTAGCAAATAATTTTAATGATCAAGATACAAATGATCAAATAGAAACTAAACCAAAGTTTAATAAATTAGTAAGTGAACGTATTGTTGTTTCAAAAGATACTAAAAACAAAGCTATAAGTAATGCAAACCAAGTTCACGGATCTGATTTAAGTTCTTATTTAGATGATATTTCCTCACTTTTATCTAAAGTTAGTCAAAATAAAAAAGATAAAAAAACTAAACAATTAGATTTTGAAGATTATTTTAGTGATGATGATCAAAATCAAGATGATAATTAAAGTTCAAATTATTTGAACTTTTTTTATTTAATTAGTTTTATTTTATTAAATTTTAATTTAGTAATGTTTTGATATTATTAAAATAGATTTTAAGATTGGAACATATTATGGAAGAACAAATAAAAATCAGAGGTTATTTATCTAAGTTTTTATACAAATCAGATTCTTGAGCTTTAGCTATTTTTACAAGTGAAAATAATTCTAATAAAACTATAAAAATTAAAGGTGAAATTAGTGATTTAAAACCAAAAATTTTATATGAATTAATAGGAAAACAAACAAGTCATATTAAATATGGAACAAGTTTTGAAGTAAGTAGTTTTACTTTAGCAAGTATTAATACAGAACAACAAATTATTAACTTTTTAAAATCTGATGTTTTTCCAGGAATTGGTAATTTAACAGCTAGTAAAATAGCTAAACTTTATTCAAAAAACTTTATACAAGAAATTTTAAATAATAAAGAACAGTTTTTTCAAATCAAAGATATTAGTAAAGATAAATTAGAATTAATTTATAATAAAATCAAACAAATTAATGAACAAAACTTTTTAAGAATTGAATTTATTAATCATAATTTAAACTTAAAAATACTAGATAAACTAAAAAAGTTTACTGATGATGAAAATGAAATAAAACAAATTCTAACTAATAATTGGTTTGAATTTAGTTTTAAACATGAACTTGGTTTAATGCAAGATATTGATAAGATATTTTTACATTTTAATAATAATGATATTAATAATTTAACTAGAATTAGTTATTGACATTTATATGCTTGTAATGAGATTTTATTTAATTTAGGAGATAGTTATACTTATAAAAACTACTTATTTAAAAAAGTTTCTGATTTAATAAAAATTAATGATTTAGACTTATTAAATAATGGTTTAGATTATGCTATTAAAAATGAATTATTAGTTTTAAAAAATGAAAAGATTTATACTTATGAATCATTTAATGATGAATTAGTAATTAGTGAAGTTTTAGTTAATAATCATTTAAAGACTAATGATATTGATGATAATTTATTAACTAGTTATATTAATCAAATTCAACTAAATACACAAATTAAAGATTTTAAATATGACAAAGATCAAGTTTTAGCTTTAAAAAACTTTATTAAACATAAAATCAGTATTATAACTGGAGGACCTGGAACTGGTAAAACAACAATTATTAAAGCAATAGTTGAGTTGTTTAAAAAAGTTTATCATTCTAGTAATTATGCAATTTGTACACCAACTGGAAGAGCAGCTGCAAAAATTAGAGAAAACTTTACAGAAAGTCATGCAACAACTATTCATAAACTTTTAGGTTATGAAAAAGACAATAAATTTAGTGTTAATAAATATCATCCACTAGATTATGATTTATTAATACTTGATGAATCTTCAATGATCGATGCTCGCTTATTTTCTCAGTTTTTATCTTCAATAAATAATGCTAAAAAAATTGTTTTGATTGGTGATGTTGATCAGTTAGCAAGTGTTGGGTATGGAAATGTTTTTTATGATATTATTAATTCCAAAATTATTTGTACTACTAATTTAATAAACATTCATCGTCAAAGTTTTAATAATGGAATTATTGATCTAGCTTATATGATAAAAAATGATAATTTAGATCTAAACAAATTACAAAACTTAGATAATGTAGAGTTTTTCTTTAATAAAGATAAACAAGCTTGTTTAGAGTATTTAAAAACAGTTTATAGTAAAACTATTAATCAAACTAAAAGTATTCAAGTGATTTCTCCAGTTTATGCTGATATTTTAGGAATTGAAAATTTAAATAATTTTATTCAATATAACTTTAATCAAAATATTTTAGATACTAATAATGTTTATGATAGATTAAGATTTAGATATGCTGTCAATGATAAAGTTATGTATTTAAAAAATGATAGTGAATTAAATTTATCAAATGGTGATATTGGATATATTTGTCAAATTAATAAAAATAATAATAAATTTAATTCAGCTATTATTAACTTTAATAACAACTTGTTTGAATTTACAAGTGAACAATTTGATGAAATTAATTTAAGTTATTGTTGTAGTGTACATAAAACTCAAGGTAGTGAATATGATCAAGTAATTTTAGTTTTACAAGATACTTTATTTAGTAGTTTTTTAAGTAAAAAACTTTTATATACAGCTATTACTAGAGCAAAAAAACAACTAATAGTAATTGGTGATTTTGACTTGTTTATAAAAGCAAGTAAAAAAAATGCAAGAATTAGAAAAACTACTTTAGTTGAACATATTTTAAATAAATTAAATAATTAGTGTAAATAAAAAAGTCATAAGTTAGACCTTATGACTTTTTATTAGTTCTTAATTTTGCTTTCAATGACTTGTAGTCTTGATTCTAAAGCTTCTCATTTATTTCTTGATTGTAAAACAAAATGCAGAATAATTCCAGAAACTAAACCAAGTAAACCAAATCCTAAAACTACTAATAAAATTAATTGGTTACCAAGTCTATCAGCAACAATACTTTCTCTTCCATTAATAATAATAGTCATTTGGTGTTTTGCTTCAATTGCTGATCTAATTTGTTTAAAGAATGCATCTGGTGTAAAAGCAATAACACTAACAACATTAACTGCTGCTGCATATTTTTCATTTGCAATTCTTAAATCAGTTCCAATTGGAGATCATCTAATTGTAACAACAGCTCAAGTAACAGCTCCCATTACAACTAAATTTAATCCAGCTGCAACTTCTAATATAATAGTTGAAGCTTTTTTTTAGATTTGGATCTGTATCACTTGTAATATTATCTAATCCAAATCCAGGTAAAATTACTCCAACTCCAACTAATAACATACCAAGTAATAAACCAACACAAATTAGTGGAATATAAGATTTTTTTTATCAGCATATTTACCAAATCATCCTGCAATCATAAATCTCATAGCATATGTTCTCATTAATCCAATTAACATAACAGCTAATCCAGGAACTCAGAACACGTTTTTAAATAGTTTACATATGAAGATAACCCCATTTGTAACATGTAAACTCCTAAAACTAAAATAGCTAATAAAATTACGGCTTTATCTTTTACAACACTTACTAGTGCTTTAACTGAAAAGCTTGGTGGTTCTTGTAATTTAGGTTCTTTAATTAAAAATAAGGCTAATAAAGCTGAAAGAATAATAAATCCAGCATATAAAGAAATTAAAATTAAAAATCCTACTGAAACTCCGTTTTCTCCACCAACTTTACCTAAAATCTCATGGTTTTGTAATTCTAAAAGTAATGTACCAAATAAAGCAATTGCTAAACCAATTAACCCATTTAGCATTCCTTGAATACCGTTGTTTTTTCCAACTTGTTTTTCTTGTAACTCTTTTGGTAAATGTTCAGTGTTAACGTTTTTTACAAGTTTTCATAATGGTGCTCAAAATAATGCACAAGTTGCAAAAGCAAATCCTGCAAAAATTATACATAATTGAACAACCATTAAATTTCTAAAAGCACCTTGTAAAACATGATCTGTATTACCAGCTAATAGAGGAACAAATGGTAAAATAACATACCAAACTCCTAAAACTCCAGTAATAACAATACCTAATACAACCATTGATTTGGCTCTAAATTTATCTCCTAATCAAGCTCCTAGTATATAACATGTAAGTGAAACATAACCATAAATAGCTCCAGCTTGTGAATAATCTGATTGAGCTAATCTAAAGTTAGCATTCATATTAGGAATAAAATTATCCATATAAAATGGAATAGCCATAATAGCAACATCGGCTAAAGCTAAAATCAAAAGAACATAATTACGTTTAAAAAATTCAGGAATACTTCCAAAAAATTTAGTAACCTTGTCCATATTAATCCATTCTATCAATTTTTATTTTTATTTAGTCTTAAATAATTAGTTATTAAATTAATAATTAAACTAATTTAATAATTAATTAGTAGTTTATATAGAACAACAACTAGTCTATACACTTTTATATTACAACATTAAATCTAGTAAAAAAATAATAATATTAAAACTAACTAATAATTCATTCTTATTTTTGTTAAAATTTTTAAAAAAGTAAATTTTAAAAGAAAGGAGTATTTTAAAATTCTGACTGTTTTAAAAACTTATAGATCTTTATAGACTTACTAAATATAATTTAATAATATTTAAAAAATAAAATTGAAATTAGTTCTTATTAACTAATTAATATAAATGAAAGAATCAAATTAAAATCTTATGAAAAAACCAAAAAAAAATAATGATAATGTTTTAATTGAAATTAATGACTTAAGGTTTAAATATCATAAAAAACAATCAAATTATGATTTATTAATAGATCATTTACAAATACAAAAAAACCAAATTATTTCTTTACTAGGACCTTCTGGGAGTGGAAAAACAACTTTATTAAACCTTTTATTAGGATATATTAAACCAGACAAAGGAAGTATTCACATTTTAAATAATCCTAAAATTCACGAAGTTGCTTATATTATGCAAGAAAACTCAGTGTATGAAAATACAACTGTTTTTAATAATGTTTTTTTAAGTGCTAAAAATTATTCAAAATGAGTTAAACAAGCATATTTGAATTATTTTGAAAAATTTTTAAATAATAAGGAGCTATTTTCAAAAAAATTAATAAACCAATTTGAAGTTTATAAAAATCTTATAAATGATTTAAATTCAAAAACTAAAACAAAAAAACAAGCTTTTTTAAAACTTGTATTTTTATGTTTATTTGAAAAACAAGTAAAACATAAATTTAAGTTTTTAAAAGAAATTAAATTAAAGAATTTATTTAAAAATGAAATAGAATTAATTTCTAAAAAATTAGGTATTGATCAATTATTATATAAAAATGTTAACCAGTTATCTGGTGGTCAAAAACAAAGAGTAGCTTTTGCTAAAGGAATTATTAAAAAAACTAATTTAGTTTTATTAGATGAACCATTTTCAGCACTTGATGCCAAAATTAAAGAATCAACTATTGATTGATTAATTAAAATTAAAAAAGAATTTAATTTAAGTATGATAATAGTTACTCATGACCAACAAGATGCTTTAAAAATTAGTGATCAAATTATTTTACTAGATAAAGGTAAAATCCAACAATTTAGTTCTGGAGAACAAATGTATAATGATCCAAACAACTTGTTTGTTGCAAAATTTATAGGAAGTCCTGAAATTAATTTTATTAAAAAAGAAAATGATAAAAGCTATTATATAAGACATAATAAAATTAAAGTTAAACCTAATTTAAATGGTAAATATCAAATTATTGATAAAAAAAGTTTTGGAGATAAAGTACATTATTTAATTAACTTTAATAAAGATATTAAATGAACTTTAGTTTTAAATGATAATTCACTACAAGTTAATGATTTAATTGATCTTAAATATAATCAATCTGATGTATTAGTTTTTAATAAGAATGGAAATCGTATTTATGAATAAGTTCTTATTAAAATTTAAACAAAAAGATAGTTTTAATTTAAAACTAAAATTAAAAAAATCACTACCTGTTTTAAAAATAATTTTATTAATGTTACCTTTATTGTTTTTAATTTTATTATTTACTATTATTCCTATTTTTCATACATTTATAAAGTCTTTAAGATTTGCACCAAATGAAGCTAATAGAACAATTTATGAATATAACTTTAAAAACTATAATAACATTTTATCTGATCCAAATTTTCAACATGCCATTATTAATTCAACGTTTGTATTATTATTTGGTACTGGAATTTCAATAATTTTAGCATTAATTTTTAGTTTTATTATTAATTCTTTAATTAGTAAATCAACAAAAAGTGTTTTACTATCAGTGATTTATTCTCAATTTTTTATTTCAGGATTTGCTATTGGTATTGCTTTTACTAATTTTTTTGGATCTAAAAACTTATTTTTTTATATATTAGGATTAAATCAGTATAGTTTTACTAGCGGAAATAAACGTTTGCCAATTTGAATTTATTATGCAATTTATCAAATCTGAAGATCATTACCATTTAATTTAATTTTATTTGCAGCAGCCTTATCAAGAAGTGATTATAAATATAAAAAGTTAATGTTAAATGATAAATTAACATTACTACAATCTTTTAGATATGTTTATTTAAATGAATTATCTAAAGTATTATTTTCAATTTTATTTACTAACTTTATTTTTGCTTGTTTATTATTACCATCTGCATTATTAGAAGATAATTTTAATGTTGATTTAAATTATGCTCATACTTTAACAAGTTATACAATTAAATATTTTGGGTGAGGTTCTAGTGGTGTTTTAAGATATGAAAGAGCTCATTCAGCAGCGTTTTTTAGTTTTTCTTATTTAGTTTTATTATTATGTTTAATTTTATTATTAAGACCAAAAACAATTAAAAGTATTTATAAATTAATTAAAAAAGTTATTTTAAAAAATAGAGGTAAATATGAAAGCAAAAATAATAATTAAAGAAATTATTAAATACTTATTAATTGCATTGTTGTGTTTGTTGTTATTATTTCCTTTATATTATTTGTTATTACAAGCTTTGCTTTCAAATTCTTCGATCTTAGATAATAAAACATATATATTTATTAAAGAATGAAATTGATCTAACTTCTTAAAAGCTTTTCAAAGCAATTTTATAAAAGCTTTTGGTTGAACTATACTATTTGCAACAGTTTTAATTAGTCTAAGAATAATCATATATTCACTAGCAATTATTGGGTTATTAAAAATGAAACCAAATTATCAAAAAGTTTTTTTATACTTTTTTATAATAATTAGTTTAATCCCTGAATTTTCTATATTTTTAAGTTTAAAAACAATTTTACTACAAATTCATCTTGAAGAAACTCCAATTGCTTTTATTTCTAATGCTATTTTTTCATTTTTTAACTTTACATATATTTTTAATTTAGCAAAAAGTATTGAAACTGAAAAATCAAAAGTAATGTTAAATGATAATTTAAAATGATATGATAAGTTATTTTATGTTTATTTACCTAAAATGAAATTAGGTTATTTCTTATTAATTATCTTTTCATTTATCTCAGTTTGAAACGATTATTTATGACCACAATTTCTTATTTCTAATGCTGATCAGTTTACTAATATAACAATTTGATATCAAACTTTGGGTAGAGAACAAGAAGCAAGTTTAATAAATGTTCAAGCAGCTGGTGCTATGATTTCAGTACTAGTACCATTAGTTATTTATATGAGTTTTTCTAAAAAGATAGGTAGATTTAATTAGTAAGTTTTTACTAAATAAAACTACCTTTCTTTTTTAATTAATTTTTGGTTTTTTAAAATTTTTAAAAAATTCGTAATATAAAATATAAATTAGAAAAAAGAAAAAAGAAAACAAGGAAACAAAAAGATGAGAAGAAAATTACTTGGATTATCAGCTATGGCCTTAACTATGACAGCTCCATTTGCTGCTATTGCGTGTACAACTACTAAATCAGATAGAATTTTGTTTGCTACAGCTCAAGGTGCAGGTTGACCTTTATCTTTAGCTTTAAGACCATTAGTTAAATATTATAATGAAACCTATAAAAATGAAGCAGGTTTTGTTCCTGTAAAATTTAAATTTGCAGATAACCCAACTAAAGATCCAGAAATTGAAACTCATGGTATCACTAATCAATTTCAATTAATTAAAAAAACAAAAGAAGATATTGAAACACATAACACTAAAGCTTTACCAAATATTGTTTTAGGTGATCAATCTGGAGCTTATATTATAAATCAAGATCAAAGATTGTTAGATATTTCTGATCAAGGAATTGACAAAAATACATTTAGTTCAAAAATTGCTGAACTACACTCAATTTTAGCTGGGCAAAATGACACTACAAAACTATACAACATTCCATTTGATAATGCTGATACAAATGCAGTACAAATTAATTTAAGAGTAATGGACAAAATGTTTGAATTAATTAAAAAAGGTGGAGGAACAGTAGAAGAAAGCAGTAAAATTTATAAAAAGGTTGAAGCATCTAAAAAAGAAAAGAATAAAAATGACCTTCCTGAAAAAACTATCTGGTCTGCATTAAAAGTAAAAGAACAAAAAAATGGTGAGAAAGGTTCATTAAGTGATATTAAGCTTAATGATGCAACTCTTCAATCATTAAAATCACTAAGAGATTTTGCTGCCAAATTTACTGAAGGTGTAGAAATTGACACATCTAGAGTAAATGGAGATACAATTTCAGGTGAAGTTCTTTCAATAGATTATCAAGAACAAGAATTCTATAAAGAATTACATTCTAGAATTAATAGTGATAAGCCAATTTTTGAATTAGATAAATCAAATGATAAAAATATACCTAAAGTCAAGTATAATTTAGTTCAAGATGATTCTATAAAACAAGAATTCAAAAACTTATGAGAAGAATGAAATAAATCAATTAAAAGAGTTGAATACAAAAAAGAAACTCCAAATAAAAAAGTTTTCCAATCAATGAAATTCATGGCTAATGGTGTAAAAGAATGGGGGTCATGAAATATTTTTAGATTCCAAAGTGCAATTAGTTTAGCATCTTCAGTTGGAGCTAACCAAAATAAAATTACTGATTTTACTAGAAAACACCCTTACTTTAGTGATGATATTAAGAAGGATCCTAAATTTGACACTAATAATGCAAAAGATGCAGATGTATTTATGGACTCTCAAATAACTCCATCAAAAGGAAATAAAAATGGAGGGACTGATATAACTCCATCAAAGACTAATCCAGGAATCTTTGATGAAGGTGGTTCAAGCATTCTACCTATTAATGTAGGTAATGAAAAATTAAATAACGGAACTAAAAAATTCTTAAAATGAATCTATACAGGTAAAAATAAAGTTAGTGGTATTGAAGAAGAAAACTGATTAACATTAGCAAAAACATCTGGATACATAATGCCACTAAAAGAAGTTGTAACTAAAGAAACAGTTAAAAAATTAGAAGAAATAATTAGTAAATTAGAAACTGATCTAAAATCTAAAGACGATATAACAAAAGAACCCGAATATTTCACTCTTAATATGTTAAGATCATCATTACTTTCTTTAAAATCTCTTGTTAAATTAGAAAACGGAGAATCTGTTGCTAGAGCTATGGTAACAGATGATAAAGCTGCAGAAATAACTGGAAATGTCGCTAAGGCATTGATTGGTCAAACTAATATCGATGGAAGAACAGACACAAATGCAGATACATTATTATCTCAATTTGAAAATATAATTAAAAAATAATATACCAAGTAATAATTCTTTAAAAAGTTAGTTAAAAACTAACTTTTTTTATTTTCTAAATCATAAAAATATTTTAAAAAAATAACTTTTTTAGTATATACAACATTTTTTTAAATTACATATCCTACGTTTCCCAGTTTAAGCATAAAACAAGAAAACATACTTATGTAAATTTTTGATCTCATAAGTTATGTTTTTTATAATGTAATGTCTAAGTGACTTTTTCTTTTGTTAAAAGCTCTAATAATATTTGATAAGTTTGCCAACTTTCTTGTAACTCATCATTATACACTTGTATAGTTTCGATTTCTTGTTTATTTACAAATACTTCAATTTCTTTAACTTCTTTGATAACATTAATCACTTTATGCTCAGTGATTTTGCTTTTTCCAGTCAGTCCTAATTTTGAATTTAGAATGTAGATGATGTAGTTTAAAAACACTAATGAAATGAAACATAAACAAATGTAACCAACAATATGGTTTCAAGTTGATAAATACATTGGACGAAGAGATAATTTACCTTTTAATGTCTTGAAATTAGACTCAATTTGTCATTGTTTTGAATATAAATTAATAACTTCTTTTACTGATAAATCTGTTCTATTTGTTTCATAAACATAGTATCCATCATATTTTTGATCTTCTTGTATTTTTTCTATGTCAAGTTCATAAAATGCACCTTTGTTTATAGGTTTAAAGAATCTATATTTTTTAGATCCCGCTAAATCATCACAAGAAACAAGATTATCTTTATTCATTTTCTTAGTGAAATTTTGAATTAAAATGTCTCTATCGTTTTTGTCTTTAGTTGCTCGTTTTTGACTAAAACTAATTATTTGTCTTCTAAAATGTCCATTAATTCTTTTTTTATTGTATGAAGATGCAATATCACGAGTTTTGTATATCAAACCACCATCATTTATATAATCTTTTTCATCTAATATATACTCTTTAAATTGTTTGCTTCCAGCTTTCATTCTGTATGAGATTATGTATTTTCAATTCTTAGATTCTAAAAATCTAATATTTCTATTAACACTCATTCCTTTGTCAGCAATTATAGTTACACTGTTAACTTCATAAATATCTGCAATTTCAAGCATAAATGGTATTAAAGTATTTGGATCAGCAACATTTCCTGGAAATATTTTGTAGTGTAACGGTATTCCATTTTCATCAGTTGCCATACCTATAACAATCTGGTCTTCTTTAAATTTTCCATCTTTTGAATAACCAGGTTTTTTATAACCTTCACGAGAAAATGTTTCAAAATAAGTAGTTGTTGCGTCAAATCATAATACATCAATTTTTCTATTGGTATTTGCACAAATTTTTGCATTTAAATTTCTTAAAATTTCATCTTTGTTTTTTGCTATATAGTCTAATGATCTATAAAATGAATTTTTTGAATGAGTGTCTATTTTTTCTTTTTTTGCTGTCTTATAAGTGTTAAAAACACTTATTGGATTTTTAATTCTTTGATAAATCAACTGTAAAACAACATCTTTTAATGTTGTCGATTTTGTGGGAGAACAATCATTAAAAATATTGAAATAATCAAATAGTTTTTCAACTACTTCGTAACCTTTAAACCTTTCTAAAACTTCTTTTTTGGTTTCTTTTTTCTCTTTAAAAATTTCATCTAATTTAGTTCTTGCTTGTTCTTTTGTTCAAGGCAATGGAAAGTTTGCAATAATTGCTTTGATAATTGCTAGCGGATCATCGTGATATTGTTTTAATTCATGCAAATATCCATATCCCAATCTATATACAAAACCTTTGTTATCTGGTCTTGGCACTCCAATTGATAAGTATTCGCCTTTTTTAACTCTTGCTATTGATGTTCTTCATTGTCTTTTTACATCATTTCTTGACTTCTTCACGTCTTTATTATATCATATTTAAGCATAAAAGCATAATAAATTATATTTTTTTATAAAAAAATATAGCCGCTGAAAACTGAGTGTTTTCGCGACTAAGTGGGAAACGTAGGAAAAACATCTGGATACATAATGCCACTAAAAGAAGTTGTAACTAAAGAAACAGTTAAAAAATTAGAAGAAATAATTAGTAAATTAGAAACTGATCTAAAATCTAAAGACGATATAACAAAAGAACCCGAATATTTCACTCTTAATATGTTAAGATCATCATTACTTTCTTTAAAATCTCTTGTTAAATTAGAAAACGGAGAATCTGTTGCTAGAGCTATGGTAACAGATGATAAAGCTGCAGAAATAACTGGAAATGTCGCTAAGGCATTGATTGGTCAAACTAATATCGATGGAAGAACAGACACAAATGCAGATACATTATTATCTCAATTTGAAAATATAATTAAAAAATAATATACCAAGTAATAATTCTTTAAAAAGTTAGTTAAAAACTAACTTTTTTTATTTTCTAAATCATAAAAATATTTTAAAAAAATAACTTTTTTAGTATATACAACATTTTTTTAAATTACATATTGACAATATTTTACTAATATGATCATTTCATAAAATTACTTTAGATATGTATTAATTTATAATGGGGTTTTATATGAAAAAGTTGCTAGCTTTATTAACCGCATCAACTCTACTAGTTATACCAACTAGTAGTAGTTTTTTAATAAATAAAGTTTCAAATATTAATGCTAATTATTATGCTGAAAATGATAATGAAATAGAAAATAAAAATTAATGAAATATGAAGTAGAGATTTTAAAGATAAAATAGATAGTGCTAAAAAATTTGTATGAATTTTAGAAGAACTAAAAGAAAAACTTAAAAAAGAAAGCTTAGATTCAATTGATATTAGATTAAAAGATCAATCTGAAAAAGGAAAGACCAGTAGATTTAAATTTAATGAAAGTAATCAAAAATTAGAAGTAATAATAAATGGTAAAACAATTTTTTTAGAAACTGGACAAGTTAAAAAAGCTTGAAAGCCAATGAAATATAAAGGTAAAACTAGAGGTGAAGATACTTATTCAAAAGAAAATGAATTCGATGCTTCAGGATGAGGTGATACTAATTTTGTAGTTTATGAACTAGGTTATTATGATGATGGCAAAGGGCAAATTCAAGCTATCAAATTACCAAAAGGTGTAGTTTTAGTTCCTAAAGATTTACCAAAAGAAATTACTTCATTAAAAGAATTATTTAAAGATGCAGAAAGCTTTAATGACCAAAACGTTAAAAATTGAGATACATCAAATGTAGAAATTATGGAATCTATGTTTGAGGGTGCAAAAAAATTTAATCAAGATATTTCAAAATGAAATACTTCTAATGTTGTTAATATGAGTCAAATGTTTAAAGATGCAAAAAGCTTTAATCAAAACATTAATACAAAATACTCAAGAGATAAAAATAAATATAATATGTCTTGAGATGTTTCAAAAGTAAAAAATATGCAAAGTATGTTTGAAGGAGCAGAAAAATTTAACAGTGATCTTTATAATTGAGATACAAGAAAAGTTTCAGCTATGAGAGACATGTTTAATGGAGCTACTAGCTTTAGTAAAGATATCAGTAATTTTGATGTTAAAGGAGTAGTTGATTTTACTGATATGTTTAAAAATGCTACTTCATTTAATAAAAACTTATCTAATTGAGCACTTTATGATAACGAACCTACAGATTTAGATAGTGGAGCTACTTCTTGAATTAGCTATTATAAACCACGTAGTAAAAGAGATACTTCAAATATTATTAAAAAATCAGATGAAGGTTATTTAAATACAACTAATTCTTTATATGATGAAGAAATTACTAAATTAATTGATAAACACAAAATAGAAGTTGAAAAACAAAAAGCAGAAGCTGAAGTTAGAAAACAAAAAGAAATCCCAAATAAAATTAAAGATATTTGAAACAAAGATTTTAAAGGTAAATTAAATAGTGCTCAAAAGTTTAAAGACATTTTTAAAGAATTTCAAGAAAAAATAAAAGAAGATATCGATTTAAAATCTGTATCTATTAAATTAGCCAATAGTTCTTTAGAAAATAAAAGATTTAGATTTGATTCAACTAATACAACAATTGATACAAGAATTAAAGTAGAACCTCAATCATTAGATATTTTATTAGATAATCAAACAATTAAATTAGAACCAGGATCAGTTAAAAGAGCTTGAAAAGCAGTTCAATTCAAAGGAAAAACTAATGGCGAACGTGCTTCTTCTAAAGAAGATGAATGAGATATTTCATATTGAGATGATAAGGATTTTGAAGTTTATGAACTAGGTTATTATGATGATGGAGAGCAAATTCAAGCTATTAAACTACCAAAAGATGTAAAAATTATTCCAGATCATTTACCAAAAGAAATTACTTCAACAAAAGAATTATTTGCATCTTCAAACCAATTTAATGATGAAAATATTAAAAAATGAGATATGTCAAATATTGAAGATACATCAGGAATGTTTTTAGGTGCTGCTAAATTCAATCAAGATCTTTCTGATTGAAATACTTCTAATGTAAAAAAACATGAGTAAAATGTTTTTAAATGCTAAAGAATTTAACTCAAAAATTTTTAATAAAGTTGATAATGTAACTGATATGAGTCAGATGTTTTTAAACGCTACAGCATTTGATCAAGATTTAAGTAGTTGAAAAGTTAATAATGTCAAAAACATGAATTCAATGTTTTTAGGAGCAACTAAGTTTAATCAAAATTTAAATGAGTGAAATGTTGAAAATGTTACTGATATGAGTTGGATGTTTAAAGACACAACTTCATTTAATAATGAATTATCAAAATGAAAACCTAAAAAAGCAATTGATATGTCTCATATGTTTGAAGGAGCAATAAAATTTGATCAAGACATTTCAAAGTGAAATGTATCTAGTGCTAAAAATATGAAAGATATGTTTAAAAATGCTTCAACATTTAATCAAGATCTAAAGGATTGAGACATAACTAGTGTTTCAAATATGGAAGGTATGTTTGAATTAGCAACTAAGTTCAATGGTGATATTTCAAGCTGAGATACTAGAAATGTTGAGTCAATGAGTGGAATGTTTAAAGGTGCTACTTCATTTAATAAAGATATTTCAAACTGAGACACTTCTAAAGTTAAAGATATGTCTTATATGTTTAGTGATGCTATAAACTTTAATCAAAATATCAATACTAAAGATAATTCAAATAAAAAGACTTGAGATGTGTCTAAAGTAACTGATATGGAAGGTATGTTTAGCGGAGCAACTAAATTTAATAGTGAATTATCTAAATGAAACACTTCAAATGTAAATAACATGAGAAAGATGTTTAAGAATGCTAAAGTATTTAATAATAACATTAGTAATTTTGATATTAAAAATGTTAAGTACTTTAATAATATGTTTGAAAATGCTTCAACATTTAATCAAGACTTATCTAAATGAAGTTTTAAACACCTAGGTAATAATAAAAATATAGATACTGAATCTTATGATTTAAATGCTACATCTTGAAAAGCAGAATGAAAACCAGATAGCTCTTCAAATACTCCAGCTCAACCAGCTCCAGTTGAACCAACTCCTACTCCTAATCCAGTTCAACCAACTCCAGTTCCACAACCTCAATCAGTTCCAACTCCACATAAACCAGTTGATCCAGTTAAACCAGATAAGCCAGATCAACCTATTAAACCAGATGAATCATTAAAACCAGTTGATCCAAAACCAACTGATTCAACTAAACCAATAACTCCAACAAAACCAATTCAACCAACTGATAATAAAAAACCTGAATCAAAACCAATTCAACCAACTGAAGACAAAAAACCAATTCAACCTAAAACTCCAGAAAATAAACCTGATAATCAAGCAAAACCAGATAATAAAACACAAACTAAAAATGTAAATAATAAAACTGCTTTTGTAGCTGTTAGTGCTGTTTCTATATTAGCGATTCTAGCAATAAGTTCAGTTGTTATATTAATTAAAAAGAAAAAGAATAAATAATAAAAAAGAAAACCTCTTCTTATTCAACCCCCCGCTACCATAAACACGGACTAAAATTTTTCAATATTATAACAGGATTGTTTTCTGAATTGTACAGGAGACAATCCTTTTAATTTTTCTTTTATTCTTATGTTGTTATATCAATAAATATATTTATGAATTCTTTTAGTTAACTCTTCTACTGAATTATATTTTTCACCATAATAAATTTCTTGCTTTAATAAACCAAAGAAGTTTTCTATAATAGCATTATCTAAGCAATTACCTTTTCTAGACATACTTTGTGTTATGTTATTTTCTTCTAGTTTTTTAGCTCAACTAATGTGCTGATAATGAAATCCCTGATCAGAATGAATCAACAAACCATTTGTATTTTTAACCTTTTTAAGTGCTTTGTCTAGCATTGAATTTGTTAGGTTTAAGTTAGGATTGGTTTGAATGAATATGAAATAATTTCATCATTGTAAAGATCAATAATTGGTGATAAATATAACTTTTGACCATTAACTTTAAACTCTGTTACATCAGTGCATCAAAGTTTGTTTGCTTGTAAAGAATGAAAATTTCTTTTTAAAACATTATCTGCAATTTTTCCAACAGTTCCTTTATAAGAACTATATCTTCCATTTTTTGTTCTAAATTTAATACACTGAACTCCAAGCTCTTTAGTTAACCTTAAAATCTTTTTGTGATTTACAATATATCCTTTTGATTTTAAGGCCATTTTTAGCCTTCTATACCCATACGTTTCAAATGATTTGCTAAAAATAGTCAACAATCATTTCCTTTAATTCTTTATCTTTATCTATTGTATTTTCTAACTTATGTTTTCATTCATAAAAAGACGATTTAGGTAATTTAGCTATTTTTAAGAGAATAGGAATCTTAACTTTTTTATGTGTTTTTAACAATTCTAAAACTACTTTTGTTTTTTCCTTGTTGATTTTTCTTTTGTCAACAAGGTGTGGAACTTTTTTCAGAATTCAGCCTCCAACTTATAGTATTCCACTTGTTCTTTTAATTCTTTAATTTGTTGTTCATTATTGATTTTTACTTGTGATTTCTTTATTTTAGCTGGTTTTTTATTAGGGTTTTTCATAATTTTCTTAGGTCTTCCTATATTATTATTTAACCCTAAAAATCCATATTCTCTATATTTTTTAACTCAACCAGCTATAGTTGATGAATAAATAATATTAAACTTTTTTGCGACTTCATCATATGAGTGATTAGTTTCAAGTTTATATAATACAATTTTTAGTTTTAGCTTTGCACTATAATAAGGCTTTTTTTCCTTATTAATTAGCCCTTCTATTCCAAACGCTTCAAATCTATTAACTAAACTTTCTACAGTATCAACTGAAATATCATATTTATTTGCTAAATAAGTACTCTTTTTAATATTAAGTTTTTTAGCTTCTTTAACAATTTTTAACTTTTTTTCGTAAATTTAATTTAGACATATAAAACCCCCATTTCCTGGATTTTAGTCCGAAATATGGGGTTCGGGAGACAAAAGTAGAGGTTTTTATTATCTGTTTATTCTTTTGAATTATTTTCAAATGTTTTAATAGTTTCACTTGGAATAGTTTCACAAAAACTAAACATATTAACTACATCTTGAAATGAAGATTCAGGAATTTTTAAATCTTTTAATTGATCATGTTTAACTGATAAATTAATTTGATCAATTTGCTCATTTTTAATTTTTAAAACAAATTCAGGATCAGCTACAAATACTGAACTCAATCCAACTAAATCAGAATATTTTAAAGCTTCTAGACATTTATCTGGTGTATTAATTCCACCAGATGAAATAACAGGTAATTTATTTTTATAAACATCATAAATTACTTTATTAACTAATTGATTTTTATATTTAGTATTTGATCTTACTTTATTTAAATAAATATCATGGCCTCAACTAGCAATCGCTAAATATGAAATCTTTCCAATCTCAATAATTTTATCTACAAGCTGAATAAAATCTTCAATTGTATATCCTAAAATATCTCCATAAGTTTCTTCAGGAGTTGCTCTAAATCCAAAAATAAAGTTTTTTGGAGCATGTTTATCAATTACTTCTCTTATAGCTTTAACTACTTCTAAACAAAATCTAGATCTGTTTTCAAATGTTGTTGTTGAGTATTCATCTGTTCTTTTATTTATTATTTGACTAAAAAAAGTTTGCATTAATAAACGTTGAGCCATTGAAATTTCAACACCATTAAATCCTGCTTTGATTACTCTTAAAGTTGCATCTTTATAGTCTTGAATAATTTGTTTAATTTTTTCTTTTGGTAGTTCTAAAACTTCATGTTCAATTGGAGTATGATTTTTTTCATAAGATGGTCCATATAAATAACCATATTTTTTTAATGAAGTTTTTGAAAATTTTCCAGCATGAGCTAATTGTAAAATAACACAATTAGAATCAGTTTTCATTGCTTGATATAAACTAGTTAAACTAGATATATCATCATCACTTTTTGCACTAATTCCATATTCAAATAATTGTCCAAATTCATCAAAATAAACTCCTCCAGTTATTTGAAGTGGTGCTGAATGAGCTCTTCTTTTAACATAATCAGCTTCTTGAGTTGTTATTTTTCCATCTAAAGTAGCTAAACTTAAAGTCATTGGTGAAAGTACAAAACGATTTTCTAATTTAAACCCATTTAATTCAAATGGTTCAAATAATTTTTTATATTTATTCATTATTCTTCATCTAAAATGATTTTTACAACTTCTTCTGGTTTAATTTCATTAAAGAAGTAACTTTGAAGATCAGCATCATTAAATGCTTTTAATAAATCTTCATGAGTCATTTTAGTTCCTATTAATGCTTTTTCTAATTCTAATAAATCTTTTTTAGCAAAAAAATCACCACTAATTTTAATTTTTTCAATTCTTTGATTTTCAATAGCTAATGAAAAGTTAATAGTACCAATTGCTAATCTAGCATCACGGTTATATTCATATCTAGGACTTAAACCATAAGTTCATTCTCAGTTTTTATATCTAGTTTTAATTAATTCATCAACTTGCTCTCAATCTTTATCAGTCATTATATAACGATTAACATCTTTTAAATCATCAACATTAAAGATTTTTTTAATCATTAAGTCTTTAAATTCAAATATATCTAAATTTCTATAAGGTTCATCTAAATATTGACTTAAAGCTGCAACTCTTTGAGAAACTGACTTAACACCTTTAGCTTCAATTTTTTTACGATTAGGATTTAATACTTGACTCATTGCATCATAATCAACATTATAAAGTAATGAATTTCCACCATAAATAACATCATCTAATAACATCATAGCAGCACCAGAAACTTTTTTACCATCAATAGTTAAATCATTTTTACCTGATTGAGTAATATTTTTAGCTCCTAGTTCTTTTAAAATTTTAATAGTTGGTTCGTAAAACTTAGCATAATTTCCTAAAATTTCAGTACCTTTTTTATATGGAATTAAATAACAAATATTAACTGAATTTGAATCAATATAAATTGTTCCTCCACCAGTAGCTCTTCTAACTATTTCTAAGTTCTTTTCTTTTAAATATTTAAAGTTAACTTCAACTTCTGGATTTTGAAAATATCCCATTTGAATATGAGGATCTGCAATACTTGGAAAAACAATAGTATCATCTATTTTTAAATTACTAGCTGCTCAAATTTGAATAGCTAATCAATAAGCACCATCTTTTATATATTTACCATTTCTAATTGGTTCTATTAGTACCATTTTTTACCTCTTCTAAATTTTTAATTACTAAATTAAGATCGTTTGTGTATGTAATTGTTTTAGATCTAATTTCTAAAGGAATACGATAAATCTTTTTATTCATAGTTAAATAAGTTGCTTTATCAAATTTTTCAATCATTTGTCAAAAAGGTTTTTTAACAGTTAATTGGTTATTAAAATTAATACCAATTTCTCAAAATAACATTTTTTTATCTTTATTTTGATTAATAAATTTTTGATAGTTATTTTGAGTTTGTAAAAATTCATCATCCTTAATAAATACTTGACATCAAAAACGTTGATGTACTTTTAAATAACTATTACATTTTTTACAAACTGGAATTTGTTCTAATTCTACTTTTAAATTTTTTTGATTATTTGCCATATTTAAAATAGCATCATCATTAATATAAAGTTCTTCACTACATTTCTTAGAACATTCTAATAAATTTAATTTACTATCTAAATAAAAAATTTTATTTAAATCAAAACCAGCTAGTTCTAAACTATTATCACGATTAGTTGTAATAATAAAATAATTTTTATTTTCTAAATAGTTTTTTAAATCAATAAAACTATTATCTAGTTTTTGATCAAAATAATTTAACTTAATATATCTTGAAAAAAATGCTCAATAGTTTTTAATATCTAAAAAAGGATAAACACTAGCTTGCTTAAAATCTATAAAATTAAATTCTTTTATAAAATCACTAAAATTATTTTCAAATTCAATTTGATTATCAGTTTGATAAATTTCAGACCCAATAGCAATTATTAAACTATCATTTTGATTAATTAAATTATCAAGTTGATCTATATTAAGATTTGCATTCATTTTAAAAATCTTCTAAACTCATAAATTTAGTTTCATCAATATCACTTAAAACCATAATTCAGTTTTCATTTTCGTCGTGAGAACTAATTAATTTAGGATTATCTAAAGCTTTTTGATTTCATTTAACTACAGTTGCATCAAGTGGCATTTTTAAATTTAAAATAGCTTTTGAAGCTTCTAAAGCTAAAAAGATATCATCTTCTTTTAAGTGTTTTTTATCTATGTTTTTAAATTGTAAATAAGAAACTGTACCAATGTCATCTTGCATTTCTGAAGTCATTCTTAAATAATATTCATTTCTATCATCTATTTTTTCAATAACTAGAAATTTAATAACTTTTTTCATATTAACCTTTCATAACAAGTTTAATTTATATTTTATATAAATCATCACCTTAATTTTAAACTTATTTTTATATACAAATATCAAATTATTTTTAAAATGTGAAAATAAAAACATATGTTTTTTAGAATTAACAAAAAACTAATATAATGTAATAAAATGTTTTTAGAACTATATTAGGAGAATGATATGAATCTAATTTATGATTATAATTACGTATTTAAAAACAATAATAATGATAATGAAAGTATTATTTTTGTTCATGGGTATAATTCTTCACCAAAAACTTTTGAAATATTTGAAAAATATTGAGCAAGATCAAATTATTATGCACTACAATTTCCAGGATCAAATCTAGTAAAAGCAGTTAAAGATCATAAAGTAAGTGTTGAAGGTTTTGCTAAATTATTAATTGATTTTATAGAACAAAATCAAATTAAAAATGTGGTTGCTATTGGACATTCTATGGGTGGAGGAGTTATTAGTATTGCTTATAAAATGCGTCCTGATTTATTTAAAAAATTAATTTTTATAACTCCAATGAATAAACCTCAACGTGCGCTATATGAAAGATATAAAATTGATTATTTTCCAAAAACATTTGATGAATATATAACAAATACTCTTTCATCTTTATATTATGATCCATCAATTTTAACTTCAAATGAAGAATGAATGAAAAAAGCAAAGCAAAATTTTAATCCTAGAATGTATGATAATGATTTAATCATTAAATTAGGTACACCTAAAGCTAAAACTTTTCAACTAATTGAAAAAGGGTTAGATTCAATTAATATTCCAACACTATTAATTCTTGGTGAAAAAGATGGTGTGATTTTAAGAGATGAATGTTTAAAATATTTTGATCAACATGTTAAAGGTGTTGAGTCACATTGAATTAAGAAAACAGGTCATATGGTATTTGAAGAAAACTTTAATGAATTTATTAAAATAGTAGAAAACTTTTTAAAAATAGGTTAGATATGAAAAAAATAATTTATTATTATGACTATATATTTAAAGATAATAATAATGATACAGAAAATGTTATCTTTTGTCATGGTTTTAATGCTTCACTAAATGTTTTTAATATTTTTAAAAATTATTGAACTAAATCAAATTATTATGCACTACAATTTCCAGGTAATAATAAAGTAGAACCAATTAAAAATCACGAAATTTCAGTATTACAATTCGCAAAACTAGTAGTTGAATTTGTTAAAAATAATAATTTAAAAAATGTTACTTTAATTGGTCATTCTATGGGTGGTGGAACTATTTTACTAGCTTATCAATTAGCTCCTGAATTATTTAAAAAATTAGTTTATGTTTGTCCTATGAATAAAGCTAGTGAAGATGTTAATAATAATTTTTTACATGATTATTTTCCAAAAACATTTGAAGAATTTACAACTGATTTTTTAGGTTCACTATATTATGATCCTTCATTTTTAACTAAAGATCCTAAATGAATGCGATTAGCTAAATGACATTTTTCAGGTAATGATTATAATACTAAAGAATTAACTGATTTAGGAAAAACTTTAGTTTCAAAAGAACTACATGAACAAATTTATCAAGCAATTAAAACTATTAAAATACCCACTTTATTAATTCTTGGTGAAAAAGATGGCGTTGTAAATAGAGAAGCTTGTTTAAAATACTATCAAGATGAAGTTAAAAATGTAATTACTACTTGAATTCCAAAAACTGGTCATATGGTATTTGAAGAAGATTGAGATTCATTTATAAAAATATTAGAACCATTTTTATTAAATAAATAAAAAAGATGATTTCTAACTTAGTTAGATTTAAATCATCTTTTTTTAGTTTTAAAAATAAATCTTTTAAGCTATATTAATATACAAATTTAAAAAGAAAAAATAATCAAATAAAAAATGCAGGTGTAGAGAAAACCCGCATTTTTTATTATTGTTATTATCTTTTTATTATTTTGGTATTAATTTGTCAAATTTCTTTTAAGCAGTAACTTATATTTTTAAAGTATTATTCAAATAAATGTTTAACTGAATCGATTGTTTTATGTAAAGTTTCACAAGATTTATCAAATTTTTCTTGTTCTTCTTTAGTTAAATCTCATTCAATAATTCTTTCTCAACCATTTGATCCAATAATAGCTGGAACTCCTGTGTATAGGTCTTTGTTTTTGTATTCACCATTTAATTGTGCTCCAACCATTAATGTTGATTTTTCATCTCTTAAAACTGCATTAACTATTTTAGTTAAACAAGCTCCAATTCCATAGAATGTTGCTCTTTTTAAATTAATAATTTTATAAGCCATATCAACAGTATCTTTTTGAATTTGATCTAAATCTTCTAAAGTTAAACAACCACATTTTACATAATCTAAAATAGGTCTTCCCATGATATTTGCTTGAGATCAAATTGCAACTGAAGAATCACCATGTTCTCCAGCAACATAAGCTTGAACTGATTCTGGTTTTACATTTAATTTTTGACCAACTAATCTTCTTAGTCTTGCTGAATCTAAAGTAGTTCCAGATCCAATAACTTTATGTGGATCAAAACCTGTTACTTTTTGATATACATGAGTTATAACATCAACTGGGTTAGAAGCAATTACAGTAATTCCATCAAATCCTGATTTTTTAACTTCTGTTGCAATATTTTTCATAATTTCAGCATTTCCAGCAACCATTTCTAATCTAGTTTCTCCTGGTTTTTGTGGTCTTCCTGCTGTAATTACAACAACATCAGCATCTTTACAATCTTCATAACTTCCTGCTTTAATTGAAGTAAATGAGTGAGGAATAACTGCTAGTGTATCTGAAAGATCTAAAGCATTTCCTTCAGCTGGTTGTGGGAATGCATCAATTAATACGTAGTGTTCTGCAATCCCTTGATTAATTGCTGCATATAAAAATGATGTTCCAACACTTCCTGCTCCAATAAGAACAACTTTGTTTGCGGTTTTCTTCATTTTGTTTTTTCTCCTATCTTCTAGTTTTATTATATAACATCAAAAAAATATTTATAATTTTTTATTTTTAGTATTTTTAAAAACAATTTTTCCTTCAACTAGTACTTTATTTACATATAAATTATCATCTAAAACTACTAAATCAGCTAACTTATTTACTTCTATACTTCCAGTATTGTCAAAAATATTTAATTGTTTTGCTATATTAATAGAAGTCATTTTAATTAAATCGGTCATTTTAACATCACAAACTTGTTTTATAACTCTAACATTATGATCATAAGTTGAACCAGCTCCAGCTAAAGCATTATTATTTTTTAATCTAATTTCTATACCTTTTTTATAAACTTCTAAATTACCTAATTTATATTCACCATCATCTAAACCTTTAGCATTCATAGAATCAGTGATAATACATAAATTATCTGCTGTTTTAAAATTGTAAATCATTTTTAAAATTTCTTTATCTAAATGGATTCCATCACTTATAATTTCACATAAAACATCTTTATGATTAAAACTAGCAACAACTAAACCAGGATTATGTTGATCAACTCCACTCATTCCATTAAATAAATGAGTAATATGTCTAACACCTAATAAATAAGGTTGTTCAAATTGATTTGCTTTTAAATTAGAATGACCAATACTTGGAATAATTTGATTATTAATTAAAAATTGAGTATAAGTTCCATCATCTAATTCACTAGCATAAGTAACTATTTTTAAACTATTATTAGATAATTTATTTCATTTTTTAGTTAAATTAATATCTGGATTTAATAACAAGTTTTCTTGATGAGCACCTTTGTTAAATTTAGAAATAAAAGGTCCTTCTAAATGAGCTCCTAAACACTTAGCTTTACCATTATTTAATTTTATAAACTCTCCAAATTCTTTATAAATTTGGTTGTTTTTTTTAACACTATTAGTTACACTTGTTTGAATGTATCTAGTAACTCCTTCTTTTATTATGTTATCTGCAAAATATTTAAATCTATTTTTATTTCCAGTTTCAAAATCAACTCCATATCCACCATGAACATGACAATCAATAAATCCTGGTAATAATCACTGATTATTTAAATCAATTCCATTCTTTTTTTTATAATCAGATCCAATTTCAAGTATTTTTTTATCTTTAATAATCAAATAACCATTATTAATAATTTTATTTTCTAAAACAATTTTGGCATTTTTTAATATCATAATTACCTCTATAAATTTATAATATTACTTTTTAAATACATTTAAATAAATTGTTAAATTATCATCTTAATAAAGTGTTAATATATATTTATTATGAAATTTAATTGACAAACTAAATTAAAAAACAGTAGGTTTTGCAATTGGAAATGATATCTTCAGTTATTTGTAATGTTATTGTCTGGTATTACTTTAATTAACGCTTTTTTTAATGGTATTTTAAAAGAACAATGGTATTTTGAATCAAATAATTTATACCAACCTACAAGACTAATTAATTATGATATTTTATTAAGCTTTTTTTCAGTACAAGTAAGTATTATAACTACAATTTATTTACTAATTGTTGTAATTAATTATAAAAATCCAAATTCAAATATTAATACTCAAAGAACTAGAAATATTGTTTTGAATTGAAACTTATTAGATTTTATGATTTTTTGAATTGGTATTATTGGGTTTAAAAATACAATCGCAGGACAATTACCTTATTTAACAAAAACCCAAATCTTTTCAACTGTTATTACTCATTTTATAGTGCCATTATTGTTATTATTTATTTACTTATTTGAATCAGGTAATAATAAGTATGAAATTAAAAAGTTTTATAAAAATATAAAAGAGTTATTTTGAGTTTATTCTTATCCATTTTTTTACACACTTTTTGTTTTAATGAGAGCTCAAATTTATTTAAAAGATAAAAATATTGATAATTTTATTTATCCTTATGAATTTTTAGATTTCACAACACCATATATAGGTAATTCAAAAATTGGTTATTTAATATTAATTTGAATAATATTTGTTATTTGATTAACATTAAATCATTTAATTATTTTATTAATTAATAATTTAATATTTAAAATTAAAAATAAGAAAAAAGAAAAAATCGTAACTTCAAATTAGTTACGATTTTTTTAATCTTCTATAAAAGGATTTTTAGATTGATTATTGTTGTTATTAATTACTTCCTTATTAATTTG
Source organism: Mycoplasma mycoides subsp. mycoides SC str. PG1 (assembly GCF_000011445.1). Taxonomy (NCBI): domain Bacteria; kingdom Bacillati; phylum Mycoplasmatota; class Mollicutes; order Mycoplasmatales; family Mycoplasmataceae; genus Mycoplasma; species Mycoplasma mycoides. Next base: position 608,766 of record NC_005364.2, read on the forward strand.
TTCTTTTTTATCAATTTCTTTATTTAGTTTTAATTCTTGTTGAGATTGATATTCTTGTTTATATAATAAAATTTGTTCTTTTAATCTTGATAAAGTTTCAAAAACACTACTTAGTATAATACATATAAAAAAGATACTTATAACTACATAAAACATTATTCTAATAGATTCACTATTTTTAATTAATAAAGCAATTATTAAATAAATTACAGTTAATATAAAACTAAATATATATAAACTAAAACTAGTATATAGATAAATAATTTCTTTTTTTATATATTTATAATTACTAGTTTTTAAGATTTTCACTCGATAAATTATATAAACTAGTAAACAAGTAAAACTTAGTATTAATAAAATCACTAATAAACTAATAAAAGGAGTTAAGCTAATAAAAAGAGGTTTAGCTTTTGTAAATTGAACAAAAACTAATAACAAACAAATTGCTAAAATAACACTACTAATTGTTAGTAAATATTTTAATGTTTTATAAGTTTTATGATTTATTTTATTTTCCATAAGATTATTTTATTACAATAGTTTTTTTATTTTTTGGTTTAAAGATTTTATCATATCCAATATATAAAATAAGTAGAACTAGATTAATTCCAATAACTCCAAAAATAAAAATACTATATAAACTTCAATTTCTATTTTTACTAATAACTATATTTCCATGATATAGATTTGCTTGTTGATGATCTGCTCAAAAGCTTAAACTAGAAAATGTATTTTTATTAAGTTGAGTTTGAAAAGAATTTAAAGCTAAAAAACTATCTAAAACATGACCAAATTCATGATTTAAAGTTTGAAATTGGTTATTTGAAGCAAATCAAGATCTATCATATTGTTCTTGGTTTTCAGCTTTATTAAAACTATCAGCTTTAATTAATACATAACTATATGAAGAAGACAAAGTATTTTTTGAAAAACTAGTACTAGTTATTCCTTTAATTTTTGGATCTAAAAGATTATTATTAACTTTAAATCTATCATCATTAGTTAAAATTAAATTAATAAAAATGTTATCTAAATTATTATGAGTAACTTTTTGTAAAGTATTAAATAAATGAACTGTATTATTTTTTAATTTATCTAAATCAAAATAATCTTTATTTAAAGTTTTTGGTTTAGGAATAGAATTTCAAATATTTTCAAGATTTTGTTTAATTTGAATAGCACTACTTTTACCAAAATTAAATTTTGATTTTTCTTTTCAATAAGCATCTAATTGATCAAAATCTTTAAAAAACTGATCATTAGAATTTGTAGTAATAATATTTTTTTGGTTTATATAAATTTAGTTTCATATAATCTGAAAAAATATCATAATTAACTCCATAATAATGAGCAAATTCATCTCCATTTCAAACACTTCTATCAAGATTTAAAAAATCTAAATTACTAATTTGAGATGCAAAAGTGTTTTTATAAATATAATTAATAGTTTCAAAAATATATAAACCATTATTATATCCATATTGATTAGTATGATAACCTAAATCAAAATAATTTAATCGATCATATTCAGAATTTAAAGTGTGATTTTCTGGTTCTAATTCATATTTATATTTAACATCATTTTCACTATCAATAACATTTTTGATTTTTTTTCAATTTGTCTCTTTATCATTTGATGGTAAAATACCAATATTTTGTTGTTTTAACTTATAAAAAGTTTTAGTAAAAAAGCGTTCTAATAAATATCAAGTAAGATTTTTTTGTTTTTCATTAGCTGAAACATACCTACTAAATGATTCAGCAAAAAATTCTTCTGGTGATGTTGAACCATATGCTGAGGTTACTAAAATACTTGATAAAATGGCGTGTTTAAATTCTTCTGATTGTAATTCAGTAATATATTGTTGTTTATAAAAATTTCTCTTTGTTCTCTTTTCAAAAACTCTTTCAAAATTAGTTAATAAATAATCTGTAAATTGATTAAAGCTTTTATTAGTTTGAGCTGTTGAGTTTTTGTATAAAAAATATCTTAACGCTTTTCCTCCTCATAAAAATTCTTTAATAGAATTTTTATTAGTCTCATTATTCTCATTATCATTAAATTGAGTATTATAAGTTAAATTAACTTGGTTTTGATTTTTATTATTAATAAAAAATAAGCTAGTAAAAAATATTAGAATTATTAAAAAATAACTAAGAACTTTTTTCATAACACTAGACTTTCTATAACTTAAAAATTATAGCAAAAATTGCTTACATAGATAATTTAATAATAAATATTGATTTTTTACTAACTTTATACATGTATATTTTATATAAACTATAATATAGAAAGAATAAAAGAAAATTAGGATTAAAGCTATGGCAAAAAAAATCAAACAATATTTAACTGATGTTTTAATTAATAAAATTGATTATTATGTTTCTATTAAAAAATTTGATTTTGATACTATTAAAGAAATGCTAGCCCTACGTTTCCCAGTTTAAGCATAAAACAAGAAAACATACTTATGTAAATTTTTGATCTCATAAGTTATGTTTTTTATAATGTAATGTCTAAGTGACTTTTTCTTTTGTTAAAAGTTCTAATAATATTTGATAAGTTTGCCAACTTTCTTGTAACTCATCATTATACACTTGTATAGTTTCGATTTTTTGTTTATTTACAAATACTTCAATTTCTTTAACTTCTTTGATAACATTAATCACTTTATGCTCAGTGATTTTGCTTTTTCCAGTCAGTCCTAATTTTGAATTTAAAATGTAGATGATGTAGTTTAAAAACACTAATGAAATGAAACATAAACAAATGTAACCAACAATATGGTTTCAAGTTGATAAATACATTGGACGAAGAGATAATTTACCTTTTAATGTCTTGAAATTAGACTCAATTTGTCATTGTTTTGAATATAAATTAATAACTTCTTTTACTGATAAATCTGTTCTATTTGTTTCATAAACATAGTATCCATCATATTTTTGATCTTCTTGTATTTTTTCTATGTCAAGTTCATAAAATGCATCTTTGTTTATAGGTTTAAAGAATCTATATTTTTTAGATCCCGCTAAATCATCACAAGAAACAAGATTATCTTTATTCATTTTCTTAGTGAAATTTTGAATTAAAATGTCTCTATTGTTTTTGTCTTTAGTTGCTAGTTTTTGACTAAAACTAATTATTTGTCTTCTAAAATGTCCATTAATTCTTTTTTTATTGTATGAAGATGCAATATCACGAGTTTTGTATATCAAACCACCATCATTTATATAATCTTTTTCATCTAATATATACTCTTTAAATTGTTTGCTTCCAGCTTTCATTCTGTATGAGATTATGTATTTTCAATTCTTAGATTCTAAAAATCTAATATTTCTATTAACACTCATTCCTTTGTCAGCAATTATAGTTACACTGTTAACTTCATAAATATCTGCAATTTCAAGCATAAATGGTATTAAAGTATTTGGATCAGCAACATTTCCTGGAAATATTTTGTAGTGTAACGGTATTCCATTTTCATCAGTTGCCATACCTATAACAATCTGGTCTTCTTTAAATTTTCCATCTTTTGAATAACCAGGTTTTTTATAACCTTCACGAGAAAATGTTTCAAAATAAGTAGTTGTTGCGTCAAATCATAATACATCAATTTTTCTATTGGTATTTGCACAAATTTTTGCATTTAAATTTCTTAAAATTTCATCTTTGTTTTTTGCTATATAGTCTAATGATCTATAAAATGAATTTTTTGAATGAGTGTCTATTTTTTCTTTTTTTGCTGTCTTATAAGTGTTAAAAACACTTATTGGATTTTTAATTCTTTGATAAATCAACTGTAAAACAACATCTTTTAATGTTGTCGATTTTGTGGGAGAACAATCATTAAAAATATTGAAATAATCAAATAGTTTTTCAACTACTTCGTAACCTTTAAACCTTTCTAAAACTTCTTTTTTGGTTTCTTTTTTCTCTTTAAAAATTTCATCTAATTTAGTTCTTGCTTGTTCTTTTGTTCAAGACAATGGAAAGTTTGCAATAATTGCTTTGATAATTGCTAGCGGATCATCGTGATATTGTTTTAATTCATGCAAATATCCATATCCCAATCTATATACAAAACCTTTGTTATCTGGTCTTGGCACTCCAATTGATAAGTATTCGCCTTTTTTAACTCTTGCTATTGATGTTCTTCATTGTCTTTTTACATCATTTCTTGACTTCTTCACGTCTTTATTACATCATATTTAAGCATAAAAGCATAATAAATTATATTTTTTTATAAAAAAATATAGCCGCTGAAAACTGAGTGTTTTCGCGACTAAGTGGGAAACGTAGGAAAATTATAGCAAAAATTGCTTACATAGATAATTTAATAATAAATATTGATTTTTTACTAACTTTATACATGTATATTTTATATAAACTATAATATAGAAAGAATAAAAGAAAATTAGGATTAAAGCTATGGCAAAAAAAATCAAACAATATTTAACTGATGTTTTAATTAATAAAATTGATTATTATGTTTCTATTAAAAAATTTGATTTTGATACTATTAAAGAAATGCTAGCAATTGATTTAATAGATTATGAACCTTATATGATTCAAACTATTGATAAGTATATTAAATACATTATTTGATTAGATCAAAAAAATAAAAATAAATCTGAAGCGTTTTTAAAGTTTTTAGATAAATACCAACAAGATCTTGATGATAATTCTTCTTTAGTAGAAAAAAATAGTCTACAAACTAGTTCTGATAATTTAAATGATTATCAACAAAGAAAAAAACACCAAACTTGATTAGATCAATATTTTAGAAAACAAAAAACTAAATATCATGTTTATGAAGAATCACCTTTAGATAGTCAAACTAAAATAAATAACTTTGAAGAATTTTTACAAGATCAAACTAATGAAGAACAAGTTGAAGAAATTCTAGATAAAGATTTAGATTTAGTTAACTTAATTACTAGTGATAATACTTTTTATCAAAATTCAACTATTAATTTAGATGATTTAAAAACTAATAGTGATGAAAGTATAAAAGATGATCTTGATGATATATTATTAGCTAATCAAAAACTAGATGAACTAGAAGAAATTGAACTAGATCCAGAAGAATTTGGTGCAGCTACTGTTAATATTGATAAATGAGAAACTCAAAATGGTAGTAAAAACAATCAAGAAATAAAACAAGAAGTTGAACCAACTTTAGATGAACAAGATCTAACTAAAGATTCATGAATTGAAGAAAAAGATTTAACTAGTGATTTAATCAAAAAAATAGATATAACAAAAGATAGTTGAATTGAAAATGATCAACAAACTAATACTAGTTTAGATCAAAAATTAATTAGTGAACCAATAGTTCAAAATCCAGAAGAACTAGTTGATAATAATCAAGTTGAAGAATTAAGTAAAGAACATTGAGTTGAAGAAAAACAAGAAGATAAATGTGAATGTGATAAAACTTGTGATCAAAATCTAGAAAAATGCTCTGATGATTCTTGTGATCAAAAAACTTGTTGTGAAGTTGAAAATACTTACCAAAAAGAAGAAGATTGTGAATATGAAAAACAAGATAAATGTTCTGATAATTCATGTTGTGAAGAAAATAAATGCTGTGTAGATAATTCAAATTGTCAAGAAGAATATAGTAAAAAAGATGGTTGTGAGTGTAGTGTAACTAATTGTGATTGTGAAAGTTCTTGTGATCAAAAACAAGAAGAATTAACTGAACAATTAGATCATAATATTTCAAATCAAACTGAAATAAATAAATTATGAATTAATCAACCAGAAACTGATTTAAAACAAACTAATAATCAAGAACCATTAATTAAAACTAATCAAAATATAAATAATAAAATTTGAACTATCAGTCCTGAAACCGATTTAAAAGAATATAGTAATGATAGAGACTTTTTAGATTCAAAAACAGATCAAGAAATTATAAATAAAACTAATCAAACAAATGATTTAGTTGATCAAGAAACTAATAATTTAGATGTAACTTCATCTCAAACTGATCAAACTTCAAATAATGAAATTATTACAAATCAACAAGTAGCTTTAAATCCTAATAAAAATAATGAAACTCCAAAAGTTATAGAATTAAATAAACCAGTTAAACTATATCAACAAGTTAAATGAAATGATAAAACTTACTATGTAGTTGGAATCAAAATTAAAAAAGATGTCTTTGGTCATGAAATACCTGTTTTAAGATTAGAATCTCAAGATAAACCTTATGAAATTACAGAAGTTAAGCTCATTAAAAAATATTAGAAAAAATAAATATAATAAAAGGCTTGGAAATTATCCAAGCCTTTGTTTTTAATTAGAAGATTCAGTAGTATTAGTTTGTAGAGATTGTAATTTAGCTTCTAGTTGCTTTTTAGTTTCTTCTATTTGTTTTAATGCTTCTTCAATCTTAGGTTTTTGTGCATTTAATTTTTCTAATTCATTTCTAATTTTTTCTTGTTCAGCAGCTTCTTTTGCTTTATTGTTGCCTTCTTCAATTTGCTTTAGTAAAACTTTAGCTTTTTGCTCTGACTCTTTTAATTTTTCTAACTGTCCCTTAATTTTTGTTACTTCTTCTTCTTTATTTTGAATTGAACCTGTACTACCCAACTCCTTATTATCTGGAGTAGAAGTTAAACTTGTATTTTGATCTTCTGTAGATTTCAAACTACTTGGTTGATTATTATCAGTTTTTTCTTCTTTCTTTTCTTCTTTTGTAGCAGAACCTAAACTTTCATTTTCTGATTTCTTAGGTTGTAAAGAAATTGATTGATCATTTTTACAAGCTACTACACTAGCACCAGTTGTAGCAATTAAACCAAATGAACTTAAAATAGTTAATAGTTTTTTCAATTTAATATCTCCTTATAAAAACTTTAAAAATACTTGTTATATACAAATCCAAACATATATAATGCAATATGTAAATGAAAATATGATATAATAGCGACCGTTTATAAAGTTAAAAAAATAATAAATATACTACTTATTTACCAATAAAATCTATTTTTATTTAAAAAAGTAATTTAAAAAATTATTAAAAATTCCAACACAAAAACATTAAAAGTCTTTATTTTTTTAACAACTTAAGATATAATTATTTTTGTATTGAATTGGAGTTGAAAAAGTTAATGGCAAGTGTTATTGTTCATGATGGAGAAACAATTGAAAAAGCATTAAAACGCTTTCAAAAAGTTGCTTCATCAAATAAAGCAGAAGCTAGAAAACGTGAATACCACTTAAGCAAAAAAGAAAAACGTATTTACAAACAAAAACAAAACCGTAAATACAAATAGTGGTTAATAATTTATAATTAAGAGTCTTTGCTGACTCTTTTTTTATACTTTTTTAAATATTTAGTTACTTTTAAATATTTTTTTTAATACTTATATGAGGTGAGATTATGAACGATTATATCAATGGTTTGTTACATAAAATTGATGATAAGTATTTATATATTGAATTAAATAATTCTGGGTATAGATTTTTATACTTAAAAACTGATCTTAAAGATCTTAAACTCAACCAAAACAATCAAGTATATGTTGCAATTAATGTAATTGATAATGTTTTTAAATATTATGGGTTTAAAAATCAATTAATAAGAGATCTTTTTGAACTTTTAATAAATATTAATACAATTGGAGAAAAAACTGCTTTTTTGATTTTAGAAAATTATAACTATAATGAACTAATTGATATTTTTAAAAACGGAAGAACTGATAAAATACTACAACTAAAAGGAATTGGAAATTATACAGCAAGACTAATAATTAATAGTGTACAAAAAGAATTATTTAATAACAAAATTAGTGATAAGAAAAACAAAGTAATTACAAGTTTAGAAAAACTAGGTTATAAAACTAAAGACATTTATAAAATCATTATTAATATAGATGAAGATATGAATATTGAAGATTTAACTAAATATGTATTAGAACAATTAAGTTATTTACATAACTAATAGAAAGAAGTTTTTTATGTTTAGACCTGAAAAATGAGAAGAATATATTGGTCAGACTAATATTTTAGATAATTTAAAAGTCTTTATTAAATCTGCAAAAAAACAAAATAAAGTTGTTGATCATATTTTTATTTATGGACCAAGTGGGTATGGAAAAACTAGTTTAGCTTATTTACTAGCAAAACAATTAAAAACAAACATTAGAATTTTAAATGGTCCTAATTTACAAAAAGCCAGTGATATTATTTCAATTCTAACTAGTATTAAAGAAAAAGATGTCTTATTTATTGATGAAATTCATGCAGTTAATAAAGAAGTATTAGAAATTATTTATCCAGTATTAGAAGAAAATAAACTAAATATTATTATAGGTAAAGATTATAATTCTAAAGTTGTAAATATTGATTTACCTAAATTTACAATTATTTGTGCTACTACTGAGATTAATAAAATTCCTTTACCTTTGTTAAATCGATTTCCAATTAATTTCACAATGCAAGAATATAATTTAGAAGATATGAGTAAGATTATTGAATTATATTGTAATAAATTTCAAATTAAACTTGATCAAGATATTTATTTATATTTAGCTAGTTTTTGTAGGAAAACTCCAAGAATTGCTATTAATTTAATTAAAAGAATTAAAGATCACATCATTTGTGATAATCCTAAAATAATTGATGTTAATTACATTAAAAAAGTATTAGATAAATTAGAAATTTATGAACTAGGTTTAACAATAACTGAAATTAATTATTTAAAAATGATTACTAAAAATAAAAGAATTGGATTAGATAATATAGCACATTTACTCAATACAACTCCTTTAATTATTGCAAATAATATAGAACCTTTTTTAATAAGAGAAAGTTTAATTATAAGAACAATTAAAGAAAGAGAAATTACTTATAAAGGTTTAAAATATATTCAAAACTTTTAATTTAAACATTTAAAAATTCTCATATTTTTTATATTTGAATTAAGATATTAAATAAGATAAATATTAAAGGAGTAGTTATGCAAAAATTTGATGTAGTAGTTCTAGGTGCAGGACCTGGTGGTTATAGTTTGGCAAATATTTTAAGTTTAAATAATAAAAAAGTTGCTTTAATTGAAAAAGAAGATTTAGGTGGAACTTGTATAAATAAAGGGTGTGTTCCTACTAAAACTTTAATTAAATCAGCTAAAGTTTTTGAACTAGTTAAAAATAGTCAAAAATTTGGAATTAATGCAGATAATATTTCATTTGATTTTAAAAAAATGCAACAAAGAAGACTTGATAATAAAAAGTTTTTTAACAATTCTATAAAAAATCAAATTGATTTAAACCAAATTAGTTTTTTTAAAGGTGTTGGTGAAGTTTTAGATCAAAACTCTATTAAAGTAAATGATCAAATTATTAGTTTTGACAAATTAGTTTTAGCAACAGGAACTAGAGCAAAAATTATTAACTTTGATGGATTAGAACAATCAAGAAAAAATGGATATTTACTAGATTCAGATCAAGCTTTATTTTTAGAAAATGTTCCAAGTTCACTAACAATCATTGGAGATGGACCAATTTCATTAGAATTTGCATATTTATATAATACTTTAGGATCAAAAGTTACTATTTTAACTAACACAGATTTTTTATTACGATTTGATATTGATATTCAAAAAAGTGTAAGACAATATTTTGATGAAAAACAAATTAAAGTTATTGAAAATGCAAATATTATAAAAATTGATAATAATAAAGTTTTTTATGACCAAACTTCTATTGAAAGTGAAAAAATTTTATTAGCTGTAGGCAGAGTCCCAAATAATGAGTCATTTACAAAACTTGATATTAAAAAAGATAAAAATGGTTTTGTAATAGTTGACGAATTTATGAAAACTAATTTTGATAATATTTATGCAATTGGTGATATTACTGGTTTAACTTTATTATCATCTGTTGCATATAAAACAGGAGATATTGTAGCTAGAAATATTTTAAAAACTGATTCTGAAAAATTTGATAAAAATTTAGTAACTTGAGCAATTTATTTAAATCCTGAAATTGCTGGAATTGGGTTAACTGAACAACAATTAAAAGAACAAAATATTGAATTTGAATCAATTATGATTAATTCAAAAGCTCTTCCTAGAGCTCATGCTGATGGAATTGTTAATGAATATTCATTTATTAAATTTCTAGTTTCAAAACAAACTGAAGAAATTTTAGGATGTTTTATGATGATAGAAAATGCTAATATTTTAATTAATCAAATTGGTTTATTTATGCAACAAAAATTAAGTTTTTCTACACTACAAAAAACTGTTTATACTCATCCAACTATTGGAGAAGCTTTATATTATACTTCAAGAGTTAAAGGAATAAAAACAAACTAAATTGATTTAAAAATTTTATTTTTTAATAATTTCAGCCATATAAAGAAGAATAAAATCAGATAAACTAATTAAAAAATCAATTCTAATTAGATTTCTAACAATTCTATATCCAGCAATTAATTTTTCAGGATTTCCATATAAAAAATCAGACATAAAACTATCAGAAAATTCTATTTTTTTACTTTCAAAATATTTAAAAAGTTTATCTAATAGTGTTTTTTAACAAGTGATATATTAGTTGATTTTATACTATCAAATAACAATAAAATATCTTGTTCATCTTCATCAAAATATTTTAAATATTCTTCTTTTACACTTTCAATTAATTTATTCAAAAGATTATCAAATAAATAAGAAACATCTTCAGTATTAACATTTTTTATTAATTTATTTTCACCTAATTTAGGAAATAAATATTCAATCTCATCTAAAGATTCATAAGTAAGTGATAAAAGATTAATGCTTGTCATTAAATTTACTAGTTCTTTTAATTGTTCAACAATTTCTAAATTTTCAGGATTATTTTGTGAAGTTATTAAAGATGGTGGTGTCATTTCACTTTTGATTTCTTCATTTCTAAAATTTAAAAATTCTTTTAATTCACTTCAATTATTTATATCAAAAAGATCATAGATCATTTCTTGAAATCTAAGTGGGTATTTATCAATTAAAGAAGTTATATTTGTTTTAGTATAAACTTTAATTTTTGATTTTGCTGTTTTGTTTTTAGATGACTTCTTTTTATTTTCTTCTAATAAGTTATTAATTAAATGTTGTTGAACTGTCACAAAAAAAATTGACTAACTGTAAGTTCTTTTGACATATTTACCTTTTCTTATTTTAACAATATATTAAATATCATATTTTGATATTATTATAAATAGAAAAGATGATAAAGATGAATTTTAATAAAATTATCGTTGAAAATGAAAAATATTATTTAAATAAATATCAATATTTTTATATTAACAAAAAAGAAATTACTAAAATACTAAACCAAATTAATTGACCAGCAATAATTGTTGATACTGAGTTTTTTAACAAAAGTCATAATAAAGAAGAAATTCAACCAACTTTATATAATGATACTCAAAAAGATTTAGTTTATATTTTACAATACTCATTTGCAAAAAACTTAGAAGAAATTTATAACAGAATTAATCGCAAAGCAATTAAATCATTAGCTATAAAAAGAAATTATAATGATAAAACTTATGATTTTTTTAAACAATATAATTTGTTAAAAAAGAGTTTTATTAATATGTGTATTAATAAAAAAATTAAAACTATTATTTTTGCTGGACAAAGTAATGATAAAAAGATTATTGAATCTTGAGTAAATGAAAATAAGAATTTATTAAAAAACAAAAAATCAGATTTATTTATATTAGATAAAACTACTAATGAATATAAAATTAATAGTTTAGATATTTATCAAGTGTTAAATCATTTGTCATTTGTTAATCTAGATAATCAAAGTCAGCAATTTTATAATCCTAAAAACATTCAAAAAGGCTGAATAGGAGAAAATACAATTACTATTCCTAGTTTAAGAAAATTTATTGATTATGCTAAAGATATTTTTAATGATAATAATTTAAATGATACTGAAGATATTTATTTAAGTTGTTGTAATGCTTTAAAACTATTTTCAGTAGATAAAATAAGTATAGATGAATTTAAAGTTTTAAATAAAAGTGTGAAATTAGCAAAGACTCACTGTTTTAATGATGTTTTAAAAATTTTATATTTAATTGATTTTATTTATGCTTTTTCTAAATTTAAGAACACTAATAATAAATATATTAAAAAAGATTAGGAGTTTTTATGAAATCATGTTTAGGTTGTGGGAGTTTATTACAAACAATAAACAAATTTGAACAAGGTTATGTAAATGATACTGAACACGCTTATTGTTTAAGATGTTTTAAGATTAAAAACTACAATCAATTAGTAGATAGTGAAATTAATGATCAACAATTTATTAATAAAATTTCAACTTTAGTTAATGAAAATAAAAATAATGGTTTAGTTTTTTATTATGTTTTAGATATTTTTGATTTATTTGGATCAAGAATATTAGAAATAGAAAACTTAATTAAAGATTTTAAAGTTATTTTAGTAGTTAATAAAATAGATTTACTACCAAAATCTATTAAACTTGAAAAAATTAGAAATTATATTAATAATGTTTTTAAAACTGGTTGTTTAAAAAATTTAGAAATCTTTTTAACTAGTGCTGATAGGATTAACTTAGTTGAACCTTTATTAAATAAAGTAATTAAAAATAATAAAAACCAACAATACTTTATTGGAGCAAGTAATGTTGGTAAATCTAGTTTGATTAATAAAATGCTAGAAATAAATCAATTAATTCCAAGTATAGTTGTTTCAAAATATTTTAATACTACTTTAGATTTTATTGAAATTCAATTAGATACAAATACAACTATTTTTGATAGTGCTGGAGTTAGTAGAAAAAACAGTATTGCTAATTTAATGAATAAAAGATTTCAAAGTTATTGTTATTTTAAAAAAGAAATTCAGCAATTTACTTATCAATTAACACCTAATAATTCAATATTTTTTTCTGGAGTTTGTTGATTTGATTATTTAAGTTCATCTAATCAAAAAACTAATTTTCATATTTATACAAATAAAGAAATTAACTTACATAGAACCAATACTAAAAATGTTATAAGATATTGAAATAATAATAGAAAAAACTTAATTCCATATATAAACAATAGTGAAAAAATTCAAGTTTATGAATTTAAATTTACAAAAGAACATTTAAACAATTGATATGATATTTCAATATCTGGATTAGGGTGAATTAATTTTAAAGTTGAAACTGAAATGATTATTAAAATCAATATTCCATCAGATCAAAAAACTGTACTAGTTAGTTTAAATGAACCTTTAATTTAAACCAGTTATTAGCTAGATTTTTTTAATCTTTAGCTTTAAAAATAACTGGTTTTTTAAATTTTTTATTAATATCAAAAATCATATTTTCTATTTTTAAAGCATTATCTATTTGATTTTTATCAACTTTGGTTTGATTTTCAATATCAAGTTGTACTCAATTTTGATTTTTATGAATTAGTTTGCTAACACCTACTCCAATTAACAAAATCCCTTTATTTTGATCATATAAACTATAAAAGCAATCTAATGCACTATTATAGATTTTTTCAAAATCATTAGTATAGTTTTTTAAAGTAATTTGTTTGTGTCTACTTGTTAAGTGTTTTTGTTTATCAAAAAGTTTCTCATCAATTTTATATCTAATTTTAATTTCAATAGTTTTACATAATAATTGATTTTTGTGTAATTTATATGAAATAAATTTAGATAAATTCAAAATAATAGTTTCTATTTCATCATATTGATAAATTGGTGTATTTAAAGTTGTTTCTTTTGAAATACTTTTATAATCATTTGATAAATAATTAATATAATCACTACCTAAACCTAAAGCTTCATTTTTTAAAGCTAAACCTTTTTTATTTAATAATTGATAAACTTCAACATCACTTAATAAAGCTAAATCTTTAATAGTTTTAATTTTTGTATTATTTAAAAGTTTAGCTGCTGATTGACCAAAACCATACATTTTATTAATTGAAATAGGCCAAATGTTATCTTTAAAATTACTAGTTGTTGTTAAAGTAATTCCGTTTGGTTTATCTAAACTAGTAGACATTTTAGCACTAAATCTATTAAACCCAATTCCAATTGAACAAGTTAGATTAAATTGATCATAAATATCTTTTTGAATATTTTTAGCTAGTATAAGTACACTTGTATTTTTAACTAAATCACTTACATCTAAATAAGCTTCATCAATTGAAGCAACTTCAATTTTATTAGTATAATTATTTTTTATAAAATCTCAAATTTGATATGAAATATTATTAATAAAAATCATATCTGGTTTAACACTTATAATTTGAGGATAAAGTTTTTTTGCTTTAAATAAAGGCATAGCTGCTTTTATATTATATTTTCTAGCTTCATAACTAGCTGTTGAAATAATAGATTTATCAAAACTATTAGAAATTACTATAGGTTTATTTTTTAATTCAGGATGTTTTAGCTGCATACAACTTGCAAAAAAAGCATCCATATCTATATGAATAATAGTTTTGTTAAACATCTTTCTCCTATGTTTTATAATTAGTATTAAAAGTAGATATATAAATTATAAATTTAAAATATAATAAATATTAAAACTACTATTTAAATAAAAAACTTAGAATTATAAAATTAATTTACAGTTTTAATTTGAATTACTAATAAGATTATGAACAAAACTAATAAAAAAAATATTTTATTATTACAATCAATAATAATATCTGTTGTTATTTTTTTTATATTTTTAAAAACAAATCAAAATATTAACATAACTTATGTTAATAAAATGATTACTAATACTTCAAATAATACTAATTTATCAAAAGAAAATAGATCATATTATTCTTTAAGAGATGATTATATTTTATTTAATCAATATCAATATAATACTGGGTTGTGTTGAGATTTTAGTGCTACAAAATCATTAGAAACTTCATTAATGATTAATAATAATGAAATGTATGATTTATCAGAAGCAAGCATTTCAATTAATCAAAAAGATCTAGTTGGTGGTGGTGCTTGGTTTTTTGATTATGATCAACTAATTAAAGAAAATGGAATTAGTTTTGAATCTGATTTCAAATTTGGTGATTTGTATTATGTACCAAATAAAGGTGAATATAAAACTTGATTACAAAACATATATAATTCTAAAAACATTAAATCATTTAGAAATCAAGTAAAAGATGTTAGTTTTAATAGATATGATCTTTTAAATATAAAAAAACATATTGTAAATAATGGTTCATTATTTGTTCCAATTAAAAACTATGCTACTAAAGAAAATCAAAACTACAAACATATTAGTATAAAAACTAATAATAAAACTAAAGTTCATGAACTAATTCATACTAATAAAATAAATACACATGCTGTAAGTATTATTGGGTGAGATGATCAATATTTAGCTAGTGATAATTCTAAAGGGGCTTTTATTGTTTTAAATAGTGATGGTTATTATAGTAATAATGATGGGATAAATTTTTTACCTTATAATTCTAAAACAATTATTAATGATTTAAATGGGTACGAATATATTGGTGATAAATTATTAATTTCAAAAAGTAATAATAATTTTAATAATGAATTTTCTAATTATTACAATACAAAAAATTATGGTCAAAAAAACTATAATTCAAAAGCAAAAAACACAAATATTTTTAATACAACTCAAGATGTAAAAATAGAATATCAAATTAATAATAATCTTGCTAAACTCTATAATATTAATGCTTATGTTTATTTAAATGATCTTGATGTTTCTGATTTATTTAAAATAAATTCTGATCAAAATAAAATAACTATTCAAAGTAAAGATAAATTAAAATCTGGTAGTTATACAGTTAAACTAATCTATCAATATAGTTTATTAAAAGATAAAACAAATACAATAAAAGTTAAACATGAACATAGACAAATTTATCTTTTAGATCAAACAAATACAATTTCAGCTAACTCATATTGAAATTATAATAACAAACAACATTTAGTTTTTCATAACTATAATAGTTTTGTTGCAAATGACAATTTACCTGTAATTCTTATAGATAAAAATAATAATCTTAATTTTGAATACAAACCTCTTTATCTTTATAGTGATAAAAAAGATAAAATAAGCTATAAAATAAATCAAAAAGATATCTTAAAACCTGAAAATATCTTAAATAAAGATCAAAATGAATTTCAATTAGATATAGATAAATATGTAGATAATAAAAAAATAGCTTCAAATAAGTATCAATTTTATAGACTAGATAATAATATTAATTATTATTTTGCAAAAATTTATTTAACAAATAATACTAAAATTAAAAACCTAGCTAATGAAATTCCTTTTTTTAAAAATAGTTATTTTCATAAAAAGCATTTAGAAACACCTGCAAATAATAGTTTAAAGTTTTTAAAATATGTATATATAAATAAAAACGGAGAAGAACAAGATTTATTATTTGATCAATCTAAAAATAAGTACTATATATCATATGAAATTATAAATAGTTTAAAAACTAATGTATTAGATTTAAACTATATAGGTAATAAATATAAAACTAATAATCAAACATATAATACACCAATTATTATTAAACCTATATTTAAAGAAAAAGAACCAATTTTAATAATAAATAATATTAAAAAAGACTATTTAACAAATCAAAAAATTAATGATGAATTTGATATTAAAATAATAAATAATAACCAAATACAACATATAAAACCAAATGTAAAAATTAAAAATATTAATAATGAATATATTAATACAATAAAATATAATGACAATAAAATTATTTTAGAATTTGAATATAATAACAAAACATATAATCTTGATTTTCATATCAATCCTGTAAAAAGAATAATAAATATCAAACCTAAACTAGAAAATACATTTATATATGATACAAACTATCACAAACTAGAATTTGATACACCAATTGATAAAAATATTATAAAAATAACTAATAATGAACATATTAATTCAGGAAACTATATAACAACATTAGAAATTATTGATAATAATTATGTATTTAATAATAATAAAAACAAATTAGAATTTAGATGATCAATAAAACCAAAAAAGATTTCAGAATCATCAATTATAAATAAAGATAAATTAATATTTGATAATAAAGTTTTATACTCATATGATAATAAAGTATTTAAAGAATATCATTCACTTGATAAATTAGAAATTCCTTTTAATAAAATAGTTTATTTTAAATATAAAGATGATCTTAATCATGATTCTTCTTCAATAATTAAAATTGATCTTGAAAAATATAACTTACAAAACAATAAAAGTAAAAATATTTTAATTATAGTTTTATCAATAATTTTACCTATTAGTTTAATAACTATAATTACAATAATCATAATTATAATTATAATTACAAACAAAAATAAAAAACATATCAAATAAATAATTAGATATAAAAAAGCGTTACTTTTTTTAGTAACGCTTTTTAAATAATCCTACGTTTCCCAGTTTAAGCATAAAACAAGAAAACATACTTATGTAAATTTTTGATCTCATAAGTTATGTTTTTTATAATGTAATGTCTAAGTGACTTTTTCTTTTGTTAAAAGCTCTAATAATATTTGATAAGTTTGCCAACTTTCTTGTAACTCATCATTATACACTTGTATAGTTTCGATTTTTTGTTTATTTACAAATACTTCAATTTCTTTAACTTCTTTGATAACATTAATCACTTTATGCTCAGTGATTTTGCTTTTTCCAGTCAGTCCTAATTTTGAATTTAGAATGTAGATGATGTAGTTTAAAAACACTAATGAAATGAAACATAAACAAATGTAACCAACAATATGGTTTCAAGTTGATAAATACATTGGACGAAGAGATAATTTACCTTTTAATGTCTTGAAATTAGACTCAATTTGTCATTGTTTTGAATATAAATTAATAACTTCTTTTACTGATAAATCTGTTCTATTTGTTTCATAAACATAGTATCCATCATATTTTTGATCTTCTTGTATTTTTTCTATGTCAAGTTCATAAAATGCACCTTTGTTTATAGGTTTAAAGAATCTATATTTTTTAGATCCCGCTAAATCATCACAAGAAACAAGATTATCTTTATTCATTTTCTTAGTGAAATTTTGAATTAAAATGTCTCTATCGTTTTTGTCTTTAGTTGCTCGTTTTTGACTAAAACTAATTATTTGTCTTCTAAAATGTCCATTAATTCTTTTTTTATTGTATGAAGATGCAATATCACGAGTTTTGTATATCAAACCACCATCATTTATATAATCTTTTTCATCTAATACATACTCTTTAAATTGTTTGCTTCCAGCTTTCATTCTGTATGAGATTATGTATTTTCAATTCTTAGATTCTAAAAATCTAATATTTCTATTAACACTCATTCCTTTGTCAGCAATTATAGTTACACTGTTAACTTCATAAATATCTGCAATTTCAAGCATAAATGGTATTAAAGTATTTGAATCAGCAACATTTCCTGGAAATATTTTGTAGTGTAACGGTATTCCATTTTCATCAGTTGCCATACCTATAACAATCTGGTCTTCTTTAAATTTTCCATCTTTTGAATAACCAGGTTTTTTATAACCTTCACGAGAAAATGTTTCAAAATAAGTAGTTGTTGCGTCAAATCATAATACATCAATTTTTCTATTGGTATTTGCACAAATTTTTGCATTTAAATTTCTTAAAATTTCATCTTTGTTTTTTGCTATATAGTCTAATGATCTATAAAATGAATTTTTTGAATGAGTGTCTATTTTTTCTTTTTTTGCTGTCTTATAAGTGTTAAAAACACTTATTGGATTTTTAATTCTTTGATAAATCAACTGTAAAACAACATCTTTTAATGTTGTCGATTTTGTGGGAGAACAATCATTAAAAATATTGAAATAATCAAATAGTTTTTCAACTACTTCGTAACCTTTAAACCTTTCTAAAACTTCTTTTTTGGTTTCTTTTTTCTCTTTAAAAATTTCATCTAATTTAGTTCTTGCTTGTTCTTTTGTTCAAGACAATGGAAAGTTTGCAATAATTGCTTTGATAATTGCTAGCGGATCATCGTGATATTGTTTTAATTCATGCAAATATCCATATCCTAATCTATATACAAAACCTTTGTTATCTGATCTTGGCACTCCAATTGATAAGTATTCGCCTTTTTTAACTCTTGCTATTGATGTTCTTCATTGTCCTTTTACATCATTTCTTGACTTCTTCACGTCTTTATTATATCATATTTAAGCATAAAAGCATAATAAATTATATTTTTTTATAAAAAATATAGCCGCTGAAAACTGAGTGTTTTCGCGACTAAGTGGGAAACGTAGGACAAAAATAAAAAACATATCAAATAAATAATTAGATATAAAAAAGCGTTACTTTTTTTAGTAACGCTTTTTAAATAATACTTATTTTGTTTTTTATTAAGTAATTTTAATTTAATAAGTCTTTAATTTTTGAAGCAACTATATCAATAGCTACATCATTTCCTTTTTTAAATACAATATCTGCATAATCAATAGTTTGTTCTATAAAAAGATCATGCATAGGTTTAACATCAGTTAAGTATTGATCAATAACACTTTCAATAGTTCTATTACGTTCTTTTATATCTCTGACTAATCTTCTAATAAATCTTAAATCATCAGGAGTTTTTACAAATATTTTAATATCTCCAAGTTCGCGTAATTTTTCAAAATGTAATGAAAAGATGCCATCAACTATAATAACATCACTAGCTTTAATTAGTTTTTCTTTATTTGTTCTAATATGTTTTTTATAATCATAAGTTGGAACAAAAATATCATGTCTTTTTAAAAGTTGTTTTAAATCTTTAATTAAAAGATCAATATCAATTGAATTTGGGTGATCAAAATTAAT
Organism: Mycoplasma mycoides subsp. mycoides SC str. PG1; assembly: GCF_000011445.1. NCBI lineage: Bacteria > Bacillati > Mycoplasmatota > Mollicutes > Mycoplasmatales > Mycoplasmataceae > Mycoplasma > Mycoplasma mycoides. Next base: position 628,626 of record NC_005364.2, read on the forward strand.
ATGGTTTCTCTGCTCTAAAGATAAATTAGTAAAATCTTTATAGTAATTATCCATTGAAATATGTTCTACAGATTTATCTTTTAAAATCTCATTAGCTATTTTACTAGCAATAGTTGTTTTTCCACTAGCACTACCGCCAGCTATTAAAATAATGCTAACTTTTTTACTCATATTTCTCCTTAATAATCATTATTTTATTTATCTGTATTTAGTTTATTCTTTTTATTTAGTTTAATTTTAAAAATATTAGAATAATTTTGACAAACTATACCAACTACAGTTAAATATAAAACAATAATTCCAATATGTGATCCAATAGTGCCTATTTTATTAACTATGAAAAATATGCTTGCTAAAAATAATAAAACTATATTAATAACAAAAATTACAAAATTAGTTATAAATAAAATTTTTTCTACTTTTCTAGTTTGTTTAACAAAAATTAGTAAAAAAGGAATAACTAATAATAATGAACTTAAAACAATTCCGCTTACAGCTAAACCATAAGCAGGATTAACTCTACCTAGTAAGTGTAATTGAGCATTATGACCATAACCAAATGATTCGTTTGCAATTATAACTATCATAAACATATAAATTATAGTTAATAAATTAAATAAATACTTTTTCATCATATCTCTTCCTTTTTATATCTATACTACTAACTTTTTTATAACATAAAACATATAAAAATATTAGACAAGAAATTATTCAGTTAATAAAACAATGGCTTTAGTATAAATTTCTAGCATCTTTTTTAGATCATCAATTTTAACATACTCATTATAAGCATGCATTGTTGAGTTTTCAATATCAAATTCTGCACCAAAAGCTACAACATTAGGCATAGCTTTAGCATAAGTTCCTCCACCAATAGCAATTGGTTTTGCTTTATAGTCTTGAGTTACTTCTTGATAAACTCTCATAATTTTTTTAATTAAATCTGATTCTTGATGAACATATAAGCTATTATCAATTTTTTTAACTTCTAATGATAAGTTAATTTTTTCTAAATATTTAGTTAATGTTGGGATAAATATTTGAGTTGGGTTAGTAAATACAGGAATTCTAAAGTTTAATCCAATTCTAGAATTTTTATTTTTAATTTCAATAAGTCCTACGTTTTGAGTTAATTCACCAGTTTCATCTGAAATATCACCAAAGACATTTTTTAAATTAAAGTCTAAATGCACATTAGTTGCTAAATAATCTGTAATTTTATGATGAACATTATTTTCATACATACTTTTAGCTAATCAAGTTGCTGCATTAACTCCATATCAAGGTAAACTTCCGTGTCCTGCTTTTCCTTGAACAATTAATTTATCATCTTCAATTTTAGTAGTTATGTTGTTTTTTATTAGATAATCTTGGATTTCTTTTATTTTTGGTCCTTTATATGAAACTGTATCACAAATTACATTATAAGCAGCCCCACCACTAATTTGAATATCAGTTGGTTCATCTGAAATAATATCTAAATTTGTAATTCATTTTTCAGCATAAACTACAGGAAACTCACCATCTGGAGTATAACCTAAATCAGCAACTCCATGATCATTAACATACGTTTTAATTGAATCTCAAGTAGTTTCTTCAGTTAATCCAAAAATTAATCTGATTTTATATTTTGAAGATACATAATTATGATCTTTTAAATATTTTAAAGCAAATAAGTTCATCATAGCTGGACCTTTATCATCAAAAGTTCCTCTTCCAATTAATTTATTATCTTTAATGATTGGAGTAAAAGGATCAGTAACTCATTGTTCAATATTTCCTGGAGGAACTACATCTAAATGAGCTAAAATGACAAATAATTTTTCACCAGTTCCATAATCAACAAACCCATATTTATTATTTTTATCTTTATAAGTTTGAAAACCTAAATTATTAGCAAGATCAATTACATAGTCTAATACTTCTTTACAAGCTTTTCCATAAGGAGCATCAGCTGTTGACTCAGTTAAAAAAGAAGGAATTGAGACAACCTTTTTTGTTTCATTTAAAGCTTGATCGAAATATTTAGATATTAATTCTTTTTCATCAATTTTCATAATAAACACTCCCAATATAATAATATAACAAATCAACCTTAATAATTATTTATCAACTTAGACATAAAATTACTAAAAACTACTGATTTTAAAAATCATTATCTACTATAGTTCTATTAAAAATAAGCATTAAAAAATATTTGTTTATACAATCTTTATTTTAAATTATCATTTCAATATTTAACTATTAAATGTAATCTAGTTATAGCAGAACCTACAACAATAGAATGAATTCCTAGATTTAAAATTTCTTTTGCTTGTTGTGGAGTTCATATTCCACCTTCAGCAATAATTGGTTTTGTAATTACTTTTTTTAAATCTTTTAAAAATTGATAATCATTTTCTATATTATTATGATTCAAAGTATCTTTAGTATAACCTCTTAAAGTTGTACTTATTAAATCAAATCCTAAATTTTGAGCATTAATAGCATCATTTATATTAGAACAATCAGCCATTAATAATTGATTAGGATATTTTGTTTTAATTGTTTTAATTAAATTTGTTAAATCTTGATCTGGTCTTTTTCTTAAAGTAGCATCAAGTGCAATAATATCTACTTTTAAATCAACTAGTTGATCTACTTCTTTAATTGTTGGAGTAATAAACACCTCACTATTATCATAATGTTTTTTAATCAGTCCAATAATTGGAACATTTACAACTTCTTTAATTTTTTTAATATGTTCAACTTGACTTAATCTAAGTACTTTAGCACCACCTAAAACTAGTGCATAACACATTTTACTTAATACATAACTATCATTTAATGGTTCATCATCAACTGCTTGACAAGAAATAATTAATGTATTTTTTATTTGATCTATTAAATTCATAATACCTTTCTAAATTAGTTCTAACATTATAAAACAACCTATTAAAGGTTGTTTTAGTCTAATTTTTAAAATGTTTATCAACTAACAAATGTAAAACTCCTAAAAGTCCAGAATCATTTTTATTTGAAGTGTATTTTATATTAATTGGATTAATATCATAAAATACAAACTCTTTTTTAAATTTATTATTAATTAGTCCTAAAATTTGCTCACTACAATAACTAAACCCACCACCTAAATAAATAACTTGTGGAGATAAAATATATGATATTGTACATAACAAATTAACTAATTTATCTAAATAGTTTTCAATTTCAGTTTTATAAAAATCATTTTTATTATATAAAGTTCAAATATCATTTGAATTATAATGATATTTATTTTGATTAAGTTTTTTTATAAACTTTGTTCAAGACAAATCAGTATCAATATATTGATTAAAGTTTTTAATAGCTCCAATTTCTCCAGCTATACCATTATTTGCTAAAAATAATTCACCATTTAAAATAATTCCCATTCCAACTCCAGTTCCTAAAGTTAGTGTGACACTATTTTTAATAGTTTTATTATTGACATATTCAATATAACTAGCACTATTAGCATCATTAATAATTTCAATTGGTACTAAATTTTTATAAGTAATTAAAAAGTCTTTTATATAAGTTTTTAAATCAAAATTAAAATAATCTTTTATATTTTGATTTGCAAATTTAATTACTCCATTTTTATCAACAACTCCAGCAGTTGCTATACTTATTCCATCAAGTGGTAAACTAGAAATAATAATATCTATTATTTGTTTTAATAACTCATCTTTTATTGGAATAGTTGTAATACTATTAATAAATAAAGGGTTTAAATTTTCATTAAAGATCCCATATTTTATAGAAGTTCCACCAATATCAATAGATAAATATTTTTTTATATTAGTCATATAAAATCTTAAAAACTACTTTATTAATTTGATCTGAGTTAGCTTTGATTTTTGGTGAATGGGCATCTGTTGAAAAAAAATGCAAATGATTGGTTATTTTGATAGATAGTTTTTTTAGTTTTTGTTCTATATAAATATACATCATCTTTTAAATTATACTCAACTTGTTCATTTAAGTCATCTACAAATTCATGACCAATAAATTCATCTCCACTAATTAAAATATGTAAATCTAAATATTTTTTATGTGATTCAAAAACTGCATTATTTATATCTATTGTATTTGTTATAAACTTGTTATAAAACAAAGTATCACTAATAACATTAATTCCATCTTTAAGTTCTTTTAAATTATTGTTTAAAATAAACTTGATAGCAAAATCAATGTTTTTATGAAGGTTTAAATATCTATTTAGATTAGAAATCTTATTATAAATCATAATTTCTCCTAATTTTTAGCTACCTTTTTATTTTTAATTTTATTAATTAAATCTTTTTTAAATTGAGATTCACTAGCTTTAATTTTTTGTCATTCTTTTTCACCATCTTCAACCATTTTATTAAAGTCTTGTTTTGAAAAAGTATGTACAGTTAAACCTTCAAGTTGATTTAGTTTTTTATTTTTAAAAATAAAACTTGATAAATATCCAACTAATAATCCAATAACAAAAGCTAAAATAATTCCATAAAAATCTGAAATCGCTATTTTAGTAGTTTTATTTATTATAAAAATAACAAAAACTATAATAAATGAACTAATTGCTCCTAAAATAGCTCCAGTATTTGAAGTTCTTTTTGTAAAAATACCTAATAAATAAATTACAGTTACTGAAGTTCCAAACAATCCAATAATTGCAGCAAATAGATCTAATAAGTTATCAGCTTTAGTAACAATTAAAACTAAAGCAGCAATTGTTCCTAGTAATCCAATTCCTAATATTAAACCTTTTGCTCAATACATTTTTTGTTTATCTTTTAAATCTGGTTTTATTCTTATTAAAATATCTTCAACAATACAAGTTGCAGCTGAGTGTAGTGATGAAGAAATAGTACTCATTGATGCTGAATAAATTCCAGCAATAATTAATCCACTAATACCAACTGGTAAAACTGTTACTATAAAATAAGGTAAAATTTGATTATTTGCATTAGTTCCAATATTTTTCATTATTTCATCTATACTAGTTAAACCTGTTTTTTGAACATAAAATGCATATAATAATGTACCCATTCCATAAAATAATAAAATAGTAATTAAAGATAGAATTGCATTAGTTCATAACCCTTTTTTAACTTGTTTAAAACTTTGGTTTGATTGATATCTTTGAACTACATCTTGAGATCCTATGTATTGATAAAATGTATTAATCAATTGACCAAAAAATAAAACTAATATTCAAGGCTTAGCTCAAGATTGTGGAATAATTGATTCTTTTGCTAATAGTTTATGATTATTTATAACAATACTATTAACTTCGTTTAAATTTGGCATTTTTATTAAAGCAAAAATAATTGCTAATAAAATCCCACCTATTAAAACAACAGCTTGAATAAAATCAGATCAGATAACTCCATTTAATCCACCTAAAACAGTTGAAATTACACAAAATATTCCGATTATAACAGCTATTAAATAAGGATTAATATTTGTAACTGCAGTTAAAGCAATAGTTGGTAGATAAATAATTAAACCAACTCTAATAATATGAAATAAAATAAACATTAAACTAGCAGCTACTCTTAAAAAATAACTAAAACGTTTTTCTAAAAAACCATACCCAGAAACATCACTTAATTTTTTAAAAAATGGAATGATAAATCTAATTAATAAAGGAGTTGCTATAAAAATTGTTAAATTTCCAAATGCAAATAATCAGTCTGTTGAAAAGGCTTTAGCTGGTGTAGCCATATAAGTAATAGCTGAAAGTGTTGTTGCATAAATTGAAAATCCAGCTACTCAACCAGGAGTTTTTCCTCCAGCTTTAAAATATTCATCTGTATTTTCAGCTTTTTGTAATTTTGATTTAAATTGAAAGTATAAACCAATTCCTAATGTAAATAATAAATAAATTACTAATACTAAATAATCAGCTCAGTGAAATGATTTAGATGTAGATTGAGATGTACTTTGTAAAAATATTAAATTATTCATACTAAATATCAGTTAAATATTTATCTTTAATTTCTTTTGCTTTTAGTGCATATTGAGAAATTACTTGAGTCATTGGTAATCTACAAAATACTTCATTTAAATCATAATGCTGTTTAATAATTTCTTTTAAAATAGCATATAGTCCATTAGCTAAAACTATTTCAATAAAGTCATTAATTTCTTTTTGTAATTCTAAAGCTTGTTGGTTTTGTCCATTTTTAATTAATTCAAATAACTTTTTAGCTTTTTTAGCATTAACATTAAAAGTTGAGCCAATTACACCATCAATGTTATAAATTGAAGCAGATAATTGTTGTTCATCAAATCCATAAAATACTAATTTATCAGGAAATTTTGCCTTAATTCTTTCTAGAGTGTATAAATCAGTTGCTGTGAATTTTACACCAATTATTCCATTAATAGCAAATAATTTTTCAAATGCTTCAAGTGAAAAATTAACACCAGATAATATTGGAATATAATATGCAATTAAAGGTAAACTAGTTGATTTTTTAATTTCTTTATAATAATTTAGAATTTGATCCAAATTAAATTTGTAATAAAATGGAGTAACTGCACTAATTGCATCATATCCTAATTGTTCAGCTAATTTTGCTTGTTCAATTGATTCATAAATATTTAAAGAACCAACTTGAGCAATTAGAGGCACTCTTTTATTAACGTGTTTTGCAACAATTTCTAAAATACGTTTTCTTTCAGAATTTGAAAGTAGAAATGCTTCACCTGTTGATCCATTAACATAAAGTCCATCAACATTTGAAACTTCAATATTATAATCGATGAACTTTTCTAATGCCTGCTCATCTATTGAACCATCACTTTTATATGGTATCAATAAAGCAGCAAACACACCTTTTAGGTTTTTCATATATATCTACTGCCTTTCTTTATTATTAATAAAAATTAACATAAGAGATGTAAAACTATTCATTACTGCCCTTATACTATTATTATATATAATCTAGTATTTTTTCTTATTTTACTTTTGACTTGATTTATTTAATAAAAAAAACTCATATGAGTTCTTTAAATTAGTTAGGAATAACACTTACTCTAGTACGGTTTTTTCCAAATTTTTCATATTTAACTGTACCAGCAATTAAAGCAAATAAAGTATCATCTCCACCACGTCCAACATTTAAACCAGGATGAATTTTAGTTCCTCTTTGTCTATAAATAATTGAACCTGCATTAGTGAATTGACCATCAGATTTTTTAGCTCCTAAACGTTTTGATTCTGAATCACGACCATTTTTTGTTGATCCAACTCCTTTTTTAGAAGCAAAATATTGTAAACCTAATAAGAAACGCATTCTAAGACACCTCCTTTATTCTTGCATTTTTAGGATATTGAATAGTTATAGTTTGTATTTGTATTTTTAACATATCTAACATTAGTTGTAAGTTATTATTATTTTCTTGTTTTACAATTATTGTTATTTTATTTTTTAAAACTTCAATATCTACATCATTTTTATAATAAGAATCAATTGCATTTAAAGCACCACTAACAATAGCAGTAAGACCAGCACAAACTAAATCTTTACCATATTCATCACTATTAGCGTGACCTTTCATTTGAAATTGAATTATCTTATTATTTTTATAATTAATTATGATATCTACCATAATTACTTAGCACTAATTTCATCAATTTTTACTTTTGTATAAGGTTGTCTATGACCATAAATTTTATTTACATTTTTCTTTGGATGATATCTTATAACACGGATTTTTTTTGCTTTTCCTTGTTTAATGATTGTTCCTAAAACTTTAGCACCTTTAATAGTTGGTGTTCCAATTTTACCATCAATCATTAAAATTTCATCAAATGCAATTTTATCATTAACCTCACCTTTAATTTTTTCAATAAAAATTTCTTGACCTTGTTCAACTTTAATTTGTTTTCCACCAGTCCTGATGATTGCAAACATTATTTTCCTCCAGTCTAGACTCGCCTATGTGCGTGAGATATACTGCTTTAGAACATACAAAAGAGCGGTTGAAACTTTTTTCAACATTTATATATTACTATAACAAACTTAATAAAACAAGATAACTACTAAAAAGCTTTTAATTAATTAAAAATACTAATGTTTTGATCAAAATCATTATAAATATTACTTATCTGTTCATCATTAATTATAGGCATCATTATAATTAATTTTAATATTGTTTTTATTATTTCCGATTTCTAAAACTGGAATTTTAATTTCTTGAGCCTTAGCTTGCTCAATTTTTAAATCAACTAGTTTTGTATTATCAATTTTAAAGCTATTATTTCCGATTTTATATTCAGCTTTTATTGGATTTTTACTAGCTTGATAAAAAGCAAAACCAACGCTTGCAATATCAGTTATAAGATTACTTACTCCTTCAAATCCTGATTCAACAACTTTAGCAATTCCATTAATTAATGCTCCACTAACTCCAGCTCCACCAATAATTTCTTTTGTATTTTCTAAATTAATTTCTTTCATAATAATACCTCCTATTAAGGTATTAAAAATTTTTTTTAAAAGTATACAGTTTATATAAAACATTTTTTGAAATTTTAGTTTTTAAATTAATAATTTCACAAGCTTGTTTTAATTTATAACCATTTTTAATTTCTTGATCAATTAAATCTATTAATTGTATATCTGAATAAGTAGTAGTTTCATTATTTATTTTTTTATTAATTACTATTACAAATTCACCTTTTAAAACAAATTCATCACTATAAATATATTGATTAATTTGATCAATATTTCCATAAATTATTTCTTCATTAATTTTAGTTAATTCTTTAGCTATAGCTATTTTATGATTTTTATTTAATAACTGATTTAAACAAGTAATAGTATCTTTTAAACGATGTACTGATTCATACAAACAAATAATTGAATCACCGTACTTATTAATTAATTGGTTTAATTCATTTTGTTTACTAATTTTATTTTTGTTTTTTAAAAACCCATAAAAATAATGACTATCAATTAAAAAACCACTAGAAATTAAAGCATGAATATAAGCAGATCCAGCTCCAATTGCTGTAATATTACAATTAATTTCTAATTCTTTTAGTTGATTAATAATATAACTTGCAGGATCACTAATAATAGGAACACCAGCATCACTTATAATTGCAATATTTTTATTTTGATTTAATAAATTAATAATTTGTTCAATTCTTAAATTTTCATTAAATTTATGTAGTGATAATAAATTATTAGTAATTTGATATTTATCAAGTAAAACTTTACTAGTTCTAGTATCTTCACAACAAATAATATCAACTTGTTTTAAAGTTTGAATTGCTCTTAAAGTGATATCTTCTAAGTTTCCAATTGGAGTTGTAATTAAATAAACTGTTGGTTTAGTATTTTTATAAGTCTTTTGAATAATCATAAAATTTTAAAATCCTTATTTTTATTTTAAATTTAATAAATAAAAAAATAGTCATAAGACTATTTTTTTTGCTTGTGGGTTTCATGTTTATTACAATTACTGCAGTATTTAGAAACTTCTATTTTAGGTTTCTTTTTATCATTCTTACCGATGTAGTTTTCATTTTTACAAACTGTACAACGTAAAATGTATTTTTCACGCATCTTAACTACCACCTTTCACACATATCAAACTTTTATAGCACTTATAAAATATTACCAATTTCAAAACAAGTTTTCAAGTTTTTTAAGAGTTTTCTGGAATGTCAAGTATATTTTTACGATTGAGTTGGCTCGCCTAGTTTATGGTTAAACTCTCAGAATGAGATTTATTATCTTTTTAATCAACATTTATATTATTTAGATTAAGAAAATAATTTAAAGTATAATGGTTATTTGCAAGTAAACATTTAGAAAATTAAATAAATTTAAAAGCATGTTAAATTGTTACTACTTTAAAACAAAAAAATCTCTAGACTTCATACCCCCCGCTACCATAAACACGGACTAAAATTTTTTAATATTATAACAGGATTGTTTTCTGAATTGTACAGGAGACAATCCTTTTAATTTTTCTTTTATTCTTATGTTGTTATATCAATAAATATATTTATGAATTCTTTTAGTTAACTCTTCTACTGAATTATATTTTTCACCATAATAAATTTCTTGCTTTAATAAACCAAAGAAGTTTTCTATAATAGCATTATCTAAGCAATTACCTTTTCTAGACATACTTTGTGTTATGTTATTTTCTTCTAGTTTTTTAGCTCAACTAATGTGCTGATAATGAAATCCCTGATCAGAATGAATCAACAAACCATTTGTATTTTTAACCTTTTTAAGTGCTTTGTCTAGCATTGAATTTGTTAGGTTTAAGTTAGGATTGGTTTGAATTGAATATGAAATAATTTCATCATTGTAAAGATCAATAATTGGTGATAAATATAACTTTTGACCATTAACTTTAAACTCTGTTACATCAGTGCATCAAAGTTTGTTTGCTTGTAAAGAATGAAAATTTCTTTTTAAAACATTATCTGCAATTTTTCCAACAGTTCCTTTATAAGACTATATCTTCCATTTTTTGTTCTAAATTTAATACACTGAACTCCAAGCTCTTTAGTTAACCTTAAAATCTTTTTGTGATTTACAATATATCCTTTTGATTTTAAGGCCATTTTTAGCCTTCTATACCCATACGTTTCAAATGATTTGCTAAAAATGTCAACAATCATTTCCTTTAATTCTTTATCTTTATCTATTGTATTTTCTAACTTATGTTTTCATTCATAAAAAGACGATTTAGGTAATTTAGCTATTTTTAAGAGAATAGGAATCTTAACTTTTTTATATGTTTTTAACAATTCTAAAACTACTTTTGTTTTTTCCTTGTTGATTTTTCTTTTGTCAACAAGGTGTGGAACTTTTTTCAGAATTCAGCCTCCAACTTATAGTATTCCACTTGTTCTTTTAATTCTTTAATTTGTTGTTCATTATTGATTTTTACTTGTGATTTCTTTATTTTAGCTGGTTTTTTATTAGGGTTTTTCATAATTTTCTTAGGTCTTCCTATATTATTATTTAACCCTAAAAATCCATATTCTCTATATTTTTTAACTCAACCAGCTATAGTTGATGAATAAATAATATTAAACTTTTTTGCGACTTCATCATATGAGTGATTAGTTTCAAGTTTATATAATACAATTTTTAGTTTTAGCTTTGCACTATAATAAGGCTTTTTTTCCTTATTAATTAGCCCTTCTATTCCAAACGCTTCAAATCTATTAACTAAACTTTCTACAGTATCAACTGAAATATCATATTTATTTGCTAAATAAGTACTCTTTTTAATATTAAGTTTTTTAGCTTCTTTAACAATTTTTAACTTTTTTTCCTACGTTTCCCACTTAGTCGCGAAAACACTCAGTTTTCAGCGGCTATATTTTTTTATAAAAAAATATAATTTATTATGCTTTTATGCTTAAATATGATATAATAAAGACGTGAAGAAGTCAAGAAATGATGTAAAAGACAATGAAGAACATCAATAGCAAGAGTTAAAAAAGGCGAATACTTATCAATTGGAGTGCCAAGACCAGATAACAAAGGTTTTGTATATAGATTGGGATATGGATATTTGCATGAATTAAAACAATATCACGATGATCCGCTAGCAATTATCAAAGCAATTATTGCAAACTTTCCATTGTCTTGAACAAAAGAACAAGCAAGAACTAAATTAGATGAAATTTTTAAAGAGAAAAAAGAAACCAAAAAAGAAGTTTTAGAAAGGTTTAAAGGTTACGAAGTAGTTGAAAAACTATTTGATTATTTCAATATTTTTAATGATTGTTCTCCCACAAAATCGACAACATTAAAAGATGTTGTTTTACAGTTGATTTATCAAAGAATTAAAAATCCAATAAGTGTTTTTAACACTTATAAGACAGCAAAAAAAGAAAAAATAGACACTCATTCAAAAAATTCATTTTATAGATCATTAGACTATATAGCAAAAAACAAAGATGAAATTTTAAGAAATTTAAATGCAAAAATTTGTGCAAATACCAATAGAAAAATTGATGTATTATGATTTGACGCAACAACTACTTATTTTGAAACATTTTCTCGTGAAGGTTATAAAAAACCTGGTTATTCAAAAGATGGAAAATTTAAAGAAGACCAGATTGTTATAGGTATGGCAACTGATGAAAATGGAATACCGTTACACTACAAAATATTTCCAGGAAATGTTGCTGATCCAAATACTTTAATACCATTTATGCTTGAAATTGCAGATATTTATGAAGTTAACAGTGTAACTATAATTGCTGACAAAGGAATGAGTGTTAATAGAAATATTAGATTTTTAGAATCTAAGAATTGAAAATACATAATCTCATACAGAATGAAAGCTGGAAGCAAACAATTTAAAGAGTATATATTAGATGAAAAAGATTATATAAATGATGGTGGTTTGATATACAAAACTCGTGATATTGCATCTTCATACAATAAAAAAAGAATTAATGGACATTTTAGAAGACAAATAATTAGTTTTAGTCAAAAACGAGCAACTAAAGACAAAAACGATAGAGACATTTTAATTCAAAATTTCACTAAGAAAATGAATAAAGATAATCTTGTTTCTTGTGATGATTTAGCGGGATCTAAAAAATATAGATTCTTTAAACCTATAAACAAAGGTGCATTTTATGAACTTGACATAGAAAAAATACAAGAAGATCAAAAATATGATGGATACTATGTTTATGAAACAAATAGAACAGATTTATCAGTAAAAGAAGTTATTAATTTATATTCAAAACAATGACAAATTGAGTCTAATTTCAAGACATTAAAAGGTAAATTATCGGGAACGGTACCCAATGTATTTATCAACTTGAAACCATATTGTTGGTTACATTTGTTTATGTTTCATTTCATTAGTGTTTTTAAACTACATCATCTACATTCTAAATTCAAAATTAAGGACTGACTGGAAAAAGCAAAATCACTGAGCATAAAGTGATTAATGTTATCAAAGAAGTTAAAGAAATTGAAGTATTTGTAAATAAACAAAAAATCGAAACTATACAAGTGTATAATGATGAGTTACAAGAAAGTTGGCAAACTTATCAAATATTATTAGAGCTTTTAACAAAAGAAAAAGTCACTTAGACATTACATTATAAAAAACATAACTTATGAGATCAAAAATTTACATAAGTATGTTTTCTTGTTTTATGCTTAAACTGGGAAACGTAGGATATTAAGTTTTTTAGCTTCTTTAACAATTTTTAACTTTTTTTCTAAATTTAATTTAGACATATAAAAACCCCATTTCCTGGATTTTAGTCCGAAATATGGGGTTCGGGAGAATATGCTAGAGACTTTTAAATATTACTTTTTCATTTATTTTGTATCATTGGAAGAAAATTTAAAAGCTAATGTACCAGAAAATTTTGTAGAATGAACAGTTCCAGTGTCATTGGTGTTAACATCGAACTCCTTTAATTCATCTTGATTAACACCCATTTTTTTAGCTATTGTTTTCTTAATTTTTTTGATATTTGTATAAGATCTTCCATTCTTAATAGTGGTTTGAATTTTTCCTAAGTCAAGAAAACTAGTAAATGTGAACTCTATTTCTTGATTGTTTGATTTAGATGATATTACCTTAACTATTTTCTTTTCATAATCAACTTCAAATTTTTGTAACTTTGATGGAGAAATACTTAATTTTTTAGTTACTGCTTCTTTAATTGTTGCTTGAGGCAAAATATTTCTCTTATCTGGTTCAAAATTCCCTAAATTTTTGTCATTTTTTGGAGAATCTATTTTTTCTTCAGATTTTTCTTCTTTTTTAGAATCTTCTGTATTTTCTATTTTTTCATTTTTACTTTTTTCTTCATTTTTTTGAGTATTATTGGTAGGATTTGTTATTTTAATGTCAATTTATTTTGATGTTTTACAGGCAATCACTAAAAAACTAGTTGTAATTATTATTGCTGTAGTTCCTAATATATTCAGCACATAAATCTTTCTTCTAATTATTTTTTCATATAAAGGGTTTTTAGAGTAAATAAGTAGTATTCTTGTGATCTAAACTATACTATTGCTTTAATATCTCTAAAATACTATCTTTTTGTTTTTCATATTCTGTAACAGTCTTATCTCATTCTTCATACAACTTATTTAAAAATTTTTTTTCTTTAAATTCTTTTTCAAAATCATCTATTGTTGTAGAAGAACCTAATTTTTGATAAAACTGTCCTATATTTGTTACTAATTTTAATAATTCAGAATTTTCTGGCTTCTTATAAAGTTGTTCGGTTTTATCTTCTGATAAAGATTCTAACAAAGCAAGAACTTCTGCACCATATTTTTTAATTAACTCAAAATTTTGTTCTTTTGTTCTTTTAGGTTGTTCAGATTTTTCAAGTTGATCAGCTTGTGGTTGATGATTATTAGGATCATCACCTTGATGTTGTTCATTTGGTTTTTTAGGATTCTCACTAGGTTTAGTTGAATCAGGTTTATTATTCGGATTAGAATTACTATTTGAATCATTTGAACTATTATCGTTATTATTAGGTTTTTTATCATCTGGTTTTTTAGGTTGATTTTCTTCTGGTTTAGTTGAATCATTTTCAGGAGTTTTTGGAGTTCTGTCGGGTTTAGATGGGTCTTCTTTTTTTGATTTATTTATATTTTTACAAGCAATTGATGTAATACTAGTCATACTAATTAAACTAATAGAACCAAATATTGTTAATAATTTTTTCATATAATGTCCTTTGTGTGGTGTATTCATAGAAATACACATATATTTTTCATATTAATAACCATTATATATATTAAAAAAAATTCCCAATTTTGGACACTATATTTTTAAAATAGACTTCATTTCTTTAATATATTTTAATGTTTCAACATCATCTCATTCTTCTCTTTTTCTAGACTTTCTCTTCTTGATTATTTTTGATAAATATCTAAAAGTTTCACTAATTGTTCTATTGTCAAGAACGCCACTATTTAATAGGTGGTTTTTTATTCTGCAAAGCATAATTGAAGATAAAAAGTTAATAAATTCAGTTGCTAATAATCTATAGTTTCCTTGAACATTTGCTTCGTTTTGTTCAAGCACATTTTTAAACTGTTTAAAAAGCAATTCAATTTCTCATCTCTTTTTATACGCGACATAAATATCTTTTAAGTCCAAATCATAATTACACTCAAAAATTATTAATCCAAAAAGATTTTCTCTTTCTAGTAATTTAATTTCATCATACGCACCTTTTTTATGTGCACGACTTATGAAATTTTTCTTTTCTACCATTTCAGTTAGGGTTGATTTATAACAAAAATAATATTTGTTGTTGATGATAATTTTCTTTGCTCTTATTGTGTCGTCATCATAAGTGAAAGTGAAATTAAATCCAGATTTTAAATTAAACTTTTTAAAAGTATGATTTATTTTTATAGGGATTAAATATTTAATATTTTTTTCTCTCATCAAGTTTTTACATTCTTTATCATCAAATCCTTTATCAAGAATTAAAAATCCATTTTTAATCTCATAAGTTCTTAAAAAGTCTCTAAAAGCAGTGTAATCTAGCATATTTCCTGGGTAAACAGAACTAGCAACAGGTTCTTGTGCATTAATATCATAAGCATAAATAAGGTTTAAGTTTTGAGAGCCTTTAGTTCTAGACTTTCTAGACATTTCAGAGAAAATGTTAGTTTCTGATGTATTGTTTTTCAACATACCATCAATAACTATTGAGTGGTTTGAAAACTCTTCTAATCTTTTATTCATAAAGTCTTCCATCTTCGAACTAGATTTACCTATTTTCTCTAAAAAACTTGAGATAGTGTTTGAAGATAAAGCACATTTTGGGTATATTTCAGAAATAAAATTTGTATCATATTCATGTTTTAAATGTTCGTTTTTAATATCTGAAAACATAGTTCTTAAAGAAGCTATAACATATAATTTTCTAGCATCTTCAAAATCATAAAAATTTAAAAGTTCTCTAAAGATATGATTGTTTAATTTTTCATTTAGTGCAAATAGACCATATGATTTAATATCTACTTCATATGTTTGCTTTTCTATGCTTTGAAAAACACCATTAATAATCTTTCCAATTACTCCTTTTTCAACAGGAATAATTTTTCCATTTTTTCTTATTGATGTTCTTTGTATAACATTATAAATACCTTCTTTTGATGTTGTTTTTACTCTAGTACTAGATGGTCTTGGAATTTTTAATATGTCTTTAGGAATGGCCATTTTTATATCTCCTTTTTTATGTGTTAAACACTATACATATATATTTATTTTACCACCTATTTTTAATTTTTTAAACTTTTTTAAAATGAAATTGGAAAAAATAGAGCTTTTTTAGCTCTAAATTTAAGAAAATTTAATTATTTAGATATTTTAATGTATTTAATGGACGAAAATAAGAATTTTTTAGTAAATTATTAAAATTATATAGTGTCCAAAATTGGGAATTTTTTAATATATATAATGTCAAGTATATTCCTAGGATAGGTTGGGTTGAGTTATTCTTTAGTTTTAATAACACTTTAAGATTAAAGAAAAAATAAAACAAGGTTTCGCTAGTGCGTACTGTAAGAGAAAAACTAGAAAAGAAGTAAAATAAGAAAGCAAAATGAAGAAAACAAAATTATTAAGTACAGCAAAGACTTAGTATTTTACACACCAAAAGTAGTAGAAAAACATAGATTAGCAACGGCTAATAACTATAAATTTGGACAAGTTTTAGAAGTTGACGGATGTACTCACTACTACTTTCAAAACGATACAATTGCAACATGTGTTGCTGTTGTGGATGTTGGAACTAATAAAGTATTAGACATTTATTTTAAGAGTCAAGAAGAATCTCTGAATTCATATCAAAAAATATTTGAAAACGTTTTTCAAAAATACGGTTATCCTATGAGAATAATCACTGATAATAGAACTAACTTTAAGAAAAGATGAAATAAACAACCCTAGAACGCGTTTAGAGCTTAAAAAAAGGGGTATAGAAGTTGTTTCTTCATCAAACGCTAATGCAAAGCCACACATAGAAAATGAGATACTAAACTTGGACAAAATTATTGGACCCGATATTCAAGTTTGTTTTCTATATAAGAACCTCACAATTGCTGAGGTGTTTTTCATTTAAATTCTTTTAAAAATCTTTCTTTATTATATCACTCAATAAATTTTGTGATTTTATGAACTGTGTGTATTCTGGAATATTTAGAATAAATTAGAATATATTTTGAATATAAAAAATGGATGTTTTACATCCATTTGAATTATTAACTATTTTTTCTTACGTCTTCTGAATAATGCTACAATTGATCCAAGTATACCAACACCACCAACACCAGCTGATGAAGCTATTATAATCTTTTTGTTGTTTTGAGTATTAATTTGAGTTCTAATTGTAAAGTTAATTGTAATTTGACCTTGGAATTTGTCACTATTTTTAACTTTAACAGTTACTGAGTTATTAGTTGCTTGTCCAACTACTTCAAAGTTATCTTTAGTTAAACCTCGTAATTGTGGGTTTTTTAAAATAAATGCTTCAATAACTTTATCTTTATCATATGCATCAAATGCTCCGGCATTAGTGGTTGGTGCAACACTATCAATATAAATAGCTTCTTGTATAGTATAACCAATATCTAATACAAAACCTATTCTGTCGTTGATTTTAATTTTTATTATTTGATTTAATTTATTTTCAATATCTCTTGTGATATATTTATCTTTTTCATCATCAAATAATTTAATATCCGATATTTCTAAATCGCTTGTATGTTTTTTTAAAACTTCTTTAGTTTTTTCTAGGATTTCAGTTTTTTTAACATTTTCTCCTTCTGCAACAACAATTTTATCTTTAAGTTCTTTATTTCAAATTTCTTTAACTCTAGCTTGAACTTTAACAGATTTTTTATCACTTTTTGGAATAGGTTTATTTTTTTGTTCTCATGAAAGAGCATTATTTGCCATTGAACTTATGTCGTTATCTGAAAGAATTAAATATGATAAGTCTTGTTAAATTTATATGCATAATAAAACATACTAGTAACACCAACGCCTTCTTTAATTAAAAAATTTTCTGGAAGTGGTTGGTTGAATGCTTGTGCTATTGCAAACATTGCTTCTAAATCTTTAGCATTTCTTGTATCAAATTTATCTCCAAGTGGTTGGTTGAAACTTTTAGCTGCTTGAAACATACCAAAGAATCATTCACCTTTTGAAGTGTTAAACTTATTACCTAAACTGCTATTGAACGATTCAGCGCCATGAAACATACTAATGAAATTAACTCCACTTGAAGTGTCTCAAGTAATTGGTTGGTTAAATTTAGGTGCTACGTAAAATACCCTTCTAAAATTCGTTACTTTTGAAGTATCTCATTTTTCAATTCCTTTGATTTTTACATTTGTATTAAATGCAAATGCACTATCTAAGTTTGTTATATGACTTGGTAGTGATTCTGGAACTTCATTCACATTTTTTGGAAAAGGTCTAATTTTGTTTCCTTGAGTTCATCCTATTTTAGTAACTCTATTTTGATTAAGCGGATCAAATTCATTATCTTGTTCTTGTAGTATATTGTCGTTGATTGATTCTCTTGTGTTTATTTCACTTTTATTTGTAAGTGTTGTTAAATTATGTTCTGTATGACTATGATTTTTAGCCCCAGAAAAAGCCATTACAGCTTTTAATATAGTTAATAAATTCTTCATACTTTCATCCCTTTCAATCCTATATAATGTATCTCCACTATAAAAACTGAAAATCTGAATAAATTAATTAAAATGATGATATTTATAGTATTAAAAAATCTTAGACTTAAAGGCTCTATTATGGGTTTTAATTCCATTTTCATATTATCAAAAAAAAACAAGCCTTTAAAAGCTCGTTAACAAGTTCTGTAATGTTGATAAGTATAATAAAAAGCCTATAGAATAGGCTTTATTATAAGAAAAGAATTTTTAAATTTTTTTTTATTTTTTTATTAAAAAAAATTAAAAAAGGCATATTTTTATACGTCTTTTAGTCTTAATATTTTATTTCTTTTTCTTTTTTAAACTTCTATAAATAATAAATCCTGAAGAAGCTAATACTATAAAAGACTAATTGATTGAATATTTAAACAGTATATGTAAAATACGTGAAAAAGAAAGCGTTTTTAGAAAACTAGAAAATGAGACGATTGAATCATTCTTTGACATACCTATTAAAAGAAAAATTATGAATGGAGTGGTTGAATATCAAAAGAATTATTATGCTGCATTTGATAAAAATGAGAAGAGATATAAATTCAACAAAAACAAAAATATTGAATTTGTTATAGGTGCAGATGAGAACCTCTACTTTAGAACAGAAACTATGTGTTTTAAAGCTGAAATATTAGAAAAAGGATCTCACGATTGAGTAATAGCTGATATAGCAAAAAGAAAACAATTAGATGAAGAAAGAAAACATGGAAGCGATACCCTAGGAACAATAAATAAAACAAGATAAATTCATACTGTATTAGATAAGACTCTTAACAGCATTAAAAAACACCCGAGTGGATTTACCAGTGAAGTAGTCGACAAACTATCAGGACTTGTCTCAGGTGTTAAGAATGAGTGTTATCACATATCATTCGAACTCAAAGAAAAATTAGGCTTATTGGATTAGTTTAATTTTCTAATTTCCTTTGATAAGATTATTATAACTTAAAAATTTAAAGGTTCATTTTGTTTAAAAACCCACGATAAGTTTTCAAGTTTTTTAAGAGTTTATTAATTTTATATCTTAATTTAAAACTAAAAACTAAATGAATTATAGTAAAATTATTTTTGTAGATAAAGGAGTACTATAATGAAAAAACTTCTATCGTTATTGGCTTGTAGTTTTGTTATTACAACAAGCGCTAGTTTTGCTATAAGTTGTAAAACAATATATAAACAATTTAAAGAATTTGAAAATCTAATTAATCAATCTGAAAATAAAACTATGATTTTATATTTAGGAGCTCGTGGTAATAAATCAGCAAAATCATTTGAACAAGGCTTAGAAGAATTAACTAAAACTAATTCATTAGATCAAGCTATTAAAAATATTAATGAAACTAGTACAAACGATGCTACAAGTTTTATTTATAAATTTAAAAGTAATTTAAGTTGAAATAGTACAAATAATCACACAAAAGTTTTAAATGATGTTGAAGTTAAAAAAAACAAAAATAGTAAAACTAAAAAAGAAAGATGAATTATTGATCAAAAAGCTTCACCAAGTTCTAAACAAATCTTTAAAAATATGACAAATGATGTAGTGATTAAAAACTTTAAATATGATTCAGATGATAAAATATGAACTAAAGGTTTAACTTCTAAAATACTAAATGAATATCTTGTTAAAAACTGAGCTAAAGCTTTTTATGGTGAAACTAGTTCAAGTTTTAATAAAAATGATAATACAGTAACTGATAAAGTAGAAAAACTACAAGATAAAGTTAAAAATTTAAAAGGTCCATTATTTTTAATTTTAAGAGATAAAATGTTTTATGGAATTGTAAGCGGTTTTGAAACTTTTAGTAAACAAGATCAAAAAAACGCTACTAAAACAATAGATAATTATCCTAATGGTTCAGATATTAGAAAAAATGTTTATGATCAATGAATAGGTTATTTAAAACAAGCTATTGAGATGTATGATGTAGTTAAACTTTTACAAGACACTGATCCAATGATTACTCCTAAAACTGAATGAAAATATCAAGGAACAAATAAAGTAGAAGATAAAAAAGATGATAAAAAGAGTGATAAGGATCAAAAAGAAAAACCTAAAGAAGAAAAGCCTGCACCAGCTCCACAACCAGCTCCAGCTCCAACTCCTGCAAAATAATAAATTTAATGAACTTTTAAGTTCATTTTTTTTATTTAAAAATTAATATTAAAAACACAAATAAACATGTCTTTTTAAGACATGTTTATTTTCAAATATGGTCCCCAAGGCCGGACTTGAACCGGCACAGGATATTAAGCCCGTTGGATTTTAAGTCCAATGCGTCTACCTATTCCGCCACTTGGGGAAAATAGAAGTGGTGACTCGTCGGGGATTCGAACCCCGGACCCACTGGTTAAAAGCCAGTTGCTCTACCGGCTGAGCTAACGAGTCAAGATGGTTGGGCTAGCAGGATTCGAACCGGCGCATGAGGGAGTCAAAGTCCCTTGCCTTACCGCTTGGCTATAGCCCAATAAAAATGGTGGAGGGGGAGGGATTCGAACCCCCGAACCGTAAGGAAGTGGGTTACAGCCACCCGCGTTTAGCCACTTCGCTACCCCTCCAATAACTGGTGCTGACTAAAGGATTTGAACCTTCGACCTATTGATTACTAGTCAATTGCTCTACCAACTGAGCTAAGTCAGCAAGATAAATTCGCTTTCTCTAACACAAGATACAAATAATTTTATATCATTTATAACTTATTTCAATAGTTTACATAAAAAATGAATTTTTTTTAATAGAAGTACGAATTTATAAAAAAGAAGTAATTAATTTGAAATAATTTTATCTAAATCTTTGATTTTAATTGATACTATTTTATACTTATCAATTAAGTTTTTATGATTATCACAAGGAACAAAATAATCAATATCATAATTAGAATATTTATTAAAATGATCTTCTAATTTATGAACTAATTTTAAACCAGCTGATTCATCAGTTTGAGAATAAGTTTTTATATCATCTATAAAAACATAATTTTGATATTCTTTTTCATCACCTAAAAAACCATAATTATTATCAATATGTTTTTTTAATCTTAAAATCTTTAATTTCATATCATCAAGATTTTTTTTATAAATATTCAAACAATCTTCACAATGTTTAAAAGTATTTTTAATATCTACTAATTGTTCTAAAAGTTCAGCTTTATTTGAAATTACTTTTAATATAAATTCATTTTGAGAATCTAATGTAGCTCTTTTATCAATATATTCTTTATTATTAGAAATATCATGGTAGAATTGAGAATTATTATCTAAATTATTGTTATTATTTTCAGTTTTAGTTTCTATTGGTTTAGGTTTGTTTTTAACAATAATTTTTTCTTTAGTTGTAAAATAAGATTTAATATTATTAAAAAAATTCTTTAACTTATCATTTAGTTTCATAAAATCACTTCTTTTCTAATATTAAATTTAAAATAACAAAATTGTTGATTAATCAACAATTTTAAATAGATCTTTAATTGATTTTTTTTCTTGTTTTTTAGAATTTTGTTTTTTTTCTTCTTCTTTAAGTTGTTTAATATCTTTTTTAGTTAATTTTCTTAACTCATATTTCATTTCTTTGTTTTCTCATTCTTTTAGATTTGTATCAACAATTTTTTCAACAAATCTAGTTAGATCTTCAGTTTTTAAAGAAATATGTTTATTTGGTGAAATAGGTTTACCAAAAACCACCTTAACTTCAACTTTTTTAGGTCTTTTTTCAGCAAATACTTGATATGAATTAATAATTGAAACAGGAATAATAGGAGCATGAGACATTTGTGCAACTTTTAATGAAGCTGCTTGAAAACTATTCATTTGTTGAGAATGACTTCTAGTACCTTCTGGAAAAATTACTAAAGAACGTTTGTAATCAACAACTAAATCTTTTGCTTCTTTAAATGCTTCTAAAGCGCTTCTAGGGCTTTTTCTATTTAAAGGAATACAATCAATTAATCTAACAAAGTTTTTAAACTTTTTACTTGTTCAAAGTTCTTCTTTTGCGATAAAAGCTAAAGGTTGTTGTTTTGAAAAATCATTAATAGCAAATAAAATAGCTGGATCAATATTTGATTGATGATTAGCAGCTAAAATTACTCCTTTATCAATTCAATTTTCAATACCTTCTACTTTTATATTAACATCTAAAACATATAATAATTTGCTAACAGCTTTTTTAACCCAATTATATCTATATTCTTCAGTATATCTATCTGGTTGTTTTTTATTTTTTCTTACAATTTTTGCTGCTTTAAATTTAATATGTAATAAAGGTAATCACATAAATAACATTTTTCAAGGATTAACATGAATATGATCTTTAACTTTTTTTTCTTGTTCTTTGTTGTTTTGTGATATTGGTTCTTGCATACTATTAACTTGATTCATTTTATTCATTCTTTCTATTAAATGCTATTTTATCTTAATCTTTATTCAATCAGATTTATAAAATAAAAGAATACTCTATAAATAATTTTATCATCAATTATTTTACTAGAATATTCTCTTATATACATATTTATTTGCTTATTTCTGGAATATACATATTTATTTGCTTATTAGAAAATATTTTTAATTTATATCTTATTTGTTATCAGATTGTTTTAGTGCAATTCCAATAGCATACTTTTTTTCATGAGAAATAGAAATTAAGATATTTTGTAATTCCTTATTTTGAATTACAGGTTTTTGATTAACATATTCAATATCTATTTTATTCATACTAATTGCTTGATCTAAAGTTTTAATAATTGCTTCTTTAACAGCTCAACGTCCAGCTAGAAACTCTTTTTTTTGTTTTTTAGTTTTAGTATTAAATGTTTGAATTTCATTTGTTGATAACACTTTAATAATAAATTCTTTTTTTAGTTTAATTCTTTTATTTTCAACTATATCTATACCAACATTATTAATCATAATATTACCTATTATTTATTTATTTTCGTTTTTTAAAATAAAATCAAGATCCAGCACTAATACCAATTAACACAACAACCCCTAAAGTCGAACCTATTATAACACCAGCAACTTTATTTGATGAATTTAAATTCTTATTATTTTTAATTGAGTCCTTATTTGCAATAGTAAGTAAAGTATCGTTATTTTTTATAAAATTATTGTCACTTTTATCTTCTGATTTTTTAGGTTCTGTTTTTAAATTAGTTGAATTAGAGTCAATAATTGTTGTTTTGGGTTCAAGTGGTTTATTTGTTATTGATTTAGCTATATTAAATTTTAAAGTAACAATTCCAACAAACTGAAAACTACCAATGGTTTTAACTATTATTTTTCTTTTTTCTTGATCAATAGTTATATCTAGATTTTCATTTCTTAAAGATGAATAGGTATCTTTTAGTATACTGACTATAAAATCTTTTTCTATATTTTTTAATTCTAAAACAGGTTTATAAATAGCTGAACTTAAAATTTTTTGTTTAGCATTAAACTTAAGAAAAGCTTCTCCAAAAAAATCTCCAATTCTAGTTGCTGAAATTTTTACACTATCTTCTCTAATATTAGTTATATAAAAATCAATATCGTTGAAACTAGTTTTTAATAGGTCTTTATTTTTGATATGTTTTTTTATTTCATCAACATTGTTAATTGGAATTTCACCTAAATCATTATTATCTTTTAAAATAACACTTAAATCTTTTTTTATATAACAAGGGATTTTTGATTTATTAGTATATTTGCTTTCACCATATTTAGGTGTTATTAAAACATCTATTCCACCATTATTACTAGCTTCAACATTAATATTTAATAAAGAATAATCAATACCTTTATACTTTAATTTTAAAGCTTCTAAAACTTATAAATCAATATTTTGATCTTTGCTTTTAATTGATATGTATGTTTGATTATTAAATATTTTACTTAAATCAGTTTCTTGTTTATTTTCTTGTTTTAAAACAATATTATTACTATTATTTTTCAGAGAATTTAAATTATAAATTAATAATGCACTTAAGCAAAATAGCACACTATTTGATAGTAAAAATAATAGTTTTTTTATAAATAACAGTGCTTTCTTTTCAATAAAAAAGATATAAAAATTAATCTTTTACTTTAAGACTAATTTCAATATCTGGTAATTTTATATATTTAATATTAACAGCATCTAACATTTTTTTTGATGCTATAAATTCTTTTTTATCATGATATGGATCATTTGCATAATATATTCTTTTAATTCCAGCTTGAATAATGATTTTAGCACATTCATTACATGGAAATAAAGTAACATATAAATCACAATTACTTAAATCAGATCTACTACTTACAATTGCATTTAATTCAGCATGAGCAACATAAGCATATTTGTTTTCTAATCAATCTTCATTATTTTTTGATCATGGAAACTCATCATCACTCACTCCACGTGGAAAACCATTATATCCAGTTGCTACAATTTGTTGTAATTCATTAACAACAATAGCTCCAACTTGAGTATTTGGATCTTTACTTCTCATAGCACTAGCTTTTGCTATTAACATAAAATAGTGTTGTCAAGATAAATAATCTAATCTTTTACTCATATCTAAAAATTAGTAATGAACTTTCCAAATTGATTAAATTGACCATCTCAACCGATATTATTCACTATTTTATTTAAACTATTAATACTAAATCAACCTTTTTTATAATAAGTTGAAAGAGTTATTAAAATATGTTGATCTAAAGCAGGAGTTAGATGAGGTAAAAAAATAAAAGTTAAGCTAATAGCTAAAATTGCTAGGATTAAAAAAATATGAACATATTGAATTCAAGCTCATTCTTTAATATTAACTTTAAAAATTTCTCAAAAAGCACTTCCTAATATAACAGCTGTTCCAGTAATTAATAACCCAGTTCAACCATCACCTAAAAAGAATGAAAATCCAATCAAAATTAAAATATAAACTACAGTTTTAGCTTGACTAAATTTAGCCATAGGAGTAGTTGAACCAGAAACATCAATTAGTAAAACACCAATAAATATTCCCATTGTACTAATTAGTCCACCAGTATAAATTGTTGGTAAAACACTACTTGAAAATAATCCTAAAATTAAATAACTTAATATTGTAGCTAAAATTAGTTTTTTAGTATTTGCTAATTGAATTTCAGTAATTTTTGAAATACTAAAAAAACTAGTTCCTAAAATTAATAAACTTAAAATATCAACAATTAATCCATTTTGTTTAATTGGAGCAATTCCATAAGTAAAGATTCTTCATCACTGTTTTCCAACAATTGTTAAATTTCAATTAGTTCCACCAAAAGCTAGAATTAAAACATTTTTACTGTTTAGATTAGTTTCTAAAATAAAATACCCAACAATTTGTAACATACTAGGAATTAAAATTAGAATTAATAATACTGCTCAAGAAAATGTAATTTTATTATTTTTAACGTTTTCTAAAAAGCTTGTAAATAATTTATTATTAGTTTCTTCACTAGGTTGTTTATCTTCTTTTAGTTCATTATCAATTGTGTGATTAAAAACTAATAAATTAGTATTTTTAAAATATGGCTCTAAATCAGTAGCTAGAGTTTGTATTGAAGAGTGTAAAACAATTAAATTAGATTTTGTAGTTAGTTGATTATCATTATCAATTACAATATGAAAAACACTAACAGGTTTTTTTATTTGCTTTTCAACTTTTTTAATAATATATTCTTTTTCTTTTTCAAATGAAATACTATTATCAAAATTTAAAATAATCACTTGATGTTTTTCATTAGAACTATATAAATAACTTACACTAGAATTAACTTTAGATTTTAATAACTTATACTTAAAGTTCTTAATAAAAAAGTTTTCTAAAGTTTTTTTATCACTAGTAGAAGAATTAGTCATTATTTTCACCCCTTAATTCTTTAATTTTATCATCAAATTCTTTTGGAAGAGGTGATATTAATTCAATTTCTTTTTTTGTAATTGGATGAGTAAATTTCAATTTATAAGCGTGAAGGTATTGACCAAAATCAGTAAATTCTTGGTGTTTTTTACCATAAACTGGATCATTTAAAACAGGGTGATTAATATAGTTAAAATGTACTCTAATTTGATGAGTTCTTCCAGTTTGAATTTGACATTTTACTAAAGTATTTTTAAAAAATCGTTCAACTACTTCAAAAGTTGTAATTGCTTGTTTTGAGTTTTTAGCTGTAACACTCATTTTTTTACGATCAGTTTGACTTCTACCAATTGGAGCATCAATTAAACCTTTATTTGGTTTAATTACTCCAGTGACAATTGCTAAATATTCTTTATAAATCTGATGGTTTTTAAACATTTCACTTAATAATTTATGAGTTTTATCATTTTTTGCAACAATTAATAAACCTGTGGTTTGTTTATCAATTCTATGTACAATTCCAGGGCGTAGTTCACCATTAATTGATGAAAGTTCAACATCACTTGCTAATAAAGCATTAACAATTGTATTATTTGTATTATTTAAACTTGGATGAACTGTAATATTATTTTGTTTATTAATCACTAATAAATCATCATCTTGATAAATAATATCTAAATCAATCTCATCATTTTTAACTAAATTTGGATCTAAAATAGGATCTTTTATAGTAATTGTGATTTGTGAATTTGGTTTAACTAAAAAATTATTATTAGTAATAATTTGATTATTAACACTAATACATTCTTCTTTAATTAGTTTCTGAATATAACTTCTTGAATAATCATAACTAGTTAATAATTCAACTAGTAATTTATCTAATCTTAAAGTTGTATTTAGTGAATTAAGAGTTATTTTGTTCATTTTCTATTTTTTCTTTTTTTGTTTTAATTTTGCTTTTTATATATAAAACTAATTCAATAATAGTAAATAAAATTGTTAAACCAATTGCAATATTGACATACAAATCAGCTAAATTAAACACATAATCTCTTGAATTAAGTAAACTAAAATCTCAAGTTAAAAAATCAACAACTCCAAAATATACATTATTTTCATTACCTGGAGCTCATAATCTAGCTAATAAATTTCCTCAAGAACCAGCTAAAATAATTATTAAAACAATTAATCATTTTTTATTATTTAAAAAAATAAAGATCGTTGTTAAAAATAAACTAAAAATTGTTGCAAAAATAATTACTAAATAAGCTTTATCTTGTAACCTACCATAAGCCATTCCAAGATTAATCACATACTGAAAGTTTAAAAACCCACTAATAAATGTTTTAGTTTCTCCTAATTTCATATGACTTACAACAATAGCTTTTGAAATTCAATCAAAACTAATTAAACTTATAAAAATAGGCAAACATACTATTAGTTTGAATTTTCAAAGATAATTGTGATTTTTTAAAAAAACTTTTGCTTCTACTAATTTATCTTTTATTCACATTTTGTCTCCAATAATGATTTAACTACGTTATTACAATGATTACAAATTTCATCATCAATTAAATTATCAAAAATTTGTCAACATCTTTGACATTTTAATCCTTGTTTTTGTTCAACTTTAATTGATGAAATATTTGTTTTAATAAAACTATTATCAATATTATCTACAAAATTAATACTATTAACAATAAAAATTTGACTTAAATCTTTAATATTTTTTAAATCATCATATTCTTTATCTAATTTAATATTAACAACAGCTTCAAATCCTTTATTAATAATTTTATTTTCTCTACTAATTTCTAAAGCTTTATTAACATCATCTCTTAAAATCATTACTTGATCTCATTTATTGATAAACTCTTTATCATAAACAAAGTTTTGTTCTTTATTATCTAATAGATGAACTGATTCAACTTTATTATTATCATTTAGATTTTGATAAACTTCTTCAATTGTATGTACTAAAATTGGTCTTAAAACATCAATCAAACAATATAATTGTTCATATAAAACAGTTTGCACTTGTCTTCTTCTTAAATCATTTTTACTATTAATATATAAAATATCTTTAATAAAATCTAAATAAAAAGCAGATAAATTCTTAGTTACATAATTCATAACTAATGTATAAACTAAACTAAAGTTTAATTCTTGATAAGCTTGAATTACTTTATTTTTAAAACTAGTTAGATTAAATAAACTATACATATCAACTTCACTTAATTTAGTTTGATAATCAGTTTTAACATTAAAATCATTTAAATTAGCTAAAATAAAACGAATAGTATTTCTGATTTTTCTATATGATTCACTAATTTGTTTAATAATTTCTTTTCCGATTTTTTGATCATCAGTAAAATCAGTTGAAGCTACTCATAATCTTAAAATATCAGCACCTAAATCATTTGCAAAAGCAATTGGATCAACTCCATTACCAAGTGATTTAGACATTTTATTTCCTTTTTCATCAGTTGTCATACCATGTGAGACTAATTGTTTGTAAGGAGAAGTGTTTGAATAAATAGTTGAATTTATCATTGAAGCATTAAATCAACCACGATACTGATCATTTCCTTCTAAATACATATCATATGGTAATTTTAAATTTGGATATTTTTGACTTAAAGCAATTGCACTACTTCCTGAATCAAATCACACATCTAAAATGTCTTTTTCTTTTTTTAAAGATTTATTTTTATATTGTTCTGGTAAAAATTCATCTGCATCTAAACTAAATCAAGCATTAGTTCCAACTTCTTCAATTTTATTAATTGCATAATTTAAAATTTGTTCATTTAAAACTAAATCATCATTTTGATCATAAAAAGCAATAATTGGAACTCCTCATAATCTTTGACGTGAAATAGTTCAATCAGTTCTTTCATCTAAAACTTGATATAAACGTTTTTTAGCTCATTTTGGATGAGTATTGATTTGATCAACATTTTTTAAAATATCATTTTTAACTGGAGCTAAATTAACAAATCATTGTAAAGTGCATCTATAAATAACAGGTTTTTTAGTTCTTCAGTCATGTGGATATGAGTGAGTTAAAAATTTTAGTTTTAATAATTTTTTATTTTCTTCTAATCTTTTAGTAATGATTTTATTAGTATCATCATAAAACATTCCAACTAATTGTGGATCTAGATCACTAATTTGAGTTGTAAATTTACCTTGATTATCAATTGGAGCAAAAGGCTTAATATTATTTTGTTTTGCAATTAAAAAGTCATCTTCACCAAATCCTGAAGCAATATGAACTAAACCTGAACCAGATTCACTTGTAACATGATGTCCTAAAACTACTTTACTGATTTTTGTATCATATAATGGATGAACATAATTTAAACCAACTAATTTATTAGCATCAATTTCTTTAATTACTTTAACGTTTTCTCAACCAATGTTTTGAGATACTTGATTTATTAAATCAGAAGCTAAAATAAATTGTTTATCTGAATTTTCTACTTGAATTAAACTATATTTAATTTTTGAACCAATTGCAATTAATTGATTTGATGGTAAAGTTCATGGAGTTGTTGTTCAAATAATTAATTGGGTGTTTTTAAATTCATCACTATTAATAACATCACAACCTACATAAATTGAAGGAGAACTTATATCTTTATAAATAATTTCAGAATCAGCTAAAGCAGATTCACTTGATGGTGATCAATAAATAGGTTTTAGATCTTTATAAATTAAACCTTTTTGGTACATTTTTTCAAATAATCTTAATTCAGACATTTCAAAGTCATGAGTTAAAGTTACATATTTAGTATCATAATCAGTAAACATTCCTAAGCGATTAAACTGATTGGCTTGGTTTGAAACTTGTTCTAAAGCATATTTATAACAAAGTTCTCTAAAAGCAACACTACTCATAGATTTACGATCAACACCCATCTTAGTAACAGCACTTTCAATAGGTAATCCATGAGTGTCTCATCCCATAATAAAAGGAGCATAATATCCAGTTGTATTTTTAAATCTAATAATAAAATCTTTTAAAGTTTTATTTAAAGCATGTCCTATATGTAAATCTCCATTTGCATAAGGAGGACCATCATGTAAAACAAAGACTTTTTTATTCTCATTTAATTTTAGTTTTTTATTATAAATTTGATTTTCTTGTCAAAATTGTTCAAATTTAGGTTCTTTTTGATTCAAATTAGCACGCATATCAAAATCAGTTTTACCAATTAATAAAGTATCTTTATATTTATTTGACATATTTTTTCCTTTCTAAAAACAAAAAAATCACTCCAAAAGGAGCGATTTACCGCGGTACCATCCTAATTAAATTATAAAAATATTATTATAAATTCATCTTTATAGTTTTAACGTGACAACCGCAAAATTCTACTCAGCTACAGCTTTTCTTTTTTGAAAATAAAAAGTGATATTTTATAAATTCTTTTACTAATTTTCACCAACCATTAGCTCTCTGTAAAAAGTTTATTTATAAAATGTGTCTTTTTATGATAAAAATATTTTATATTAAATTAGACTTATTGTCTATTTATTTAGTTATTTAGTTAGATTATTTTATTTATTGTCAAAAACAATCTACTTATAAAAAGATATTAATTAATTTAATATTTTATAAATTCTTTTTTATTAATTTGAAGAATTTTTTGATTTATTTAACAAATCTATTTTTATTTTTTCTTATTTTTTCAAATTTTTTTATGTATTTTTGAAACTATAAAAATAGTTTTTACGGTTCTTATAATATATAATCTTAAATCCTAAACTTAAAAAGTCTATCACTATTTTTTATTAACATTTTAACTAATACTATTATTTTATAAAATGTAAAAAAATAAGCTTATAAAAAGCTTATTTTCTAGTTCTATTTCCTTGTTTAAGATCGTTTCAAAAATCAATGGACTGACAAGAACTACCATGTCAATCAAGTTAATTAAACAATAAATATTTAATACAAATTTATTTCATTATAATAAAACGCTTTTTGTTAAATTAGTTATGACGGTTTTTTTGATGTAATTTAACAAAATTTAAACTTTTAGTTATATATTCATTTTCAAATTCAATAATTGATTTTGTATGATGTGAGCCATGATCATAAATTTCAATTTGATTGTCAAAACTATTTTCGATATTATTTTTCATTTGATACATTCTAAAACTATCTAAATAACTAGTAACTTTATCTAAACGATTGTGAATGTATAAAACTGGAATATAAGTAGTATTAATTGTAATCAAATCAACAAAATCAAGTTTAGTTAAATCAACTTCATATTCATTTTTATAAATTTCTAAAATATCATCTAAAACATCTTTTGAAAGATTAGATAAAAATTTAGGAGAATAATCTTTAATCATTCTTTGTAAAAGATTTTTAACTGACATATATGATGAATCTGAAATTGCTCATTTAATGTTTGCTTTTTTAATTAGTTCATTTTCAGTTAGTAAAAAATAATTGGTTGTAAAAGCACCCATACTTGTTCCAACTAGTCCAATTAATTCAACATCATAATGTTTAATTAACCAATTAACTACTGAAATTAAATCTCATTTTTCTTTATAACCTCAAGTAATGCAATTAGAATCACTAATGCCGTGATTTCTAAAATCAAAAGTTAAAATATTATACCCTAAACTTTGATAATGTCATACTAAATATAAGACTTCTAAACGATTAGAATTATATCCATGAACTCCAATTACTCACTTGTTAGATTGTTTTTCATTTAATCAAATACTTGCAGCTAATTTAGTATTATCTAATGAATAAATTCAAAAATTTAAATTAGGATTTTTATATTCTTTAATTTTTAATTTCTTATTTGAATTTCTATTAATTGAATTCAAAAATGAAAATATTTTAATAGGACTAAAATTAATAGCAAAACCTTCATCTCTTTTATGAATAATTTTTGAAAACCTAGAGTTTCACATATTAATCATAGTTTTTGCTAGGTTTGGATATTTTTCATTCATCTTTATAAATTATTAATTAATTATAAATTTATAAATATTTTCATTAAGTCTGATGTATTCACCTTTTTTAATATATAAAACTCCAGAAAGAAAATCTTTAAAACGTTTAGCTTTATTATCATCTAAGTTTTTAAAATCTACAACAACAACTTTTTGATCTAATAAAGTATCTACAATTGATTGAACTTCAGAAAATTTCATAGGACTAAATACATAAGTGTTAATAGGACTTTTATTCATATCATTTTGGTTGATATTCGAAGTATTTGTTTGATGATTTTGATTAAATTGATTAGATGTCTGAGTATAACTATCTTTTAAAACAGGATTTTCTTGTTCAAAAATATCAGAATCAGTTAATTCTAGTTCAATTTGATCTTGATCGTGTTCGTTTTGTTTAAAAAAATTCTTTTTCTTTTTAAAAAACATCTTCTTATCTCCTATTTTAAAAATGTCGGAAAGTCATCATCATTAAAATCTTCTTCAGTGTCATCTGTTGTAGTTAGACTCATTTCATCATCAAATTCGTCTACTTCTTCGTGTTGTTCTTCTTCTTGTTCTTGTTGAATAGGTTTACTTGGTTGAGCTTGTTGAACTACAGGTTCAACTCTTGGTGTTTTTATAATATTTGATTCTTGGTTTTGTAAGTTTTTATTTTCAAAACCAGTTGCAATAACAGTTACAATGATTTCATCATCATCTGTTAAATCATCATTAATAGCCATACCAAAAACAATATTTAATTCTTTATTATTTACAGCTTGACTAATAACTCCAACTGCATCATAAGCATCATTTAAACTTACTGTTCTTCCACCAGTAATATTTACAATAATATCTTTAGCTCCTTCAATTGAAGCTTCTAATAATTTAGAATTAATTGCTTCTTTTGCAGCTTCAACAGCTTTATCTTTTCCAGAAGCAACTCCTATTCCAAATAAAGCATTTCCTTTTTTTGACATAACTGATTTAACATCTGCAAAATCTAAGTTAATAGTTGCAGGTACTGCGATCAAATCAGTAATAGTTTGAACACCTTGTTTTAAAATAGTATCAGCTTCTTTAAATGATTCAACAATTGGAATAGATCCAATATATTCTAATAATTTGTCATTTGAAACAACGATTACTGAATCAACATATTTTCTTAATTCTTCTAAACCTTCTTTTGCATTAACATTTCTATGTCTTCCTTCAAAAATGAATGGTTTAGTTACAATTCCAATTACTAAAGCTCCAGATTCTTGAGCAATTTTAGCTATTACAGGAGCAGCACCAGTTCCAGTACCTCCTCCCATTCCAGCAGCAATAAAGATTAAA
This sequence comes from Mycoplasma mycoides subsp. mycoides SC str. PG1, assembly GCF_000011445.1. Lineage (NCBI taxonomy): Bacteria > Bacillati > Mycoplasmatota > Mollicutes > Mycoplasmatales > Mycoplasmataceae > Mycoplasma > Mycoplasma mycoides. The sequence goes on from NC_005364.2 coordinate 662,524, forward strand.
TCAGCACCTTCAACTACTTTTCTTAATTCTTCTTCACTTTCAATAGCTGCTGCTTTTCCTACTTCAGGATTTCCTCCAGCTCCTAATCCTTTAGTAGTTTTTTCTCCTAAAATAATTTTGTTTGGTACTGGTGATGATTCTAATATTTGTGCATCGGTATTTATGATATAAAATTCAACACCTTGAACATTTTCTTCAAACATTCTTCTAATGGCATTATTCCCAGCCCCACCAACACCAAGTACTTTAATTCTTGCTATTTGTTTAAATTCGTTTGTCATATTTAGCCCTTTCTAATAATAATAATATATTGATTTTTAAGAAGTTTTTTTATCTTAGTAGTGCTTTTTAGAATTTATCAAAAAAGCTTTAAAAAAATTGCTAAATTTTTGATTTTGACTAGGAAATTCAGGGTTTTTAAAAAATAAACTAGCTCCAATAAAAGCAGTAGAATCTTGTTCAAAATCAATATCACCAATAAAATTATTACTAATAAAATGATTGTTTTTTAATTCATTAAAGATCATATCAATTCCAACAATTTTACTAATTAAACCAAAATTATAAATTTGATAATTATTAATATTTTGTTCTTTTAAAATGCTTTGATTAATAGTTATATAAATTTCACTAATAATAGATTTAATTAGTTGTTTTATTTGCTTTCCATTAGTTGTATCTAATTTATTTTCTGAATTATTTCACAAACTTAAAACATTTAAATTATTAATATTATAAGAAATAAAATCTAAATTATTAAATAAATAATCTTTACTCATTTCAAAACTAATATTTAATGATTGACTAAGATTTTTAATGATCTTATTTATCCCAAATGAAAATTTGAATATTTTTAATAAAGCATTATTATTAAATACACCAACTTCAATTTCATCTCAATTTCAATCAACTACTAATTTATGATCTTGACATTGATCTTTTACTAATTGGTTTAAGCAAACAATTCTTGGTTTTATAAATAAAATTTGTTTATAAAACTTTCAAAAAAGTTTTTCTAGTGCAAAATAAAGTTCATTAGTAATTGATAATTCTAAAAAAGTCATTACTAGTTTATTATTTTGAGTATTATCAATATAATATTTTTTTAAATTTTGATAATCGATCATTTTGTTATTTACTTGTAGTTCAATTAAATTAGTATCTATTATTTTTAAGTCAGTATCATCATAAAGTTGTAACTTATTAATTTTTTTAACAATATATTCTAAATTTGTAGTTGAACTAGTTTTTTTATCTTTTGATTTTAAGCCATAATTTGTTACTTTTTTTGTAATATTTAATGAATTTGAAAGCATTAAACCTATTTGTTTAATTTTTGAAAAACTAGAGTTTTTTCAAAATCAGTAAAACAATTTGTTAAAAATTTATAAACATTCAAACTATCTTTAATTTGATCTTTATCTAAAATTTCACTTTCTTCTGATATATAACTATTTTTGTATAAGATCATTTCTTGATTATTAAAATATTTAATAACTTGAAAATTAATAATATTTCTATTAAATTCAATAATTGTAAAAATTTGTTTATCCATACTAACCTCTAGTTTTTTTCAATTACTCAAAGCTTTGCACTATGAGACCGGTGGTTTTGTTCTAATTCTAATAAACTAGGTTTAATTGGTTTTTTAATTACTAATTTAAATTTAGAATTTAAATCAGCTTTAATTGGAAGATTACTTAATAATTGTTCTTGATAATAATTTGTACTATTATTAAAAATATTTTTAACAATCTTTTCTTCTAAAGAGTGAAAAGTTATTACACAAATTCTTGCTTTACTATTTAATAAATCTAAAGCTTGTTTTAATGAATTTTCTAAAGCAATTAGTTCATTATTTATATAAATTCTTAAAGCTTGAAAAGTTTTTTTAGCTGGATGTTTTTTTTGTTTTAATACTTTTTGAGGTAAAGCTGATTTAATGATTTCAACAAGTTCTAGAGTTGAATTAATTGGTCTTGATTCAACAATTTTTTTTGAAATACTTTTTGAAAAAGATTCTTCTCCATATTTAAATAAAATTTCAGAGATTTGTGATTCTGAATAAGTGTTTATAACTTGATGAGCAGTTAATGTAGAATTTAAATCCATTCTCATATCTAATGGACCATCCATTTTATAACTAAACCCTCTAGATGCTATATCAATTTGAGGTGAAGAAACTCCTAAATCATATAAAATTCCATCAACATTAAAAACATGATTAATTGCTAATAAAGCTGATAAGTTAGAAAAATTACCTTGAATTAATAAAAAATTATTATTAATTTGTTCTAGTTTTTCTTTAGCTTGGTCAATTGCTATTTGATCTTGATCAATAGCATACAAAAAACCTTTTTGATTAAGTTTTTTTAAAATTTCACTAGAATGACCAGCTCTACCTAATGTGCAATCAACATAAATACCATCAGGTTTAATATTTAAATATTCAATACTTTCTTTTAATAAAACTGGTATATGTTTATCCATATAATTTCCTAACTATTTAAATTTTTAATAAATTGATTTTTGTGTTGATTGTATTTATTTTTACTTCAAATTTCTAACCGATTTCCTAATCCTAAAATAAAAACATCTTTTCCAATATTTAGATTTTGAATTAGATTATAAGGAATTTTAATTCTTCCCAAATTATCAATATCAATTTCAACAGTATTTGATCAGATAATTCTTTCTATATTTCTAATGTCTTTTTGATCATTTTGCTGATTTAAAATTTCTTTTATTTTTAATAAAAAATCATCTTTTGATCAAATTTCTAAATCAGCATCATATCCTTTTGTTAAATAAATTGGATTTGAAAGTTTGTTTCTTAGTTTTGCTGGTAAAGTTAAACGTTGTTTTGCATCCATACAATGTTCATATGTACCAAATAACATTTATTTATCACCCACTTTGCTCCACTACTTATAATTAATATACCACTTTAAAACACAAATAAAAAAAGGTTGTATTAAATACAACCAAATTAATTAATAATTGTTATTATGCTTCTACTACTTTAACTTCTTTGTTTTTGTAAAATCCGCATTCTTTACATACATGATGAGGTTTAATCATAGCCCCACAATTAGTACATGACACTAAACTAGCAGCTGAAAGTGCTAAATGACTTCTTCTTTTATTTTTTGCAGATTTACTAGTTTTTCTAAATGGTACTGCCATGTTAATACACCTCCTTATTTGTTGTTATCATCGATTTTAATATTATCAAGTTGTTCTCATCTTGGATCAATTTTATTAGCTTGAGATTTTTGAAATTCTTCTTCGCTTTCTAGACTTCATCCAAGACCATACTTGTTAAGTATATCATTATTTAAAGATAAATTAAAAGGAATATTCAGATTTATTTGTTCAATTATATAATCTTTTAAGTTAAATTCTTCATTAATAATAATATTAGTATTAAAATCACTACTATTTGTAAAACTATACTCATCATTTCAATCAATATAATTACTATATTTGATCTCATTTCCAATTCTTGAATCAATACCAGTAATTGTATAATTAATTACTCCATTAACAGTAATCATTTTTAATGTTTCATTATAATCAAGATCTAAATCATAACTAATAAAATCAAATGATTTTATTAAAATATTATTTGATTTAATTTGATCTAAATCAGTTAGTTGTCCTTGTAATTCATAATGTTTTTTTAACTTAAAATCAGTTTGATTAAATATTAGTTTCATTATCTAATCACTACTTTCATTTGTTTAATATTTTTTATTATTTTTTCAAATTCTTGATTGATTTCATTTTCAGTTAATTGATGTTCTAGGTCATTAAAAACAAATTGAATAGTTAAAGCTTTAGTATTATTTTTAATTAGATTATCATCTAAATATAAATCAACAATTTTATGACTTTTTAAATATTTAACATCACTTAAAGCATTAAATAAAACTTTTTGATAAGTTAAATCATTTGAAATTTCTATAGTTAAATCTCTTGAAGAACTTTGAAACTTACTTAAAGTTTTTGCTTCTATAAAACTATTTTTGAACTGATTTAAAATATCTAAATTAATTTCACATACAAATGTAGGATTTAATTTATTTTCTGATTCAAATTTAGGATTTAATTTATATAAATATCCGATTAATTGATTTTGATAATAAATAGTTGTATTAATATATGGATGAATTTCTTTAATAAGATTTAAATCACTTTGGTATTGAATTTCAGACAAATCTAAATTATATAAATTAAAAATATTTTCTAAAATTTCTTTATTGTAGTAAAAATTATTTTCAATTAATTGTTGATTTAAACTGTTTTTATAAATATGATTGCTTGTTAAAAATACTAAATGTCTTTGTTTTAAATTATTTAAATCATAAATATCAGCTATTTCAAATAATTTTAATTCTTTATTATTAATTGAATGATTGAAAATAGCTACATCAATTAATGATTTACTTAAATTAGTTCTATAAGTTTGTCTTAAATTTGATAATGGTGATACTAAATTAATAAATTCAGAAATATTAAATAAATTTCAATATTTAGCTTCATTTAAACTAGTTAGTGAATAAGTTTTAGTATTATTAAATCCTAATCCTATTAAATAATTAGTTAATTTATTTTCTAGTTTTAAATTTAAGTTTTTAGCTTTTTTAAAACTAGTAAAGCTTAATGGAATTTCATCAATTTTATCATATGAATATAATCTAGCAACTTCTTCACATAAATCATTTTTACTAGTTATATCAATTCTATTTTGATCAATTTGAAAATCTAAAAGATCATCTTTATTAGTGATTTTAAAATCTAAATGTTTAAATAAACTTTTAATTTGTTTAATAGTTAAATTAGTTCCTAATAAGTCATTAATTTCATTTAATTTAATTTCTAAACTTTGTTTGTTTTTAAAAGTTTGTTTTAGTATTTTAACTTCATAAGCTTTATTTATTAATTGATAATCATTTAATAAATTAGAAAAAGTTTGATTTGCTAAATTAAATAAATTAGGGTTAATTGGTTTTATATATCTTTGTAAATAAGTATTTGAAATGTTTAAAAGTTTTTGTTGTTTTCTCATTAAGTTAGGTTCAATATTTAACATAATGTTTAAAACATTTTTTGAGTTATTATCAACATTAAATTCATTTTGTGTGTCTAATCCAATAATATTTACTAATTTATTATTATTAGTTAAACATAAAAGTTCTTTATTATCATGATTTATAAATTCTAATTTTAAATTAGAACTCTTTAATTTATCTAAATCAATTAAAATGTGAGTTTGAGCTGTTGATAAAGTTGAAATTAAACTTAAATTTGTAATTGAATGATTAGAAGAATTTATTTGATTTAATTTTAAAAAGATTTCATCTTTTGAGTCTAATTTGTCATTTTTATTATTTAATTCAAAATAAGAATAACTAATTGTTTTAATTTGATCTTTAACTTGATTAGCTAAATCAATTTTTAAATCTAAATTATTTTTTTTAAAATCAGAAAAATTATTATCTAAGTTTTTAATTTTTAAATCAAAGTAATTTGCAAGTTCTTTTAAAATTTGAAAACTAGCTAAACAATCACTTCTATTTAAAGTTAAATCAATTTCAAATAAATAATCATCTAAACCAATAATTTGTTTAACATCACTACCAATATATTTTTTTAAATCTAGATTTTTATCAGAAACATTATAAATTTTTAACTGGTCTTCTTTATTAATAACTGATAGATCAATTCCAATTTCATTTAAAGCACAAATCATTCCTTGTGATTCATAATTTTGAATTTTTTTACTAGTTAAAGTTAAACCGTTTGCAATAGTTGCATTAATTGGAGCAATTACTACAAATTGATTAGCATCAACATTACTAGCTCCACAAACAATTTGTAAACTTTTAGTTCCTATATTAACTTGATTTAATTTTAAATGAGTGTCTGGAATTTGTTTTGATTGTTCTACATATCCTAAAATTAGTTCAGAATTTAGTGAGTTTAAATCATAAACACTATCAACTTCAAACCCTAAAGAATTTAAAGCCATATTAATTTGATCATTTGAAATATTATCTAAATTAAGATATTTTTTTAATCAATTTCTTGTAATAATCATATAAACTCCTATTCTGAATAAAATTTAAATTGCTCTAAAAATTTAACATTATTTTCATAAAAATTTCTAATATTTGAAATATTAAACTTTAACATAGCAATTCTTTCAATACCAATTCCAAAAGCTAATCCTGAATATTTATTTGGATCCAATCCGTTTAATTTTAAAACGTGTTCATTAATCATTCCAGCACCTAGTATTTCAATTCAACCAGTTTTTTTACAAATAAAACATCCTTTAGAATCACATTTAAAACAACTTACATCAACTTCAACACTTGGTTCAGTAAAAGGAAAAAAACTTGGACGCAATCTAATATTAATATCTTTGTTAAATAATCTTTGGCACATATATTTCAAAATTCATTTTAAATTAGCAAAACTAATTTTATTTCAACAACAAACCCATCTATTTGTCATAAATTGATGTGAATGAGTAGCATCATCATCATCTCTTCTATAAACATTTCCATAACTAATTACAGCTAAATTATTATCTTCAGTTTTTAAACTAGCTAATTTAGTTAACATTCTTGAAGTCATATTAGTACAATGTGTTCTTAAAACTAAATTATTATCTAAATAAAAAGTATCTTGCATATCTCTTGCAGGATGATCTACTGGTAGGTTTAATTTTTGAAAATTATATAAATCAGATTCAATTTCAGTTCCACTGACCATTTCAAAACCAATTTCAGTAAAAATATCACTAATTTCTTCAATAACTATATTTAAAACATGTTTTGAACCAAATTTTAAACTTGAATTTGTTAAAGTAACATCAATTTTTTCTTTTTCTAATTTTACTAATAATTCTTTATTTTTTAATTGTTCTTGTTTTTCATTTAATTGATTTATAATTTCAACTCTAATTTGATTTGCTAATTTTCCAATTTCTTGTTTTTTATCACTACTAATAGTTTTAATTGATTTTAAAATTGTAGTTAAACTAGAATCTTTTCCAATAAATTCTTTTTTTAATTCTTCTCAACTATTTAAATCTTTAACTAATTCTAGTTTTACTTTAAAATTATTTAAAATTTCATTTAATTGTTCTATCATATTTTTTCTTTCTAAATACTTTTATATTTTATTTTAAATTCTTATGAATTTGATTTAAATAAGTCTGTTTATTATTAATATCTTCAATATAAGCTGAAATTAAAATTCTAATAACTGGATCATTTATTTTTTTATTAATAGCTTTAATTATGTTAAATAAGTTTTTTTGAAAATCTAATTCTAATCTTTCAAATTGATAATTAAACATTAAATTATTATCATAAGTTTTATTAAATTCAATTCAATGATTATTTAAAGCATCATTAAAAATTCAATTAATAAAAATTTGATTAATAAAATCTCTTAATAATGTATAACTAGTTAATAAAAATTTTTTATAATTAATTTCAATGAAATTAGTGTTATTTGTTTTTAATAAATAATCAATACAACTAGTATTTGTTTTTTTAAATAAATTTCTAATTTGATCAATTTTAGTCTCAATAGCATCAATCATTAAATAAGAAAAGTTTAATTTAAATGAATTTTGTAAATATGTAATGAAATTAGGTTTATTTAAAATATCTTCAAAATCAGAAAAACTTCAATTAATATTCATATTTAAATATTTAGTTTTTTGAATTTTTGAAACATTATTTTTAAAAAAATTATTTCTAATTAATATAAAATCTGTCATAAATTATCCTATTCAGCTTGAGTAACTTGAGTTAGTGCAGTTTTTTTAACTTGTTTATCTGAAAATAATCAACCAATAAATAAAACAAAAGCAATTACACTAAATGTTACAAATAAGGTTTTAAAATCAAACGCTAAGAATATATAAATATGTCATTTATAGCTTACATAATATAAAAATGATCATCAAATTAAATTAGATAATAAATAAGCAATAATAAATGAAATAATAGCTCCAATTATATAACTACCCATAACAATTCAATTAACTTCACTATTTTCATACCCAATAGCTCTTAATGTTAGAATTGTTTTTTTAGATTCATCAACAACTATATTCATAACAACTACTAAAATAATTGTTAACAATAAACTTACTAATAAAATAAATAACGACATCACTTGATTTGTAATAGTTGTAATTTTACTAATAGTTTGTTTTACTAGATTAAAGTTAAATAATTTAGAATTTAAACGACTTAAAGTAGTGATTGCTGGATTTGGTGTATTATAAATATCGTTTTGTTGATCTAGTTCTTGGTATTTAGAAATAAAATTATTAAATTCAGTAAAAATATTTGAATACATTGATAAAAAGATTGGTGCATCTTTTCTTATATCAATTGCTAAATTATTGCCATAATATTTAATTGTTTTAAATGAATCATCTAGTTTAGTAAAATTAATTGTTCCTTCTAAAATTTTATTTTTACTTCACAATTGATTAAAAATTAAAGGATTATTATTTTTATATAAATCTTCAGAAAACATTTCATTAGCAAATAAATCATAATCTAAAAAAATATCAGGAGTTTTTGAAATTGATAAAGTTTCAGATTTATTAATACCAACAACATTTAAAACAAATTTTTTAACAAAAGTAGTTCTAGTTTCAACAACAATCTTACTATTAATATCTAAGTTTTTAGATTTTGCATAATAATATGGAACAATTACATTAAAAGTTGGTAAATTATTATGTTTTTCTGGTAGTTTTGATAAATCTTGAAAACCTTTAATACTTACACCTTTAAAATTTAAAAACTGGTTAACATCACCAAAATTATGATCTTTTAATCTATATAAATTTAAAGCATATGATCCAGGGTTTAAAATATCACTATTTGAAACTCTAATCACTGCTGATAATAAATCAGTTGAAGAATCATAAAACATTTGATTAAAACTAACAATTGGATTATTTTCTAATTTGTTGTTTAAATCTTGCATAATCATTGAAGCTAATAAAATACTTTGACTAGCATTTGATAAATTAGTTGAATTTAATAATGAGTCTATTAAAAAATTAGAAGTTGTATCAAAAAGTTCTTTTTTATCTTTATTAGGTTTATTTTTTAAATTTTTATTAATAATTTTTTCTAATAAAGGATTATTTGCAATAGTTCAATATTTTTGATCATCAGGATTAAATGATAATAAATCATTATCTTTTTGTAAATGCATTCAGGCTTTATTTATATCATTATCAAATTGTTTATAATGACTAACTACTTGAAATAAACTATAAGCTTGAACTAATTTATAAGAAAATATTTTAGCAAAAGAACTTAAAAATAATGTGTTATTTGAATTATTTCTAGTTGATTGTAAACCTATAATAGTATTTTGTAATTCGTCTTTTTTAGGATGATTTAAATCATAAAATAGATCAGATGAATGCTGTTTTTGAGACAAATCATTTAATGTTAATTTAATTTCTTTATTATTTTTAAAATCATTTAAAGCACTTTGTCATTTTTGATTTTGATTATATAAATTAAATCTACTAATATAACTTAAATAGTATTGTTTATCTTTAATTAAAACTTCATAGTCATTTTTATTAGTTTTACCTGGTTGTAAAAAAGGAGTTAAAGTTTTTTTAGCATAATCTAGTGGTAAAATCATTGAAACTTTTTTTTCATTTGAAAGTGAGTTAAAAGTGTTATTTAAAAGTTTGAAAAATAATTCAACTCTGTATCTAATATCTGTTTGTTTTAAATCATTATTTAAGTAAGTGTTAATATTTTTTTTATTTAAATCATGATAACTTAGAGTTTGTCTAGTCTTAGGATCATTTTTATTAGTGTAACCTAACTTATCATTTGTACTAATATTATCAATTTTTTTATTAACATTTCACATAGATTTTGTAATTAGATCTTGTTTGATTGTTGCTAGGCTTTGATTAATTGATTGAAATAAAATAGCTTGAGCTACAAATAATAAAGTATAAGTTAAAGAAGCAAACCCAAATAAAATTTGAACTACAGCAAATTTACCTTTAGCATTTTTAATAAAAGATAAACGCATTCTATAATTAAATCCAATATTATGTTTTGATAATAAATTAGTAATAGCTCCATTTTTAGTTCTTTTTGATTTTTTTAAATTATTCATTAAAGATAAAACAGGTTCTTTTATATAAATAATTGAAGCTCAATAAGATCCCATTAAAAATATAAAAGGAATAATTAAAATTAAAAAGATTATTAGTAAAGGTGAAATATAAATACTATTAAAAGTAAAAGTGACTGAATTTACAAAATTTGAAGATGAATATATTTGAATTGGTATTGATAAAATATAACCAATAATTAATCCAAAAAACATTGTTAATCAAGTTTTTAGTGCAAATATTCAAGAAAGTTCTACTACTTTATAACCAAATGATTTAAAAATTCCAATTTGTCTTCTTGTTTCATTCATTTCTTTTTTTAGTGCAAAATTAATGAAAACAAATGATAATAATAAAACAAAAATACCAATAACAATATAAATAATTACTTGAACTTTAATTGAACTAATTGCTTGAGAAGTTCTTAGTGAATATCATTCAGTAATTAGTGAGCTACTTTTATCAAAAACAGAATAACTTTCATCTGATCAGTTATCAAATTTAATAATAAAATGTTTGTTTAAATCTTTACTAGTGCTATTGTTTAAATTTTTTACTCTAAAGTTTACTTGATAAGAAGTATCAAATTTATTTGAAAAATTTCATCTAGAATTTCTTATTGAATTAATAAATTCTTTACTAGTATAACCAACTACATAACTAGTTTTATCTTGAAAATAGTCAGTAATTGAGTTTTTTGACACAATATCATCAAAAGTTGAACCAATTCCAACTATTTTACTATTAATAGAACCTAAATAATAAGCATCTTTTTTATTAATTAAGCTTAAATAAATATCTGAAATATTAGAACTAGGAATAATAAATTCATCATTAATTTTTAAATTTCTTGCTTTTGCATATGATGATGAAATCACTATTTGTGTTGGATTAACTTTTTGTTGATAATTTATATTAACGTCTCATTTTTTTGCAAATTCTGAGTTTTTATGATTTTTATCAAATTGAATTTGATTAAAATCTTTATTTGTATTTTTAAAAATCTGATTATCTGAAGTTAGTTGTAAAGTTAAAAACGGAAGTAATTGACCTACTGAACTTTGTTGAATTTTAAAAGTTTTTTTAGTTTGTAAGGTAAAATTTTGTACATTATCTAGTAATTGATCAACTATATAAATTCTGTCATCATATAAAAATTTTTCATCAGATAATACTTTTGAAAATTTATCTGAAAACACTAAAAAGGAAGGTAAATAAATCCTTTCTTTTTGATGATTTTTTATTTTATTTTTTAAGTCTTGTAATTGTTTTACTAAAAACTTAGTTATTTCATCTATTTTATTGTCATTCAGTTTATTTAAAATTTCAGTAAATTTCAAAGTTAGAATAGGTTTATCTATTAAATTAATTTCATTAATAGTTAAAAAACTATTAAAGCGAGAATAAGCTTTATAAAATTCTGAAACTACATAATCATATTTAGCGTTATTATCTAAACTAATTCCATCACTCATACTTTGATGAAAATCAGAAATAATTCTATTTAAAACTTGATTAGAAATATTTGAAAAACTGTTTAAATTATTTTGATCATTATTATAATCTTTATTAAAAATATAAGATTCTGTTTTAACTAAAGCACCGTTTCTATATCTAAATAAATCACTATTAATTAAATTACCTATAAAATCAATTTTTACTTTATCTTCTAAGTTATTAGAATCATAAATATAAAGATTATTTTCTTTTTTATCAGTACTAGTATTATTAAAATTTTGTTCTAATTCACTATTAATTGCTTTTATATAAAGTTCAGATAATTTAGTGTAATTAGTATCTTTGTTATTAATTTCTTTATTTAAATAAAAATAATTATAAGTAAATTTAGGGTCATAATTCATAGATCTTGTATCTAGTATTAAATTATAACTAGTATTATGTTTTGCTAAATAATTAATTCTATTATTTAATTGTAATGGTGTAGCAAGCATTCCTATAATAACAGTTGCTAAAGTAATAATAAAAAGAAGAATCCCAAATGTTGAGACATAATTTTTTTTAAAAAAGGTTTTTAAATAGCTTTTTATAATATGTCGCATATTATTCTCCTTTCTTTAATCTATTATTATTATAAATTAACATACTATTTTATATAAATTATTAATAAAAGATTAATGATTTTAAAAATAAAAAAAGAACCACTTAAGGTTCTTTAGAAACTGGCAGCTTGCTATCTTCTCACATAAGTAATATTTTCACCGTAATAGAGCTTAACTTCTGTGTTCGGCATGGGAACAGGTGTGACCTCTATGCTATAACCACCAGATTATTTTTTGATTGTTCTTTGAAAACTGATTATTAGCTTGAAATGTAAGTTAAAATTGCATTTTCTAAAATTCACTCGATCTATTAGTAATGGTTAGCTTAATGCCTCACAGCACTTACACATCCATCCTATCAACCATGTGGTCTACATGGGATCTTACATCTAAAAGAATGGGAAAATTCATCTTAAAGGAGGCTTCTCGCTTAGATGCCTTCAGCGATTATCCTTTCTGCACATAGCTACCCTGCTGTGCCACTGGCGTGACAACAGGAGCACCAGGGGTGCATCCATTCCGGTCCTCTCGTACTAGGAACAGCTCTTTTCAATTTTCCAACGCCCACAACAGATAGGGACCAAACTGTCTCACGACGTTCTGAACCCAGCTCGCGTACCGCTTTAATGGGCGAACAGCCCAACCCTTGGAACCGACTACAGCTCCAGGATGCGATGAGCCGACATCGAGGTGCCAAACCTCCCCGTCGATGTGAACTCTTGGGGGAGATAAGCCTGTTATCCCCGGGGTAACTTTTATCCGTTGAGCGACGGCCCTTCCACACGGGACCGCCGGATCACTAAGTCCTACTTTCGTATCTGTTCGACTTGTAAGTCTCGCAGTTAAGCATCCTTCTACCTTTGCGCTCTATGTATGATTTCCAACCATACTGAGGATACCTTTGAGCGCCTCCGTTACTTTTTGGGAGGCGACCGCCCCAGTCAAACTACCCACCAAACACTGTCCTTAATCCAGATAATGGATCCAAGTTAGAAATCCAATATAACGAGGGTGGTATTCCAAGGTTGACTCCACTAGAACTAGCGTCCTAGTCTCATAGTCTCCCACCTATCCTCTACACGTCATACCAAATTTCAATATCAAGTTATAGTAAAGCTCCACGGGGTCTTTCCGTCTAGTTGCGGGTAACCGGCATCTTCACCGGTACTAAAATTTCACCGAGTCTGCAGCCGAGACAGCGAAGGGATCATTACACCTTTCGTGCGGGTCAGAATTTACCTGACAAGGAATTTCGCTACCTTAGGACCGTTATAGTTACGGCCGCCGTTCACCGGGGCTTCAATTCAAAGCTTCGCTTGCGCTGACTTCTCCTTTTAACCTTCCGGCACTGGGCAGGTGTCACCCCCTATACATCGTCTTGCGACTTAGCAGAGAGCTGTGTTTTTGTTAAACAGTTGCCCCTCCCTCTTCACTGCGGCTTATCATAGATAAGCACTCCTTCTTCCGAAGTTACGGAGTTATTTTGCAGAGTTCCTTAGCTACAGTTATCTCGCTTGCCTTAGGATTTTCTCCTTGACCACGTGTGTTCGTTCTAGGTACAGGCAGTTAATTATTAAGTTAGAAGCTTTTCTTGGAAGCATGGAGTCATATACTTCGTTACTAGGCGAACCGTTCACTCCCCTATTTTCACACTTCAATGTTAATACAATGCGGATTTGCCAACATTGCCATCTTTGTGCTTAGCCCGGGACATCCAGCACCCGGGATATACTATCCTTCTTCGTCACTCCATCACTAATTAACTGGTACAGGAATATCAACCTGTTGTCCATCGACTACGCTTTTCAGCCTCGCCTTAGGTCCTGACTAACCCTGGGTGGACGAACCTTGCCCAGGAAACCTTGGTCAAACGGCATGGAAGATTCTCACTTCCAAACGTTACTCATGCCGGCATAATCACTTCTAAACACTCCACCAGTCTTCACAGTCTGACTTCATCATATTTAGAACGCTCCCCTACCACTGTATTTACATACAATCCGTAGCTTCGGTGGTAAACTTAAGCCCCGGTACATTTTCGGCGCAGAATCACTCGACTAGTGAGCTGTTACGCACTCTTTAAATGATGACTGCTTCTAAGCCAACATCCTAGCTGTCTGTGCAGTTCCACATCCTTACACACTTAGTTTACACTTAGGGACCTTAGCTGACGATCTGGGCTGTTTCCCTCACGAGCATGGACCTTATCACCCATGTTCTGACTGCTGTGCATAAATTATGGCATTCGGAGTTTAATTCTAATCAGTACCGCTAGGTGCAGCCATCATAGATTCAGTGCTCTACCTCCACAACAATTCACACAACGCTATCCTTAAAGATATATCGGGGAGAACTAGCTATCTCCAGGTTCGATTGGAATTTCACCGCTAGCCACAAGTCATCCAAAGTCTTTTCAACGAATACTGGTTCGGTCCTCCATTAGGTTTTACCCTAACTTCAACCTGCTCATGGCTAGATCACCTGGTTTCGTGTCTACTACTGCATACTAAACGCCCTATTAAGGCTCGCTTTCACTACGGCTCCGTTTATATCAACTTAACCTTGCATGCAATAGTAACTCGCCGGCTCTTTCTACAAAAAGCACGGTATTACCCATTAACGGGCTCTACCTTCTTGTAAGCATATGGTTTCAGGGACTATTTCACTCCCCTTTCGGGGTGCTTTTCACCTTTCCCTCACGGTACTGGTTCACTATCGGTAAAATGGTAGTATTTAGGCTTACCAAGTGGTCTTGGCAGATTCCGACAAAATTTCACGTTTTTCGCCGTACTCAGGATACTTTATTGAGGTCATTACATTTCATATACGGGGCTATCACCCTCTATGGCGCTACTTCCCAGTAGCTTCTATTATATAATGACTTTCTAACTCTTAAAAAGTCCTACAACCCCACTCCGTAAAGTGGTTTGGCCTGTTCCGTTTTCGCTCGCCGCTACTAACAGAATCATTATTATTTTCTTTTCCTCTAGGTACTAAGATGTTTCAGTTCCCTAGGTTCCCTTCTTATAAGCTATGTATTTACTTATAGATAACATGAGATAAATCATGTCAGGTTTCCCCATTCGGAAATTCCGGGATCGAAGCTCACTTCCAGCTCCCCCAAACTTATCGCAGGTAGTCACGTCCTTCTTCGGCTCCATTTTCCAAGGCATTCACCATATGCTCTTACTATTTTTTAGAAAATCTTACTAGCAATTTGTAACTCAATTAATTTTAGTTAATTGTTTTTGATGTCATTACGAATATAATTTCGTAATAATTTATCTAATTATAAATATTGTTATAATCAGAAAATTGCATTTCATCTAATATTCAGTTTTCAAAGAACAATCTATATTCAAAGATGTGTGACGATCTCTGAAAACTAAATAGAATTAAATAGTCAGTAATATAAATATCTCCATAGAAAGGAGGTGATCCATCCGCACGTTCCCGTACGGATACCTTGTTACGACTTCACCCCAATCGCTAGTCCTACCTTGGGAAGCGCTCTCCAAATGGTTAAGCTACCTACTTCTGGTATTACCAACTCTCATGGTGTGACGGGCGGTGTGTACAAGACCCGAGAACGTATTCACCGCGACATAGCTGATTCGCGATTACTAGTGATTCCGGCTTCATGAAGTCGAGTTGCAGACTTCAATCCGAACTGAGACTGGTTTTTGAGATTAGCTCCCCTTCACAGGATTGCAACTCTTTGTACCAGCCATTGTAGCACGTGTGTAGCCCAGGACATAAGGGGCATGATGATTTGACGTCATCCCCACCTTCCTCTAGCTTACACTAGCAGTCTCGTTAGAGTTCTCAACTTAATGTTAGTAACTAACGACAAGGGTTGCGTTCGTTGCGGGACTTAACCCAACACCTCACGGCACGAACTGACGACAACCATGCACCACCTGTCTCAATGTTAACCTCTACTATATCTCTATAGCTTTGCACTGGATGTCAAGCCCTGGTAAGGTTCTTCGTGTTGCTTCGAATTAAACCACATGCTCCACCACTTGTGCGGGTCCCCGTCAATTCCTTTGAGTTTCACTATTGCGAGCATACTACTCAGGCGGAGTACTTAATGCGTTAGCTGCAGCGCTGAATTACCCCAACACTTAGTACTCATCGTTTACGGCGTGGACTACTAGGGTATCTAATCCTATTTGCTCCCCACGCTTTCGTGCCTCAGCGTCAATAACAAGCCAGTAAGCCGCTTTCGCCACAGGTGTTCTTCCATATATCTACGCATTTCACCGCTACACATGGAATTCCGCTTACCTCTCTTGCATTCTAGTAATACAGTTTTCAAGGCGAACCGGAGTTGAGCTCCGGACTTTAACCTCAAACTTGCAAAACCGCCTACGCACCCTATACGCCCAATAAATCCGGATAACGCTTGCCACCTATGTATTACCGCGGCTGCTGGCACATAGTTAGCCGTGGCTTTCTGGTAAGGTACTGTCAAGATAAAGTCATTTCCTACTTTATTTTTTCTTCCCTTACAACAGAGCTTTACAACCCGAAGGCCGTCATCACTCACGCGGCATTGCTTCATCAGACTTTCGTCCATTGTGAAAAATTCCCTACTGCTGCCTCCCGTAGGAGTCTGGGCCGTATCTCAGTCCCAATGTGGCCGATCAACCTCTCAGTTCGGCTACGTATCATCGCCTAGGTGGGCTATTATCTCACCTACTAGCTAATACGCCGCATCCCCATCTCATAGTGAACCAAACGGTTCTTTTGATCTTTTCTCATGCGATAATAAGATCTACATGCGGTATTATCTTTCGTTTCCAAAAGTTATCCCCCGCTATAAGGTAGGTTAGATACGTGTTACTCACCCGTTCGCCACTGAGGTGCAAGCACCCCCGTTCGACTTGCATGTATTAGGCATGCCGCCAGCGTTTATCCTGAGCCAGGATCAAACTCTCATTTTAAAATTTTTGTTAAATAAAAGTGATTCTGACTAGTTTTTATTGTTATAAGTTTTTTATTACTCAAATAAATCTTTTGACAAGATTTGTACAATAATTATTCTATTTAGTTTTCAAAGATCGTCTCGTTAAGAATAAGCTTCTTAACACACAATGATAAGTATATAAAATCAAGAATAGATATGCAATATTTTTTGCTATTTTTTTAAAAAAATTTTTACATTTCTAAAACTGGTTGAATTCCAATGATAAAAAAGGCATTTTCTAATACTTGTAAAACAGCTTTTATAAAACCTAATCTCAACTTGGTTAATTGTAAATTATTTTCATCAATAATTTTAATTTCTGCATAATAAGAATGAAAAATCTTACAAATGTTTTGAATATAATCGCAAATTTGCTGAGTTGAACGGTTATTTGCACTATTTTTAATGACTTCTTTAAAATTATCTAATACTAATAATAATTCAATTTCTTTAGGATTATTTAATAAATTAGTCTCTTTAACTAATGGTGTTATTTTTTTAGTTCTAGCTTGATTTAAAATTGAATGACATCTAGCTGTAGCATACTGAGCATAATAAACAGGATTTGATGAATTTTTTAAAGTAATCAAATCTAAATCTAAATCCATATGTGAATTAGATGATTTACTTGCTAGCATATATCTTAATGCATCAACACCAACTAATTCTAAAATATCAACTAATCAAACAGCAGTTCCTTTTCTTTTAGACATTTTATATTCACTACCATCTTTAATTAGTCTTACCATTTGAACCATTTGAATTTCTAAAATATCTGGATCATTTCCTAGTAATGCTAAACCAGCTTGCATTCTTTTAATATAACCATGGTGATCTCCACCTCAAACATTAATTAACTTATCTGCTTTAGTTCTTTTAATTCTTAAGTTATGAGTAGCAAGATCTGGAAGTATGTAAGTATAAGTTTTATCTGATTTAACTAAAACTCTATCTTTATCATCACCAAATTGTGTAGTTTTTAAAAACAAAGCATCATCTTTATAATATAAAGCATCTTTAGATTCATACAATTTTAAAACTTTTTCTATTTGATGAGTATCATAAACTTCTTGTTCACTAGATCAATGTTTAATTTTTACATTAAAATCAGCTAATTGTTGTTTAATAACTTTTAAAAAATAATCAATTGAAATTTGTTTAAATAATGAATGTACATTATAATCTAAAATTTTATTATCAGTATATTTAATATCTTTAAATTGATAATTATATTTATTAATAATTATTTTTGCTAAATCATCATACATATCACCAGCATAACAATTTTCTGGTTTTTTAGCATCAATATTTAAAGCTTGTAAATAATGAACAAACACAGTTACAGCTAAAACATTGATCTGATTTCCTGCATCATTTACATAATATTCAGTTTGTACATTATACCCAGCCTTTTTAAATAAGTTAACTAACACAGAACCAATAACAGCATTTCTAGCATGACCAACATGTAAATAACCAGTAGGATTAGCTGAAACATATTCAATATTAATAGTCTTATTTTGTTTTTCTAAATTTCCATATTTAGATTTTAAGCTTAAAACATTACTAATAACATTTGATAAAATCTCAGGTTTAACTAAAACATTTAAAAATCCTGGAGCTGCTATGTCAATATTTAAATAACTATTTGTTAATAATAATTCTTGTTTAAAAATTTCTGCTAGTTCTAGTGGTTTTTTATTTACTTGTTTACTACTAATTAGACAAATCGAACTTGATAATAAACCTGGCGTGTTATTTTTATTAATTTCAATAATTGGTTCTTTTGTTATATTTAGTTTTTGACAAATGTTTTTTAAATCATTATAAAACATTTCAATAATAGTTGTACTCATATTAAATTGTCATTAACTCTTTTTCTTTTTCTTTTGTTAGATCATCTAATTGTTTAATAAATTTATCAGTTATTTGTTGGATTTGATCTTCATTATCACTAATTAGATCTTTTGAAATATTTTCGATTTTTTTAATTTCATCAATAGCATCTCTTCTGATATTTCTGATTCTAATCTTATAACCTTCTAATTCTTTATGAACTTTTTTAACTAAGTTCTTTCTTACATCTTCAGTTAGTGGAGCTATTGGAATTCTAATTAAAGTAGCATCACTTACTGGGTTTAATCCTAAATCAGCTTTATGAATAGCTCCAACTGCTTCAGTAATTACATTTCTATCATATGGTTTAATAATGATTAAATTTGGTTCAGGAGTTGTGATTTGAGAAATTTGATTTAATGGCATTAAACTTCCATAGTAATTTACCATTACTTTATCTAGAATAGCTCCACTTGCTTTTCCAGTTCTAATTTGTCTTAAATGTATTACATATGCATCAATAGTTTCTTTCATTTGTAATTCAGCATTTTTTAAAATTAAATCAGTCATAAATTTGTTCCTATTCTATAATTGTTGATTCTAACTTATTTTCTAATACTTTTATAATATTATTATCTCCGCTCATATCAAAAACTTCAATTTTTAAATTTGCATCTTTTGCTAAAGTAGCTGCTGTTAGATCCATAATTCTTAATTGCTTATCAACAACTTCTTGATGAGTAAGACGTTTAATAAATTTGGCATCACTATGTTGTTTTGGATCTTTATCATAAACTCCTTTAACACCATTTTTTGCCATTAAAATACATCAGCTCCAATTTCAATTGCTCTAATTGTTGCATTAGTATCAGTTGTAAAATATGAATAACCAGTTCCACCTACAAAAATAGAAATAAAACCTTCATTCATTTTAATCCTTGCTTTTTTAAAATTATAATCATCAGTTACTGTTTTAATTGGTAGTGAAGAATAAACTTTAATTTTGTCATAACCCATTTTAGTAATAGTGCTTTCAAGTGCTAAACCATTCATAACAGTTGCTAACATACCCATATAATCAGCATTAATAGCATCCATTCCAATGTTTTCACCTAATTTGCCTCTTCAAATATTTCCTCCACCAATTACAATTGCTAGTTTTAAACCATTTTTAGCAAGATGAACTATTTGACTTGCAATATTATCTAAGCACTTTTTATCATAAACTTCAGCATTACCTTTTAAAGCTTCACCACTTAATTTTAATAGCACCGTTTTATATTTATAATTCATTTTTCACCTCAAAATACTTCAAAATAACTCTATATAATTATACAAAAAACCTAAATACTCTTTAGTATAAGATTTAAAAAAACATTAATAAGTTGTTTATAAAAAAAGTATGATTTATAATCATACTTTGCTGGATTGCAAATTCAAGTGCAACACAAGTAAATAAAGTAAAATTTATTTGTGAGAACACTTGTTTTTCTTTTTTTAGAAAATAAAAAAGAGTTCTCAAAAGTGGATCTGGAGAACTCATATGAATTATATAAAAAAATATAACCATTTCCTACGTTTCCCACTTAGTCGCGAAAACACTCAGTTTTCAGCGGCTATATTTTTTTATAAAAAATATAATTTATTATGCTTTTATGCTTAAATATGATATAATAAAGACGTGAAGAAGTCAAGAAATGATGTAAAAAGACAATGAAGAACATCAATAGCAAGAGTTAAAAAAGGCGAATACTTATCAATTGGAGTGCCAAGACCAGATAACAAAGGTTTTGTATATAGATTGGGATATGGATATTTGCATGAATTAAAACAATATCACGATGATCCGCTAGCAATTATCAAAGCAATTATTGCAAACTTTCCATTGTCTTGAACAAAAGAACAAGCAAGAACTAAATTAGATGAAATTTTTAAAGAGAAAAAAGAAACCAAAAAAGAAGTTTTAGAAAGGTTTAAAGGTTACGAAGTAGTTGAAAAACTATTTGATTATTTCAATATTTTTAATGATTGTTCTCCCACAAAATCGACAACATTAAAAGATGTTGTTTTACAGTTGATTTATCAAAGAATTAAAAATCCAATAAGTGTTTTTAACACTTATAAGACAGCAAAAAAAGAAAAAATAGACACTCATTCAAAAAAATCATTTTATAGATCATTAGACTATATAGCAAAAAACAAAGATAAAATTTTAAGAAATTTAAATGCAAAAATTTGTGCAAATACTAATAGAAAAATTGATGTATTATGATTTGACGCAACAACTACTTATTTTGAAACATTTTCTCGTGAAGGTTATAAAAAACCTGGTTATTCAAAAGATGGAAAATTTAAAGAAGACCAGATTGTTATAGGTATGGCAACTGATGAAAATGGAATACCGTTACACTACAAAATATTTCCAGGAAATGTTGCTGATCCAAATACTTTAATACCATTTATGCTTGAAATTGCAGATATTTATGAAGTTAACAGTGTAACTATAATTGCTGACAAAGGAATGAGTGTTAATAGAAATATTAGATTTTTAGAATCTAAGAATTGAAAATACATAATCTCATACAGAATGAAAGCTGGAAGCAAACAATTTAAAGAGTATGTATTAGATGAAAAAGATTATATAAATGATGGTGGTTTGATATACAAAACTCGTGATATTGTATCTTCATACAATAAAAAAAGAATTAATGGACATTTTAGAAGACAAATAATTAGTTTTAGTCAAAAACGAGCAACTAAAGACAAAAACAATAGAGACATTTTAATTCAAAATTTCACTAAGAAAATGAATAAAGATAATCTTGTTTCTTGTGATGATTTAGCGGGATCTAAAAAATATAGATTCTTTAAACCTATAAACAAAGGTGCATTTTATGAACTTGACATAGAAAAAATACAAGAAGATCAAAAATATGATGGATACTATGTTTATGAAACAAATAGAACAGATTTATCAGTAAAAGAAGTTATTAATTTATATTCAAAACAATGACAAATTGAGTCTAATTTCAAGACATTAAAAGGTAAATTATCTCTTCGTCCAATGTATTTATCAACTTGAAACCATATTGTTGGTTACATTTGTTTATGTTTCATTTCATTAGTGTTTTTAAACTACATCATCTACATTTTAAATTCAAAATTAGGACTGACTGGAAAAAGCAAAATCACTGAGCATAAAGTGATTAATGTTATCAAAGAAGTTAAAGAAATTGAAGTATTTGTAAATAAACAAAAAATCGAAACTATACAAGTGTATAATGATGAGTTACAAGAAAGTTGGCAAACTTATCAAATATTATTAGAGCTTTTAACAAAAGAAAAAGTCACTTAGACATTACATTATAAAAAACATAACTTATGAGATCAAAAATTTACATAAGTATGTTTTCTTGTTTTATGCTTAAACTGGGAAACGTAGGAAAAGTATGATTTATAATCATACTTTGCTGGATTGCAAATTCAAGTGCAACACAAGTAAATAAAGTAAAATTTATTTGTGAGAACACTTGTTTTTCTTTTTTTAGAAAATAAAAAAGAGTTCTCAAAAGTGGATCTGGAGAACTCATATGAATTATATAAAAAAATATAACCATTTAACAGAATCAGAACGTTATATTATAGAAAAAATGCATAATGACGGTTATTCTATATCTAATATTTCTTGTTTTTTAAAGAGAAATAAATCTACTATTAGTCGTGAACTTAGAAGAAATTTAAATCACAATCTTGAATACACTCAAAGGTATGCAAGTTACAAATATAAAAACAGGAGAAATCATAAACATATATTTAAATTTACAGAAAACAGTCCGTTTAAAGAATTTACAGACATTTTCTTTAAAATCTATAACAAAAGATTCTTTGGTGTTAAAGCTACATATAATTTCATTAAGATTAATCACAATGTAAAAACACCTTCAATTAGAACTGTGTTTAATTGAATAAAAACTAATAAATGATCTATTAAAAAGAAAATAGATTAAGACAATACTATAAAAAAGGTGGGAAAAGAAGTGGGTCTGTCATAGACAGACTTATTAATACAGAGTATGTTTTTCCTATATGAGCAAGAGAAAAATCTATTGATCTTAGAGAAAAATTTGGTCATTGAGAAGCTGATTTAATAATAGGTAAAAGGGCTAAGAATTTTGATAATATATTAGCTTTGACAGAAAGAAAAAGTAGAATAGGTTTTTCTGTTAAAGTTAGAAGAGAATCCTATAAAAATAAATTCTTGTCTAAGAAACCTTATCAATAGAACAATTTATATGTAAAAACAATAACTATTGATAATGGTATCGAGTTTGAGAAAATAGGAATTTTAGTAAAATGATTAGATATTAAAACTTATAGAACTGAAGCTTATGCCTCTTTCAAAGGGGTTCAAATGAGAATTGAAATGGTATGGTTAGAAGAGTATTCAAAAAAGGTTTTGATTTCAATACAATAACAAATGATGAATTAAATAAAGTTGTTGAACAAATAAATAAAATGCCTCGTAAAATATTTAATTGAAAATCTGCTCAAGAAGTTTTTGAAACATTAACCAACTCATTATAAAAACATTTTCCAATAAAATTTCTCACTTTTTTAATAATAAAAGTGCTTTTTCATTGTGTCTAAAAATCTATGGAAGATAACTTTTAATGATTTTTCAGAATTAAAAAAGTATAATAAACTATTTTTTAGAAACTTTAGATTTTAATCAAGATCATCCTTCTTTAATTTTGTTCCAACTTCTTTTATATCAAGGTTCTTTTGTATCTTCAGAATGTTTTAAATCCTTCTTGTTTTCTTCTTTAGTTTTTGTTTTTTCTTTTTGTTGTTGTTGTTGATCATCACTAGACTTATTACTGTCAGTTCGGTTTTGAGCATCAGGTTTCATACTACTTAATTGATTATTTCCAGCTTTTGTAGTATCTGGTTGACCTTGATTTTCTTGTTGATCTTGATTTTCACTTTTTTGTTTAATTTCATCTGAACTGCTAGAATTTGGTTCTTTATCAGTTTGTTGTTGATCATCATTTGAAATTTGAATATTATTCTTATCACTTTGTTTAACACAAGAAACTGTAAAAACAGCAGATCCGGTTATTAGACCAAATGATGTTAATAGTGTTAATTTTTTTTCATAATGTTTACTATTTTTTCTTTGAATTTTAAATTATTTTTTTCCTACGTTTCCCAGTTTAAGCATAAAACAAGAAAACATACTTATGTAAATTTTTGATCTCATAAGTTATGTTTTTTATAATGTAATGTCTAAGTGACTTTTTCTTTTGTTAAAAGCTCTAATAATATTTGATAAGTTTGCCAACTTTCTTGTAACTCATCATTATACACTTGTATAGTTTCGATTTTTTGTTTATTTACAAATACTTCAATTTCTTTAACTTCTTTGATAACATTAATCACTTTATGCTCAGTGATTTTGCTTTTTCCAGTCAGTCCTAATTTTGAATTTAGAATGTAGATGATGTAGTTTAAAAACACTAATGAAATGAAACATAAACAAATGTAACCAACAATATGGTTTCAAGTTGATAAATACATTGGACGAAGAGATAATTTACCCTTTAATGTCTTGAAATTAGACTCAATTTGTCATTGTTTTGAATATAAATTAATAACTTCTTTTACTGATAAATCTGTTCTATTTGTTTCATAAACATAGTATCCATCATATTTTTGATCTTCTTGTATTTTTTCTATGTCAAGTTCATAAAATGCACCTTTGTTTATAGGTTTAAAGAATCTATATTTTTTAGATCCCGCTAAATCATCACAAGAAACAAGATTATCTTTATTCATTTTCTTAGTGAAATTTTGAATTAAAATGTCTCTATTGTTTTTGTCTTTAGTTGCTCGTTTTTGACTAAAACTAATTATTTGTCTTCTAAAATGTCCATTAATTCTTTTTTTATTGTATGAAGATGCAATATCACGAGTTTTGTATATCAAACCACCATCATTTATATAATCTTTTTCATCTAATACATACTCTTTAAATTGTTTGCTTCCAGCTTTCATTCTGTATGAGATTATGTATTTTCAATTCTTAGATTCTAAAAATCTAATATTTCTATTAACACTCATTCCTTTGTCAGCAATTATAGTTACACTGTTAACTTCATAAATATCTGCAATTTCAAGCATAAATGGTATTAAAGTATTTGGATCAGCAACATTTCCTGGAAATATTTTGTAGTGTAACGGTATTCCATTTTCATCAGTTGCCATACCTATAACAATCTGGTCTTCTTTAAATTTTCCATCTTTTGAATAACCAGGTTTTTTATAACCTTCACGAGAAAATGTTTCAAAATAAGTAGTTGTTGCGTCAAATCATAATACATCAATTTTTCTATTAGTATTTGCACAAATTTTTGCATTTAAATTTCTTAAAATTTTATCTTTGTTTTTTGCTATATAGTCTAATGATCTATAAAATGATTTTTTTGAATGAGTGTCTATTTTTTCTTTTTTTGCTGTCTTATAAGTGTTAAAAACACTTATTGGATTTTTAATTCTTTGATAAATCAACTGTAAAACAACATCTTTTAATGTTGTCGATTTTGTGGGAGAACAATCATTAAAAATATTGAAATAATCAAATAGTTTTTCAACTACTTCGTAACCTTTAAACCTTTCTAAAACTTCTTTTTTGGTTTCTTTTTTCTCTTTAAAAATTTCATCTAATTTAGTTCTTGCTTGTTCTTTTGTTCAAGACAATGGAAAGTTTGCAATAATTGCTTTGATAATTGCTAGCGGATCATCGTGATATTGTTTTAATTCATGCAAATATCCATATCCCAATCTATATACAAAACCTTTGTTATCTGGTCTTGGCACTCCAATTGATAAGTATTCGCCTTTTTTAACTCTTGCTATTGATGTTCTTCATTGTCTTTTTACATCATTTCTTGACTTCTTCACGTCTTTATTATATCATATTTAAACATAAAAGCATAATAAATTATATTTTTTTATAAAAAAATATAGCCGCTGAAAACTGAGTGTTTTCGCGACTAAGTGGGAAACGTAGGAACAGCAGATCCGGTTATTAGACCAAATGATGTTAATAGTGTTAATTTTTTTTCATAATGTTTACTATTTTTTCTTTGAATTTTAAATTATTTTTTTAATGCCCTTTTCTATTCTATACACTTTTATTTAAATATGGTATTTTCTTTATATTCAATTTAAAAAAAGTATGATTTATAATCATACTTTTTATTCTATGATACTTCTTTTATCTTTTTAAAATACTCATTAGCATCTTGATTAGAAATTTCTAAATTAGTATTTGTAGTACTGTTTTTAATTACTTGATTAAATGGGCAAGCTTTTGGGTATCTAATTCTTTTATATGTTCTTTTAGTTGGTTTATAGTTTATATATAAAGCTTGTGTATTTGTGTCTTCTATTATTTTAGTAATAGTTTGAAACTCAATTTTTTCACCTAAATATAAAATTTCATTTTCAGTAATCTTAATAGCAAATCTTGGTAGAAAAATAAATAATAAAATGATTTTACTAATTAAAAATACAAAACTAATAGCATTTAATACAATAGTTGGGTATAATTTTTGACTTTCAGAACTTGTTTGACTAAAAATTTTATCTTTTAAATTAAATAACACTAAACTAATAATTGCTAAAACTAAACTTATAAAAGAAATTATATAAAATACAATAAAGTAAAACTTATTATATTTTGTTATTAAAGCTTGTTTTTTTATAAATTTAAACAAGTAGAAGTTAAACATTAAATTAATTACTAAAATAAAAGCAATTAATAAACCTGAAATAACTCCAAAATATTCTGTATTAAAACTAATCATTATTTTAATTGAGCAGCAACTTCATCAGCAAAATTAGTTACTACTTTTTCAATTCCTTCTCCAACTTCATATCTAATCATTTTAACTAATGAAACATGTTTTGATTTTAGAAAATCTCCAACTTTAAAACTTTCATCAATTACAAATAATTGATCTAATAAACTAACTTCAGCTAAACGTTTTGATAATTTTCCTTTTAAAATATTTTCTAAAACATTAGCAGGTTTTGCTTGTAATTTAGCATCATCTTTAGCTTGTTCTTTAATAATATGCATTTCAGCATTTTTAAAATCTTCAGGAATTTGATCCATATTAATGTACTTTGGAGCCATTGCAGCAACGTGCATTGCAACATTATAAGCATCAGTTGGATCAAGTTTATTATCAAAAACTAATAAAGTAGAAACTCTTTTATTAGCATGATTATAA
The DNA here is from genome assembly GCF_000011445.1 of Mycoplasma mycoides subsp. mycoides SC str. PG1. Taxonomy (NCBI): domain Bacteria; kingdom Bacillati; phylum Mycoplasmatota; class Mollicutes; order Mycoplasmatales; family Mycoplasmataceae; genus Mycoplasma; species Mycoplasma mycoides. The sequence goes on from NC_005364.2 coordinate 689,887, forward strand.
ATTACTGAACTACCAGATGTTTTATTAACTAATTCAAATCTTCTTAAAGCAATTTTTTCACCAATTGTAGCAGTTGCTGAAATTAAACTTTGTTCAATAGTTAATCCAGAATCAGTTTTTACTTGTAAACCTTCTTCTAAACTTGAAGCATTTGAATTTAATAAAGCATTAGCAATTTCATCAACTAAACTTAAGAATTTTTCATTTTTTGCAACAAAATCAGTTTCTGAATTAACTTCTAAAATTACAATTTTTTGATCATTTTCTTTTGCTAAAACAATTCCTTCAGCTGCAACTCTATCAGTTTTTTTAGCAGCTTTTGCTAAACCATTTTCTCTTAATCAAACAATAGCATTATCAATGTTATTATCACTTGCTTCTAAAGCTTTTTTACAATCCATCATTCCTGCTTGAGTGATTTCACGTAATTCTTTAATTAATTTTGCATCTACTGCCATATTTTTTTTCCTTATTCAGCTTTTGGTTCACTTGATTTTTCAACTTCAACTACTGGAGTTATAGGTTCATTTGAAACTTGTGTATTTGAAACATTTTCACTAGCTTGTTGTTCAGTAGATTGATTTTCAACAACTGGTGTCATAACTCTATTTTGTCTTGGTTCTCTTTTTGGAACAACAGTTTTTAAAACTGAAGGATTCATTTTAATTTGAGCACCTTCAGCATATGCTTCAACTAAAATGTTAATAATTAAGTTTACTGATTCTTGTAAATCATCATTCCCAGGAATTACATAATCAATCATATCTGGATCAGCATTAGTATCACAAATAGCAATTACAGGGATGTTTAATTTTTTTGCTTCTTTAACTGCAATTTCATCACCTTTTGGATCAACAACAACAATAGCTGCTGGTAATTTATGCATTTGTTTGATTCCACCAAGTGCTTTTTCTAATTTAGTTTTTTCTTTTAAAATTTTAATTTGTTCTTTTTTAGTTCTTAAAGATAAACGACCTTTTTTTTTTCTTCTTCAATTTCTCATAAAGCTTTAATTCTAATTAAAATAGTTTTTAAATTAGTTAAAGTTCCACCTAATCATCTATTATTAATATAGAAATTTCCACTTCTTAAAGCTGCTTCTTTAACAGCATTTTTTCCAGAACGTTTAGTTCCTACAAATAAAATTTTTTGTTGTTTACTTCCTAAAGTTTCTAATAATTTTTGAGCTGTATTTAAATGAGTAATAGTTTTTTCTAAATCAATAATGTGATTTTTATTTTTTACTCCATAAATATAGGATTTCATTTTAGGATTTCATCTTTTAGTTTGGTGTCCATATTGAACTCCAGCTGCAGATAATTCTTCTCTTGTTATTTCTCTTGACATAATAGCCTTTCTTTATTTGTTAAACTTCAAAATAATTCGAACACTTTCCAATCTTTTTATTTAATTTGAGCACTAGGAAAATGAATCCTTATTTTTGATTGAATAATTTTTTTAAAATTGACCAACTTTTATATTTTATCAATTTTTTCTAGTTTTACAATTAATAAACAAAAGCATTGATTAAAAAAAGCAGAAATTAATCTGCTTATTGATCTATATTATTTTCTGGATTAAATGAAGTTTGTTCATAAATTTGTTCTATTAATTCTTTTTCTTTTTTATTTAAGTTTTTAGGAACTACTATATTTACTTTGATTATTAAATCTCCTCTTTTATCTTTATTTATAGATTTATATAATCCTTTATTATTAATAATAATAAATTCATTAGAATTAATTGATTTTGGTAATTTATATTTAATATCACCATCTAAAGTTTTGATTATAATCTCATTTCCTAAAATTGCATCTAAATAACTAATATTATAAGTCATTAAAATATCATTATTATTAACAATTTCAAATACTTTAGATTCTTTTAAATAAATATCAATAATTAAATCACCATTAACTCCATTATTTATTGAAGCATGACCTTTTTGAGAAAGTTTAATTTGTTGGTTTGGTCTAATTCCTTTTGGAATATTAACTTCAATTTTTTTTCTTTCTAAATATTTACCTTTACCTTTACAGTTTTTACATTTATTTTTAATAATTTTTCCAGCTCCATTGCATACATTACATTTAGCTGATTGCTGAAATTGGAAAAATCCCATATTTTTTTGAATTAAAACTTCACCAGTTCCATGACAGTTATTACAAATGCTTATATCACTATTTGACTCAGCACCACTTCCAAAACAAACACTACAATTTGTTAGTAAATCTAATTCAATTATTTTATCAACACCAAATAAAAGTTCTTTAAATGTCAAATAAATATCTACACTGACACTTTGTCCTTTAGTTGATCTTTGATAATCAGATTTATTAGATCCAAAAAAATCAGAAAATATATTAGTAAAAGATGAAAAACCAGATGAACCCATATTAGAAAATAAATCTTCAAAATCAGCAAAGTTTGAAGAAAATCCAGAAGATCCATCAAAAGCATTATGTCCAAATTGATCATATTGCTTTCTTTTATCTTTATCTAATAAAACATCGGCTGCTTCATTAATTTCAACCATTTTATCATGAGCATCTGGAGATTTATTTAAATCAGGATGGTATTGTTTTGCAAGTTTTCTATAAGCTTGTCTAATTTCTTGTTCACTAGCAGTTTTTGATACACCTAAAACTTCATAATAATCTTTTTTTTTCATATTCTCTCTTCTTTTCTATAAAAACAAAAACTAACTAATGTTAGTTTTTATATATTTTTCTGATTAATTATTTTGTTCTGATGAATTATTATTTGGATCTGACTCATTTTGTTTGTTAGCAAATTCAGCAGCTTGAGCCATTGCTTGTTCTAGTTCAGCCATTTTTTGTTCTAAAGCTTCATAGTTTTCATTTTTAACTAGTTCTTTAATTTCATCAACCATTTTTTGTGATTGTTCTTTTTGTTCAGCACTAATTTTATCACCAGCTTGTAATAATGAATTTTCAATTATATTAATATAGTTTTCAGCTTTATTTTTTAATTCAATATTTTTTTTCTTAACTTCATCATTTGCAGCATTTTCTTGAGCTTCTTTTATCATTCTTTCAACTTCAGCTTCACTTAAATTTCCTGAATTTGAAATAGTAATAGTTTTTTCTTCATTAGTATTTTTATCTTTTGCTGAAACACTTACAATACCATTAGCATCAATTTCAAAAGTAACTTCAATTTGTGGAACACCTCTAGGAGCTGGTTGAATTCCTGTTAATTGGAATTGACCTAATGATTTATTATCAGCTGCCATTGCTCTTTCACCTTGTAAAACATTAATATCAACAGCTGGTTGATTATCTGTTGCAGTTGAAAAGATTTGAGTTCTTTTTGCTGGAATTGTTGTATTTCTTTCAATTAATTTTGTCATAACTCCACCCATTGTTTCAATACCTAATGATAATGGAGTTACATCTAATAATAAAATATCAGTAACTTCACCAGCTAAAACTCCACCTTGAACAGCAGCACCCATAGCAACAACTTCATCTGGATTAATTGATCTATTTGGTTCTTTATTTAATAAACTTTTTACTAATTCTTGAACAGCTGGTATTCTTGTTGATCCACCTACTAATAAAACTTCATTAATTTCACTTGGAGTTTTTTTAGCAGCACTTAAAGCATCTTTAACTGGTTGAATAGTTAAATCAACTAAATGTTTTGTAATTTTGTTAAATTCACTTCTTGTTAGAGTTGTTGCAAAAGAAATTGGTCCACTTTCATTCATTGCAATAAATGGTAAATTAATTTCAACTTCTAATTGACTAGATAAATTAATTTTTGCTTTTTCTGCTTCATCTTTTAATCTTTGTAAAGCCATTTTTTCTTTAGATAAATCAATATTGTATTCAGCTTTAATTTTACCTAGTAATCATTTGATAATTTCTTCATCAAAATTATCTCCACCTAATTTATTATTTCCACTAGTTGCAATAACATCAAAACTTCCACCACCAATAGCTAGAATAGAAACATCAAAAGTTCCTCCACCTAAATCATAAACTAAAATTGTTTCTTCTTTATCTTGTTTATCTAATCCATAAGCTAAAGCAGCAGCAGTTGGTTCATTAATAATTCTTTCAACTTGTAATCCTGCAATTGTTCCAGCATCTTTTGTAGCTTTTCTTTGTGCGTCATTAAAATAAGCTGGAACTGTAATAACGGCTTTAGTTACTTTTTGTCCTAATTTAGCTTCAGCATAATTTTTCATATATCTTAAAATTTCAGCTGAAATTTGTTCTGGACTATAATCTTTTCCTTCTAAATTAACTTTAGAAGTAGTTCCCATTTTTGATTTTATTGATTGAACAACATTTGGATTAGTTACAGCTTGACGTTTAGCAGCACCACCAACAATAATATCTGAATTTTTAAAAGCAACAACACTTGGTGTAGTTCTTTGACCTTCAGGATTTTCTAAAATAATAGGTTGTCCACCTTCAATAACTGAAACAACTGAATTAGTAGTTCCTAAATCTATTCCAATAATTTTTTCTTTTGCCATGATCTTATTTCTCCTTGTATCTTTTTTACTGTTTATCTATTTATTATTGTTTTATTTATTTTGCAACTTTAACTATTGCATAAACTAGTACTTTATCATGAATCATATATCCATCACTTAAAACACCAACAATTTGATTTGTTTTATATTCATCTGTTTCAACTGCTTCATTAGCATCATGAAGATGTGGGTCAAACATATCACCAACTTTAACATTCATAGCTTTAATATGATGTGATTCTAAAACGTTATTTATTTGATTTATTATCATTTCAAACCCTTTAACATAAGCTTGAACTACTTCATTATTATTAGGAGCATTAACAACTTTTTTTAAAATTTCTAAAGGTTGAATTAAATCTTTTGCTAAATTACTAGCACCATATTTTTTAGTTTCTAATTCCTTTTGATTATACTTTTTAGTTAAATTACTAATTTCAGCTAAATTAAGTTGTTTTTCAGATTTAAGTTCTTTTTTTAAAGTTTCATTTAATTCTTTTAAATTTTGAACTTCTAATAAAACATTATTAAGTTTTGTTTTTAAGTTTAAATACTGATTTTTTTTAATATCAGCTTTTTGAAATTCAGCTTTTGTTTTATTTCTATTTTGACTATAGTATTTTTTATTAATTTTTTTATTTTTTAATTCTTCAGTCATCTTAATTCTCCTTTGTATTAATAATTTCAATAATTAAATTCATTAATTGATTTACTTGGTTATAATCTACTCTTTTTGGTCCTACTAAAGTTAAAACAGTAGAAGAATTACCAATTTTTAATTCTGTTGCAATCATTGAAATATCATCATTTATTTGATCGATTTCATTACCGATTTTAATTGCTATTTTATTCATATTTTTATTAGATTCATAAGCAATATTAAACCAATCAAAAGGAGATAATTGTTCAACTAATTTAACTGCATTTTTTAATTTATTAGTATCATTAAACTCAGGATTTTCTAACATATATCTCATTCCATGAGTTTCTTTTTGCTCATTTTTTGATTCTAAAATAGTATTTATAAATGTATTTAAGACATAATCATACTGTTTAATACTTAAAAATAATTGGTGTTTTAAGTCATTTAAATATTGATCTATTTCATCTAATTTAACATCAACTAAAACATCAGAAAATAATTTAATAGCAATCTTTAAATCAGATAAAGCAACATCTTTTAAATTAAACATTTTATTTTGCACATCACCATCAGAAAAAATAAATAATACACTTGCTAAAAATTCTGATAATAATATTAGTTCAATTTTTTTTAACTTAATATCTTTTATGTTTTGTTTTTTAATTACAACAGCTGTCATTTTAGTTAATTCACTAATAATTTCACTAGCATAATTGATTGTTTTATCAATATCATATTTTCTCAAATCTAATAATTGATTTAAATAAATTTTTAATCTAGTGTAGTCAGCTGAATCTAGTTTCATAATATTATCAACATAATATCTATAACCTTTAGTTGAAGGTGTTCTTCCACTTGAAGTGTGTTGTTTTTCTAAATAACCTTCATGTTCTAAAGTTGCAGATTCATTTCTAATTGTTGCTGAAGATATTTTCATATTTAATAGTTCTAAAATTCTTTTAGATCCAACTGGTTGATTAGTTTTTATAAACTCTTCAACAATTGTTTGTAAAATTTTAATTTGCCTATTTGTTAGCATAGTCTTAATTAAATTGTTTAAATTCTTCTAATGTAAACTGATTATTTTTAACATCAATTAAATATCTAGTATTTTCAACAACTTCTCCACTAATAATATAGTGAGCAATTAAAGTTTCTATATTTTTTTCAATATATCTTTTAATAGGTCTAGCACCAAATAATCTATCATAACCTTCATTTATAATTTTGTTTCTAGCTTCTTCTGAAAAATTAATAAAATAGTTTTGTTCATCTTGTAATCTTGTTGATAATTCTTCTAAAACTTTATCAACTATTTCACCAATTGTTTGTACTGATAAAGCATTAAAATACACAATATTATCAATTCTATTTAAAAATTCAGGTCTAAAAACTTTATTTAATTCTTCTTGAATTTTTTGATCATCAACTTGAACTAATTCATCTGAAGTTAATAAATATTGACTAGCTATATTTGAAGTCATTACAATAATTGTATTTTTAAAATCAATAGTTTTTCCTAGTGAATCTGTTAATCTTCCATCATCTAGTATTTGTAATAAAATGTTAAATACATCAGTATGAGCTTTTTCAATTTCATCAAATAAAACAATTGAATAAGGATTTCTTCTGACAGCTTCAGTTAATCTTCCACCCTCTTCATACCCAACATATCCAGGAGGAGCACCAATTAATTTAGCAACAGAATGTTTTTCCATATATTCACTCATATCAAGTCTAATCATTTTTTTAGGTGAATTAAATAAAATATCAGCTAAACTTCTTGCAACTTCAGTCTTTCCAACTCCAGTTGGTCCTAAAAATAAAAAGCTACCAATTGGTTTATCTGGATTTTTAATTCCACTTCTACTTCTCATAATTGCAGAAGTTACTGCTTTAATAGCTTGATCTTGACCTTTAACATATTTTTTTAATAGATCTTCAAGATTTAAAAGCTTTTCTTTTTCTGAAGAAATTAATCTATCAACTAAAATTCCTGTTGATTTTGAAACAACTTTTGCAATTTCATGTTCAGTCACTTCTTCTGAAATCATTTTTGATCCAGTTTGTTTTTCAAATAAAGCTAAACTTTTTTCAAGTGATGGTAATAATGAGTATTGAATTTCTCCAGCTCTTTTATAATTTCCATCATTTTGAGCAGTTTCTAATTCTTGTTTTAAACTTTCAATACTTGATTTGACTGAATTAATTCTACTTAGTTCTTCTTTTTCTTTTTCTCACTTTTCATTTAAACTAGCTTGTTCAATTTTTAAACTATCTAATTCTTTTTTAGCTTCTTGTCATCTTTCTTTAGACTTATCATCTTTTTCTTTTTCTAAAGCAGATGTTTCAATTTCTAATTGCATTACTTTTCTATTAACTTGATCTAGTTCAATTGGGACACTTGCTAATTCTGTTCTAATAGAAGCACAAGCCTCATCAACTAAATCAATTGCTTTATCTGGTAAATATCTATCAGTTATATATCTACTAGATAACTTAACAGCTGAAACTAAGGCATTATCGTGAATTCTTACTCCATGATAAGTTTCAAATCGATCTTTTAATCCTCTTAAAATTGAAATAGTTTGATCAATAGTTGGTTCACTAACTAAAACTCTTTGAAATCTTCTTTCTAAAGCAGCATCTTTTTCTATATATTGACGATATTCATTTAAAGTAGTTGAACCAATTGCTTTTAATTCACCTCTAGCTAACGCTGGTTTTAATAAGTTAGAAACATCCATTCCACTATTATTTCCAGTCCTTCCAGCTCCAACTATTAAGTGTAATTCATCAATAAATAAAATAATTTCACCATTAGATTTTTGAATTTCATTAACAACTGCTTTAACACGAGACTCATAATCTCCCATATACATAGCTCCAGCCATCAAACTACCCATATCAAGTTCTAATATACGTTTGTTTTTTAATAATGTTGGTACATCACCTTTAACAATACGTTGAGCTAATCCTTCAACAATAGCAGTTTTACCAACTCCAGGTTCACCGATTAAAACTGGATTATTTTTTGTTTTTCTAGATAGTATTTGAATAACACGAGAAATTTCTTCTTCTCTTCCAATAACAGGGTCTAATTTATTATCTTTAGCATCTTTTGTTAGATCTCTTGTATATTTTTTTAAAGCATCAGTTACTTTTCCTTTTTCTTGAAATTCCACTATCTCAGCTCCTTTAAGTTAAATTCTTTTTTAACTATTTCTATTGTAACACATTTTTAGCAATTGCATATAGTGAGTGCTAAAAAAATAAAAAAGACTTTTAAGGTTCTTAAAATGTTAAATAATTTTAATTAAATATATTAATTAAGAAATTAAAATAAATTATTTTTGATTTTGTACTTCTTTAATAATTTGTTCTATTTTCTTAGCTACTCCATCATTTTCTAAACTATCACAAACTTCAAATGCTACTTTTTTAAGCTCATCAACACCATTTTCAACACAATATCCTTGTTTAACACCTTTAACCATTTCAATATCATTATGATTATCTCCAAACACAATAATATCTTTATAGTTAATATTTAAAGCTTTAGCAAAGTGTTTTAATCCAGACAACTTATTAGTCTTTTTTTTCATAATGTTAAATAGTTTTGGTAATGATTGAACTAAATCAAATTTATCTTTAATACATTCTTTAATTAGATCTAGTTTTTCATTTGCTTTATCATCTGAAAGATTCTGCAAACTAATAATTACTTCAACAATTTTTAAATTGTTATTTTTTAATTCATTTGAAATGTCTAATAAATCATTATACTTTTTAATTTCTCAATGATATTTTTTCTTAGTTTTATTCATATAATTTTGTCAAGAAATTACTCTTTCAGAATTAAAAGTTCCAATCATTGTATTATGAGTATATCCAACAATATCAATATCATGCTCATGAGCTAATTTAAATAACTCACTTATTAACTTATTGTTTAAATAATCAGCATGTAAAACTTCATTAGTTTTTAAATTAGAAATTAAAGCTCCATTACAAGAAATTATAGGTAAACTAACTTTTAATTGTTTTGCTATTTTTTTATTAGCACCATCAACTCTTCCTGTACAAAATGAAAAACGGTTATTACTTAATTTTTGATATTTTTTAATTACTTTAATAGTTTTTTTGCTAATAGAAAAATCTTTTAAAGAAATAGTTCCATCAAGATCAGATAAAATGTATGGATAATTGTTCATTATTCTTCAATTCCCTTTCAACGTTCACTTAAAATATAATCTTTGCCTTTTTGAGTTTCGTATTTAACTAAATCTAAATAATTTCATTGTCTTAAAACTTCATAACTAGCAATTCCTACAGTATTTGCGATATTTAAGCTTCTAGTTTCACTTATCATTGGTATTCTAAAAGTTGTATTGTAATGTTCTTTTAAAATCGGTTTTGCAATCCCAGTTGATTCTTTTCCAAATACTAAATAAACATTATCATTAATTTTTGAAAAATCAAAGTCAGAAATTGGTTTTTGACCATATCTAGATAAACAAAATAAAGTAATATTTGGATGTTTAGTTATAAAATCATTTCAATCATCATATCTAATACAATCAACATATTTATACTCATTTGCACTAGGTCTAGATAAATGACGATCATCAAAAATAAAACCTAATGGTTCAATTATATGTAATCTTGCATTAATAGCTACACAAGTTCTCATAATTGCTCCAACATTTTGAGCAATTTCTGGTTCATATAAAACAATATTAATTTTTCTTTTATTCATATAAATCCTTAATTATTTTACATTATCAATATATTCTATTAGTTTATCTATTGCTTTTTTTCTAGCTGAAATTTGATTTTTTAACTCACTATTCATTAATGAATAAGCTTTATCATAACCTTTAGGAATAAAAATAAAATCATAACCAAAACCAAATTCACTTTCATTAACTTGAAAATCAATATATCCATTAACTCTAGCTTGATATACAAATTGTTTTTTATTGATTGCATCATATAAAGCAATAGCTGTTGTCATATAAGCTTTTCTTTTATTTAATTGATTTATATGTTTTAGTTTATCTAATAATTTATTGCATATATCATAATGATTAGTTAAAGGATAAGCTCATCTTTTAGAATAAATTCCTGGAAAATCATTTAAAGCTTTAACACAAATTCCAGTATCATCTCCAATTGCAACTCCATTTATATATTTAGCTAAATGTTTTGCTTTTAATAAGGCATTTTGTTTAAATGTTTTTTTATTTTCTTCAATTTCAACATATTCTGGTATATCTAATAAACTTTTAATTTGATAGTCTTTTAGAATTTCACTAAATTCTTTAACTTTATTTTTATTAGTTGTTGCTAGATAAATTACTTTTTTATCCATAAGCCCTCTTTTTTCTTTACTATATTAATTTTAAAATATTAAAAATAAAGTTTACATATTATTTAAATTTAAAGCTGGTTTTTCAAATTATACACTTTTTTATAAATTAAAAAACTTTGCATTTTTTTCTAGTTTGTTATAAAATGTTAGAATATAAAACTTTTATCCTAACCGATTTTAAGTTTTATACAGGAGGAATTATGAAAAAATTAATTGCAATCTTATCATCAGTTATGATGATAAGTACAGCTAGTTTACCAGTAATTGCTTGTCATAAAAAAGAATATAAATTTGAAACTAACAACTCATTAACAAATACAAAAACAGCTGTTAGTTTATTTGCTAAAGATTTCATTTTAGCAGATCAACTACAACTAAATTTTCAAGAAATTAGAAACTTGAATGAAAATAAAAATCTAGAATTATTAACTAAGCAAAATAATTTATCTCTTGATAAAGATGAACTAAGTTTAGATTCATTAAAATCAACTAATCAATTTATAAATAAATATTTTGATCAAAATTCATATAAAAATGTTCTAGATAAAAACATAAAACTTGATTCTAATAAAAGTTTAAATAATTTTGTATTAGATGAAATTTTTAAATTAATTGGGTTGGGAACAAGTGATATAGATAAATTAAGTGCTGATATTTTAAAAGTATTGGAATTAACTACTAATTTAAATCCAATGTTTTTATTAAGTGATTTTGATTCAGTTAACAGTACTTTGAAATCGTTCTTTAAAAAAGTTAAGCCTTATTTAAAAGATGGACTAGAAAAATTGTCTAATCCAGGTGCTAAATTTGAAGATGAAGTTAAAGCTTTTCAAGAAAAAATTGATGTTAATAATAAATTTAAAGACTTAAAAGTTGAAGATTTAGATAATGCATTTTATGTAAGCTTATCTAATGCTATAGGTTTAAGCACAGTTGGATCTAGTTACACACCAATTGAATTAAAAACTGGTGAAGCTTCCAAGTCATTAAAGCAAGCTAGTGAAGCATTGACTAAAGCATTAAATGGTCCTGCTAAATCTAAAAATGGACAGGAATGAAATATTGTTGCTTATATTTTGCAATCTCTACAATTTTTACAAATAAAACTTAGCTTATTTGAAGAAGCAAGAGACTATACTCCTAACTCATATACTAATTTATTTAGCGCTTCTAAGAAAAATGAAGAATTTATTAAATCTATTTATAATAGTAAAACTATAAAAGAAATTACTAAAGATAAACAATCATCTATTAATATAAAATACATTTTTTCATTTATTAAAAAAACTGTTGATGAACTAAAAGATGAAACTAAAAAAGATGGGTTTGAACTACAAAAACTACTAGGAATTTTATTTTTAACATCAAATAAAGTTGAATATTCAGAAGATAGTTCTAAAGATGATTCAAAAGAGTATTATGATAATAGCAAAGCTCATCCATCATTAACTATACTAGCTGACTTAGCAAAACAAGCATTAAATGAAAAACTTAAACCTTTGCTAGCATTAATATCAAAAGAAACTACTGATGATCAAATTCAAAAAGTTGTAGATACTTTAATTCAACAATTATATAAATGAATTTCGTTCACTTTAAATAGTTTATTAACAGGAGAAAATAACTTAAATAAATGTCTAACAACATTATTTGCTAAGGGTTTACCTGTAATTATAGAAAGCATACAAAAAAATACTAAACTAATTCCACCTGAAGTATCAGCACAATTAGGTTTCTTACCATTTTTACTTATACCATTAATAAATAAAATCTTAGCTATTGCATTTCCTATTTTATATAGTGATAGTGAAAAACCTGCTGCAAATTCATTTAAAGATTTATATTCAGGACAAGTATTTTTAGTAAATAAAGTTAATGAAATGTTTAAAGTCTTTAGAAAAACATTAATTGACTTACTAACTCAGGTAAAAGCTGATACAAAAAGCATTCCGTATGCTACAATTAGAGGATTTTTAACTACATTAGAAAATGGTTATGACAAAATCTTTAAAAATGTTAAAGAATTTAACTTAAAAGGTTTACTAACTACTCCACTTAATAAAATAAATGAAACTTGATGAAAAGATCAACCAATTTCTAAATCATTACAAGAACAATCAGTTACTGATATTTTAGATTCATTACTAAATGATTTAGATGTTAAAGGTAATGAAAAAATAGATCAAGTTAAAGATTCAAATATTAACTTAACAAGTTTAACTGAAGTTGCTAAATTAGTGGATAACTATACTTATAAAGTTAAAGACATTAATACTAGTGGTAAAATACACTTACTAGAAATCCTAAAAAATAATCCAGAAAAAACTTTAGAAATTTTAGGTTGAACTTCAGATAAAAATAATCCAATAGGAAAAGATTCTTTAATTTATGCATTATTAACTAAAGTGTTTAATGTTAATTTAGATAAAAAAGATGATAAATCACAAAATGCTATAAACCAAATTTCTAAAATTATTTCAACAGTAAACAAATCAATAGAAATTAAAACAAATTGAAATAGTGTTGAAATTAGTTTTGAATTTAAAGATCAAAAGAAAAATAAATTTGATCAATTATTAAGTGAAACTTTAATAGCTAAAGTTAAAAATAAAAAAGATAATAGCCAGTCAACTTATTCATTTAGTTATTCAAGAGATAAACAAGACAAATTTAAATTTACAAAAATTACAAAAAATTAATATGAATTAGTTAGAAAAAAAGCAAGACTTAAAGTCTTGCTTTTATTATCTAAAATTATAATCCTAATTCTTCATCGGTTTTTAAATCTAAAGCTGATCCAATATATGAAAAGATTTCAGGAGATTGTTTAATATATTTACCTTCAATAATTCTAATAACACTATCAATTGTTTCATTTAAAGGTACATATTGACCTTTTTGTTTTGTAAATTGTTCAGTCATAAAGAAATATTGAGTAAAGAAGTTTTCTAATTGTAAAGCTTTTTTAACTAAAATTTTACTTTCAGCATCTAATTCATCAAATCCTAAAATTAAAATTACATCTTCTAAATCTTTATAAGCTTTTAAAATTCTTTTAACTTCAATAATGGCATTAAAGTGTTTTTTACCAATTAAAGTTTCATCAACTGAACTAGAAGAACTTGCTAGTGGATCAAAAGCTGGAAGAATGTTTTTTGCAGCTTGATCTCTTGATAAAACTAGATTTGAATCTAAGTGATTAAATACAGCTACAGCTGATGGATCACTTAAATCATCCATTGGTAAGAACACAGTTTGAAATGAAGTAATCGCCCCATTTTTATTTTTAAATAAACGGTCTTGAATGTTTGCAACATCACTTTCTAAAGTAGATTGATACCCACCAACTGAAGGTTTTTTACCAAGTGTTGCACTTACTTCATTTTCTGCTTGAATAAAACGATAAATATTATCAATAAATAATAAAACATCCTCTTTTTTAACATCTCTTAAATATTCAGCAGCAGTAACTCCAATTGGAACAATTGACATACGTGCTCCTGGAGATTCGTTCATTTTAGAAACAAACATAGTTGAATTTTTCATTAAATTAGATTCAGTTAGTTCATCATAAAGTTCAATACCTTCTCTTGAACGTTCACCTGATCCAATAAAAATATTTGAAGTGTTTTTATATTTATTATTAACATTAAAAATGATTTCTTTCATTAAAACTGTTTTACCAACACCAGCTCCACCAAAAATTCCCAATTTAAATCCTTTAAAAATTGGAATAAAAAAGTCAATAGCTTTAATACCTGTTTCAATTAGTTCAAATTCAGTGCTTAATTCTCTTTTATTATTAATAGTTGAATTCATTTCAACATATTCTTGTTTATCATCTTTTTTATTGTTTAGTGAAATTCCAGTAAAACTAAAAATGTTGTTTTTTGCTTTACTTCCTACTGGAACCATAAAACTTTTATTAGTATTTATAATTTCATCGCTTAGTGAAATTTGTTTATATGCATAAATGATGATTGCTTTAATGTTAGTTTCATTAATAACACTTTTTACTAATAAATATGTTTGATTATCATGAGTTGTTAATAAGTGATTAATTGAAGGTAAATTGCTTTTTTCAAATTGTACTTCAATTACATCACCAGATATACTTAATATTTTCCCGTTCATTATTTATCTCCTAATTTTTTAGCAGTTTTTTCTAAAAATGACTGATCTAGTGATAAGAAGTCATATTCATTATCAATTTCTCAATTTAATCCAACATAATCAGAGTATTGTTTTAAAGCAAATAAGAAATAATTTTTCATCATTTTATCATCATAATTATTTCCTGATTTAATGATTTCAAATTGTTTCTTACCATCAACTGATTTATTAATTAATTCATCAATAAATTTTAAAGCTTTTTGTTCATCTTTAATATCTTTAATTAGTGATCAATTAATAATTTTAGTCATCATTAAAATAAAGTTATATGAAAATATACTAAATCCTTTTGAAGTAAATAATTTATCAATCATTTTACCTTTATGCATTAAATCAGCAGTTTCACTATTTAAGTTGTAATCTAACATTGATAATTTCAATTGTCTTTTATATTTTCTATATGTTTTATTAATTTGACCAGCAATTTGTCTAATAGTTTTATCTTGTACACTTCCACCAGTTCTTGAAACTGAAAAATCAATATCAACAGCAGGTAGAATACCTTGTAAAAATAATTTACTACTTGTAACAATTTGACCATCAGTAATAGAAATTACATTTGATGCAATTAAACTAGTAATATCATTATCAATAGTTTGAATAATTGGTAATGCTGTAATAGTTTTTTTATTTTTATATGATCCAGCTCTTTCTAGTAATTGAGAATGAGCAAAAAACATATCACCAGGCATAGCTTCTTTTCCAACAGGACGATTACTTAATAAAGCAATTTCTCTAAAAATGTTTGCATGCTTTGTTAAATCATCAAAAATAATTAAAACATCATCAGTATTTGAAATGTTTTCAGCATGAGTCATTCCAATATATGGAGCTAAGTATTGTTCATAACTACTGTTAGCTGGAGCATCTAATATAATTGTGTTTTTTAAAGCATCATGTTGAGCTAAAATATTATAAATTCTTGAAATGCTTTCTTTTTTTTGACCAATAGCAACATAAACACATTTAATATTTCTAGCAGATTGGTTAATAATAGTATTTAAAGCTATATGAGTTTTTCCAGTTTGACGATCTCCAACAATTAATTCACGTTGTCCTTTACCAATTGGAATTAATAAATCAATAGCAGTTAAACCAGTATATAATTGTTCATTTAATCTTTGAACTTTCATTAAATCATGACTTAATTTAAAAACTTCACTTGAAATATCTTCAGGTTTTTTAACAACAGTTTTTGGTTCAGGTAAAATGATATTTCCATAAATGTCAATTACTTTTCCAAAATATTCATTTGAAGTAAATATCTCATTAGTATTATCTAATAATTCTAATTCATCATTAATAGTTAGTTTTAAAGCTTGTAAATTAGCTAATAAATAAGCAGTATCACTTGTAGCACTAATTAAAAATAATCTTGCTTCTTTATTTTTTTTAGAAGTAAAAATTTGTTGTTGTTTATAGTCAAACTCACCCTTAACTTCAACAATATAATCATAGATTGCACTAATCTTAGGTGATGTATGTTTGCTATTTGTTTTTATATTCATCGTTTTATCCTTTCAATCCTATTATTAATAAAATAATTGACGATATAGTAATAATTGTTGAAATTGTAGTTGAAATAATAAATGTTAATTTAGCATTTTTATTTTTACTACGTTTAGTTTTAATTAAGAATATCAGAGTGTTTGCTATAATGAACAATAATGAAATTACTAAAAATAATGAACTAACAATTATTAAAGGTTTTTTCTTTTCTCTGTTATTTTCTTCTAGTTTTTGAATAGCTTTTTGATAAGTTTGTTGAAACTCTTGTACTTTTTTTTCATCACTTTTAATATCTGAAGTATCAATTAAAACTTTTAATAAAGCTGAATGTTCAGATGTATCTTTAACATGATTTGTAAAATTATCATATCAACTTAAAATGTTTAAAGCTTTTCCAATTTGATTTGCACTAGTTTGAGCTTTTAATATAGAAGTATCTAAATAATCATAAATTTGATCTAAATGACTTAAATCAACATTATAGTCATTAGCTTTTTTAATAATTTGATCTCTAGTTCCACTAACTCTAGCTAGTTCTTGATAGATTTCTTGAACACTTTTAAACCCACCAGTTAAAACACTTCAAGGATTATTTTGATTATTTAATTGTGAAGCACTAATTGCATGTAGTAATCTTGCAAATGCTTGATTTGAAACTCTATTAATTCATCCAGCATAATCATCATCACTAGAAATATGACTAAGTGATTGATACTCACTTGTTGCTATATTATATAAAACATCATTTAAATATTTTGAATCACTAACTATTCTAGTTGCTAGATTTACTAATCCAAATAAACTTGTTTGTAAATGATCATTATTTAATTTAACATAATTAATTTTTTCATCTAATAATAAAGCTTTATAAAGTTGTAAAAATTTAGCTTCAATTTTTTTAGTTAAATTTTCTAAAATAAATGTAAATCTTGGATCAACTTCATAATTTATATCTGAAGTATAATATGTTCTTTCAACATCTTTTACTTGATCTTTGATTTTAACAGTAGCTCTACCATTATCTAATGCTGTAACGTGATATTTGAATCTTGTATTAATTGGGTTAATAAAGAAAAACATTGGATTTTTTTCTTCATTAGCTGAATTAAATGAACTTTTTATGCTTCCCTCAGCATGATCTGCATATTGTCATTTTAAAATTGGTTTTAATCTAGGAAGTTGTTCGGCATATTCAACTGAGTTTTGATCTCTTTTTTCAGTTGGATCTAGTGGTTTTTTGTTTAAATCAGGAATATTTGGTGGTGTTGGTTTACTTGAATTACTTGATTGAGTATTAAACTGAAAACTTTGGTTTTGATTTAAATCAAAGTCAACAAATCTATTTTTAATTTTATTTTTAATATAATCTTGTCAAGTTTTGTGTTCTTTTTTTAATTCAATAGTATATCCATCAATACTTGTTGTATTTGAAGATCCATTTGATGAAGTTTCTGAACTGTTTTGATTTTTTTGACTAAAAAACATATCCTTTCCAAATTCAGGAAGATCTTCATCTTCTTTATAGATAATGTCTTTTAATTTCCCTAATCAACTTTGAGAGTAGCTATCCAATAAAACATCAAATCTGTGACTAGTTATTACATTGTCTTGCTTTTTGTTATTTTTTTCAACACCATCTTTACCATTTTTTGATACTACTTTTGAATAATCTCTATCATTGTTATCTGGAGATATTTTAATGTTGTTATAAGTTTTACCATTAAACTTGATTATTGCAGTATCTACATTTTTATCATTTGCGATAACTTTTGGAAAAGTTATATCAAAACCATATTTAGAAGGATCTTTATCAAATTCTTCTTTATTACTAAAATGTTTTTTTAACTCAGTTAAATAAACTTTTTTTTGCAAATTTTTAAAATATTCTTCTGATTTTTCAGTGCTATCACTTAATTTTTTTAATTTTGCAATTTCTTGATCAATAATTTCAGTTGCTCTTTTTTGAACTTTTTCTAAAGTTTCTTTAATCTTTTTCTCAGCTTTATCCTTAAATGTAGAGAACTCCTTTGAAATTTCTGGTTTAGCCGGCGTTCCAGGAGTGGTTGTTGAACCCCCATTAGCACCAGTTCCACTAGTTCCACTTGTACCTGAACCACCATTTGATCCAGCTCCACCTGATCCTCCTGAACTACCACTTCCACCTGATCCATTACCATCTTGATACAATTTTAAAACAGTATTATTGTTGTTATTATGAGTGTTTTTAATTAGTGCAGTTAAACTCAAACTGCTTGTAGTTGTTAAAAGAAGAATAGCTATTTTATATGATTTAGATAATAATTTATTTTTTTTCATATTATTCTCCTTTTAGCTGTAATAGATTTTTTAACTTTAAAACATAATATTTATTTTTTAATTTTTTTAATTCTAATAATGAATTAATTGTTAAACCAATTGTTTGATTTGCTTGTAAAATACTAATTTGTTTATGTAATTCTTTTAATTGATCTTGATAAACTTTTTTACGATTTGATTTAACTAAAAAGTTTTGTTTTGAAAAAGTATTAATTACAATATGATTATTTTTAACCATAATATTAACATTGTTTGCAAATAAGTATTTTTCTTGATTATTAGATAGATCTAAAATTTTTAATAACATAATTTCATAACCTAATATTGAATTATTAGTTAATGAAATTCATTCATTTTCTTCATCAGCATTAAAATAAACAATTGCTTTATTAAAATTAATAGTTTGTTTATTTTCAATAAAATTAATTTCAACACTAAAAGCCATTATTGATCTCTCCTGATTAAAAATTTCTTATTATTACTTGTTAGTAAAACAATTTCTTCAATTTCTTTTTCACGTTTGATTCTAATAATCTTTTTATTTAACTTTTTAACTTCTTCATCTACTTCATTAATAGTTTTATTAGTTTTAATTAATTCATTTTTAGTTTTATAAAATGATGATTCAACTAATAAAGATTGAATTGAATTTTCTATATAATTATCAATTTGAGTTTGAATATAATTATTTATATCTGGAAAGATTTTAAATTCTTTAATATGATCTAAATCAAATTTAGTTTCAGTTTCACTTAAACTATTTACATTAAATTTAGTTAGTGGAAGAATAGTAAAACTATTATCTTTATTTTTATTAGAATTAATTACAAAGCGTAAACTTTTATAATTATATTGAGAAAATAAGAATTTAATAATTAAAGTTAGTGTTCATGAAAGTTTTGAAATCGCTTGTTTTTGATCAACATTATAAATGACATTTAATTTATTATCACTACAAAACTGTTTAGCACGATCTCCAATAACAATAAAATCAGCATTATTTTTTTTAATACTATTTAAAATGTGATTTTCATATCTTGAATAAGAATCAGTTGAGTATTTTTGTTCTTCAGTTAAATAAATTCAAAGTTCTTTTGGTTGAAAAATAAAGTCTTTTAATTTATTAATTAGTTTATTTTTATTAATTTTTATCTCACTAATCAAATTATTTTTGATTTTATATTCATTTTGTAGTAATGAAATAATGTTTTGATTTCACAAAGCATTTTTAACATAATAATTTAATAAAGCATTTTGTTTAATCATATCTATTAATAAAATGTTTTTTTCATTACTTAGTCTTTGTTGAATAGTTTTTAAGTTGTTTAACTTGGTTTCTACTTTTTTTAAATCCATATTAACCTCTAGTTAAAACTTTAGTTTTATCAAATACTATTTTTAAATGATCTGTGTTTTTTGATTTAAATAAAATAACATTTGGAAAAATTTCAACACAAAAACCTTGTTTAATTAGTGAAATAAAATAGTTATTATAAGTAGTTAAAAACTTTTGATATTGTTCATTGTTACTTGTTTTTAAATTAATTGCTTCAGTATTACTACTTTCAGTTTCACTTAACATTGGTACTAATAAATCACTACTAATTTTTAAATTAACATTAAAAGTAATTACAAAATCATTTAAAACAATATCAAAATGATTTTTAAAAGCTAGTAAATAAGAGTTTTCAAATTCTTTATAAACTTTTGAATCAAATCCGATTTGATTTTCTAATAATACTGTTGCTAGTAGTTTTTGATAATCAATGTAATTATTAGCATTAACTATTTTTTCATATAAATCAAAAACCATAAAAGATTGATCGCTAGTTTGTTTGTTTTTGTGTTTCATGATTTAGCTCCTTTTTAAAAGTTTTAGAAATTTTAATACTTGTAATTAACATATAAGTTAATGGATAAATTACATTAATAATTTGAAATGCTACTATAAAAATACTTATAATTTGTAATAAATTAGCTTTTAAAGGAATAATAAATAAATTTTTATTATTATGTGATAGTAATATTTGATTAAATCCAAATACTAAACTTATTATAAAAATCATTATTACATTTAAAGTAATTAATAAGTAATTATAATAGTTGTTAAATCTTGATGATTTAATATGTCAATAATAACTAATAGCAACTAAAACAATAGTAATTAATAAGTTAATCATACTTACAGTTGTATTTGTTGTTAAAAAACTAGCAACCATAAATACAGTTCAAATAATAAAATGAAAAATAGTTAAATAACTGATTTTAATTAAAGGACTATTTAATCTATTTTTAAATTGTTTAAATCATAAATAAACAATAGTAATAATAATGTTTAATAAAGAAAATAATAAGTATAAATATTCTAAGTTATCATTTTTTACAAATACTTCATGAGTTGATGGTATTTTTAAAAACACTAAACTTATTAATCAAATAAATACAACAATTACTCCAGTTAAATAAAAATTCAACTTATCTCTAATAATTTCAAAACTAAATTGTTTATAAACTATTTTTAAAATAGTATAAATATTTAATCCAATAAACAATAAACCAATAAATATAAAACTAGTAATAATAATTAAAAAGTTTAAAAAGTTTTTAATTCCAAATAAGTTTAATACATACTCATAAAACTTATTATTAGCTAGCATTTCATAAGCTTCTCCACCTTGATTTATTCAAACTAGAAAAATAGCTAAAACTAAACTAACTAAAATTGTTCTACTAATTAAATCAACAATTAAACTTCATTTGTTTTGATATACTAATGGATTTAGTTTTTTTCTTGTTTTATATTTAAATAACACATAAGAAATATCTATTAATAATAAACCGATTAAACTATAAATTAGATTAATTATATTTTGTGCTTCTAATGGTGAATAAGTAAAAAATAATATAAATGCAGAAATACTAGTTATTAAATATAAAATAAATCAAATCGTGTATTGTTTTAAATATGGTTTGTTTGGTTCTATATTTATATAAGCTTTTTTTAATCCATAAAAATATAAAAATCCTAATAAACAAATTCTAAAAAGTACTACTCAGTTATATTGTTCAAATACAGGTTGAGAAAAATTAAATAGAAATTGGTATGAATTTTCTATATTTTTATTAAAGATTGAATAATTTGATAAAAATAGTAACAATGCCATTGATACAAAAAAGAATGAAAGAATAATCGTTTTATAAATAGATACTATTTTATTCTTTTTTGTTTCTAATATTAAGTTTGAACCATCATCATAAAATTTTTGTTGTTCAACTTTTAAAGAAATCATTTATCTTGTCTCCTTGAATAGATGAAAGTTTTATTTTTGTTTGCCGTTGTCGAACTTAAATTGTTGTGGAACTTTATCATCACTAAATCCATTTGGGAGTAAAGCACTCTTTATATCATTATTATATTTCTTTAATAAGGCTTCTCTATAGGATTTACCTTTTTCTTGATCTTTTCCCCCGCCATAAATTAAGTCGTATTGCCCCAATTTATATGGACCAAATAGATTTTTATAGTCATAACCATTAGATCTAAATACAGCTGCTAAACCAGTTTTGGCTCATCCATTAGCTGCATGATATACAGCTAATAATTTATTGTCTTTTGTTCTAACACTAGAACCAGAAGCTCCGCCAGCTGGTGCATAAAATCTTGGAAGTATTTCTAAACCATAATTAAAGTATTTCTTAGCTTTACCTTTGTTTTGCTCATCTAAAGAATATAATTTTTTGCCAACTTTATTAGCTGCTAAAAATGCATCAGTTAGTCCAGGTTTATCAATAAATGATCTATATCCGATTTGATAAGAGAAAAAGTTTCCTTTTTCTAATTCATAATCTTTGAATGAACTTGAAGTTCCTTCCCCATTAACTAATTTTTTATAATATTTATATTCATTATTAATTCATAAAGAAAAATCATATTTTTTATTTTTCAATTGCTTTTCATCTTCGTATTGATCTAAGTAATAATCTTCATTTGAAGTTGGATAACCTACAATATATAGACTATCTAAATCTCTATATGCTTTTAACTCATCTGAATTTTCAGGATTAAAATCAAGTTTTCTATCAAATTTTTTGTAATTTTTATCATCTAATATTGATTCTGATGCAAAACTAATTTTTTTATCACTTTTTGCATAATCATTAGTTATTTTCTTTATTAATTCATTTTTATCATCTTGATATTTACTTGAAATATCACTAGAATCACTTCAAATTGTGCGTGAAAAATTATTTGTATCTAAAAGTTTTTCAAAGTCTATTTCAACAACTGCAAAATCTGCAAATAAGCCTGCTTCACTATACTTAGTTTTTTGATCATCTTTAAGTAACGAAAGTGGACTACTTTCTTTTTTTATAAAGTCAGTAGCATGAAAAATAGCTGTTACTGCTTCATTAAGTTTCTTTTCTTTTTTAGCAGGTTCAAAAGTAAATTTTGTGAAATTCTTATCAGCACTATTTAATCCAAATGTTTGGCCTACTTTTATATTTGAATTTAATCTAGTCAAAGAAAATGAAATCATATCATCTCTTATACCTTTAGCAACGTGTGAATTTGTTCCAAAGTAGAATTTTGTCGGATTATTGATATCAATATAATCCATTATTCACATTGTTCCTGATTCAGAAGTTCGAAAAATTTTCTCTTCTCTTTTCTTTTTATATTCTTCAATTTCTTTTTTCTGTCATTCAACAAGATTATCTCTATTCAAGCTTGATATTTCTTTTAATTTTTTTTCATATTCTGTAGTTATTTCAGATTTTCTTTTATTAAGATTTTCTACTATAGTTGTTCTGCCGTCTAATGGTTGAGAAAGTTGTTTTTCTATTTGAGATACTTCATCTTCAAAGTTTAATCTTAATTGATTTAATTGCGCGGAAATATAACTTTGAATTTGTTTTTCATCTCATTTGTTAAATAATTGAATATTATCTTCAGCCTCTTCAATTTCTTTAGCATAGTCTTTATAAATTGTGAAATTTACTTGATATGTTTGAATTGCAGCTGTTCTATAAGTATCATTTGGAATAGTTCTAGCTAAACCATTAGTCTTAGCTTTTTCAGTTCTCCCAAGTGAATCGACATGAGAAGCAATTTTTCCAATTTCTTGTTCATCATTTACACTTAGACCAATAAATTGACCTGAATTATCATAAACTGGTAGCGTAAACCCTTTTAAAGCAGCATTATAATAACTATCGAACTTAACTTCTTTTGCTAATTTGTCAAATGTTCTAATTTGTTCTTCTTTTGTATCTAGGCCTCTCAGTTTTTTTAAATCAACAGTTCCTGTTCCACTTGATAAATGATTTTTTAATCCTGTTATATATCTTGAATTATCATAATCAAATCGTTGCTCTTGAGTTTTATTACTATAATCATTAAAACCGCTAAGACCACCAAAATAATCCAAGTCATTTACAATTCTAGTTCCTGAAAAATCAAAGTTACCATTTTCATTTAGACCACTAATAATAAAACTTGTAGGTATTTTTGTTCCAGTTTTCTTATTAGTAAACTGAACAAAAATATTAACTTTATTCCCTAAAGAAGAATCTTGGTTAATAACATTTACATTTAAAACTTCAGTAGAAATCTGCCCAATATATTTGCCTTTAAAAATTATACTTATATTTTCTTTTTTCAGTTGTGATGGTAATATATTACCCTTACTTATTTCAGAACCTCTTTGATCCTTAAATTTAATATCAGCATATTTTAAAAGATCATCTTCTGTTTTTATAGAATTAATAAGTTTACTAAATTCATTGTCATCAATAGGTTTAGAGACTACTTTAGAAGGAGTGCAAGCAACTAATAAAGTAATCGGTAGTAAAAGCGTTGATGATGATGCATACATCAATAATTTATTAAATCTTTTCATAGGTTGTATATTCCTTTTTTTGATTATGTAAACGATCTATCAGAAGCAGTTGAAACTTTATAACCTCAACCTTCTAATTGTTTTTTTAGTTCATCAGATCCACTTGGTATTTGAATTTGTTTTCCTGAATTTCTAAGTGATTCATTATATTCCAAGTATTTATCTAAGTTTTTTCTTCCTTCATCAGATAATAGAGTTTTTCCAGAAATTCTTATACTTGTTGTATTATTTCCATTACTAAAATGAATTTTTGGTTTTTCAAGATTTCCTTCTCCAGTTGATAAATGCTGCAAGTTAGCTTCATTTAATTCATCAGAAGAAATTTCAAAATAAGATTCATTATTATATAAGGTTAATTCAGTGATTTTTCTTGGTTCATTTGAAGTATCTAAATCATCATCAAATCTTAGTCCTTTTAATGATTTAATACCTATAACTCTAGAAAAGTCTAAACCTGTTGGATAACTATTTTGTCCTAATTTTTTATCAGGTTCTAATCCAGGTCCATGTCCACCTTGGAAGAATGGTTCATTATTTCTTGCATAATAAACCATTCTTAATCCATCATTAATTCTTTCATAACTACCATTTTTAAAGTCTTCTTGATCAAATGCTAAAGTATTAAAAGTAATTCTAGTTGTAATTTTGTCATATCTAGAATATTCAGCACTTACATTATAATCAATTGTATTAATTCAAGTTGTATTTCTTAAAGCTAATGGATTATATGATCAAGCTTTTTTTAATGAATTTCCACTAGTGTATAATGACAATTCTTTAATATTTTTATTTTCTAAAGCAATTAAACTTGCTGTATTTGTTGCTTTATCTGAGAAGAACAATTCTAATTGTTGAATGTTTTTTGGAAGTGCAGCTAATATATCTTTAAATGCTTGATCTGAGTTTTTCTCACCCATATTTTTTATTCTATAAGAAGTGATTTGTTCACCATCTTTTTGAAGTTTTTCTATTAATTCTTTAGATCTTCTATAAGCTTCATCGTTTGAAACATCTAAATCTAGTACTAATCCTGAATTAAGTTTACCTTTTGTTGGGTTTGGATTTATTCTTTCTAATTTACTAAATCTAATACCATCGCTTGCTTTGAAATTATACTTTTTACTATATTCTTCACTAACATCTTTTTTAACTCAACCTGGATAAGTTCCATTTGCTATTTTATCTGATGATCTATTATAATATTCATCATAATCAAAGACTCTATATTCAGAATTATCTCTTCTTAATCTTGAAGTTACAGTATTATATTCATCTGGTGGTCCTCAACCATTAGAATCAATTTCACCAGCTTCGTTAATAAACGCACTTCTTGGAGAGATTGTTAATCCTTTTTCTAAATATTTTTCTGAAGTTGATGCTATTTTTGTGAATTTAGACTGATCTAAATTAGCAATTAATCAAATATATTCTTGATTTTTAGTTTGAAATTTAGATTTTAGTTTTGGATATTCTTTTTGTGCTTCAGATTTTAAGAAATTTATAACATTTGGTGAATCTAACAATTTTTTATAACGTTCTAAAGTATTTTGAAAAGCACCAGAGTTTTGACGTGCTACTGATTCAAGAGTGCTTAAAATATTATTTAATTCTTTACCAGAATTAAATTCTTTTTTAAGTACATTAAAAATACTATTGTTAAATAATCCTGCACCTTTATCATAACCATTACCACCATTTAAAGCGTCTTTAGCAACTTGTTCTTTTAGTTTATCAGTTACTTTAACACTAAGTATTTTATTAACAGTGTGGTTTTGATATGGTTTTGTTGGATTTGATATTTTTCTGTCTTTATCTCTTTGATGAGTTACAAATCCTGGTGGTCCTTCAATTTCGGCTTCAACTTCAATTCCAGCAATTATAATAGTTTGTTTTCTTCTAGTTATTTTTGGTGAAGTTATTTTTGTTTCAGGCTTTCTCACTACTGGTTTTGGTATTGGTTTTGCCGCTTCTATTTTTTCTTCTTTTTTAGCAGGTGGTATTATTATTTTTTCTTCAATTTTCTTTTCTGTTTCTTTGATGATTTTTTCTTCGCTTGGTTTTAATTTGTTATCTCTATTTGAAACTATTGCATCATTAATTGCATTATTAATTGGAGCTAGTTCAGCATCAGTTATTCCATTCGAAGATGTATCAAAGGAAATATGATTATCAGAAAATGAATAATAAAAAACAGAACCAAATGAAACAGAAGCAGCTAAGGTAGCTACTAAAGCTATTGTTAAAATTTTGTTTTTTTTCTTTTTTAAAAAATACACAATTTTTCTCCCTAGAAATAGAATTATTAATTGTATGTAATTTGACTAATTATAAAGTCACTTAAAGGTATTGTAAATAGACAATTTTTATTATTTTTGTATCTTATTTTAAGCAAATTTGCGCAAAGGCAATATTTAACTATTATATTGTAAAGTATTTTTTCTTATTTTTGAACAAATAAATTTAAAATTGTCTTTAATAGTAAATATAGTTAAAAAATCCTTTAGATATAATCTAAAGGATATTATTTGCTTATTTATTAATATTTATTTTATTTGGCTTGTGTTTTGAATTTAAATTCTTCAGGTGTGTGATCAAAACCTTTATCAAATAAAGCACTTTTTCCACTACTATATTTAACCTTCATTACTTCTCTATATGATTTTCCACTAGCCTGATCACTTCCACCACCATAAATCAAGTCATATTGACCTAAATTATATTTACCAAATAAACCTTTGTAATCATAACCATTGGATCTAAATGTTGCTGCTAATCCAGTTTTTGCAATATTATTAGCTGCATGATATACAGCTAATAATTTATTATCTTTTGTTCTAACACTAGATCCACTAGCCCCACCAGCTGGTGCATAAAATCTTGGTAATATTTCTAAACCATAGTTAAAGTATTTTTTAGTTTTGCCATTATCATTTAAAGTATATAATTTCTTACCGATTCTATGAACTGCTAAAAATGCATCAGTTAATCCTGGTTTATCAATAAATGATCTATATCCAATTTGATATGATAAGAAATTTCCTTTTTCTAATTCATCTTTACTAAATGAACTAGTATAACCTTCTTTATTAGCGAGTTTTTTATAATATTTAGATTCACTATTTACTCATAATGAAAAATCATATTTTTTAGTACTTAATTGAGTATGATCTTCATATTGATCTAAATAATAATCTTCATTTGCTGTTGGATAACCAACTATGTATAGACTTTCTAGTTTTTTATATTCTTCTAATTCACTAGAATTGTTCTTATCAAAATCTAGTTTTCTGTCATATTTTTTATAATATGCTTCATCCAATAATGAATCTGAAACAAATTGAACTTTTTTAGAATTATTACTTGCATAATCATTAGTGATATTAGAAATTAATTTATCTTTATCAGTTTCATAACCAGAAGTAATTTCTTTAGATTCACTTCAAACTGTATGAGTATATTCACTACCATTTAGTAATTTTTCAAAATCAACTTCAATAACTGCAAAATCAGCAAAAATACCTGCTTCCTTATATTTATCTTTCTGAGTTGGTTCTAAAAATTTTAAAGGATTTTTATCTTCTTTTATAAAATCAGTTGCATGAAAAATTGTAGTAATTGCATCAGTTATTTTTTTACTATTTTTTGGAGTAAATACAAATTTAGTAAAGTTTTTATCATAACCATTTAAATTAAATGTTTGACCAACACTAATATTTGAATTTAATCTAGTTAATGATGCTGATAATAAATCATCTTTAAGTGCTTTAGCAACGTGAGAATTTGTTCCAAAATAGAACTTAGTTGGATTTTTGCCATCATTTTCAGTTAAATAATCCATTATTCACATTGTTCCTGATTCAGAAGCTTGAAATTGCTTTAATTCTTTTTTCTCTTTATATTCTTGAATTTGTTTTTGTTGTCATTTAACTAAACCATCTTTACCTAATTTAGATATCTCATCTTTATCTTTTTTATATTTTGACTCCAATTCATTTTTTTGTTTTTGAAGATTATCTATTATACCTGTATTTTCTCTATTAGTAGTTGCTATTTGTTTATCTATTTGTCCAGATTCATCTTCAAAATTCAATTTTAACTGTTTTAGTTGAATATCGATGTAATTTTCAATTTGCTTATCATCTCATGATTCAAATAATTTTATATTATCTTCAGCTTCTTCGATTTCAGCAGCATAATCTTTATGAGCTGTAAAACTTACTTGAAAAGTTTGAATAGCAGCAGTTTTATATGTTTCATTTGGAATGGTTCTAGCTAAACCATTAGTTTTAAATCTATCTCTTCCTAATGAATCAACTGTTGATGGACCTTTATTTATTTCAGAACCATCATTAATTTGTAAACCATTAACTTCACCTTTATCATTATAAACTGGTAAAGTAAATCCTTTTAAAGCAGCATTATAATAAGTATCAAAATTACTTTCATTAGCTTTTTGATCAAACTTATTGATATTATCCTGACTTGTTTCTAAACCTCTATATGTTTTTAAATTAATAGGTTTTTTATCAGGACTAATTTGACCTTCTAATGAATTTATATATTTTTCATTATCATATTTAAATCTATCTTTTTGGCTTTTATTAGAATATGAATCAAACCCACCAGCACCATCAAAATAACTTATAGTATTAACAGAACTATTTCTAAAAGGATCAACAACACCTTTTTTATTTAATCCAGTAACTACAAAGTTTATAGATTTAGTTTTACCTGTTTTATTATTTTTAAATTCAACATAAAGTCTCACACTACTTGAAGATCCATTATTATTTATAGTTGTAACTTCTGCACGAATTTGACCTTTATAATTATCTTTAAATGTAATTTCAACTTGGCTTTTTTCCAACTGACTAGGTATGACATCACCATTACTAATATAAGAACCTCTAGAATCTTTAAACTTAAGATCTGCATATTTTAAAAGATCTTCTTCAGATTTAATAGAATCAACTACTTTTAAAAACTCATTATCATCAATAGATTTTGGTGATGATTTTGTTGAAGTACAAGCAACTAATAAAGTTAAAGGTAATGCTAAAGTTGTTGAAGATAATAATACTAATAATTTATTCACACGTTTCATAAAATATTACTTCCTTTTATTATGTAAATTCTCTTCCATTAGATACATTTACATTAAATCCTCAGCTCTCTAATTGTTTTTTTAATTCAGTAGCTCCAGATTCAACTTCAACTAGGTGTGGTCTACCTTTAAAACTTTCACCATATTTAAAGTATTTGCTTAGATATTGTCTACCTTTTTCAGATATTCTACCTTGTCCAGTTATTTTAATACTTGTTGTTTCATTACCATTACTAAAGTAAATTTTTGGTTTTTCAGGATTTCCTTCACCAGTTGATAAATGTTCTAAGTTTGCATTATTTAGTTCTTCAACTGATATATTAAATGCTGAACCAGTATTATATAAAGTTAATTCTGTAATTTTTCTTGATCTATTTGATGAATTATATTCATCATCAAATCTTAATCCTCTTAATGATCTAATTTTTGGTATTCTTGTAAAATCTAGTCCAGTTGGATAACTATTTTCTCCTAATGATTTATCAGGACTAAGTCCTGGACCAAATCCTCCTTGGAAGAATGGTTCATTATTTCTTGCATAATAAACCATTCTTAACCCATCATTAATTCTTGAATAATCTCCATCTTTTTCATAATCTTTTTGATCAAATGCTAAGGTGTTAAAGGTAATTCTAGTACTTATTTTTTCATATTTAGAATATTCAGCACTAACGTTGTAATCAATTGTATTTATTCAAGTTATATTTTTTAAAGCAAGTGGGTTATATGATCAAGATCTTCTTAGTGAATTACCATTTGTATATAATGATAAATCATCAATTTTTTTATTTTCTAAAGCAATTAAACTTGCAGTATTTGTTGCTTTATCTGAAAAGAATAATTCTAATTGAGGAATATGTTCTGGAAGCTCAGAAAGAATTTCTATAAAGTTTTGAGCCGAATCTTTTTCTCCCATATTTTTAATTCTATAAGAAGTGATTTTTTGATTCTTTTCTTTAAATTTTTTAATTAATTCTTTAGTTTTACCATATGCATAATCTTTTGAAGCATCAATTTCTAAAACTAATCCTTGATTAATTTTATCTTTAGCAGTGGTTGGTTTATCTCTAGTTAATTCACTAATAGTAATTCCTTTGCCTTCTTCAAAACCATAATCTTTAGTATAAGTACTTGTTACATCTTTTTTAGTTCATCCAGGATAATTTCCACTTTCAATAGAATGAGATGATCTATTATACGGAGTATCATAACTAAAAGTTCTATAGTTAGAATTATCATTTTGAATTCTTGAAGTTACAGTATTAAATTCATTAGGTGGTCCTCAACCATTTGAATCAATTTCTCCATTTTCATTAATAAAAGCATTTCTTGGTGAAATTGTTAAACCTTCTTTTAAATATTTTTCTGAAGTTGAAGCAATTTTTGTAAATTTATTTTTATCTAAATTTGCAATTAATCAAATATATCTTTGTTTGTTTGTTTTAAATTTTGGTTTTAATTCTTCATACTTTTCTTTAGCACCTTCTTTTAAGAAATTAACAACATTATCTGAATCTAATAATCTTTTATAACGTTCTAAAGTATTTTCATAAACTGAAGCATTTTGGTTTGCAACAACTTCTAATTCTTCTAGAGTTTTTTCTACATCATTAGTATTAGATAAATCTTTATCAAATACGTTAAACAAACTGTTATTAAATAATCCAGCACCTTTATCATAACCTTCACCACCAGTTAATGAATTTTTAATAACACTATTTCTTAACTCATTTGTTACTTTAACATTAAGAATTTTTCCAACTGATTGATTTTGATAAGGTTTTTTAGGATTAGAAATTCCTCTTCTTTTATCTTCTTCATGAACATGAAATCCTGGTGGACCTTCTACTTCAGCTTCTACTTCAACACCACTAATATAAATTTTTCTTGTTGATCTAGTTATTGCAGGTTTTATATTAGAACTATCTGGTTTTCTAATTTCAGGTTTAAATTCAGGTTTTGCAACCTCAGTTACTTTATCATCTTTTCTAACAGTAGGTATTACCAATTTTTCAGTACTATCAGTTTTTCTAATTTCTTCTTTAGGACTTGGTTTTAATTTATTATCTCTATTTGAAACTACTGCATCATTTGTTGCATTATTAATTGGAGCTAATTCAGCATCAGTTATTCCATTTGATGATGTATCAAATGAAATATTTGCATCAGAAAATGAATAATAAATTACTGAACCAAAAGAAAGAGAAGTAGCTAAACTAGTAACTAATACTAATGTTAAAATTTTATTTTTCTTCTTCTTTAAAAAATACACACTTTCAACTCCTTAAAATCTATATCAATATTGATTATATCATTATAAAAAAGTTATCAAAAACATACTAGTTTAGTAACTTTTAATTAAAATTTATAATTTTTTTTAAAAATTATAGTTATTAAATAATTAATATAAAAAAATCCTTTAGATAAGAATCCCCCCGCTACCATAAACACGGACTAAAATTTTCAATATTATAACAGGATTGTTTTCTGAATTGTACAGGAGACAATCCTTTTAATTTTTCTTTTATTCTTATGTTGTTATATCAATAAATATATTTATGAATTCTTTTAGTTAACTCTTCTACTGAATTATATTTTTCACCATAATAAATTTCTTGCTTTAATAAACCAAAGAAGTTTTCTATAATAGCATTATCTAAGCAATTACCTTTTCTAGACATACTTTGTGTTATGTTATTTTCTTCTAGTTTTTTAGCTCAACTAATGTGCTGATAATGAAATCCCTGATCAGAATGAATCAAAAAACCATTTGTATTTTTAACCTTTTTAAGTGCTTTGTCTAGCATTGAATTTGTTAGGTTTAAGTTAGGATTGGTTTGAATTGAATATGAAATAATTTCATCATTGTAAAGATCAATAATTGGTGATAAATATAACTTTTGACCATTAACTTTAAACTCTGTTACATCAGTGCATCAAAGTTTGTTTGCTTGTAAAGAATGAAAATTTCTTTTTAAAACATTATCTGCAATTTTTCCAACAGTTCCTTTATAAGAACTATATCTTCCATTTTTTGTTCTAAATTTAATACACTGAACTCCAAGCTCTTTAGTTAACCTTAAAATCTTTTTGTGATTTACAATATATCCTTTTGATTTTAAGGCCATTTTTAGCCTTCTATACCCATACGTTTCAAATGATTTGCTAAAAATGTCAACAATCATTTCCTTTAATTCTTTATCTTTATCTATTGTATTTTCTAACTTATGTTTTCATTCATAAAAAGACGATTTAGGTAATTTAGCTATTTTTAAGAGAATAGGAATCTTAACTTTTTTATGTGTTTTTAACAATTCTAAAACTACTTTTGTTTTTTCCTTGTTGATTTTTCTTTTGTCAACAAGGTGTGGAACTTTTTTCAGAATTCAGCCTCCAACTTATAGTATTCCACTTGTTCTTTTAATTCTTTAATTTGTTGTTCATTATTGATTTTTACTTGTGATTTCTTTATTTTAGCTGGTTTTTTATTAGGGTTTTTCATAATTTTCTTAGGTCTTCCTATATTATTATTTAACCCTAAAAATCCATATTCTCTATATTTTTTAACTCAACCAGCTATAGTTGATGAATAAATAATATTAAACTTTTTTGCGACTTCATCATATGAGTGATTAGTTTCAAGTTTATATAATACAATTTTTAGTTTTAGCTTTGCACTATAATAAGGCTTTTTTTCCTTATTAATTAGCCCTTCTATTCCAAACGCTTCAAATCTATTAACTAAACTTTTTACAGTATCAACTGAAATATCATATTTATTTGCTAAATAAGTACTCTTTTTAATATTAAGTTTTTTAGCTTCTTTAACAATTTTTAACTTTTTTTCTAAATTTAATTTAGACATATAAAAACCCCATTTCCTGGATTTTAGTCCGAAATATGGGGTTCGGGAGAAATCTAAAGGATATTGAGATTTACTATTAGCTATTTTTAAATTGAAATTGATCAGGTATTTTATCAAAACCATCTTTAAATAAAGCACTCTTAAAGTTTTTATCTTTATATTTATATCTTTCTTTTAAAGCTTCTCTATAGGATTTACCACTAATTTGATCTTTTCCACCACCATAAATTAAATCATATTGACCTAATTTATAATTACCAAATAAGTTATTATAGTTTTACCACGAGATCTAAAAACAGCTGCTAATCCAGTTTTTGCTGAGTTATTTGCTGCGTGAAATACTGCTAATAACTTGTTATCTTTTGTTCTAACACTAGATCCACTAGCCCCACCACTTGGTGCATAAAATCTTGGTAATATTTCTAATCCATAATTAAAGTATTTTTTAGGTTTACCATTATTATCTAATGTATATAACTTTTTACCAATTCTATGAACTGCTAAAAATGCATCAGTTAATCCAGGCTTGTCTATAAATGATCTATACCCTATTTGATATGAAAAGAAATTACCTTTATCTGTTTCATATTCTTTAAATGAAGGTGGGGTTCCTTCTTTTTTAACTAGATTTTTATAATATTTAGATTCGCTGTTTACTCATAAAGAATAATCATATTCTCTATTTTGTAATTGTTTATAATCTTCATATTTATCTAAATAATAATCTTCAACTGCTATTGGATAACCTACAATATAAAGACTATCTAATTTAGTATATTCATCTACTTCATTTTGTTTTTTTGGATCAAAATCTAGTTTTCTATCAAATGTTTTATATTTTTTATCATCTAGTAAAGATTCAGATTCAAATTGAATTTGCTTATTACTTTTAGCATAGTCATTAGTAATTAAACTGATTAATTTGTTTTGATCTTTATCATACTTGTGAGACACTTCATTTGATTCACTTCAAATTGAATATTTATATTTTGAGTTGTCTAGTAACTTTGAAAAATCGACTTCAATAACAGCAAAATCTGCAAATATTCCAGCATCTTTATATTTTTCTTTTTGCTTATCTTCAAGCATTTTTAATGGATTAGATTCATCTTTTATAAAATCAGTTGCATGAAAAATTGCTGAAACTGCGTCTTTTAATTTAGTTCCATTTTCATTTTTTTCAAAAACAAATTTAGTAAAGTTTTTATCAAACCCATTTAAGTTAAATGTTTGACCAACACTAATATCTGAATTAAGTCTAGTTAAAGAAAATGAAACTAAATTATCTTTTATTGCTTTAGCAACGTGAGAGTTTGTACCAAAATAAAACTTAGTTGGATTAGTTTCATCAATATAATCCATTATTCACATAGTTCCAGATTCAGAAGATCTCAGAGTTTGCTGTCCTTTTTTCTTGTTATACCCTTCTATTTCTTTTTGTTGTCACTCAATTAAACCTTTTTTGTCTAATTTATTAAATTTATCTAAATCTTCTCTATATTTAATTTCTATTTTAGTTTTTTGCTCATTAAGGGTTTTTATAATACCTTCTCTATTCTTAGGTGTTTCTCTTAATTGTTTTTCTATTTCTCTAGTATTATCTTTAAAATTTAGCTCTAATTGATGCAACTGTGTATTAACATAATTTTTAACTTGTTCTTCAGTTCAAGAATTAAACAATTCAATATATTCTTAAGCTTGTTCTATTTCTTCACTATAATCTTTTCACCAATTAAAAGTTACTTGAAAAGTTTGAATAGCAGCAGTTTTGTATGTTTCATTTGGTATAGTTCTAGCTAATCCATTAGTTTTAAATGGATCTCTTCCTAAAGAATCAACTGAAGAAGGCCCTTTAATTACTTCAGGAGCATCATTAATTTGTAAACCTGAGACTTCACCTTTATCATCATAAACTGGTAAAGTAAATCCTTTTAATGCAGCATTATAGTAAGTATCAAAATTATTTTCTTTAGCTAATTTATCAAATTTGTCCTTATTTTTTTGATTAGTATCTAAATTTCTATATGCTTTTAAATCAATAGAATAACCATTTCCAACTTGACGTTCTAATGAACTAATATATTTTTTATTATCAAATTCAAATCTTTCTTTTTGACTTTTTTGAGTATATAAAGCATATCCAGCTTCTCCACCAAAATAATCAAGATCACTATGAACGATACTATGACCAGAAGCATCTACTGTATTTTTTTATTTAGACCAGTAACTTTAAAATTAACAGATTTAGTTTTACCTGTTTTATTATTTTTAAATTCAACATAAAGTGTAGCTTCATTTATACTTGCAAACCCATTAGATCTATTAGAAATTACATTTACAACTTCAGAATCAATTTGATTTTTATATGGATCTTTAAATATTATTTCAATTTGATTTTTTTCTAGTTTTGTAGGAATAACATTATCTTTACTAATATAAGAACCCAAAGAGTTTTTAAATTTAATATCTGCATATTTTAAAAGATCATCATCAGTTTTAATAGAGTCAACTAGTTTAAAAAATTCTTTATCATTTATAGATTTTAGAGCTTGTTTTGTTGAAGTACAACTAATTAATAAAGTTAAAGGTAAAGCTAAACTTGATAAAGATACTAGTGTTAATAATTTATTTCATTTTTTCATAAATTTATAGTTTTTTAAGTAAATTGTTTATTTGAGGCTTGACTAACATTATAACCTCAACTTTTTAATTTGTTTGCAAGCTCACTATTAATATTTTCAACTTCAATTTGTTTATTATTAGCTTTTAAACTATCACTATATTCAAAGTATTTTTCTAAGTTTTGTCGAGCTTGATCTGTTATATTAGTTCCTGTAATTCTTATTTTTGTAGTATCACTACCATTACTAAATTTAATTTTTGGTTTGATTGGACTATTTTCTCCAGTTGATAAATGTTCTAAATTAGCATCATTTAACTCATCTGCAGAAATTTCAAAATAGTTCTGATCGTTAAATAATGTTAATTCAGCAATTTTTCTAGGTTTATTTGATGGGTTATATTCATCATCAAATCTTAACCCTTTTAATGACTTAATTCCTGTTACTCTTGAAAAATCTAAACCAGTTGGATAACTATTATCACCTAGTGATCTATCAGGACTAAGTCCAGGACCAAATGCTCCTTGGAAAAATGGTTCATTGTTTCTTGCATAATAAACCATTCTTAATCCATCATTGATTCTTTGGTAGCTATTATTTTCAAAGTCTTTTTGATCAAATGCTAAAGTGTTAAAAGTAATTCTAGTTGTAATTTTTTGATGCGATGAATATTGAGCGCTTACATTATAGTCAATTGTATTTATTCAAGTTGTATTTCTTAAAGCTAATGGATTATAGGATCATGAGTTTCTTAGTGAATTTCCATTAGTATACAATGATAATTCTTTGATTTTTTTATTTTCTAAAGCAATTAAACTAGCAGTATTTGTTGCTTTATCTGAAAAGAATAACTCTAATTGTGGAATTTCGTCAGGTAGTGCAGATAAAATATCTATAAATTTTTGATCAGAACTAATTTCACCCATATTTTTAATACGATACGAAGTAATTTTTTCAGAATGTGATTTAAATTTTTCTATTAATTCTTTAGATTTTTCATAAGCTTTTATATTTGAGACATCCAATTCTAAAACTAATCCTGAATTAATTTTTCCTTCAGCATTAGTTTTGTTATCTCTAGTTAATCTACTAATTGTGATTCCATCACCTTTTTTAAAACCAAAACTAGAAGTAAAATCATTTGTAACATCTTTTTTAGTTCAACCAGGATAAGTACCATCTTCAATTCTATCTGATGATCTATTATAATATTGATCATAATCAAAAACTCTATAAGTAGAATTATCTCTTTGTAATCTTGAAGTTACACTATTATATGCATCAGGAGGACCTCATGAATGAGAATCAATTTCACCTTTTTCATTAATAAATGCACTTCTTGGTGAAATTGTTAAACCTTCTTTTAAATATTTTTCTGAAGTTGAAGCAATTTTTGTAAATTTAGATTGGTCTAAATTATGAATTAATCATAAATATTCTTGAGTTTTAGTTTTAAACTCACCCTTTAATTTAGGATATTGAACTTTAGCTTCAGGTTTTAAATATTCTATTACTT
This sequence comes from Mycoplasma mycoides subsp. mycoides SC str. PG1, assembly GCF_000011445.1. Lineage (NCBI taxonomy): Bacteria > Bacillati > Mycoplasmatota > Mollicutes > Mycoplasmatales > Mycoplasmataceae > Mycoplasma > Mycoplasma mycoides. The sequence continues at coordinate 727,418 of NC_005364.2, forward strand.
TATCTGAATCTAATAATCTTTTATAGCGTTCAATACTTGAATTAAAAAAGTTGGAATTTTGATTTGAAATTGCTTCAAGACTTTCTAAAGCTTTATGGATATCTCCTTTGTTTTCCTCAATTTCTCTACTAATAACATTTGTTAGTGTATTTTTAAATAATCCAGCACCTTTATCATAACCTTCACCACCAGTTAATGAATTTTTAATAACACTATCTCTTAATGCTTGTGTTACTTCAATACTTAATATTTTTTCAACTATATGATTTTGATAAGGTTTTGTTGGGTTAGCTATATTTCTTGTTTTATCATTTGGTTGAACAACAAAACCAGGAGGAGCTTCAATTTCAGCATCAACTGTTACTCCATTAATTATAATTTTAGTTTTTACTCTAGTTGTGCTTGGTTTTGGTTTTAAAGTTTCTGGTCTTATAATTTCTGGTTTAATTTTAGGTTTTGCTACTTCTTTTATTTCTTTTTCTTCTTTTTTAGGAATTATTAGTTTATTTGGTTCTTGTTTTTCAGATTCCTTAATAATTTTTTCAGGATTTGGTTTTAATTTATTATCTCTATTTGAAACTACTGCATCATTTGTTGCGTTATTAATTGGAGTTAATTCAGCATCAGTTATTCCATTTGATGAAGTTTCAAAAGAAATATTTGCATCTGAAAATGAATAGTAAATTACAGATCCAAATGATAAAGAAGTAGCTAAACTAGCTAATAAAGCATATATTAGAATTTTATTCTTTTTCTTTTTTACAAAATACACTATTTTTCTCCTTAAAAATAAATATTGTTAGTAGTTATTTCTTATTTAATTTATATTATTATAAAAAATTAAAAAACTTATACACAAAATTAAATTTAATATGATCAATATATTAATTTAAATATTTTAAAGTAATTCTTTTCCTACGTTTCCCAGTTTAAGCATAAAACAAGAAAACATACTTATGTAAATTTTTGATCTCATAAGTTATGTTTTTTATAATGTAATGTCTAAGTGACTTTTTCTTTTGTTAAAAGCTCTAATAATATTTGATAAGTTTGCCAACTTTCTTGTAACTCATCATTATACACTTGTATAGTTTCGATTTTTTGTTTATTTACAAATACTTCAATTTCTTTAACTTCTTTGATAACATTAATCACTTTATGCTCAGTGATTTTGCTTTTTCCAGTCAGTCCTAATTTTGAATTTAGAATGTAGATGATGTAGTTTAAAAACACTAATGAAATGAAACATAAACAAATGTAACCAACAATATGGTTTCAAGTTGATAAATACATTGGGTACCGTTCCCGATAATTTACCTTTTAATGTCTTGAAATTAGACTCAATTTGTCATTGTTTTGAATATAAATTAATAACTTCTTTTACTGATAAATCTGTTCTATTTGTTTCATAAACATAGTATCCATCATATTTTTGATCTTCTTGTATTTTTTCTATGTCAAGTTCATAAAATGCACCTTTGTTTATAGGTTTAAAGAATCTATATTTTTTAGATCCCGCTAAATCATCACAAGAAACAAGATTATCTTTATTCATTTTATTAGTGAAATTTTGAATTAAAATGTCTCTATCGTTTTTGTCTTTAGTTGCTCGTTTTTGACTAAAACTAATTATTTGTCTTCTAAAATGTCCATTAATTCTTTTTTTATTGTATGAAGATGCAATATCACGAGTTTTGTATATCAAACCACCATCATTTATATAATCTTTTTCATCTAATATATACTCTTTAAATTGTTTGCTTCCAGCTTTCATTCTGTATGAGATTATGTATTTTCAATTCTTAGATTCTAAAAATCTAATATTTCTATTAACACTCATTCCTTTGTCAGCAATTATAGTTACACTGTTAACTTCATAAATATCTGCAATTTCAAGCATAAATGGTATTAAAGTATTTGAATCAGCAACATTTCCTGGAAATATTTTGTAGTGTAACGATATTCCATTTTCATCAGTTGCCATACCTATAACAATCTGGTCTTCTTTAAATTTTCCATCTTTTGAATAACCAGGTTTTTTATAACCTTCACGAGAAAATGTTTCAAAATAAGTAGTTGTTGCGTCAAATCATAATACATCAATTTTTCTATTGGTATTTGCACAAATTTTTGCATTTAAATTTCTTAAAATTTCATCTTTGTTTTTTGCTATATAGTCTAATGATCTATAAAATGAATTTTTTGAATGAGTGTCTATTTTTTCTTTTTTTGCTGTCTTATAAGTGTTAAAAACACTTATTGGATTTTTAATTCTTTGATAAATCAACTGTAAAACAACATCTTTTAATGTTGTCGATTTTGTGGGAGAACAATCATTAAAAATATTGAAATAATCAAATAGTTATTCAACTACTTCGTAACCTTTAAACCTTTCTAAAACTTCTTTTTTGGTTTCTTTTTTCTCTTTAAAAATTTCATCTAATTTAATTCTTGCTTGTTCTTTTGTTCAAGACAATGGAAAGTTTGCAATAATTGCTTTGATAATTGCTAGCGGATCATCGTGATATTGTTTTAATTCATGCAAATATCCATATCCCAATCTATATACAAAACCTTTGTTATCTGGTCTTGGCACTCCAATTGATAAGTATTCGCCTTTTTTAACTCTTGCTATTGATGTTCTTCATTGTCTTTTACATCATTTCTTGACTTCTTCACGTCTTTATTATATTATATTTAAGCATAAAAGCATAATAAATTATATTTTTTTATAAAAAATATAGCCGCTGAAAACTGAGTGTTTTCGCGACTAAGTGGGAAACGTAGGGTTAGTAGTTATTTCTTATTTAATTTATATTATTATAAAAAATTAAAAAACTTATACACAAAATTAAATTTAATATGATCAATATATTAATTTAAATATTTTAAGTAATTCTTTTATATATTTAACATCAAATCTAAGTTAAAAAATCCTTTAGAACAAGCTAAAGGATCTTTCATATCTTATTTTGTTTTATTGTTATTAAATTTAAAACTTTCAGGAATTTCATTAAACCCGTTAGCAAACAATGCACTTTTTTTATCTTTATATAATTTTTGCATAACTTCTCTATAAGATCTACCACTAATTTGATCTTTTCCACCACCATAAATTAAATCATATTGACCTAATTTATAATTACCAAATAGATTATTATAATCATACCCATTAGATCTAAATGTTGCAGCTAAACCAGTTTTTGCAACATAATTTGCTGCGTGAAATACTGCAATTAATTTATTATCTTTTGTTCTAACACTAGATCCACTAGCCCCACCAGCTGGTGCATAAAATCTTGGTAGTATTTCTAATCCATAATTAAAGTAATGTTTAACTTTCTTTTCTTTTTCATCATAAAGTGTATATAAATCATTACCGATTCTATGAACTGCTAAAAATGCATCAGTTAATCCTGGTTTATCTATAAATGATCTATATCCAATTTGATATGATAAGAAATTTCCTTTTTCTAGTTCATAATCTTTAAATGAACTAGTATAACCTTCTTTTTTCACTATATTTTTATAATATTTATATTCACTATTTACTCATAATGAAAAATCATATTTTTGGTAATCTAATTGCTTTTGGTCATAGTATTTTTCTAAATAATGATCTTCTTTTGAAGAAGGATAACCTAAAATATAAAAACTATTTAAATCTTTATAGTTTTTTACATCTTCAGGTTTGTTATGATTAAAATCAAGTTTTCTATCAAATGTATTATAGAATTGATCTTCTAATAGCGAATTAGATTCAAATTGAACTTTAGATTTACTATTTTGATAATCATTAGTAATTTTTTTAATTAATCCTTCTTGATCACTTGGAGATTTATCAGAAATTTCAGTTTTTTCATTTCAAATAGAACGTTTGTAATCATCTGTTTTTAATAGTTTTTCAAAATCTATTTCAATAACAGCAAAATCAGCAAATATTCCAGCATCCTTATATTTTTCTTTTTGTTCTTTTTCTAGCAATTCAACTGGGCTACTTTCTTTTTTTATAAAGTCAGTTGCATGATAAATAGCAGTAACAGCATTACTAATTTTGCTTTTATTTTCTTGTGCTTCAAATGTAAAAGTTGTAAAGTTTTTATCAAAACTATTTATATTAAAAGTTTGACCAACATTAATATCTGAATTAATTCTAGTTAATGAAACTGAAATTAAATCATCTTTTATAGCTTTAGCAACGTGTGAATTTGTTCCAAAATAAAACTTGGTTGGAGTTTTATTATTATTTTCATTAATATAATCCATTATTCACATAGTTCCAGATTCTGAAGTTTGAAAAATCTTTTCTTCTTTTTTCTTTTTATATTTTTCAATTTCTTCTTGTTGTCATTGAACTAATTCATCTTTTTTTAAAGAAGATAATCTTGCTTTTTCTTTTTCATAATCTTTTTTTAATTGTTCTTTTTTATCATTAAATCCTTTAATTACTGTAATTAACTCAGGATCAGTTGTAGCAATATCTTTTTCTACTAAATTTAAGTCATATTTAAGATTTTGTTCTAATTGTCATAATTGTCTAGCAATATATTGCTTAATTTGATCATCAGTTCATCTTTCAAATAATTTTATATAATATTCAGCCTCAGCTATTTCTTGAGCATAATCTTTTCAACCTTTAAAACTTACTTGAAAAGTTTGAATAGCAGCTGTCTTATATGTTTCATTTGGTATAGTTCTAGCTAGTCCATTAGTTTTTGCTTTTTCAATTCTACCTAGTGAATCAATTGGCGAAGGACCTTTTATAGTCTCTGAAGCATCATTGATTTTTAATCCATCAACTTTACCATCTTTATAAACAGGTAAGGTAAATCCCTTTAATGCAGCATTATAATAACTATCAAAATTGCTTGATTCAGCTTGTTTATCAAAGTTTTTAATATCATTAACACTAGATTCTAATCCTCTAAATCTTTTTAAATCAATAGAGCCTTTAGATCCACCAAATTCAGATTCTAGTCTAGAAATGTATTTATCATTATCAAATTTAAATCTTTCTTTTTGACTATTATTTGTATATTTAGTATAACCTGTTTCACCACCAAAATAAACTAATTCATCAATTACTTTATGACCAGATCTATCAACTGTATTTTTAGTATTTAAACCAGTTATTTTAAAACTTTTGGTTTTTGATTTATTTGTTGAAGCATTTTTAAATTCAATAAAAATGGTAGCATCATTTACTACAGAAAATGGATTATCAGAATGTTCGATTTTTATATTAGTAACGCTAGCATTAACTTGTTTTTCATATCTATTTTTAAAAGTGATTGATATATCATTATTACTTAATCTTGTAGGTAAAACACTTTCTTTACTAATCAAATCACCTGATGGATCTTTAAACTTAATATCAGCATACTTTAGAATATCATTTTCATTATTAATAGAATCAACTAAATTTATAAACTCATTGTCATTTAAAGGTTTATTAGTAGTTTTTCTAGTTGATGGTTTACAAGAAACAAGTAAAGTAAGTGGAATAAGTAAAGTTGATGAAGAAATTAACATTAATAATTTATTAAATTTTTTCATTATTTATCTTTCCTTTAAAATTAAGTAAATGATCTAGTGCTTGAATCTGAAACACTATACCCTCATGATTTTAATTGTTCTTTTAATTGATTTGAACTTGAATCAACTTGAATTTGTTTACCAGCAAATTTTAAGCTTTCACTATATTCAAAGTATTTTTCAAGATTTTTTCTACCTGATTCAGATAACTCACTAGTTCCTTTAATTCTTATTCCTTTAGTTGAACTTCCATTGCTAAAGTTAATTTTTGGTTTTTCAGGACTTCCTTCTCCAGTTGATAGATGTTCTAAATTAGCTTTATCTAATTCATCTGCAGATATTTCAAAAAAGTCTTCGTTATTATATAAAGTTAATTCAGTAATTTTTCTAGATTTATTTGATGAATCATATTCATCATGAAAAATTAAACCTCTTAATGATTTAATACCTGTTACTCTAGAAAAGTCTAATTTAGATGGATAACTATTATCTCCTAATTTTTTATCAGGAGTTAATCCAGAACCAAATGCTCCTTGAAAGAACGGTTCATTGTTTCTTGCATAATAAACCATTCTTAATCCATCATTGATTCTTTGATAATTTTGATCATTTTTATAATCATCTTTATCAAAAGCTAATGTATTAAAAGTGATTCTTGTTGATATTTTTTCGTGCTTAGGATAATCATAACTAACATTGTAATCTAAATTGTTAATATATGTTGTATTTCTAAAGGATAACGGATTATATGATCAAGAATTTCTTAATGAATTTCCATTAGTAAATAATGATAATTCTTTAATTTTTTTTATTTTCTAAAGCAATTAAACTAGCTGTGTTTGTTGCTTTATCTGAAAAGAATAACTCTAATTGTGGAATTTCATTTGGGAGTTCATCTAATATTTGTTTAAAACTTTGAGAAGTATCAACTTCACCCATATTTTTAATTCTATAAGAAGTAATTTTTTCATCATTTGTTTTAAATTTATTAATTAGGTTCTTAGCTTTTTTATAAGCATTAGGATTTGAAACATCTAACTCTAAAACTAAACCAGTATTAATTTTATCTTTTGCATTAGTTTGTTTTTCTCTAGTTAATCTAGTAACTGTGATTCCATCATTTTCAGAAAAATTGAATTTACTAGTAAATTGTGAAGTTACATTTTCTTTTTTTCAACCAGGAAAATTACCAGCATCAATATCTCCAGGAGTTCTAGTTTGTCATGCGTCATAATCAAAAATTCTATATTCAGAATTATCTCTTTGCATTCTAGAAGTTACTGTGTTAAATTGAGCAGGAGGACCTCATGAATGAGAATCAATTTCTCCATTTTCATTAATAAAAGCATTTCTTGGTGAAATTGTTAAACCTTCTTTTAAATATTTTTCAGATCGAGATGCAATTGTTGTGAATTTAGATTTATCTAAATTATGAATTAATCAAATATATTCTTGAGTTTTAGTTTTAAATTTTGTTTTTAGCTCAGGATATTTTTTCTTTGCATTTTCTTTTAAAAAGTCTACAACTTTTGGAGAGTCTAATAATTTTTGATAACGTTCAATATTATTTTTAAAAAAGTCTGAATTAACTTTTCCAATTTCTTCTAAAGTTTCTAATGCTTTTATTACATCAAATGCTCCATTTAATTCACTATCAAAAACTTGCATTAATGTATTGTTAAATAAACCTGCACCTTTATCTTCATGACCATCAGGAGCTACTAATGCATTATTTAAAACACTTTTTTTCAATTCTTCAGTTACTTCAATACTAATAATTTTACCAACTGTATGATTTTGATATGGTTTAGTTGGATTTGTTATTCTTCTAGTTCTATCTTGATCGTGAACATGAAATCCTGCTGATCCTTCAATTTCAGCTTCAACTTCAACACCATTTATTGAAATTTTAGTTTTTGATCTGCTAGTAGTATGTCTGATTGTACGACTTTGGGGTTTGTTAATTTCTGGTTTTATTTCAGGATTTGCTGCTTCTTTTATTTCTTTTTCTTCTTTTTTAGGAATTATTAGTTTATTTGGTTCTTGTTTTTCAGATTCTTTAATAATTTTTTCAGGATTTGGTTTTAATTTATTATCTCTATTTGAAACTACTGCATCATTTGTTGCGTTATTAATTGGAGTTAATTCAGCATCAGTTATTCCATTTGATGAAGTTTCAAATGAAATATTTGCATCTGAAATTGAATAATATATAACTGATCCAAATGATAAAGAAGTAGCTAAACTAGCTAGTAAAGCATACATTAAAATCTTGTTTTTCTTCTTTTTAAAAAAATACACCATTTTACTCCTTAAATAGAATTTTATATGTTTATATCTATTAAAAATATACCTACTTAACTAATATATTTTAAAGTATTTTTTATTATATATAAATAAAGTAATAATTAGAATCACTATTACATAAAAATAAAAATCTACTTTAGAAGTAGATTTAGTCAAATTTAAATAATTTATCTTTTTGAGATAATTCTAAAACTACATTAGAATTTTTTCAAACTTCATCTGGAATTTTATCTTTTAAAATTGAAATAATTAATTGAGCATTACTATTTAATAGATAATTACTAACACCAATTAACTGATTATCTGACATTAATTCTTTTTTGTCATTTAATAAAAAGTGTAAGCAATTAATGTTAAAATGATCAGCAAATTGTATATAAGCTAAATCATAACAAATAATTTCACCTTGTTTTTTACCAGAACTATGATTTAGTACTGATAAATTAAACTTATAATAGGGTTTACTTTTTTCATTTTCTATTGGAATATGTTAAAAAATATCTTTCATTATATAATGTATCTGATAGTTTTTGAAAATATTTATTAAAAGTATTAAGTCTTTCATCTAGTTTATTTTTAAATTCTTTTGAATACAAATCATTACTTAATAAGCTAATTTTTTGTTTTAATTTGAAAATTATTTTTTCAGAATCATTAATTTGACTTAATTTAGTTTCATACTCACCTTTTTCATAATGTTTCTCATTTAGTTGAGTAATAATTTTATCTAATTCTTTAAAAGTATCATCTTTTGAAAGTCTAATACTTAGATCCTTTTCAATTTTTAATAATTCATTTAATTGATTTTGTAAACTTGACATTTGTTTAAAAATTTCAGGCAGTTCTTTACTAGCAAAAGCGATTTTTTCATCTAGCATTTTGTTGTGAAAATCAACTAGTTGTTCAAAAGTCTTATGTAATTTTGGAATAAATCAGTTTGATTATAAATTAGTTCTAATTGTTTTGTATCGACTGAACTTCTATTTGAATTCATTCTGTTTATAAAATCATTAATGCCATTTTTTCTTGTTTCTAATAAACCAATTTTATTTGAAAGCATAGAAATATTATGTTTAATTTCATTAAAAGCATCTAGATTTATTTGAAAATCTTCATCAATATTTAGTGTTTCTTTTTTCTTCTTTAATTCATTAATCTCATTATTAATAATTTCTAAAGTTTGAACATACACTTGTTTATCTAAATTATGTGATAAAAGCTTTTTTAAATGATCTTGTTCAAATTTTAATTGATTTTGAAAATCTAATAATTCTTTAGAATTTGAAAAACTAAAACCTAGTAAAAATAAGTGTAAAATTTCATATTCAGAGTTTTTTGCAGTTGAATAAAGTGTTTTTAAAGTACTATTAATACTTTGATCTTTATATCTCAAGTTATGAGAAATAATTTGCCTAAATGAAGGTTTTTCTGATTGATGGTTTGGAAAAATTGCATCTAATAATTCTTTTGCTAGCTCATCTTTACTAGCAAAATCTTTATCATTTAATCTAATTATTCTTTCTTTTTTATTTAAAAGTTTCTTTGTATTGTGATTTTATTTGAAAATGGATTATCTAGATTTTCTACTAATTCTAAAGTGATTAAAACTTTATTATTAATTAAAAAATCTTTAACTATATCATTTGTAGTTTTTGATTCAATACCTTTATAAATATCATCAGCTTTACCTGCTAAACAAAAACTAATTAGTTTTAAAACTGTAGTTTTTCCAACGTTATTACCAGTCTGAGTAAGGTCGTTAATAGGAGTATTATCAACAATTAAATTTAATCCTTTTTTAAATTCTAAATCTCTTATAACTTGATTAGGTGTTGAAATTTTTAACCTTTTTATAAACATAAAAGAACTACTCCTTGATCATTTATATCAATTTTATTAGTTAAATATAATCAATCTAAAGATAATAAAAATATGTTAAATGGCATATTTTCTAATGTTTTAATATCTACGTGCAAATCAATAATATCTAAATTACTTTTTTTACATAAAGTTTTTAAAATTAGAGACGCATTATAATAAACACTTAATTTTGGTTGAATATTATCTGGTAATAACATAATTAAATGATCTCCACTTCTTTAAATATTTCACATCTTATAAAAGCATCTACTAGTATTATATCAATGTATAATAATAAACTTTCAATTTCTAAAACTTTTAAATTTATGCTATTTTCTACAAAAGATTTTATTTTATTTTTACACTTATTATAGATTTCATCAGAACTATATTTATTTAAACTTGTTAATTCATTATACACTTGTCTAATAGTTTGTAAAACTGCAAAACTTCTATTATTGGCTTGTTCATCAAATTGATAATAGATATCATAAACAATTGAACTAAAAAAACAATGATCTTCTATTATGTATTTTGTCTTAATTAAATTATTAAAATTTATTTTATCTTGCATTTTAAAAGGTTTAACTTTAGGAATTCTAACTTTAGTTTCAGCTAAGTTAATTTCAGATAGTTTGTTGATAATTTCAGCAAGTATTGAAACATTAATATTTTTTTGTGTCAAATTACTAACTATTTCTTTGTCTAAAAGATTTGATAATTGTTCTAACTTATCAACATCTAAAAATTGAACTTTATCAAAAAAAATATTAAAGTCAATTAAATCATTTTTTAAATCAAAATTTAAATTATAAGGATTTTTAATATTAGATCAATTATTATTAGTGCTTATAATAAGTGATAAAAACTTGAAATTGTAACCTAGATAATCTTTACAAATTTGTTTATTTAAAGAATCTTCTAATTTAGTTTTTGTAAAAGTGGTTGAAACTTGGATTAAAATTTTATTTTTAGTATCAATTAAATCAAAACCTGAAATATTAGATTTGATTGTATTTGCATTTATTAAAGATCAACCATAAATAATGTTAAGTTATTAGTTTAAAACTAATACTTTCTTCTTAATTGTTTTAATAAAATAAAAATTAAAAAATAGCCTTAAGATTAAAAATAGGCTATTTTTAGAAATTATCAAAATATTTTCTTATACACAAACTTAATACAATCAGTAAGATAATAATTCTTTTTTAATTAAGCTTTATTAATTGAACCTAGAATTTCTAGTTTTTGTTTAATCACATTTTTCATTTGTTCAATTGCAAAACGACCAAATTTTCTAGCATCATAACTAGTTGGGTTTTCTTTAAATCATTGTTTTAAACTATTTGCATAAACTAGTTTTAAATCAGTTCCAATATTTATTTTACAAATACCAGAATTAATTACTTTTTTTAAATCAGTATCACTAAGTCCGCTTGATCCATGTAATACTAAAGGAGTATTTATTGAATCTCTAATTTCTTTAATACGATCAAAGTTTAAATTAGGTTCAGTTTTAAAAATTCCATGACTTGTTCCAACTGCTATAGCTAAAGCATCAATTTGAGTTAAATTAACAAATTTAATAGCTTCATCAACACTAGTATATTTATCTATATTTGAATCTGTATCATCTTCTTTACCACCGACATGACCAATTTCAGATTCAACTTCTACGTTTTTTGATTTTGCATAGTTAACTATTTCTAAGGTCTTATTTACATTAGTATTAAAATCATCTAATGAAGCATCTAACATTACTGATGAAAACTCATTATCACAAGCTCATTTAATTAGATTAAGATCATAACCATGATCTCAATGTAAAACTATAGGAACTTTAGTATTACTAATAATTGCATTAGCACTAGCTATAACTATTTCTTTTCCTATATATTTAGCAGCAGATTCTGTTATCATTGCAATTATTGGCGAATTTGATTCTTCAGCAGCTTCAACTATTGCTTTTAACATTTCAAGATTATCAAAATTAAAAGCACCAATTGCATAATGATTTTGTCTAGCTTTTAATAATTGATCTTTTAAACTAGCTTTCATAAAAATCCTTTAAAAAATTTATTTAATAATAAAAGATAAAATTTGTCTTACTAAAATAATCTTTTTATTTGAATAAAGTGAAGATATAACAAAAAACGACAACTTATATCTATTAAAATTTTACAATAGATTTAAAATTATTTTAAACTTTTTTAAACTTTTTTAAAATAAATTGTAAAATAAGGTTAGGGAGCAAGATACGATGTTAAAAGATCAAAGAAGACAAAAAATTCTTGAAATAGTAAATGAAAAAGATTTTGTTACTAATAGACAGTTAGCAAAATTATTGTCTTCTACTATTCAAACTATTATTAGTGATATTTCTGAACTAGATAAAGGAAAAAAACTTTACAAAGTTTATGGTGGAGCAAAATCTGCAAATTCACTAGCAAAGCGTTATGAGTTATTTGATGAAGAAAAACAACATATAAATATAGATATAAAAGATCTTATTGCACAAAAAGCTAGTGAATATGTTAGTAATGGTGATCTGATCTTTTTAGATACTGGAACAACAACAAAGCAAATGATCAAATACTTAATTAATAAAAAAATAATTGTTGTTACTAATGGATATTCAATAGCTTTAAAGTTAGTTGAACAAGACATAGAAGTAATTTTATTGGGTGGATCAATTAATCCATCTACACATGCAACAATTGGTGAACTTGCTCTGAAAAATTTAGATAATTTTTATTTTGATAAGGTTTTTATAGGAATGAATAATTTATCATCACAACATTTTTACACAACAAATATTAAAGAAGCATTAATAAAAGAAAAAGCTATTAAAAATTCTGATAAATCTTTTATATTAATGGATTCTTCTAAATTTGGTTCTAAAAATGTGATTAAAGTAGATGTTTTAAAAGAAACTATTTTAATAAGTGACAAAGATACAGATGAATATAAAGGACTAATTATAAACCTTGAATAAGGATCTATATGACAAAACAACAAAAACAGCTAGCATTAATTGAAGAAATTTTTATTAATGTTGGTGGTAAACAAAATATTAAAGATGTTTATAATTGTGCAACAAGATTAAGACTAACACTTTATGATCAAAGTTTAATTAAATTAGATAATTTAAAAACTTTAAAAAGAACACAAGGTTGTTTAATTTCTAGTGGGGAATTACAAATTATTATAGGATCAGAAGTTAGTCAAATAACTAATCTTTTAAAAGAACAACTACAAATTAATATAGATAAAATTAATGGATTTGAAATTAAAAATTCATTAAATGTAAATAATAAAAAAGTAGGACTTACTAAAAGATTTGTTAAATCAATTTCAGCAATATTTGGTCCACTAATTCCATTTTTAATTGGATTTGGATTAATTATGGCTTTACAACAAATTCTAATTAGAATTGGTTGAGTACATTTAATTAAATCAGACTCAGTGTTTCAAAAAGACTATAATATTTTTGATTTAGTTATAAATACAATAGCTAACTCAGGATTTAAATTAATAGGAGTAATGGTAATTTGATCAACAACTAGATACTTAAAGGGAAATACCGCAATTGCTATTGCTTTAGGTTTAATTATGATTTCACCAATTATTCCAGAACAAGGATTACATTTGTTAAATATTGGTTCTTGAGAAATTGTAATAAAACCATTTTATTCAAAAATTTTAGTATTTATTTTTACAGGAGTAGTTATTTCTTATTTTCAAAAATTAATGAATAAATATTTTCATTCAGTTGCTAATTTTATTTTAAACCCACTTTTATCATTACTAATAGGTGGATTACTAGCATTTTTTGTTATTGGTTCAATAATGTCAATAATCGAATCATATGTCTTAAAAGCATTTAATTGATTTGTAACTTTACCTTATGGAATTAGTGGTTTAATTATTGGATTAACTTGACAACCACTAGTTGTTTTAGGAGTTCATAACGTTCTATTTTTTACAGCTATTGCTGATCTAACAACTACTAATAACCCATCAATATTTTTAGCAGCTGCTTTTGCTGCAGCTTGAGCTCAAATGGGTGCAACTATTGCAGTTGGTATTAAATCTAAAAAAAGTGTAGATAAATCAGCAGCTATTGCTGCAGCTTTACCTGGAATAATTTCAGGACCAACTGAATCTTGTATTTATGCAATTAACTTACCAAGATTCAAACCATTTATTTTAGGAACTATTGCTGGAGGAATTGGTGGTTGACTAATTTCTATATTTAATGTTGGATTAAATAATCTAGCTGGTTTAGGTGGAGATGTAGGATTTTTAGCTTATACTGATAAACTTGTTTTAGCAATTATAATTGATCTAGTATCATTTGTTTTAGGTATTTTAATTACTTATGTATTTTGAAATGAACAACAAGCTGAAGAAATATTATTTAAAGATATTACTAAAGAATTAAAAATTAAAACTGGACACTATAGTTCTAAATTACAAACTCTTTTAATAAAACTAAAAATTAAAAAAGAACAAACTAGTGAAAAACAAACTGAGATTATAAAAACATATAAAGATATAGATTTGCTATATAAAGATATTAAAAAATTTTCAAAACAAACTCTTAAATATGAAAAACTAGTTGAAAAATTAAAGAAAATAGAAACTAAAAATTATAAAATTAAAAACAATATTTTAGCTAAAAAACTTGAAGAACAAAAACTTAAATTAGAAAATCAAATTAAAAGACAAGAAGATATTATTATTAAAAATTCAAAAATAAACTATACAAAAATTAAAAATTACATTGAGCAATTAGAAAAAATAACTAATAGTAATTTAAAAGATTTTAAAACTAAATATTATAGTGCAATTAATAAAATAGCTCTTGATTACAAACTAATTAATTAGAAAGAAATAAAAATGCATAATAAAATTCATATTGTTTCATTAAGTCCATCAATTGACTATATTTTAAAATTTGATAATTTTTTAAAAAATAAAACTAATAGACCTAAAAGTCAATATATGTATGCTGCTGGTAAAGCAATACATATATCTATGTTATTAAATAGATTAAATATAGATAATGAATTATTAGTATTTACAAACGGTAGTTTTGAAACATTTTTTTATAACGATTTAAAAAAAGAACAAATTAAATATAAAAAATTTAAGTCAAATGGTGATATTAGAATTAATCTTAAAATAATAGATAATGAACAAACTGAATCAAGTAGTTATGCTCCAGAAATTAATATTAATGAACTTAATAAATTAAAAAAAATATTTAAATAATGTATTGCAAAAAGATGATGTTTTAATATTAACAGGAAGTTTACCAATTAATACTGATACAAATATTTATGCAGAACTAGTAGAATTAGCTAATCTAAAAAAAGCTTATAGTATTGTTGATTCGTTTGAAGATGTTTTATTAAAAGCAATTGAAAAACAACCATTTTTAATAAAGCCAAACAAAGATGAATTAGAAGCTACATTTAACAAAAAACTTGAAAATGATTTTGATATTATTAATCAAGCAAAAATTTTATTACAAAAAGGTTGTAAAAATGTTTTGGTTTCTCTTGGAAAGGATGGGGCTATTTTAGTTACTAGTACAAAAATTTATAAAGCTAGTTTACCTAAATGAGATTATAAAATAGAAAATCTTGCTGGAGCCGGAGATAGTATGATTGCTGGTTTTATAACTAAATACCTACAAACAAATGACTATATAAAAGCTTTAAAATTTTCTATAATTTGTGGAAGCGCAACTGCTTTTAGTTATAAAATAGCTTCAAAAGAATTTATTGATAAACTATCTAACTATTTAGATGAAATAGATATTAGAGAGATAAATTAATAATAAAGACTTATGGAAATTAAAAGGAGATTTAATATTAAATCTCCTTTTAATTTTTAGTGGCAGTGTCAAGTCAATTAAATCATTTTTTAAATCAAAATTTAAATTATAAGGATTTTTAATATTAGATCAATTATTATTAGTGCTTATAATAAGTGATAAAAACTTGAAATTGTAACCTAGATAATCTTTATAAATTTGTTTATTTAAAGAATCTTCTAATTTAGTTTTTGTAAAAGTGGTTGAAACTTGGATTAAAATTTTATTTTTAGTATCAATTAAATCAAAACCAGAAATATTAGATTTGATTGTATTTGCATTGATTAAAGATCAACCATAAATAATGTTAAGTATATCTTTTAAAATATTCTCTGAAATTTTATTAGTATCAAAAAGTTTAGCATTATTAAAAGCTTTTATTTCATATTGTAATCTAGTTAATTTATTAATTATGTTATTAATATAGATTTTTGATTGCATCTAATAACTTGCATTGCTTTAATTTAGAACTAATGATTCCTATTAATTATTTTAAAAAATAAAAAAAATAGTCTACTTCAAAATAGACTATTTCATAAATTATTAAAAGATATAACTATAATGATACTTCTTTCTTTTTTTATACATAAGTTTTATATGTTTAACAAGTGTTGTATCTCTTGTTTCAGGATTTTTATTAATTCCATTAATAAAAGAGTTTTTATTTGCAATAATTACTAATTGTTTTCTAGCTCTAGTAATAGCAGTATAGATTAATTTCTTATCAATAAAAGAACTGCTTCTTTTAGGATCTAAAACTAAAATTACTTTTTCAAATTCACTACCTTGAGTTTTATGAACTGTACAAGCATAACATAAAGTTAAATTTTTAAGACTTGCATTGTTTATTGTAGAAAAGATTTTATCATTAAAATTTATTTTTAGTTCATTACTATCTTTATGTATTTTTTGAATAACTCCAATATCACCATTAGATAAATCATTTTCATTTCTTAAATACATAACTTTATCTTTTTGATAATATTCACTATTATTTATTTGTATACATAGTTCAGTATTTTCATCTAACTTTTCTTGTTTAAACCTATTATTTTGAATAAATTTATTAATATCTTTAACACCTAAAATATCATCTTTAAAAGGAGAAATAATTTGAATTTTATAAGGTTCATGAAAACCAGTTTTATTATCCAAATTATAATTATTAATAATTTCTTTTAAACATTGTTCTTGATTATCAACAAAAATAGTTTGTAAATCAGTTTTTGATTGATTCTCAGTTGTTTGATTTTCATATAATTTCTTTAAATCAAAATTATTGTCTTTAATCATATATGCTAGTTCAACAATTTTACTATTATTT
Organism: Mycoplasma mycoides subsp. mycoides SC str. PG1; assembly: GCF_000011445.1. Classification (NCBI taxonomy): domain Bacteria; kingdom Bacillati; phylum Mycoplasmatota; class Mollicutes; order Mycoplasmatales; family Mycoplasmataceae; genus Mycoplasma; species Mycoplasma mycoides. The sequence goes on from NC_005364.2 coordinate 744,328, forward strand.
GCTTGTCGATGAGTACTTTTTAATTCAACAGTTGTGATTTTTTTAGATTTAATAATATCTTCAAAAACATTACCAATCTCAACACTTGGTAATTGATTAATATCACCAACAAAAACTATTTTTTTAGCTTGTCCAATTGCTGATATAAATTGACTAAATAAATTATTATCAACCATAGAAGTTTCATCAATAATTAGTAAATCATAATCTAATGGATAATCTTGATTTTTTTTAAATTTTTCAGTTTCTGCATCATATTGTAATAATTTATGAATGGTTGTAGCATTAGATTCTTCAAAACTTTCTTTAATTCTAGCTGCTGCTCTTCCGGTTGGTGTTGCTATTCTAAAATTAGAATTAGGATAGACTTTTTTAAATAATTTTACTAAACCTTTTATTAAAGTTGTTTTACCAGTTCCAGGACCTCCAGTTATAACAATAAATCTATTATTAATAAACTTTTTTAATGCGTTAACTTGACTTGGATCATATTTAAAAGTGTTTATATTTGTTTCTTTTCTGACTTCTTGTTCAATCTCTTTTACATATTTTTTAAACTTAAAATGATTTAGTTTTTTAACTTTTTTCTTTCTAGTTAAATATCATGCAATATTTAGTTCATCAGTATATGTTTGATATGTATAAACTTTTTCTTTTTTTAATAATAAATAATTTATTTTTTATAGCATAATCTATTGCATTATTTATAAGATCTTCTGAATTTTGTTGCTCTAGAAAAGATAATATTTTATCCTTTATTAGATTCTTAATACATTCAATTGATGTATAAGTACTGTGTTTACTTGTTAAAATTTTACAACAATAATAATGCAAATAAAAAGCAATTCTAGTTACACTATTAAAATGTAAAAAGATTTTATCAGCAGCTGAAAATCAACTATATTATGTAAATAATTAAAATAAAATATATTATTTGTTAGTAGATCTAATATTTCTTCAAAAGAAAAATTATCCTGTTTATCTTGTTCTTTTAAAGCTTTTAACATAAATAAATCAAGATTATTTTCTGTAAATTCTGATTCTAAAATAGCAAATTTATAAATATTAGACAATTTTTTATAAATATTTTTTAAATTAGATTTAAAGTTAATATCAATATTTAAAAATTGATCCTTATTAAAAAGAATTTCTTTTATATAGTCACATGTAAAATTAGTAGTTATTATATTAACTAAATCACTATTTACACATTTAATAAAAACATCAGAATTTAAATAATCAATAAACATATTTTTATTCATATCTTGAACCTTATAAGATGTACAAGTAAATATGTCTTGATTATTTTTAGATTTTGGTGTTGAATTCAATGTGATATGATATAAAACACCAATTACCATATCACTAATAGATCCACTGATTTTAATTAGTTTATTATCTTTTAGAATTAAGAATTCAGCAACAGCTCATTTGTTGTCTTTTATAGAAGTAAATTTTTTTATATAACCTAAAGTTTCTAACATAAACCTTTCCTTAAAATTATTAATTAAAACTTTTTTTAAAAGATTTTTATAAGTCTTATAATTTTATTTTATAAAACTTTAGGTATAGTAATTTTGTTTTACATACAAAAAGTAATGGGGTTTTTAAATGTTTTTTGCTGCTTAAATTTAGAATTTTAAGTTTTGTACTGTAATTTTTAATTAATATACAAAAACATAAATCCAATGAATGTATATGATATTCAACTATTTTTCTACCGGTTGTGTTAAATTAGTGGTAGAAAAACCGGTAGAATATAATCTAAAAGTGGTAGAAAACTATAAAATTATTAGCTTTTTTTAAGGTATTCAACCACTTTTCTATCGGTGTTGGTAGATTAGTGGTAGAAAACTCAATCTAAGTGGTAAAAAGTATTTTTGACTATTCTACTTTTATTTTTGTAATAGTAGCATTTCTAAGATCAAATGTATCTCTATTATTTTTAGACTTACTAGTTAAAAAACTAACTGCATCTTTTTCATCATAAAACAAATTACTTATTATGTATTTATAAATATTATTGTCTTCTTAATCTTATATTTACTATCAATATTTGAAATAACCTTGTATATATTATCTTTTATTAATAAAAGTTCATCTTTTCTTTTTCTAAATTCTCTATTAGACTCATTTGCTTTTTTCTGTTTTTTTTCATTTTCATTGGCATTTTTAAATTCTATTCAATCATCAGAGTTATTAAATCTATCAAACCCAACTATTTTTAATAATCTTTTATTTCTATTTTTATATTCGACATTATTATATTCGACATTATTATATTCGACATTATTTGTTGATCCAATTTTATAACCAACAAATCCACTTATACTAACTAAAACTAAACTATTAATACACTAGTTAAAATTATTTTGTTTTTAATACCATACAACTTTTAATTTTTTTAAGATTCTAAAACTTTTTCAATTTTAAAATTATTAATTTTATTTTTAACTGTATTTAAATGTTTATTAATTACAAGTTCAGTTGCTTCTAAAATTTTATTAGCTTCTTTTTTAACATTTTCAGCAGATTTATTAATTTCATTAAATTTAGTATCAATATGTTTTAAAGCATTATCTAATAAGTTATTTTTAAATTCTTCAAACTCATCTAAAATATCTTGTTTTTCTTTAAACATAATTTCTCGTTGCAATTTATTTAACTTAAGATCTTTATATTTTAGTGCAATAGTTTCTAATACACCTAAAAAGCTAATAAAATACATCGGTCTTATAACAAACATATCTTTATAGTCATTAACTGTTAGTTGTCTAGCCATAATAAAATAACCCTTCTACATAAAAAAATATTTAAACAAACATAATTATTTGTCCAAATATTTTGTCCTAGTTTAATCATCAATATATTCTTTAACTTCATTTTTAAAAGGAGGTATTTTATCATCATCTAGATTATTTTTATTTTCTATTCTGAAGCCTTGTGCTTTTACAACTTTTTTGACATTTCATTTTCTTAAAGATCATGTAAACGATTTTGCTCTTGCAAACATTCCATCCATACTAATTACGTTTGATGTATTTCAATTTGAAATATCTTGATTAAAAGATTCGGCATCTGCAAACATATTATTGGTTGATACAACATTAGAAACATCTCAATTTGTTATTTTTCCATTGAATTTTGTGGCATCTCAAAACATCTGTGCCATATTTTTTACATTTTTAACATCTCAATTGTTTAAATCTTGATTAAAATTTTTTGCTCCAAAAAACATAGCAGACATATCAGTAACTTTTGAAGTATTTCACTTACCAATTGGTTGGTCAAATTTTTCCGCATCAAAAAAAACACCGCTCATATCAGTAACTTTTGAAGTATTTCAATTAGATATATTAGTATTAAAGTTTTTAGCATTATTAAATGCATTTGTAAGAATTTTTACATTTGATGTATCTCATTTATCGAGGTTAGTTACAATTTTGCTTTTAAGTCCATCAAATGCTTCATAAAATGAATTGATTTTTAATGGTAATGTAACAGGAACTTTTGTTATAGTTTTATTTTCAATATTTAATTGTATATAATTATCATTTTTTTTATAACCTAATTGTATTATTTCATTAGGGTTAGTAGATGAATATTTAGTTTTTACTTCATTTTCTAAAACATTTTTTAGAACAAACGGAATTTCTATGTCAAAATATTTAAGTTTTAAATTATTTTTATTATTACCAAGAGTTAAAGTCTTATTAGCTAGCTTTTTATCTAAAAGTTCTAATTTATCCAACTCTTTAATACCCTCGTTTTTAGCATAAACTTTAATTTGATCAACAACGTCTTGGAAAGTATGAAAACTACCAAAAGCTTCACTTTGTTGATCTAAAATATTTTTAATTTTATTAATTGTTTGTTTATCTGGACTAAGAGTTTGGGTTGGGTTTTCAGTTTTTTTTGTCGTTTCTTTTGTTTGCGATGTACAACTTATCACTAATAAACTTGTAGTTGGAATTAAAGTAATCACACTTAAAAACTTTAAGATATTTTTCATATACTTTCCTTTCTTTTCTTTTTGAGTTTACAAAAAAAAAAAAAAGTAAATAAACTGTGATAAAAATACTTTTCTTTTTATTATGTGAATTCAATTGTTCTGATTTCATTTCACACATTACACTTAATAAAAGATTTTGTTTTTCTTTTTCAGCATAAACTTTAAAAATAAAATCACCTTTAGTTCCTTTTAGATCATCTTCATTTTTAATAACAATATTATCTTTTATTAAAGTTGATGTTTTAAAAGCAAACATTGATGCTTCATTAAACTGATTTAAACAATAGTTTTCTAATTCTTCACCAACTAATTTAATATTTTTAGTTAGTTTTTCTCTTTTAATAAATTCTAAATCTTGTTCTAGTTTATTAATTCTATTATTTTTATTATTTTTATTATTTTTTGTAGTTATTAATTCAGTAAGTTCACTTTTATGTTTTCAGTCTTTATTTTCTAACTCGTATGTATTTTTGTTAAATCATTTTTTTAATTGATTAATTTGTTGTTCAAATTGTTCTTTTTGTTTGTTTAATAAAATATTATATTGGTTTTCTAATTGTAATTTAATTAATTTTTCTTGTTGATTTAATTTCTCATTTAATAATTTAATATTTGATTCTAATTCTAATTTTTGACTAATTAATTGTTCAAATTCTTTTTTATTGTTTTCTAATTTTTCAATAAGTGTTTTATTAGTAGCTTTTAAATCTGAAATTTCAATAGTTGTTGATTCAAATTTTTTATTATATTCATTAATTAAATCTTTTTCTAACTTTTATTATTCATTAATTTTTAATAACTCTCAATTTTGTTTTTCTTGTTTTAATTTTTCTAAATAAACTTGATCTTTTTTATGATTAATTTGATCTAAAATAATAGATAAATCATTTGATCAACATTATTTAAATCAATAATACTTCCTTTAATAGCATCTTCTAATAACTCAATTTGATATTTATTAATAATTCTAAATTTTATATTAGAAATAATTCCTCCATTTTGTATTATTGTATCTAATTATTTAGCTTAATTTTTTTAATCTATTTTTAATAATAAATATTTAAACTTAGTTATTTTTTTATAAAAATGAAATTTTTATTTTGCTTTGATCAGTTTTATTAGTTACTTTTTAATAATATAAAATAAAATAAGAACACTATTAGGAGATATATTATGGATCAAGACAAAAAAGAAATATTAATTAAAAATATTAATAATTGAAAACATAAATTATTAGATTTAGGAATGAAAAATAAGTCTTTAAATTTTAATATTAAAACTACTAAAACTATTTCATCAAAAATTCAAATAATCTATCCTAACTTATTAGATTTTTTAAAAAGTCTTGATACTAGTTCTAAAGAAATTTATGAAATAAGTAATTATAAAATGCTAGGTTTATATAAAACTGATCATTTAAAAAACCAAGTACTTTATTCTCATAATTTAGAAGAAATTAATAAAAACAATTCTTTTTATAAAACTAAAATTTATACTCAATTTGGTTATTTTGAATCAAAAGATATTTTAGATTTAACTTTAAAAAAAATTTATAAAATTAGTAAAACTTGAAAAGATGAATACTCAATTGATGTTTTATACTTAGCTTTTGGATTTTTAAAATGATATAAAACAAATGATAGTAATGAAATTAGATATGCTCCTTTATTATTACTACCAATTGAATTAAAAAAGAATTTAAATACTTGATCTATTCATATTAAAAAAGCTGAAAACTTTATTCAAAATGAAGCTTTAGTTAAAAAAATAAAAAATGATTTTGATATTGATGCTGAGCTAGATTTAAATAAAGATGATTTAATAAACATCTATAAGAGTTATTCTCAAAAAATTCTAAATCAAGTTATTGATCAGAGATGAGAAATTATTGATGATATTTATTTAGCTAATTTTGACTTTTCAAGAATTAATATTTATAAAGATATAGAAGCAAATATTAATAGTATTATAGAAAGTGATTTTTTTAAAAAAATTGTTGATCAAACTAATAATTTAGATAATGATATTTCAACTATTAATGAACAAAATATTGATACTAAAATAAATATTTTAGAACAATATAAAATTTTAGATGCTGACTCATCTCAAGAAATAGCTATTCAAAACGCTATTTTAGGAAAAAGTTTTGTTTTACAAGGTCCTCCTGGAACTGGTAAATCTCAAACTATTACAAACATTATTACTGAATTAATTTCAAGAAATAAAAAGATCTTATTTGTTGCTGAAAAAAATGCAGCTTTACAAGTTGTTTATAATAATTTAAAAAAAATTGGACTAGAAAAATATGCAATTCCAATTCATGATTCAAAAATTAATAAATCTGAAATTTTAAATGAATTAATTAATTCAGCAAATAATTCACAATTGTTTTTATTAGATGATCAAAAACTAGAAAGTTTTATTTCTAATTATCAAAAAATAAAAGAGATTTTTTCAAATTATAAAGACGTGCTTTTAAAAAAACGTAGTATTGAGTTTGATAATGTTTATGGATATATTAATAAATATTATTTATATAAAAATTATTTAGATTTAAATTTTGAAATTAATAATATTAATAAAATTACAAATCAAAATTTCGAACAATACTTACAATTAATTAATAGATTTTATGAATCATATAAACTTATTGGATTTAATTATAAAAACAATTTATGATATGGATTTAATAAAACAAATCTTGACTTTTTAACAAAGACTCAGATTTTTGAAAATCTAACTAAATTTAATACTGAAATTGAAAATATTAAAAACTATATTAACAAAGCTAATGTTTTAGCAAATACTAATACTATTAATTTAGAATTTATTTTAAAAATTACTTATTTAAAAGAAATTACAGATTTATATAAACACATCAAACCTTTATATAAAAATCAAATTTTAGAAATTAAAACATTAAATGAACAACTACAAAAAGTTAATCAATTAGTTGAGTTTTACTATATTAAAAATTTATTAATTCAAACTTTAAATAATAATTGAACTAATTTAGATTTTATAAATGATAATCAAATTAAACAAACTATTGATTATATTAAAAAAACAATTAATAAACCATTAAAAGTTTTATCTTTAAAGTAAAATAAATATTATAAGTTATTTAAAAAGAATTTAAAAAATAAAATTGATATTAAACAAATTGATCTTATTAAAGAACTTGAGTTGTTTTTAGATTTATTTAATACAAAAAAACAAGCTACTGATTTTAATGAACAACTAATTTTTAATATTGATATAAAAGATATTAATCAATTACTAAATACTAAACAAACTTTAGAAAAAATGATTAATTTATATAATGATCAAACTATTAGTAATACACTTTTAAATATTTTAGCTAATCAAAATAAATTAGATCAACTAACGAATAATATTAATAGTTTTTATGATGCTTATTTAGAATTTTTAACTTTATTAAATAAAGATAAAACTACTTATTTAAAATTTAGTTATTTAGAATTTAAAAATTTAATAGAAAATTTAATTAATAATAAAAAACCAATTAGATCAATATATTAACTTTAATTTTTACAAACAAGAACTAGAAAAATATTTAAGTGATTTTATTAATAAAATTATTGAAAATAAAATTACAACTAATTATGAACAAATCTTTTTAAAACGTTTTTATAAATTATTAATTGAAAACATTTTAGATACTGAATTACAAAATAAAGATGCTATTTTTATGAATAGTAATTTAGAACTATTTAAAACTAAAGATAAAGAAATTAATAATATTGCAAAAGATAGAATCATTATGACTCTAGATAAAAAAATTAAAGAATCATTGATTTTTGAAAACACAAATCCTCAATACAGCATTATAAAAAGAGAATCTGCTAAAAAAAGATTAAAAATGTCTTTTAAAACTATTTTTGAAAATGCTTTAGAATTTATTTTAAATATCAAGCCTTGTTTAATGTTATCTCCTTTAACTGTTAGTTATTTATTTAAAGATATTGATTATAAATTTGATACTGTAATTTTTGATGAGGCATCACAAATTAAACCAGAAACTGCTATAAGTTCTTTATTTAGAGCAAAACAAGTAATTATAGTTGGAGATAAAGAACAAATGCCACCAACTAATTTTTTTAATACATTAGAAAATGATGAAGTAGTTCAAAAAACTAATATTGAAGAAGATATTTCATCAGGTTATGAATCTTTATTAAGTTTAGCTGAAGGAAATTTAGATTCTATTAGATTAAAATGACATTATAGATCTAAATTTGAAGATTTAATTTATATTTCAAATAAATTTATTTATAATGATTTAATTACTTTTCCTAACTCAAAACTGCCTAAAGATTATGAAGGATTAAGATTTATATATTCAAACCCAAATCAACAAACTGATGAATATCACACAATTTTAAAAGCTTTACAAACTTTAAAACAAATAATCTTAACTTATCAAAATAAATATTCATTTGGAATTGTTGTATTTAATACTGAAATTGAAGCAAAAGCAAATGAATATTTAGATAAATTTTTAGAACAAAATCCTGATTTGTTACCGTTTTTTAATGAAGATGTTAAAGAACCATTTTTTATTAAAAATATAGAAACAGTTCAAGGGGACGAACGTGATTTTATTATCTTTATTATTAATGGAAAAATTAATAAAAATAATCGAGTTGGGGTTGTTTTTGGTGAAATTAATAAACAAAATGGATATAAAAGACTAAACGTAGCTATTTCAAGAGCTAAAAGAGGAATGATAGTTGTTTCTAACTTCAAACATAATGATGTTGATTGATTTAAAAGTGAACAAGATGGAATTAAAATGTTGGAAAAATTTATTAAAAATGCTGAACTTGGTGTAGATAATTTAAAACACTTAGATTTAGATTCTAATTTCAAATCTGCTTTTGAACAAGAAGTTTATGAACAACTAGTTTTAAAAGGTTGAAAAGTTAAAAAACAAGTTGGATCTTCAGAATTTAAAATTGATTTAGTTGTAGTTGATCCTAGAAATCAAAACAAATTTTTACTAGCAATTGAATGTGATGGTTCTGCTTTTAATTTAGCAAAATCAACAAGAGATAGAGATAGATTATATCAACAAGTTTTAGAATCGCGTGGTTGAGCATTTCATAGAATTTGATCAACTGATTGATTTAAAAACCCAAGTTTACAAATTGATCTAATTGAAGAAAAACTAAATAAGCTTTTAAATATTAATAAAGAAAATAAAATAGAAAATAAAATTATTTCAAATCAGACTAATACTGATAAATTTATTAAAAAAACCAATCAACCAACTGAAATATTTCAAACATATCCATCAATTAATAAATTAATAAAACAAGTAGGATATCATAGCTTAGCAAATCAAACTGGTTTTTTTATAAAAAAAGTTAGTGATTTAGAAAATGCAACTAGTTATATATTAAATCAAATAGGTCCACTATTATTAACTTCAGTTTATAAAATAGTTAGAGATATTACAAAACAACAAAGAGTTAGTGATACTGTTAAATTAGCAGTTAGTCGTATGATTAGTTCAATTGGAACATTAGATAAAGATCAATTTTTAATTCCTTATGGATGAGAATTTAAATTTAGACAAAGTACTAATAATGATAATAAAAGATCAATAAGTGAAATTCATGATAAAGAAATTAAACATTTTATCTTAACAATATTTAAAACTAATAATATGGCAATTAGTACAACTGATTTTACAAAAGAATTAACATTAAAAACTTATAATAAATCAATATCTCAAAATAGTATTGATAAAATTCAGCATGTTTTAGATCAAATGGTTAAAGATAAAATTATAGTAGAAGAAATTAAAAATGTTTATCGTTTAATATAAGAAAGAATTTTTATGTATTTAACTGTTAAAAAAGCTAGTCAAAATGAAATATTAGTGAAGATGAAATTTTAAATTTAATTAAAAATGATCAGATCTTTGGATATGTCAATATAGATAATGATTATTTAATTCCAATAGATTTAGATAATCCATTAGAATTAAAAAATACCAATTTATTAGATTTAATAGATCAAAAATTAAAAATAATTCAATCATTAAAACCACTAGATGAAAAGCTAAATCAAAAAATATTAGAAGAATTTTTAATTAATTATACTTATGATACTAATGCTATTGAAAATAGTCCATTAAGCTTAGAGCAAACTAAATTAATTTTAAGTAAAGATATTTATGATGATGATATTGTTTATGAATATTATTTAAATGCAATTGGAAATAAACAAGCTTTTGAATATATGACTGAATTATTAAATGATAATTTGAAATTAAATATTAAAATCATTAAAGATTTACATTACTTTGTTTTAAAAAGTAAAAAACTAAATGCTGGAGTTTTTAGAAAAATTCCTGTAAGTATTTTAAATTCAGTTCATACTCCAGTTCAACCTTATTTAATTGAGCCTAAACTAGAACAATTATTAGAAGATTATTTTAATTCTAATGATCATATTATTAAAAAAATTGCTAAGTTTCATTTTGAATCAATTCATCCTTTTATTGATGGAAATGGTAGAACTGGTAGATTACTAATTAACTATCAATTAATGAGAAATGGCTATTATCCTATTGATATTAAGTTTGAAAATAGAAATTTATATTATCAAGCTTTTGATGATTATCATCAAAAAAATGATCTATCTACTATGATTAAATTAATTGCCAATTTTGAATTATTAAGACTAAATTTTTATATAAGAACTTTAAAAGAAAATAATATTTAAAAAAACTAAAAAATATCTAACAAGATTTAAATATCTTTCATTTTGGTATTTTTGTAATATTATAAAATTAAGGACCAGCTCGGCAAGCGTACGCGCCCCGATCAAACTAGGCTAGAAAGCATACGTGCTCTAGTCTTTTTTTATGAAAAATTACATCAATTTTAATAAAAAGTAAGCACTTTTTAAAAAAATAACTAAATATTGTATATTTTTTTATTTTTTTAAAGGTTCTTTTGTAAAAAATTTGAAATTTATTCAAAAATTTTACAAAAAATAAATGTATGGCTAAAAAGAAAACTAATATTAAAATTGCAAGTAAAAACAAAAAAGAACAAAACGATAAAAAGAAAAAGAAAAAATATTTAATTGTGTTGGCCGGTTTATTACTTGGAACTAGTTTAATAACAAGAACTACTGTTGGGATTTTAAAAAAATAGAAGAAAAGTAGTAAGAAAGGATGATAAAAATAATAAAACTGTTATTAATTTAGAAAATACAATTAATATTAATTCTCGATTTTTATCAAGTCTTTATACTGAAAATAAATCTGATATTTTAAAACATGTTAATACTAAGATTAATAAAATAAGAGCTTATAAAAAAATTATAAATCTTGGCTTAGATGATGTTGATTTAATATTACTAAAAGATACTAATAGTGTAAAGGGACTGCAAAACCAAGTCAAAATAAATATCAAGGACAAATAGAAATTAGTTTTAAAAAAACTAATGTTGATCAAATTTTTAATTCAAAAAATAAAAATTTAGGTAATTTTAATAATATTGATCACGAAAAAATTATTAATAAAATTATTGAATTAAATAAAGATAATTTACAAAATATTAATTTTAATGACCATTTTGAAATAGAAATTAAAAATAGTGTTATAACTATTAAAACAAAACCTAGTTCACATTTTTATAAAGGTCAAATTACAGGTTATAAATTTAAAATTAGAACTAAACTAGATGATTTAATTAACACTGAAGAAATTAATAATTATGAATTTGATTTAAAACCAGATAATAAAAAAATTATTGATTTAATTATAGAAAGAAATCCCGAACTTAAAGATCTTGATTTTGAAAAAGACTTTAATATACAAATAGATGATCAAAAAAAGTTATTATTACTCCAAATTCAGATAATTATTCAGATAAACTTGAAATTGATTTTAAAGTTAAGCCAGAACCTAAAAAAGATCAAGAAAAAGTTCTTGATAAAAATGATAAAACTGAACTTAAAGAAATTGGATATTTTAAAAACGATTATGGTCAATGACAAATTCAACCAATTCCAATTTATGTTAAAAAAGTTCCAGAAAAATTACCAGGATTTATTACTAATTTAAAAGGTGCTTTTAAAGATAATGTTAATACAGAAATCATTGGATTAGAAAAATGAGATACTTCAAGAGTTATTGATATGAATAGTATGTTTAATAATGCTAGTTCATTTAACCAAGATTTATTAAATTGAGATGTTCATAGAGTTATTTATGTAACAAGTTTTAACACTAATTCACATCCAGAATTTGATGATAAAAAAATACCTAAAAAATTTGTTGATTTATTAAAAAAATAAACAAATTACTAAAAAAGAGCTATAGTCTCCCGAACCCCATATTTCGGACTAAAATCCAGGAAATGGGGTTTTTATATGTCTAAATTAAATTTAGAAAAAAAGTTAAAAATTGTTAAAGAAGCTAAAAAACTTAATATTAAAAAGAGTACTTATTTAGCAAATAAATATGATATTTCAGTTGATACTGTAGAAAGTTTAGTTAATAGATTTGAAGCGTTTGGAATAGAAGGGCTAATTAATAAGGAAAAAAAGCCTTATTATAGTGCAAAGCTAAAACTAAAAATTGTATTATATAAACTTGAAACTAATCACTCATATGATAAAGTCGCAAAAAAGTTTAATATTATTTATTCATCAACTATAGCTGGTTGAGTTAAAAAATATAGAGAATATGGATTTTTAGGGTTAAATAATAATATAGGAAGACCTAAGAAAATTATGAAAAACCCTAATAAAAAACCAGCTAAAATAAAGAAATCACAAGTAAAAATCAATAATGAACAACAAATTAAAGAATTAAAAGAACAAGTGGAATACTATAAGTTGGAGGCTGAATTCTGAAAAAAGTTCCACACCTTGTTGACAAAAGAAAAATCAACAAGGAAAAAACAAAAGTAGTTTTAGAATTGTTAAAAACACATAAAAAAGTTAAGATTCCTATTCTCTTAAAAATAGCTAAATTACCTAAATCGTCTTTTTATGAATGAAAACATAAGTTAGAAAATACAATAGATAAAGATAAAGAATTAAAGGAAATGATTGTTGACATTTTTAGCAAATCATTTGAAACGTATGGGTATAGAAGGCTAAAAATGGCCTTAAAATCAAAAGGATATATTGTAAATCACAAAAAGATTTTAAGGTTAACTAAAGAGCTTGGAGTTCAGTGTATTAAATTTAGAACAAAAAATGGAAGATATAGTTCTTATAAAGGAACTGTTGGAAAAATTGCAGATAATGTTTTAAAAAGAAATTTTCATTCTTTACAAGCAAACAAACTTTGATGCACTGATGTAACAGAGTTTAAAGTTAATGGTCAAAAGTTATATTTATCACCAATTATTGATCTTTACAATGATGAAATTATTTCATATTCAATTCAAACCAATCCTAACTTAAACCTAACAAATTCAATGCTAGACAAAGCACTTAAAAAGGTTAAAAATACAAATGGTTTGTTGATTCATTCTGATCAGGGATTTCATTATCAGCACATTAGTTGAGCTAAAAAACTAGAAGAAAATAACATAACACAAAGTATGTCTAGAAAAGGTAATTGCTTAGATAATGCTATTATAGAAAACTTCTTTGGTTTATTAAAGCAAGAAATTTATTATGGTGAAAAATATAATTCAGTAGAAGAGTTAACTAAAAGAATTCATAAATATATTTATTGATATAACAACATAAGAATAAAAGAAAAATTAAAATATGAAAAATTTTGCATAAAAGAATTAGAAACACATATACTTTAGTCTTTGTAGGTTAAAATTACATTTTTTCTAATTTTTTTAAAAGAGCGACAAACTCTTTATCATTAAATGTGTCATCAATTTTACATTTAGCATTTTCTAGTAGTTCTTCTTCAGAAATAGAATCTCAGGGTATGAATCTACTATTATTATCTTTCATTAGTTGTCACTCCTTTTCTATATACTATAAATAATAGTGCATTAAAATTTAAAATCAACAATTGTTCTTGAATATATTCATCTTTTTATTTCTTTATAAGTAATTTTCTTTTTTTGCAACATTTGAACAAAATTTGCTAATTCCTTTTCTATTTTTTCATAATAATAATGTTTAAAAAGATTAATATCATCAGAAAAATAGAAATAATAACCAAAAATTCTTAATAGTTGTATCAATAACATTAATGCTGTTCTTTTATTCCCATCAATAAAATAATGACCAGTTAAAACTTTAATAAAAATTTCGGTAACAAAATCAAATATATCATAATTTTCAGATTTATAACTATATTTAAATATAGTTGAATTTATTCCACTTAATAAACTCCCTTTTTCTTTTTCTTGAAAATAAAGATTACCATCTTTTGAAAAGAAAATTTTATTAAGCTTATTCATTGAATAATGGTATACATTATTTATTAGGTTAGAGAACTTCTCATTAAAATCTATAACAGAAAAATTAAAGTCAAATCAGACTTTAGTATTTTTCTTAGTTCTCATATAAAACTTGTTATTATCTGTATCATAGAATATATTTTTACCATTAGAAATAACAAAATAATCTATATTTTTCTTTGTTATTAAATCAAAATTAAAATTGTAATGTTTTAATTGAAAATATGTTTTATCTGTTATAAAGATTCTTATGGGAATAACTACCATTTTATCATCACACTTTTTTACTAAAAGAAATTAATATTATTATAGACAATATAACTAATATCTGTATATTAAATAATAAAAAACAGTTAATTAGATCTATGAAAAATTATTATTTAACAGCCTTTATTAATTTTTTAAAAATTTTAAATTTATCTCTATTTTTTTCTCTCAAACCTTTTTTTGAATTTTAGTCAGTGTTTATGATAATAGAAGAGATTCAGGTTTTTTGAAATTTACTGATAGAATAAAAACTAATAATATTAGTGGAACAAATATTCCTGGTACTAAACGATAATTTCATAATGGAATAATTGTTAATGTTTTATATAAAACAAAACCAAGAGCAATACAAAAACTAATGTATAAAGTATCTAGTAAGGTAAGTGATTTTCATATATAAAATTTAACTTTTCTTTCTTAAGCGTTCGGGAAACATTGCTTTTGATCTCATTATTTTTTCACTTCCTTATCTTTTTTCTTAAATATATTTAGTTTATTTAATTTTGAACCGATTTTTTTATCAGTTATATTTTGATTGTTTTGTAATGATAAATTAGATTGTTTAATTTCAAAACTAGGATTTGTGTTATTAAATTTATTAAAGTCAAATAATTTAAATCTTTTAGCTTTATCAATTTTGTCAGAATCATTTGATTTAACTTTAGATTTATTTAATTGTTTTGCAAATTTTTCAATTGATTTATTTAATTTTTTTAATTCTTGAAGCATAAGTTTTTTATCTTCTTTTTCACCAAGTTTTTTGTAGTTTTCTTTGAATTTTTCAAGAGTTGATTTTTTCTTTTCAATATCTTCATCATTATTTTTAGTTGGTTGAGTTCTGTTAACTTTTCCTTCTTTTGCTTGTAATTTATCAACTATAGAATTATTAGAATCACCTTTAGTAATCTTGTCAAAGAATGTTTTATCATCAGAATTAGTATTAAATGAGTTTGGTGTAGTAAGTGTATTAATTGCTTTTTGGTTATTTATAGCATTTTGTACATCTGATTTTAAAATTCTTCCATTTTGTCCAGACCCAGTAATTGTTGATAAATCAACATTATTTGCTTTAGCTAGTTGCTGAGCTTGACTATAAGCTTTTGGTGTGGTTTTGATTTTATCTTCAAAAAAAAATGATCTAGCTAATTCAGCGAGTTTTTTTGAATTATTGATTCTTTTTTGATTTACAGCTGCTATTGAACTTTCTCCTTTTAAAATCACACCAGAATTTCTACTTGGTTGTTTTGATTTATTTACTTTATCAGAAATTGATTGTTTAACTACTGGAGTAGAATTATTATTTGTTGTTGAAGAACTTGAAGTTTTAGATGTATCAGTTGAATTAGGTGATGAGTTATTTTTTTTATTTTTGAATTTAGAAAGTCCAGCACCAATTCCAGCTGTAGTAACTTTTCCAGCAAGTTTTAATACTGCAGCTGGTGATGAAACACTAATTGATTCACCAGTTAAATCACCTAAAAGATTAGCTCCTTTTGAAACAAAAGTTGCTGAAGAAACAATTCCAACTAAAGTTACAAGACTTTTGATAATGCTTTCACCAAAGTTTGAAATATGTCTTGCTTTTCCACTTGAAGTAATAGCAGCAACTATTGGGTCTAATAATCTATTTGTAAAATAATTTAAAAATAAGAATAAAACATTTCAAATAAACATTAACCCTAAAACCTACGTTTCCCACTTAGTCGCGAAAACACTCAGTTTTCAGCGGCTATATTTTTTATAAAAAAATATAATTTATTATGCTTTTATACTTAAATATGATATAATAAAGACGTGAAGAAGTCAAGAAATGATGTAAAAAGACAATGAAGAACATCAATAGCAAGAGTTAAAAAAGGCGAATACTTATCAATTGGAGTGCCAAGACCAGATAACAAAGGTTTTGTATATAGATTGGGATATGGATATTTGCATGAATTAAAACAATATCACGATGATCCGCTAGCAATTATCAAAGCAATTATTGCAAACTTTCCATTGTCTTGAACAAAAGAACAAGCAAGAACTAAATTAGATGAAATTTTTAAAGAGAAAAAAGAAACCAAAAAAGAAGTTTTAGAAAGGTTTAAAGGTTACGAAGTAGTTGAAAAACTATTTGATTATTTCAATATTTTTAATGATTGTTCTCCCACAAAATCGACAACATTAAAAGATGTTGTTTTACAGTTGATTTATCAAAGAATTAAAAATCCAATAAGTGTTTTTAACACTTATAAGACAGCAAAAAAAGAAAAAATAGACACTCATTCAAAAAATTCATTTTATAGATCATTAGACTATATAGCAAAAAACAAAGATGAAATTTTAAGAAATTTAAATGCAAAAATTTGTGCAAATACCAATAGAAAAATTGATGTATTATGATTTGACGCAACAACTACTTATTTTGAAACATTTTCTCGTGAAGGTTATAAAAAACCTGGTTATTCAAAAGATGGAAAATTTAAAGAAGACCAGATTGTTATAGGTATGGCAACTGATGAAAATGGAATACCGTTACACTACAAAATATTTCCAGGAAATGTTGCTGATCCAAATTACTTTAATACCATTTATGCTTGAAATTGCAGATATTTATGAAGTTAACAGTGTAACTATAATTGCTGACAAAGGAATGAGTGTTAATAGAAATATTAGATTTTTAGAATCTAAGAATTGAAAATACATAATCTCATACAGAATGAAAGCTGGAAGCAAACAATTTAAAGAGTATATATTAGATGAAAAAGATTATATAAATGATGGTGGTTTGATATACAAAACTCGTGATATTGCATCTTCATACAATAAAAAAAGAATTAATGGACATTTTAGAAGACAAATAATTAGTTTTAGTCAAAAACGAGCAACTAAAGACAAAAACGATAGAGACATTTTAATTCAAAATTTCACTAAGAAAATGAATAAAGATAATCTTGTTTCTTGTGATGATTTAGCGGGATCTAAAAAATATAGATTCTTTAAACCTATAAACAAAGGTGCATTTTATGAACTTGACATAGAAAAAATACAAGAAGATCAAAAATATGATGGATACTATGTTTATGAAACAAATAGAACAGATTTATCAGTAAAAGAAGTTATTAATTTATATTCAAAACAATGACAAATTGAGTCTAATTTCAAGACATTAAAAGGTAAATTATCTCTTCGTCCAATGTATTTATCAACTTGAAACCATATTGTTGGTTACATTTGTTTATGTTTCATTTCATTAGTGTTTTTAAACTACATCATCTACATTCTAAATTCAAAATTAGGACTGACTGGAAAAAGCAAAATCACTGAGCATAAAGTGATTAATGTTATCAAAGAAGTTAAAGAAATTGAAGTATTTGTAAATAAACAAAAAATCGAAACTATACAAGTGTATAATGATGAGTTACAAGAAAGTTGGCAAACTTATCAAATATTATTAGAGCTTTTAACAAAAGAAAAAGTCACTTAGACATTACATTATAAAAAACATAACTTATGAGATCAAAAATTTACATAAGTATGTTTTCTTGTTTTATGCTTAAACTGGGAAACGTAGGAAAATAAGAATGAAACATTTCAAATAAACATTAACCCTAAAACAGCAAACGATTTACCAATGATTTTTTCTCTAATATATTTTTTAAAGATTTTTTGACCGTCAAAAACTGCTGTAATTCCATAAATTGGAGAAGTAATAAATAAAGAAAATAATTCCATTGATTTTTGCATAATTGCAATTGAAAATTGAATATAAGTTCAAGTTACTAAAACAGTTGTTATTAATGGGAAAACTGGATTAACATATTCTACCCAATTTAAAAAGATTCCTATTTTCATATTTAGAGAAAGAGATTGAACATCCATTTTAGTATCTCAAGGTCTAGTTAAACCTGTTTTTAAGATATTTTCTATTACTGTTTGTGAAGCAGATTGATTTTCTAATCCAAAAGCAAGTTTGATTAAGTCAAAAAAGATTGAAACAACATATTGTAGTAAAAAGAAAGCTATTGGCATTGTAGAAACAAATAATGTTGCTATAACTATTCCTTTAATTGTTTGTTTAATGTGTTTTCTTGAATCTTCTTTTGCAATTAAAAAAACAAAAAAGAAGATAAATGAAATAATAGCAATAGCAGCTGCTATTATTGCAATTGTTTTAAATGCTTGTGGAAGTTTATTTACATCAAAATCATCACCACCAAAAATTAAAAGTTTTATTAAATCTCTACCAAAAAAATCAACTATAACAGCTAAACCTGCTGGGATAGCTAAAAGCGGGAGTAAAAGACATCATAATAAAAAATTTGGTAAATTTTCAAAAATACGTCCAATTGTATTTATAAATTCCTTAATTGCTTTAAACATTTTTAATTCCTTTCTATTTTAAAAGCGTTTTTTTAACACTTTGATTTGTAAGGATTTAGATAAAAATGAAAAAAGCAACCTAAGTGGTTGCTTGTGTAAAACAAAAAACATTATCTAAAAATAACGTTTTTTTGATATGGTTTCAATTCTGTTAAAAGACTTGAAAAAAATAATTAATTTTTCGATGTTAAATTAATTTTAACATAAATAATTAAGTTTTTTAAGAGGAATTTAAGCAAGATATTTTAAAATTTAAAAACTCAAATCTTGTGTTGTTTTTTAAAGGTTATATTTAATATGCTTCACGTTCTGTTTCAGGGAATCTTTTAATTGTATATGGTCAATCATCATATTTACTACGAAAATCATTTCAAGTAATTATTTCTTCAATTTTTCAACCTTGTTTTTTTCATTTCTCATAATCATAATCCTCATAACCCCATTTAACATTTCTTATTTTTTTAAGAGTTTCTTTATCAACTCTTTTTTCGTTACCATCCTTGTCAATTATTAAAATATATCCACCATTAAAATCTCCTCTATTTTCATAAAATAAGGTATTGCTAGTTTCATATTTATTTTTTGTAGGTGCTGAAATAAATGCATAAAATGTTAATTCTATTGTTTTTTTATTATTTCAATCTACAAAATCTTTAGTTGAGTTATTCTTAGTAATTTTTAATTTTGTTTGATATCAACTTTCTTTATATTCCATTCCAGAAAAATAATAGTGATAAATAGTTGAATGTCCAGCTATAGTTATTGGTCCTGATTCAGTTGAAGTAACTACTTCTTTTACTTCAGTATTACTAAAATCATAATTGTATGAATCTTTGTTAAAAACAGATTCATCAGCGATTGTTGGGTTATTTTTCTTTAAATAATGAAAAAGTTTTTCTTTTTGTTGTTCTGAATTTGAGTTATGAACTAGTTTTTTTAATTCATCAATATCAATTCATATGTTTTTTCTAGTTATGATTTCATCAATATCATAAACTCCAATAGAAACATTATTTATTGAAGTTGATGAAAGAACTGGGTTTTTATTAGAATCATCTATTTTTAAATTAACATTAATTGTTGTATTTCAAATGTGTTCTGGAATAGATTTTGTATCAGTAAGCTTAGAAGATATTCTATTAAAAGAATTGTTATTATCTCTAATAGTTTGTCTAATTTCAGATTCAAGGTTTTGTAAGGTTTTATATTTTTTATTTGACAATGTAGAAGTTAAAATTTGAGAGATATTTTCTAATTGTACTTTTAAGGTTTCTATGCTAGGATTAACTATAAACGTAGGTTTTGTAGTTGGAGTAGATTGTGGGGTTGGTTTAACAGGTTCAAGTTCTTTAGATCGGTTGGTTGTGGGATTATTAGTTGATTCAGATTTTTTATTATCAGTTGCTTTAGAAACTTTTTGTTTGTTCTTATAAATAACTACAGGTGGAACTATTATGGCTGTTAGTAAAACAGGAGTACAAACTAGAGGAATTCACACAGTTTTTTTAAGTTTCATAAATATCCTTTCTATTAATATTGATTTTTAGTATTTGTAATAATTTTATTTGTTTTGAGTATTCATTATTACTTAAATACTTTTTTTTGTTTGAGGTATATAAAAATGTATATTTTGATATACCTTATTTATTAAATTTTGAAAGCTTTTTACGGCTAAATCTAAATAAAGTAAATGATTTGAAATAGTTGAAATTTTTAACATTAAAAACGTTTCACTTAGATAAATCCTGATTAAATTAACTAGCTCCAGAAAATATTTGTGTCATATCTATTACATTAGAAGTATTTCAACTTGATATATTTTGATTAAATTTTTTTTGCTTCTAAAAACATATTTACATATCTATTATGTTTAATATATCTTAGTATTGAATTCCATCAATAAATTCGTTTTGATTCTTATAAAAAGCATTAAATAAATTGATAATTTGGTTTTGTAAAACTTTTGGAACTTTTTTAATGATGTGTGGAAATCTTTGAATTTGTACTTGATTGTTTTTGTTAGTAAAATATCCGATTTCCAAGCATTTAGTTTTATTAGCATTATAAACTGCTTGTTTAAACATATTTGTTTTATTTCTTTTCTATTTTAAAAGTGTTTGTTAACACTTTGACTTGCAAGAATTTAGAAAAATGAAAAAAGCAACCTAAGTAGTTGCTTATATAAAAATAACTATTACTTTAAAATTAAATAAAATAATAATATTTAAGTTAAAATTAATATTACTTGATTTTTAATTTATTAGTAATATTATAATTTTTATAAGTTTATATAACTATTTTTAATTTCTTTTATAACAAATAATGTTATACAATATTAATAAGTAACTAACTATAAAATTAATTAACTAATGATAATTTTTAATAATTAAAATAAGCCAAATATAAAAAGTTTAGAAATTAACTTATTTTAATATTTTTTATTTAGAAAGGAACAAATGTCAAATATAGATAAAAAAGATCTATATATACTTAATAAAGAAAATGAAAATTTAATTAATACTTTTGATGATGATGGTGACCAGTTAAATATTAGTATTGATGAAAAAGAATTTAAACCATATGTATTTAAGCAAAAAGAAGTTAAAAGGCAATATCAAAAAACAAATATACCTACTAAAATTTTTGCTTTAGGTGGATTAGAAGAAGTTGGAAAAAACACTTATTGTATTGAGTATGATAATGAATTAATTATGATTGATGCTGGAGTTAAATTTCCTGAATCAACTATGTTAGGAGTAAGTGCTGTTATTCCTGATTATTCTTATTTAGCTGAAAATCAAAAAAAGATTAAAGCTTTATTTATTACTCATGGTCATGAAGATCATATTGGTGGAATTCAATATTTAGTTCAACAAGTAAAAATTCCTGTAATTTATGCTCCAAAATTAGCTGCTATGTTAATTAGAGATAAATTAAAAGAATATAAAATTGAAGATAAAACTATTGTTAAAGAATATGACGCTGATGATGTGTGAAAAACTAAAAACTTTAAAGTTA
Source organism: Mycoplasma mycoides subsp. mycoides SC str. PG1 (assembly GCF_000011445.1). Classification (NCBI taxonomy): domain Bacteria; kingdom Bacillati; phylum Mycoplasmatota; class Mollicutes; order Mycoplasmatales; family Mycoplasmataceae; genus Mycoplasma; species Mycoplasma mycoides. Next base: position 766,418 of record NC_005364.2, read on the forward strand.
GTTATGCTGCATTAAACCACTCTATTCCTGATGCATTTGGAATTTTAGTTCAAACTCCTAATGGTAATATTTTTTCAACAGGAGATTATAAATTTGACTGATCACCACTAGGACATTTTGCTGAACTTACTAAATTAGCTTCAATGGGTGAAAATGGGGTTGAATTATTAATGGCAGATTCAACTAATAGTGAAGTTGAAGGATATACACAAGGTGAAAAAAGTATTATTTCAAATATTGATAAATTATTTTTACAAGCTAAAGGAAGAATCTTTTTAACAACTTTTGCTTCAAATGTTCATAGAATTCAACACATTATTGAAACTGCTCACAAATATAATAGAAAAATTGTTATTTTAGGTAGATCATTTGAAAGAATTATTAAAATCATTCGTCAAATTGGTCATTTAAAAATTAGTGAAAAAGAATTTATTAAATCAACTGATATTGATAAATATAAACCAGAAGAATTAATGATTTTAACAACAGGTAGTCAAGGTGAACCAATGGCTGCTTTATCTAGAATTGCTAATAATAAACATTTATCAATCAATATTATTCCTGGTGATACTATTGTATTTTCATCATCACCAATTCCAGGAAATAGAGCTGATGTTGAAAAGTTAGTTAATAAGTTAACTAGAGTTGGGGCTATAGTAATTGAAAATACTTCAGATAATAAAATACATACTTCAGGTCATGCTAGTCAAGAAGAACAAAAATTATTATTTAGTTTAATTAGACCAAAATATTTTATGCCAATGCATGGTGAATATCGTATGTTAAAAAAACATGTCGAAACTGGTGAAAGTGTTAATTTAGAAAAAGGCAATGGTTTTATAATGGCTAATGGTGATGTTTTAGAACTATTACAAGGTAAAGCTAAAATTGGAAAGCGTGTTGAAGCTGATGCAGTATATGTTGATGGAAAAGATATGACTGGAAAAGCAAGTAATGTTATTAGAGAAAGAGAAATTCTTTCAAAAGATGGATTAATTGCTGTTGTAATTTCATTAGATTCACAAACTAATAAATTAATCTCTCAACCTAGAATTATTTCTCGTGGTAGTTTTTATGTAAAAGATGCAGGATCAATAATTAGTGATTCAATTCAAATTATTACTAATGCAGTTAATGAAGTATTAATGTCATCAAAACCAACTTTTGCAGCTATTAAAAAAGCGATTAAATCTTCTTCAAGTCCATATATTTTTAGAGTAAAAAGAAGAAATCCATTAATTATTCCAGTAATCTTAAATAAAAAATCTTAATAAGTAATTAAAATTGTAATTTGTTATAGTTAGTCAATTGATATATAATATCTTTTGTATTAAAGGAGAAAAAAGTGAAAAATAATAATTTAAGTTTTTTTAGTTCACCAAGAACTCAAATAAAAGTTTTTCAATGAGTTGGAACAATTTTTGCTGTAATTGGAATGCTTATATCTCTTTATTTTTTAAATAAAATTAATGTTAAAGCATTAGATCAATCTAAACAAGTATTACTTGCACTAGGTTATGCAATTATGGGATATATGTTTTGAAAAACTATTATTTCAGCAATAATTATTTTAAGATTTGTTAAAAAAAGTACTGATGAAGAATTAGTTGCAAATAGATATATCTTAGCTAGTTTAAGTTTAAATTTAGGAGGATTTTTAACTCCTTGAGTTTTAACAAGTTTACCAAATGTCACTACTCAATCAACTATTAAACCTAAATGATTTTTATCAAGATCATTTGCAATTATTACAACAATTGGTTCAGCTATATTTTTAGGTATTTTATTTTGACAATTAAAAACAATTGAACCAAATACAAATTGATTTGATCAAACAAAAGAATGATATTGAATTTTAGTAGGATTTATTATTGGTAATGGTGTTTTATTAGTAGTTGGATTATTAGCATTTGTTCTATTTTTTAATAAAAATTCAAAAGAACGCTTTAAAGGAAATACATTTACTAGCTTTCTAATGAAAACAATTGCTGTATTTTATTTAGTAATTGTAACTGTTGAACTAATATTATTAATGATTTATTCAATATTAAGATTAATTGGAAATATTTTAAATACTGCTAGAAGAGTATTACAAGCTGATAATATGTTTATTGGTGTTTTATACTTATTATTTGGATTATTATCAACTTTCTTTCAAATCTATTATGTAATCTTTTTAACAATAATGATTAGTCAAACAATCAAAGGAATTTGAAGAAAAGATGGTGTAATTACTATCAAAGTATATGACAAAATCCAAGACAACAAAAATAAATACGATTTAAGATAAATAAATTAATTTAACCCTGAACAACCCCCCGCTACCATAAACACGGACTAAAATTTTTCAATATTATAACAGGATTGTTTTCTGAATTGTACAGGAGACAATCCTTTTAATTTTTCTTTTATTCTTATGTTGTTATATCAATAAATATATTTATGAATTCTTTTCCTACGTTTCCCAGTTTAAGCATAAAACAAGAAAACATACTTATGTAAATTTTTGATCTCATAAGTTATGTTTTTTATAATGTAATGTCTAAGTGACTTTTTCTTTTGTTAAAAGTTCTAATAATATTTGATAAGTTTGCCAACTTTCTTGTAACTCATCATTATACACTTGTATAGTTTCGATTTTTTGTTTATTTACAAATACTTCAATTTCTTTAACTTCTTTGATAACATTAATCACTTTATGCTCAGTGATTTTGCTTTTTCCAGTCAGTCCTAATTTTGAATTTAAAATGTAGATGATGTAGTTTAAAAACACTAATGAAATGAAACATAAACAAATGTAACCAACAATATGGTTTCAAGTTGATAAATACATTGGACGAAGAGATAATTTACCTTTTAATGTCTTGAAATTAGACTCAATTTGTCATTGTTTTGAATATAAATTAATAACTTCTTTTACTGATAAATCTGTTCTATTTGTTTCATAAACATAGTATCCATCATATTTTTGATCTTCTTGTATTTTTTCTATGTCAAGTTCATAAAATGCACCTTTGTTTATAGGTTTAAAGAATCTATATTTTTTAGATCCCGCTAAATCATCACAAGAAACAAGATTATCTTTATTCATTTTCTTAGTGAAATTTTGAATTAAAATGTCTCTATTGTTTTTGTCTTTAGTTGCTAGTTTTTGACTAAAACTAATTATTTGTCTTCTAAAATGTCCATTAATTCTTTTTTTATTGTATGAAGATGCAATATCACGAGTTTTGTATATCAAACCACCATCATTTATATAATCTTTTTCATCTAATATATACTCTTTAAATTGTTTGCTTCCAGCTTTCATTCTGTATGAGATTATGTATTTTCAATTCTTAGATTCTAAAAATCTAATATTTCTATTAACACTCATTCCTTTGTCAGCAATTATAGTTACACTGTTAACTTCATAAATATCTGCAATTTCAAGCATAAATGGTATTAAAGTATTTGGATCAGCAACATTTCCTGGAAATATTTTGTAGTGTAACGGTATTCCATTTTCATCAGTTGCCATGCCTATAACAATCTGGTCTTCTTTAAATTTTCCATCTTTTGAATAACCAGGTTTTTTATAACCTTCACGAGAAAATGTTTCAAAATAAGTAGTTGTTGCGTCAAATCATAATACATCAATTTTTCTATTGGTATTTGCACAAATTTTTGCATTTAAATTTCTTAAAATTTCATCTTTGTTTTTTGCTATATAGTCTAATGATCTATAAAATGAATTTTTTGAATGAGTGTCTATTTTTTCTTTTTTTGCTGTCTTATAAGTGTTAAAAACACTTATTGGATTTTTAATTCTTTGATAAATCAACTGTAAAACAACATCTTTTAATGTTGTCGATTTTGTGGGAGAACAATCATTAAAAATATTGAAATAATCAAATAGTTTTTCAACTACTTCGTAACCTTTAAACCTTTCTAAAACTTCTTTTTTGGTTTCTTTTTTCTCTTTAAAAATTTCATCTAATTTAGTTCTTGCTTGTTCTTTTGTTCAAGACAATGGAAAGTTTGCAATAATTGCTTTGATAATTGCTAGCGGATCATCGTGATATTGTTTTAATTCATGCAAATATCCATATCCCAATCTATATACAAAACCTTTGTTATCTGGTCTTGGCACTCCAATTGATAAGTATTCGCCTTTTTTAACTCTTGCTATTGATGTTCTTCATTGTCTTTTTACATCATTTCTTGACTTCTTCACGTCTTTATTATATCATATTTAAGCATAAAAGCATAATAAATTATATTTTTTTATAAAAAAATATAGCCGCTGAAAACTGAGTGTTTTCGCGACTAAGTGGGAAACGTAGGAATATATTTATGAATTCTTTTAGTTAACTCTTCTACTGAATTATATTTTTCACCATAATAAATTTCTTGCTTTAATAAACCAAAGAAGTTTTCTATAATAGCATTATCTAAGCAATTACCTTTTCTAGACATACTTTGTGTTATGTTATTTTCTTCTAGTTTTTTAGCTCAACTAATGTGCTGATAATGAAATCCCTGATCAGAATGAATCAACAAACCATTTGTATTTTTAACCTTTTTAAGTGCTTTGTCTAGCATTGAATTTGTTAGGTTTAAGTTAGGATTGGTTTGAATTGAATATGAAATAATTTCATCATTGTAAAGATCAATAATTGGTGATAAATATAACTTTTGACCATTAACTTTAAACTCTGTTACATCAGCGCATCAAAGTTTGTTTGCTTGTAAAGAATGAAAATTTCTTTTTAAAACATTATCTGCAATTTTTCCAACAGTTCCTTTATAAGAACTATATCTTCCATTTTTTGTTCTAAATTTAATACACTGAACTCCAAGCTCTTTAGTTAACCTTAAAATCTTTTTGTGATTTACAATATATCCTTTTGATTTTAAGGCCATTTTTAGCCTTCTATACCCATACGTTTCAAATGATTTGCTAAAAAATGTCAACAATCATTTCCTTTAATTCTTTATCTTTATCTATTGTATTTTCTAACTTATGTTTTCATTCATAAAAAGACGATTTAGGTAATTTAGCTATTTTTAAGAGAATAGGAATCTTAACTTTTTTATGTGTTTTTAACAATTCTAAAACTACTTTTGTTTTTTCCTTGTTGATTTTTCTTTTGTCAACAAGGTGTGGAACTTTTTTCAGAATTCAGCCTCCAACTTATAGTATTCCACTTGTTCTTTTAATTCTTTAATTTGTTGTTCATTATTGATTTTTACTTGTGATTTCTTTATTTTAGCTGGTTTTTTATTAGGGTTTTTCATAATTTTCTTAGGTCTTCCTATATTATTATTTAACCCTAAAAATCCATATTCTCTATATTTTTTAACTCAACCAGCTATAGTTGATGAATAAATAATATTAAACTTTTTTGCGACTTCATCATATGAGTGATTAGTTTCAAGTTTATATAATACAATTTTTAGTTTTAGCTTTGCACTATAATAAGGCTTTTTTTCCTTATTAATTAGCCCTTCTATTCCAAACGCTTCAAATCTATTAACTAAACTTTCTACAGTATCAACTGAAATATCATATTTATTTGCTAAATAAGTACTCTTTTTAATATTAAGTTTTTTAGCTTCTTTAACAATTTTTAACTTTTTTTCTAAATTTAATTTAGACATATAAAAACCCCATTTCCTGGATTTTAGTCCGAAATATGGGGTTCGGGAGACAAGTTCAGGGTTTTTTATTGAATTAAAATAGTAGAATAAAAGATTGAACTCCCTGCTACCATAAACACGTACTAGAATTGTTTAATATTATAACAGGATTGTTTTCTGAATTGTACAGAAGACAATCCTATTACTTTTGAGTATTAGCAGAAATCATCAATTACTTACGGTTCTTATATATCAATTTAATAATAAGGGACTGCAAAAAAACATCCCGATATTTTTAAATCATAAAAATCTAAATATTAAATACAAAGATTTCTATTTAATCTTAAAAAATTTTTTAATTCTTAATATTCTGTCATACTCTAGATTTTGGTTTAAATTTTCTATTTTTATATTAGGGTTAGCAAGTTCTAATGCAAAATTAAAAACCTTTTCACTTGAATGTGGATTATTTAATATTACATTGCAAATTTCAAATTCATTTTTTAGCACTTCTTTATAATTATCATTATTTATATTATTATTAAAATATTTCGAAAAACTTTCATCACACACATTAAATTCTTTAATATATTTTTTAAAGTTTGCAATAGATCAAGCTATTTTATTTTTTTTAAACAAGTGTTTTATGTTTTCTCTATTCTTTTTTCAAATTAGTGATTTTATCTAAATTTAACAAAACTATCTTGTTAAGCTCTATATATTTTCTCTTGTAATCATCATTTATTTCACTAGAATTTATTATAGAAATTAAAATAGATTCGTCATTTTTGTAATACTTATATATTTCGGTTAATTCTATATATTCTCTAACAAATTCAGAAAAGTTCTTCTCTATTCATTCTTTTATTTTTGACATTTTTTCTTCTTCAAAAACATTTGGTAATAATTTATTAAAATCACAAGCTTCGCCCATAATAAACTCATACATATTCATAACGTTTCTTATATTTAGAGAATATCTGTCAATGTTATTATTTATATACTTAACTCTTTCTTCTTGTCCCGTTAATATTAAACTTTGAATAATTTTTCGAAGATAGTGTTGATCCTTATAATTTAGAATATCTGGTATATTATTAAATATAAAATCTGAAAAATGAATTCTAAAGACTTTGAAAAATTTTAAATTTATAGATACTAAAATGTCTTTAATTATGTCTCCAGAATACAAATATTTTCGGACTACTAAATTATCATGTATACTATCCAAGAATCTTCTTATTTTCACAATCCCATCTTTTTCTCTTACAAAAATATTAACAAAGTTGTTAATAGTATCAAAATCAAATTGTGAAAGAGATTTCGCAACTAATTGTGGTTTTGAAGGTCAAACTGAATTAAACATATCCATTGTTGCTCTGCTATTGTGTGAATTAACAAATTCTTTAAAAAGATAAAAGTTAAATGATAAATCTGATTTTAATTGATTTTCATCAAGTCTTTTTAATACTAACTTAGGGTTTTCTAATTTAATGTCAAAATTATGATTATCGACGTATTCTAGTAAATTTTTAATAAAAATTCTATCATTTATCCCTAATGAACCTTTATAAAAATAAGAAATATAATTCAGATATGATTCATCAATAAGACCTTCTATAAATAAGAATTTCAAAAAGGAAACATAACGCTTATTCATTTGTTTATCACTTGTACTATCAAATAAATCAGTAATTTCATCTCGAGATAAAGATTTTAAGAGAAATTTAATTGATTTTTTATTTAATTGGTCTTCTAAAGATTCAATATTTTCATAACATTCAATAATCTTAGGATCATTATATACTACTATTTTTTTAATATTAGAACAATGATTTACAAAAGGATAATTATCACGAAGTTCTCTCAATTGTACTTTTTCTACAATCGTAGTATCATCATAAAAAATAGTCTTTATAACATAAAAATTAGTTTTAATTAAATCACTATTTATTAATTCATATATATCTTTAAAGAATAAAATATTATCAGTTTTTGATAATTTATCATTACCTTCAAACTCAGGATAATTTTTAAAAAGACTTGACAACTCATTATTTGCATTGCTCAATTTATTTTGTATAATCTCGCTGTTATTTTTTTGGCATTTTTGAATTTTTTCAAAAACATTGAATACATAACCCTTATTCATTTGTAACAAATCAAATTCTTTAGGCATAAGATTTTTTAACGTTATAAGTGCAAATAATTTATTTTTGTTTATTTGATTATTTTCAGATCTTATGGCACTATTATAAACAAAAAATTCATTAACTATGTTTTTAATTAACCTAATGTCGTTTACATATAAAGATATTTTCCAAATAATATCTTTATCTAGTGAGTCAGATTCTCCTATAAGTTCTATAAATTCAGAAAATTTACTTTCAGAATTTGAATAGTTTACTACAGGAACTATAGGTATAATAAAATCAAAGAATTTAGTTCTAATATGAGGAGAAAATAATCCATTGTTTATAATATATATGAATTTAACTGGTTTTCTTTTAAATATTTTTGCTTCTATATAAGAATTTAAAATAAAATTTATCTCTTTAAGTTTTATAAATATTTTTGGATTATGAAAGCGATCTAAATCTTCAAAAACAACAACGTTTGTGTTTGGAGAATATAGTAAATAAATTATTTCTCTTATATCTTTGTCAAAGACTGTTGTTTTTGGTAAATGCTTCTCTTCTAAATTTGCTTCCATTTTGTCAAATTTTATTCTAGATATATAAAGCTTATTATTTTTTAAAAATTTATAAATTCAAATTACTAAAGGAACAAAAAATAAAATAAGTAAAAGTCAATTTAATGATTCTTTAAATACTAAACTATCACTTAAAAGGATTCTATGTACTCATCCAATTATTGAAAAAATAAAACAACAAGATAAAAATATATTCATAATTATTGAAAACAAATTTTTATTTTTGATAAAAGAATATTTTGATAAGGGTATTTTAAGAGGGTGTATTTGTGATGAAATTTGATTAATTATTTGTCTTTCGATTCTATTATCATAATAATTTTTTTTATTTTTATTTGAAGTAATTTTTATATTATTATATTTTCCTAGTGAAACTGTTATAATTTTTCCTAATTTTCTATTTCTAGAATATGATAATCATGTAGAAGTCTTGCCAGAACTATATGGTCCTGTTAATGCTATATTTCTAATTTCTTTTTTCTGAAATGCTTCATCTAAAGCGGCATCATATACTGGATCATTTATTTTTATATTTGGTGTTAAATCTTGAAAAATAGGCATTCTTGGAGTTATTCTAAAAACATAATCAGCAAGATACTTTTTAAATCTATATCATAATCTTAAACAACTGGAGAAAAAAATCCTTTTTTAGATTCTTCTCAAATACAATTACCTTCATCAGTTAATCTTAATGTAATTCCCTCTATGGAAAGAATACTGTTTATTTTTTTAAAAAGACGAGATCAATCTACTTCTTCTCTTCTAACTTCTGGGTGAAATATTTCACAAAGAAAAATTAATAATGGATCAACTTCGTTGCCTTTGTTTTTATTTCCATCAAATTTATTATAAATTGGACTAAATTCAATTAGTTTGAAATTTGAATCATTAAAAATACAATTTTTTGTTAGTCTACTTCAATTAATTTTTTTAGTTACTAATATCTTCCCTGTTTTATTATTAATCGTGTCAAAATTATATATTCTATATAAAAAATCTTTGTAGTCAAGTTTACCATTATAAGAATATCGGTAGAATTTTCATATTCCAAATCGTTTTTCTCAAAATCCATTTTTAACTACATCAAGTATATATTTTCTTGTATATTTCGTAATTTTTCTCAAAATATCTTAACTCCTTCTTCCTTATTATTTTAATTTTTCTAATAACAAAGAACGTATTAATAGACAATTAATTAAAAAAATACTATTCAAATAAATAAATTATTATAAAAAAAAGATTGTCTTCTAGTTTCCCTTCCTATTAATAAAACAATCTTTTTAATATTAAATTTTATTTATTATTTATCTTGAATTGCAGAAATTCCTAGTAATTCTTTTCCTTCCATAAATTCAAGTGAAGCTCCTCCACCAGTTGAAATTCATGAAAATTTATCTTTAAATCCCATATTAATTGCAGCTGAAGCACTATCTCCACCACCAATTAAAGTAAATGCACCATTTTGTGTTTGTTCAGCAATGGCTTGACAGACTGATTTTGTACCGTTTTCAAAGTTTTTAAATTCAAATACTCCAACAGGTCCATTTCAAACAATAGTTTTAGCTTTTTTAATTTCTTGTTTAAATAATTCAATTGTTTTTGGTCCGGCATCTAATCCATCTCATTCGTCAGGAATATTTCCTTCAAAAATAGTTGGACTAACATCTGCAAATTCTTTTGCACAAGCAGTATCAACAGGTACTACAATTTTATCTTTACCAATTTCTAAATAATGTTTTGCTAAATCAATTTTATCTTCTTCTAATAATGATTTACCAATAGTTTTTCCTAATGCTTTTAAGAATGTATAACTCATTCCTCCACCAATTAATAATTTATCTACTTTTGGTAATAAATTTTCAATAACACCAATTTTATCTGAAACTTTAGCTCCCCCTAAAATAGCAATAAATGGTTTTTTAGGTTCATTGACTGCTTGAAATAACATTTTTAGTTCTTTTTCAACTAAAAATCCAATAGCTGAAACTTTAATATTTGAAGCAATTCCAACATTTGAAGCGTGTGCCCTATGTGCAGTTCCAAAAGCATCATTTACAAAAACTTCTCCCAAACTAGCTCAATATTTTCCTAATTCAGAATTGTTTTTTGATTCATACTTAACAACTTGATCATCTAAAACATCTTCAAATCTAGTGTTTTCAACTAAAATAATTTCTTTAGATTGTAATGAACTAATAGCTTTTTCTAGTTCTTGTCCTCTAGTTTGATTAATAAATTTAACTTGTTTATTTAATAATTCTTCTAATCTTTTAGCAACTGGGGCTAAAGATTTTTTTAGTTTATCTTCTTTTGATTTAATTCTTGATAAGTGTGAAAATAAAACAATTTTTGCATCATTTTCAAGTAAGTAATTTATAGTAGGAAAAGCAGCAATTATACGATTATCATCAGTAATAACTCCATTTTGAATTGGTACATTAAAATCCACACGAACTAATACAGTTTTATTTTTAACATCTATGTCTTTTAATGTTTTTTTGTTATTGTAATTCATATTTTCTCCTTTTATAGTAGTTATACTTATTCTACTATATTTAAATAAATTGATAATTAAAAAACAAAATCTAAACCTTTATTAAAACATAATAAAAGTCTAGATTTTTATTTTTTATAATGACATAAAGTAAATAGTTGTTCTTACTAATTGTGAAACGTATGAACTTTCATTATCATATCATGAGCAAACTTTAACTAATTGTTTTCCATCAACATTCATAACTTTTGTTAAAGTAGCATCAAAAATAGATCCATATTTAGAACCAATAATATCTGATGAAACAATAGGTTTTGTTTCATATTTCATCGCTTTTGCTAAATCAGCATCACTTTCTAATGCCTTTTTAACTGCATTATTAATTTGTTCAACTGTTAATTCTTGATTTTCAAATTCAACAGTTAAATCTGTAATTGATCCAGTAATAGTTGGCACACGTAATGCATATCCATCTAATTTACCTTTTAAGTGAGGTAATACTAAGCTAACTGCTTTAGCAGCTCCAGTAGTTGATGGAACAATGTTTCAAGCAGCTGCTCTTCCTCTACGTACATCTTTATGATTTAAATCTAATAGTCTTTGGTCATTAGTTACAGCATGAACTGTAGTCATAAATCCTTTTTTAATAGTAAATGCATCATCTAAAGCCTTAGTAAATGGTGTTAAACAGTTAGTTGTACATGATGCTCCAGAAATAATTACATCATCACTAGTTAATGATTTGTGGTTAACTCCATAAACAACAGTTTTTAAATCTCCAGTTGCTGGAGCTGAAATAACCACTTTTTTAGCTCCTGCTTTAATGTGAGCTGAAGCTTTTTCTTTATCTGTATAAAATCCAGTTAATTCAATTACTAAATCAACTTTTAATTCACTTCAAGGTAAATTAGAAGCATCTTTTTCAGCAAATACTTTTACTTCTTTTCCTTTAATTATAATTGAATTATCTGTATGTGAGATTTCACCTTCACAAAAGATTCCTTGAGCTGTATCAAATTCTAATAAATAAGCTAATGTTTTAGTGTCAGTTAGATCATTAATAGCAACAATTTCAATATCTTTTTCAAATAATTGTCTAAATGTCAAACGACCAATTCTACCAAATCCATTAATTGCAACTTTTTTTGACATGTTAGTTACCTTTCTTTTTGTTTAATTCATTCATATAAAAAAATTATAACATTTTAAATTATTATACAAATAAATTTATAGAATATTTATAAATAAAAGCATTTTAGTTGGTTTGTCTTTTGTTTTTACCTATCAAATTAATCTCTTTTGCTAGAGTTTTTATTCTTGAAATTAAACGATCAATTTTAATTTTTTCTAATTTAAAAACATCTTGAGTAGTTAAAAAATTATTATATTGTTTAGTAAATTGTAAGTTTTTTTCTAATAAATCAATAGAAAAATTAGAAGTAAAAAAAGTTGGTTTTTGATTTTCCATTCGATAATTTAACACTTCAAATAAAAAATCATCTCTAGCTCACAAACTTAAATTTTCTCCTCCAATATCATCTAAAAATAAGAAATCTACAGTTTTAATTTTTTTAATTAATGTTAAAGAATTGATTTCTGAAGAATTAAATGATTCTTTTAATTTATCAATTAAAGATCTTAGTGTTGAAAAAATGACAGTTTTGTTTTTACTAGCTAAAGTGTTTGCTAAAACTTTAAAAATATAAGTTTTACCAACTCCTGAATTACCGTATAAATAAAATCCTTTTTTATAACCTTTTTGTATTTGTTTAATAATTGTTTTTAAAATAGTTTTACGAATATTTTTTTCATTTTGATCTAATAAAGTAAATAATGAATTATTTAGTTGAGTATTAAAATATTCATCAATAGTTAAATGAAATAAGTTTAAATCAAAATCACAAAATCAATAATTTTTTTTAATAATAAATAGTTTTTCTGTTTGTTTTCCATGAACACATAAAACATTTTTTAAATAAAACTGATGGTCTTTAAAAACTAAATCAACTTGATAATTTTTAACTACTTGTTCACATTTTGTATCCAAATTGCATTCTTTATAGTTTAATAAAAATTCATCTAAAATATTTTGATTCTCTAATAAAACTTTATCAGTAATAATGTCATTTGAATTTTGTGAATCTTCAATTAATTTTTTAATTTTGACATTATTTTTATAATCACTTAATTTCATAAATACTTTCTATACTAAACACTTCAACTCTTCTTCACTGAACTCAAAAATAGCTTCAGTTTGTAAGTTAAAATCATTAGAATCAAACATTGTTTCATAGTTATAATTTATAGATTTAGATTGAATATTTTTTAAAAATTGCATTACTTTTAAAGTAGTATTGATGTTTTTATCAAATAAAGTTTTTGCAATTTTTGCTATATATTTAACAATAATTTGACCATTGTTTTTTTTATAAGAAAAATCAATTAAACAATTAATTATTCCATTAGATAAACAATAATTTTGTTTAATATTTTCAAATACAGTTGTATATGAACTTAGATCAATATCATATTTTTTCTTACTATATTCAGATCAAGTAGTTTGATTTATTAAATCAAGTAATTCTTTATTATCAAAATTAGTTTCTTTTTTAGTAATTAAATTAATTAATAATTTTTTAAAAATATTTAGATCAATATTTTTATTTATAAAATCATAGGAATTAGTAATTAAATAAATAATTTGATCTTCACTAAGTTTTTTAATAGTTAATAAATCGTATAAACTTTTTAAAGTACTTTGTTGAATAAAATCTAAATCAATATCTTTATCTTTTAAACTATTTAATACATAATCAACATTTATTAACTGGTTTAATTTTTTTAAATAAGTATTAAAACTATTAACTTCAGTATCAAAAATATTAATATCAGCAATTAAACTTTGATCATAAATATCAGTTAAATCAACTACTATTTGTTTGTATTGATTAGTATTAATTTTAGTTTCATTAACTAACATAAATTTTGTAATTTCATAATCATTTGATTCTAATTTATTTAACAATAAACTATTTAAATATGTATGATTAAAAAATTCATCACTTTTTAGTGGTGCTAAAATTTCAAATTTAATTAGACTATAATCACTTTTTTTAACATAAACTTTAATTAATTTAAAAGCATTTAATAAATCTAGTGTTTTAATTAATTCTTTATAAGAAAAATTAGTGATATTTAATAATCTTTTTGATTCTAAAGCTTCTTCTTTTAAAATGTTACTAATTCTTACTTCTTGAATTAATGTTAAATATAAACTTATAGCTTGAGCACTAATAAGAGGTTGATATAAACAAGTTAAAGACTTATATTGTTCTTGGTCTAGTTCAAAATTTAAACTAACTGAATAAGAAAAGTTCTTACTTAACATATCTTTACCTCTTTTCTACTAGTTATAATACCTAAGTTTATATTTTTTTTAAAAGAAAAAAAGCAATTATTTTTAATTGGTAATTAATTGCTTGTTAGAAGTTATAAATAGTAGTTTTAAATAGTAGTTATCTATATCTTATCCACTTATCCACATTTAATTTTGACACTTTGAACAATAATATGTTCCTCTTCCATTAACTTTTATTTTAGAAATTTTAGTATCACAAATTTTACAATTTTTATTATTCATATGTACTAAAAGTTTAGTTTGATAACCACCAGTTATTCCTGGAAGTGATTCAAAATCACTAATTGTAGTACCTTTTAATAAAATTGCTTGACTTAAAACAGTTTCACAATTTTTAATAATTTCTTTAGTTTGATCTTTTGTTATTAAATTAGCACTAACTAAAGGATTAATTTTTGATAAAAACAACACTTCATTAACATAAATATTTCCTAATCCACTAATAACATGTTGATCTAGTAAAACTGTTTTAATAGCCTTATTAGATTTTTGTAATTTATTAAATAAATAATCAGCACTAGTTTGATTATTTAAAGGAATTGGTCCTAATTTATCTAAATGTGAATCTTTTAAAAAAGTTTGTTTATTATAAAGATTTAAAGTTCCAAACCCACGCATATCATAAAATCTAAAAACTAAATTATTATCTAATAATAATTCAGCTCTTAATCATGACTTTTTATAAGCATATTGATCAGAATTTTCAATTACTCATTTACCAGTCATTCTTAAATGAGAAATAATTACATGTTCTTTTAATTCAATAACAATATATTTTGCTAGATTATAAACATCATAAATTTTTTGATTTTTTGTTAAATTAATAAATTGATCAACATTAGTTGAAGAGATGATTTTATTTGTAAATATTTGTGAATTTAAAATAGTTCTATTTATAATTTTTGGTTTGATTGTATTTGTAACTGTAACAACTTCTGGTAGTTCTGGCATATTAACCTTTCTATTTTAAGTCAAATCAAGTTTTACCAACTGATTCTCCAACTTTTAATTTAACAACTACTTGTTCTTTTATATTTAGATCTAAAAATAGTTTTTCTAAAGCATTTTCTAATTCACTAACAACAATTTTTTTAGTTTGTTCTAATTGATTATCATTAACTTCTAAAATAATTTCATCATGAATTTGACAAACGATTCTAGCATCTAAATTTTGTTCTTTTAGCTTTTTATAAATACTTATCATAGCTACTTTTAAAATATCTGAAGCAGTTCCTTGAATTGGTGTATTTACTGCTATTCTCTTTCCAAATTGTCTAATGTTATGATTTGTTGAATTTAATTCATCAATATATCTTCTTCTATTTGATAAGGTTGTAATATAGCCTTGATTTGTTGCAATTTCTACTTGTTTTTCTTTAAAATCTAATAAACTTGGAAAAGCAGAATAATAATCTTTAATCATTTGTTTTGCTTGATTAACATTCATATTTAAATCATTTGCTAAACCAAAATCAGTTAAACCATATAAAATTCCAAAATTAAAAACTTTAGCTATTCTTCTTTGTTCACTTGTAATTTGATCATCACTAAGATTAAAAATTAGTTTAGCAGCTTGTAAGTGAATATCAGCATCTTGATTAAATGCCTTAATTAGATTTGACTCTTTAGACATTTGTGCTAAAACTCTTAATTCAATTTGAGAATAATCATAACTTAAAAATGTCTTATTATTATTTGTAATAAAAATTTTTCTAACTTCTTTTTGTTCATTATCTCTAATAGAAATATTTTGAATGTTTGGATAAGAAGAACTTAATCGTCCAGTATTTGTTAAAGTATGATTAAAAATAGTATGAACTTTATTATCATCAAAAATAAATTTTTCAAAACCTTTTAAATAAGTTATATATAACTTAGTATATTTTCTATGTTCTAATAATAAATTAATTATTGGATGAAAAGTTATTAATTTTTCTAAAACTTCTTTACTAGTAGTGCCTTTTTCTAAATTAGGCAGCTTTAATTTATCAAATAATAATTCTTGAATTTGTTTTGGTGAAGAAAAATTAAAATTATTATCAATTTCTTCAGCAACTAAAATTTTCATTTGTCCTTCAATATGATTAATTTTTTTTAATATTTGTTGGGTTTGTAGTTTTAATTGTTCTTTATCTATTAAAATTCCTTGAACTTCAATATCATATAAAACCTCAATTAAAGGATGATCAATTTTTAAATATAAATCATAAGTATTAGTTTGTTTTAATTGTTCAATTAATTGATCAGAATATTTTTTTAGTAAATAAGCTTTTTTACTAATATATTTAGATTTAATATCAAGATCTATATCTGGATTTTTTTTAACACCTTTTCCAAAAATTTCATCAATAGTTTCTAATTCAATCATATTATCAACTAATTTAATTTGATTAGATAAATCAGAAATAACATTAGCATTTAAAGAATAACAAGCAACCATAAAATCAAAATCAAAATTACTTGCTAAAACATTATACTTGTGATTTTTTAATAAATAAGTAGTTTTTTTAATATCATAAGTATATTTTTTTAAATTAGAATTATTTAAAAATTCTTCAAACAAACTATCAGTTGAACTTAGTGTTGTATCTTCAAAAAAAGATAACTGTTGAGCTTTATTTTTAAAATCTAAATAAAAATTACCTTTATTATTTGAAATACCAATTCCAATAATTTTATCTTTATGATAATCTTCTTCTAATGATTCAACATATAAATAATTTATAGAATCTTCATAATCTTTTGATCAAGAATTAATTATTTTAACATCCAAATTTTGTTTCTTATTTTGATAAGGATTAAAATCAAGATTTAAAATATTTGTAAAGCGTTTTTTTAAAGAATACATTTCATATTTGTTTAAAAACTCATAAATATTATCAACATTAAAATCTAATTTATTAAAAGAAAAATTTTCTAAAACTACATCAGTTTTGATTGTTGCTAAATCTTTACATAAAAAAGCCATTTTTTTATCTTGTTCTAATTTAGTTTTAATTGCACCTTTTAATTGTTCTAAACTATTATAAATATTTTCTAAACTTTCATATTGTTGAATTAATTTAATAGCTCCTTTTTGCCCAATCCCATTAACTCCTTTTAAATTATCTGAAGAATCACCAACTATTGCTTTATAATCTGGAACTTGGTTTGGTAAAATTTGTCATTTTTCAAACAATTTATTAGTATCAACTTCTTCAAGTTCATTAACTCCTTGAACTGGGTTTAAACAAATTACTTTATTTGTAATTAATTGATACATATCTTTATCACTACTTAAAATTTCAGCTTGTAAATCATCAAATTGTTTTTCAGCATATTTACAAATTGATCCAACAATATCATCAGCTTCAATATTTTCTTGTTCAAATCATTGAATGTTTGCTTTTGTTAAAAATTCTCTAACAATACTAAATTGTTCAACTAATTCATTAGGAGTTTTAATTCTATTAGCTTTATAATCGCTTAATAAATCGTGTCTAAAAGTTTTTTTACTTTTATCAAACGCTATTAAAATATGATCATAAGGTCCTCTTTGATGAATTACAGATAATAACATATTAATAAAAGAATAAACTGCATTTGTTAAAACACCGCTTTTTGTTTTTAATAAACTAGTATTTGGTGAATAAGCAGTTGCATAAAAAGCTCGAAAAATTAAAGAATTACCATCTACTACTAAAATTTTAGTTTTCATATAACCTCCTAAATAGCTTTAATTAAACTAACAAACTTTATTGAAGTTTTATTATTTGTTTTAGTTTTTAATACTTTAAAAACATAAGCTTTATTAATAACTAAATCTTGATAAATATCTTTATAATCACTACTAAAAATTGTTAGTTCAAGTTCACTAGTGTTATCAAAAATTGTTACAAACGCCATTTTATTATTATTTTTATCTTTAATTTCTTTAATTTTTAAAATATAACCTAAAATTACTTGTACTTTATTATATTCAAGTTTAGAAATATCAATAAGATTTAAATCAAAATTACTAGTTTTAAGTTTTAAAATAGGATTTTGTTCAATAAAAAAACCATATAATTCTTTTTCAAAACTTGCTAAAATCTCATCTTCATATTCATCATAAATAATTAAATTAATTTTTTCATCATCTAAAATATTATTAACTTGTTTATAAGCATTAGCTTGACTAATTAATAGATCTAGATTTTCTATCATTGTTTTTTTATTATAGTTAAAAATATCTAAAGCTCCAGCTTTTATTAAAGTTTGTAATACATTAACACTAATTTTTTGTTTAATCATAGCTAGTATGAAATTATGAATATCTAAATACATATTTTCATTTTCGCTTTTAGCTAAATTTATCTTTTTAACTACTTCATAACCAATTGATTTAATACAAGTTAATGGCATATAAATTTGTTTGTTTATAATTTGATAATTAAAATTAGCATTAATCACACTTGGTTTATTAACTTTAATCTTATAATCATACAACTCTTTAATATATTGTTGAGTTTTAATTTCATTACCAATATTTTGATCTAATAAACTAGTATAAAATTCAGTTGTAAAATGAGCTTTAAAATAAGCTAATCAATAACTTATATAAGAATAAGAAATAGAATGTGATTTATTAAATCCATAATTTGAAAATTTTTCAATTCAATTTCAAATTAAATTAGCTTTATTATAAGAAAAATTATTCTTAACAGCACTATTAATAAATTCTAATTTCATTGATTGCATTACTTTATTATTTTTTTTACTCATAGCTCTTCTTATAATATCAGCTTTTGCATAAGAAAAATTAACTACTTTATTAAGCATTTGCATTACTTGTTCTTGATAAATAATAATTCCATAAGTTGGTTTTAAAATCTCAAAAACACTTTGATCAATAATTTTAAACTTATTAGTTTTTTTATTTTCTAAATAAATAGAAATCATTTCTTGAGGACCTGGACGATATAAAGCTGAAGCTATTGAAATTAATTCAATAGAATCAACTTGCATTTTTGAAATTAAATCAGTCATCCCTTTTGATTCAAGTTGAAAAATTCCTGAAGTTTGTTTATTTTTTAAAAGTTCAAAAGCTTTTTTATCATTTAAATCAATTTTATTTAAGCTAATTTTTAAATTTTGATTTAAATATATTAAATGTTTTATTTCTTGAATAGTAGTTAAATTTCTTAACCCTAAAATATCCATTTTAATTAGACCTAAATCATCTAAATAATTCATATCAAATTGAGTTTGATTAATTCCGTTAAACCCAATTTTAATAGGAACAAGTTCTCTTAAATCACAATCAGTTAATACAATTCCAGCTGCATGTGTTGATGTTTGACGTGGTAAACCTACAATTTTATGCATTGTTATAAAAATTTCTTTAAATACATTGTTTTGAAAATAATCATTTAATAATTTATTTTCTTTAATAAACTCTAAAAAATCAGAATTTGTATATTGATCTAAAACTTTAGAAATTTTATTAACAATTAATAAATCAATATTAAAAACTCTACATACATCTCTTCAAGCCATTTTATAACCAATAGTTTGATAAGTTGTAATCATACCAACATGATATTTACCGTATTTTTCAAATAAATATTCTAAAACTTCTTCTCTTCTATTATCTTGAAAATCTAAATCAATATCTGGTAAATTAGAACGATCTGGATTTAAAAATCTTTCAAATAATAAATCATATTCTAATGGATCAATATCTGTAATTCTTAATAAATAACTAATTAAACTACCAGCAGCACTTCCTCTACCAGGACCTACTAAAATATCATTTTTTTTTGCAAAATTCACATAATCACTAACTATTAAAAAATAATCACTAAACCCCATTTGCTTAATAACTTCTAATTCATAATTTAACCTACTAATATATAGTTTTAAATCTAAATTAGGCTTAATTTTTTGTTGATATTTTTTTAATGACAATAAACAAACTTGACGTAAATATTCAAATGAAGATAAATTATTTATATTTTTATATTTAACTAAATGTTTTTTATTACTATCAAATAAATTAAAATCAACTTTGAAATTAATTTCATTAATAACTTTTTTAATATTTTCTAGTGAATAATTTTTTATTAAATAATCATTATCTGGATAAAAATAATTATTAGTATTTTGGATTTGATCTATTGTTTTATTAGTTTTAATCGCATTTAAAATATTATAAGTTTTTTGATCATTTATATCTAAATAACTTATTTGATTAAAATATAAATTTAATTCTTTAACATCATAAAAATCATCATTTAACTTATCAATTAAATGTGTTTTAAAATCTAAATCACTAATTAAACCAATAACAACTACATTATTATTAACTAGTTCTAAAATATATTCTTTAATTTCATAATCATAATGATTAAATCCATCATTTAAAAAACTAGAAACAAAATTAAGAATTTGATAACCTTTTTTGTTTTTAGCATAAATTATCAGTTTAGTAGAATCTTCAAATTCAATTGTTAAACCAATTATTGGTTTTATGTTATTATCAGTAGCTTTTTTAAAAAACTCAGCAACACCATACATAGTATGAGTTTCACTATAAAAAGCATAACTAAGTTTATTTTTTTTAATAAATTCTATATATTGATCAATAGTAATTAAAGATTCTAAAAAATCATATTGATTTTTAATAGTTAATAAAGATATATAGTTCATATTACTCCTTATATTAATTTTAGTGAGTTTTTTATAGTTTTAAAATAATACTAGTTATAAGTTGAGATATAAGTTTAAAAAATATCAAAAAATAAACTATTTAACAAATTATAAAACTATAAAATAAAACAATAAATTAATAGTATCTTTGAAAATATAAACAAAAAAATCTAAGTTTTAAACAACTTAGATTTTTACTTTATTAAAATAACAAAATATTTCCTACGTTTCCCAGTTTAAGCATAAAACAAGAAAACATACTTATGTAAATTTTTGATCTCATAAGTTATGTTTTTTATAATGTAATGTCTAAGTGACTTTTTCTTTTGTTAAAAGCTCTAATAATATTTGATAAGTTTGCCAACTTTCTTGTAACTCATCATTATACACTTGTATAGTTTCGATTTTTTGTTTATTTACAAATACTTCAATTTCTTTAACTTCTTTGATAACATTAATCACTTTATGCTCAGTGATTTTGCTTTTTCCAGTCAGTCCTAATTTTGAATTTAAAATGTAGATGATGTAGTTTAAAAACACTAATGAAATGAAACATAAACAAATGTAACCAACAATATGGTTTCAAGTTGATAAATACATTGGACGAAGAGATAATTTACCTTTTAATGTCTTGAAATTAGACTCAATTTGTCATTGTTTTGAATATAAATTAATAACTTCTTTTACTGATAAATCTGTTCTATTTGTTTCATAAACATAGTATCCATCATATTTTTGATCTTCTTGTATTTTTTCTATGTCAAGTTCATAAAATGCACCTTTGTTTATAGGTTTAAAGAATCTATATTTTTTAGATCCCGCTAAATCATCACAAGAAACAAGATTATCTTTATTCATTTTCTTAGTGAAATTTTGAATTAAAATGTCTCTATTGTTTTTGTCTTTAGTTGCTAGTTTTTGACTAAAACTAATTATTTGTCTTCTAAAATGTCCATTAATTCTTTTTTTATTGTATGAAGATGCAATATCACGAGTTTTGTATATCAAACCACCATCATTTATATAATCTTTTTCATCTAATATATACTCTTTAAATTGTTTGCTTCCAGCTTTCATTCTATATGAGATTATGTATTTTCAATTCTTAGATTCTAAAAATCTAATATTTCTATTAACACTCATTCCTTTGTCAGCAATTATAGTTACACTGTTAACTTCATAAATATCTGCAATTTCAAGCATAAATGGTATTAAAGTATTTGGATCAGCAACATTTCCTGGAAATATTTTGTAGTGTAACGGTATTCCATTTTCATCAGTTGCCATACCTATAACAATCTGGTCTTCTTTAAATTTTCCATCTTTTGAATAACCAGGTTTTTTATAACCTTCACGAGAAAATGTTTCAAAATAAGTAGTTGTTGCGTCAAATCATAATACATCAATTTTTCTATTGGTATTTGCACAAATTTTTGCATTTAAATTTCTTAAAATTTCATCTTTGTTTTTTGCTATATAGTCTAATGATCTATAAAATGAATTTTTTGAATGAGTGTCTATTTTTTCTTTTTTTGCTGTCTTATAAGTGTTAAAAACACTTATTGGATTTTTAATTCTTTGATAAATCAACTGTAAAACAACATCTTTTAATGTTGTCGATTTTGTGGGAGAACAATCATTAAAAATATTGAAATAATCAAATAGTTTTTCAACTACTTCGTAACCTTTAAACCTTTCTAAAACTTCTTTTTTGGTTTCTTTTTTCTCTTTAAAAATTTCATCTAATTTAGTTCTTGCTTGTTCTTTTGTTCAAGACAATGGAAAGTTTGCAATAATTGCTTTGATAATTGCTAGCGGATCATCGTGATATTGTTTTAATTCATGCAAATATCCATATCCCAATCTATATACAAAACCTTTGTTATCTGGTCTTGGCACTCCAATTGATAAGTATTCGCCTTTTTTAACTCTTGCTATTGATGTTCTTCATTGTCTTTTTACATCATTTCTTGACTTCTTCACGTCTTTATTATATCATATTTAAGCATAAAAGCATAATAAATTATATTTTTTTATAAAAAAATATAGCCGCTGAAAACTGAGTGTTTTCGCGACTAAGTGGGAAACGTAGGAAATTAATAGTATCTTTGAAAATATAAACAAAAAAATCTAAGTTTTAAACAACTTAGATTTTTACTTTATTAAAATAACAAAATATTTTTTCTTACCTTTTTTAACTAATAAATATTTATTTTGGATTAAATCAAAACTACTTATTAAAGTGTTTTCATCTTCTATTATTTGATTATTAATCATAATCGCTTTATTAGTTAAAAATTCTCTAGCTTCTCTTTTTGAACTAGCAGCTTTTACTTCAATTAAAGCATCAATCACTTTAGTATCTTTATTAATTTGAGTATTTGGTAAAGAATTTAAAGCCATTTTAAATAAGTCATTAGTTAATGAAAATAAATCACCACTAAAAAAAGCTTCTGTTAATTTTAAAGCTTTATCTAATCCTTGTTGTTGATGAACAAATTTTGTCATTTCACTAGCTAAAGCCTTTTGTAATAGATGTTTTGAAGATTGATTTTGATGTTCTTTTATTAAATTATCAATTTGCTCTTTAGTTAAAAACGTTAAACATTTTAATAAATTAATAGAATCTTGATCAGTTTGATTGAATCAAAATTGATAAAATTCATATTCACTGGTTTTAGTTTTATCTAATCAAATAGTTCCAGATTCAGTTTTTCCAAACTTTTGACCATCTGATTTAGTTAATAAATTAATAGTTAATCCTGCTGCTTTATTATTTTTATTAATGGTATCAGAAATAAAATCAATACCACTAGTAATATTTCCTCACTGATCAGATCCACCAATTTGAATACTACAATTATTATTTTTATATAAGTAATAAAAATCATAAGCTTGTAGCATAGTATAACAAAACTCAGTTACAGATAAACCTGTTTGAATTCTTGTAGCAATTGATTCTTTTGCTAATAAATAACTTAAATTAAAATGCTTTCCAATATCTCTTAAAAAATCAATTAAGCTAATATTTGATAATCAAGTATTATTATTTACAAAATTAACGTTTGGGATTATTTGTTTTAATTGAGCACTAATTTTATTAATATTATGTTCAACTTGATCTTTTGTTTGTAAGACTCTTTCATTAGCTTTAAATGATGGATCACCAATCATTCCAGTAGCTCCACCAATTAAAGCAATTGGTTTAAAGTTATAATCTGCAAATCTTTTTAAAGTAATAATCATCATTAAATGACCGACATGTAATGAATCTGCTGTTGGATCAAACCCACAATAAACTGCATCATTATTATTTTGAGCATCTAAAATTTTAGATTCATTTGTAATTTGTTTAATTAACCCTCTTCATTTCAATTCTTCTAATATACTATTTTTCATAAAACTTCCTATTTAACTTTTTTTAATCTAAGATTTTCAATATTTTCTCTACCAAATTTCGCTTGTTTTTGATTATTAATTAAAACAGCATCTCCTGTAAAGTGAATATTTATTTTAGCTAAAGCAGATCCAACTCCATAAATATCTACTGGAACATTTTTACTTTCAAATTCTTTAATTTTGTTTGCTGAAAAACTTGATGAAACAATAATTTTTGTATGATTACATTCAACACTATCTAATGCTTTTCTAACTTCTCTAACTAATTGCTCACTTACTCCATTTGAATTAGTTTGATTAATATATTCTTTGTTATTTATAAAAAATTTATCAACTAAATTTTCAGATGTATCTAATCTAACTGCATACAATTTTTCTTTAAAATGTTTTCCAATTTTAGTTGCCATATTAACACAATCATTATCATAGTCAATCAAAACAACTAATTTATTATTTGGATAAGTTTTATAAAAGGCATCAGCTGCTTTTAAAGTATCTCCATTAAAAGCTTGAATTAATGCATGAGGCATTGTACCTGATGGTTGTAGAACAGTTTTATCATCAATATATTCTAAACTAGCTTGAGTTACAAATAATCTAAATCCACCAATATATGAAGCATAACCATCACTTGCTAGTGTTAAATAATTATCTGCTCTATCTAACATATTTAAAACATCTTTATGATTAGCAGCATCAATAATTTGTTTTGAATTAGTTGCTATAGAAGTATTTCTTGATAAGATTCCATCAATCATTCCTTCTAATCAACCAAAATCTTGATATTTTCCAATAATCTTTAAAACTGGTTCTTTACTATTAATAATATCTCCATCATTTAAAGCATATATTTCTAAGTCATCATAGTTTGGTGATGCAAATTTTAAAAGATCTATAACTTCACTAATCCCACATAAAACAACATTATCATTTCTTTGAAAAAATTGCATTGTTATTATTTGATCGTGTTTAAAGTTTTTTAATATTTCAACAGTTTTTTTAAAATAATCAGCAATAAAATAACCATCTTTTATTCTAGAGTCAAATTTAAACTTGGTCTTGTTTTGCATAATATTCCTTTCAAAAACTTTCACCAATTTTATTATTATATTCATTACCTAATTCAATAATACCTTGTTGATCATTTTCTATATTTAACTCTTTATAACTACATAACATTCCAAATGAACCAACATCTCTAATTTTACTTTGAACAATTTGTTGACCATTTGGTAATCAACTATTAAGAGTAGCAACAACACATACTACTTTTTTTCTAGCATTACTTGCTCCACAAATAATTTGTAAAACTTCACTTTTAATATCTACTTGACAAATATTTAAATGAGTTCCTTCAATAGCTTCACATTCAATAATTCTTCCAATAACAAATTGTAGTTCTTGTTTGACTTCATATATATTTTTTAAAGCTTGACTAACATAATTTACTGCTTTTGGATCTTCAGAACAAAAACCTGATTTTAAGTTTAAATTTGGATCTACATTAAAGATATTTGCCCCAATTATTTCATCATTATTTTTTAATATTGTTATATTATTTATTTGTTGAGTGAATGTAACTTTTTTATTAAAAAAGCTTACTAATAAACTATTGAACTGTTTACTATAAAAAATTCCAAATTTTATGCTATTCACAGTCAATATCCTCCTTATTACCACTGTATTATATTATATCAATTTATATAATCTAATTAAAGAAATAGAAATGGGTGGTTAATATAAAAATAGCAGTTCTTACTGATTCATCTTTTGATGGAAAAGTTAGTGATTATCAAGACCTTTACGTGATTCCTTTAATGATCGTAACTCAAGACAATCAAACATATTATGATGATGAAAATTTATCAAAAGACAAGTTTTATAACCTTTTAAATAGTCAGGTTTTAAAGACTGGTCAAACAACTCCTGGAGATATGTTGAAAATGTGAGATGAACTATTAACTAAATATGATCAAGTCATTTTTTTACCAATTTCAAAAGGATTGAGTGGGCAATACAACACTTTTAAAATGCTTCAACAAACTGAAAAAAAATATGAAAATAAAGTGTTTGTATGTGATACTAGTGCAGTTAGTGTAATTATGCAAGAAGTAGTTAATAAAGTGTTTGATTGAATTAAACAAAATAAAACTGCAAATGAAATTTGTGATTTAGTTTCATATTTAGCTAATGACTTTGTAACTTATATTATTCCAAAAAATTTAGATACTTTAAAACAAGGTGGAAGAATTTCTCCAGCTGCTGCTGCATTAGCAAAAATTTTAAAAATTACTCCAATTTTAAAATATGATGGAAGTATTGACAAACAATCAACAACTAGAACTTTTAAAAAAGCTTTAAAAGAAGCTTTAAGTTTATTAAAAGAAGAAATTAAAGATTTAAAAACAATAGATATTTCATATTCTAGAACTGATGAAAAAACTTTAGAATTGATTGAAACTATTATAAAAGAAGAACAATTAGAAATAAGACTAAAATCTGAACTAACAAATGTAATAGCATCACACACTGGAACTGATACTGTTGCTTTAGTTGGTTGAAAGAAATAGGGGTGGTAAAATGAAATTTGGTATATTAGTTGATAGTGCTGCTGTTTATGATCCAGCTGAATTTAAAAATACAATCATTGATGTAATTCCTTTACATATCGTTTTTCCAAACAATGATGAATATTTAGATATTAAAAATATTGTTGAACAAGAAAAAATACTTGAAAAAGTTTCAATGGGAGAAAACATTAAGACTAGTCAAGCAAGTTCTGGTGAACTAGAAAAAAAATATGATGAATTATTAGAACAATATGAACATATTATTCATATTCCAATTACTAACAATTTATCATCAATGTTACAAACTGCAACTCTAGTAAGTCAAGATGAAAAGTATAAAGATAAAATAACAGTTTATCAAAATAATGATCTTGCTGCTCAAGGTATTGCTCTTACTGCTTTAAGTTTAGCAAAAGCTATTAAAAGTAATAAAATTAAAACTGCACAACAAGCTATTGATTTTATTGACAACTTTAAAGAAAAAGTTTTAATAGCTATTATTCCAGGAGATTTAAAAAAACTATCAAATGGTGGGAGAGCAAAAGGAGTTATTACAACTGTTTTAAATCTTTTAAAAACTAAGTTATTAATCATTTGAGCAAAAGAACCTAAAAAAGAAGCTATTGGTAGAACTTATAATAGTCTTATTGAAAAATTAATTAAGAACCTTTCTAATAAGTTTAAAAAGAATAAATACAAGTTATACTTTTTATCAACCCCTCTAACATCAAGTAAAACTGTTGAAATTGTAAAACAAATTCTAAGTGATGAAAAAATAAATTTTGTTCATGGAAATGTACCAAACATTTATACCATTCATGCAGGAGTTGAAACAATTGGTTTTGTTGCAATAGAAGAATAAAAAAACTGGACTAATCCAGTTTTTTTTAGTTTTCTATGGCAGGAGAGAAAGGAATCGAACCCTCAACGCTCGGTTTTGGAGACCGACGTTCTACCATTGAACTACTCTCCTATAAAAAAATCACACAAAGTGTGATTTAATTTCAAAATGGCAGGGGCAACAAGACTCGAACTCGTGACACTCGGTTTTGAAGACCGATGTTCTACCTACTGAACTATGCCCCTATTAAAACTTCTATTATATTATAAAGTCAAATAATAAGTTTTTCAAGGTTAAACACATATCATTAATAACTAAAGTTATTTATTTTCTTTACTAGAACATTCTAAACAATAACCATGGCCTTCAATTTTAAAATGACTTAGCTTAATACCATTTTTTTCACACAAATCTAATAGCTCTAAAAAATGATAATTTTCAATACTTTTATCATCTAAATGAATTACTTTTAAACAATCATCACACTTCAAATGTACTGATTTATCTGCTGCTATTTCATAAGAAATATCTTTACCATTAAAAGTATTTGCAAAAACAATATGTTCTTTTAATAATAAATCAATAGTATTATAAACACTCATTACATTAATATTGTTGATTTCAGATTCCAAATTATTAATAATTTGTTGAATAGTTAAATGATCTGAAACGATTAGCATTTTAATTACAATGCTTCTAATATCTGTTAGTCTAATTTTTTTTAATTTTAATTTTTCAACTATTTGTTTATATTTAGTTTGTTGAGTTTTAGATAAATGAATCATTTATTGTAATTCCTCTATTACTTTTAATAAATCATCAATAGTACGTAAGCTTAGTAATTGGTCATCACTGATTCTAATATTTAATTTTTCTTCTAATGTAACTACCATATCCATTAAATCCAAAGAATCTAAACCTAGAGATTTGAATTCGCTATCTTTTGTAATATTACCCTTAGCACCTCTACTTTTTAATTCTTTAACAATTTGATTATAAATAGCCATTGTTTCACCTAAGCTTTCTCTATTTAATTATATACAATTTTATAAGACCATTTATAGTTTTGATATTCAACACTAACACTAGTATTATCATATGAAAATGTTATTAAATCATCAAGTAAAAAAAGCTCTTTATTTTGTTTTTTTAACTCTTTTAAAAAGATAGTTTTAAATGAATTAATATTTAATTTATTATCATTAGTTAATAACTTATTTAAATATTTAGAATTATCAATTATTGGTTTAGTAATATTTATTGATTGTTTTAATAAGTTGTTTTTATTTAATGAAAAGACATTTGAAAAATAAATAGAAGCAATTGTTGATAAAATACATGAAACTATTAAAATAAACATAATTAAAATTTTAAAATTTTTATTTAACTTCATATTTATTTAACTCACTTTCTAAATTAGGATGAACTTCTAAATTTAAAAAGAACTCTTTTGAAAAAAGATATTTACTAATGTTTGGATTAATTAAATTACAATCATTACAATCTATAAATTTCAAACTATTTATCTTAGTTTTAAAGTTTATTATGTTATCAAAAATTTTTAAATCATAATAAAAAGTATTATCAACTAATCCATTAAATATAAACCCTTTTGAATTTGAATCACTAATTATAGTTTGATCTTTAATTTCTGAATAATTATTAAAATAAACTCCATCATCTAAAACAATAGCTTTAGGTAAATCTTTATAGTACTTATTAGGTTTAATAAAATCATTAATTTGTAGTTTATTGATTTGAATAAAATTATTTGTTCTAGAATTTAAAAGGTTATTTATTAAATAATTTATTTCTCAATTATTATTAAAATCTTTATGTAAATTAACATTAAATTTATAATCAAAATCAATTATTTTTAAATACTTTTTATTAATTGTAAAACTAGGTTGTTTGTAGTTTAGTTCATAACTTAAAAGGTTAAATAAAACAGCTTTCTTTTTATATTGATCATAATTTTTATAATAAGTAATTAGGTTGTTTAAATACTTGTTTTTATTATGTGTTGCTTTATTGTTTAATAAAATAGTGTTTGTAAATTCTTCAGTTAAATTATTTGTTTTAAACTTGGCATCAAAAATTAACTCTAATTGATGATCATTAAAAATATTAGTTGGAATATTTATTGTAATAAATTGTTTTTGTTTATTAGTTGATATTTGATAATTAATTAATTTTTTTCATTACTAAATAGTTTAACTAACTTATCTTTATTTTTATAACTAATTGAATAAAATAAATCAGATAAATTATTAGATAATTTTGATTCATCATAATAACGTAAATTTTTAGAAATAACTAAATAAAGTTTATAAAATTCTTTTTTATCTTCTTGATATTTTTGTTTTGAAAAGATTACATCAACTAAATAATTAGGTTTTTGTGTAACTCTACTATTTTTAACTTCTATTTCTTTAAATTCAATACTCATATTACACCTCATATAAGTATTAGAAAAAAATAAAAAGATATTACCAATCTTAATTAAAAATAAAAAACAACACCTAAGTGTTGTTTGTTATTTTCTAAATGGGGCGTAGAACGGGGATCGAACCCGCGCATGTCAGAGCCACAACCTGATGTGTTAACCACTTCACCACCTACGCCATTAACTATTTTATTATCTAAAATTTATTAGTTAAAGTCAATATAATTGAGCTTTTTAATCTAAAAAAGTAGTTAAAAAATTAACTATTTTTCTTTATTTTCTGTTTTTTAAACAGCACTTTTTTATTGTGCATAATAAAAAAATTTATCTTGATCCTTTATTTAGAAGGGTTGTTAAATGATGTTATAATAAAAAAAATCAAGCCAGCTAATGTTGTACTTGAACTTTATTGTAAGGTAAAGAGAAATTAATGAGCAAATTTCTATGACAACCTATAATAAAATCTATGAGAGTTTACTCAAATAAGGAGTCACAATGAAATATAATGTAAAAGATAATCTATTCAAAGCTATTAATAATGAATGATTAGAAACAGCTAAAATTCCATCAGACCGCTCTTCAACAAGTGAATTTGATGAACTAGACATTCGCAACGAAAAAATAGTTACACGTATGGCAAAAAAAATTTTACAACAAAACAAGACAAACAAATTAAGTGATGTTAACTTAATTAATTTTGCCAATTTCTACAAATTAACAAGTGATATTGAAAAAAGAAACGAGTTAGGTGTAAGTCCACTAAAGCCTTATTTTGATGAAATTTTAAATCTCTCATCACTAAAAGAGCTACAAGACAACTATGTGAAATTTATGTTAAGAGGCTATGAGCTACCTATTAGTTTTGGTGTTTTTTTAGACTTTTTAGATTCATCAATCCAGACTCTTTATGTAAGTATTGCTAATCATATTCTTCCTGACAAAAGTCACTATGATACAAAAGAACAAAAGACAGCGTTTTTAAAATCATTTAAAGCAATGGCTAGAAAGTTATTAACACTATTTATTAAAGACACTTCTGAAATTAATAAAATCATTCGCAAAGCTTTAAAGTTTGACGAAATTATTGCTAAATACTCACTAACTTCATTGCAAAAAGTTCGTTATACTGAACTTTATAAACCTTATGATTACAAAAAAATAGTTGCTAAGACTAAGAATTTTGATATTGCTAGCATAGTAAGTAAAGTAATTAATGATGAAGTTGATAAAATAATTTTTTCAGATGATAATTTTGCATTAAATATTGATAAAATCTTAAACGAAAAAAACTTTGAATTAATTAAAGCTTGAATGCTTATTAAATTAGTTTTAACTTTTGCCCCATATCTAGATGAAAAAACTCGTACTTTAGCATCTAGGTATTCTCTATTTGTAAGCGGTCAAGACAAAGTTGAAAATAAAAATAAACATGCCTTAAATTTAGCATTAAAATTCTTTTCTATGCCAATAGGTGTATATTTTGGTAAAAAACAATTAGGCGCAAAAGCTAAAAAAGATGTTGAAAAAATGGTTAAACATATGATTGGGATATACAAAGAAAGATTGAAAAATAACACCTGATTGAGTCAAAATACAATCGATAAAGCAATTTTAAAATTGAACACTTTAAATGCACATATCGGATATCCTACTGAATTAAGACCTTATTATAGTGAACTAACAACAACATCAAATTTATTAATTGAAAACGTTTTAAAATTTAATGAAATATTAAATAAATACAACTTTAATCAATATAAACAACCAATTAATAAAAACTATTGAATTATGACCCCATACCAAGTTAATGCCTACTATCACCCAATGTACAACCACATTGTTTTTCCAGCCGTAATATTACAAGGTGCCTTTTATTCAATCAAACATACAAGCTCAGAAAACTATGGTGGTATTGGAGCTATAATTGCTCATGAAATTTCACATGCATTTGACAATAATGGTGCTAATTTTGATGAAAAAGGTTGTTTAAAAATGTGATGAACACAAGAAGACTTTGCTAAATTTACTGATAAAACCAAAGCAATGATTAATCTTTTTGAAGGTGTTGAAACAGATTATGGTAAATGTAATGGCCAACTAACTGTTAGTGAAAACATTGCTGATGCTGGTGGTGTAAGTTGCGCATTAGAAGCTGCCCAAAAAGAGCCTGACTATAGTGCTGAAAAATTCTTCATTAATTGAGCAAAAGTTTGAAAAGCTAAATTTAAACCTGAACGTGCTAAACGTTTACTTGAACAAGACCCACATGCACCTGCTGAATTAAGAGCTAACATCCAAGCAAATAATAATGAAGAGTTTGTTAAATCTTTCAACATCCAACCAGAAGACAAAATGTATATTGCTCCTGAAAAAAGAGTTAAAATTTGATAATAAAAACAGGTCTTATAAACCTGTTCCCAAAATGAAAGATCAAGCACATCAGTGTTGCAATTGAATTTGCAATCTAGCAACATTTAGACAAAGCAATCAGTTTGTCTAAATGTTTTGTTTAGGATTGTTTAATATTTAAGTAGGTATTTACTTTCTATAGTTAAGAGCTTCTGTTAAATTTTGATTTTAAAGTACGGTTTTATTTTTTTAACTAGTTTAATGTTGGCTAAAGTAAATAAGAATCAAATGCTATCAACAACTATCGTCATCAACACTATTAATCCTGTTTATCAAGCGGTTTAAATATCACGTATAAGAATATTAATGACAATGAAGTGAGCCTATTAAATATTTTTATATGAATTATTAACTACTGAAAATCATTATATTATCAATACAAATACAAAAAGTATTGATAAAAGTACCAATAAACCAACCTTTATCAATACAAACCACTAAAAGTATTGATAAAAGTATAGATAAAATAGCGTTTATCAATACAAACTATTAAAAGTATTGATAAATTGATAAAATAATACTATTAAAAACTTGAACAAGACCCGCATGCACCTGCTGAATTAAGAGCTAACATCCAAGCAGATAATAATGAAGAGTTTGTTCCTACGTTTCCCACTTAGTCGCGAAAACACTCAGTTTTCAGCGGCTATATTTTTTTATAAAAAAATATAATTTATTATGCTTTTATGCTTAAATATGATATAATAAAGACGTGAAGAAGTCAAGAAATGATGTAAAAAGACAATGAAGAACATCAATAGCAAGAGTTAAAAAAGGCGAATACTTATCAATTGGAGTGCCAAGACCAGATAACAAAGGTTTTGTATATAGATTGGGATATGGATATTTGCATGAATTAAAACAATATCACGATGATCCGCTAGCAATTATCAAAGCAATTATTGCAAACTTTCCATTGTCTTGAACAAAAGAACAAGCAAGAACTAAATTAGATGAAATTTTTAAAGAGAAAAAAGAAACCAAAAAAGAAGTTTTAGAAAGGTTTAAAAGTTACGAAGTAGTTGAAAAACTATTTGATTATTTCAATATTTTTAATGATTGTTCTCCCACAAAATCGACAACATTAAAAGATGTTGTTTTACAGTTGATTTATCAAAGAATTAAAAATCCAATAAGTGTTTTTAACACTTATAAGACAGCAAAAAAAGAAAAAATAGACACTCATTCAAAAAATTCATTTTATAGATCATTAGACTATATAGCAAAAAACAAAGATGAAATTTTAAGAAATTTAAATGCAAAAATTTGTGCAAATACCAATAGAAAAATTGATGTATTATGATTTGACGCAACAACTACTTATTTTGAAACATTTTCTCGTGAAGGTTATAAAAAACCTGGTTATTCAAAAGATGGAAAATTTAAAGAAGACCAGATTGTTATAGGTATGGCAACTGATGAAAATGGAATACCGTTACACTACAAAATATTTCCAGGAAATGTTGCTGATCCAAATACTTTAATACCATTTATGCTTGAAATTGCAGATATTTATGAAGTTAACAGTGTAACTATAATTGCTGACAAAGGAATGAGTGTTAATAGAAATATTAGATTTTTAGAATCTAAGAATTGAAAATACATAATCTCATACAGAATGAAAGCTGGAAGCAAACAATTTAAAGAGTATATATTAGATGAAAAAGATTATATAAATGATGGTGGTTTGATATACAAAACTCGTGATATTGCATCTTCATACAATAAAAAAAGAATTAATGGACATTTTAGAAGACAAATAATTAGTTTTAGTCAAAAACTAGCAACTAAAGACAAAAACGATAGAGACATTTTAATTCAAAATTTCACTAAGAAAATGAATAAAGATAATCTTGTTTCTTGTGATGATTTAGCGGGATCTAAAAAATATAGATTCTTTAAACCTATAAACAAAGGTGCATTTTATGAACTTGACATAGAAAAAATACAAGAAGATCAAAAATATGATGGATACTATGTTTATGAAACAAATAGAACAGATTTATCAGTAAAAGAAGTTATTAATTTATATTCAAAACAATGACAAATTGAGTCTAATTTCAAGACATTAAAAGGTAAATTATCGGGAACGGTACCCAATGTATTTATCAACTTGAAACCATATTGTTGGTTACATTTGTTTATGTTTCATTTCATTAGTGTTTTTAAACTACATCATCTACATTCTAAATTCAAAATTAGGACTGACTGGAAAAAGCAAAATCACTGAGCATAAAGTGATTAATGTTATCAAAGAAGTTAAAGAAATTGAAGTATTTGTAAATAAACAAAAAATCGAAACTATACAAGTGTATAATGATGAGTTACAAGAAAGTTGGCAAACTTATCAAATATTATTAGAGCTTTTAACAAAAGAAAAAGTCACTTAGACATTACATTATAAAAAACATAACTTATGAGATCAAAAATTTACATAAGTATGTTTTCTTGTTTTATGCTTAAACTGGGAAACGTAGGATAATGAAGAGTTTGTTAAATCTTTCAACATCCAACCAGAAGACAAAATGTATATTGCTCCTGAAAAAAGAGTTAAAATTTGATAATAAAAACAGGTCTTATGAGAGTAGGACAAAATTATTAGACTCCCTAAGGGATAGACCCCCTAGGGGGTCTATTTTTTTCGAAAAAGGAGTATTTATGAAAAGAGGAAAGCAACTAAGTGTAAGTGAGTGGTTAGAAGTATTTAAGCACTACAAAGAATATTTATCTGGAAATATTACTAGAAAAGAATTTTGTAATATCTATAGTAAAATTAGAAATTCTGAAAATTATTTTATTTCAAAAAAACTTTTGAATATTTATCTAAAAAATATAGACATTATAATTTAGGTATGGAACTAAAAGAATCACAAACAGGAAAGTCACCTAAAAAAGGTAAAGGAACAGGAAGACCAAAAAAGAATAAAGAAGAATATGACAAAGAAAGATATGAAGTGATCAAGAATATTGATCGTGAAGTTTTAGAATGGTTAATAACAGATCTTTTTAAAGAAGAGATTTTAAAGAAAAATAGGGTTGGTAACTTAGATGAAATGATAGAAAAAATTAAGGAAAAATTTGGAACAAATATCACCAATAAAGAGATAATGAAAATTCTTGGTTTACCTAAGTCAACTTTTTACTACAAGCTTAAAAAACAACAAATAGTAAGAATAAAAAATCTGTAAAACATGCAGAAATAATTAAAGAAGCTTTTGAAAAACAAGGCGGAAGATACGGTAGAGAAAGACTTTCTGCTTATATTTTTAAGACATACGGTATCGTTATCAACCCTAGAACACTAGGTAGAGCAATGAACAAATTAGGTCTATTTTGTCATGTAAGAACAACGTGTAAGAAAAAACGAGAACCAAAGAACACTAACGTATATTATCCAAACATCGCTAATAGGGATTATAATGGCCAATTAAATGATATTTATGCAAGTGATGTTAGTTATATTCCAGCTCCAATTGATGTAGATGGAAGACACGTTTATTTATCTATCTTAATTCACCACAGAACAAAGAAAATTGTTAGCTATAATTTATCTATACATAACGACACTAATTTGATTATGAATCACTTTAGAAAAACAAAATTTCCTAAGAATTTTATCATTCACACAGATCATGGTGCAACATATTCATCAATAGAATATCTTGAGTATATAAAACAACAAGGTGGAATTGTTTCAATGTCCAGAATAGGTAACTCTCTAGATAATAGAGAGGCTGAATATTTCTTTTCAATCTTAAAATCAGAAATGTTTATTAATTTTGAAAAGAAAGTAAAGGAAATAACTTTTAGTCAACTAAAGAAAAGCATTAAAAATTTCATTGAATGATATAACAGCGAAAGAATTCTAAGAAAATTTAAATGAAAGACACCTCAAGAATTATTAAATTTTTATTTTATTAATTATAAATTATTATTTAACAAATTTAGCTCCACTTAGATTTTGTAAAACTTTATCAGCTTGTTCTAGTGAACCAATATAAGCTGGTTTACCATTAGTTTTTTTAACAAATGACATAACAGCTTGTACTTTTGGAAGCATTGAACCTGGTGCAAATTGGTTTTGATCAATATATTCTTGAGCTTGAGCTAAAGTTATTTGATCTAAAGCTTGTTGATTTTCTTTTTTATAATTAATCATTACTTTATCAATTGCAGTTAAAATAATTAAGCTTTCTGCATCAATTATTTCAGCAATTTTAGCTGCTGCAAAATCTTTATCAATAACAGCAGCAATTCCTACTAGTTTATCATCTTTTAAATAAACAGGAATTCCACCACCACCTCCAGCAATCACAATAAATGAATTATTAACCAATTGTAAAATAGCATCTTTTTCAATAATATCAATTGGTTTTGGTGAAGCAATTACTCTTCTTCAACCACGTCCTGCATCTTCAGAAATATTTCAATTATTTTGTTTAGCTAGTTTTTTTGCTTCACTTTCATTCATAAATGATCCAATTGGTTTAGTTGGTTTTGAAAATGCCGCATCATTTTTATCAACTAAAGTTTGAGTAATTAAACTAACTGTAGGTTTATTAATATTTCTTAGTTTTAATTCATTATCTATTGCTTGTTGTAGATGATATCCAATATATCCTTGACTCATAGACCCACATTCAGGAAAGTCTAAAATAGGAGATTTAACTTCATTTTTATTTGCAATATCAAAAGCATTATTAATCATTCCAACTTGAGACCCATTACCATGAACAATGACAATATCATTACCTTGAACAATAAAATCTACTAAAGATTTTGCTGTTTTTTTAACAATTTCTAATTGCTCAGTTGGTGAATTACCTAAAGCATTTCCACCAATAGCAATTACAATTTTTGACATTTTAACTTCTCCTTTCTTTATAAATTTTTTTATCTTTTAAAAAATTACCACTCATTATAAAGTTTTTATTTTAATGAGTGGTAATTTATTAATAAAATTTGTTTATAAGATAATTTTATTTAGTTGTTGGTTGTTGTTGAGTAATACAGTGAATATTACCACCACCTAATAAAATTTCACGAGCCATTACAGTTTCAATTTTATGATTTGGATAAACTGATTGAAGTGTTTTAACTGCTAAATCATCATATTTATCACCAAAAATAGGTAAAATAATAGCATTATTTGCAATATAGTAATTTGCATAACTTGCTGGCATTCTTTGTTCTGGTTCTCTTGACATAGTATCGCAAACATCTATACCTTCTGCTTCTTCTTTTGTAATAAATAATGGACCTGGTTGATGTAATTTAGTTACTTTAATCTTACGACCTTTAGCATCTAAAGTATTTGTTAAAATATCATAAGCTAATTTAGAACGTTCATATTGAGGATCAGTTGTATCATCTGTTCAAGTTAAAACAACATGACCTGGACTAACAACATTTAATAAGTTATCAACATGTCCATTAGTTTCATCATTATAAACTCCTAATGGTAATCAAATTACTTTTTCAACACCACAATATTCTTTTAAATTTTCTTCAATTTGTTCTTTAGTTAAATCTGGATTACGGTTTTCATTTAATAAACATTCTTCAGTTGTATATAATGTTCCATCTCCAT
Organism: Mycoplasma mycoides subsp. mycoides SC str. PG1; assembly: GCF_000011445.1. Lineage (NCBI taxonomy): Bacteria > Bacillati > Mycoplasmatota > Mollicutes > Mycoplasmatales > Mycoplasmataceae > Mycoplasma > Mycoplasma mycoides. The sequence goes on from NC_005364.2 coordinate 804,589, forward strand.
CAGTGTGAATACTTCCGCCTTCTAAAACAAAATCAGTTCTATAATAATCTATATTACAAATTTCACAAACTTTTCTAGCAATAGCATCATCTTTATCTCAAGGAAAGTACAACCCACCTTTAAATCCTTCTCAAGCATTAAAGACTCAATCAACACCACGAATTTCACCATCTTTATTTTTAACAATAGTTGGCCCTACATCTCTCATTCAAGAATCATCATTTGACATTTCAATTACTCTAACATTTTGATCTAAAAGGTTACGAGCATTTTCAAACTGTTGATGAGAAACTAACATTGTTACTTTTTCATATTTTGCAATAGCATTGGCTACATTTACAAATACACGTTGAGCTGGTTTTGCTCCAAGTCTCCAATTATCAGAACGTTCAGGTCAAATCATTCAACATTGATCGTGTTTTTCTCATTCACCCGGCATTCAAAAACCATCTTTTTTAGGAGTTGAATTCATTTTTTTACTCATATTAATCTATTCTCCTTTGACTAAGTTTTTTTTATTTTTATAACTAGATCATCATATTAATAGTTCACCAATACCAATACAAATCACAGTTCCAATTAAAGCAAATAAAACATATCCTCCACCAGAATTTAATTCTCAAGTTTTTGCACCTACCATAATCTCACCAAATAAGAATAAAATTATACTTAAACATAAAATTATCATAGGAGTAATTACAACAACTCATTGGAATCACTTAGGTCCTGGAATTTTAAATGGTCTTTTTAGATCTGGATATTTGTATCTAATAATAATAAAACTTGGAAATATTAATAAGTAAGGTAATAAGAATATAATTGATGAAAATGCATATAATTGTCAAAATATTTCAGAAATTTCTCCACTTGGAGATAATAAACCTGCAATAATTAATAACACTGTACATACACTTCCAGTAATAATAGTTGCTCATAATGGGGAATCATTTTTTAAAACTGTACCAAAGATTTTTGGAAACTCTCCATCACTTGCTGCTTCTTGAATTGCTTTATTAGCACCTGTACTTCAAGTAATCATATTTCCAAAAAAAGTAAATAGTAAAAATACCTAAAATTTTAGTTAATCATTCTGGAAATACTTTTTCAATTGTTTGAATAATACCATTAGAAACATCTAAAGTTTTTACATCTAATATAATATTAACTGCAATAGTTCCTATAATATAAGAAATTACAATTGTTACTCCAGCTAAAATAGTTGATAATGGAATATCACGTTTAGGATTTTTCATCTCATTTGCAGTATTTGAACCTAATTCAAAACCAGAAAGGTTATAAATAATTACTGGTAAAAAGACAATACCTTTACTAAATGATGGAAGGATTCCATATTCAGCATCATTTATTTTTGTAGAAACTGGATTTCCTTGAGCTAATCAAGTAATTGCTGCTGCAATTAAACCAATAGTTACAACAAGTTTTGAAATAGAAGAAAAATTAGGTAATCACTTAGTATATTTAAAATTTAGCAATCCAACTAAAACAGTTAGTCAAGTTATACCAATAGCTATACCTATTTGAGTTCATAATGACAATGGAGAATTTGGAAAAAAGATTTTTGATAATGTTGATGAGAATGCAATATAAACTGAAGACATTCATAAACCAACATTTAATCAATAAAATCAATTAGTTCTAGCTGCTCACTTGTTACCACAAGCATTTTTAACTCATGCATAAATTCCACCATTATCACTATATGCTGCACCTAATTCAGCTGTAATTAATCCATATGGTAAAAAGTATAAAAAAGCTAATAAGGTTCAATAAATTATTGATTGTCAACCAATTGCTGCTGCTGAAGCAAATGAGTCTAAGACAAAAACTGCACTAAATGTAAAAGCAATTATGTCAAATAATCTTAGACCTTTTTTTGTTTTAGACATATTTAAAAATATTTTTTATTTTATTTTTTGTTTTTTGTTTCAGCATAATCATTATTATATGTGTAGCGTTGTTTTCATGAACGATCTTGGTGTTCCATAAAGGCTTCAACTTTACCTCTATAATAATCTTTAACAGCATTTGATGATTTATCAATTTGTGGGTATAGATAGTAAACTAACAGACCCATTTGAGCTGTTAATCTGTTTTCAGCTTGTTCAAAAGCAATTGATTGATCTGAATCTATTACTTCATCATAAACTTCTACATTTCTTGAAGCAGGCAAACAATGCATAAATAGTGCTTGCTTTCCTGCTTTTTCCATTAGTTCAGGAGTAACTTGATAAGTTGGTTTAAAGGCTTTTACTCTTTCTTCAGCTTCATCTTCTTGATCTACTCATCATCATAAATCAGTATAAACAATATCAGCACCTCTAACTTGTTCCAAGTCATCAGTTACTAATACAGATCCACTATTAGCTTGTTTGATGTTTTCATTAGCAATATCAATTCATTCTTGTGGACTTTGATATCTTTTTGGTGAAATATGTACAAAATTCATACCTAGTTTTGTAGTAATATGCATTGTTGATGAACACACATTAGTTCTATCTCCAATAAAGACAACTTTAATATCTTCAAATTTAATGTCTTCATATTCCAAGTTTTTAGTTGCTGGCATATATTCTAACATTGTAAATACATCACAAATTGCTTGAGTTGGATGATTATAATCTGTTAGACCATTTAAAACTGGAACATCAGCATATTTTGCTAAATTTAAAACTGTTTCATTTTTTAAAGCTCTACACATAATTCCATCACACATATGTGATAAAACTTTGGTTGTATCATATAAACTTTCACGAACTCCAAGGTGTAGTTCACCTGGTTTTAAATATTGAGCATGACCACCTAAAAGTGTCATAGCAGCTTCAAATGAAACACGAGTTCTAGTTGAAGGTTCTTCAAATATCATGGCCAGAGTTTTGTTTTTTAACAATTCAGGCACTGCACCACAATAACGAGCTTCTTTTAACATTTTCATTAATCGAAATATTTCAAAAATTTCTTTTTTACTCAAATCTTGAGTATCTATAAAATGTCTAACTTTGTTCATATAAAAATTCCTTTCTTAAATTTATTTTAGCACTATTGTTTTTTTTTTTTTTTTTTGAAATTGCAAAAAACTTAAGTCCTTTTAAAAAGTACTTAAAAAATAAGGTTAATTTATATTAAAATTTTAATATTTTATAAATTCTTAATTGTTATTTTAGTTAATCTTTTAAGATTTAACTCTTTTTATAATTAAATTTATCTTTATAATTAACCTATAGTAAAAGGAAGAATATGCAAGAAAAAATTATAGAAATTAAAAATTTAACTAAACAATATAATAATGGTTATGGAATTTTTGATATTAACTTAGAAGTTAATAAGGGGGAAATTTATGGTTATTTAGGACCAAATGGAGCAGGTAAATCTACAACAATTAGACACTTAATGGGATATATTAAACAAAACAAGGGAAAAGCTTTAATTTTTAATAAAGATTGTTGAAAGCATTCTTATAAGATTCAACCAAATGTTGGTTATTTACCTGGAGAGATCAATTTTCCAGAACAAGAAAATGGATTAAGCTATATTAAATTTATTTACAAATTAAGAAAACAAAATAATTGAGATTATGTTGAAAGACTAATTAAATATTGAGAATTTAATCCAAATATTAAAATAAAAAAAATGTCTAAAGGGATGAAACAAAAACTAGGTTTAGTTTTATGTTTAATGCACCAACCAAAAGTTTTGATTCTAGATGAGCCAACAACTGGACTAGATCCTTTAATTAAAAACAAATTTATTCAATTGATTTTAAAATTAAAACAAAATAACACTACTATTTTTCTAAGCTCTCACGTTTTTGAAGAAGTTGAAAAGCTATGTAATAAAGTAGCAATAATTAAAAATGGTAGAATAATTAATAAATTAGATTTAGACCAAATAAAAAACACTAATGACAGAGAGTACAAAGTTACTTTTAAAGATCAAAATATTTATAAGGATGAATTTTTAATAAGTACAAATGATTTACTAGCAACTTATAAAGTTCCTATTAATAAAGTAAATTACTTTTTTAATCAATTAAAATCATATGAGATTAATCTGCTTGAAGAAGTTCCTTTTTCATTAGAAAACTATTTTTTAAAATTTTATAAAAAAGAAGGAGAAACTGAATAGTATGTTTAATTTTCAATTATGAAAAAACTCATTTAAAAACACTTTAATAGTTTGATTGTTTTGTATTCCTTTTTTTAGTTTTATATCTATTATTTTATTAGTTTCTATAAAATCAGATAGTAAATCAATAAATATAACTGCTTATCAAACTATTTTAAAAATTCTTTTTGATCAATATGGTGTTTTAATTATTTCTACTTTTTTAATTTCAGGAACTATTTCTTTAATGACAAGACCAATTGAAAAAGGTCATTTAACTTATATACTTTCATCTAATTTATCTAGAACTAATATTGTTTTAAGTAGATTTTTATACTTTTTATTTAGTATTACAGTTTATGTTTTTGTTGTTTTTTTAATAAATGCAGTATTTATGAAAATTAATCACATAAACACAGAAGAGCTTAATTTAAAACTGAACCTTACAATGTTTTTCATTTTGAATAATAGTATGTGCAATTGGATCAATTTGTTTTATGTTTAGTTGTATTTTTAATAAAGGAGCTTGAGTATTAATTTTTAATGGAGCTATTTTTACAATTTTTGTTGCTAGTGATGTAATTAGTCAAGTTGGTAAAGCTTTAAATAGACAATTTTTAATTGATTTTAAAAATTTTACTATACTAAGTTTAATAGATTTTAATAGACTTTCTATTAAAACTATTTCTGAATTTTATATTAGTTATGCAATATTAATAGGAATTATAGTTTTATCTTCTAGTATCGGAATTATTAGCTTTACTAAAAAAGATTTAACATGATAAAAAAAGAGAAGATTTGTCATCTTCTCTTTTTTTATCAATCTTGTTTTCTAGATGCTTTTTGTTTTTTAATAAGTTTATAAGATAAAAATCCAGCTCCAATTAAAACTACAACTCCAGCTAGAACTCCTCCAACTGTTTCAGCAATTTTATGAGTATTTTTGTATTCTATAACAACAATATCACTTTTATTTGTTTTTAAAATAATTGTTGCTTTTTTACTTCCAATTTTAATATCAACATCAGTTTCTTTAAGTTTTTTATCATTTTCTAGTTTATTAACTTCATTAACTCTTTTAATAATTTCACTAGCTGTTGGTGTTTTATTAAAACTACCAAGTTTTGTATTTTTTATTAAATTAGCTAGTGTTTTAGAATTGTTTTTTTCTTCTTTTTTAGCTTCAGATTTTAAAACAATACTATTAATATCATTATTAATAATCAAACTAGAACTTAAAAACATACTAGTAGAAATTGATACTAAGATAGCTAGAAAACTTAATATTTTTTTCAAAAAATCACCTCTATTTTTAAAATAATTTTCTTAATTATTATTTTATATTCACAAACTATAGAAAATCAATTTATATTTTAAGGTTATTTTATTTTTGAATTACTTTAGTTTGTTTTAAAATTTTTGCTGTTTTTGAAGTAATTAAATTATTAATTAAAAATTGAGCTGTAAATAAATAAATTCAAAATATTACCATTACTAAAGTGTTAATACCAGAAATTAAACTACTATATTCCATTACTTGTTCAGATTTAGCAAATAATGCAACAAAGTTAGCTCCAGTTGTAATTGTTCAAATAAATCCAGGTAAAACTATGTTATTAACTATTAATTTTACTGATAGTTGTTTTCCTGATCTATAGTTATCAACTAAAGTTGCTAACGCATACATTACTAAACAAGTTGTTAACACTAAATAAGCTAAAGCACCAAATCATTTAGTCATTAATGGGGCTGTAAAAGGTTGAGCAATATTTCCAACTTGAGCAATTCCAACACAACCAGCAGTTAATGTCATAAATGCTAATAATAATAATGAATAATAAGTAATTGCAGGCTTAATTAATATATGTTTATTAATTTTGTAATCTTTTTTAAAGAAAATATAAAATCCATGAAAAATGATTGCAAAAATTACTCACAACATAATAAATGAACCAATTGTAACTAAAGCAGTAATGTTTGAAGAGTTTTCAGTAATTAGTTTTAATAAAATACCACTAATTATTCCAGATAATAAAATACTTGGAAGTAAAGCAAATAGCAAGAATAATGAAAAACGAGAAATCTCTATACTAAAGATTTTTCATCCCAACTTCTTAAAATCTTTAGACATTGCTTCATAATATTTAACAAAATATCTTGAACTATAAGAAGAGTATTCAAATCCACGTTTTATGTCATAAAACATTTCATCTCCTCTTCCATTATTCATTGCACGTCTTTTTTCTTTAAGATACATTTCTTGAATTGATTCTAGTACTGAAATACAACCATTTTTAAATACTGTGACATCACCAAATTTAATTAGTGTTTTATAAATTTCATTCATTAAATTAGTTAAAAATACAGGTTTAAATGCTAGTGATGAATATGATGAGTAAGCTGTTTTAACTCCTTCAAAATCACCTTCACTAATTTTTGTTTTTAAATTTTCAACAAATTCAATAGTTTTACTATAGTTAAATAAAACATTCATATCTCTATTTTTTAAATATGATTTAATGCGAATAATTGTATTAAATAATAATTGTTTTAATAAAGGTATAAACATTGCAAAAACCCCTCCAACTAAAATAAGTTTAAAAGGACTTAGTAATGTATATAATAATGAGTCTGGAGCCATAAATCCAGTTAATTTATAACCAGACTGATTAATGGCGTTAACTCAATCTGTTCATGATGTTGATCCATTAAAAGCAGCTACTTTTTTTCCTCATTCACTACTTTCACCTAATTTTTCAATTAAAATAGTTTTTCAATTATTAACTCATGCAGAAGTTGAAGTCATTAGTGAGAAAAATGAATCTTTACCATCATTTTTTACACCTCTAATTGCATAAATAGCAACCCCGTCAAGTCAAGCTGAATAACCAAAATAAATTACTGCAACAACTAATAAAATGATTGTTAATTTAACGGTTTTTTTCATTTAAACTCCTTTTCTACAAAAGTAATTATATAATTTTGCAAAATAAAAAAGGTATTTTCTACCTTTCTACTCAATTACAATATTGACAATTCGATCAACAACTGCTATATATTTTAAATTTTTATGATCTTTAATAAATCTGATAATGTTTTCATTTTCTTGTGCTAATTTTATTAAAGTTTCTTTATCTGTTCCTTTTTCAACTTCGATTGTTGATCTTAATTTTCCATTAACTTGTAAAGCAATAACAACTGCATTTTTAATTATTTTAGTTTCATCAAATTCTGGTCAAGTTTGTAAAGTTACACTAGAATTATTTCCTAGTTTTTCTCATAATTCTTCACTTAAATGTGGAGCAAATAAACTTAACATTTTTACAAAGCCTTCAATATATGGTTTATAAACTGTATTTAATTCTTCTTTATAAATTGCATTTACTAAAACCATTAATTGGCTAATTGCTGTGTTAAATTTTAGTTCTTGAATCATTTGAGTTACTTTTTTAACTACATCATTATAAACATAATCTAACTTATGATTATTAGTATTACTAAACTCAATTTTATTAATCATTCTATAACAACGATTTAATCATTTCAAACTAGCATCTAATCCGTCAAAACTTCAAGGTAAGCTAGCATCTAATGGACCCATAAACATTTCATACAATCTTAATGCATCAGCACCATGTGTATCTATTACATCATCTGGATTAATAACATTTCCTCAAGATTTAGACATTTTTCTATTATCAGGCCCTAATATCATTCCTTGGTTGAATAAACGTTTGAATGGCTCATTTGTTGGTAATAATCCTAAATCATATAAAAAATGAGTTCAAAATCTAGCATATAATAAATGGCCAACAGCATGTTCTTGACCACCAATATACAAATCAACTGGTAGTCATTTTTCTAATCTTTTTTTAGCTTCATCACTAGTTAAATCGATTAAATTATTTTTTGAATTAGCTAGAATATAAGCAATAAAATATCAACTAGATGCTGCTGATTGAGGCATAGTGTTAGTTTCTCTTTTATATTCTTTATCACCAATTTTTACATTTACTCAATTTTTAACATTAGCTAAAGGACTTTCACCAGTATTAGTTGGTTTTATATAATCTGTTATTGGAAGTGTAATTGGTAAATTGTTATCTTCAATCAAAACAATATTATTATCTTTATCATATAAAACAGGAAAAGGTTCACCATAAAATCTTTGCCTTGAAAATAATCAATCTCTTAATTTATAATTAATTTTTCTCTTACCTAAATTATTTTTGTCAACATAATCATGAATTACTTGTAAAGCTTGAATTCTATCAAGATCATTTAAAAATTCTGAATTAATATGTATTCCTTCACCAACAAAAGCTTTAGATTGATCTTTAGTTTGAATCACAAATTTAATTGGTAAATTAAATTTAGCAGCAAAATCTCAATCTCTTTTATCATGAGCCGGAACTGCCATAATAGCTCCTGATCCATAATCATTTAAAACATAATCACTAATTCAAATTTGAATTTGTTCTTTAGTTAATGGATTTGTTGCATAACTTCCAATAAATACACCTGTTTTAGTTCTAGATTCATCTTTTCTTTCAATTTCAGATTTATTAGCAGTTAGTTCAATATATTTTTTAACTTCTTCTAGTTTTTCAGGTGCTGTTAATTTTAAAACAAGTTCATTTTCTGAAGCTAAAACAATATAAGTTACTCCAAAAATAGTATCAGCTCTAGTAGTAAACACTGGAATATTAATATCATTTGATTTAAAGTTAATTTCACAACCTTCAGATTTACCAATTCAATTTCTTTGTAATTCTTTTACAGAATTTGGTCAATCTAAATTATCTAACCCATCTAAAAGTTTATCTGCATAATCAGTAATTTTTAAAACCCACTGACGCATCTTTTTTTTAACAACAGGATATTCTCCTCTTTCACTAACCATTAAACCATCTTTTTCAATAATTTCATCATTTGCTAAAACAGTTCCTAGTTCTTGACATCAATTAACATCAATATCTCTATTTTCAGCTAAACCTTTTTTATAAAGTTGCTTAAAAATTCATTGAGTAGTTTTATAGTAATTTGGATCAGCTGTATTTATTTCTTTATCATAGTCATAACTAAATCCCATTTTATTAAGTTGAATTTTAAAATTTTCAATGTTTTGTAAAGTAAATTCTCTAGGATCATTTCCTGTTTTTAAAGCATATTGTTCAGCTGGCAATCCGAATGCATCTCAACCAATTGGATGTAAAACATCATATCCTTGCATTCTTTTAAATCTACTATAAACATCAGTTGCTGTATATCCTTTAATATGACCAACATGTAATCCAGCTCCACTTGGATAAGGAAACATATCTAAAATATAAGCTTTTTTCTCACTATTATTAGTAGTTTTATAAATGTTATTTTCTTTTCAATACTTTTGTCATTTTTTTTCAATAGCTTTATGTGAAAAATCCATATGATTGCTCCTTAACATAATTAATTAACTTTTATTTTTTAAAAAAATATTTAAATAAGAATATAAATAACTATTAATTAATTATATAAAAAAGTATAAAAAAAGACACCAATTGGTGTCAAAATTAATATTCATATGGTCGGAATAATTGGACTTGAACCAACGACCTCTCCGTTATCAGCGGAGTGCTCTAACCAGCTGAGCTATATTCCGAATAACAAAATAATATTATATTTTTTTTGTTATAAATTCAAGATAATATCTTAAATTTTATTCAAATATTAATTAATTATTTTGTACTAATTGTTTTGATAAAGATTCAACTATAAATGTAGGTTGTTTTGGATCTCTAGTTATAACTAATATATATTTTTGATTATTAATTGTAGTTGAAATAGTTTGAGAAGTTATTAAACCAGATTTTTCAGTTTTTGTATCACTAAATTCAAAACTATTAAATTTTTCATCATTAAAATGTTTTTCTAAACTAGTTGTAAAATTAGGTTTTTTATTTAAATTAATAATAACTTTATTTAATACACTAGCAAACCATTGTAAACTATCTTGATTTTTAGATTTATCATTTGGAATTAATTTATTTGATAAAATATCAATTAATGAATTTGAATTCGGTTTCATTCCTTCTTCGGTTAAACCTATAATTTCTTTAAATTTATTAGGGTTATTTAAAAGTAGTGAAATTAGATTTCCTCCATTTTCTGAGTTAACACCATTTCATTTATAATCATATTTAAAAATTTTATTAATAAAATCTTTTAATGATTCTATTTTAAAACCGTATGCATTATCTAAATCTTTTAATTTAGATCCTGGACCGTCTGCACCAGATAGTTCATTTAAAATAGTAGTTATAGATTTATCTAAATAATCAGAACCAAAATTTGGTTTATTTTCTAATTTAATAAAATCAGATAGTTTTATAGTAAATAAATTCTTAAGATTTAAATGAACATTAGGTGGAAAAATTGTTCTTAAACTTACCGCATTTTTTTTAAAGTAAGGTAATATAAAATTTAATGCCGCTGGTATTTGAATTTTTAATTTATCTACAAGTGTTCTTATAAGGACATCATTTGATAAATTTGCTAATGTATCAAATGTTTGTTCTACTTTATCATTATAAATATATTCAAAGAACTTATTACCAAAAATTGGAACAAGTGACTTAATTCCTACTTTAACTAAAGAATATGTGTCTTTATTTTTTATAAAGTCATCTATTTTTTTAGAAATGTCTTCAAATTTAACATATTTTTCTACTAATGGTTTAAGAGAACTAACTATTCCATTTGTTTCTTTAAATAATGCTTTTAATAAATCTTCTGTTTTTAATTTTTTTAGTATAGTTACTAAATTGTCTAGTATTTTATCAAAATTATCGTTAATTAGTGCTTGATTATATACAAAAGAATCTGTAATCAAATTAATTAATGAGATAAGAAAGTCTGCTATACCTTTTTTAAGAAATACTTCACTTTCAAAGAAATTTTTAAGGTTAATTTTTTCTATAAATGGTTTTGCTAAGTTAAATATAGCGTTATCAATCTTTATGTTTTGTAATTTAATATTTGAAAGAGATTCAAATAAAATTGAAGTTGGAAAAATTTGAAAACCATTTAACTTGATTTCTTTTATTTTGTTTTTATCACTTCCATTAAATTCAAAAAAGATACTTTTGTACTCTTGATTAATACCTGTAGTTCCACTATTTGTATTTTCTAATTTATAACTATTTTCAGCATACTTTCCAGAAAATAAAATAGCTATAAATTGTCTTAATCGATAAGCTTTATCAGGTTTGTCTAAGTTCCCTAAATAATACTGTAAAGTATCAATTATATATTTTAAATTTAAAGTTGTTTGAGAAGTAGAACTAGTTGGAGTTTCATTCTTCTTTAAACTCTCTATTTTATTTGACCCATTGTTTGATCCACCAGTTGAACCATTTATTTTATATATACCTTTAATAAACTCGTTATTTTTTTTACTTTTATCAAAAATATTTTCATCAGAAATTTTGAATTCATCTTTTCTAGTGTCATCAAATAAGCTAAATAAATACTGAAATAATTCTAATCCTCTAATTAAACTAGCAGCTGTTTTGATATTTCTCTTGATATTAGCAGAAAGAATTGATGAACTAGTACTATTAGATAATGATGGAATTGTAGCAACATTTGAAGTTTGATCAAATTTTGCTACTTTATTAATAAATGTTTTTGAAGTATCTCATAATCTTACATTCAAACTTGAACCATTATTTTTTTATAATATCACTAGATACTAACTGATAATCTTTATCTAAAATACCATTAATTCCATCTAATATATTTAAAAGAGCTAAATTACTTAGTTCAGATAATTCAAAATCTTTATATAAAGTTAAGGCATCAAACTTATCTATTTCTTCTTCTAATTCTTTTAAAAATTTATCATTAGTAAATATTGTATTTAAAAGTGTTGTTATTAATTCCTTACTTACTTTTAGATTTTTAACAAAATCACTAAATTTACTATTAATATCAATGTTTTTTGCAAGATCTAATAAACCTGTTATTCCAGCACCACTTATATTTTCTAAAATAATAGAAATAGCAGCACTAATTTGTTTGCTAGTAGCTCCAAATACTGTTTTTGGTAAAACTGAAGTTAAAAAATCTATATCAGTTCCTTTAATACCATTTAAATTAACATTATCATTTTTTTTAATAACTAAATTATTTGAAAAATAATTAGCTAAGGCATCTTCAAAATCTGTTGATAAAGTAATGTTGTCTTTGATTTCAGTATTTAATTTATATTTTTTTGCTTGTTCGTTTAAGTTTTTATTATTAAAATAAGATTTTAAAAAATCAAAATTATATCCATACACATCAGCTAAAACAGCTTGTTTTAAAAGCATAGCTGAAGTTGTTTTAATATTATCTAAAGAATTATTTTTAAGTACTTTATTATTATTTGTATTTGGTTTTGTTGTTGGAGTTGGGGTTTTTTTACAAGCTAAAACAGTTGAAAATACACCAGTACTTACTAAAGTTAATGAACTCAAAATAGCAAGTATTTTTTTCATAAAAACTCCTTTAAAATAATGACAATTATAAAAATTATAACATATTAAGAATATCTTATTTTTAATACAACAAGCTTAATAAGTGACACAAAATTTTATGACATATTAATTTTATACTAAACAAATAAAAAGCAACACAAAATGTGTTGCTCTGGAGATTAACGTTTTGAGTATTGAGGTGCTCTACGTGCTCCACGTAGACCATATTTTTTACGTTCTTTAATACGAGCATCACGAGTTAATAAACCTTGATCTCTTAAAAGTTTTCTATAATCTTCACTAGCTTGTAGTAAGGCTCTAGCAATACCTAATCTAGTTGCTCCAGCTTGACCTGTAAATCCTCCACCAATAACTTTAACAATAATATCAAAATCTTTTAAAGTATTAGTTGCTACTAATGGTTGTTCTAAATCTTGAACTAAAGTAGCATATGGGAAAAATTCTAAAGCTGGTTTTCCATTTACTGTAATTAAACCTGATCCAGGAGTTAAGATAACTTGAGCAATTGATGATTTTCTTCTACCAGTTCCTCTGTAAATAACTTTATCTTTAAACATTATTTAACGTCTCCTTTTTTAGTTGAAATTTCTAAAACTTCAGGTTTTTGTGCAGCAAATGGGTGATTTGAACCTTTAAATACATGTAAAGCTCTGTATTGGTTTGAACCTTGAACGTTTTTTGGAAGCATTAATCTAATAGCTCTTTCTAAAATCTTAGTAGCATCTAGTTCTCTTTGAACTTCAACACTTCTTTTTTTCAATCCACCAGGATGCATTGAATGGTGATAGTAGAATTTATTAGATTCTTTTTTTCCAGAAAAAATTGCTTTTTCAGCATTAATTATAATAACGTGATCTCCATTATTAATATGTGGAGTAAAATCAACTTTATGTTTTCCTCTTAATACAAGAGCAACTTGAGTTGCTAATCTCCCCACAGTTTTATTTTCTGCATCAACAATATATCATTTTTTATTAGTGTCTTTTGCAGAAATCATTGTAGTTTGTTTCATTTGTGCTAACTTCCTTTAATTGACTTGTCCGGGGTCTTTAAAGTGTGATAAGCATTAATTTATTATATATAATCTTAAGCTATTTATCAATATAACTGCTAAAAATGCAATTGATTCATACATCTTTTTTTATACATCATTATCTTTTAAAGTTAAAGTTGCATCAGTTTTATAAATTGAATTAAATCCAACAATTAAAGTAATTAGATAAATTCCACCAACTGCAAGAATCACAGCAAAAGGTAATCAAATTGGAAAAATAATTGGTAGAACTATAATTGAATATAATGACTTAATAGTTGAATCAAAAATAAACCAACCACTAATAAATCCAATTACTAACATATTAGCAATAACTATAAAATACATTCCTAAAATATTTTCTGTAATGTATTTATTTGAATAACCTAAAACTTTTAAAGTAGCAATAAACCTAGTATTATCTGAAATAATTAATGATGTTGTTAATAAAATAATTACAAATGCAATCATTAATATTGTAATAATTGCTAAAACTAAAGCTAGCATTACTAAATTAGAAATTTGATCTAGAATTTGTTTTGTAATTTGAATTGGAGTAATAGTTTGAATTACTCCTTGTCCAATTCCATCATAACTAGTTTTATTTTCTAAATGTTGTCCATTTAAACTAACAGGATTATAGTCAGCAATTTTTGAATAAGTTGAAACTATTGTATCTAAATTACCAATATCATTACTTTTTGAATATTTGTAGTTAAAAATTGGAAATTGATTATCAAATATTTGTAAAACTTTTTTAGCTATTTTATGATTCTTATGATTTTTATTATTAATAAATTCATTAACAAATTGTTCATAACTATAATCAGTTAAAGATTTATTATTTAAATCTAAACTGTCATTTAAAACTTGTTTTGCTTGAATTGATGAAAAAGTTTTGTTTCATTGAGGTGCAAAAATATCTTTTCATCAAATAGATTTATTTTGTTTATAATTTAAAATTTCTTGAGCATCGCTTTCTTTGATTCAAGCCATATTTTCATTATACCCATCATGAACACCAACTATTTTAAATGTTTTGTTTTGAATTTTAGTTCCAAGTTTTAATTCATTATTTAAATAACTTTGATAATAACTATTAACATCTGAAAAACCATTATTTAATTCTAAAACACTATTATTAGTTTTAACTTTTAAATTATTTGTACTAATATCTGATCTTTGAATAAAACTATCATAATTTGTATCTTGTTTCATAGATCAATCACTAGTTTTAAAAACAGTAATTTTATTATTTTTTATATGTTGTAATTCATTTTGTAAAACATTTAATGAAATCGTATCATTAGGTTTTAAATTTAATCTTTTTGCTATAGTTTGATTAATAATAATACTATTTTGTTCTGAACCAAACAACTTTTTAATTAAATCAGTTTTGTTTTGATCATATAAATCAATATAATCATGGTTATTTTGAATACCATAAATCTTAAATGTATGTTTATTATCTAATGTTTTTACATTTAATAAAGTTCCTAATTGTTCATAGTTTTTATTAAAAGTAGTTAAATTAAATCCTAAAGTATAATCTTTATTACTATTATATGAAATCTTTAAGTTTTGTTTTACAAAATAAGGAGCACGTGAATAAGCTGCTTGAATTAAAGCTTGATCATCTCTTTTATAAAACATTACACTAAATCATAAACTAAGTTTTATAACTAGATCTTTTAAATCATCTAATTTATATTTTTTATTAATAAAATCAAAAGCAGAAATATCTAAAAATTGATCTGATATAGAATTAGATTTATTTCACTTATTATCTAAAATGTGATACATACCTAAACTAGATTGACTATTAGTTAATTTAAACTGATCAATAATTTTATTTTTGAATTCTTTTGAAGAAAAACTTGATTTAGATAATGCTAATAAGTCACTGTTTAAAATATCATCATAAGCTTTGGTTTTTAAATTGTTTTGATCAGAGCTATTATTATTAAATTTTTGAATTCTTAAATCTTTTTTATCTTTTAAATCAAAACTATTAATATAAGATCTATTAATTGCTAAACCAATACTATTTGTATAAGTTGCATAAAATTGTTGTAAATATTTAAACTGGTTTAATAAAGTTTCAAATTCATTTTCTTTAATTTCTTTTAATTTATTAATTAAATTATCATAATCAGGTCAATTTTTTAACAAAATATGATGAATTGAACTAGGTGTTATAGATAAACTTGAAATATATTTAAAATATTGTTTTGTTAAAGCAATATCTTGAGCTTGTAATAATTTCATATTAGATAAAGCTAAATTAATTGCTTGAACTTCTTGTTTATCTTGTAAGTCAATAGCTAAACTATAATAAGCATTACTATAAGTTTGATTTAAATAATCATTAATAATAGTTTGTAAATCATATTGATTATTTTTAGTAGGTAAAGAGGTTGCTAAATATCTATTATTATTTTTTATAATACTATATTTATCATCTGATTTTTTATCAGGATTAAAAACTCTTATAAAAGAAAAAGGATTGTTATAAGTTGGTTGACTATATTCAACAATTTGGTTGTATTTAACACCATTATAAGCATAAATCTTATTATTTTTTAATAACTTTGGTGAAACAAAAGAAATAGTAAATAAAATTGTAGCAATTAAAACAACAAATCCAACTCCAGTTAATTTAGAACCAGAATTAACTAATAAAGCTGCTCTTAAACGATGATTAAACTTTCTTTTATTAGATAAACTTTTAATTAAACTACCTAATTTTGAAATTTTTTTAACATTTCTATTTTCTAATAGATTAATAGCTCCTTTTTTCATAATTAAATAACCAATTAAAAATGAAATAGCTGAAATTATTAGTCACATAAAAATTAGATTGTTTAATAACCCAATTCAATCAAAACTAAAAACACCATAATCTAGACTAAAATAATTAGAAAATCTATTAATAATAATTATTGAAACTAAACAAGATAAAATATATCCTAAAATTCCACCAACAATACTTGTAAAAAATGGCATCATCACATAGTTAAGTGCCATTTGGCGTTTTTTATATCCAATAGCTCTCATTGTTCCAATTTGACCACGAGAGTTTAAAATTTGTTTTTTAGTAATTAAAAAAGTAGTATATAAAACAACACTAATAACTGCTAATAAAACAATAAATGAATAAATATTATAAGCACCGATTGTTTTTTTAATAACACTAGTTCTAGAATTAAATCTATAATTTGGATCTTCTAATTTATAAATTCATTTATCTTGAGCCTTTTTATTAATTAGTTGACTAAAATATTGATTCATTCAATCAATAGTTTCATCACTTAATTTTTGATTGGTTTTTAATGAATAAAAAGATTCTCATTCATTATTTGAACTTACAACTAATTTAGAACTAGTTGAATCATATTTATAAAATCCATCAGTTTGTTTAATTAAACCAAATCTTAAAGGATCAACATAAATAATTCCTTCATTTAAACGGTTTGGAATTGGTGAATAAGCATTAATTGTTGGAAAAATAAAATCAGCAGAATTTGCAAAACCAACTACTTGATATCAATCAAAACTACTTGCGTACTTAATTTGATAAATACCATTATTATCAGTTAGTCCTTGTTTTGTGATTTTATTAATATCTTCAAATTGTTGTTTTGTAGTAGTTTTATTTTCTAATGAATTTACTAATAATTGATCACCTAAAACATCTTTTTGAAATCTAATAATATCATTAATTTTAATATTATGCTTTTTAGCATAAATTGGATCAATTAAAACTTCCTTATTAGAATTTATATTTCTACCTTTAACAATTACTAATTGATCAACTTTATTATCAGTTAAATATTGTTTAGAAACAGCTTTTAAAGTTTGTAAATTATTTAAAGATTTAACTTGTTTAAATTCACGAGATTCAGTTCTTGATCAGTCAAATTTAAAATTATATCTAGAATATAATTTCTCATTTAAGCGATTTATATATTGTTGTTGAGCTTGAATTTGGTTATTAGAAGTAATTAAACTAGTTGATACATTTTCATAAGGATCTAGTTTTAAAACTAAATTGTGTTGATTAGAATTAGTAATTAAATCATCATACTTATCTAAAACTCTAGAGTTAATTGCAGATATTAAAGACATAATTAAACTCATAATCATTACTAATAAAACTAAACCAAACAATTGTGATTTATATTTAAAAGAATTTTTTAAAGAGTTTTTTAAAATTAATCCTAATCATTTATTTTTTTTATTTTTAGTTTTCATACTCATCATTTCTTTTATTCTAATAACCGTTCTTTTTTATTATATCAATATAGTAAAAAAACACCATTTTTGTAACAATAATAAATCAGGTGATTTAATTTTTATTAAATTGAATTTTTTGTAATACTAAACCTTTAGCATCAATTATAAAAGGAGTTTTTTTTCCAATTCCTTGTAACATTTCAACTAATTTAGTAGTTGAAATTTTATGATTTAAATAAGCATTTAAACAATTTGCAATAATAATTCTAATTTGATATCTAATAAAACCAGATGCTTTAAATTGAATTACTACTTTATTATTGATTCTTAAAACTTTAATATCATCAATAGTTCTTTTTGTTTGATATTGATTTCATTCATTTTCCTTTAACCCAGAAAATAGTTTAAACTCATGTTCACCAATAAAAAGATTAAAAATTTCTTGTAGTTTTATAATATCGATTTTTTGATGTTTTCAAAAATATTCATACCGATTAGTAAAAATATCAAATTGGTGATCATTAATATAATAGTGATAAATTTTATATTCAACTTCTCTTATATTAAAATTTGGATCAACAAATTTAGCATCTAAAATCTTAATATCACTAGGTAAAGCTTTATTAATAGCTTTAATAAATTTTTCTAAAATTGGAGTAAAGTAAATAATTAATAGAACTTTTTGATCTAAAGCGTGAACATTAGTATCAGTTTTACTGGCTCCAATTGTTTTAAATTGACCAGTTTTAATAACTTTTTTAATAGCTTTATTTAAAGTAGTTTGAATACTTATTGCATTAGTTTGATTAATTCAACCATGATAATTACTACCATCATAACACAAACTTAATAAAATACCGGTTTTCATTTTTAATATGCTACTAGTGAATCAATATGACTAATATGTCAATTAGTAAATATTCCATGTGGGTTTGAACCATATACCATCATAAAGATAGCAAAACTAATACCTAAAACAAATATAATAGCATCAACAATTCTGAATTTAAATTGAACAAATCTAGTTCTTGTAGCGTTTGGATCATATCCTCTAGCATCCATTGCATAAGCTAGATCTTCAGCTTTTTGAAATGATGAAACTAATAAAGGAATAATTAATGAAGTTAAACTTTTAACTTTATCTTTAAATTTTCCGTTTTTAATATCAATTCCTCTGCTTGCTTGAGCTTTCATAATTCTTCCAGCTTCATCTATTAAAGTTGGAATCATACGTAAAGCAATAGAAATAATCATTGAAAGTATATATACAGGAGCTTTTATTAATCTTAGTGGAGATAATAAATCTTCTATAGCTAAAGTAAGTTGTAGTGAAGGAGTACTTCCTGTTAAAATACAAGTTAAAGTAATCATTAAATAAATTCTCATTCCCATTACTAAAGCACTATATAAAGCTTTTTCACTAAATCAAAATACTTTTCAATTAAAAAAGTATCCAATTGGTTGTAAATTTTTTAGTTCTTTTCCAAGTGAGTTAGTAATTTGACTAACAGCATCAACGTCTAATTTACCAACAATTGTTCCATTATACTTAGTTCAAAAAATTTTATTAGGATTTTTTTCTATTCAACTTGAAATTTGACCAACAGCATTACTTGAAGGATGAATAAAAAAGAAATTCATTAAAACAATAATAGCAAAAATAAAAGTAACAGGAACTAATAGTCTTACTAACATTTTAAAACTTAATTGACTTAAAGCAAAAAGACCAATAATAATTGAACTAATAATTAAATAACCAGTTAAACCAATAGGAAAAAATACAGAAATAATTAAAACCATAATCATAAATAGTTTTAATCTTGGATCCATTTTATGAATCAATGAATTTTTAGGAATATATCTACCAAAAGAAATTCTCATATTTTTATCCTTTCTATTTTAAGACTTTAGCTAGTTCTTCAGCAAAATCTTCAATGGTTCTGATCTTTTTATTTAATAAGTCAATACCTTTATTTTTTAGTTTATACATTAATTGATAAAGTTTTGGTGGATCAATTTCAATTTTTGTTAATAACTCCATATTTGAAAAAATTTCAAATGGTGATCCAATTGCAATTACTTTTCCTTCATGCATAACAATTACTTCATCAGCAATTCTTAGTACTTGATCCATATTATGAGTAACCATAATAATACGTTTTTTATATTCTTTATTTAATCTTTCAAATAGATTAATAAAATCTTCTTCACCCTTAGGATCTAATCCTCCAGTTGGTTCATCTAAAACAAGAGTATTACCATCCATAGCAATAATTCCAGCTAAAGCCACACGTCTTTTTTGACCACCAGATAATTCAAAAGGAGAACGGTTAACATAATCTTCAGGTAATTGAACTAATTTTAAAAGTTCTGGAACTTTATTATAAGCTTCTTGTTTGTTTTCACCTAAATTAACAGGACCAAAAGCAATATCTTTTTCAATAGTTTCTTGAAATAATTGATATTCAGGAAATTGAAAAACTAAACCTATTTCTTTTCTTAAACGCTTAACTTCTTTAATTTTTTTAGTGTTTGCAGGAATAGCATAATCACCAACTATAGTTTGACCAGTTTCAGAAATAATTAATCCATTTGTTAATTGGATCATTGTTGATTTACCTGAACCTGTTGTTCCAATTACACAAGTTACTTTATTTTTTTTAAATGTTAGACTAGTGTTATTTAAAGCTTTAAATTCAAAAGGGGTCTTTTTAGCATATGTATATGAAACATTATCTAGAATAATATCTTTTGAAAAATCAATATCTTTTAAATTTTGATTTGTTTTTTTATTTACTTTTTGCATATTTGTTCAACCAATTCATCTATATTTTGTGTACTTGCTATTTTAATCCCTTTTTTTTCTAATTCTTCTCTAACTAATCCAACAAATGGAACATCTAGTTGAATATTTCTTAAAAAATCTTTATCTTCAACTATTTCTAGTGGTTTTGCAACTCTAACTAGTTTTCCGTGATCTAAAACAATTACTTTATCAGCATTTAAAATTTCATCCATATCATGAGTAATTGACAAAATAGTTTTAGTTCTAGTTTCTCTTAACTGAACCATAATTTCTTTAATTTCTCTTTTTCCTTTTGGATCTAGCATACTAGTTGCTTCATCAAAAATCATAATATCTGGATCTAAAGCTAAAGTTGAAGCGATTGCTACTCTTTGTTTTTGACCACCACTTAAGTTCAATGGTTCTTTTTTTAAAGCTCACTCCATACCAACTTTTTTTGCTGAATCTAAAATAATATCTGGCATTTTTTTAGGATCAATTCTTTTATTTTCTAATCCAAAAGCAATATCAGCTTCAACAGTTGAACCAATAAATTGGTTATCTGGATTTTGAAATACAATTCCTAAAAATTTTCTAGCTTGTTCTATATTATGATCATTTACAATATTTCCAAAAATTTTAATTTCACCATGTTGAGCGTTTAAAACCCCAATTAAAATTTTAGAAATAGTTGATTTTCCAGAACCATTATGACCAATAATAGTTACATACTCACCTTGATTAATAGTAAATGAAACATCATCTATTGCATTAGGAAATTCAGGTCCATACTTAAAAGATAAATGATTAATTTCAATAGCAATATCTGAAAGTTTTTTTAACTTAATACTTTTTCCTTGACCATTAATTACTTCTTTTAACTGTAATAACATACTTTTAGCAATTTCAACTTCATGTTTTGCTTTGTTAATGTCATCTTGATTATTAGTTAATTTTATTTTTTTATACAAACTTTCAGCAAGTTTTAAATTTTGCTTAAAAAGCTTAGTAGTTGCTGATATTTTTTTAATTTCAACTTTAACTTGTTTTTGTTGTTGTCTAATATTCTGTTTTTCAATTTTATCAATATTATCTTGGCGAATTAAATTAATATATTGGTTATTTAAATCGTTTAATTTAACAAAATAATTATTAAGAGAAGTAATAGTTGCTTCTAGATCATCTTGAGATATTTTTTTAGAATTGAATTCTTCAAATATTGCTGAATTATCCATTTAAAAGCCCCGCTTCTATTTGCTCATTATAATAATTATAAATTAAAAAGTATCTAAAAAAATAATAGAAATAAAAAAAATAAGGTACAAAGACCTTATAATTTGAGACTAGATTAATTTAATAATAACCATAGGTGCGTTATCACCTCCTACGTTTCCCAGTTTAAGCATAAAACAAGAAAACATACTTATGTAAATTTTTGATCTCATAAGTTATGTTTTTTATAATGTAATGTCTAAGTGACTTTTTCTTTTGTTAAAAGCTCTAATAATATTTGATAAGTTTGCCAACTTTCTTGTAACTCATCATTATACACTTGTATAGTTTCGATTTTTTGTTTATTTACAAATACTTCAATTTCTTTAACTTCTTTGATAACATTAATCACTTTATGCTCAGTGATTTTGCTTTTTCCAGTCAGTCCTAATTTTGAATTTAAAATGTAGATGATGTAGTTTAAAAACACTAATGAAATGAAACATAAACAAATGTAACCAACAATATGGTTTCAAGTTGATAAATACATTGGACGAAGAGATAATTTACCTTTTAATGTCTTGAAATTAGACTCAATTTGTCATTGTTTTGAATATAAATTAATAACTTCTTTTACTGATAAATCTGTTCTATTTGTTTCATAAACATAGTATCCATCATATTTTTGATCTTCTTGTATTTTTTCTATGTCAAGTTCATAAAATGCACCTTTGTTTATAGGTTTAAAGAATCTATATTTTTTAGATCCCCGCTAAATCATCACAAGAAACAAGATTATCTTTATTCATTTTCTTAGTGAAATTTTGAATTAAAATGTCTCTATCGTTTTTGTCTTTAGTTGCTCGTTTTTGACTAAAACTAATTATTTGTCTTCTAAAATGTCCATTAATTCTTTTTTTATTGTATGAAGATGCAATATCACGAGTTTTGTATATCAAACCACCATCATTTATATAATCTTTTTCATCTAATATATACTCTTTAAATTGTTTGCTTCCAGCTTTCATTCTGTATGAGATTATGTATTTTCAATTCTTAGATTCTAAAAATCTAATATTTCTATTAACACTCATTCCTTTGTCAGCAATTATAGTTACACTGTTAACTTCATAAATATCTGCAATTTCAAGCATAAATGGTATTAAAGTATTTGGATCAGCAACATTTCCTGGAAATATTTTGTAGTGTAACGGTATTCCATTTTCATCAGTTGCCATACCTATAACAATCTGGTCTTCTTTAAATTTTCCATCTTTTGAATAACCAGGTTTTTTATAACCTTCACGAGAAAATGTTTCAAAATAAGTAGTTGTTGCGTCAAATCATAATACATCAATTTTTCTATTGGTATTTGCACAAATTTTTGCATTTAAATTTCTTAAAATTTCATCTTTGTTTTTTGCTATATAGTCTAATGATCTATAAAATGAATTTTTTGAATGAGTGTCTATTTTTTCTTTTTTTGCTGTCTTATAAGTGTTAAAAACACTTATTGGATTTTTAATTCTTTGATAAATCAACTGTAAAACAACATCTTTTAATGTTGTCGATTTTGTGGGAGAACAATCATTAAAAATATTGAAATAATCAAATAGTTTTTCAACTACTTCGTAACCTTTAAACCTTTCTAAAACTTCTTTTTTGGTTTCTTTTTTCTCTTTAAAAATTTCATCTAATTTAGTTCTTGCTTGTTCTTTTGTTCAAGACAATGGAAAGTTTGCAATAATTGCTTTGATAATTGCTAGCGGATCATCGTGATATTGTTTTAATTCATGCAAATATCCATATCCCAATCTATATACAAAACCTTTGTTATCTGGTCTTGGCACTCCAATTGATAAGTATTCGCCTTTTTTAACTCTTGCTATTGATGTTCTTCATTGTCTTTTTACATCATTTCTTGACTTCTTCACGTCTTTATTATATCATATTTAAGCATAAAAGCATAATAAATTATATTTTTTTATAAAAAAATATAGCCGCTGAAAACTGAGTGTTTTCGCGACTAAGTGGGAAACGTAGGAAAATAATAGAAATAAAAAAATAAGGTACAAAGACCTTATAATTTGAGACTAGATTAATTTAATAATAACCATAGGTGCGTTATCACCTTTACGGTTGTCTAATTTTAAAATACTTGTGTAACCACCATTTCGATTTTCATATTTTTTAGCTAATTTATTGAACAATTTTTGTAATGCTGTTTCTTTTTTATCAGCATCAATATCTCTTAATCAACTAGCAGCTTGACGTCTTGAATGTAAGTCACCGCGTTTAGCTAATGTAATCATATGATCAAAATGTCTTCTTAATTCTTTTGCTCTTGTTTGAGTAACTTCTAAACTTTCATTAATGATTAATTCAGTAGTTAAATTACGCATTAAAGCAGTTCTTCAAGCGGTATTTTGGCCACGTTTTTGAATGTATGACATAAGTTTTTACCTCCTATAATTATGATTGTCTGAATGCTAATCCTAATGAAGCAACTTTATCTTTAATTTCTTTTAATGATTTACGTCCTAAGTTTCTAATTGATCCAATTTCATCTTCGTTTTTAGAAACTAATTCTCTTAATGTATTTATTCCAGCACGTTTTAAGCAATTTAAACTTCTTTGTGTAAAGTCTAATTCTTCAACAGTTCTATCTAATTCTTTATCATCAGTTTGATTAGTTCCAATAACTTCTAATACACTGATTTCACGATTTAAATCAATAAAGAATTCTAAATGAGCAACTAAAATTCTTGAAGCAATACTAATTGCATCAATTGCAGTAATTGAACCATCAGTTGTAACTTCTAATTCTAATTTTTCAAGATCTATAGCTCTTCCAATTTTTGCTGAATCAACACTATATGCAACTTTTATAATTGGAGAATAGTTTGAATCAATAGTGATCATTCCTGGTTCAATATTTTTTTCGTTTTTATTATCTTTAAATGTTTTATATCCGCGTGAGTTTTTAGCATATAATACTAAGTCTAAAACTCCACCTTCACTAATAGTTGCTATTAACAAATCTTTATTTAAAATTTCTACACCAGCTGGTATATCTAAATCACCAGCATAAATAGGTCCTTGAATATCTGAACGAATTCTTAATTGTACAACTTCATCATCACTATAAATAGAAGTGTCAATTTTTAAAACTAATTGCTTAATATTTAAAATAATTTTAGTAACATTTTCAATAATTCCTGGAATTGAAGTAAATTCATGAGTTGCCCCAGCAATTTTTATCGCATAAACACTTGCTCCGGGAGTTGCTGCTAATAAAGTTCTTCTAATCGCATTACCTAAAGTTATACCAAATCCTCTTTCTAGAGGTGATACACTAAATTTTCCGTAATTTTTGTCTTGTCCTTCTTTTAAAAGAATAAATTCTGGTCTCACAAATTGTTTCATAAATTAACCTCTTGGGCGTTTTCTTGGACGCACTCCGTTATGTGGAATTGGTGTTGTGTCTTTAATTGATGTAATTTCTAAACCAGCCATTTGTAATGCTCTAATTGCAGCATCACGCCCTGGCCCTGGACCTTTAACTTCAACAGATACAGTTTTAACACCATTATCCATAGCACCTTTAGCTGCTGCTTCTGAAATTAATTGAGCTGCATAAGGTGTAGATTTTTTAGAACCTTTAAATCCTATTGCTCCCGCACTAGATCAAGAAAGAACGTTTCCTTTTTCATCACTAACTGTAACAATTGTGTTGTTAAAAGTAGAATGAATATGTGCAATACCTTTAGGAATATTTTTCTTAATTTTTTTCTTAGCTTGTGGTTTTGGATTTGCCATGATTATTTTCCTTTCTTTCTACTTTCTATTTTTTCTTATTAGCTACAGTTTTTCTTGGACCTTTAACAGTTCTTGCGTTAGTTTTTGATGATTGTCCTCTAACAGGTAATCCTTTACGGTGTCTTAGTCCTCTGTAACTTCCAATTTCCATTAAACGTTTAATGTTTAATGATACTTCTCTACGTAATTTACCTTCAGTTTTGTATTTTGAAATTTCCATAGAGATATTTTTAATTTGTTCTTCTGTTAAATCTTTTACTCTAATATCTTCAGAAATGTTTAAAGTTTTTAAAACACTTTGAGCAGTTGGTAGCCCTATTCCATAAATATATGTTAAAGAAACAACAACTCTTTTATTATTTGGGATTTCTACTCCACTAATACGAGCCATATTTTAGGGTATCCTTTCTAATTATTAATTAAACAATTATCCTTGTCTTTGTTTGTGTTTTGGAGTAACACAAATGATCATTACACGGCCTTTACGTCTAATTACACGGCATTTGTCACAAATTTGCTTGACTGATGATCTAACTTTCATCTTTAAAACCTCCGTATTTTTTAAAATAAAACAATAATCACTTAAATGATTTAAATTGTTTTAAATAATTACTTACCAATTTTTCTATAAGTAATTCTTCCACGTGTCATATCATATGGTGAAATTACAATAGTTACTTTATCTCCAGGTAAAATGCGGATGTAATGCATGCGGATTTTACCTGACACGTGGGCATTAATAACTACTCCATTTTCTAATTTCACTTTAAATTGGGCATTAGGTAATACTTCAACAACAGTGCCTTCGAATTCCATTTCTGTTTCTTTAGCCATCTATAATGCACCTATCTTTCTTCTTTTGTCAGCACTTCACAACCATCTTTTGTAATTAAAATAGTATGTTCAAAATGTGCTGTCATACTATGATCAGCTGAATATACTGTTCAGTTATCATCTGCAAGTTTAGTTTTATAAGTTCCCATTTGAACCATTGGTTCAATACAAATAACCATATTTTCTTGCAATCTAACTCCAGTGTTTGGTATTCCATAATTTGGAATATATGGATCTTCATGTAAAGCTAAACCAATCCCATGACCAGTATAATCTCTTGAAACACTAAAATTATGTGATTCAACATAATTTTGAATAATTGAACCAATTGTCCCTACTCTTATTCCTGGTTTTAGTTCAGCAATAGCAAGATCAAGAGCTTTTTCAGTGACCCTTATAAGTATATCATTTTTTTTATTATTTGCAATTCCACAGACCATAGTAAAAGCACTATCTGCATGTCATTTTTGATACATACATCCAGCATCAATACTTACAATATCTCCGTTTTGTAAAATTCGGTTTTTTGGTATTCCATGAATTAGTTGATCGTTGATTGAAATACAGATAGTTTTTGGAAATCCTTGATAATTTTTAAAATTAGATTCACATCCATTTTGTTTAATAAATTCTTCAAAAGCCTTATCTAGATCTAAACAATTAACACCAGGTTTAATCATTGATTTTAATAAATTCAAACCTTTTGCTAACACTTGACCTGCTATTTTCATTTTTTGAATTTGTTCTTGGTTTTTAATTGTTATCATTAAATTTTTAATTCTCCTTTGATTTGATTAAAAACTTGTTCAGCTGATAAATCATCTGCTTTAATTTCAATAAATTTAGAATTAGTTTTAAAATAATCAATTAAAGGTAAAGTTTGTTCTTTATAAGTTTGTAGTCTTATTTGAACTTTATCTAAACTATCATCGCTTCTTTTAACTAATTTAGTATTATCAAAATCACAAAGACCTTCTTGTTTTGGTTTTCTAGTTTCTAAATTAAAACTAGCTTTACATAATGGACAAACTAATCTGTTTGTAATTCTTTTAATTAAAATTTGATCATTTACATCAATATAAAAAACATAATCAATTTTTTTATTATATAAATCTAACATTTGTTCTAATGATTTAGCTTGTTCTAAAGTTCTTGGATATCCATCAAATATTAATTTATCATTAGTATTTTTTAAAAACTGACTAACGATTTGATTAACAATTTGATCTGGAACATATTTACCAGCATTCATATATTCTTGACACTTTAAACCTAATCTAGTGTTTAATGAAATTTCTTTTCTCATTAAATCACCAGTTGATACTTGAATAAAATTTAATTTATTTACAAGTTGTTCTGCTTGTGTTCCTTTTCCACAACCAGGTGCTCCTAATAGCATAATATTCATAAATAAAGTTCCTTTTTTATAGCACTATAAATGTATTTTATAACAATCTATATTTTAAATAACATAACCAAATAAAATAGTTAAGTTTCAATTAATTAATACAAATAAAAAAGGCATATTGCCTTTTTTATCAAATATGAGATGTTTTATTCTTATTAGTATTATTAGTGAATTTTTCTTTTTTCTTTTCAATGAAGTTTTGTTGAATAATTCTTCCTTTTAATTGTTGAACAGTTTGAATAGCAACTGAAATACAAATAATTAATCCAGTACCTCCAATTGCAAGATTTGATGGTAATTGAGTTAATTTTGAAATCACATAAGGCAATAAGGCAATTATTGCTAAAAATACTGATCCAACAACTGATAGTCTATTAATGATTCCTGTTAGATATTTTGTAGTATCTTTTCCTGGTTTAATACCTGGGATAAATGTTCCAGACTTTTGAAAGTTTTCTGCAACTTTTTCAGGATTGATTTGTACTTGAGAATATAAAAATGTAAATAAAACAACTAAAATTCCAAATATTGAAATTCCTCATCAAGTATTAAATGATAAATAATCTCTTGTAAATATTACAAATCCACTGTCAGGGTTAACAGCTTCTATAATTTGAGAAATTGTTATTGGAGTTGAAATAATAGCTGATGCAAAGATCACTGGAATAACTCCCGCATTATTGAGTTTTAGTGGTAAATACGGAGTATGTTCATTTGAATCAGTTAATCCTGATCCAGTTTGCTGGATTGGAATTTTTCTTTCAGCTTCATTCATAATTACAACTGATAATATTACTAGTAAAAATACACTAATATATATCATAAAGTTTAATAATCCTGAAAAAAAGATATTAGCTTCTTCACCAGAATTTGATACTCAATATTCAAATGTTGCTTTTAAGTTAGTTGGCATTGAAATAATAATTCCTATAAAAATTACTATTGAAATCCCATTACCAATTCCTTTAATAGTAATTTGGTCAGCAATTCATAACATAAAAAATGAACCACCTAACATTACTAAAGGAATTAAAACATAATAAAATGCCGAATTTGCTATTACATTAGTACTATCTCAACCAGGAACAATTAGTCCTTGACTTGATAAAGTAAATATCGTAGCTTCTGCTTGCATCAAAGCAAACGGGATCATGATAATTTTTGTTAATTTATCAAGTTTTTTTCTTCCTCTTTCACCAGATTTTGATCATCTTGTTAAAACAGGAATAACATCAGTTGATAAAAGTTGCACAATAATTGAAGCGGTAATATATGGAGAAACTCCTAAAGCTAGTATTGAAAATCGACCAATACTTCCCCCACCTAAAGTTGAAAGTAGCTGAAAAAATTGAATTCTGCTTGAATCTGTTGCAAACCTTTTGTCTAATGTTACACCAGGAACAGTTATATAAACACCAAGTCTAATAATAATAAGCGCTAATAATGTAAAAAGAATTCTTAAAATCAAATCTTTATTTTTTGTAAAAAAATTTGATTTAAAAAGATTTTTCTTTTTTGTAGATGATTTAAAAGTAGTTTTTTTATCAACTTTATTAGCTGGTTTTTTAATAACCATTAAATCACCTCTACTTTTCCTCCCAATTTCTCAATTGCATCTTTAGCTGCTTTTGAGATCTTGTTTACTTTTACATCAACTTTTTTAGTTAATGTACCATTAGCTAGTATCTTAATTAATGATGCATTATTTTTAATAATTTTACTATTAATTAAGCTTTCGTGATCAATTTTTTCTAAACCTAAAGTTTCTAAATCACTTAAATTTAAAATAGTGTATTGTTTTTGATTTAATGAAGTAAATCCAACTTTTGGAAGTCTTCTAAATAGTGGTGTTTGACCACCTTCAAATCCAGGACGAACTCCTCCACCTGATCTAGAGTTTTGCCCTTTATGTCCTCTAGTAGCTGTTTTTCCTTTTCCAGAAGCCATACCTCTACCCACTATAGTAGCTTTAGTTTTGCTACCTGGTGTGTATTTTAATTCATTTAATTTCATTATTATGACTCCTTTCTATTATTCAGCTTTACTTTCAGTTTCAGCATTTGTAATAACTTCAACTCTATTTTCTTGATTTTCAGCTTTTTTAACAGCTACTTTTTTAACAGCTTGTTTAGGTTGTTTTTTTTCAACACCTTTAACTTCAGCAACTTTTTGTTCAACTGGTTTTACTTTTTGAGTATCAAAAGTTTTACCATATCTTAGTTCTTGAACTCTTTTTAAAGTTTGCATAGAACTTAGTCCTTCAAAAGTTGCTCTAATCATATTAATTGCATTATTGCTTCCTAATGATTTAGCATAAACATCTGAAATTCCTGCTAATTCAATAACAGCACGAGCTGGTCCTCCAGCAATAATTCCAGTACCAACTTTAGCAGGTTTAATTAAAATTTTACCTGCTCCAAAAGTACCTAAAACTTCATGAGGAACTGTTGTGTTTCTTAAAGTAACACTTACTAAGTTTTTCTTAGCTTCTTTAATTGCTTTTTTAATTGCTTCAGGAACTTCATTTGCTTTTCCAGTTCCCATTCCAACTAAACCTTTTTTATTTCCAACAACAACAACTGCTGCAAATCTAAAATGACGTCCACCTTTTGTAACTTTTGTAACACGTCTAATTGTTACAACTTTTTCTTCAAATTCGTCTTTTACTTGTTTAGATTTAGATTGTGGTCTAGTTCTTCTTTCAAATTTTTTAGTTTCTTTTACTTGAGTAGAAGCTTTTTCAACATTAGAATTCATTTCTGATGATGTTTCTACTACATTCATTTCTTCAGTCATGCTCTCTTCTACCCTTTCTTAAAATTTTAATCCATTTTCTCTTGCAGTTTCTGCAAAAGCTTTGATTTTACCATGATATAAATATCCATTACGGTCAAATACTACTTGAGTAATATTTGCTGCTAAAGCTTTTTTAGCAATTTCTTCAGCAACTTTTTGTGCAGCTAAAGTATTTGATTTACTTTTTAAATCCATTTTTAAAGTAGAAGCAGATACTAATGTAACTCCTTTAGTATCATCAATAATTTGAGCATAGAAATTAGTATTTGATTTAAATACATTTAATCTAGGTCTTTCAGCAGTACCAACAACTTTTTGTCTTACTCTGAAATGTCTACGTTTTCTAGCTTCAGCTTTAGTAAATTTCATATTTAGTAATCCTTAAGCTCTGGTACTATTTACCAGCTGCTTTCCCTTCTTTTCTAATAATAGTTTCATTTTTGTATTTAATTCCTTTACCTTTGTATGGTTCAGGTTTTCTATATGCTCTAATGTTTGCTGCTACTTGACCAACTAATTGTTTATCAATTCCACTAATAACTAATTCAGTTGGTTTAACTGCTTGAATTTCTACACCTTTTGGAATTTCAAATTCAACAGGGTGTGAATAACCTAAACTTAGATTTAATTTTGAACCATTAACTGCAGCTTTATACCCAACCCCAGTAATTTGTAATTCTTTTTTAAATCCTTCACTAACTCCAGTTAACATACCTTGTAGTAATGAATTAGTAGTTCCGTGTAATTGTTTTGTATGTTTTTGTTCATTTAATCTTTTAGTGATTAATTTGTTTTCTTCAACTTCAATTTTAATTAAAGGTGAAAATTGTTTTGATAAAGTTCCTTTAGATCCTGTAATTGTTATTAAATTGTTTTCTGCTATTTTAACTTCAACACCATTTGGAATTTGTAATAATCTATTACCTATACGAGACATATTTAAACTCCTATTATCAAATGAATGCTAGAACTTCTCCGCCAGCATTAGCTAGTCGAGCTTTTTTACCAGTCATGATTCCTTGTGATGTTGAAACAATTGAGATACCTAATCCGTTTAATACTTGTGGGATTTCATTAGCTTGTGCATAAACTCTTAAACCTGGTTTAGAAATTTTTTTCAATCCTTGAATTACTCTAGTTTTTCCTTGGTATTTTAATTCGATATTAATAGTTTTTTTAACATCACCTTCAACAGTAAAGTTTGAAATGAATCCTTCTTCTTTTAAAATTCTTGCTATTTCTAGTTTTACTTTGCTAGATGGAACACTTACAGTTTTTAAGTATCTTTGATTAGCATTTCTAATTCTAGTTAGCATATCTGCAATAACATCTGTTGTCATACTTTTGAATCCTTTCTTTCTATCATGAAGCTTTTTTAATACCAGGAATTTGTCCTTCATAAGCAAATTTTCTAAAACACAAACGGCATATTCCAAATTTCTTTAACACAGCATGAGGTCTTCCACAATGATTACAACGTGTGTAATTTCTAACATTAAACTTTTGGTGTTTAGCTTGTTTAACTTTTAATGATTTTTTAGCCATTATAATATCTCCCTTGTTCTACTTTTCAAATGGCATTCCTACTTTTTGTAGTAATGCAAACGCTTCTTTATTTGTTTTAGCAGAAGTTACAATAGTAATATCCATACCACGTAATCTAATAACTTTATCATAATCTACTTCTGGGAAAATAATTTGTTCTTTAATTCCAGTTGTAAAATTTCCAAATCCATCAAATGAAGTTTTTGAAACTCCTCTAAAGTCACGAACTCTTGGTAAAGCAACATTAATTAACTTATCTAAAAAGTCATACATTTTTTTACCTCTTAAAGTAACTTTAGCACCAATTGCCATACCTTCTCTTAATTTAAATACGGCTAATGATTTTTTAGCTTTTGTAACAATTGGTTTTTGTCCTGATAATTTTTCTAATTCAGATATAGCTGCATCTAATTTTTTAGGATCTGTTGTAGCATCTCCTATTCCCATGTTAATTACAATTTTTTGGATTTTTGGAACTTGCATTATTGATTTGTAATTTAATTCTTTAAATAATTCAGGAACAATTTGATCTTTGTATTTAATTTCTAATCTTGATTTCATACTAATTTATTTCCTTTCTTATTTAGCTGTTTTAATTTGAGTTTTAGATTTTCTAGCTATACGAACTTTTTTACCATTAATAATTTCAAATCCAACTTTTGTAACTTGATCTTTATTTTTTGGGTCTTGTAATGCAACGTTTGATATATGAAGTTTTGCAGGAATATCTTTAATTCCACCTTCACTATCTTCATTAGTTGGTTTAACATGTTTTTTAACTGTTATACCTTGAACTGAAACTCATTGTTTATCTTTTGTAATTGAAGTAATTGGTCCAATTTGTCCTTTGTGTGAACCAGCAATAACTTTAACTACATCACCTTTTAAAATTCTTGACTTTGCCATAAACTGGTTCCTCCTATAATACTTCTGGAGCTAAAGATGCAATTTTTGCAAATCCAGCTTCTTTAATTTCACGTGCAATTGGACCAAAAATACGAGTTCCACGTGGTGTTTTATCTTCTTTAATTAATACTGCTGCGTTTTCTGAGAATTTAATATAAGTTCCATCTTCTCTTCTTAATTCACGAGTAGTTCTAACAATTACTGCTTTTACAACTTGACCTTTTTTAATAACAGCACCTGGAGTTGCAGAAATTACTGAGCAAATGATAATATCACCAATACCTGAGAACTTTCTAACTGAACCACCTAGATTACGAATAACACGAACTTCTTTAGCACCTGAGTTATCTGCTACTTTTAATTTAGATAATGTTTGAATCATATTTTTTATCTCCTATTATAAAGTTGCTTTTTCAATAACTCTAACTAGTCTAAAGTTTTTAGTTTTTGATAAAGGACGTGTTTCCATAATTTCAACTTTATCACCCATTTGAGCAACTTGGTTTTCATCATGTGCTTTATATTTTTTAGAATATTTAACTCTCTTTTTATAAATTGGGTGGTTTTTATAAGTTTCAACTAATACAGTAATAGTTTTATCCATTTTATCTGATACAACTTTACCAATTAGTACTCTTCTACTATTTCTTTGCATTATTTAGTTTCTCCTTTAGTATCAGGTTCAACAGTTTCTTGTTCAGCTGCTTGCATTGCTTTTTGAATATCAGCTTCATTTAATTCAGTTTGGCTTTGTTGACCATATTGCTCTTCTAAGAATTTTCTTTGTTTTGCTCTAACTTCTTTTCCAGCTTTTTCTGCTTCTGCTACTGCTTTGTTGTAATCTGCTTTAATAACTTTATTAGTGTTTTCTCCACTTAAACGTTTTTCTGATAATGCTAATTCAATTCTTGCAATTTCTTTTTTAATTTCTTTAATACGGTGAGTTTGTTCTAAACTTCCAACTGCTGCTTGGAATTTTAAAGCAAATAATTCAGCTCTTTTTGATTCATTTGTTTTAATTAATTCATCAACAGATAGATTTCTTAAATCTAACATTTTTGATTTAGCCATTAATTTTCACCTCTTTTAACAAATTTGCAACGAATTGGTAATTTGTGCATTGCTAGTCTTAAAGCTTCTCTAGCTACTTGCTCATTTACTTGAGCAACTTCAAACATAATTGTTCCTTTTTTAACTACTGCTACTCATTTTTCAGGGTTTCCTTTTCCTGAACCCATACGAACTTCAGCAGGTTTTTTAGTCATTGCCATGTGTGGGAAAATTCTCATTCAAATTTTTCCATCACGTTTCATATAACGTGTCATAGCAATACGCGCAGCTTCTATTTGGTGATTATCAATTCAAGCACCATCTAAAGCCATTAAACCAAATTCACCAAAGTTAATTTCTTTAACTCCTTTAGCTTTTCCTTCATAACTAACTCTATGAGGTTTACGATATTTTGTTCTTTTTGGTTGTAACATAATTATCTTTTTCCTCCTTTATTAGTTCTTGGTTTTGCCATTATTTGTGAATTATTCATTCTTTCTTTTTTAAATACTTCACCATGGTTAATTCATACTTTAACTCCAATTTGACCATATGTTGTTGGAGCTTCATATAAAGCATAATCAATATTATTTCTTAAAGTTGATAGTGGTACTGAACCTTCTAAATATCCTTCAGTACGAGCCATTTCAACTCCACCTAATCTTCCACTTACAGCAGTTTTAATTCCTTTAGCTCCAGCTTTTAAAGCTTTTTTAATAGCCAATTTTTGAACTGTTCTAAATGAAGCACGGTTTGAAATTTGTTCACCAATTCATCTAGCAACTAAAGTTGCATCTGCATCAGGACTTTTAATTTCAATAACTCTAACATTAACAATTAATTTTTTATTTTTAACAGTTTTTCTAACAGCTAAAACAATTTTTTCGATGTTTTTACCTTCTTGACCTAAAACGATAGCTGGACGAGCAGTTTTGATAAATAAAGTTAGATCTTTTGTAGTTCTTTCAATATCAATTTTTGAAACAGCTGCATCTTTTAATAATTTAAATAAAGCAGTACGGATTTTGATATCTTGATCTAATCATTTAACATATTGATCTTTTTCAGCATATCATCTGTTTTCTCAATCTCTAACGATTCCTAAACGTAAAACGTTTGGTGATACTTTTTGTCCCATTTCCTAACTATCCTTTCTTATTTTTCATCACTAACTACAATCACAACATGACTAGTTCTTTTAAAAATTTCATATGCTCTACCGTGAGCTCTAGGTCTAAAACGTTTTAAAGTTGGTCCTTCATTAACAAAAATTGTTTTAACATATAATTTATCTGCTTCCATACCATTATTATTAACAGCATTAGCAACTGCTGAATTTAATAATTTTAAAATTGGTTCAGCAGCATCTTTGTTTAGATTTTTTAAAGTAGCAACTGCAACTAATACAGCTTTATTTCTGATAGTATCTGCAACTAATCTCATTTTTCTAGGAGAGATACGAATCATACTTAATTTTGCTTTTGCTTCCATTATTTAATTCTTATCCTTCCTAATTATTTTTTCTTACCTTTGTCATCACCATGACCACCGAATTTACGAGTTGGAGCAAATTCACCTAATTTATTTCCAACCATATCTTCAGTAATGTAAACTGGAATAAATTCTTTTCCATTATAAACACCAAATGTTTTACCGATGAATTCAGGGAAAATAGTTGATCTACGTGATCAAGTTTTAATTACTTCACCATCTTTTGCTGCTGTAACTTTTTTAAACAAACTTTCATCAACAAAAGGTCCTTTTTTTAATGATCTTGCCATATTATCTTCTATTCTCCTTTCTTATTTTTTATTACTACGTTTTCTTACAATTAGTTTTTCTGAAGTTTTTTTAGTGTTTCTTGTTTTTACACCTAAAGCTTTCTTACCTCATGGAGTAACTGGAGACTTACGTCCAATTGGAGCACGTCCTTCTCCTCCACCATGTGGGTGATCATTTGGATTCATTACAGATCCTCTAACAGTTGGACGAATACCTCTTCATCTATTACGTCCAGCTTTTCCTCAGTTAACTAAGTTGTATTCTTCGTTTCCTACTTCACCGATTGTTGCATAACATTCAGCTAAAACTTTTCTAACTTCACCAGATGATAAACGTAAAGTTACATATTTACCATCATCATCTTTTCCTAAAAGTTGAACTGATGAACCAGCACTTCTTGCAATTTGTCCACCTTTTCCAGGTTTTAGTTCTACATTATGAAGTAAAGTTCCTTCAGGAATATTTTTTAATGGTGCTACATTTCCAACTTTAATATCAGCATTTTCACTAGCAACCACTTTCATTCCAACTTGCATTCCTTTTGCAAATAAAATGTAACGTTTTTCTCCATCTACATAATTAATTAAGCAAATAAATGCATTTCTGTTTGGATCATATTCAATTGTTGAAATTGTTCCAAAGATATCTCTTTTATTTCTTTTAAAGTCAATAATACGGTACTTTTGTTTGTGCCCTCCACCTTTATGGCGAGTAGTAATTAAACCGCGATTATTTCTTCCGGCTTTAGAGTTTTTAGAAACAACTAATGACTTTTCAGGATTGTTTTTTGTTGTTAAAACAGCTGAATAGTCAATTGTAGTCATATTTCTACGACCATTAGTTGTTGACTTATACTTTTTAATTGCCATGTTTTTCCCTTTCTATTTTGATGCGCTTATAATAATTTATCCGGGTTGATTTTTCTATAAGTCGCTTAGCACGTCTAATTTTTGACCTTCTTTTAATGTAATGATTGCTTTTTTATATGATGGTTTTTTGCCAACATATTTTCCTAATCTTTTTTCTTTAGCATCATAATTAATAGTTCTAACTGATTCAACTTTTACTTCAAAAATTTCTTCAAAAGTCTTTTTAATTTGAACTTTATTAGCTTTTTTATCAACTAAGAATGTATACACATTATCTTTATGACCAGCAAATGATTTTTCAGTTAATACTGGTTTTTTTAATACTTCAGTGATGTGCATTATGCGTATACCTCCTCAACTGCAATAGCAGCTTCTTCTGTAATTAGTAATTTAGTAGCATTTAATAAATCAAATACATTTAGTTGGTTAGCAGAAATTGTTTTAACTCCAGTAATATTATTTGAAGACTTAACTACTAATTCTTCTTTTTCTTTAGTAACAATTAATGTTTTTTGATCATCAATTTTTAAATTTTTCATTACTACAACCATTTCTTTTGTTGATGGTTTAGCAAACTCAAATTTGTCAACGATTACAAGATTGTTTTCTTTAACTTTTAGAGATAAAACTGATCTAAAAGCTAAAGCTCTTACTTTTTTATTAACAGATTTTTTATAGTTAATATCTGGTGTTGGACCAAATGTAACTCCCCCACCTTTTCATTGTGGAGCTCTAATTGATCCTTGACGAGCACGTCCAGTTCCTTTTTGTTTTCAAGGTTTACGTCCTCCTCCAGATACTTCAGCACGGGTTTTAACTTTTTTAGTTCCTTGTCTTAAAGCAGCTTGTTGACTTATTACAGTATCATAAATAGCTTGTTGGTGAGGTTCAATTCCTCAAACATAATCATTTAAAGCAATTTCTTTAATTTCATTACCTTTAATGTCTAAAACTTGTAATTTCATCTCTTACCTCAACTATGCTTCAATTGATGCATTTCTATTTAATAATTCAACTGCTTGTTTAGAACTCATACCTTTTATATTTTGTTTGATTTGTACAAAACTATTTTTTGATCCAGGAATTGATCCTTTAATTAACATAATGTTGTTTGGTTGATCAATAGCAATAATTTCTAGATTTTGAATAGTTCTTTTTGCATTACCCATGTGCCCTGGCATTTTTTTTGATTTAAAAATACGGTTAATGATTGCTCCCATTGAACCAATTCCTCTATGATATCCTGATCCATGAGCCATTGGTCCTCTTGCATAATTATGTCTTTTAATTCCTCCAGCAAAACCTTTACCTTTAGAAATTCCTGTAACATCAACGTATTCACCAGAAACAAAGATATCACTTACATTAATAACTTGTCCAAGTTCATATCCTTGCATGTTTCTGATTTCTTTTACGAAGCGCTTAGGATTTGAATTAGCTTTTTTAAAGTGTCCTAATTCAGGTTTATTTACTAAGTTAACTCTTTTATCTGTAGTACCTAATTGCACAGCAACATATCCATCACTGTCAATAGTTTTAACTTGTAAAACTGTGTTTGGTAGAACTTCAACTACTGTTACTGGAACTAATTGACCAGCACTAGTAAATACTTGAGTCATTTCTACCTTACGACCTAAGATTCCTTTCATTTTATTTCCTCCTAATTGATAATCACGTATATTCTGCTAATTTGATATTTTGTATATTTTTAAATAAATAGAAGATTATAATTTAATTTCAATATCAACACCACTTGGCAATTGAACTCTTTTTAAAATGTCCATTGTTGCAGCAGTTGGATTTAAAATTTCTAATAATCTTTTATGTGTTCTCATATCGAATTGTTCACGTGAATCTTTGTACTTGTGAACAGCTCTTAAAATAGTAATAACTTGTTTTTCTGTTGGTAATGGGATTGGTCCTCTAACTTTAGCTCCAGTACCTTCAGCAGCTTGAATGATCTTTACAATACTTTGATCAACAATAGCGTGATCGTAGCCTTTTAACTTAATTCTCATTTTGCTTTCTGCCATACTAACCTCCTAAATTTACTAATTTAATCAACAACTCCTATGGGTGTGTTGTAAAAAAGCACACAAAATATACATGCAATTAATATTCTATACTTTTTTAATAATAAATACTAGATTAGTGTCAAATATTTTTTAATTAATTTATTATTAAATTTTAATAGATATTTTTCATTGATTTTTAATATGTTAAAGTGATTTAAAATCAAAAAAAATTACATCAAAATTGATGTAATTTTAATATTATTTATCTATTAAAAAACTTTTAAACCTGGTGTATCTGCTTTGTAATCTAATAATTCTTTTAATTCATTATCTAATTTTAAAATTGAAATTGAAAACCCACCCATTTCAATAGAAGTCATAAAGTTACCAACAAAAGTTTTATAAATTTTAATACCTTTATTAGTTAAAACATCATTTAAATGATTATTAATTACAAGTAATTCCATTTCAGGAGTGGCACCCATTCCATTAATCATAACTGCTACTTGTTCATCTTTATTAATTTGTATATCATTTAAAATTTTATCAGTTAAAGTATCTACAATTTGATCTACTGGTTTTAATTTATCTCTATAAACTCCAGGTTCACCATGAATTCCAATTCCAATTTCCATTTCATCTTCATTTAATGAAAAATTAGATTTACCAGCAGCAGGAACAATACATGGAGATATTACCATTCCCATAGTTCTAACGTTTTTAATAACTTTTAAAGCTGTATTTTTTACTTCTTGTAAACTAGCTCCCATTTCAGCTTTAGCACCAGCTATTTTATGAACAAAAACAGTACCAGCTACTCCTCTTCTTCCAGCAGTATATAAACTATCTTCAACAGCTACATCATCATTAACAACTACACTATCAACTTCAATACCTTCCATACTTGCCATATCTTGAGCCATTTCAAAATTTAAAATATCTCCAGTATAGTTTTTAATAATTAATAATACTCCTTTATTAGCATTACTACTTTTAATTGCTTGATAAACTTGATCTGGAGTTGGTGAAGTAAATACAGCTCCAGCAACAGCTGCATCTAACATTCCATATCCAACATATCCAGCATGTGCTGGTTCATGACCAGAACCACCACCACTAACTAAAGCTACTTTATCTTTTTTAATATCATCATTTCTAATAATTACATCAAAACCTTCAACTCTTTTTAATTTATTTGGATAAGCTTTAACTAAACCTTCTAACATTTCATTAACTAATGTTTCAGGACTATTTATTAACTTTTTCATATCTACCTTTCATTTTGAGTTTTGTCTATTAGACTTACTTAAATTATACTATTTAATAAAATTGATATGAATTTTACAAATTTTACATACTGAAATATGTTTTAACTAATTACATTTTAAGACTAATGTTTGATAAGGTTGAATTTGTTTAAAGTTCTTATAATTATTAAAAACAATTCTTAAGTTTTTAAATTGGTTTAGTTTATTAGAACTAATTTTTAAATCAGATAAATTAATAATTACTAAATACTTTTCGTTTAAATAAGTTCTATAAAAACTTAAAACATTAGGATTCAAATTAATAAATTCAATATCTCCATAACTAAAAGCTAAATGTTTTTTACGTAATCTAATTAGTTTTTGATAAGCTTTAAAAATTGATTGAGACTTTGAATAATCTTTTTTAAAGTTAATATCTAAATAATTATTATTTACATCTATTCAAGGTTTATGAGAAGAAAATCCGGCATATAAACTATCATCTCATTGCATAACAGTTCTTGCATTATCTCTTGATCTATTACTAATAATATTTAAAATTTCTTCTTTTTCTAAACCTTTATTTTTTAAGATCTTATAATAGTTAATTGATTCAACATCTTTTAATTGATTAATATTTGAATAATTATTGTTTAACATTCCAAACTCTTCACCTTGATATAAATAAGGCGTACCTTTTAATAATAAAACTACACTAGCTAAACTAGTTGCTGATTGATAATAATAATTTTTATAATCACCAAACCTACTAATAGCTCTTGGTTGATCGTGATTATTTAAAAAATTAGCACATCAAGCGTTATTTTTTTGAAAAGCAATTTGTTGAGTTTTAAGAACTTTAACTAATTTTTTTGGATCATATTTATCTAGTTGTCATTTATCATTATTTAGATAATCAACTTTTAAATGATGAAAAAGAAATGCCATATCTAATTCTTTAGATTCTTTTTTAGTATATAAAATTGCTTGTTTTAATGAAGTTGAAGATAATTCTCCAACTGTTATTACATCACTTTTTAAACTATAAGTTTTACTAGCCATTTCTTTTATATATTTATGAACTAGTGGTCTATCAGTATAATATTTTCTACCATCACCAATCAAATCATCTTTAAAAGTTTTTGGTTTTGAAATTAAATTAATAACATCAAATCTTAAACCTTTAACACCTTTATCTAATCAATAATTAATAATTTTAAAAATATCATTTCTTAAAGCTTTATTTTTCCAATTTAAATCAGCTTGAGTTTTATCAAATAAGTGTAAATAGTATTTATCTAATGTTTTATTATATTCTCATACTGATCCACCAAGCTTACTTGTTCAATTATTTGGTAATTTATTTTTATTATCTACAAATATAAAACGCTTTTGATATTTTTTATTAGTTAAAGCTTTTAAAAATCACTCATGTTCAGTTGAACAATGATTAAAAATCATATCCATCATAATATAAATATTTCTTTTTTTAGCTTGATTAACTAAGTTATTAAAATCAGTCATACTACCAAACATTGGATCAATTTTTTTATAATCACTAACATCATATCCATTATCTTTTTTAGGAGATAAATAAATTGGATTTAATCAAATAAAATTTACACCTAGTTTTTTTTAAATAATCTAGTTTTTTAATAATTCCTTGTAGATCACCAATTCCATCATTATTAGTATCATAAAAAGATTGTGGATGAATTTCATACACAATCGCTTCTTTATAATTAATTTTTTTCATTTAAATATTATTTTTTAATTTTAATGATGGGATCGGTTTTAACATTTAATAAATCATTACGTAGTTTAACAAAGTTAGGTAGAGTTCCTAAAAATCAAGTTAATATCATAGTAACAATAGTTGTTAATATTGCACTTATCATAAATCAAGTATATCCAGATCCAATTCAAGTTGTAACTCCTTTAACTTTTGAACTAGCTTGAATTGATAAAACTCCTAATCAAGCACCAACTCCAATACCATTTGAAGTTACTCCTGAAATTATTAATAATAAAGCACCTGTTGCAGATCCAATAATTGCTGCTATAAATGGATATAAGAAACGTAAATTAATTCCATACATTGCTGGTTCAGTTACTGCTAGATAAGCTGAAACAGTAGCTGAAGCTCCAGCATCTTTTACTTTTTGATGTTTTCTATTTAAAATAGTAAACATTAATGACGCACTACCTTGTGCAATATTTGACATACATAAAATTGGGAAAATAAATGAACCACCAATTGTTGCTGTGTTTTGAATCATTACAGCATTATACATTGTATGTAATCCAGTAACAACAGTTGGAGCATATAATAATCCAAATATTGGAGCAAAGAAATATTTTGCAATTGGATGAGTTAATGCTCAACTTGAAGCAACTGAAATTGCAGAACCAATTACAAATCCAATAGGACCAATAATTGCTAATCCAACAGTATATGATAATACAATAACTAATAATGGAACAAAGATTTGTTTTAAAATAGCAGGAATAATTTTATTTAATCCTTTTTCTAAATAAACTCCAAAAAATGCTACACCAATTGCTGGTATTACTTGAGCAGTATATTGAAGTTTGCAAGGGAATTTAAATGCACCAAAATCAAAAGCAGGGGCATC
Organism: Mycoplasma mycoides subsp. mycoides SC str. PG1; assembly: GCF_000011445.1. NCBI lineage: Bacteria > Bacillati > Mycoplasmatota > Mollicutes > Mycoplasmatales > Mycoplasmataceae > Mycoplasma > Mycoplasma mycoides. The sequence goes on from NC_005364.2 coordinate 847,403, forward strand.
TTTAAATATTCAAATGCTATCTTTTGCTAATGCTGAAATAGCATAAATATTTTCTAATGGTGGTAATAATAAAGTTAATCCAATAATAATTCCTAATACTGGAGAACCATCCATTTTTTTAAATATTGACCAGCAAATTGCTACTGGTAAATATCAAAAGACTGCTTGAGCAGGAATTCATAAAAATTCATTTAAACCTTTTGCAAATACTGATAAAGCAACTAATGATTTACCTTCACCAGTTCAATCAGTTTCTAAAATGTTTCTAAATCCTAAAATTAACCCACCAGCTACTAGTGCTGGAATTAAAGGAATAAATATTTCTGAAAAATGACGTAATAAACGTTGATAAAATTTTTGATTTGATTTTTGTTTTGCAGTTATACTTTGAGAGTTTGAATCACTTGTTTGTGGTTGTTGATTAGTTAAATAATTTTTAAATTCTTTGTAATAATTTGTTACATCAACACCAATCACAACATGATAAGCACCAACAGGTTTAACTACTCCTTTAACATTATCTAAAGCTTCAATTGCTTTAGTATCTGCCTTAGAATTATCTTTTAAAACTAATCTAAGGCGAGATATACAATGAGTATATGAAACAATGTTGTCAGCTCCACCAAGTAAACTAACTAGTTCTTTAACTTCTTCTGTATATGATTTTTTTGCCATAAAGATCTCATAATATGGAATTGTTTCCACACTACAATTATACAACAAAAAATGAAACAAAATTTTATCTATCTAAAACTTTAATTTCATAATTTAAGTATTTTTCATTTTGTTCATCTATAGGTTTGTTATTTAAAATTTTATTAATACTCTCATTTATTCTTTGTACTAGATTTTGATAATCAATAGCTATACAGTATTGTTTTTCAAAAATTGGTAATAACAAACTATTTTTTTGATAAATATCAGTTAAAGTAATGTTTTTAAACTTTTGATTAACTATATATTTTAATAAAATTTTATGACAAGTATGAGTTCCACAAAAAATGATTTTGTTATTTAGATTTAATTCTTTTATTAAATTATAAATACTAGTTTCACTATTATGTTCAAAAAATAAATAATCAAATTTAATATTTTTATTTTTAAATCAATTATTTAAACTATAAAAACGATCATATCCAGTTGATTTATTAGTTTCAGGTTTTTCACCAATATATAAAATTTGTTTTTGATGATCAAATTCATTTTGATTATTCATAGTTTCTAGTAACGAGATCATCATTTCTTGATCATTATTAATAAAATAAAATTTTCCTCAATCTTTTCCATAACTAATAAAAGGAATAGTAATTTTTTTTAAATAATCTCTAATTTTTAAATCATCACTAATAGCAAATAAAACTAAAGCAGCCGGTTTTCTTGCTACTACTTTTTTAAGTATTTTAAATAAGTTTCTTGATTATAAGTAGTTTGAATTACAAATACCATTGTTTCAGAAAATTCTAATTGTAGGTACTTTAAAATTTTTTTAATGACAAAAGTATTACTTTTAGTTAAATCTGGAATTAAAAAATAAACTTCTTGAATTTTTCTTTTAATTGAATGAGCTGCAAAATTAGGTGAAAAATTATATTTTTCAACTACTTTTTTAATTAGTTCTTTTTTTTGATCACTAACATAACCATTATTAAAATAACGTGAAACTGTTCCAACTCCAACATTACATTCTTTTGCTATTGTACTTATTGAAATTTTTTTATTTTTCATTTTTAACTCTTTTAATAAATCAATTTTGTTTAATCATTGGACTAATAATTATAAATAAAACACAATAAGTAAGTAAAACAGCAAAAAATAATATAAAAAAATAAGGAAAAGCAAAAGTTTTTACTCGTAAAAATTGAAATAATAATCCAACTACTAGTCCAATCAAAAAAAATATTAAATGATAAAATCAAGGAATTTTTTTAAATATTTTAGAGATCATTGTTTTATCTTTTGCTAAATTAAATTCATTCATACTTTTAGTCTCATAAATCTAAGTTTCTAAAATTATTTTATCATTTAAAAAAATAATACTTTTATTAGTTGATATATTACAAAACACTACCACTTTTTTAAACAATTTTTAATTTTAATAGGTGAATTATGGATCAAAATAAAACAAATAATCTGATTTTAGCTGGAGCTATTATTTCAATAATCGGTTCTGTTATTTCAGTATTTTTAATTGGTTATATGTTTTATATAAATATTTTATTTGGATATTATTTTCAATTTTTGGTGCTATTTTTAAAATCTTTTTTAATTTCATAGGTTTAGGATTAGCAATTAGTTCTGTAATTTTAAGTGTTTTATGTCTTGTTCCTAAATTTAAAAATAATAAAAAATTAGTTTTGGCAACTAATGTGTTTGGTGTTGCTTTTGGATTTATTGCTGGGGGAGTTTTATTAATAATTGGAGCTAATAACATATCAAGTTCAGCAGTTATAAGTACTACAAATACAGCTACTCAAATAATTAAAAATAATGAACAAATAAATAAGGAAATAATAAATCCAAAAATAGAAGAAAAAAATATTCATATTAAAAAATCAGAACAAAATTTAAACTTACTAAAAATTACTCAAAAACAATTTAAATATAAAAAACTGATTTTAGCTGGATTGATTTTAAGTTTAATAGGAGCAGTCATTGGAATTTCAATAAACGCTTTTTATACATTTGAAAATTGAACTCAGTTACACATATACATCAGACGACGTGAGATATATAGATATCTTGAGTTATTAATAATCGAAACGTCATTTTCAACTTTTAATTCAATAGGTTTATTTACACTTTTAATTATGAGTATTGTAGGTTTATCAGCACTTAAAAAGAATAAAGATATTCTTTTAATATTTATAGTAGCTATAGCAATCCCATTATTTAATCCAATATTTATAAATTCATTTGGTGGAATACTAATTTTAGTAGGTGTAATTATTAAAAAGATAATTGAGCAAAAAGAAGAAATTATTCAAAAAATTACAAAATAAGTCATAATAATTTAATTAAATATATAACAATGTAAGTTTTAAAACTTACTTTTTTTATTTTTATTTACTGTAAAACAAAAAAAGAAGATCAAAATGATCTTCTTAAATTATGTAAATTAAATTCTTATATAAATAATTAATTTATCTTATTAGTAATATGAATGTCAAATAGAACAATTTGTAAGATATTTGGTTGTTTAAATTTTAAAAATAAAGAGCACAGTAGTGCTCGAGTTTTCTAATGGTGCTGACTATAGGAATCGAACCTACGACCTACTGATTACAAGTCAGTTGCTCTGCCTGCTGAGCTAAGTCAGCATAAATAAAAAATGGTGGAGTGTATAGGACTTGAACCTATGACCGCCTGCTTGTAAGGCAGGAGCTCTCCCAGCTGAGCTAACACTCCGAAAATATGGTAGCCTGTACGGGGTTCGAACCCGTGTGTCCACGGATGAAAACCGTGTGTGTTAACCGCTTCACCAACAGGCCAAGATAATGGCGGCTTTTACAGGGCTCGAACCTGTGACAAACCGGTTAACAGCCGGTTGCTCTACCTGCTGAGCTAAAAAGCCATATCTTTTAATTGGTCATATTTATCTAAGACACTAAAAATAATACCATTACTGATTATCATTTTCAAGATTTTACTTAATATTTTTTTATTTTTATAAATTATTTTTTAACTACCATAAAATATTTATCATCTGAGTACTTTTGATTAAATTTTGGAAGTTTATCTTTAGTCATAACTGATTTTAAAGCATTTGTAAAATTTTGAGCATTTCCAACTTTTTTAACATCTCAAGAACTTAAATTTTGATTGAATTTATCTGGTGAAGAAAACATTCCATTCATCGATTCAACATTATTTGTATTTCACAAATTAATATCTTGATTAAAACTAGTAGCTTCAGTAAACATACCATCCATACTTTTAACTTTTGAAACATTTCAATTATTCAATGGCTGATTAAAACTTATAGCGCTTCTAAAAGTATAAGTTAGATCTGTTAAACTATCAGTCTTCCAATCATTTATATTTTGATTAAATGTTATTGCTCCATCAAACAAAAAATCCATATCAGTAACCTTCGAAACATTTCAGTTACCTATTGGTTGATTAAATTTTTCAGCTTCAAAAAACATAGCTGACATATTTACAACATTAGAAATATTTCAACTAGAAATATTTTGATTAAAACTTTTTGCTGAATAAAACATGTTTTTTAAAGAAATAATGTTTTTAGTATCTCATTTGTCAATATTAGTGATTTTTTCATTTTTATTTTCTTTAAAAGAATCACTTAATGAATTAATTTTTAATGGCAGATCAATTGGAACTTCTTTTGTATTTTCATCTAATCTATTTAAAACATAATAATCTACATTTTTTATTGTTTCTTTTTATAACCTAATTAAGTTACTTTAGTTTTAGTATCATCACTATATTTAGTTTCTACATACTCTTTTACAGTTTTTGGTTTAAACTCAAAAACATCACCAAAAACTCTGATCTTAACAGAGTTCTTATTAGCATTATTATCTAAAACTAAATGTTTATCTTTTTGATTTTCACCAAATAAAATAACTCCATTTAAATTTTTTTTACTTAAAAATACTTTTAGTTGATCTAAAACATCTTTATAAGTATAAAAAGTTGCAAAAGCATTATACAAATTTATTATTTTCTTACTAGTATTTTTTAAAAAATTAAATAAAAAATAAGCAAGTCGCTTATTTTGTCTAATTATTTTTTTAACTCATCATACATTTGTTTAAATTCAGGATCAGAATTAAAAATTGATTGTAATTTATCTTCACTTAATTTATGTTCTTTTACTAATTGATAAGTTCTTTTTACTTGTTGGTATTTTTCATTTCTTTTAGCTTGTTCTAATTTTTGATTATTAATTTGATTACTATTTATTCTACTTATATTTGCATGATAATGATCTGCAACTATTTGTTGCTTTGGATTATCAGTTTGATTTATATTAGATATAAATTGATCTTTAGACTGATTATTAGTTTGATTTTTAATTTGATCTTGTTCTTTAGATTCAGTTTTTTGTTTATTATCAATTTGATTTTCTAATTGATTATCAGTGTTTTTTTCTTGTTCATCTTTATATTTATTACTACTAAAAATAATTAAAAATCCACCAATCATACATACTATTGAAACTATACTAAAAATAGCTAGAATTTCTAAATAAATTGTTGTTTTATGATAATTACTAATAACTGATAAACACAAACTAATAGCACACATTAAAAACACATAACTACTAATTACTAATAAACTAATTCCACTAATTGTATTTAATTTAATATTTGTAGTATTAACAACAGTTCCTAAAGTAATCCCAACTATTCCAAACATAAACCCAATAGTTGCTAATAGCATAAATATAGCACTTAATATTTGAATAATTAAATTAGCTTTTTTAAAAATATCATTATATATATAATGTCTTTTAGGACGATTATTTTTAAAACTAGTTTTCATAATTTTCCTTTATATGTAGTTTGTATAATTTGAATGTATTTTCTAATAACATACTAACAGTCATAGGTCCAACACCACCTGGAACTGGAGTAATATATGAACAAAGTTCTTTAACATTTTCAAAATCAACATCACCAACTATTTTATTAGTAATTGGATCTTTTATAATTCCAACATCAATTACAATAGCATTTTTTTTAATCATATCTTTTTTAATAAGTGCTTGTTTTCCAGTAGTTGAAATTACTATATCAGATCTTTTAGTATATTTTTTTAAACTCTTTGTATTTTTATTACACATACTAATTGTTGCACCCATATTAGATAACATTATTGCTAAAGGTTTTCCAACAATATTTGAAGTTCCAATAATAGTTATATCTTTTGATCTAACATCAATATTATAAGCTTTTAATAAATTAATAATTCCAATTGGTGTACAAGGATAAATAGTATCATAACCTTCTAACATTTTTCCTTGATTAATATAGTGAAACCCATCTACATCTTTTAAAGGATCGATTGCTTGTAAAAACTCTTGTTCATCTAAATGTTTTGGTAATGGTAATTGTAATAAAATTGCATCAACACTATTATCATTATTTAATTGATTAATTTGATCAGATAACATTTCACTAGTGATATTTTGACCAAATCTTAATAACACTGATTCAATTCCTACTAAGTTACAAGCTTTTATTTTATTTGAAACATATAATTCACTTGCTGGATCATTTCCAATTAAAATTACAGCTAATTTAGGTTTTTTATAGTTTTTATTTAAATATGTGTCAATTTGTTTTTTTAAAGTTTATTTAATTTGTTTTGAAACTAACTTACCATCTAAAATAACCATACTATCACCTATCCTATAGTTATATCTTCTTCAAGATATTTATAAGCTTTATCTCTTGCAGGTTTTAAAAAGATTAATAAAGTATTTGAAACTCCTAATTGACCAATAAACATAATTAAAATAATTGATATTTTAGTAACAACTCCTAATTGATACATTTGAAAATGAGCTAATGGAGATAATCCAACAGTCCCAAATGCACTAGTAATTAATAAAATAGTATTAATTGAAGCACTGTTATGGTTTTTTAAAGTATGAAAGACACTATTTGAATCAACATAAATAATAAATAAAGCAACAAAAATTAAAAATGTTGAAATAAAGAATGCTGCATAACTTCTATTAACAGTTTCACTAGGTATAGTTTTTCTAAAAGCACTTGTGAATTTTTGGTTTTTAATAATTTTAAAGGTTGATAAAAGCAGTATTCCAAAAGTTGTAGTTCTAATTCCTCCAGCAGTTGAACTTGGTGCTGATCCAATAAACATTAAAATTGATAATATAGCTTTTGATCCTGAATTAAAAGTTGAAATATCAATTGTTGAAAACCCAGCATTTCTTGAAGCTGTTGTATTAAATAAAATATCCATAAAAACAACAATATTAGATTTAGCATTTAAAACAGTAAAGTTTTCATCATAATAATGAAAAATTAATGAATGATTGTAATTTGAATATTCTGTTGCAAAAACAACTAAAGGACCAAAGATAAATAATACTAAATACACTCAGAAATTAATTTTTGTAAATAAACTAAAATTAATTTTTTCTTTAGTTTTTATAGCTTTTAGTTTACGTTTAATATCATGAAAAGTAGGATAACCTAATCCACCAATTATTCACTCAAGCATAAAAATTACTTGAATAGCATAAACTCTATGATTATCTACATTATATGGTTGTAATGAGTTTGGTGAAATAATATCAAACCCAGCATTATTTACAGCACTTGTAGAATGAAAAACAGCAAATCATAAAGACTTTCAAAAATCATGATATGGTGAAACCACTTCTAAATTTGGATTATTTGAAGGTTGATTAAAAAAGAATAAAAAGAATAAAATAAAAGCTGAAATCACTTGAACTGAAGTTAGTCAAATAAACCCATCTTTAATTAGAACAATAGTTAAACTAGTTGTAGCACTTCCTCTTTCAGATTGAGCAACAATAGTATCTGAAATTGAGATTTTTTTATTAATAATTAAAAATAAAACAATTTTAAAAGTTAAAACACCAATTCCACCAAATTCAATTAGTAATAATAAAATAAACTGACCTCAAAAAGTATAAGAATGAGAAACATCTAAAACAGTTAAACCAGTATCACTAAATCCAGATGAAGCAATAAATATTCCAGTTAAAAAATCTCAATTATATTTAGATCCACTTTTAGTTAGTGAAAAGTTAGGAATTGATAATAATAACCCTCCTAATAAAATAATAGCTACATAAATTAAAAAAATCTTTCCTGAAGTTTTAGAAAGTGGTCAAATATCTTTAACTAGTCGGAAAAATTTATACTTTTCTTCATTAAAATTTGAAGTTTTTTTAAAAAGTCTTGAGGTGAATTTTAGCTTGTGTTTTTTATTATTTTTTTTCTTAAAAAACATAAATCCACCTCTTTTCAATATATTATTATATCATTTTGATAAAAATGTATAATTTAATTAGTTAAGAAGGGATAATTTATGGCAAAAAAACAAAACTTTGCAATCATTGGTGTTTCTAACTTTACTTTATCTGTTATTGAAACTTTAGTACAAAAAAGACAATCTGTAACTGTTTTTGATATTGATGAAAGACGTTTAAATTTATATTTATCTGAATTTGATACAGTTGAAGGAATTGTAATTGATACAACTAATAAAGTAGCTCTAGCAAAAAAAGGAATTCAATCATATGATTGAGTGATTGTTGGAATTGAAAATGAATTAGAATCATCACTAGTAACAGTTTTAAACTTATTAGATTTAAAATGTACTAATATTACAGTTAAAGCAAAAGATGATAATTATAGAAGAGTTTTACTAGCTTTAGGTTTAACTGAAAACCAAATTATTGTTCCTAATAAAATTGCTGGAGAAATTACAGCTACTAGAGTAATTTTTAATATTGATTTTGATATTGAAGTGCATTCAATTGATGATGAATTTATCTCTTCAACTTTAGAAGTTAAAAACCCTGATTTATTTAATAAAAATATTCAACAAGTTGGTTTATCAACAAATAAAGATTTTAATATTATTCAAATTAGAAGAAAAGGTAAGATCTTATTACCAGATGATTATACAGAATTAAAAGAAGGAGATCATATTGTAGTTTTTGCAAGAACTACTATTATTAACAGTTTAGCTGAAAAAATTCAAGGTATGATTGATGAAGAAACTGATCCAAACCTTTTAACTGAAGAATAATAAAAAAATGGGCAGTGCCCATTTTTTTATTATTATAAATTCTTTTCAATTTCTTTAATTACAATTTCATTTGCAATTTCAGGATCAACATTACCATTAGTTTGTTTCATTAACTGACCCATAATTGTTTTAATAACTCTTTCAGGACGAGTAGAATATTGGTTTAATAACTCTTTATTTTGATTAATAATATTTACTAATAATTTTGAAATTTCATCTTTATTTGTAATTAATTTTAGATTTAATCTTTCAACAATTTGTTCAACAGTTTCAGTATTTGAATCTAATATAATTGGCATAACTACTTTTGTTTGTTTTGATGAAATAATATTTTTATCAATTAAATTAATTACACTAGCTAAATTTTCTGGGCTTAGTTTAATTTGATCTATAGTTTTATTTTCTAAATTTAATTTAGCTTGAATTTCTGAAATCAACATTTTAGCTACTTTATTATAATTAGTAGTTAATTTAATAGTTTTTTCAAAAAAATTAGTCATTTCTAAACTAGTTAAAATAATATTAGCATCTTCACTAGTTAAACCTAATTCATTTACATATCTAATACGTTTTTGATCTGCTAGTTCAGGAGAATTTGAAATAATTTGATCAACTCATTTTTGATCTAGTTGAATTGGAAAAATGTTTGGTTCTCTAAAATATCTATAATCAATACTATCAATCTTACTTCTCATTAAAATAGTTGAACTAGTTTGATCATCAAATCTTCTTGTTTGTTGTTCAACAATTTGATTTTTTAATAAAATTTCTTTTTGTCTATTAATTTCAAATTCAACAGCTTTTTTAATATTTGAAATAGAGTTTAAGTTTTTGATTTCAACCTTATTTGAAAATTTATCACTACCATAAGGTCTTAAAGAAATATTTAAATCAGTTCTTAGTGAACCTTCATTCATTTTTACATCACTAACATTTAAAAATAATAAAATTTCTCTAAGCTTTTCAACATATAAACAAGCTTCTTCAGCACTTCTTAATACTGGTTTTGTAACAATTTCAATTAATCCAACACCAGATCTATTATAGTCAAGATAAGTTAAATTATCTTTATGCACTTGTTTTGCAGTATCTTCTTCAATATGCAAACGTTCAATTTCAATTACTTTTTTATTTCCATTTTCTAAAATTATTTCTAAACTACCATTTTTTCCAATTGGATTAAATTGTTGAGTGATTTGAAAGCCTTTAGTTAAATCTGGATAAAAATAGTTTTTACGATCAAAAGTTAATAAAGTATCAATTTGCATATTTAAAGCATTACATGCTAAAATAGCTAACTCTACTCCTTTTTTATTAACACTTGGTAAAGTTCCAGGATAAGCTAAATCAATTTCATTTGCTAAAGTATTTGGAGTTTGTCCGTAACTAACTTTACTTGGTGAAAACATTTTTGAATTAGTTTTTAATTCAACATGGTTTTCAACTCCAATAATAATTTCAAAATTTTGCATACTAGTCCTCAACAATTTGGTTTTTAATTCCAATAATATTTTCTAATAATTTAGCTGCTTGCAATGTTAATAAATCTGTTTTAACTTTTGTTGTAATATTAATTCCAACTGGCATATTTTTAGTTTTAAAAAATGGAATAGTAATTGAAGGACTACCTGTAAAATTAGCTAAAACTAAAATATTTTCAATAAAATCTTTTTCTTGAGATTTTTTATTTGGATTAGTAATTTCTTCTATTAATGGGGCAATAGATGGTGATGCTGGTAATAATAAAACATCAACTTGTTCAAATAAATTATTAAAATCACGATTAATTAAAGTTCTAACTTTTTTAGCTTGTACTAAATATTTTTTTTGATTTTCACCTTTTAAAACTAGTGAACCAATTGCAAATCTACGTCTAACAATTTCACCAAAACCTTGAGTTCTTGAATTGATCATAATTTCACTATAATCATTTCCATCCACTCTTTTTCCATATTTAATTCCATCTAAACAAGAATTAGTTGAAACACTTTCACTATTTGCGATCATTAAATAAACAGGTAAAGCTGCATCTAATAAATCTTGTCTAAAATCTAAAGCTTTAATTTGATAACCTTTATTTTTTAATGTTTCAAATAAATTATAGTAATGAGTTTTATGTTCTTGATCTAAACTTTCAATTACTGAACTAATATATCCAAAAGTTTTAATATTTGAAAAATCATTTATTTGTTTTAAAAAGTCAACATGATCAGCTGTTGTTGATGAAAAATCTCTAGTATCATTATCATAACTAGCATCACATAAAACTGCCATATCATCTACATTTTTTGTAAAAAATCCAGCTGTATCTAAACTTGGAGCATATGGTAATAATCCATATCTTGAAATTACTCCATAAGTTGGCTTAAACCCAACTATTCCATTATAACTAGCTGGTTTTCTAATTGAATCGCCAGTATCAGTTCCTGTTGCAAATGGAACTAATCCTTTAGCTACTAAATAAGCAGACCCAGAACTAGAACCACCAACTATACGATTTTTATCTCATGGATTTGCAATTTTACCATTACATGATAATAACCCAGTTCCACCCATTCCAAGTTCATCTAAAGCAGATTTTCCAACTAATATAGATTGATTTTTATCTAGTGAATCAACTAAGGCAGCTGAATAGTTTGGAATATAATTTTCTAGTATTTTTGATGAAGCAGTAGTTGGAATATCTTTTGTTGAAAAATTATCTTTACAAATGTATGGTATTCCAGATAATAAATTATTACTGTCAAAATTTTCTTCAATTTTTTTAGCTTGTTTTAGTGCATGAATTTCAGCTAAATAATTAATCGCATTAGAATCTAGTTCGTATTTTAAATTCTTTAATACTTCTTTAGTTAGATCTAAAACAGTATATTTTTTATCTACTAAATCTTTGTGAATTTCAAAAATACTTTTTTTTCTATAGTCTTGCATTATTTGACCACCCTTGCTATTGTGATGTAATCATCATGTTTAGTTGGCGCATTTTCTAAAATTTCTTTTTGACAATTAGTTTGTATTGGTTCATCATCTCTTAAATATGAATGAATTTGATTAACTGTATAAAAAGTTGGTTCAACATCTGTTGTATCAATACTAGTGATTTTTTTAAAATCATCAAAAAGTTTGTCTTCAACACTCATTAAGTTTTCAAGATCTTCATCATTTAATTCAAACATAAAATCATGAGCTAATTCTTTTCAAAACTCTTTATTAAATCTATTTGACATATTATCCTTTCTCTGATTTTAATAAATCAAAAAATTGTTGTTCATCTATAATTTTAACACCTAGTTTTTTTGCTTTTTCTAGTTTAGAACCTACATTATTACCAGCTAATAAATAGTCAGTTTGTTTAGAAATAGATCCAATTACTTTACCTGCATTATTTTCAATTAGTGTTTTAAATTCTTCTCTTGGCCTTGTTAAAGTTCCAGTAATTACAAATGATTTATTAGCAATTATTGAATCAGAATTAATTTTTGCTCCCAAATAATTAAAATTAATGTTAAATGATTTTAACTCATCAATTAGTTTTAAATTATCTTCTATTTTAAATCAATCAATAATAGATAAAGCTAATGATTCTCCAATTGAATTTATTTGAATTAATTCATCATAACTAGCACTCATTAAATTATCTATATTTTGATATTTTCTAGCTAAAATTTTTGCAGTTTTACTTCCAATATGTCTAATTCCTAAACCAAATAAAACTTTTTCTAAAGAATTATTTTTAGACATATTAATTGAATCAATTAAATTTAAATAACTTTTTAAACCAAAGTTATCAATTGCTAAAATTTGATCTTTATATTCTTCTAATTTATAAATATCTGAAATATTTTGAATAATTTTTAGATTAAATAAAATCTCTAAACTTCTATCTCCTAAACTTACAATATTCATAGCTTCTCTGCTACTAAAATGTTGTAATGATCTTAATATTTTCATAGAACAAGAAGAATTTATACAAAACTGATCAACTTCATTTTCATTTTTTTCTAATAAAGAATGACAATTTGGACAATATAATGCAGGTTTAAATTTTTCTAATTTATAAAAATCTTCATCTTTAATAGCTTCAATAACTTCTGGAATAACATCTCCAGCTTTTTTTATTTTAACTATACTATTAATTCTTAAATCTTTTGTTTTAATATATTCTGCATTATTTAAAGTAGCAGCACTAATTTTAGCTCCCATTAAAAAAACAGGTTCTAATTTAGCATTATAAGTAATTTTTCCAGTTCTTCCAACTGTTGCAAATATATCTAAAAGTTTAGTTTGTTTGATTTCAGCTGGAAACTTATAAGCAATTGCTCATTTTGGAATCTTACTAGTAAATCCTAAACTGTTTTGTAAATTTTTATCATTAATTTTAAAAACAATTCCATCAATTTGATAATCTAAATCATTTTTTAAATTAGTATATTTATCAATATATGCTTTAATTTCATCTAAATTTTTACATAACATTGTTTCTTTATTAGTTTTAAAACCTAATTCATTTAATTTTAAAATTGATTGATATTGAGTTAAATTATTTGAATCATCACTAATGTAATAATATAAAAAAGCATCTAAATTTCTACTTGCAACTATTTTTGAATCTAACTGTCTTAAAGTACCTGCAGCTGCATTTCTAGGATTTATAAATAGATCTTCATTATTTAACAATCTTTTTTGATTAATTTTTTCAAATTCAGCTTTAGATAAATAAATTTCTCCTCTAACTTCAACACGTTCTTTTTTACTAATTTTTAAAGGAATTGATTTAATCGTTCTTGCATTAATAGTAACATCTTCACCAACAACACCATTACCTCTAGTTGCAGCTGAAACTAAACTTCCATTTTCATAAACTAATGAAATTGATAAACCATCAATTTTTAATTCAGCAACATATTGATTATCTAAAGTATTTGAAATTTTACTTATTTGAGTATTAAAATCTAAAAACTCATCAAAACTAAAAACATTGCCTAAACTTAGCATTGGTGTTTTATGAGTGATTTTTAAAAACTTTTCACTAACCATTCCACCAACTTTTTGACTTGGTGAATCACTTGTAATTAATTCTGGATATAAAGTTTCTAAACTAATTAATTCTTTTAAAGCTAGATCATACTCTGTATCATCAACACTTGGATTATCATCAACATAATATTGTTTTGATCATAAGTTCAATTGTTCTTTTAATTGATTAATTCTTAATAAAGCTTTATCTTTTGACATATTTTAATACTCCGATTCATCTTTATTCATATCACTAGCTTTTAAAATATAAACTTTAGGTTTTGGTTTATATTTAGAATATTTTTCAAACTCATCTTGATCAATTACTTTTTTTTCTTTAAACCCATACATAGCCTTTAATAGATCTTCTTGTTTTAATAAAAACTCATCAATATTAATATTTTCTTTTTCAAATAAATCTCTTTTAGCTTTTTCTTGTTTTTCTTTATTAAGTCTTTTAATAAAAGGTAAACTATAAAAAATCAATCTAGTAACCGAAGTGTTTTTAACAATTTTGTTATAAACAAAGGTCAATATACCTATAAAAAAACTTGCTATAAGTATTATAATTAGTCCTAAAATAATATGAAGTATATCAACTGGTACTTTTTTATTTGTATCAAACTTTAATAATATATAAATGCCATTAGCACTAAGTAAAAATGCTATTACTAAACAAGCTGATAAAGTTACAAATAAAATATTTGGAATAATTCTGTTAAATTTAGCATTATAAACTAATTTGTCTCAAGAAAAAATTCATAAATAAATATAAGCAATTATTAAAAATAAAATTTTAGAACTATAAAATATAATAATCATTCAACTAATTTTACTTTCAACATTTCCAATAAAACGATTTAATAATAAAGTAATTATAAAACTACTTATAAAAAAGCTAAAAGCAATTAAATTTAGTGGTTTTGCTATAGTTCTATGCATTCCTTTTGCATGTATTAAAGTAATTTTTGATTCTAATAGAACAATTAGACCTGTTGTTGCTCCAAAAATACCTGAAAAAAATGGACTAAAGATAATAAATTTAATAGTTTTTTCAGTTAGTCCTGTTGTGTCAACATCTTTTAAAATAATTTTTGAAAATAATCCTGTAACTATGTATGGAGTCATTATGCTTGTTATAAGAAATGAAAATACACCAACTATATAAGAATAAAACTCATAGTTTGAATAAGTTTCTCAATCTAGTCGACCTTTTTTAATAATTACACTTGAAAAATATTCTTTAAATGAAGTTACTAAAGAAGTCATAATAATTCTTAAATTAATTGCAACAACCATATATAAAGAAATTAAAGATGAAACTTTCAAACCAATTGAACCTAGTGCTAAAAAGATAATAATTAAATCACTATTAACTAAAATAGATTGACCAATTGAAGATCAATAAATTTTTGTAGATCTTCTAATTAAATTTAAATTATTAAAATCATTATAAAACTTTATAGCTGGATATTTTTTCTTAACATAAGATGTAATTAGTAATCCTCTAATAACTGGATAAAATAAAAACGGTAAAAATAATAAAACTGGAGTATGTCTATCATTTCAATAAATATAAGAATTTAATAATACAAAAAATATTCCATAAAACAATACATCACAAAATAAAACTACTAATTTTTTACTAGCATTTTTTTGATCAGCTTGCATTATGTTTTCATGAACACCAAATAATCCAGCTGATAAGGTTTGTTTAGTTCCTAAAATTAAAAAGATTGCACTTAATTCTCAAAACTTTAAAGTAGAAGTTGTTTTTGATAAAGGTGTAGTAAAATCAATTCCTCATTTAATTGATTCACCACTGGTAATTAGTGGAGAAATCGCAATTTGTAGTGGATATAAAATAGATAATAAAAAAACTAAAATAAATCCAGAAACAATTTTATTATTATAATTTCTTTTTGCAGTTGAAAAGATTTCATTAACTGTAATTCAATCTTTTTTACTTAAAGGTTCTGTTAGCATTAAAACTGTTGATAAAGCTAAAGCTCCTTCAGCAGTTCCACCAATTATTGATAATGACATTGAAATTCTAATAAACCCACTAATTTCAGTACCAAAACTTTGTAAAACTCAATAAATCAATAAGAATTGAATTATCATATTAGTTATTGAACCCACAACACCTAATAAAGCACTAAAAACACCACTTTTAGATGAAGTAGTTTTTTTAGAATCATTAATAGGCATATTTGCAGTTGTTGATTCAACATTTACTTGCATAATTACTCCTTACTAATTCATTCTGGGTTTTTTATAAACACCTTATTATTTAAATAATCTAATGGTTTTTCTAAGTTTTTAAATTCAATTTTAAAAGCTGATAAATAAATCATTTTCAAATCATTTATCTTTTTACCATTATATCTAAAATCATTTAATATAGGATGATTATAAAAACTTAACACACTTCTAATTTGGTGTTTTTTTCCTGTTATTAATTTTACTAAAATTAAGTTTTTATTAATTAGTTTAAACTCGGTTTGACAATATTTATAATTATTTTTTTGATCTAAACTAAAATGAGCTCTTTTAATGTTACTATCATAATTAATATAACCATTAACTTGTAAGAACTCATCTAAATTTCAATCACAACTAGTTAGTGCATAGTAATACTTATTAATTTGATCTTTTAATTTAAATGCATTAGTTAAAATAGTTGAACTAATTTTGTTTTTAGCATAAATGACTAATCCACTAGTTAATTTATCTAAACGGTGAACATGAGAAATCACAAAAGAATTTTCTAAATAAATATCATATTCTTTTTTATCAACTAAATAAGATTTAACCATATCATCTAAACACAAATTATAAGTTGAATGCATTTCTAAATTATTAGGTTTATTAACTATTAAAATATTATTATCTTCATAAATAATATCTAAATTAACATTACTAATATAGTTAAACTGATCTCTAATTATTGGTTTATTTGAATCATAAACTTCAATAATATCATTTACTTTTAATAAATAATTTTTATCACTAATTCTTTTAGAATTTATTTTAATAGATTTATTTCTTATTCATTTATAAATCACACTAATTGGTGTAGTTTTAAAAGTCTTTTTTAAAAACTTAAATAAGGTTTGATTTTGATCGTTTTTATTAACAACAAATTTTGTCATAACTATTTTATATATAAACTAGCTATTATTAAAACTACTGAAATAGTATTATAAATTGAATGTGAAAATCATGAATAAGTTAAATTACCTTTAGAAAGACTAAAAGCTAAAGAACAGAAAAACCCGCCTATGACATATGGAAAAATATTATAAACATCTCCACTTGCAATATGTAAAACTCCAAAATATAAACTTGAAGTAATAATTGATAAAACTTTATTTGAAACACCAGTAAATAAAGCTTGTCTTGCTATAATTTCTTCACATAATGGAGCAATAAATATAGTTAAGACAATAAATATAATCATATAAATATATTTACCAATTCCATCATTTTGAAATGGAGAGACTAAACTTTTTTGATTTTCTGATTCACCTAAATTTAGATTTAATTGAGAAATAATTAAACTATATAAAGTATTACCAACAATAAAAGCAACAAGAGCAAAACCTATACTAATAGGTATTAATAGTTTTTTATTTTCTTTTAAAGTTTGTTTAACTTTATTTTTTAAATTTGAGATTTTATTAAATGCAAAAATAATTATTAAAATTTCAGCAACTGTTCGAATTAAAAGATCATAAATTTGAGTTCAAACACCACCATTTTTTAATACATTAAAAACGCTTGCTAATAAAATAAAAAATATAACAAATAACTCTAAAAAAATTGGAAATCCAAATAATATACCAACCCCAGATTTTCAAAAACTAACAGGATTTCTTGATCAAAAAATCAATCCACCAATAATAGTAAAAACTAAACTTGAAATCTGAAAAATTAATCCAATTCTATCACTAGTTATATTTAATTCTTTTTTAAAAACATTTAAAAATATTACAGCAGTTAAGGGCAAAATAACTAGTGAAAGTAAAATAATCATTCCTTCAATCTTAGGTTTATAAAATTTAAAATCAAATGGATAAATCTGATCAACATTAGTATCTTTTATACTAAATTTTTTAATCATAACTAATACTTTCTTTTTAATAAAGAAAACAACCTAAATGGTTGTTTTTAATTAAATTATCCTTGAATTAAAGCTGTGTCAATCATGGTTTGTTTAATTGCTTGTATTGCTTGTTCTTCATCATTTCCATCAGCTTGAATAGTTACTTCAGTTCCAGTTTTAATAGCCATTGCCATTACATTCATAATTGATTTTAAATTACCTTGCTTTTCACCAACCATAATAGTAATATGTGAACTAAATTTTGAAGCCTCTTTAGCTAATACTGAAGCTGGTCTTGCATGTAAACCCACTTTATCTGTAATAATAGCTGAAAACTTTGCCATTATTTAATCCTCCTAAAATTTAACAATAATATTATACCATTCTTATTTATACCATACCTAATAATTATATCTTAGTTAAAGCCGAATTATTAGCAGCAATGATCATTACTCCATAACTAGAATTTGTAAATGAAATTTGTAATTGATCATTTATAACTTTTGTTATAATTCCTTTACCAAATAATTTATGTTCAACATGATCACCAACATTATATAAGTTATGTTGTTTTGGTGAAACATAAAATGAAGGTGTTTTATGTTGGTTTTTATCATAAATTTGACTATTTAAAAATTGAGATTCAAATTCATATAAATCTTTATCAAGTTCATGAATAAACTTACTTGGTTTTAATTCAGATTGTATAATATGAGAATAATCACCTTTAACATAAGTTAAAAATAATTCTTCTTTTGCTCTAGTTAAAGCAACATATAAAGCACGTCTTTCTTCTTCTAATTCTTTTTGATTATTTTCAGATAGTCTTGTTGGAAAAATTCCTTGATTTAATCCAGTAATAAAAACTACTTTATTTTCTAATCCTTTAGCAGCATGAACTGTTAGTAATGAAACTTTATCAATTTGTTGTGCTTCATCAATATCACTAGTTAAAGCTTCTTCTTGTAAAAAAGCAATTAGTTTATTTTCTTCACTATAATATTTTGGATCAAAATCTTCATCAAATCTTTTTAATTGATCATATAAAGCATTAATATTTTCTAAATCGTCTTGCTCTTTTTTAACTTTTAATTTATTTCCATAACCAGATTGAATTAATAGATATTTTAAAATTTCTTCAATATTTGTATTATCTAAATACAATTGATGTGCTGTTTTAAACACTTCAATAAGTTCATCTAAATTTTTAGTAATTGATTGTAATAATGTTTTGTCTTTATTTGTAATCAAATCAAATATACTTATATGGTTTAAATTTGCAGTATTTATAATTTTTTCAATTGTAATATTTCCAATTTTTGGAATTAAACTTAAAACTCTTTGAGATGACAAGTCATCTTTAATTGAAATCATTTTTAAAAATGCCATAGCATCTTTAATTACTTTTCTTTCTCTAAACTTAATTCCACCAATTAATTGAAAAGGAATTTTTCTATTAATTAGTTCTTTTTCAAATTCTTGAGATCAAGCATTCATTCTATATAAAATAAAAATATCTTTATAATGATAACCTTGTTTTATTAGTTCTTTAATTTTAAAACTTACATAACTAGCTTCACTAGTTTTTGAATTACATTCCTTTAAAACTACTTTTTTACCAGTTTTATTATTTGTATAAATTTCTTTATGTTCTCTAAACTTATTATTTTTAATAAAACTATTAGAAATATCTAGTATTTGTTTTGTTGATCTATAGTTTTGATTTAAAACAATACTTATAGCATTACTATATGTTTTATTAAAGTTTAAAATAATATCTAATTTAGTTCCTCTTCAAGAATAAATAGTTTGATCAGGATCACCAACTGCTGTTAAATGATTAGTATTAATTGTTAAAAATTTAATTAGATTAAATTGAATATCATTAGTATCTTGAAACTCATCAACTAATACATAATCATAACTGTTTTTTCATTTATTTAAAATTTCTTGATGATTTTTAAATAATAAATAAACATAAATTTGTAGATCATCAAAATCAATAGAATTATTTTTTAAAAGCGTTTCTTGATATAGTTTATAAATAATAGCAGAATTTCTATCATAAGTACTATTAGCATTTAAAATAGCTTCATCTGGATCAACTAGTTCTTCTTTTCATTCTTTGATTTTATATAAAATCTTTTTATCAAAAGTTTTTTTATCATTTTCACTTAATTCTATATTTGATTCTTTTAAAGCATTTTTAATTATTCTTTTTTGATCATCACTATCAATTATTAAGAACTTATCTTTTAAACCAACATGTTTTCCATCAATTCTTAATACTTTAGAACATCAAGCATGAAAAGTAGAAATAAAAGGAGATTTTTTTTGATTTTTTGTAATTTGCAAAACACGTTCTTTCATTTCTTTAGCAGCTTTATTTGTAAAAGTTACAGCTAAAATTCTAGTTGGATCAATATCTTTTTTTTCTATTAAATAAGCAATTTTAGTTGTAATTACTCTAGTTTTTCCACTACCAGCTCCAGCAATAATTCTTACTGGTTTATCTGTATTTAAAACTGCTGCTAGTTGTTGAGAATTTAATAAATCTAATAAATGATCTACTGACATATTTACACCAATTTTTCTATTTGTTTTTGTTATTTGTATCTTGTTTATTGTCTTGGTTTTGATTACTTAATTCTTGTTTTAATTCATCTATAAATTCTAAATCAAAATTACCTGGTTGTTCATCTAAAGAAATGTGTTTATCATTTCTAGTTAAAATTTGATTAGATACAATTGGTTCTTGTTTTATAATTTTTTGTTTTTCAATAACAATTAAACCTAATTTAATATCAATAAAAGACTGATGATTAGTTTGTAATCTAATTGAAATCATTAATCCTAAAAATCAAAATAAAACAATTACTAGTCCAATTTGATAAACAATTAAAGATAAAGAAATTCTTCAACTCTGAGTTTTTGTAAAACTAACTGGTAATAAAAAAGCAAAAATTAAAGTAAAAATAAACCCAATAAATAAAGGAATAAAAATAAATCAAGTCTCTCTAATTAGTATTTGAAAAAAATTAATTTTATTTGTTTTTAAACTTTTTAACTCTATTTTAAAAAGTTTTTTAGATAAACTATTTCCTTTTAATAGAAAACTTAAAATAACAAAATAAAAAAAAGTCCATAAAAAAGACACTAAATACTTAGTAATTAAACTTATAATATCTCCGGTTTTAGTTTTAAAAAAAATTGACATTATAATTAGTGGTATTGAGCAAATTAACAAATCAAAAAGCCTAGCAAAAAACACTTTTCACAAACTAGCTAGTTTATAGTTATTATCTAGTTTAAAATCAGTTGTTTTACTAGTAATTAAATAATCATTCATTATTTTATTTTTTTAAGTTCACTATATATAAAGCGCTCAAAATCATTCATTCTTTGGTTAAATTTAGTGTCCTTATTTTCTAAAAATACTTTATTTTTTTTAACAAAACGATTGATTTTAGTTTTTAGTTTGTTTTCAGTGATATTTAAAGCCTTTTTATATAAAACAGGGTTATTATATTTTTCAATTAAATCTAAAAACTTATAACAAGTTTGATAATAATAAGCATAAGTTAATTGATCACTAATAAGTTTATATTTATTAATTTGTCTAAAATAATTAATAATATGTGGTCATTGTCTTAATAAATCAAATGCTGAATATTTCATTACTGAAATTCTATGTAATGATAAATAATCATCAGAAATATAGCAAGTATTTGAATAAGATAAAAATTTATAAGTAAATAAATGATCAAATCTAACTTTTCTTCTAAATGTTAAGTTATTTTTTCTAATAATATCGATTTTAAAAGCTTTAGTATAAATTAGTCTTTGAATATAAGCAAAAACTTCATAATCTTTATTTAAATCATATAATTTATTAGCTTCTAATAAGTTATATGAAATTTGATAATCAACTAAACCATTATAGTTTTGATTAAATTCAATTAAATCTGCATTATGTTGATCTGATATTTTTTGAATTTCTTCAACAAAATTTGGGTATAAAAAATCTCCTTCTTTAACAAAAACAACATATTTTCCATTAGCTAATTGCATTGCACAATTTCAATCAGTTGCTGTATCTTGTGGAATATTATTTTCACTTAAAACAATATTTTCTGAGTTATCAAAAATTTCTTTTATATATTGTCTTTTAGTATTATCTGTATATTTAGAATCACTTATAATAATAGTCTGGTGTGAGTTAATAGTTTGATGTTTTATAGAATCAACCGTTGTTTTTAATCTATCTAAATGTGCTTGTGAAGCAATTATAAAAGACACTAGCATTTTTACACCAACTTTCTTATACTATTTATATTTTACACTATTTAAAAATTAAAAAATGAAACTTATTTTGTTGTTATAAGTTTCATTTTTAATAGATATTAGGAATAAAAAAGCAAATTTTAAAAAACGAATATTGAAAATATAAATCATTTACTTAGAAGTTCTTGAATTAAATTTAGACATATGTTTCTCAAGAAAATTAGATTCACTTCCTTTTCTAAAATTTTCTGCATGTGTTACTTTTTCAACATTTCATCCAATTAAATCTTAATTGAATCCTTTTGCTTTTTAAAACATTTGTTCCATTGTTGCAACACTTGATGTATTTCACTTAGAGATATTGCTATTAAAGGCATTTGTACTACTAAACATTCCTTTAATACTTACAACTTTTAAAACATCTCAAGAAGATAAATCTTGATTAAAAATCTTTGCTTCAGAAAACATAAGATCTATATCTTCTACATTTTTAGTGTTTCATTTAGATACATCACCATTAAAACTTTCGGCATCTCAAAAAATACCTTTCATAATATTAACTTTTGAAACATCTCAAGAGTTCAGATTTTGATTAAACTTTGTTGCTCCTGCAAATGCTTCAGTCATATCGATTACATTAGAGACATTTCATAAATGAAGGTCTTGATTAAAATTCTTAGCTTTTCAAAAGTCTTAGTCAAGAATTTGATGTTTTGAGTGTTTCATTTGTCTAAATTATCTATTTTTGTTGATTCCAGATTACTAAATGATTCATCTAACGAGTTAATTTTTAATGGTAAATGTAGAGGAACTTTTGTTGTTTTTTTATTAACTTTAGTTAATTTAATGCTTTTAATAGTAGATTGTAATTCATAACCAATTTGAGTTATATCTTTGCCATTGTTACTATATTTAGTTTGAACTTTATTTTCTAAAACTGTGTTAGGAGTAAAAGTAATTTTCTTATCAAAAAAACTTAAACTTACACTATTTAATTTTTTATGTTCAGTATCTACTTTAAGATTAGTATTCTTTTCATTTTCATTTGTTAATTTTAAATGATCTAAATGTTTAATTTTACTATCATTTAAATAAACTTTTAACTGGTCTAATACTTCTTGGTGTGTATGAAAACTACCAAATGCGTCTTTTTGATCTTTAAACATTTTTTGTAATGCATTTATAACTTCTTGTTTTTCTTCTTCACTTATTTGAATTTTAGGTTCTTCTTTAGGTTGATCCCGGGCTGATCAGCTTGTGGTTGGTCTTTTTCTTCTTTTTTATCTTTATTCTTAGTATTATCTTTATTATTGGGTAATTGATCTTTATTATGATTATTTTGTTCTGATTTATTAGTACAACTAACCGCTAAAACACTAGTACTTAGTATAGTTAAACTACTTACTATTTTTAATAAATGTTTTATTTTTTTCTCCTTTCTTAAAAAAACAGAAAAATGCGAATTTAAATTCGCATTATATTGTGTTGTAGATTATTTATTAATCTAAAAATTTCTTATATTCAGAATATCCTTTTTCATCCATTTCTTCATATGGAATAAATTCAAGAGCAGCACCATTAATACAATATCTTAATCCACCCATTTCTTTAGGTCCATCATTAAAAACATGACCTAAATGGTTATCTCCAGTTTTTGATCTAACTTCAACTCTATGCATATTGTGAGAATAATCTGCTTTATATTCAACAGCTTTGCTATTTATTGGATTTGCAAAGCTTGGTCAACCACAACCAGCATTAAACTTGGTATTTGAAGCAAATAACACTTCTTTAGTTATTTTTTCAACATAAATACCTTTTCTATGTTCATCATTAAATTCTGAAGTGTGTGGTTTTTCTGTTGCTGAGTATTTTAAAACATTTAGACTTAATTCATCTAAACTTAATTCTTTTCTTATTAACTTAATAAGTTCTTGTTCTTTATCTGTTAAATTAAAATCTACATTTAAATTAACATGACAATAACCTGTTGGATTTTTATCTAAATAATCTTGATGATAGTCTTCAGCTGTCATATAGTTTTTTAGTTCTTCTAATTCAACATAAAATTCATCATATTGTTTTTTATATTCTAAAAACACTAATTCAATAACTTTCTTATCATTTATATCAGTATAATAAACACCAGTTCTATATTGTGTTCCTACATCATTTCCTTGCTTATTTAATGAATCAGGATGAATAATTCTAAAATAATGCACTAACAATTCTTCTAGTGAAATTTGATTTGGATCATAAGTGACCTTAACTGTTTCAGCATGTAAAGTTTTAGCTAAACTATAATATTTAGTTTTTTCACTAATTCCATTAGCATATCCATTTTCAGCATCAATTACACCTTTTAGCTTAGAAAAATATGCTTCAACACCTCAAAAACAACCACCAGCTAAATAAATAACTTTATTCATATGTTTTACTTCCTTTTTTTATTGTTATTTATTTTAATATAAAAAATATAAATTTATAAACTTTAATTAAAATAATAAAAAAACAAATCTTAATAGATTTGTTTTTTATGATTATTATAATTTGTTAACTTCTTTTACACTAAATGAAACTGTTCTTTCATCTCTTAATTTATACATTAGATTTGGGTTAGCATAACCTTTAGTTTTTTCAAATCCTAACATGCTTAAACCATTAAAGTATAATGGTATTTCATCTGAAATTGCTTTTTGCTTATCTTCTATTCCTGTTTTAGGATCAACTTGATATATTTTAGTATCTATTTTTCGCTCAACACCAATATTACCAATTGCAGAAAAATCATTATTTGAAACACTAGATTTATAACCCTTAGCTCTTTTATCATCTAGTTGTGCTCTAATAGTTTTAGATGAGAAGTAATTTTCTGATAAATAATTAGGTCTATTTGTGTATAAGTTAATGTGAGCATGACTCATTCATCCACCATTTGATGAATGATCACCTAAATAACCTATAACTGTACCTTTTGAAACCTTTTTTGGTGTGCTTGGAGTAACACTTTTTACGACTTTTACTGTTTTGTCTTTTTTTAATTTTGCAGTTTCAGCAACTCATCCTAATTTATCATTATTTAGAGTTCTTTGAGCATCTAAATGCAAGAATGAAATATAAATATGTGTTTTATTATCATTTAATTCAATTTCTTTTTGTTTAGGAGATCATGGTAGGCTAGTAATTGGAACTTTAGCAACCAATACAGTACCAACACCAGCAAATGGAACATTAGTACTTAATTCATAAGCTGCTATAATTTCACCATCATATGGCATTAATACAGCTTGAAAATCATTAGCTATATAATCTTCACCTATGTGCATAAATTTAGGACTTTTTACTTTTTCACTATAAAATCCTCTAGATCTAGCATACCCTCCAGAAAATAGTTCTGAATCAAATTGTCTAAAGAAGTCTTTATTTATACTTTTTAAATTTTCTTGAGTTAATTTTTCAGTTGCAAAGTTAGGAGCGTGAATATTATTTTTAGTAAAATCAGCACTATATAAATCTGTGTATTTTCCTACACCTGGTTTTTTATGTAGTTTTATTACATTATCTTTACTTTCATTAGTTAATACTTCTAAAAGTACACCAGAATTTCTATAATCTGTTGTTTTATCAATTGAACTTAATTTAATATTTTTAATGAATTTAGACTTAGATTTTATTATTAAATTGTCATTCATTAACTTAGTAAAATCAGTATTAGTTTCAGAAAACTTAACAGTATTAACTTTAATAGATTCACTTATTTTTAATTCTTTTCAAAATGTGTCTTTTTGATCAAAGTTAAACTTAATTCAAACATTAACACCAGTTTCAGTTTCTTTTCCTTTAATTTTTACACCTAGTCTTAATTTTAATAGTCCTTCATTAATAGCTAGACTAGGATCAGATAAATCTACATCAGTAATAGTAACTTTATGTTCAACTTCTTTCTTATCTTTAATTAAGTTGTCAAATTCTTCAGTTTTAATATCAAAAATAGAACTTAGTTGAGTTGAATTTAATTCATGAATTCCTCATTCATCAACTAGTTTTTTAGTTTCTTCAGTTACTGTTTTAACACTAGCTGTAAAGTTATTTTTATCTTTTAATTTAACAAGTTCATTGTATATATCTTTAATCTTAGATACATCTATTTTTTCACTACCACTTGCCTTTACATTTTTAATTCTAAATTTAAAAGTTTGTTCAATGAATAAACCTTGTTGGTATTTAAAATTATTATGACTAACTAAAGGAAGTTTTACTCTTATAGGAAAAATAACATCAAAGTTATTACCATAATCTCTTGATAT
The DNA here is from genome assembly GCF_000011445.1 of Mycoplasma mycoides subsp. mycoides SC str. PG1. Classification (NCBI taxonomy): domain Bacteria; kingdom Bacillati; phylum Mycoplasmatota; class Mollicutes; order Mycoplasmatales; family Mycoplasmataceae; genus Mycoplasma; species Mycoplasma mycoides. Next base: position 873,896 of record NC_005364.2, read on the forward strand.
GTTATTATAATCAACTTCAAATTCTAATCTTTTTAAAAAACTATCAGATAAATTAAATTCTTTTTTAATGATTTCTTTAAATTTATCTTGATCAAATTTTATATATTTTGATGCATAGTTATTTTTCATTATATTGTTAAATTCAACTGTATCTCCAGATGCACCATCAGTTGTAAATTTAACTAAATCTTTGTTATGATCATGTTTAGTAAAATATTGATTAATTTCACTTAACATATTAATTTGGTTATAGTTTTCAAATTCTTGTTTGTCTTTTTCAGTTTGTAAATTATAGTTTAAATAAATTTTTTCACTTAAAGATTGATTAAATAAAGGATTTTTACAAGAAACTACAACAAGTGAAGGAACAACAGCTAGTGTAGTTAGTAAAGGGATTATCAATTTCTTGCTCTTAAACATAGATCTCCTTGACAACTGAAATGATTTTTCAGTCTTTTTATAAATAAGTACGTTAATAAAATTTAATTATTATAAGAATAAAATTAGTAAATTAATTACTAACTAAATTTTAATACTTGAAAATATGAATATTTGAGAATGACTCTTTTTAATATTTTTTTAAATATTAGTTCCAAGTTATTAACTAAGTTAGAACTATTTATTTTGATATAAAACAAAAAAACAGATCATAAGATCTGTTTTAGTTCTATGTTAATTTATTTACTTCTTTTACACTAAATGAAACTGTTTTATTATCTCTTAATCTATACACTAAATTTGGATTAGCATAACCTAATCTTTTTTCAAATAAACTCATACTTAAGTTTGGTAAAAATAAAGCTTGTTCATTTTTTACTACAATCTTCTTTTTATTTTCATCTAGTTTTTCTACTCCAGTTATCTGATCAACTTCATTTATAGTGTATGGTGGTCTTTGTGGAGATTGATGTAAACCAATATTTCCAAATTGTCTTCAAGTTTCTTTTCCATTTATATTTTGATGATATTGTTTAATTCTATCTTCAGATAAACCTTGATTAGATTTAGTTGAAAAATAATTTTCAGATAAATAACTAGGTCTATTTGTATATAAGTTAACATGAGCATGACTCATTCATCCACCATTAGATGCATTATTACCTAAATAACCAATAATAGTATTTTTTGCTACTTTTTGTGGTTTTTCTGGTGTTAAACTTTTAACAACTTGAATTGTTCTATTGTTATTTAAAACAACTTTTTCTGCGCTTCATCCTAATTTTTGATTATTTAAAGTTCTTGATGCATCTAAATGTAAAAATGACATATAAATATGATCTTTATTATCATTTAAATAGATTTCTTTTTCTTTAGGAGTTCAATCTAAATCAGAAACTTTTATTTTAACAACTACAACTGTTCCAACACCAGCAAATGGAACATTAGTACTTAATTCATAAGCTGCTATAATTTCACCATCATATGGCATTAATACAGCTTGAAAATCATTAGCTATATAATCTTCACCAATATGCATAAATATTGGTGTAGTAATTTTTGGAGCATAAAATCCTCTTGATGAAGCATAACCTCCAGAAAATAATTCTGAATCAAATTGTCTAAAAAAGTCTTTATTTACAGATTGTAAATTTTCTTGAGTTAATCTTTCGGTTGTAAAATAAGGAGCTTGAATATTATTTTTTATAAAGTCATTTTCATATAATAAACTATATTTTCCAACACCTATTTTTTTATTTAATTCTAATTTTTTATTATCTTTTAATAAAACATCTAAAACTAATTTTGCATTTCTAAAATCATTAGTTTTTTCTATTTTTTTAATATCAACATTTCTAACATCTTTATTAAGAATTTTAACTATTAAATTATCTTTAGTTAATGATAAAAAATCAGTATTAGAAATTCCATATTTAATAGTATCAATTTTAATAACTTCATTTAATTTAATATTTTTTCAAAATTGATCATTTCAATCAAATTTAAATTTTATTAATTTAGTTATTCCTGCTTCAGCTGGTAAAGCTTTTTGTTTAATCTTTGTTAGTTGTGCTGATTTTTGCTTGATTATTTGGATTAATTTATCAATTTCTGTTTTATTTGAATCAGAATTATTGGTTTTTTCTAAATTTTCTTTTTTTACAATTAATTCATTAATTTCTTTATTAATTAGATTAATTTGTTTTGTTTTATCTTTTGAATCAAAACCTTCTTTAACTGCAAATCTAACTTTTAAATAACCTTCATTTAAAGCTAAATTTTTATCACTAAAATCAACACCAAAAATTGTTGATTTAAAAACAAAATTAGGATTGTTTGTTTTTAATTGATCAAATTCAGAAATATTTATTTCAAAAATATTTGAAAGTTGAGTTGAGTCTAATTCATTAATATTTCATTGATCTATTTGTTTTTTAAGCTCATTAGAAATATTAGTTTTAAGTCTAGCTGTAAAGTTATCATATTTAAGTTCTTTTAACTTATTAAAAACATCTTTTAACTCTTCAGCAAAAAATGCTTCACTAGGTGAACTTTTTACATTTTTTAATCTAAACTTAATTATTTGTTCAGTAAATAATCCAGGTTGATAACTTGCTTTTTTATGATTTTCTAATTGTCTTTTTATTCTAATAGGAAAAACAATATCAAAATTATTAGAATAATCTCTATCAATATTAGTGTAATCAACTTCTATTTCTAACTTATTTAAATAAGCATCAGAAAGATTAAACTCTTTTTTAATAATTTGTTTGAATTTATCTTTATCAAATTTAACATATTTAGCTGCATAGTTATTTTTCATTAAACTATCTAAAGTTATATAGTTATGTGAATCTTTATTAACAAATTGTACTAGTTGTTCATTAAAGTCGTGTTTTTCAAAAAACTGATTAATTTCAGATAATATGTTTATCTGGTTTTCTTTTTCAAAATCTACTATTTTATAAATACCTTGTTGATTTTGAGTTGTTTTACACCCAATAACTATAGAAGTTGAAAGTATTGGTAAACTACAAAGTACAACAAGAACTGATTTTTTATATTTTTTATTTATCATATAAATCCTTAAGCAACTGATATAACTACTCCAGTTTTCATCTTAATAGCTATACTAATAAATCCAATTATTATAGGAATAATTATTGAAAATACTAATACTAAAACAAACTTTAATAAATCAAATAAATATGATTTAACACTAATTTGGTTTTGTTTTTTTAATAAAATAAAATCTATTGTTTTAAAAATAATATCTATAAAAGGAAATGCTAAATGGAATGTAAAAAATTCAAAAAATGAAGAAATAAATAATATAGTTCAAATAAATAACAATTCCATTAAAATAATTCCAAATTGGTCAAACTTATAAATTGCTGTATCAATTGCTGATATAAATGGTAAAACTATTATTAATAAAGTAATAAACACAAACTCTTTAATACTAAAAGAAAGTATTGATAAATCAGATGAGCTTTTAAAAAACTCTCTTAAAGTTAATGTTTTTAAAAATTGATATTCGATTTTTTTATTATTAACTTTTTTAATACTATTAAAAAATAAATAAAATACTAAAACACTTAAAATTACTCCAATAAATTGAGCAAATAAAATATATCAAATCCCATTGGTTAAAATAAATCCTACTAATTGATTACTTTCTTGACCAGATTTTCCAAAACCAATAAACACTGCTTTAAAAAAGACAACTAATGGGTTTAAAAATGGAGCTATTGAAGTTTTTGTTCCAATTGAAGCAAATCCATAAGGTAAAAAGAAAGCTAAAGCTGTAGCTATTGTAAAACTAGTTGATAAAAATAACTTATTATGTTGTTTTTTTAATAATATTGCAATTAGTCTAAAAACTAAAACTAAAAATACTAGTAAAAACACAGCTAAAATTTCAAAACCAAAAACTGTTGGATTAAAAAACGTTCTTAACGCTTCTCCTGGTGTATTTTTTTGTATCATACTAACCCTTTCTAGTGTATATTAACCCCTCTTTTTTTATTATAAATAATTAGAAAATTTAATTAAAAATCTTACTATTTCTAATAGAAAATAAAAAGCAATAGCTGTTGCTATTGCTATACATATTAAAAAGTAATTAATTAATTTGATTAATGATTTTTAAAAATTGATCAACAATTTGTTCGGTTCTTGTTTGAATTTGTTTAAAACCCCAAATACTATAAGAATTAATAGAACCAATATTATAGTCTCTTAAATTATCAGATCCATTAATTAAAGGTGATGAAACAATACGATAAAGTTTAGATTTTTTGTCTTCAAATGAATCATTACCTATTTTGGAATTTTTACTTAAATCAATAAGACATAAATTTCCTATTTTATTTAAATATGTTTTATGCTTGTCTATAACATCTTCTTGTGATATCTTTTCATTACTTGCTATATATTTTGACTCATTCTGAACTTAAAGTTTTAGGCATTATATGTTCTAATGTAGTTTTTTTAGTATGATTAATTTTTTCATTAGCATTATTTAAAATAGTAGTTTCAACAACATCAATAACACTTTTTGCAATTCATTTAACAGTATCTTTAATATTTAAAAGTGATTCTTTAACTTGCATATCATCTGGAGATATAGCGTTTAATGGTTTTTTAATAGAATTATCTTTTAAAATTTTAAATAAGTCTTTATAAGTTTTTTCTTCTTTAATTATTTGTTCTTCAAACCATGAGCAAAATTCTGAAAGTGATTGACCTGTTCCTTGATAAGACATTAATCTTATAATATGTATTGAAAACACTTTCATATAATTAATAATTGTTGCATTTTTTGATCATTCTTCAACACTAGTATCAAAGTTTGAAAATTTATCAAATAATGCAAATAATAAACCTATATAAACTCTTTTTTGATCAATTACTCTTATTCATAAATTATTTCCAATATGATTGGCTTTTATTGGTTTAGTGATTGTTAAATATAAAATCAGATATTTTTTTAACTCTTGTAAAATATTAGTTAAACTTCAGTTTTTGTCTTTACTAGATTTTATATAATATTTGAAATTTTTATAAATTTCATAAGATGCATATTTTTTATAATTATCTTTTAAGTATCATTTTAAAAATTCTTCAAAAAAGTCTCTAATTACTTTTTCTTTATCTTTATTTTTTCAATCTCCATTTGAAACTAAATTTCAAATGTATTTATCAAATTGTCTTAAGTTTTCTTTTGGATTTTTATTTTGATCTGCTAGCATTATAATATTTTTAATTAAATCTAAATCATCTAAAGGTACACCTTTAGAGTTTAGATTTTCAAAAATAGTCATTTCTTCAAATGGATCATTTATTGGATAAATCAATGATGAAAAAATAAACTTATTTAAAAAAATATCTAATAATCTTTTATAATCATCAACAATGAATTTTTTAGAATCAAAAAAGTTTTTAATAATTTCATAATTTTCTTTTATTTTTTTATCACTAAAATTTATTTCACTACTATCAAGCTCATTGCTTGTATAATAATTAATTATTTTTTTAATATCTTCTGATATAGATCAACTTTCTTGATTATCAAAGCGTTTTTCTAAAGTAAATTCTTTTATTTCTAGTCCTTTTTCTTTAAAAATTGATTGTTGTAAAATATTTGACTCTTTATTTCTGATTATTTTGCTATTAAAAAAATGAATTAATAAAAGACAAGTAGTTAATCTTTGTTGACCATCAATTATTCGATGTTTTAAACCATTAGGACTATCTGTATCAATTGGAGCTGTTGCTTCAGTAATGGTTCCAAAAAAGTGCTGACGTTTATCTTGATCTCTATCTAATAAGTCATTTAAAAGTGAGTGAATATTTTCTTTGCTTCAACAATATTGTCTTTGATATAAAGGTATTTCAACTATTTGTAAATAAGAAAACATTTCTTTAACACTTCTAGGACTAACCTTAATTCAGTGATTTTGCATAATTATTTTTCCTTTTTTATAAACTCATAATTTTCTATTTTTTTAAGACAATATGTTATTAATTCAGCATCTGAACAAACATCTTTTTCTCAAGGTGAAACTTCTGCTTTTAAATTTTTAATTTTAACTTGATTAGTTCTTTTACCTTTTAATTTAAAATCTTGATAGTTACTTTCATTAATAATGTTTAAATTTACTAAGAGCGTGATTATTTTACTTTGTCTATATATTGAAACATTCTTATTTAAACTTTTTGAAAAAATATTATCTGCAACTTGTTTTGTAGATAGTTCTTTGTTAATTATTTTTCAATTGCCATTTACATTTTTAATATAACCAAAAGCAGTTAAAACTAAACAAAATTGATCATAAGTAGCATCGCTAGTAAAAATGTCAATTTCTTTATCATTTTCATTCATAACATTAATGTTGTTATTAATCTTGCTATTTGGTGAAATATAAAAGCTATTAAACTCCGAATATTTATCTTTAAATCTTTTTAAATAAGTTTTAGCATTAGTACCAACTGTATGAAATATAGCATTCTTTATAATTTCTTTAAGTTCTTTTTTAAATTCCATAATTATTTACTTTTCTTATTTAGTTTTAGTTTGATTTGATTAATAATATCTTTGATCAACTCACTTGGAATTGAACTTCTTTTTGAATAATTCCCTCTTGCCATATGATCATTGTTTCCCTTATCTCTATTTGTTAGTAGATCAAGTTTTATATTGCTTTTAAAAATAGTTGGTTTTAAAGAAAAATCAATATCATAAGATGAGTAATAAGTTTTATTTTCATAAAAATTCTCATAAAAATTTCAATGGTGTTTTTGAAAATCTCAAGTTTTACTTGTTGCTGTATTTTCTATAATTCATATCTTAGGTTTAAAAGTTTGAATTATATGAATAGTAGCTCCTATTGTACTAATTCCTAATATTCTTCCCACTTCTTTTTGTAAAAATAATCTTCTTTTAACTGGATGAGCAGTTTTATTATATTCATCGTAATATTTTTTATTTCTTACTTTTCAAATCGAAGTATCATCTTCAACTTTTTCTGAACTAGTTGTTATTTTAGAAAACATCTTACCACCACAATCAGCTCCACTTCAACTTTCACACGGTGGAGAAGCTAAGATAATATCTGGTTTTTCTAATTGCTTTAATTGATTTATTAAATTAAAGTTAAGTAATGATAAATCAATTTGTTTATATTTATAATTTTCTGATTCTTTGAATTTTATTTTACTAGGATCATTGATACCAATTGAATAGACTATAAATTCATTATCAAAGTATTTTTTAATTGCTTTTTGATAACTACTTTCAGCATCATCATATAAAGCTCATACTACATATTTAAATATTGGTTTTTCATTTGATAGAGAATTTTTGCTATTATCTATTTTATTGTGCATAGCAAAAACCTCCATATTACCTATAGAGTTAATGATATATATATATATATATATTAAAAAATTCCCAATTTTGGACACTATATTTTTAAAATAGACTTCATTTCTTTAATATATTTTAATGTTTCAACATCATCTCATTCTTCTCTTTTTCTAGACTTTCTCTTCTTGATTATTTTTGATAAATATCTAAAAGTTTCACTAATTGTTCTATTGTCAAGAACGCCACTATTTAATAGGTGGTTTTTTATTCTGCAAAGCATAATTGAAGATAAAAAGTTAATAAATTCAGTTGCTAATAATCTATAGTTTCCTTGAACATTTGCTTCGTTTTGTTCAAGCACATTTTTAAACTGTTTAAAAAGCAATTCAATTTCTCATCTCTTTTTATACGCGACATAAATATCTTTTAAGTCCAAATCATAATTACACTCAAAAATTATTAATCCAAAAAGATTTTCTCTTTCTAGTAATTTAATTTCATCATACGCACCTTTTTTATGTGCACGACTTATGAAATTTTTCTTTTCTACCATTTCAGTTAGGGTTGATTTATAACAAAAATAATATTTGTTGTTGATGATAATTTTCTTTGCTCTTATTGTGTCGTCATCATAAGTGAAAGTGAAATTAAATCCAGATTTTAAATTAAACTTTTTAAAAGTATGATTTATTTTTATAGGGATTAAATATTTAATATTTTTTTCTCTCATCAAGTTTTTACATTTTTTATCATCAAATCCTTTATCAAGAATTAAAAATCCATTTTTAATCTCATAAGTTCTTAAAAAGTCTCTAAAAGCAGTGTAATCTAGCATATTTCCTGGGTAAACAGAACTAGCAACAGGTTCTTGTGCATTAATATCATAAGCATAAATAAGGTTTAAGTTTTGAGAGCCTTTAGTTCTAGACTTTCTAGACATTTCAGAGAAAATGTTAGTTTCTGATGCATTGTTTTTCAACATACCATCAATAACTATTGAGTGGTTTGAAAACTCTTCTAATCTTTTATTCATAAAGTCTTCCATCTTCGAACTAGATTTACCTATTTTCTCTAAAAAACTTGAGATAGTGTTTGAAGATAAAGCACATTTTGGGTATATTTCAGAAATAAAATTTGTATCATATTCATGTTTTAAATGTTCGTTTTTAATATCTGAAAACATAGTTCTTAAAGAAGCTATAACATATAATTTTCTAGCATCTTCAAAATCATAAAAATTAAAAGTTCTCTAAAGATATGATTGTTTAATTTTTCATTTAGTGCAAATGACCATATGATTTAATATCTACTTCATATGTTTGCTTTTCTATGCTTTGAAAAACACCATTAATAATCTTTCCAATTACTCCTTTTTCAACAGGAATAATTTTTCCATTTTTTCTTATTGATGTTCTTTGTATAACATTATAAATACCTTCTTTTGATGTTGTTTTTACTCTAGTACTAGATAGTCTTGGAATTTTTAATATGTCTTTAGGAATGGCCATTTTTATATCTCCTTTTTTTATGTGTTAAACACTATACATATATATTTATTTTACCACCTATTTTTAATTTTTTAAACTTTTTTAAAATGAAATTGGAAAAAAATAGAGCTTTTTTAGCTCTAAATTTAAGAAAATTTAATTATTTAGATATTTTAATGTATTTAATGGACGAAAATAAGAATTTTTTAGTAAATTATTAAAATTATATAGTGTCCAAAATTGGGAATTTTTTAATATATAGTATATATATATGCAAGTGATCAGCATAAAATGGTAAAATTTAGTTCTATTATCAACTCCAATTTTATAATTATCTATCTAAAAAATTCAAATTTAAAAAACTAAGCAAATAAAAATTCCCTTGATTATTTAAAAACCTAAGGGAATTTTTAAATTCTATAATTATTGTTTATGTATTTTGTTTATGTATTTTTATATAGTCTTCAATATTAAATTGTAAAGTTCTAGGATCTCTTAATTTATAAATTAAGTTAGGATCAGCATAACCTTCTTCAATTTCTCATTTATTTAAATTAGCAGCAGGAGCATAATTTCTTAGTTCATTTGGTATTTCTTTTTGTGGTTCTTTTCTTTTACCTGTTATTGGATCAGTTTCATATACTTTAAAATTAATAAGTTGTTTTAATTGTTTAGTTTTTTTATTTAAAAGGTAAAAAGAGTCAAATGATCCATGAACACCAATGTTTCCTAAATTTGAATAGTTTACTTCAGAAGATTTGTATTTTTTTAGTCATCTGGATTTAAAAAATTGTTTGAAGCTTTTAAATTAAAATAGTTTTTTGTTAAATAATGTGTTCTGTTTGTATATAAATTAACATGAGCATGTGACATTCAACCACCATTAGTTGACTCACTTCCTAAATAACCTATAATTTCGCCTTTTTTAACTTTAGTTGGATTATTTGGAGTAAGTGTTGGAACAACTTGAATTGTTCTTTTATTTCCTCTATTTAATATTCTTCCATTTCTACTTATATGTTCTAGTTCTACAGTTTTAGCTTGTCAACCCAATTTTGGATTATTTAAAGTTCTTGATGCATCCAAATGTAAAAATGACATAAAAATATGATCAGAATTATTATTTAAATAAATTTCTTTTTGTTTTGGAGATCAATCTAATGAACTAACAGGAATTTTAAGAACCATTACAGTTCCTACTCCTTCTCTTGGTCTTGTTGTAGTAAATTCATAAGCAGCAATAACTTCTCCATCATATGGCATTAATACTTCTTGATGATCATTTGCAATATAATCTTCACCAATATGCATATATGATGGTGTTTTTACTTTTTCATTATAAAATGCTCTAGAAATACCATAACCTCCAGAAAATAATTCAGAATTAAAACTTCCAAAAAATGACTTATCAATACTTGGTAATATTGTTGCATCTAATCTTTCTGTTGCAAAACTTGGAGCTTTTATGTGTTGTTTTGTAAACTGATTTGTAAACAATAAACTATAATTTCCAACTCCAATATTTTTTACAAGTTTAAAAGAGCTAGAATCTAAAAGTTTTAAGTTTAATTCAATACTTGCATTTCTAAAATCTTTACTTGTAATTTTATTAATACTAATATCTTTAATTTGATCACTATAAGTTTTAACTATTAAATTACTTTTATCTAAACTAGATAAATCAGTGTTATTTTCAGTATTTGCAATTGTATTAACTTTAACTAAATCAGTTAATTTTAATTTTTTTCAAAAACTATCATTTCAATCAAAATTAAATTTAGAAAATAAAGAAAAGCCAGCTTGGAAATTATCTTTTACATTTTCTTTTTTATTATTAACACCAACTCTTATTTTTAAATTACCTTCATTTTGTTTTAAATTAGCATCTTTAAAATCAACATCTTCTAAAGTTAATTTAAATTCAAAGTTTTGATATTTTTTTTCAATTTCTTTAAATTTAGATTCATCAACAGCAAACATTTCTTTTAATTGTTTTGAATTTAAATCATGAATTGATCATTTCTCTAATAAATCTTTTTTAAATTTATTATTATTTAAAGTAACTTTTAAATCACTAGATTTAAGTGTTTTTAATTCTTCAAAAGCCTTTTTAAGTTCTTCTTGTTGTTTAACAACTTCTTCTAAGTTTTCGACTTTAGTTTCTTGTTTACCTTTTTCTTTATCAACATTTAGTGTTTCTAGTTCACTTTTAGCTTTTGAAATAGCATCTTTAACATACACTTCAATAGTATGTTCACTATATAAACCTTGTTGATATTTGGCTTTATTATGTGAAGTTAAATTAAGTCTTACTCTAATAGGAAAAACAATGTTAAAAATATTATTTACATTTCTTCTAACATTATTATAATCAATACTAAAAGATAAACGGTTAATTAAATTATCAATTTGATTATTAGTAAAATATTCATTAATTTCAGATAAAATGTTGATTTGATTATTAGTTTCAAATCTTAATAAATCATTATTATTGAAGTCCCTTTTATTATTTAAATTTAAAAATATTTCTGAATTTTGATTAGTAGTATTTCTATTAGTACAACTAACAACTGTAATTATTGGAGCTGTTGATAAAATAGTTATAAAAGAAAATAACAAACACTTTTTAAATTTCAAATTTTTAAAAGATCAATTTTTCATATATCTCCTTATTAAGAAACACTAATATATACTCCAGATGCCATTTTTATTAATATTGCAAAAAATGCTAGAATCATTGGAATAATAATAGTTAATATTACAACTATAAAAAACTTAATTAAATCTTTATAGTAAGCTGATTGTTGTTTTAGTTGCTTTGATAATTTCAAATAACTAATAGTTTTAAAAATAATATTTATTAAAGAAAAAAATAAATGAAAACAAAAGAAATTTACAAATGATGAAGCAAAAATAATTACTCCAACAACTAGTCCTTCAATTAGTTTTACTTGAAAATCATTAGTTTTATAAAATGCTGTATTTGTCATCTTATTAAAGGTAATAACAGCATTAACATCATAATAAAAGCAATTTCTTTTATTGTGTATCATTTTAAAGACAACTTATCATCAAAACTAACAATCATACTAATTTTTAAATGATTAATATTATTTTCTAAATCGGTTTGATTAATTTTTTTAATTAAAAAAAATAATCCAACAAACAAACTAAACCCTAAAAATCCACCAATTAATTGACCAGTTAGAATATATGGTATTCCTTTTCATAAAAGAGAGCCAATTAAAGTATTTGAGCTATTTAAAACTTGTCCACTATTTGCTAAACCCTTTAAAACACTTAAATAAAAAACACTTAAAGGATTTAAAAATGGATAAACACTAGTTTGTGAGGCTATACTTGAAAAAGCTCAAGGCAAATAAAAAGCTAATAGAGTTGCTATAGTATAACCTGATGATAAAAAGATTTTATTATCTTGCTTTTTTAAAATTACAGCAAATAATTTTCATAAAAAAACTAAAAATATTAATGTTGCTACACTTAATATTTCAAAACTAAAAACAGTTGAGTTAAAAAACGTTCTTAACGCATTTCCTGGCTGATTTGTCATTTATTCCTACGTTTCCCACTTAGTCGCGAAAACACTCAGTTTTCAGCGGCTATATTTTTTTATAAAAAAATATAATTTATTATGCTTTTATGCTTAAATATGATATAATAAAGACGTGAAGAAGTCAAGAAATGATGTAAAAAGACAATGAAGAACATCAATAGCAAGAGTTAAAAAAGGCGAATACTTATCAATTGGAGTGCCAAGACCAGATAACAAAGGTTTTGTATATAGATTGGGATATGGATATTTGCATGAATTAAAACAATATCACGATGATCCGCTAGCAATTATCAAAGCAATTATTGCAAACTTTCCATTGTCTTGAACAAAAGAACAAGCAAGAACTAAATTAGATGAAATTTTTAAAGAGAAAAAAGAAACCAAAAAAGAAGTTTTAGAAAGGTTTAAAGGTTACGAAGTAGTTGAAAAACTATTTGATTATTTCAATATTTTTAATGATTGTTCTCCCACAAAATCGACAACATTAAAAGATGTTGTTTTACAGTTGATTTATCAAAGAATTAAAAATCCAATAAGTGTTTTTAACACTTATAAGACAGCAAAAAAAGAAAAAATAGACACTCATTCAAAAAATTCATTTTATAGATCATTAGACTATATAGCAAAAAACAAAGATGAAATTTTAAGAAATTTAAATGTAAAAATTTGTGCAAATACCAATAGAAAAATTGATGTATTATGATTTGACGCAACAACTACTTATTTTGAAACATTTTCCCGTGAAGGTTATAAAAAACCTGGTTATTCAAAAGATGGAAAATTTAAAGAAGACCAGATTGTTATAGGTATGGCAACTGATGAAAATGGAATACCGTTACACTACAAAATATTTCCAGGAAATGTTGCTGATTCAAATACTTTAATACCATTTATGCTTGAAATTGCAGATATTTATGAAGTTAACAGTGTAACTATAATTGCTGACAAAGGAATGAGTGTTAATAGAAATATTAGATTTTTAGAATCTAAGAATTGAAAATACATAATCTCATACAGAATGAAAGCTGGAAGCAAACAATTTAAAGAGTATGTATTAGATGAAAAAGATTATATAAATGATGGTGGTTTGATATACAAAACTCGTGATATTGCATCTTCATACAATAAAAAAAGAATTAATGGACATTTTAGAAGACAAATAATTAGTTTTAGTCAAAAACGAGCAACTAAAGACAAAAACGATAGAGACATTTTAATTCAAAATTTCACTAAGAAAATGAATAAAGATAATCTTGTTTCTTGTGATGATTTAGCGGGATCTAAAAAATATAGATTCTTTAAACCTATAAACAAAGGTGCATTTTATGAACTTGACATAGAAAAAATACAAGAAGATCAAAAATATGATGGATACTATGTTTATGAAACAAATAGAACAGATTTATCAGTAAAAGAAGTTATTAATTTATATTCAAAACAATGACAAATTGAGTCTAATTTCAAGACATTAAAAGGTAAATTATCTCTTCGTCCAATGTATTTATCAACTTGAAACCATATTGTTGGTTACATTTGTTTATGTTTCATTTCATTAGTGTTTTTAAACTACATCATCTACATTTTAAATTCAAAATTAGGACTGACTGGAAAAAGCAAAATCACTGAGCATAAAGTGATTAATGTTATCAAAGAAGTTAAAGAAATTGAAGTATTTGTAAATAAACAAAAAATCGAAACTATACAAGTGTATAATGATGAGTTACAAGAAAGTTGGCAAACTTATCAAATATTATTAGAACTTTTAACAAAAGAAAAAGTCACTTAGACATTACATTATAAAAAACATAACTTATGAGATCAAAAATTTACATAAGTATGTTTTCTTGTTTTATGCTTAAACTGGGAAACGTAGGAACTAAAAATATTAATGTTGCTACACTTAATATTTCAAAACTAAAAACAGTTGAGTTAAAAAACGTTCTTAACGCATTTCCTGGCTGATTTGTCATTTATTTATCTCCTAAATAATAAAATAGTTTAAACATAAAAAATTTTATTGAAACAACAATAAAATTTTTTCTAGATTATAGTTTATTAAAATATCTAGTTATTTCTCCCGAACCCCATATTTCGGACTAAAATCCAGGAAATGGGGTTTTTATATGTCTAAATTAAATTTAGAAAAAAAGTTAAAAATTGTTAAAGAAGCTAAAAAACTTAATATTAAAAAGAGTACTTATTTAGCAAATAAATATGATATTTCAGTTGATACTGTAGAAAGTTTAGTTAATAGATTTGAAGCGTTTGGAATAGAAGGGCTAATTAATAAGGAAAAAAAGCCTTATTATAGTGCAAAGCTAAAACTAAAAATTGTATTATATAAACTTGAAACTAATCACTCATATGATGAAGTCGCAAAAAAGTTTAATATTATTTATTCATCAACTATAGCTGGTTGAGTTAAAAAATATAGAGAATATGGATTTTTAGGGTTAAATAATAATATAGGAAGACCTAAGAAAATTATGAAAAACCCTAATAAAAAACCAGCTAAAATAAAGAAATCACAAGTAAAAATCAATAATGAACAACAAATTTAAAGAATTAAAAGAACAAGTGGAATACTATAAGTTGGAGGCTGAATTCTGAAAAAAGTTCCACACCTTGTTGACAAAAGAAAAATCAACAAGGAAAAAACAAAAGTAGTTTTAGAATTGTTAAAAACACATAAAAAAGTTAAGATTCCTATTCTCTTAAAAATAGCTAAATTACCTAAATCGTCTTTTTATGAATGAAAACATAAGTTAGAAAATACAATAGATAAAGATAAAGAATTAAAGGAAATGATTGTTGACATTTTTAGCAAATCATTTGAAACGTATGGGTATAGAAGGCTAAAAATGGCCTTAAAATCAAAAGGATATATTGTAAATCACAAAAAGTTTAAGGTTAACTAAAGAGCTTGGAGTTCAGTGTATTAAATTTAGAACAAAAAATGGAAGATATAGTTCTTATAAAGGAACTGTTGGAAAAATTGCAGATAATGTTTTAAAAAGAAATTTTCATTCTTTACAAGCAAACAAACTTTGATGCACTGATGTAACAGAGTTTAAAGTTAATGGTCAAAAGTTATATTTATCACCAATTATTGATCTTTACAATGATGAAATTATTTCATATTCATTCAAACCAATCCTAACTTAAACCTAACAAATTCAATGCTAGACAAAGCACTTAAAAAGGTTAAAAATACAAATGGTTTGTTGATTCATTCTGATCAGGGATTTCATTATCAGCACATTAGTTGAGCTAAAAAACTAGAAGAAAATAACATAACACAAAGTATGTCTAGAAAAGGTAATTGCTTAGATAATGCTATTATAGAAAACTTCTTTGGTTTATTAAAGCAAGAAATTTATTATGGTGAAAAATATAATTCAGTAGAAGAGTTAACTAAAAGAATTCATAAATATATTTATTGATATAACAACATAAGAATAAAAGAAAAATTAAAAGGATTGTCTCCTGTACAATTCAGAAAACAATCCTGTTATAATATTGAAAAATTTTAGTCCGTGTTTATGGTAGCGAGGGGATTTCCTGATTTTTTTATTAACATATCTAGCAATTAGATTTATTGTTAATATTGCAAATGTTGCAATTCATACATAACTCATAGCTAATCTTGGATAAAATGCTTTTGTATCTAAATACTTAGTAATTAAATATCCAATATATAATTTATCACTAGCTAAAATATAATAAGTAATTGATGCTCTAAATATTAATTCAAAATAAAAAATTGATAATGAGATAAATTCAATTTTAATTGCGGGCAAGACATACTTTAAAAATATTTGATTATTACTATATCCTTGGATTTTTAAATTATTAATAATTTGAATATTTAAATTATCAACTACTTCAACTAATTGTTTTGCTTTACTTGAAGCTTGATGTAAACTAACAACAATAATTACTAGTGTTAAAACATTACTAAATATTGGATGAAAAACATAAAAATAAACTATAGTTGGAATTAGTCTAATTAAAACATTTAGACTTCTACAAATAATTACAATAAATAAATTATTTAATCTTATTGATTGTAATCTAATACCTATTATTGTTATCACTATGCAAATAAACATAGCAACAATTGTAAACTGTAGTGAGTTTCAAATTAAAAGAATTGGGTTATTTTCAATATGTTTATTAAAAATACTAAAACTAGCAAAATTTGGATTTAATAAATTATTAAAAAATGATTTAACATAATCTAAATTAAAAATGTAAATTGGAATATTAATAAAAGTAATAATACTTATAATAGTTAAACTAATAAAAATTAAACTAATAATAATTTTATTAACATTTAGTTTTTTAGATAAACGCGTATAGTATTCTAATTTAGTTTCATTTTTTTGTTTATAAACTTTAGATCTAGCCTCAGCTAGATATTTTTTAAATAAATAGTTTAATAATTCTAAAACTAAAATAAAACTCATTAATACTAATAATGGAATACCTAATTGGTTAAAATGAGCAGTGTTTTCGCTTCCATAAACTATTAATCTACCTATTCCAGGTAAACTTAAAGCTGCTAGAATTGAAGCTCATCTAATGTTTGATTCAAATGAAAAAATGAATAATGCAATTACTCTATTTTTTATTCTTGGATAAATTTCTTTAAAAAAAGCTTTAAACTTTGAATTACCTTGACTTATTGAAACATAATATGCCTGTAAATCAAATGAATTTAACATATCAATATAGTATTTATGTAATCATAATCAAGTAAATCAAATATAAACTAATAATAAACTTAAATCATTTCTAAAAGTTGAAGTTATCAGAGTAATAAAGATCAATTCGAGCGTACTTCTTAAAATTAAAATAACAGCACTTAATAAATAAGAAAAAAATTTATTATTAACTTTACTAAATGATAAAAAACTAGTAATAACAGCTAATATAAAACCTATAAATGTTCCAGTTAAGGCTAGTTTAATTGTTACTCATAACAAACTAAGCGTATCTAAAAATAAGTTAGTATATTCATTTGAAATATAACTAGTATCTAAAAAGTTTTTATTTTCAAAACTAAATAGTAAAACTAGTTTTTTAGCTACTTGATAAAAATTATCAATTTTAATTAGACTTGCTTGATTATAAAAACAATAACCAACTAATACCAAAACTAAAAAACTTAGTAAATGAAAATAAATTGGGTGAAATTTTCAACTTGTTTTTGTATTAGTAGCTCTGTTTATATAACGATATTTAAAGAAATTAGATTCTTTAACTAAGAACGGCTTTTTATAATTCTGTCTAGTTGCCATTGTTTTATATCCTTAGTTTTTTTATCAAATACAATTTGTTTATTATTAATTGCAATTACTCTATCAAAATATCTTTTAACTAAACTAAGATCGTGAATGTTTACCAAAATGGTTTTATTTTGTTTTGAGATATTTTTAAGTACTTTTAGTACTTCAATACTAGTTTTTTTATCTAAATTACTTGTTGGTTCATCAGCTAGAATTAATTCAACATCTTTTATTAGAAGTTTTGCAATTTCTACACGCTGTTGTTGACCACCAGAAAGTTCACTTACTTTAAAAAAAGCTTTATCTAAAATATTTAATTCATCTAATTTTTCAAAAATTGCTATTTTTTGTTTTCTAGTTAAAATACTAAAAAACTTATAAAAATTATTTTTATATTTGCTAGTTGATCTAATAATGTTGTTATAAACATTATCTGTATAAATAAGATTAGGAGTTTGAGTTAGAAAACCTATTTTTGAGATAAAAAGACGTTTTTGTTTTTTATTAAATTTTAAAATATCTTTATCAAAGACTTTTGCTTGACCTTTTACTGGTCTTAATGAATTAATAATTATTTTAAATAATGTACTTTTTCCAACTCCAGATGGACCAATTATAGCAACTAGTTCGCCTTGAAAAATATCTAGGTTAATATCTTTTAAAATTAGATCACTTTTATTATTGTATTGAACTGATATTTCTTTTAACTCTATAACTTTATTCATCTATTATTTACTAATAATTTTGTTTTTGAATTTTATCAATTTCTGTAACTAAATTTTCTGTTGATTCAGCTTGCACTTGTAATTTTACTAATTTTTCAAATAACTCATTACTTAATGGCATAAATTTGTTATATCCAGTGTAAATTCCATAAGTATTTTCAGTTAATGATAATGAATTTAATGCTTTTGAAAGTAGCTCAACTTGTTTATCTAATAAACCTTTTCTTGCTAAAACAACATCATAACCAGCTGGGTTAGTCATTGTTAAGGTTCTAACTACAGCATTATTTTTATCCATCATTCCGTTAGTTCCAGGATTAGCTTGGGCAGGGGTAGCAGGTTTTGTGGCTACTGGTTTTGAAACTGCCATCATAAGTTTTCCACCAGTCATTGCACTAGCGGTAGGTTTTCCATTTTCACTAGATTTAAATTCAGTAGGTTTGTATTTTTCACTATCTTTTTTTGATTTAGTTCAGTTGTATGAACCTTCATCATCAAAACCAATTAATGGAGTGTGTCCTTTTTGATCTTTTTGTTTTTTACCTAATTGAGCGGAAACTTTTTGCCCTTTTACTATGTATTCTTCGTATTTTTCACCTTCTAAATCTGCTTTGATTTCTGAAACAGTTTTACCAAAATGACGTGCAAATAATGCTACTTGATATTTATATCCACCAGCACTACTTGTTTTTTCAAAAACAATACCATTTTTGATAAAATCTTCTCACTTTTTACTTTCTCAATCTTTAATTATTTTATTTCTTTGCTCTTCATTTCCAGCAATTAGAACAGCACCACGATATACATAAATTAAATCACCATTTTTATAAAAATTAGTATATTTTGACCCATCGAAATTCAGTTTCTTTCCATTGACTTCTTTTTCTAGTTTGTATCAATCTGGATATTCACCATATTTTAATCATTCTTCATTATTTTTATCTGCTAATTTACGTAGTGAATCTTCTTTCGTTCCATCTTTATAGAAAGTGTCGTCTTCTGATTGTCAGTTAAATTGCAAAGTAGCAGCTTGAGAAACTAATTTGAAAGGTAAATCTTTTTTTAGAGCTTTTTTATTAGCATCTCAAACATTACTTAAATAGTATGAATAATTAGCAATATAAACATCATTTTCAGAGTCATTTTTTTCTAATTTTGAAAAGTAAGTTTTTTTGTCAAAGTCAACTTTGATATCAAATTTAACATCTTTAAATTTTTTAGTTGCCTCATCTTGGTTTTTTAATTCATTAAATTTTTTAGTTAATAATTCAATGAATGCTTTACTTTTTTCTCCAGCAGTTATAGCACCAGTATCATAGTCTAATTTATTAAAAAATCCATCATTAACTCAAGAGTTATTGATTGTTATTGTAGTATCTCAACCTTCTTTAGTTTGACAAGCAACAACAAATGAACTTATAGAACCAATAGAAACAGCTGATAACATTGTTCCTAATGCTACTTTTAATCTATTTGTATACATTCTTATCTCCTTTTTAAAATAAGGGAAAAATAAAAGGTTATACCTTTTAAGGGCATAACCTGTAAAAAATCTTTAGCCACGCATGAATTACCATGATCTGCTAATAGGTATAATCTCAGCCTTTTACAGCACCCTTATTTACTTTAATTATACTTTAATAGATCAATTAGTGAAATAAAACAATAATTCAAAATACTAAAAACTAAAAAAATTAATGATTAATTACTTATCTATTCTAAACTCAATAGGAATTTCTTCTTTTAAAACATGTTTAAAAATATATTCTCCAACTCCACCTTGATCTGCAGTTAAACTAGTTATATCATCAGCTGCATTTTTAACAATCTCTAGTTTTGTATTTTTCATAGCAACTCCAGTTCCTGCAAATTTAATAGCTTCTAAATCGTTTTCTCCATCTCCAAAAAATAAAATTTCTTCTGGTTTTATATTTAATTCTTTTGCAACATATTCTAAACCATAACCTTTATTAACACCAATTGGATTAATTTCAATATTTTCTTTTGCATTTGTTACATAACTAAAAGAAAAAGCACTAAAACCTAGATCTTCAATTTTTTTCTCATTTGTCTCATATTTTCTTTTTTACCAAAACAAATATATTTAGTAATTTGGGCTTCTAATTTTTTATTAGGTTTATAAGTTTTTACTACTCTTTTTGCTCTTTTTTTCATTCATCAAAAAAAGATAGAAATACCTTTATTTTTATAAGCAATATTTTCATTAAGTGTATAACAAAAAGCATGAGCTTTATGTTGTTTTATAATACTAAAGATTTGATCAACTTGATCTGTTGTAAAGTTTTTTGTATATCTAATCTTTACACTACCATTTTTTTCATAACTAAACACTTGTCCACCATTTTGACTAATAAAAGGAATAGAAGTATTTAATAAATCTAATTGTTTTGCAATAAATCTAGTAGTTGTTATAGTTCTTCCAGTTGCTATAACTATTTTTATTCCTTTATCTTTAGCTTTTTTTATAGCAAGTTTAGTTAGTTCATGAATTCCGTTTTTTCTAGAATACACTGTTCCATCAATATCAATAGCAATTATTTTATACATAAAAACTCTCTTTTCTATTATTATGATTATAACAAAATCAATTATTCTAATATCTTGATGAATTTTAGTTTCTTAATATAAGGAGTTAATAAGTAATATAAGAACTTTTATAATTAATTTGAGGTGAAATAATGAATAAGTTTAAATCTGAGTTTGATAAACCTTTTAATAGGTCAAAAACTCATGAAAGAAGATGATGTAAAGATAATATTAAACAATTTTATTTATTAGATGATTATGATAATTTTTTAAACTGTTCAATAGC
Organism: Mycoplasma mycoides subsp. mycoides SC str. PG1; assembly: GCF_000011445.1. Taxonomy (NCBI): domain Bacteria; kingdom Bacillati; phylum Mycoplasmatota; class Mollicutes; order Mycoplasmatales; family Mycoplasmataceae; genus Mycoplasma; species Mycoplasma mycoides. Next base: position 895,115 of record NC_005364.2, read on the forward strand.
TGACACTAATTTTAAAACTCCAAAAGTTATAGTAAATACAATTAAAAAAATCGCTAAACAACAATCTTATAGTTATACTTGTAGTATTGAAAATAGTCTAGATGCTATTCAAACTTGATATAAACAATTACATAATATTGATTTAAATACTAATCAAATAATTCTAGGTCATGGAACTATTAGTGCTTTAATACAAGCTGTTCAAGCGCTTACTAATGTAAATGATAATATCTTAATTCAATCTCCCGTTTATAAACCTTTTTATAATGTAGTACAAACAAATAATAGAAATGTAATAGATAATCCATTAGTTTATAAAGATCATAATTATGAAATTGATTTTATTGATTTTGAAAATAAAATAAAAAAACATAATGTAAAAATGTTTATTTTATGTAGTCCACATAACCCTTCTGGAGTAGTTTGAAAAGCTCAAGATCTTTTAAAAATCATTGAGATTTGTAATAGGTATAATGTAGTTATTATTAGTGATGAAGTTCATGGAGACATTGTTTTAAAAGATAAGTTTTATTCTTTATTAGAATTTGAAACTAAAAATAATAATTTTATAGTAGTTAGTTCTCCAAATAAAATGTTTAATTTAGCTGGATTAAAAGGTTCTTATTTAATTAGTAAAAATACAGATATACTAGATAAAATTAAACAACAATATTTAATTAATGGATTTGGACTATTTAATTCTTTTTATCAACAAGTTTTAATTAGTGCTTATACAAATAAAGAAGTTTTAGATTGAGTAAAAGAGTTTAAAGAATATATTTATAATAACTATTTATATTTAAAAGAAAATCTTTTAGATAAATATAAACAACTAGATTATATAGATCTAAAAGCAACTTATTTAGTTTGAATTAAGTTTAATCATATAACTGTTGATCAGTTTAAAGAAAATTTAAAACACCAAAATCTAATTATTAATTTAGCTTCTGATTTTTATACAAATGAAACTGACTGATTTAGAATAAATATTGCTTGTCCTAGATCTGAATTAATACAATTAGTTGAAAAACTAAAAATCTGTTTAAAATTAAATTAGGGGGTAATTATGAAAATAATTAATACTGAAAATGCTCCAAAAGCAATCGGACCATACAGTCAAGCTGTTAAAATTTGTAATGGTACTTTATATTTATCTGGGCAATTAGGATTAGATCCTAAAACTATGCTTTTAGAAAATAATATTGAATTACAAACAAAAAGAAGTTTAAATAATATTTATGAAATTTTAAAACAAGCAGGATATGACAAAACTGATGTAGTTAAAACTTTAGTTTTATTAAAAGATATTAATGATTTTTCATTAGTAAATAGTATTTATGAAGAATTCTTTGAAGAGCACAAACCTGCTAGAAGTGCTTTTCAAGCAGCAGCTCTTCCAAAAGATGCTTTAATTGAAATAGAAGTAATTGCTTATAAAAAAGAAACAAATTGTTGTTTAGATAAATAATAAAAAAATGCAGATCATTATAGGTCTGCATTTTCTTATTTTTTAGATTTAATTTTAGATAATTTATCTTTAATTTTTTCTTTAGATTTAAAGTATTAAAAAAATCCCAATTTTGGACACTATATTTTTAAAATAGACTTCATTTCTTTAATATATTTTAATGTTTCAACATCATCTCATTCTTCTCTTTTTCTAGACTTTCTCTTCTTGATTATTTTTGATAAATATCTAAAAGTTTCACTAATTGTTCTATTGTCAAGAACGCCACTATTTAATAGGTGGTTTTTTATTCTGCAAAGCATAATTGAAGATAAAAAGTTAATAAATTCAGTTGCTAATAATCTATAGTTTCCTTGAACATTTACTTCGTTTTGTTCAAGCACATTTTTAAACTGTTTAAAAAGCAATTCAATTTCTCATCTCTTTTTATACGCGACATAAATATCTTTTAAGTCCAAATCATAATTACACTCAAAAATTATTAATCCAAAAAGATTTTCTCTTTCTAGTAATTTAATTTCATCATACGCACCTTTTTTATGTGCACGACTTATGAAATTTTTCTTTTCTACCATTTCAGTTAGGGTTGATTTATAACAAAAATAATATTTGTTGTTGATGATAATTTTCTTTGCTCTTATTGTGTCGTCATCATAAGTGAAAGTGAAATTAAATCCAGATTTTAAATTAAACTTTTTAAAAGTATGATTTATTTTTATAGGGATTAAATATTTAATATTTTTTTCTCTCATCAAGTTTTTACATTCTTTATCATCAAATCCTTTATCAAGAATTAAAAATCCATTTTTAATCTCATAAGTTCTTAAAAAGTCTCTAAAAGCAGTGTAATCTAGCATATTTCCTGGGTAAACAGAACTAGCAACAGGTTCTTGTGCATTAATATCATAAGCATAAATAAGGTTTAAGTTTTGAGAGCCTTTAGTTCTAGACTTTCTAGACATTTCAGAGAAAATGTTAGTTTCTGATGCATTGTTTTTCAACATACCATCAATAACTATTGAGTGGTTTGAAAACTCTTCTAATCTTTTATTCATAAAGTCTTCCATCTTCGAACTAGATTTACCTATTTTCTCTAAAAAACTTGAGATAGTGTTTGAAGATAAAGCACATTTTGGGTATATTTCAGAAATAAAATTTGTATCATATTCATGTTTTAAATGTTCATTTTTAATATCTGAAAACATAGTTCTTAAAGAAGCTATAACATATAATTTTCTAGCATCTTCAAAATCATAAAAATTTAAAAGTTCTCTAAAGATATGATTGTTTAATTTTTCATTTAGTGCAAATAGACCATATGATTTAATATCTACTTCATATGTTTGCTTTTCTATGCTTTGAAAAACACCATTAATAATCTTTCCAATTACTCCTTTTTCAACAGGAATAATTTTTCCAATTACTCCTTTTTCAACAGGAATAATTTTTCCATTTTTTCTTATTGATGTTCTTTGTATAACATTATAAATACCTTCTTTTGATGTTGTTTTTACTCTAGTACTAGATAGTCTTGGAATTTTTAATATGTCTTTAGGAATGGCCATTTTTATATCTCCCTTTTTATGTGTTAAACACTATACATATATATTTATTTTACCACCTATTTTTAATTTTTTAAACTTTTTTAAAATGAAATTGGAAAAAAATAGAGCTTTTTTAGCTCTAAATTTAAGAAAATTTAATTATTTAGATATTTTAATGTATTTAATGGACGAAAATAAGAATTTTTTAGTAAATTATTAAAATTATATAGTGTCCAAAATTGGGAATTTTTTAATATATATATATGCAAGTGATCAGCATAAAATGGTAAAATTTAGTTCTATTATCAACTCCAATTTTATAATTATCCTACGTTTCCCAGTTTAAGCATAAAACAAGAAAACATACTTATGTAAATTTTTGATCTCATAAGTTATGTTTTTTATAATGTAATGTCTAAGTGACTTTTTCTTTTGTTAAAAGCTCTAATAATATTTGATAAGTTTGCCAACTTTCTTGTAACTCATCATTATACACTTGTATAGTTTCGATTTTTTGTTTATTTACAAATACTTCAATTTCTTTAACTTCTTTGATAACATTAATCACTTTATGCTCAGTGATTTTGCTTTTTCCAGTCAGTCCTAATTTTGAATTTAGAATGTAGATGATGTAGTTTAAAAACACTAATGAAATGAAACATAAACAAATGTAACCAACAATATGGTTTCAAGTTGATAAATACATTGGACGAAGAGATAATTTACCTTTTAATGTCTTGAAATTAGACTCAATTTGTCATTGTTTTGAATATAAATTAATAACTTCTTTTACTGATAAATCTGTTCTATTTGTTTCATAAACATAGTATCCATCATATTTTTGATCTTCTTGTATTTTTTCTATGTCAAGTTCATAAAATGCACCTTTGTTTATAGGTTTAAAGAATCTATATTTTTTAGATCCCGCTAAATCATCACAAGAAACAAGATTATCTTTATTCATTTTCTTAGTGAAATTTTGAATTAAAATGTCTCTATCGTTTTTGTCTTTAGTTGCTCGTTTTTGACTAAAACTAATTATTTGTCTTCTAAAATGTCCATTAATTCTTTTTTTATTGTATGAAGATGCAATATCACGAGTTTTGTATATCAAACCACCATCATTTATATAATCTTTTTCATCTAATATATACTCTTTAAATTGTTTGCTTCCAGCTTTCATTCTGTATGAGATTATGTATTTTCAATTCTTAGATTCTAAAAATCTAATATTTCTATTAACACTCATTCCTTTGTCAGCAATTATAGTTACACTGTTAACTTCATAAATATCTGCAATTTCAAGCATAAATGGTATTAAAGTATTTGGATCAGCAACATTTCCTGGAAATATTTTGTAGTGTAACGGTATTCCATTTTCATCAGTTGCCATACCTATAACAATCTGGTCTTCTTTAAATTTTCCATCTTTTGAATAACCAGGTTTTTTATAACCTTCACGAGAAAATGTTTCAAAATAAGTAGTTGTTGCGTCAAATCATAATACATCAATTTTTCTATTGGTATTTGCACAAATTTTTGCATTTAAATTTCTTAAAATTTTATCTTTGTTTTTTGCTATATAGTCTAATGATCTATAAAATGATTTTTTTGAATGAGTGTCTATTTTTTCTTTTTTTGCTGTCTTATAAGTGTTAAAAACACTTATTGGATTTTTAATTCTTTGATAAATCAACTGTAAAACAACATCTTTTAATGTTGTCGATTTTGTGGGAGAACAATCATTAAAAATATTGAAATAATCAAATAGTTTTTCAACTACTTCGTAACCTTTAAACCTTTCTAAAACTTCTTTTTTGGTTTCTTTTTTCTCTTTAAAAATTTCATCTAATTTAGTTCTTGCTTGTTCTTTTGTTCAAGACAATGGAAAGTTTGCAATAATTGCTTTGATAATTGCTAGCGGATCATCGTGATATTGTTTTAATTCATGCAAATATCCATATCCCAATCTATATACAAAACCTTTGTTATCTGGTCTTGGCACTCCAATTGATAAGTATTCGCCTTTTTTAACTCTTGCTATTGATGTTCTTCATTGTCTTTTTACATCATTTCTTGACTTCTTCACGTCTTTATTATATCATATTTAAGCATAAAAGCATAATAAATTATATTTTTTTATAAAAAAATATAGCCGCTGAAAACTGAGTGTTTTCGCGACTAAGTGGGAAACGTAGGAAATGGTAAAATTTAGTTCTATTATCAACTCCAATTTTATAATTATCTATCTAAAAAATTCAAATTTAAAAAACTAAGCAAATAAAAATTCCTTTGATTATTTAAAAACCTAAGGGAATTTTTAAATTCTATAATTATTGTTTATGTATTTTGTTTATGTATTTTTATATAGTCTTCAATATTAAATTGTAAAGTTCTAGGATCTCTTAATTTATAAATTAAGTTAGGATCAGCATAACCTTCTTCAATTTCTCATTTATTTAAATTAGCAGCAGGAGCATAATTTCTTAGTTCATTTGGTATTTCTTTTTGTGGTTCTTTTCTTTTACCTGTTATTGGATCAGTTTCATATACTTTAAAATTAATAAGTTGTTTTAATTGTTTAGTTTTTTTATTTAAAAGGTAAAAAGAGTCAAATGATCCATGAACACCAATGTTTCCTAAATTTGAATAGTTTACTTCAGAAGATTTGTATTTTTTTAGTCATCTGGATTTAAAAAATTGTTTGAAGCTTTTAAATTAAAATAGTTTTTTGTTAAATAATGTGTTCTGTTTGTATATAAATTAACATGAGCATGTGACATTCAACCACCATTAGTTGACTCACTTCCTAAATAACCTATAATTTCACCTTTTTTAACTTTAGTTGGATTATTTGGAGTAAGTGTTGGAACAACTTGAATTGTTCTTTTATTTCCTCTATTTAATATTCTTCCATTTCTACTTATATGTTCTAGTTCTACAGTTTTAGCTTGTCAACCCAATTTTGGATTATTTAAAGTTCTTGATGCATCCAAATGTAAAAATGACATAAAAATATGATCAGAATTATTATTTAAATAAATTTCTTTTTGTTTTGGAGATCAATCTAATGAACTAACAGAAATTTTAAGAACCATTACAGTTCCTACTCCTTCTCTTGGCCTTGTTGTAGTAAATTCATAAGCAGCAATAACTTCTCCATCATATGGCATTAATACTTCTTGATGATCATTTGCAATATAATCTTCACCAATATGCATATATGATGGTGTTTTTACTTTTTCATTATAAAATGCTCTAGAAATACCATAACCTCCAGAAAATAATTCAGAATTAAAACTTCCAAAAAATGACTTATCAATACTTGGTAATATTGTTGCATCTAATCTTTCTGTTGCAAAACTTGGAGCTTTTATGTGTTGTTTTGTAAACTGATTTGTAAACAATAAACTATAATTTCCAACTCCAATATTTTTTACAAGTTTAAAAGAGCTAGAATCTAAAAGTTTTAAGTTTAATTCAATACTTGCATTTCTAAAATCTTTACTTGTAATTTTATTAATACTAATATCTTTAATTTGATCACTATAAGTTTTAACTATTAAATTACTTTTATCTAAACTAGATAAATCAGTGTTATTTTCAGTATTTGCAATTGTATTAACTTTAACTAAATCAGTTAATTTTAATTTTTTTCAAAAACTATCATTTCAATCAAAATTAAATTTAGAAAATAAAGAAAAGCCAGCCTGGAAATTATCTTTTACATTTTCTTTTTTATTATTAACACCAACTCTTATTTTTAAATTACCTTCATTTTGTTTTAAATTAGCATCTTTAAAATCAACATCTTCTAAAGTTAATTTAAATTCAAAGTTTTGATATTTTTTTTCAATTTCTTTAAATTTAGATTCATCAACAGCAAACATTTCTTTTAATTGTTTTGAATTTAAATCATGAATTGATCATTTCTCTAATAAATCTTTTTTAAATTTATTATTATTTAAAGTAACTTTTAAATCACTAGATTTAAGTGTTTTTAATTCTTCAAAAGCCTTTTTAAGTTCTTCTTGTTGTTTAACAACTTCTTCTAAGTTTTCGACTTTAGTTTCTTGTTTACCTTTTTCTTTATCAACATTTAGTGTTTCTAGTTCACTTTTAGCTTTTGAAATAGCATCTTTAACATACACTTCAATAGTATGTTCACTATATAAACCTTGTTGATATTTGGCTTTATTATGTGAAGTTAAATTAAGTCTTACTCTAATAGGAAAAACAATGTTAAAACTATTATTTACATTTCTTCTAACATTATTATAATCAATACTAAAAGATAAACGGTTAATTAAATTATCACTATAATGTAATTTATCTTTAAGAATCTTTTTAAATTCTTGTTGATTAAATTCCATATATTTAGTCATATAATTATTTAACATCATATCTTCAAATAAAACAGTTTTACTTGAAGCACCATTTATTTTATAAGTAATTAAATTATCAATTTGATTATTAGTAAAATATTCATTAATTTCAGATAAAATGTTGATTTGATTATTAGTTTCAAATCTTAATAAATCATTATTATTGAAGTCCCTTTTATTATTTAAATTTAAAAATATTTCTGAATTTTGATTAATAGTATTTCTATTAGTACAACTAACAACTGTAATTATTGGAGCTGTTGATAAAATAGTTATAAAAGAAAATAACAAACACTTTTTAAATTTCAAATTTTTAAAAGATCAATTTTTCATATATCTCCTTATTAAGAAACACTAATATATACTCCAGATGCCATTTTTATTAATATTGCAAAAAATGCTAGAATCATTGGAATAATAATAGTTAATATTACAACTATAAAAAACTTAATTAAATCTTTATAATAAGCTGATTGTTGTTTTAGTTGCTTTGATAATTTCAAATAACTAATAGTTTTAAAAATAATATTTATTAAAGAAAAAAATAAATGAAAACAAAAGAAATTTACAAATGATGAAGCAAAAATAATTACTCCAACAACTAGTCCTTCAATTAGTTTTACTTGAAAATCATTAGTTTTATAAAATGCTGTATTTGTCATCTTATTAAAGGTAATAACAGCATTAACATCATAATAAAAGCAATTTCTTTTATTGTGTATCATTTTAAAGACAACTTATCATCAAAACTAACAATCATACTAATTTTTAAATGATTAATATTATTTTCTAAATCGGTTTGATTAATTTTTTTAATTAAAAAAAATAATCCAACAAACAAACTAAACCCTAAAAATCCACCAATTAATTGACCAGTTAGAATATATGGTATTCCTTTTCATAAAAGAGAGCCAATTAAAGTATTTGAGCTATTTAAAACTTGTCCACTATTTGCTAAACCCTTTAAAACACTTAAATAAAAAACACTTAAAGGATTTAAAAATGGATAAACACTAGTTTGTGAGGCTATACTTGAAAAAGCTCAAGGCAAATAAAAAGCTAATAGAGTTGCTATAGTATAACCTGATGATAAAAAGATTTTATTATCTTGCTTTTTTAAAATTACAGCAAATAATTTTCATAAAAAAACTAAAAATATTAATGTTGCTACACTTAATATTTCAAAACTAAAAACAGTTGAGTTAAAAAACGTTCTTAACGCATTTCCTGGCTGATTTGTCATTTATTTATCTCCTAAATAATAAAATAGTTTAAACATAAAAAATTTTATTGAAACAACAATAAAATTTTTTCTAGATTATAGTTTATTAAAATATCTAGGGATTTCCTGATTTTTTTATTAACATATCTAGCAATTAGATTTATTGTTAATATTGCAAATGTTGCAATTCATACATAACTCATAGCTAATCTTGGATAAAATGCTTTTGTATCTAAATACTTAGTAATTAAATATCCAATATATAATTTATCACTAGCTAAAATATAATAAGTAATTGATGCTCTAAATATTAATTCAAAATAAAAAATTGATAATGAGATAAATTCAATTTTAATTGCGGGCAAGACATACTTTAAAAATATTTGATTATTACTATATCCTTGGATTTTTAAATTATTAATAATTTGAATATTTAAATTATCAATTACTTCAACTAATTGTTTTGCTTTACTTGAAGCTTGATGTAAACTAACAACAATAATTAATAGTGTTAAAACATTACTAAATATTGGATGAAAAACATAAAAATAAACTATAGTTGGAATTAGTCTAATTAAAACATTTAGACTTCTACAAATAATTACAATAAATAAATTATTTAATCTTATTGATTGTAATCTAATACCTATTATTGTTATCACTATGCAAATAAACATAGCAACAATTGTAAACTGTAGTGAGTTTCAAATTAAAAGAATTGGGTTATTTTCAATATGTTTATTAAAAATACTAAAACTAGCAAAATTTGGATTTAATAAATTATTAAAAAATGATTTAACATAATCTAAATTAAAAATGTAAATTGGAATATTAATAAAAGTAATAATACTTATAATAGTTAAACTAATAAAAATTAAACTAATAATAATTTTATTAACATTTAGTTTTTTAGATAAACGCGTATAGTATTCTAATTTAGTTTCATTTTTTTGTTTATAAACTTTAGATCTAGCCTCAACTAGATATTTTTTAAATAAATAGTTTAATAATTCTAAAACTAAAATAAAACTCATTAATACTAATAATGGAATACCTAATTGGTTAAAATGAGCAGTGTTTTCGCTTCCATAAACTATTAATCTACCTATTCCAGGTAAACTTAAAGCTGCTAGAATTGAAGCTCATCTAATGTTTGATTCAAATGAAAAAATGAATAATGCAATTACTCTATTTTTTATTCTTGGATAAATTTCTTTAAAAAAGCTTTAAACTTTGAATTACCTTGACTTATTGAAACATAATATGCCTGTAAATCAAATGAATTTAACATATCAATATAGTATTTATGTAATCATAATCAAGTAAATCAAATATAAACTAATAATAAACTTAAATCATTTCTAAAAGTTGAAGTTATCAGAGTAATAAAGATCAATTCGAGCGTACTTCTTAAAATTAAAATAACAGCACTTAATAAATAAGAAAAAAATTTATTATTAACTTTACTAAATGATAAAAAACTAGTAATAACAGCTAATATAAAACCTATAAATGTTCCAGTTAAGGCTAGTTTAATTGTTACTCATAACAAACTAAGCGTATCTAAAAATAAGTTAGTATATTCATTTGAAATATAACTAGTATCTAAAAAGTTTTTATTTTCAAAACTAAATAGTAAAACTAGTTTTTTAGCTACTTGATAAAAATTATCAATTTTAATTAGACTTGCTTGATTATAAAAACAATAACCAACTAATACCAAAACTAAAAAACTTAGTAAATGAAAATAAATTGGGTGAAATTTTCAACTTGTTTTTGTATTAGTAGCTCTGTTTATATAACGATATTTAAAGAAATTAGATTCTTTAACTAAGAACGGCTTTTTATAATTCTGTCTAGTTGCCATTGTTTTATATCCTTAGTTTTTTTCCTACGTTTCCCAGTTTAAGCATAAAACAAGAAAACATACTTATGTAAATTTTTGATCTCATAAGTTATGTTTTTTATAATGTAATGTCTAAGTGACTTTTTCTTTTGTTAAAAGCTCTAATAATATTTGATAAGTTTGCCAACTTTCTTGTAACTCATCATTATACACTTGTATAGTTTCGATTTTTTGTTTATTTACAAATACTTCAATTTCTTTAACTTCTTTGATAACATTAATCACTTTATGCTCAGTGATTTTGCTTTTTCCAGTCAGTCCTAATTTTGAATTTAGAATGTAGATGATGTAGTTTAAAAACACTAATGAAATGAAACATAAACAAATGTAACCAACAATATGGTTTCAAGTTGATAAATACATTGGACGAAGAGATAATTTACCTTTTAATGTCTTGAAATTAGACTCAATTTGTCATTGTTTTGAATATAAATTAATAACTTCTTTTACTGATAAATCTGTTCTATTTGTTTCATAAACATAGTATCCATCATATTTTTGATCTTCTTGTATTTTTTCTATGTCAAGTTCATAAAATGCATCTTTGTTTATAGGTTTAAAGAATCTATATTTTTTAGATCCCGCTAAATCATCACAAGAAACAAGATTATCTTTATTCATTTTCTTAGTGAAATTTTGAATTAAAATGTCTCTATTGTTTTTGTCTTTAGTTGCTAGTTTTTGACTAAAACTAATTATTTGTCTTCTAAAATGTCCATTAATTCTTTTTTTATTGTATGAAGATGCAATATCACGAGTTTTGTATATCAAACCACCATCATTTATATAATCTTTTTCATCTAATACATACTCTTTAAATTGTTTGCTTCCAGCTTTCATTCTGTATGAGATTATGTATTTTCAATTCTTAGATTCTAAAAATCTAATATTTCTATTAACACTCATTCCTTTGTCAGCAATTATAGTTACACTGTTAACTTCATAAATATCTGCAATTTCAAGCATAAATGGTATTAAAGTATTTGAATCAGCAACATTTCCTAGAAATATTTTGTAGTGTAACGGTATTCCATTTTCATCAGTTGCCATACCTATAACAATCTGGTCTTCTTTAAATTTTCCATCTTTTGAATAACCAGGTTTTTTATAACCTTCACGAGAAAATGTTTCAAAATAAGTAGTTGTTGCGTCAAATCATAATACATCAATTTTTCTATTGGTATTTGCACAAATTTTTGCATTTAAATTTCTTAAAATTTCATCTTTGTTTTTTGCTATATAGTCTAATGATCTATAAAATGAATTTTTTGAATGAGTGTCTATTTTTTCTTTTTTTGCTGTCTTATAAGTGTTAAAAACACTTATTGGATTTTTAATTCTTTGATAAATCAACTGTAAAACAACATCTTTTAATGTTGTCGATTTTGTGGGAGAACAATCATTAAAAATATTGAAATAATCAAATAGTTTTTCAACTACTTCGTAACCTTTAAACCTTTCTAAAACTTCTTTTTTGGTTTCTTTTTTCTCTTTAAAAATTTCATCTAATTTAGTTCTTGCTTGTTCTTTTGTTCAAGACAATGGAAAGTTTGCAATAATTGCTTTGATAATTGCTAGCGGATCATCGTGATATTGTTTTAATTCATGCAAATATCCATATCCTAATCTATATACAAAACCTTTGTTATCTGATCTTGGCACTCCAATTGATAAGTATTCGCCTTTTTTAACTCTTGCTATTGATGTTCTTCATTGTCCTTTTACATCATTTCTTGACTTCTTCACGTCTTTATTATATCATATTTAAGCATAAAAGCATAATAAATTATATTTTTTTGTAAAAAATATAGCCGCTGAAAACTGAGTGTTTTCACGACTAAGTGGGAAACGTAGGATTAGATTCTTTAACTAAGAACGGCTTTTTATAATTCTGTCTAGTTGCCATTGTTTTATATCCTTAGTTTTTTTATCAAATACAATTTGTTTATTATTAATTGCAATTACTCTATCAAAATATCTTTTAACTAAACTAAGATCGTGAATGTTTACTAAAATGGTTTTATTTTGTTTTGAAATATTTTTAAGTACTTTTAGTACTTCAATACTAGTTTTTTTATCTAAATTACTTGTTGGTTCATCAGCTAGAATTAATTCAACATCTTTTATTAGAAGTTTTGCAATTTCTACACGCTGTTGTTGACCACCAGAAAGTTCACTTACTTTAAAAAAAGCTTTATCTAAAATATTTAATTCATCTAATTTTTCAAAAATTGCTATTTTTTGTTTTCTAGTTAAAATACTAAAAAACTTATAAAAATTATTTTTATATTTGCTAGTTGATCTAATAATGTTGTTATAAACATTATCTGTATAAATAAGATTAGGAGTTTGAGTTAGAAAACCTATTTTTGAGATAAAAAGACGTTTTTGTTTTTTATTAAATTTTAAAATATCTTTATCAAAGACTTTTGCTTGACCTTTTACTGGTCTTAATGAATTAATAATTATTTTAAATAATGTACTTTTTCCAACTCCAGATGGACCAATTATAGCAACTAGTTCGCCTTGAAAAATATCTAGGTTAATATCTTTTAAAATTAGATCACTTTTATTATTGTATTGAACTGATATTTCTTTTAACTCTATAACTTTATTCATCTATTATTTACTAATAATTTTGTTTTTGAATTTTATCAATTTCTGTAACTAAATTTTCTGTTGATTCAGCTTGCACTTGTAATTTTACTAATTTTTCAAATAACTCATTACTTAATGGCATAAATTTGTTATATCCAGTGTAAATTCCATAAGTATTTTCAGTTAATGATAATGAATTTAATGCTTTTGAAAGTAGCTCAACTTGTTTATCTAATAAACCTTTTCTTGCTAAAACAACATCATAACCAGCTGGGTTAGTCATTGTTAAGGTTCTAACTACAGCATTATTTTTATCCATCATTCCGTTAGTTCCAGGATTAGCTTGGGCAGGGGTAGCAGGTTTTGTGGCTACTGGTTTTGAAACTGCCATCATAAGTTTTCCACCAGTCATTGCACTAGCGGTAGGTTTTCCATTTTCACTAGATTTAAATTCAGTAGGTTTGTATTTTTCACTATCTTTTTTTGATTTAGTTCAGTTGTATGAACCTTCATCATCAAAACCAATTAATGGAGTGTGTCCTTTTTGATCTTTTTGTTTTTTACCTAATTGAGCGGAAACTTTTTGCCCTTTTACTATGTATTCTTCGTATTTTTCACCTTCTAAATCTGCTTTGATTTCTGAAACAGTTTTACCAAAATGACGTGCAAATAATGCTACTTGATATTTATATCCACCAGCACTACTTGTTTTTTCAAAAACAATACCATTTTTGATAAAATCTTCTCACTTTTTACTTTCTCAATCTTTAATTATTTTATTTCTTTGCTCTTCATTTCCAGCAATTAGAACAGCACCACGATATACATAAATTAAATCACCATTTTTATAAAAATTAGTATATTTTGACCCATCGAAATTCAGTTTCTTTCCATTGACTTCTTTTTCTAGTTTGTATCAATCTGGATATTCACCATATTTTAATCATTCTTCATTATTTTTATCTGCTAATTTACGTAGTGAATCTTCTTTCGTTCCATCTTTATAGAAAGTGTCATCTTCTGATTGTCAGTTAAATTGCAAAGTAGCAGCTTGAGAAACTAATTTGAAAGGTAAATCTTTTTTTAGAGCTTTTTTATTAGCATCTCAAACATTACTTAAATAGTATGAATAATTAGCAATATAAACATCATTTTCAGAGTCATTTTTTTCTAATTTTGAAAAGTAAGTTTTTTTGTCAAAGTCAACTTTGATATCAAATTTAACATCTTTAAATTTTTTAGTTAATAATTCAATGAATGCTTTACTTTTTTCTCCAGCAGTTATAGCACCAGTATCATAGTCTAATTTATTAAAAAATCCATCATTAACTCAAGAGTTATTGATTGTTATTGTAGTATCTCAACCTTCTTTAGTTTGACAAGCAACAACAAATGAACTTATAGAACCAATAGAAACAGCTGATAACATTGTTCCTAATGCTACTTTTAATCTATTTGTATACATTCTTATCTCCTTTTTAAAATAAGGGAAAAATAAAAGGTTATACCTTTTAAGGGCATAACCTGTAAAAAATCTTTAGCCACGCATGAATTACCATGATCTGCTAATAGGTATAATCTCAGCCTTTTACAGCACCCTTATTTACTTTAATTATACTTTAATAGATCAATTAGTGAAATAAAACAATAATTCAAAATACTAAAAACTAAAAAAATTAATGATTAATTACTTATCTATTCTAAACTCAATAGGAATTTCTTCTTTTAAAACATGTTTAAAAATATATTCTCCAACTCCACCTTGATCTGCAGTTAAACTAGTTATATCATCAGCTGCATTTTTAACAATCTCTAGTTTTGTATTTTTCATAGCAACTCCAGTTCCTGCAAATTTAATAGCTTCTAAATCGTTTTCTCCATCTCCAAAAAATAAAATTTCTTCTGGTTTTATATTTAATTCTTTTGCAACATATTCTAAACCATAACCTTTATTAACACCAATTGGATTAATTTCAATATTTTCTTTTGCATTTGTTACATAACTAAAAGAAAAAGCACTAAAACCTAGATCTTCAATTTTTTTTCTCATTTGTCTCATATTTTCTTTTTTACCAAAACAAATATATTTAGTAATTTGAGCTTCTAATTTTTTATTAGGTTTATAAGTTTTTACTACTCTTTTTGCTCTTTTTTTCATTCATCAAAAAAAGATAGAAATACCTTTATTTTTATAAGCAATATTTTCATTAAGTGTATAACAAAAAGCATGAGCTTTATGTTGTTTTATAATACTAAAGATTTGATCAACTTGATCTGTTGTAAAGTTTTTTGTATATCTAATCTTTACACTACCATTTTTTTCATAACTAAACACTTGTCCACCATTTTGACTAATAAAAGGAATAGAAGTATTTAATAAATCTAATTGTTTTGCAATAAATCTAGTAGTTGTTATAGTTCTTCCAGTTGCTATAACTATTTTTATTCCTTTATCTTTAGCTTTTTTTATAGCAAGTTTAGTTAGTTCATGAATTCCGTTTTTTCTAGAATACACTGTTCCATCAATATCAATAGCAATTATTTTATACATAAAAACTCTCTTTTCTATTATTATGATTATAACAAAATCAATTATTCTAATATCTTGATGAATTTTAGTTTCTTAATATAAGGAGTTAATAAGTAATATAAGAACTTTTATAATTAATTTGAGGTGAAATAATGAATAAGTTTAAATCTGAGTTTGATAAACCTTTTAATAGGTCAAAAACTCATGAAAGAAGATGATGTAAAGATAATATTAAACAATTTTATTTATTAGATGATTATGATAATTTTTTAAACTGTTCAATAGCTGACACTAATTTTAAAACTCCAAAAGTTATAGTAAATACAATTAAAAAAATCGCTAAACAACAATCTTATAGTTATACTTGTAGTATTGAAAATAGTCTAGATGCTATTCAAACTTGATATAAACAATTACATAATATTGATTTAAATACTAATCAAATAATTCTAGGTCATGGAACTATTAGTGCTTTAATACAAGCTGTTCAAGCGCTTACTAATGTAAATGATAATATCTTAATTCAATCTCCCGTTTATAAACCTTTTTATAATGTAGTACAAACAAATAATAGAAATGTAATAGATAATCCATTAGTTTATAAAGATCATAATTATGAAATTGATTTTATTGATTTTGAAAATAAAATAAAAAAACATAATGTAAAAATGTTTATTTTATGTAGTTCACATAACCCTTCTGGAGTAGTTTGAAAAGCTCAAGATCTTTTAAAAATCATTGAGATTTGTAATAGGTATAATGTAGTTATTATTAGTGATGAAGTTCATGGAGACATTGTTTTAAAAGATAAGTTTTATTCTTTATTAGAATTTGAAACTAAAAATAATAATTTTATAGTAGTTAGTTCTCCAAATAAAATGTTTAATTTAGCTGGATTAAAAGGTTCTTATTTAATTAGTAAAAATACAGATATACTAGATAAAATTAAACAACAATATTTAATTAATGGATTTGGACTATTTAATTCTTTTTATCAACAAGTTTTAATTAGTGCTTATACAAATAAAGAAGTTTTAGATTGAGTAAAAGAGTTTAAAGAATATATTTATAATAACTATTTATATTTAAAAGAAAATCTTTTAGATAAATATAAACAACTAGATTATATAGATCTAAAAGCAACTTATTTAGTTTGAATTAAGTTTAATCATATAACTGTTGATCAGTTTAAAGAAAATTTAAAACACCAAAATCTAATTATTAATTTAGCTTCTGATTTTTATACAAATGAAACTGACTGATTTAGAATAAATATTGCTTGTCCTAGATCTGAATTAATACAATTAGTTGAAAAACTAAAAATCTGTTTAAAATTAAATTAGGGGGTAATTATGAAAATAATTAATACTGAAAATGCTCCAAAAGCAATCGGACCATACAGTCAAGCTGTTAAAATTTGTAATGGTACTTTATATTTATCTGGGCAATTAGGATTAGATCCTAAAACTATGCTTTTAGAAAATAATATTGAATTACAAACAAAAAGAAGTTTAAATAATATTTATGAAATTTTAAAACAAGCAGGATATGACAAAACTGATGTAGTTAAAACTTTAGTTTTATTAAAAGATATTAATGATTTTTCATTAGTAAATAGTATTTATGAAGAATTCTTTGAAGAGCACAAACCTGCTAGAAGTGCTTTTCAAGCAGCAGCTCTTCCAAAAGATGCTTTAATTGAAATAGAAGTAATTGCTTATAAAAAAGAAACAAATTGTTGTTTAGATAAATAATAAAAAAATGCAGATCATTATAGGTCTGCATTTTCTTATTTTTTAGATTTAATTTTAGATAATTTATCTTTAATTTTTTCTTTAGATTTAAAGTATTAAAAAAATCCCAATTTTGGACACTATATTTTTAAAATAGACTTCATTTCTTTAATATATTTTAATGTTTCAACATCATCTCATTCTTCTCTTTTTCTAGACTTTCTCTTCTTGATTATTTTTGATAAATATCTAAAAGTTTCACTAATTGTTCTATTGTCAAGAACGCCACTATTTAATAGGTGGTTTTTTATTCTGCAAAGCATAATTGAAGATAAAAAGTTAATAAATTCAGTTGCTAATAATCTATAGTTTCCTTGAACATTTGTTTCGTTTTGTTCAAGCACATTTTTAAACTGTTTAAAAAGCAATTCAATTTCTCATCTCTTTTTATACGCGACATAAATATCTTTTAAGTCCAAATCATAATTACACTCAAAAATTATTAATCCAAAAAGATTTTCTCTTTCTAGTAATTTAATTTCATCATACGCACCTTTTTTATGTGCACGACTTATGAAATTTTTCTTTTCTACCATTTCAGTTAGGGTTGATTTATAACAAAAATAATATTTGTTGTTGATGATAATTTTCTTTGCTCTTATTGTGTCGTCATCATAAGTGAAAGTGAAATTAAATCCAGATTTTAAATTAAACTTTTTAAAAGTATGATTTATTTTTATAGGGATTAAATATTTAATATTTTTTTCTCTCATCAAGTTTTTATATTCTTTATCATCAAATCCTTTATCAAGAATTAAAAATCCATTTTTAATCTCATAAGTTCTTAAAAAGTCTCTAAAAGCAGTGTAATCTAGCATATTTCCTGGGTAAACAGAACTAGCAACAGGTTCTTGTGCATTAATATCGTAAGCATAAATAAGGTTTAAGTTTTGAGAGCCTTTAGTTCTAGACTTTCTAGACATTTCAGAGAAAATGTTAGTTTCTGATGTATTGTTTTTCAACATACCATCAATAACTATTGAGTGGTTTGAAAACTCTTCTAATCTTTTATTCATAAAATCTTCCATCTTCGAACTAGATTTACCTATTTTCTCTAAAAAACTTGAGATAGTGTTTGAAGATAAAGCACATTTTGGGTATATTTCAGAAATAAAATTTGTATCATATTCATGTTTTAAATGTTCGTTTTTAATATCTGAAAACATAGTTCTTAAAGAAGCTATAACATATAATTTTCTAGCATCTTCAAAATCATAAAAATTTAAAAGTTCTCTAAAGATATGATTGTTTAATTTTTCATTTAGTGCAAATAGACCATATGATTTAATATCTACTTCATATGTTTGCTTTTCTATGCTTTGAAAAACACCATTAATAATCTTTCCAATTACTCCTTTTTCAACAGGAATAATTTTTCCATTTTTTCTTATTGATGTTCTTTGTATAACATTATAAATACCTTCTTTTGATGTTGTTTTTACTCTAGTACTAGATGGTCTTGGAATTTTTAATATGTCTTTAGGAATGACCATTTTTATATCTCCTTTTTTATGTGTTAAACACTATACATATATATTTATTTTACCACCTATTTTTAATTTTTTAAACTTTTTTAAAATGAAATTGGAAAAAAATAGAGCTTTTTTTAGCTCTAAATTTAAGAAAATTTAATTATTTAGATATTTTAATGTATTTAATGGACGAAAATAAGAATTTTTTAGTAAATTATTAAAATTATATAGTGTCCAAAATTGGGAATTTTTTAAAGTATAAATTCTTTGTTTTGTCAGCTGAATTTAAATAAAAATTCTTTAGATTTTTACGATAATAATATCCAGTTCCACCCGCTATTCCTAGAACTGTAAAAGTACCTAAAACAACTCCTGCTATAACTCCTGCACTTGGCGAATTTGGTTTTATTATAGTGTTTGGTTTTGCTGGAATTTTGTAAAGGTTATTATCATTTTTAGGATTTTCAATCTTGTCTTCTTCTAGTGATTCATTTTTTTCTATTGTTTCATTATTTATTTCAGAATGTTCTGGTTTTTTAGGAGCTATTGTATTTTCTGAATTATCTGGTGAATCTGCTGGTAGTGGTGAAGAATTTGGGATAGAATCAGGTTTTGAAGATTCTTCAGTTGGTTTTTCAGGTTTTATAATAGGTTTTGATTCTATAGAAGGTACATTTTATATGTATTATCCTCTAAGATGTTTATTTTTTTCGAATCATCTTTTTGTTTATCTTTAGTAATTTCATTTAAATTATTATCTGTGTGTGGGCTTTCTAAAGCCTCATCGGCTTTAGGTGATAATATTTCTTCAGTACTAATCTCAGGTTTAGCTGCTTCTGTCTTTTCTAGTCACTTAGGTTGATAGTCTTGATCAAGTCCAAAATCATTATTATTAACCTCGGTTTTCATTAGTCATGAATTCAAATTTTGCTTAAATGCTTTTGCATCTTTAAACATTTCTTTCATATTTTTAATTTTTTTAAGCTTAGGTCCTCACTCTAATGGTTTATTTCCATTATTAAACTTTGTGGAGTTTAAAAACATTCGTTCCATATTTGTAACGTTTGATACATCTCATGATGATAAATTATGATTAAAACCTTTAGAATATGCAAACATTTCACCCATATCAGTGACATTTGAAGTGTCTCATTTTAAAATAGCATCGTTGTTAAATCAAGTCGTATTGTAGAACATACTATTCATATTTGTTATTCTTGATGTATCTCAATCTACTGTTCAGGTTATATTATTTGTTCTTGCTTGAAAAGCTCCCTTCAAACTAGTTATTTCTGTAGGTAATTGTGCTGCAATGACATTAACTATATGAGGTATTTGTTTTATTCTTACTTGACCATTCTCTGTTTTATAACCGATCTCAGTAAGTCTATCACCTCAAATTTTATGCTCTTTTGAAATGTTTTTACTATTATAATTTATTATGATATTTTTATTATTAGAATTTTTAACTAGAGTTGTACTTGCAAAAACTAAAAGAGCAGTACTGCAGCTAGTTAAAATAGTTAATAACTTTTTCATTAATTATTCATTCCTTATCTATCTTTTGCATTGCAATTATTCATTATATTGTTTTTTTTTTTTTTTTTTGCAAGAACTAAATTAGAGTTATTTTAAAAACTTATGACATGTAATAGTGAAGTTAATAAAAAAATAGTAGAACAAAAAAAGAGTTACTATCAAAAATTAAATAATAAAAAATGCAGATTATCTTAATTAGATAGTTCTGCATTTTTCTTATTTTTTAGATCTAATTTTTGCTATTTTATCTTTTATTTTATTTTTTGATTTAAAGTAAAGATTTTTTGTTTTATCTATTGATTTAACATAAAAATCTTTAATGTTATCTTTTGATTTTAAAAGTGAAGGTTTTATTTTATCTGCTGATTTTAAATATAAGTTTTTTAGATTTTTACGATAATAATAACTAAGTCCAGCAGTAGTTCCTAAAATAGTAAAACTACCTAAAACTACTCCTGCAATTATTCCAGCATTAGCTGAACTTGGTTTAGAAATTATTGTATTTGGTTTTGATGGTATTTTGTAAAGGCTATCACTTTTTATAGAACTATTTTCCTTATCCTTTATAGCATTGCTAGTTTTTGTTGTTTGATTTTCATCTTTAGGCAATTCACCTTTTTCAACAGGAATTTTGTTTTTGGCCTCTGACTGCTTCTTAGTTTTATCAACTTTAGGTAATGTACTTTCAGCCTCCGTATTAGAAATAGAGCTAGATTCAGAATTTTCTCGTGGTAAAGAATTATCAGATGAGCTATTTGGTTGAGGTTGAGTTAGAGAATCATTAACAGGTTTTTTTTCTTCAACTTTTCACTTTGGTTGTTTTTCTTTATTTAGCCCAAAATTATCATTTTTAACTATATCATTCATTAATCAACTACTTAAATTATGTGTAAATTTGCTTGCACCATTAAACATACTACTCATATTCTTTATACTTTTAAGTTTATGCCCTCAATCAAGAGGTTTTTCACCATTATTAAATGCATATGCATTTTCAAATAACTTACTCATATCCTTTACATTTGAAACATCTCATTTTGATATATTTTTATTAAAAGATTTTGATTCAGAAAACATTTGACTTATATTAGTTACATTTGATAGATCTCAGTCAGATATATCTTGATTAAATAAATCAGTTGATTTAAACATTCCTTGCATATTCTTAGCACTTTTAAGTTTTGAATTTCAGTTTAAAGGTTTATTTTTATTATTGAATTTCTTAGCACGATCAAACATATTTTTAAAATTTTTTACATTTGAAACATCTCAATTAGAAATATCTTGATCAAATGATTTAGTTAGTCCAAACATTCCTTCCATATTTGTAACTTTAGAAGTATTTCACTTAGATATTTTTTCACTATTTATTCAAATTGTATTATAAAATGCATAACTCATATCAGTTATGTTTTTTGTATCTCAATCAACTTCTCACTTTATATTATGTGGATTTAATAGAAAAGCATTATTTAAACTAGTAATTTCTTCTGGCAATTTAGCAGCTATTATTTTAACTTTATAATCAAAACGCTTTATTTTAATAACTCCATTAGGTAAAACAGTATACCCAATTTCTGTAACTCTTCCATTTTTATCTATTTTATGTTCTCTAGAATTAAACTTGTTTTTATAGGTTTTAAATTCAAATTGGGTGTTAGATCTAGTTATTAACAAAGTAATTGCTGGAAGTGTAAATATCGCACTACTAGTTGTTAAAATTGTCAATAATTTTTTCATTAATTTTCTTTCCTTATATTTATAGCAATAATCATTATATTGTTTTTTTTTTTTTTTTTTTTTTTGCAAGAACTAAATTAGAGTTATTTTAAAAACTTATGACATGTAATAGTGAAGTTAATAAGAAAATAGTAGAACAAAAAAAGAGTTACTATCAAAAATTAAATAATAAAAAATGCAGATCCTACGTTTCCCACTTAGTCGCGAAAACACTCAGTTTTCAGCGGCTATATTTTTTATAAAAAAATATAATTTATTATGCTTTTATGCTTAAATATGATATAATAAAGACGTGAAGAAGTCAAGAAATGATGTAAAAAGACAATGAAGAACATCAATAGCAAGAGTTAAAAAAGGCGAATACTTATCAATTGGAGTGCCAAGACCAGATAACAAAGGTTTTGTATATAGATTGGGATATGGATATTTGCATGAATTAAAACAATATCACGATGATCCGCTAGCAATTATCAAAGCAATTATTGCAAACTTTCCATTGTCTTGAACAAAAGAACAAGCAAGAACTAAATTAGATGAAATTTTTAAAGAGAAAAAAGAAACCAAAAAAGAAGTTTTAGAAAGGTTTAAAGGTTACGAAGTAGTTGAAAAACTATTTGATTATTTCAATATTTTTAATGATTGTTCTCCCACAAAATCGACAACATTAAAAGATGTTGTTTTACAGTTGATTTATCAAAGAATTAAAAATCCAATAAGTGTTTTTAACACTTATAAGACAGCAAAAAAAGAAAAAATAGACACTCATTCAAAAAATTCATTTTATAGATCATTAGACTATATAGCAAAAAACAAAGATGAAATTTTAAGAAATTTAAATGCAAAAATTTGTGCAAATACCAATAGAAAAATTGATGTATTATGATTTGACGCAACAACTACTTATTTTGAAACATTTTCTCGTGAAGGTTATAAAAAACCTGGTTATTCAAAAGATGGAAAATTTAAAGAAGACCAGATTGTTATAGGTATGGCAACTGATGAAAATGGAATACCGTTACACTACAAAATATTTCCAGGAAATGTTGCTGATCCAAATACTTTAATACCATTTATGCTTGAAATTGCAGATATTTATGAAGTTAACAGTGTAACTATAATTGCTGACAAAGGAATGAGTGTTAATAGAAATATTAGATTTTTAGAATCTAAGAATTGAAAATACATAATCTCATACAGAATGAAAGCTGGAAGCAAACAATTTAAAGAGTATATATTAGATGAAAAAGATTATATAAATGATGGTGGTTTGATATACAAAACTCGTGAAAATGCATCTTCATACAATAAAAAAAGAATTAATGGACATTTTAGAAGACAAATAATTAGTTTTAGTCAAAAACGAGCAACTAAAGACAAAAACAATAGAGACATTTTAATTCAAAATTTCACTAAGAAAATGAATAAAGATAATCTTGTTTCTTGTGATGATTTAGCGGGATCTAAAAAATATAGATTCTTTAAACCTATAAACAAAGGTGCATTTTATGAACTTGACATAGAAAAAATACAAGAAGATCAAAAATATGATGGATACTATGTCCATGAAACAAATAGAACAGATTTATCAGTAAAAGAAGTTATTAATTTATATTCAAAACAATGACAAATTGAGTCTAATTTCAAGACATTAAAAGGTAAATTATCTCTTCGTCCAATGTATTTATCAACTTGAAACCATATTGTTGGTTACATTTGTTTATGTTTCATTTCATTAGTGTTTTTAAACTACATCATCTACATTCTAAATTCAAATTAGGGCTGACTGGAAAAAGCAAAATCACTGAGCATAAAGTGATTAATGTATCAAAGAAGTTAAAGAAATTGAAGTATTTGTAAATAAACAAAAAATCGAAACTATACAAGTGTATAATGATGAGTTACAAGAAAGTTGGCAAACTTATCAAATATTATTAGAGCTTTTAACAAAAGAAAAAGTCACTTAGACATTACATTATAAAAAACATAACTTATGAGATCAAAAATTTACATAAGTATGTTTTCTTGTTTTATGCTTAAACTGGGAAACGTAGGAAAAAATGCAGATTATCTTAATTAGATAGTTCTGCATTTTTCTTATTTTTTAGATCTAATTTTTGCTATTTTATCTTTTATTTTATTTTTTGATTTAAAGTAAAGATTTTTTGTTTTATCTATTGATTTAACATAAAAATCTTTAATGTTATCTTTTGATTTTAAAAGTGAAGGTTTTATTTTATCTGCTGATTTTAAATATAAGTTTTTTAGATTTTTACGATAATAATAACTAAGTCCAGCAGTAGTTCCTAAAATAGTAAAACTACCTAAAACTGCTCCTGTAATTATTCCAGCATTAGGAGAGCTTAATTTAGAAATTATTGTATTTGGTTTTGATGGTATTTTGTAAAGGCTATCACTTTTTATAGAACTATTTTCCTTATCCTTTATAGCATTGCTAGTTTTTGTTGTTTGATTTTCATCTTTAGACAATTCACCTTTTTCAACAGGAATTTTGTTTTTGGCCTCTGACTGCTTCTTAGTTTTATCAACTTTAGGTAATATTTTGTAATTTATATTTTCATTGTTTTTAGGATTTTCTGGCTTGTTTTCAGAATTAATTGGAATTTCTAACATATTATTAGACATAGATGATTCAGAAATATTTTCATTATTAGTTGTATTTGAAGATAAGTCATTACTTGGATTAGTTGATATAGTATTAGAATTTGTAGGTGTAGATGAATTTCTATTTATTTGATTATCATCTGATCTATCATTAATATTATTTGAACTTAAAGAATTTGACGAACTAATTGGACTACTAGGTTTTATTAATTTTTCCTTTCATTTAGGATGTCTATCCTCTAATAATCCAAAATTTTTATTATTTATTTCTGTTTCTAATTTTCAATCACTTAAACTATGCTTAAAATCAGAAGCACCTTGAAACATATCTTCCATATTTACAGCGCTTTTTAATTTGTCATTTCATTTTAATGGCTTATCATTGTTATTATATTTTTTAGCATTATAAAACATTTTTTTAAAGTTTTTTACTTTTGAAACATCTCATTTTGATAGATCTTGATTAAAACTACCTGTTCTTCCAAACATTTCTCCCATATCAGTAACATTTGAAGTGTCTCATTCAAGTATACTAGAACTATTAAATCAAATATTGTTGTAAAACATACTGTTCATATTGGTTATATTTTTTGTATCTCATGGAACATGTCATATTACATCATTAATTCTTGCTTGAAAAGCACCTTTTAAACTTGTAATTATTGGTGGTAGTTGAGCAGCAATAACTTTAACAGTAGGTGGAATTCTCATTATTCTCACCTGTCTATCATGACTATCTCAATAATATCCAATCTCAATTAGTTTATCACCTTCAATTTTATGTGGTTTTCTTTGAATTTGCTTGCTTATATAAATATTATTCTCAACACTATTCTTATTAGCTAGCATAACTCCTGCTGTTATTAAAAATACAGCACTACTAGTTGTTAAAATTGTCAATAATTTTTTCATTAATTTTCTTTCCTTATATTTATAGCAATAATCATTATATTGTTTTTTTTTTTTTTTGCAAGAACTAAATTAGAGTTATTTTAAAAACTTATGACATGTAATAGTGAAGTTAATAAAAAAATAGTAGAACAAAAAAGTTATTGTCAAAAATTAAACAATAAAAAATGCAGATTATCTTAATTAGATAGTTCTGCATTTTTCTTATTTTTTAGATCTAATTTTTGCTATTTTATCTTTTATTTTATTTTTTGATTTAAAGTAAAGATTTTTTGTTTTATCTATTGATTTAACATAAAAATCTTTAATGTTATCTTTTGATTTTAAAAGTGAAGGTTTTATTTTATCTGCTGATTTTAAATATAAGTTTTTTAGATTTTTACGATAATAATAACTAAGTCCAGCAGTAGTTCCTAAAATAGTAAAACTACCTAAAACTACTCCTGCAATTATTCCAGCATTAGCTGAACTTGGTTTAGAAATTATTGTATTTGGTTTTGATGGTATTTTGTAAAGGCTATCACTTTTTATAGAACTATTTTCCTTATCCTTTATAGCATTGCTAGTTTTTGTTGTTTGATTTTCATCTTTAGGCAATTCACCTTTTTCAACAGGAATTTTGTTTTTGGCCTCTGACTGCTTCTTAGTTTTATCAACTTTAGGTAATGTACTTTCAGCCTCCGTATTAGAAATAGAGCTAGATTCAGAATTTTCTCGTGGTAAAGAATTATCAGATGAGCTATTTGGTTGAGGTTGAGTTAGAGAATCATTAACAGGTTTTTTTTCTTCAACTTTTCACTTTGGTTGTTTTTCTTTATTTAGCCCAAAATTATCATTTTTAACTATATCATTCATTAATCAACTACTTAAATTATGTGTAAATTTGCTTGCACCATTAAACATACTACTCATATTCTTTATACTTTTAAGTTTATGCCCTCAATCAAGAGGTTTTTCACCATTATTAAATGCATATGCATTTTCAAATAACTTACTCATATCCTTTACATTTGAAACATCTCATTTTGATATATTTTTATTAAAAGATTTTGATTCAGAAAACATTTGACTTATATTAGTTACATTTGATAGATCTCAGTCAGATATATCTTGATTAAATAAATCAGTTGATTTAAACATTCCTTGCATATTCTTAGCACTTTTAAGTTTTGAATTTCAGTTTAAAGGTTTATTTTTATTATTGAATTTCTTAGCACGATCAAACATATTTTTAAAATTTTTTACATTTGAAACATCTCAATTAGAAATATCTTGATCAAATGATTTAGTTAGTCCAAACATTCCTTCCATATTTGTAACTTTAGAAGTATTTCACTTAGATATTTTTTCACTATTTATTCAAATTGTATTATAAAATGCATAACTCATATCAGTTATGTTTTTTGTATCTCAATCAACTTCTCACTTTATATTATGTGGATTTAATAGAAAAGCATTATTTAAACTAGTAATTTCTTCTGGCAATTTAGCAGCTATTATTTTAACTTTATAATCAAAACGCTTTATTTTAATAACTCCATTAGGTAAAACAGTATACCCAATTTCTGTAACTCTTCCATTTTTATCTATTTTATGTTCTCTAGAATTAAACTTGTTTTTATAGGTTTTAAATTCAAATTGGGTGTTAGATCTAGTTATTAACAAAGTAATTGCTGGAAGTGTAAATATCGCACTACTAGTTGTTAAAATTGTCAATAATTTTTTCATTAATTTTCTTTCCTTATATTTATAGCAATAATCATTATATTGTTTTTTTTTTTTTTTTTTTTTTTGCAAGAACTAAATTAGAGTTATTTTAAAAACTTATGACATGTAATAGTGAAGTTAATAAAAAAATAGTAGAACAAAAAAAGAGTTACTATCAAAAATTAAATAATAAAAAATGCAGATCCTACGTTTCCCACTTAGTCGCGAAAACACTCAGTTTTCAGCGGCTATATTTTTTATAAAAAAATATAATTTATTATGCTTTTATGCTTAAATATGATATAATAAAGACGTGAAGAAGTCAAGAAATGATGTAAAAAGACAATGAAGAACATCAATAGCAAGAGTTAAAAAAGGCGAATACTTATCAATTGGAGTGCCAAGACCAGATAACAAAGGTTTTGTATATAGATTGGGATATGGATATTTGCATGAATTAAAACAATATCACGATGATCCGCTAGCAATTATCAAAGCAATTATTGCAAACTTTCCATTGTCTTGAACAAAAGAACAAGCAAGAACTAAATTAGATGAAATTTTTAAAGAGAAAAAAGAAACCAAAAAAGAAGTTTTAGAAAGGTTTAAAGGTTACGAAGTAGTTGAAAAACTATTTGATTATTTCAATATTTTTAATGATTGTTCTCCCACAAAATCGACAACATTAAAAGATGTTGTTTTACAGTTGATTTATCAAAGAATTAAAAATCCAATAAGTGTTTTTAACACTTATAAGACAGCAAAAAAAGAAAAAATAGACACTCATTCAAAAAATTCATTTTATAGATCATTAGACTATATAGCAAAAAACAAAGATGAAATTTTAAGAAATTTAAATGCAAAAATTTGTGCAAATACCAATAGAAAAATTGATGTATTATGATTTGACGCAACAACTACTTATTTTGAAACATTTTCTCGTGAAGGTTATAAAAAACCTGGTTATTCAAAAGATGGAAAATTTAAAGAAGACCAGATTGTTATAGGTATGGCAACTGATGAAAATGGAATACCGTTACACTACAAAATATTTCCAGGAAATGTTGCTGATCCAAATACTTTAATACCATTTATGCTTGAAATTGCAGATATTTATGAAGTTAACAGTGTAACTATAATTGCTGACAAAGGAATGAGTGTTAATAGAAATATTAGATTTTTAGAATCTAAGAATTGAAAATACATAATCTCATACAGAATGAAAGCTGGAAGCAAACAATTTAAAGAGTATATATTAGATGAAAAAGATTATATAAATGATGGTGGTTTGATATACAAAACTCGTGATATTGCATCTTCATACAATAAAAAAAGAATTAATGGACATTTTAGAAGACAAATAATTAGTTTTAGTCAAAAACGAGCAACTAAAGACAAAAACGATAGAGACATTTTAATTCAAAATTTCACTAAGAAAATGAATAAAGATAATCTTGTTTCTTGTGATGATTTAGCGGGATCTAAAAAATATAGATTCTTTAAACCTATAAACAAAGGTGCATTTTATGAACTTGACATAGAAAAAATACAAGAAGATCAAAAATATGATGGATACTATGTTTATGAAACAAATAGAACAGATTTATCAGTAAAAGAAGTTATTAATTTATATTCAAAACAATGACAAATTGAGTCTAATTTCAAGACATTAAAAGGTAAATTATCTCTTCGTCCAATGTATTTATCAACTTGAAACCATATTGTTGGTTACATTTGTTTATGTTTCATTTCATTAGTGTTTTTAAACTACATCATCTACATTCTAAATTCAAAATTAGGACTGACTGGAAAAAACAAAATCACTGAGCATAAAGTGATTAATGTTATCAAAGAAGTTAAAGAAATTGAAGTATTTGTAAATAAACAAAAAATCGAAACTATACAAGTGTATAATGATGAGTTACAAGAAAGTTGGCAAACTTATCAAATATTATTAGAGCTTTTAACAAAAGAAAAAGTCACTTAGACATTACATTATAAAAAACATAACTTATGAGATCAAAAATTTACATAAGTATGTTTTCTTGTTTTATGCTTAAACTGGGAAACGTAGGAAAAAATGCAGATTATCTTAATTAGATAGTTCTGCATTTTTCTTATTTTTTAGATCTAATTTTTGCTATTTTATCTTTTATTTTATTTTTTGATTTAAAGTAAAGATTTTTTGTTTTATCTATTGATTTAACATAAAAATCTTTAATGTTATCTTTTGATTTTAAAAGTGAAGGTTTTATTTTATCTGCTGATTTTAAATATAAGTTTTTTAGATTTTTACGATAATAATAACTAAGTCCAGCAGTAGTTCCTAAAATAGTAAAACTACCTAAAACTACTCCTGCAATTATTCCAGCATTAGGAGAGCTTAATTTAGAAATTATAGTATTTGGTTTTGGTGGAATTTTGTAAAGGCTATCACTTTTTATAGAACTATTTTCCTTATCCTTTATAGCATTGCTAGTTTTTGTTGTTTGATTTTCATCTTTAGACAATTCACCTTTTTCAACAGGAATTTTGTTTTTGGCCTCTGACTGCTTCTTAGTTTTATCAACTTTAGGTAATATTTTGTAATTTATATTTTCATTGTTTTTAGGATTTTCTGGCTTGTTTTCAGAATTAATTGGAATTTCTAACATATTATTAGACATAGATGATTCAGAAATATTTTCATTATTAGTTGTATTTGAAGATAAGTCATTACTTGGATTAGTTGATATAGTATTAGAATTTGTAGGTGTAGATGAATTTCTATTTATTTGATTATCATCTGATCTATCATTAATATTATTTGAACTTAAAGAATTTGACGAACTAATTGGACTACTAGGTTTTATTAATTTTTCCTTTCATTTAGGATGTCTATCCTCTAATAATCCAAAATTTTTATTATTTATTTCTGTTTCTAATTTTCAATCACTTAAACTATGCTTAAAATCAGAAGCACCTTGAAACATATCTTCCATATTTACAGCGCTTTTTAATTTGTCATTTCATTTTAATGGCTTATCATTGTTATTATATTTTTTAGCATTATAAAACATTTTTTTAAAGTTTTTTACTTTTGAAACATCTCATTTTGACAGATCTTGATTAAAACTACCTGTTCTTCCAAACATTTCTCCCATATCAGTAACATTTGAAGTGTCTCATTCAAGTATACTAGAACTATTAAATCAAATATTGTTGTAAAACATACTGTTCATATTGGTTATATTTTTTGTATCTCATGGAACATGTCATATTACATCATTAATTCTTGCTTGAAAAGCACCTTTTAAACTTGTAATTATTGGTGGTAGTTGAGCAGCAATAACTTTAACAGTAGGTGGAATTCTCATTATTCTCACCTGTCTATCATGACTATCTCAATAATATCCAATCTCAATTAGTTTATCACCTTCAATTTTATGTGGTTTTCTTTGAATTTGCTTGCTTATATAAATATTATTCTCAACACTATTCTTATTAGCTAGCATAACTCCTGCTGTTATTAAAAATACAGCACTACTAGTTGTTAAAATTGTCAATAATTTTTTCATTAATTTTCTTTCCTTATATTTATAGCAATAATCATTATATTTTTTTTTTTTTTTTTTGCAAGAACTAAATTAGAGTTATTTTAAAAACTTATGACATGTAATAGTGAAGTTAATAAAAAAATAGTAGAACAAAAAAGTTATTGTCAAAAATTAAACAATAAAAAATGCAGATTATCTTAATTAGATAGTTCTGCATTTTTCTTATTTTTTAGATCTAATTTTTGCTATTTTATCTTTTATTTTATTTTTTGATTTAAAGTAAAGATTTTTTGTTTTATCTATTGATTTAACATAAAAATCTTTAATGTTATCTTTTGATTTTAAAAGTGAAGGTTTTATTTTATCTGCTGATTTTAAATATAAGTTTTTTAGATTTTTACGATAATAATAACTAAGTCCAGCAGTAGTTCCTAAAATAGTAAAACTACCTAAAAACTGCTCCTGTAATTATTCCAGCATTAGGAGAGCTTAATTTAGAAATTATAGTATTTGGTTTTGGTGGAATTTTGTAAAGGCTATCACTTTTTATAGAACTATTTTCCTTATCCTTTATAGCATTGCTAGTTTTTGTTGTTTGATTTTCATCTTTAGACAATTCACCTTTTTCAACAGGAATTTTGTTTTTGGCCTCTGACTGCTTCTTAGTTTTATCAACTTTAGGTAATATTTTGTAATTTATATTTTCATTGTTTTTAGGATTTTCTGGCTTGTTTTCAGAATTAATTGGAATTTCTAACATATTATTAGACATAGATGATTCAGAAATATTTTCATTATTAGTTGTATTTGAAGATAAGTCATTACTTGGATTAGTTGATATAGTATTAGAATTTGTAGGTGTAGATGAATTTCTATTTATTTGATTATCATCTGATCTATCATTAATATTATTTGAACTTAAAGAATTTGACGAACTAATTGGACTACTAGGTTTTATTAATTTTTCCTTTCATTTAGGATGTCTATCCTCTAATAATCCAAAATTTTTATTATTTATTTCTGTTTCTAATTTTCAATCACTTAAACTATGCTTAAAATCAGAAGTACCTTGAAACATATCTTCTATATTTACAGCGCTTTTTAATTTGTCATTTCATTTTAATGGCTTATCATTGTTATTATATTTTTTAGCATTATAAAACATTTTTTTAAAGTTTTTTACTTTTGAAACATCTCATTTTGACAGATCTTGATTAAAACTACCTGTTCTTCCAAACATTTCTCCCATATCAGTAACATTTGAAGTGTCTCATTCAAGTATACTAGAACTATTAAATCAAATATTGTTGTAAAACATACTGTTCATATTGGTTATATTTTTTGTATCTCATGGAACATGTCATATTACATCATTAATTCTTGCTTGAAAAGCACCTTTTAAACTTGTAATTATTGGTGGTAGTTGAGCAGCAATAACTTTAACAGTAGGTGGAATTCTCATTATTCTCACCTGTCTATCATGACTATCTCAATAATATCCAATCTCAATTAGTTTATCACCTTCAATTTTATGTGGTTTTCTTTGAATTTGCTTGCTTATATAAATATTATTCTCAACACTATTCTTATTAGCTAGCATAACTCCTGCTGTTATTAAAAATACAGCACTACTAGTTGTTAAAATTGTCAATAATTTTTTCATTAATTTTCTTTCCTTATATTTATAGCAATAATCATTATATTGTTTTTTTTTTTTTTTTTTGGCAAAACCTAATTAAAATTTTTTTAAAAAATTTTTGACTTGTAATAGTAAATTTAATAAAAAATTTTTAAAACAAAAAAGTTATTGTCAAAAATTAAACAATAAAAAATGCAGATTATCTTAATTAGATAGTTCTGCATTTTTCTTATTTTTTAGATCTAATTTTTGCTATTTTATCTTTTATTTTATTTTTTGATTTAAAGTAAAGATTTTTTGTTTTATCTATTGATTTAACATAAAAATCTTTAATGTTATCTTTTGATTTTAAAAGTGAAGGTTTTATTTTATCTGCTGATTTTAAATATAAGTTTTTTAGATTTTTACGATAATAATAACTAAGTCCAGCAGTAGTTCCTAAAATAGTAAAACTACCTAAAACTGCTCCTGTAATTATTCCAGCATTAGGAGAGCTTAATTTAGAAATTATAGTATTTGGTTTTGGTGGAATTTTGTAAAGGCTATCACTTTTTATAGAACTATTTTCCTTATCCTTTATAGCATTGCTAGTTTTTGTTGTTTGATTTTCATCTTTAGACAATTCACCTTTTTCAACAGGAATTTTGTTTTTGGCCTCTGACTGCTTCTTAGTTTTATCAACTTTAGGTAATATTTTGTAATTTATATTTTCATTGTTTTTAGGATTTTCTGGCTTGTTTTCAGAATTAATTGGAATTTCTAACATATTATTAGACATAGATGATTCAGAAATATTTTCATTATTAGTTGTATTTGAAGATAAGTCATTACTTGGATTAGTTGATATAGTATTAGAATTTGTAGGTGTAGATGAATTTCTATTTATTTGATTATCATCTGATCTATCATTAATATTATTTGAACTTAAAGAATTTGACGAACTAATTGGACTACTAGGTTTTATTAATTTTTCCTTTCATTTAGGATGTCTATCCTCTAATAATCCAAAATTTTTATTATTTATTTCTGTTTCTAATTTTCAATCACTTAAACTATGCTTAAAATCAGAAGCACCTTGAAACATATCTTCCATATTTACAGCGCTTTTTAATTTGTCATTTCATTTTAATGGCTTATCATTGTTATTATATTTTTTAGCATTATAAAACATTTTTTTAAAGTTTTTTACTTTTGAAACATCTCATTTTGATAGATCTTGATTAAAACTACCTGTTCTTCCAAACATTTCTCCCATATCAGTAACATTTGAAGTGTCTCATTCAAGTATACTAGAACTATTAAATCAAATATTGTTGTAAAACATACTGTTCATATTGGTTATATTTTTTGTATCTCATGGAACATGTCATATTACATCATTAATTCTTGCTTGAAAAGCACCTTTTAAACTTGTAATTATTGGTGGTAGTTGAGCAGCAATAACTTTAACAGTAGGTGGGAATTCTCATTATTCTCACCTGTCTATCATGACTATCTCAATAATATCCAATCTCAATTAGTTTATCACCTTCAATTTTATGTGGTTTTCTTTGAATTTGCTTGCTTATATAAATATTATTCTCAACACTATTCTTATTAGCTAGCATAACTCCTGCTGTTATTAAAAATACAGCACTACTAGTTGTTAAAATTGTCAAAAATTTTTTCATTAATTTTCTTTCCTTATATTTATAGCAATAATCATTATATTGTTTTTTTTTTTTTTTGCAAGAACTAAATTAGAGTTATTTTAAAAACTTATGACATGTAATAGTGAAGTTAATAAAAAAATAGTAGAACAAAAAAGTTATTGTCAAAAATTAAACAATAAAAAATGCAGATTATCTTAATTAGATAGTTCTGCATTTTTCTTATTTTTTAGATCTAATTTTTGCTATTTTATCTTTTATTTTATTTTTTGATTTAAAGTAAAGATTTTTTGTTTTATCTATTGATTTAACATAAAAATCTTTAATGTTATCTTTTGATTTTAAAAGTGAAGGTTTTATTTTATCTGCTGATTTTAAATATAAGTTTTTTAGATTTTTACGATAATAATAACTAAGTCCAGCAGTAGTTCCTAAAATAGTAAAACTACCTAAAACTGCTCCTGTAATTATTCCAGCATTAGGAGAGCTTAATTTAGAAATTATTGTATTTGGTTTTGATGGTATTTTGTAAAGGCTATCACTTTTTATAGAACTATTTTCCTTATCCTTTATAGCATTGCTAGTTTTTGTTGTTTGATTTTCATCTTTAGACAATTCACCTTTTTCAACAGGAATTTTGTTTTTGGCCTCTGACTGCTTCTTAGTTTTATCAACTTTAGGTAATATTTTGTAATTTATATTTTCATTGTTTTTAGGATTTTCTGGCTTGTTTTCAGAATTAATTGGAATTTCTAACATATTATTAGACATAGATGATTCAGAAATATTTTCATTATTAGTTGTATTTGAAGATAAGTCATTACTTGGATTAGTTGATATAGTATTAGAATTTGTAGGTGTAGATGAATTTCTATTTATTTGATTATCATCTGATCTATCATTAATATTATTTGAACTTAAAGAATTTGACGAACTAATTGGACTACTAGGTTTTATTAATTTTTCCTTTCATTTAGGATGTCTATCCTCTAATAATCTAAAATTTTTATTATTTACTTCTGTTTCTAATTTTCAATCACTTAAACTATGCTTAAAATCAGAAGCACCTTGAAACATATCTTCCATATTTACAGCGCTTTTTAATTTGTCATTTCATTTTAATGGCTTATCATTGTTATTATATTTTTTAGCATTATAAAACATTTTTTTAAAGTTTTTTACTTTTGAAACGTTTCAACTTGATAAATCTTGATTAAATTTTTTAGAATAAGCAAACATTTCCCCCATATCAGTTACATTTGAGGTGTTTCATTTTAGAATAGCAGAATTATTAAATCATGTAGTATTGTAGAACATACTATTCATATTTGTTATTCTTGATGTATCTCATTCTACTTTTCAGATTATAGGATTTAATCTTGCTTGAAAAGCTCCCTTCAAACTAGTTATCAATTCAGGAAGTTGAGCACTTATTGTTTTTACTCATTGTGGGATTTGTTGTATTCTAACTTGACCATTATCTCAATAATAACCTATATCAGTTAGTACATCGCCTCTTATTGTATGTTCTTTTTTGGTAATTTTATTATTATAATTTAATGTTAAACCATCACTTTTATTGGTCTCTTTATTAGCTAACATAACTCCTGCTGTTATTAAAAATACAGCACTACTAGTTGTTAAAATTGTCAATAATTTTTTCATTAATTTTCTTTCCTTATATTTATAGCAATAATCATTATATTGTTTTTTTTTTTTTTTTTTTGCAAGAACTAAATTAGAGTTATTTTAAAAACTTATGACATGTAATAATAAAATCATGAAAAAAGATACTAAAATAATTCTATGAAAAAACCAAACAATAGAGATTTTGAAAAAAAATTAGGTAAAAAAATTTTTAAAGCTGCTAAAAAGCCTTTTAGATTTATTTATTGACTTGCAGGTAATTTAACTATGTTAAAGTCAAATAAAAAGCTAGGATATATTAGTAAAATTAATGATATTAACAAATTAAATAAAATCATGAAATACTATTATAAAAGAGATGAATTATTATTATATGATGATAATAAAATAGAAGATATTAGTTTTTTTAACTAGTGATAATGTAAAAATTAAAGGTATTAAATTTATTACTAATAAAGATAGTAAAAAATGAATTATTAGTTCACATTGATTTGCTGGAGAAAAATATTTAGGATTAATTCATACTAAAGCTTTTATAGAACTTGGATATAATATATTATCTTTTGATTTTAGAAATCATGGTGATTCAGAACAAACTGAAGTAATTAGTATGGGTTTATTTGAAAGTATAGACTTAATTGGTGCTATTAATTATTTAATTAGTAATAATGAAGTTGAAACACTTGGGTTATTTGGTATGAGCATGGGTGCTTATATATGTAATTATGTAGCTATTAATCATAAACAATTATTAGATAAAGCAAATGTTAAATTTATTATAAGTGATTCAGCTTATGGATCTATCGAATCATTATTATATAAAAACTGAAAAGAAAGACTACATATTTTAATAAATAAAAAACTAGCTAGAAAAATTATTAATAAAACAATAGATTTACAAAATTTAGCTACAAATCATGATCAAAAAGAATTAAATTTATTTGATATGTATGAAAATCAAAAAATGATTCCAGCAAGTGCTCCTATTTTATTTATTCATGGGTGTAATGATCAAATAACACCTCATACAGATTCATTAAGATTATTTATTAATAGATCTACTTATAATAGTAATGATGAGCTTTTAATTTATAATTCATGTAATCATTGTTTTTCTTTTAAAGAACATTATTATCAAACAATTTATAGAATTTTAATGTTTGAAAATAAAATTATTAAAGATAATAGTGCTACTAAATTAGCTTTAGATAAAATGGGTATTAGTGATGAAATTATTAGTAATAATTTTAATAAAATAAAAGAAGTTTCTACTTTTTATTTTTCTAAAAATAAAAACAATGTGTTTTAAACTAAATTAAAGATTATAATATTTATATCTTCAATTTAGTTTTTTTATAGTTTATTATATAAGGATTAGTTTTTAAAAATATTTTTAAAATTATTAATATTTTTTACTTATTTATCTTGTAAATTTATAATATATTATCTATAATAATAAAGTCGTTTAATATGATAAGATAATAACAAAGATAAATTTTATATGCGCCCGTAGATCAATTGGATAGATCGCTTGACTACGGATCAAAAGGTTGGGGGTTCGAGTCCCTCCGGGCGCACCATTTAGAAAATAAATTGTTATTATCTCTAAAACATAATAACAAGTATTCGGGAAGTGGCTCAGTTTGGTAGAGCATTCGGTTTGGGACCGAAGGGTCGCAGGTTCAATTCCTGTCTTCCCGACCATTATAATAATGGGCCCTTAGCTCAGCTGGGAGAGCACCTGCCTTGCACGCAGGGGGTCGACGGTTCGATCCCGTTAGGGTCCACCATATTTGGCGGGGTAGCTCAGTTGGTCAGAGCGTTCGGTTCATACCCGAAAGGTCGAGAGTTCAACTCTCTCCCCCGCTACCATATTTATTTATGGACCTTTAGCTCAGTTGGTTAGAGCATCCGGCTCATAACCGGACGGTCATTGGTTCAAGTCCAATAAGGTCCACCATATTAAAATAAAAATATTTTTAGTATGAAAGAATGGTAGTACGGAAGATTACCCAAGTCCGGCTGAAGGGATCGGTCTTGAAAACCGAGAGTCGGGGAAACCCGAGCGGGGGTTCGAATCCCTCATCTTCCGCCATTTATTAAGAATTTAAAAACAACGCGGGGTAGAGCAGTTGGTAGCTCGCCGGGCTCATAACCCGGAGGCCGCAGGTTCGAGTCCTGCCCCCGCAACCAATGGCCCCATAGCGAAGTTGGTTATCGCGCCTCCCTGTCACGGAGGAGATCACGGGTTCGAGTCCCGTTGGGGTCGCCATTTTTTATGGTCGTGTGGCTCAGTCGGTAGAGCAGCAGACTGAAGCTCTGCGTGTCGGCGGTTCAATTCCGTCCACGACCACCACTTGAACACAAAAATTATAAGTAGTCATAAGACTACTTTTTTTATTTTAAAAAACTATTAAGTATATAATTAATTTATATTTTTACTAGTAATTGGAGCAATAATTATGAAACTAATAGTTTTAGAAAATGAAGAACAAGTTGCAAATAAAGCAGCACAAATCATAAGTGAACAAATCAAAAATAAACCTAATAGTGTATTAGGTTTAGCAACTGGTTCAACACCAATAAATACTTATAAAAAACTAATTCAAATGTATCAAGAAAAACAAATTAGTTTTAAAGATGTTATTAGTTTTAATTTAGATGAATATAAAGATATAGATAAAAATAATAAGCAATCTTATTATTATTTTATGAAAGAACAACTATTTAATTATATTGATATAAATAAAAATAATTGTTATATACCTAATGCTAGTTTTTATGATAACCCAATAGCTTATGATGAACTAATTAAAAAAGCTAATGGTATTGATTTACAACTTTTAGGAATTGGAATTAATGGTCATATTGGATTTAATGAACCAGATTCAAGTTTTGATTCTTTAACTCAAATTGTAGATTTAACCAATTCAACTATTAAAGCAAATTCAAGATTTTTTGATTCAATAGATCAAGTACCAACTCAAGCAATTTCAATGGGTTTACAATCAATAATGAATGCTAAAAAAATTTTATTACTAGCAACTGGAATAAATAAATCTGAAGCTATTTATCATTTAATTAAAGGACAAATTACAAAAAAATGACCTTGTACAATATTACAAAAACATAATGATGTCACAATAATTATTGATAAAAATGCAGCAAGTAAATTAACTAATTTAAAAGCTAATTAGATTAGCTTTTTTTATTTGCTTATTTATAATAATTATTTTCCTACGTTTCCCACTTAGTCGCGAAAACACTCAGTTTTCAGCGGCTATATTTTTTTATAAAAAAATATAATTTATTATGCTTTTATGCTTAAATATGATATAATAAAGACGTGAAGAAGTCAAGAAATGATGTAAAAAGACAATGAAGAACATCAATAGCAAGAGTTAAAAAAGGCGAATACTTATCAATTGGAGTGCCAAGACCAGATAACAAAGGTTTTGTATATAGATTGGGATATGGATATTTGCATGAATTAAAACAATATCACGATGGTCCGCTAGCAATTATCAAAGTAATTATTGCAAACTTTCCATTGTCTTGAACAAAAGAACAAGCAAGAACTAAATTAGATGAAATTTTTAAAGAGAAAAAAGAAACCAAAAAAGAAGTTTTAGAAAGGTTTAAAGGTTACGAAGTAGTTGAAAAACTATTTGATTATTTCAATATTTTTAATGATTGTTCTCCCACAAAATCGACAACATTAAAAGATGTTGTTTTACAGTTGATTTATCAAAGAATTAAAAATCCAATAAGTGTTTTTAACACTTATAAGACAGCAAAAAAAGAAAAAATAGACACTCATTCAAAAAATTCATTTTATAGATCATTAGACTATATAGCAAAAAACAAAGATGAAATTTTAAGAAATTTAAATGCAAAAATTTGTGCAAATACCAATAGAAAAATTGATGTATTATGATTTGACGCAACAACTACTTATTTTGAAACATTTTCTCGTGAAGGTTATAAAAAACCTGGTTATTCAAAAGATGGAAAATTTAAAGAAGACCAGATTGTTATAGGTATGGCAACTGATGAAAATGGAATACCGTTACACTACAAAATATTTCCAGGAAATGTTGCTGATCCAAATACTTTAATACCATTTATGCTTGAAATTGCAGATATTTATGAAGTTAACAGTGTAACTATAATTGCTGACAAAGGAATGAGTGTTAATAGAAATATTAGATTTTTAGAATCTAAGAATTGAAAATACATAATCTCATACAGAATGAAAGCTGGAAGCAAACAATTTAAAGAGTATATATTAGATGAAAAAGATTATATAAATGATGGTGGTTTGATATACAAAACTCGTGATATTGCATCTTCATACAATAAAAAAAGAATTAATGGACATTTTAGAAGACAAATAATCAGTTTTAGTCAAAAACGAGCAACTAAAGACAAAAACGATAGAGACATTTTAATTCAAAATTTCACTAAGAAAATGAATAAAGATAATCTTGTTTCTTGTGATGATTTAGCGGGATCTAAAAAATATAGATTCTTTAAACCTATAAACAAAGGTGCATTTTATGAACTTGACATAGAAAAAATACAAGAAGATCAAAAATATGATGGATACTATGTTTATGAAACAAATAGAACAGATTTATCAGTAAAAGAAGTTATTAATTTATATTCAAAACAATGACAAATTGAGTCTAATTTCAAGACATTAAAAGGTAAATTATCTCTTCGTCCAATGTATTTATCAACTTGAAACCATATTGTTGGTTACATTTGTTTATGTTTCATTTCATTAGTGTTTTTAAACTACATCATCTACATTCTAAATTCAAAATTAGGACTGACTGGAAAAAGCAAAATCACTGAGCATAAAGTGATTAATGTTATCAAAGAAGTTAAAGAAATTGAAGTATTTGTAAATAAACAAAAAATCGAAACTATACAAGTGTATAATGATGAGTTACAAGAAAGTTGGCAAACTTATCAAATATTATTAGAGCTTTTAACAAAAGAAAAAGTCACTTAGACATTACATTATAAAAAACATAACTTATGAGATCAAAAATTTACATAAGTATGTTTTCTTGTTTTATGCTTAAACTGGGAAACGTAGGATTAGATTAGCTTTTTTTATTTGCTTATTTATAATAATTATTTTATTGAGTTTTTAAAAATATATAATTATATAGGCATTTAATCTGAAAGGTAAATCTATTATGAAAAAAAAGGTAATTTTTGGTAATTGAAAAATGAATGGGACTAATGAAAGTTTGACAGATTTTTTAAACCAAGTAGATAATAAAATAGATAGTTCAAAAATTATAGCTGGATTAGCTGTACCTTATGTAATGTTACAAACTGGACTAAAACTTGCAAAAAATGTTAAAATAGCTGCTCAAAACGTACATTATAAAGATAAGGGTGCTTATACTGGAGAAATTTCAACTACAATGCTAAAAGAAGTTGGAGTTGAATATGTAATTATTGGACATTCTGAAAGAAGAGAAATGTTTAATGAAACTGATTTAGATGTTAATAAAAAGGCTAAAGTTTTATTAGAAAACAATATAACTCCAATTATTTGTTGTGGTGAAACTTTACAAACTAAAGAAAGTGGAAAAACTATTGAATTTGTAAATAATCAAATTAATATAATGTTTGAAGGTATTAAAAAAGAAGATGCAATCAAAGCAATTATTGCTTATGAACCAATTTGAGCAATTGGTACTGGAAAAACAGCAACAAGTAGTGATGCTGAAGAAGTATGTAAACAAATCAGAAATAATTTATCAAAAATTTATGATAAAAATACAGCTGAACAAATTATTATTCAGTATGGTGGAAGTGTTAAACCATCAAATATTCAAGAATATTTAAAAATGCCAAATATTGATGGAGCTTTAGTTGGGGGAGCTTCTTTATTAGCTAGTGATTATTTAGGTTTAGTTAACTATAATGAATAAACCAGAAATTAAGTTATTAATATTAGATATGGATGGGACTAGTTATTATAAAATGGGTCCTATTATAGAAAAAAATATTGAACCATTAAAAAGAATAATAAATAAAGGAGTTAAAGTAGTTTTTATTACAGGACGACCTGTTTTAGCAAAACTAAATAGTTTAAAACATCACGGTTTGTTAGTTGATCATCAATTAATTGCTGGATATAATGCAGCTTGTATTTATGATTTAAGTAAAGATCAAATTTTATTATCAAATCCAATTAGTACAGATCAAGCAAAAAAAGTATTTGATTTAGTAACTAGTGATAAATATAAAAATAGTGGTATTAAAATTTGAGAATATGTTGATGATTTAAAAACTGTAATAACTAATAAATGAACTCGAAATCCAAGTGATTATCATGATGAAACTGTTTTTTTTGATGGTCAAGTTCTTGAATATAAAGATATTAAAAATGATTTTAATTTTAAATTCTTTAAGCTTTTAGGTTTTGATGCAAACAAAGAATTTTATGATATTTTAGTTAATGAATTGAATTTTAACGTAGCTACAAATGATAATAAACTAGCAGAAATTAATAAAAAAAATGTTAATAAAAAATTAGCTGTAGAATGATTTTCAAACTATTTTAATATTGATTTGAAAAACATTGCAGCAATTGGTGATGGAATGAATGATTGAGAAATGATAAATCATGTAGGATATAAAGTAGCTATTAAAAACTCAGTTGAACCAATTAAAAAAATAGCAAATATTTATATATATAAAACAGCTGAACAAGGTGCAGTTGAAGAATTTATTAAACACTATATACTAGGAGAATAAAAATGAAAGTAAAAAGACCAGTTTTACTAGCAATTCTAGATGGTTGAGGAATTAGTGAACCTGATAAGGGGAATGCTGTTGATAATGCAAATATGGTATTTGTAGAGTACTTAAAAAAAACTTATCCTTGACTAAAAGCTCATGCTTCAGGAAAATGAGTAGGTCTTCCAGAAAATCAAATGGGAAATTCTGAAGTTGGACATATTCATTTAGGAGCTGGAAGAATCAATCTAGAATCTTTAGCAAAACTAAATCATGAAACAAAAACTAATAACATAGCAAAAAATGATGAAATTGTTAAAACTTTTGAATATGTTAAAAAAAATAATAGTGCTTTGCATTTAATGGGATTGTTTTCAAATGGTGGTGTTCATTCTCATTTTGATCATATGATAGCTATTTATAAAGCAGCGATTGATTATGGTATTACAAATATTAAGTTTGATTTAATTACTGATGGAAGAGACACTAAACCAAAATTAGCTTATGATTTTATTAAGGATTTATTAGAATTAATAAAACAAAATAATAATATTGGAATTATTTCTTCAATTAGTGGAAGATATTATGCAATGGATCGTGATAAAAGATTTGATAGATCACGCATTGCTTATAATGCTATTGTTAATAGAAATAATGTTAGATCATTTACAAACATATTAGATTACATACAACAAGAATATATGATAAATCACGATGATGAAATGATTATTCCAGCATTTAATCAAGATGATTTAAATGGTAATTTAAAAGCAAATGATGCAATTATTATGACTAATTTTCGTCCAGATAGAGCTATTCAAATTTCATCAATTTTAACTAATAAAAACTATATAGCTTGACAAAATGAAGCATTTAGCGATGCTGAATTTATTGGAGATAAAATTAGATTTGTTTCTATGATGAAATATTCAGATAGCGTAACTTCACCACATATTGCTTATCCACCAAAACCTTTAACAAATACTTTAGGTCAATATTTATCACAACTTGGATTAAAACAATTAAGAATTGCTGAAACTGAAAAAATTGCTCACGTTACCTTCTTTTTTGATGGAGGAAATGACTATTTTAAAAATGGTTTAGCAAAAAATGATGAAATTACTTTAGCTAATGCTTATATTGATTTAATTCCTTCAGCAAAAGTTGCAACTTATGATTTAAAACCACAAATGTCTGCTGTTGAAATTACAGATAAATTATTAGAAGAAATTAAAAAAGATGAATTTGATTTTATAGTTTTAAACTTTGCAAATTGTGATATGGTAGGTCATACTGGAAATAACAAAGCTACTGAAATTGCATGTAAAACTTTAGATGAACAATTAAAGCGTATTCATGAAGAATTTGTTTTAAGACATAATGGA
The DNA here is from genome assembly GCF_000011445.1 of Mycoplasma mycoides subsp. mycoides SC str. PG1. Taxonomy (NCBI): domain Bacteria; kingdom Bacillati; phylum Mycoplasmatota; class Mollicutes; order Mycoplasmatales; family Mycoplasmataceae; genus Mycoplasma; species Mycoplasma mycoides. The sequence continues at coordinate 939,174 of NC_005364.2, forward strand.
ATTATGGTAATTACAGCAGATCATGGTAATGCTGAAATAATGATTGATAAAGATGGACAAGTAAATAAAAAACATACAACTTCATTAGTTCCAATTATAATTACTGATCTAAACATTAAACTAAAACAAAATGATCCAGAAATTGCTAAAGTTGCTCCAACTATTTTAGATTTAATGAATATTGAAATTCCAAAAGAAATGGAATTAGAATCAATGATCGATCATAATTAAAATCTAAAAATAATTAGCACTATCAAGGTGCTAGTTTTTATTTTTTTTAATTTATCCCGAATATGATATAATTTTTGGGAGAAAGGAGTAAAAAATTATGTCATATTTATCACAAATTCAAAATAGAATTGATCACTTTGAACCTGGAACAATTTTTATTAGTAATGATTTTTTAGATATTGCTTCTAATGAAACTGTTCGTAGAACTTTAAATAAGCTAACTCATGAACATAAAATTAAAAGAATTATGAATGGTTTTTATTATAGTCCTGCTTATAGTGAACTTATTCAAGAATATGAAGCATTTGGAGTTCATGAACTAGCAATCTCTATTGCTAGAAAATATAATTGAGAAATTGCTCCTTTTGGTATTGCTTGTCTTAATATATTAGGTTTATCAACCCAAGTTCCAGCTAAAAATATTTATGTAACCAATGGAAAAAATAAAATATATAGAATAAATAGAAAGGTTATAGAATTTAAAAAAGTTAGCAATAAAGAAATTTCAAATATGTCTTTGAAAACAAAAATTGTTATTCAAGCTATTAAAGAAGTTGGTAAGAACAATTTAACAAAAAAAGATATTAGTAGAATCAGACATAGATTATCTGAAGTTGAAAAGCAAAATTTGCTAAAAGAAGCAAGTTGTACAACTGTATGAATCTATGATTATATTAAAGAAATTTGTAAGGAACAATATGAATAAATTTTATGTAAAAACAGATTCAGAACTAAGAGTTTTAATATCAAATGCAGCTGATATAAGAGATTGGCCAAGAGAGGTTGTTGAAAAAGATTATTGAGTTAGTTTTTATTAGATTATATTTTTAGTGAAAATAAATGATCTAATTCATTTACTTTTAAAGGTGGAACCTCACTTTCTAAATGTTTTAATTTAATTGAAAGGTTTTCAGAAGATATAGATTTAATATTAAATTGAAAAGTTCTAGGCTATGAAAACAATGAACCATACATCGAAAGAACTAAAAGTAGCCAAAGTAGATTTAATACAGCATTAAATGAAAAAACTATAGTCTTTTTAAAAGATGGATTTGTAAAAACATTAAATGAAGACTTAAATAAATATAATTTAGAATTTTGAATTGATCCAGAAGATCCAAACAGTGTTTTATGTAGTTATCCTAAGCTATTTTCTCAAACTTATTTAACTAAAAATATTAGACTAGAAATAGGTTGTCTTGGTAAGTGAACTCCTGCTGAAGATGTAAAAATTAAACCTTTAATTTTTGAAGTATATCCTGATGTATTTAAACAATCTGCTATTATAAGAACTATTAGTCCTGAAAGAACTTTTTGAGAAAAAACACTTATTTTACACTCTGTATGTAATAAGTCTGAAGAAAAACCACTTAATACTAGATATGCTAGACATTATTATGATTTGTATTGTTTATATAATTCGATTTATAAGAAAAAAGCTCTTGATGATATAGATTTACTTTTAGATGCTACTCAATTTAAAAAGAAATTTTATTGATCAAAATCTGCAAATTATGATGATGTTTTAGAAAATAAAAATCTAAAACTAATACCAGATGATTTTAGAATAGAACAAGTTAAAAAAGATTATGTTGATATGAAAAATATGTTTTATGGACATATTCCATCAATAAAACAAATATTTGAAACACTAAAAAAACTGGAAGTTGAAATTAATGATAAACTAAAAACAAATTAAAAGATTTACAATAATAAAAGCCCCTTTTTTGATTTTTAATCAAATAATAAGGGGCTTATTTTATATTAATAATTACTTTTATTTTCTTGTTTTAACATTATTTCAACAGATCCACTAGTTCCAAGTCTACTTGCTCCAGCATTTATCATTGCGATTGCATCATCATAAGTTCTAACTCCACCAGCAGCTTTAACTTGAGCTTTGTTTTAACAACTTCACTCATTAATTTAACATCCTTAACATTAGCTCCTGATTTGTTAAATCCTGTTGAAGTTTTAACAAATTCTAATCCTGCTTGAACAGCTAATTCACAAGCTTTAATAATTTCTTGTTTTGTTAATAAACAATTTTCTAAAATAACTTTAACAACATGTTCATTAGCTGCTTTTTTAACTTCTTTCATATCATTTAAAACTAAATCATAATCTTTATCTTTTAAAGCACCAATGTTTAATACCATATCAATTTCATCACAACCGTTTTCAATTGCTTTTTTAGTTTCAAAAACTTTAACTTCAGTTAAACATGCACCTAATGGAAAACCAACAACATTTGTAATACCGACATTACTATTTTTTAATAATTCTTTACAAAGACTAGTTCAGCAAGTATTAACACAAACTGTTGCAAAATCATATTGGATTGCTTGATTACATAAATTAATAATATCTTGTTTAGTTGCTTCTGGTTTTAATAAAGTGTGATCGATATATTTATTTAATTTAATTTCCATAAATTTACTTTCTAAATATTCAAAATTTCTTTTAATTCTTTATAGATCTTTTCAGCTTTATTTTCTGCTTTTTGTAAAGAACTATCAACTATTACAAAATAAATTTTCAATTTAGATTCTGTTCCTGATGGTCTAATTGCAATTCAAGATTTATCTTCTAAATAAATTTTTAATAAATCTTCAGATGGCATATTATATAACCCATTAATATAATCTTCAATTTGAACTACTTTTAAATTATTAATTTGTTTAATTCCTGTAGTTCTTAATAATTTCATAATTGGAGCAATTTTTGAATCTTTTTCTTCAGGTTTAAAGTTTAAATTATAAGTAGTTGTGTAATAATATCCATATTTTTCATATAACTGATTTAAATAATCAACTAAAGTCATATTTTGATTTTTATAATATCAGCAAGCTTCAGCTGCAATAATTGATGCTTGGATTCCATCTTTATCTCTTGTTGAATCATCAATTACATAACCATAACTTTCTTCATAAGCAAACACAAAATTTAAACCATTTAAAGGCTCTTTTAACATTTCTTGACCCATTCATTTAAATCCAGTTAAAGTCTTAACTACATTAGCATTATAAGTTTCACTAGCAATTCTATCACCAAGATCACTTGTTACAAAACTAGAATATAAAGTTGGGTTCTTTGGTAATTCATTTAAACGTTTTAAATTACTTAGTTTTCAATCAATTAAAATAGCTCCAGTTTGATTACCATTTAATCTAATAAATTCATTATTATGCTTAATAGCCATACCAAATCTATCAGCATCTGGATCATTTAAAATAATAATATCAGCATCATATTTTTTAGCATATTCTAAAGGTATTTTTCATGCTGGATCAAATTCAGGATTAGGATTAATTACATTTTTAAAAGTTTCATCTTCAAAAGCATGTTCTTTTACTTCTATTACTTGATATCCTGATTGTTTTAAAACAATTGGAGTATATAAGCTTCCAGTTCCATTTACAGCTGAATAAATAATTTTTAAATTAGATTTATCTTGATTTTTATAAAACTCTAAGTTTTTAATCATTTCAAAATATTTATCAATTACAGTTTGATCAACAATTTCTAATAAGTTATTGTTTGATATAAATGTTCAATCTAAAATATTTGTAATTTCATTCATATAACTAGCAATAACATCAGTATCATGTGGCATTAATTGACACCCATATGGATCATAAATTTTATACCCATTATATTCAGCTGGATTATGAGAAGCAGTTATAACAATTCCACCAATACAATTTAAAGCTTTTGTTGCAAAACTAACTACTGGTGTTGGTTGAAGATCATTATTTTTAAATAAATAAGCCTTAATATTAAAACTTGTTAAAATATCTGCTACTAATTTAGCAAATTTTTTAGAATTATGTCTATTATCATGACCAATAACAACACCTTTATTTAAGTCATTACTATATTTTGTTTGTAATAATTTAGCATAAGCTATTGTTACTTTTTTAATAGTATAAACATTAAATCTACCAGGACCAGCTCCTAGTATTCCTCTAATTCCTGCTGTTCCAAATTTTAATTCCAAATTAAAAGCAGCATTTAGTTCATTATCATCTGCTTTATTTAATAATTCTTTTAATTCTTGATCTAAATTAGGATGATTAATTCAATCTAAATAAGTTTGATCTAATTTGTTAAAACTCATTTTTTTTACTCCTTAATGACATTTTTATGTATAGTTATTATAGCACCTATGAAATATTTTACTATTTAAAACCCAATACTAAAATTGTCAGAATTAATGTTTTAAATAATATTGATTTTAAAAGTATAATAAAAATAGGCAAATAGAAAGTTGGTATATAAATGTTTACATTTGCAGATATAATAGAAAAAAAGAAACATAATATAGAATTAACTGAACAAGAAATCTCTTGATTAATTAATAGTTATACAAAGGGAGAAATCACTGATTATCAAATGGCTAGTTTTTGTATGGCTACTTATTTTACAGATATGACAGCTAGAGAAACTGCTTATTTAACTAAAGCTTATATTGAATCTGGAGATAGATATGATTTATCTAAAGTTAGTGGTTTTAAAGCAGATAAGCACTCAACTGGAGGAGTTGGAGATAAAACTAGTTTAGTTTATGCACCACTAGTTGCAAGTTATGGAATTAAAGTATGTAAATTGTCTGGAAGAGGTTTAGGAAAAACTGGTGGAACTATTGATAAATTAGAATCATTTCCAGGATGAAAATGTGAAGTTACAAATGATGAATTTGTAGATGTAATTAATAAAACAAATATGAGTATTATTGCTCAATCAGATAATATTGTTCCAGCTGATAAAAAAATTTATGCTTTAAGAGATGTAACAGGAACTATTGGTTCAATGCCATTAATTGTTGCTTCAATTATGAGTAAAAAAATGATTGTTGAAAATGATGGTTTAATATTAGATGTTAAAACTGGTAATGGTGCATTTATGACAACAATTGAAGATGCTAAAGATTTAGCTAATCGTATGATTGAAGTTGGAAAGCAATATAATAGAAAAGTAGCTGTAGTTTTAACTAATATGGAAAAACCATTAGGTAGAGCTATGGGAAACGCTTTAGAAGTTAAAGAAGCTTGAGAAACTTTAAATGGTAATGGACCTAGTGATTTTAATGAACTAATTGCAACTCTAGTTGGAATTACTTTATTACAAGCTAAAGTATTTACTGATTTAAATGAAGCTAAACAAGATGTTTTAAAGAAATTAAAATCAAAGGAAGCTGCACATTATCTAAAAGACTTTGTAATTGCTCAAGGTGGAGATTGAAGTGTTTTAGAAAATTATGATAAACACTTTAGTTGTAAAAACAAACTAGAAATTAAAGCAACAAATAGTGGATATATCAGATATAAAAGAGCTGAAGAAATCGGAATGATTTTAATAGAAATTGGTGCTGGAAGATTTAAAAAAACAGATAAAATTGATCATGGTGCTGGAATTTATTTTGATAAACAATATGGTGATTATGTTAATGCTGGTGATACAATTATGACTCTTTATACAAATAGAGAAATTAATCCAAAATGAGAAAAAGAAATACATGAGTCATACGAATTACTAGAACAACAGCCCGTCAAAAAGGTGATCTGAGAAATCATATCTGAAGATGTGGAATAATGAATAATAATTAATCCTATTTTAGTTGTAAAATAGGATTTTTTTAATTAAAAAATCCTCTATAAAGAGGATAATTTTAAACTTGAACTAATTGCAAACGTCCTTTATTAATATCTACTTTTTTTCAAAATCCTAATATTAATGTCATTACAAGTGTTCCTATTAAAATAGCTAGTATAAATAAAGCTATACCCATACCTTTAGCAACACTATGTTGAATAAATAATTCTGAATTTAATAAAGGAAATACAAATATTCCACCATGTGGAGCTGGTAAAGTAATTTTAAATGCACCAACTAATAACCCTGTAACAAATCCACCACTTAAAGCTGAAACTGAAATACGTTTTGGGTCAGTTACCATAAATGGAATAGCCCCTTCACTTATGAAAAATGAGCCCATTAATCAATTTGCTTTTGCAGCATCTCTTTCTTTTGAAGTTCAAACTTTTTTAAATAAAACTGTACATAAAGCAATACCTAAAGGTGGGATCATTCCTCCTGCCATTGAAGCAGCCATGATATTAGTAAATATAGCTTCTTGTCCAAATGATCCTGATACTGAAGCTGTTCCTAAAACATAAGCAATTTTATTAATAGGACCACCCATATCAACACACATCATTAACCCTATAATAGCTCCTAAAATAATTAATAAATTATTTTTAGCCATATAAGTTAAGCCTAATTGAATTCCATATAGTAAATATCCAAGTGGTATATTTAACACAAACATAGTTAAAGAAATTCCTAATAAAGATAAAATTGGAATAAATACTATGTCGCTTACACCATGAAACGGTTTTTTAAATTTTTGCATTCCTATAGTTAGACCAAAAACAATAAAAGCAGCTAAATAACCACCAACCATAGCACCAATGAATCCTGAATTAGTTGGTAAATGATCTGGTAGAATTCTTTTTCATAATCCAGATCAAGAACCTATAGTTCCATATGCAAAACCACCTGTGTTATCTGCTAGTAGTCCAGCTACAACACCAGGCATTAATCCTTGTGGTCCTACAATTGCATAGGCAATATAACCACCAAGTATTGGGACCATCATCATCATTGCAGTTTTTCCAGCAGCTGCAAATCAACCAGAAACTTTATTAACTGTTCCAAAATCACCTTTAGCATTACCATTACCAGTAATAAAGTCTAATAGAAAAGCAATCCCTAAAATAATTCCACCAGCTACAACAAAAGGTAGCATTCTAGAAACTCCGCCTAATAAATTACCTTTAAAGTCTTTAAATTTTTTTAAACTTAATTCTCCAATATTTGAATCATCAGCTTTAATATTTTTAATTTCTTTTAATTTAGGGTGTGTATCAAAATTAGAAATTAATTCTTTTCCATTATAAATTGCATCTTTTGTACTTGTGTCAATAACTTTGTGATTATTAAATCTAGACATTCCTTCAATTGCTTTATCATGAGCTAAAATAATCACTTTAGCATTTTTAATATCTTGTTCAGTTAACTGATTTTCAATTCCTCTTCTTCCTTGTGTTTCAATCTTAATACTTAGATTTAAACTTTTTGCATATTCAGTTAACTTATCACTAGCTAGATATGTATGAGCAATTCCTGTAGGACAAGCAGTTATTCCAACAACATCAAAAAATTCATTTTTATTAATTAATTCTTCTTTTAACTCTTTTTTATCATTAAAAATTTCTACTAATTCATCAAAATTTTCAATTTCTCTTAATTTATTTAAAACATTAGAATCTAAAAATTTAGATGAAAGACCTGCAATTGCAGTTATATGATCATCACCATTTTGATCATTTGTTACTATTAAAAAAACTAAATCAACTAATTGATTATCATTATTATTTCATTTTATTGGGTTTTTTAAACTCATAAAACAAACTGTTGGTTTTAATACCGCTTCATTTAATGCATGTGGAATAGCAATACCATCACCAATTGCAGTTGATTCTAATTTTTCTCTTGTTTTAATTGCATTTAAAACTACAGTTTTTTTACTAATAATTTTTTGTTCTAATAATTTTGAAACTAAAAAATCAATTATTTGTGTTTTTGTTTTAAATTCTTGTTTAAAAAAAGAAGTATTTTGATTAAATAAATCCTTTATATGCATAACTACCTTTCTATTTTTTTAACTTCAATATTTTTTAATTGTTTATTAATTTCTTTTTTTGTTGCTAGTCATTTACTAAAAGCAGTACTTGAACCACAACTAGCAGCGTATTTTAAAGTTTTTATAATATCTAATTGTTGATTTAATCCGTGAACAAATCCAGCTAACATTGAATCACCAGCTCCAGTTGAATTAACTAGTTTTCCTTGGCCAATTCCTATTTTATAAATATCATTGCTTTCTGAAAAATAATAACTTCCCTTACTTGCCATACTTAATAAAATATTTCTAGCTCCTAAACTTTGTAGTTGTTTAATTTTTTTATAAATTAGATCAAATTCATAACTAATAGGTTCATTAAAAACTGCAAATAATTCACTAATGTTTGGTTTAATTAAAAAAGGTTTTGTCTTTAAACCTTCTAAAAGATATTTTTTAGAAGTATCTAAAATAAATAAAGCTTGTTTTTGATTAACAAGATCACCTATAATTTGATAAACATTATCATTAAATGATTTATTAACACTTCCACTAGCTATAACAATATCATTTTTATTTAAATTATCTTTAAGATATTTTAAAAGCTTATTTAAATAACTTGGTTTAAGATCACACCCAACACCATTCAGCTCTATTTCATCAAAAGTATTTAAATTTCTAATTTTAAAATTAGTTCTGGTTACACCATCATATAAAAGGAAATGATTTTTTAAATTCAATTCTATAAATTTATCTAAAAATTGATTGGCATTATTTTTACCTAAAAAACCTGTACTTATAACATCATTTTTTAAATTATTTAAAATAATTGCTACATTAATTCCCTTACCACCAATTAATGAATAACTATTTGAATAATAATTAGTATTATTAAAATCTATTTGATTAGTTTCAATTACACAATCAATAGCAGGGTTTAAAGTAATTGTATAAATCATTAATCTTCAATTAGTTCTAATTCTAGATTTGTAGCAAATTTATAAAATGATTTAGAATGTTTTTTAGATTGATCAACTAACCCATAACTTTTATTTGAGTTCTTAATTACTTGAATTTTTAATTGAGCATGATCATCACTAGTTGTATAAATATTAGTTTGATCATCAACTGCATTAATGCCAATAAAACTTAAATCAAAAGCATAGTTTTTTAAATCATTGACTGCTTGATAACCTAAAATAGAACTAGTAACTACTTGATATTTTCCACCTAATAAATAAATATTTTGATGATTATTTTTACTTAATTCTTGAACATTTAAAATTGAATTAGTAACAATTTTTAAATCTAAATTAGCATCTAATATTTTTGCTAAATAATAAGTTGTTGAACCTGAATCTAAAAAAATACAAGTTCTAGGTTTAATTTTTTTAAGAGCTTTAATAGCAATTTGTTGTTTAGCTTGGACATTTAAATTAATCTTATTGTCTAAATAATCTTCAACAATTAATTTACTTTTATTAAGTTGTACTCCTCCATGTGTTCTAATAACTTTATGTCTATGTTCTAGTTCTTTAAGATCTCTTCTTAAAGTAGTTAAGGGAATATTTAAATCAGTTGATAGAAAATCTAAAGAAAGTAATTCATTTATTTCTAATTTTTTTAAAATCTCTTTGTATCTTTGTTCTTTAATCATATGAATCCCTCGATTTTATTATAAACAACTATTTTCTAAAATAAACCAAAAAAATCCAAATAACACCAAATAAAACCAACTACAATCTTTTTCACTTAAACTTAATAACTAGTTTATTTTTTGTTAAATTTATTAATAGAAAGAAAAGTATATGTTTTATTACGCTACACACTCAGCTCTAATCCAAATAAATAAACTAGATGATAAATATTTAATTGGTGATCAAGTCTTTGAACAAATTCCAAGTTATATTCTAAATAGCTTATATACTTCAGCTAATTGAAATAGAGCTTTAAAGTACTATTGTTTAAAAGGTGATTTAATTGGTTATTATATGTTAAATTTTGATATTTATTTAGATTTTATAAATAGAGAAATTAACCTTTTAACTAAAAATAGTTTTTTTACAAATATTATTAATCAAAATAAATTTAAAACTGAATTCTTACAAAAAGTTTTAGATCACAAACACAGACACAGATTAGTATTAAACACTAATTTTGATATTAATAACGACTTTATTATTAAAACTAATCCAACTATTTTTTCAGATATTTTAAGAATTCCATCTATTAATAGATTTTTTATAAATCAACAAATAGATTTAAATAGATATAAATTTAAAGATGTATTTATAATAAGTGATAAATTTGAATTTGTTATTACTAATAAAAACCAAAGAATTTATAAAATACCAAAAGATCAACTAAAAATTGATAGCAAACCAGTTTTTATTGATTTAATTAATCAAAAAACTTATTTACTTACTGTATTAAATTGATCTCATCAAATAGTTTTAGAACTAGAATATGAAGATATTAATAACATTAACAATTTACAACAACAACTAATTGAAATTTTCAAAAATAACTTTACAACTGATTTAAACTGACATTTATATAATTTAACTTTAAATGAAATACATTTAGTTAATGCAATTAAAGAAGTGTTTGAAAATAACTCTTTTATTTTTTCAATTAATCTATTAGAAAAAATTTTTAAAAAATTACTTATAAATTACTTTTTTATTATTTTTCGTTCAAAAACCTTAATTGGTCTTTTAAAAACTTATATTAGAACTGAAGATGATAATTTAGTCTTTAACACTCTTTTAACTAGATATAATAAATAATTTAAAACTTAATGAAATAATTAAAGCTTATTTTGCTTTCATTATAGTATTAGAAAAAAATTTTAAAAAGTGATTAAAAATTTAAAAATATTTTAAAAAAATAACTAAAACTAGTAAAAACTAGTTTAAAACTTTTATTAACTTATTTGTTTTTAGTAATCTATAAATAGATATAAATAAACTTTAGTTAGGAGAAAAAAATATGCATATTGATAAAAATGCTGATATTGCTAGTGTTGTACTAATTGCAGGAGATCCAAAAAGAACTAAATGAGCAACTGAAAACTTATTGACTGATTATAAACTAGTAAGTGATGTCAGAAATGCTTTTGTTTATACTGGTTATTATAAAAATCATAAAGTAAGTTTTGCTACAAGTGGAATGGGTCAACCTTCAATTGCTATTTATGCTCATGAATTATTTAATGATCATAATGTAAATACTATTATTAGAGTTGGAACTTGTGGAACATATAATAATGATATTAAAATAGGAACTGTAATTGAAGCAAAAAATGCTTTTAGTGAAGTAAATATTTTTGAACCAGATAAAACAGGATGACAAAAAAATCAACCTAGTTTAGATTTAAATATCGGTTTTAAAGCAAATGTTCACTGTAGTGATGTTTTTTATAGAATATCTAAATTAGATATAAAAGAACATAATTTAGATGTTGTTGATATGGAAAGTTTTGCTTTGTTTTATTTAGCAAATCATTTTAATAAAAAAGCAGCAACTATTTTAACTGTTTCAGATAATTTAAATGATCATTCAAATGATTTAACTGCAAAACAAAGAGAAATAGCTACACTAAAAATGTATCAAGATGTTTTAGAAAAACTATTTGCAAATTAAAAACCTTAGCTTTTTGTTTGCCAAGGTCTAATTTTTATAAGTATGCTTATTTTGTATCTTTAATATTTAATTGCTGTTTTAGTTCATCTATTTGTTGTTCTAAATCAGCAATTTTTTCTTCTAATTGTAAAAAGAGCTGTTTATAAGAAGTAGAGCTATTTTTGGGTCTGCCGATTTGATTACTTAAACCTTGTATTCCTTTTTCTTTAAACTGTTTTTCTCACAAAGCAACAGTTGAAGAGTTTTTAATACTAAATAGTTTGATAGTTTCTGGATAGCTTAAGTTATATTCTTTTTTATGATTAATAACATGTAATTTAAACTCTGGGTCATATTTAGTATGAACTACACTTTTACTAATTCCTTGCTCAGCAAACATTTTATACTGGTGAATCCAATCTCTAATTGTTCAAATACCAATATTATATTTATCTGATAAAGCTTTAACTGAAGCTCCTTTTTTATGTTCTTCTATAATTTGTAGCTTAAAATCAAGATCTTTTGGCAGCATATTTCTACTCTTTTTCTATTTATTAGTTATATTATAAAGATAAAAATTAATAAATTACATAAATTTTAAAATATCTCTAATTACTAAATTTTTATCTAATTCATTTAAGATTTCATGTCTAGAATCTTTATAAATAATTAGTTTTGAATCATAACCTAATTTTTCTAATTTATTATTTAGTTTAATTACATCTTTACTATAATGACTTACAGGATCATCACTACCAGTTAGTAATAAAATTCTTAAATCATGATTCATCTTTTTTATATTTTTAGTTTTTAAGTTAAATAACATTCCTTTAAACATATCTTTAAAAGCACTACTACTAAAAACAAACCCACATAACTTATCATTTAAAAATTGATTTTGAATATTTGTATCTCTAGTTAGTCATTCAACTCCATTACTATTATTAGTTTTAAACTTTTTATTTAACTGTTTATAACTAATATTTCAAATAATTTTATTTGGTTGCTTTTCTTTTAAAAATAAAGAAGTTAGTTTTGTTAAAACTAAAGCTGAAAGTAAAGTAAAACTATTAGTTTGATTAGTTCCACTTAAAATTAGCCCTTTAATAGTATTACTATATTTAATAGCATAACTTCTAGCAACAAAACTCCCCATTGAATGACCAAGCATATAAATAGGTAAATTAGTATAATTAGTTTTAATATATTGATTAACTAATAATTGATCTTGTATTAAACAGTCTCAACCTTTAGTTTTATTAAAATACCCAAGTTCATTGTTTAAAACACTAGTTTGTCCATGACCTCTTTGATCAATACCAATTACTATTACATTATTTTGATTCATTTGTTTTATAAAATCTTCATATCTTTTTATATGTTCACAACTACCATGAACTAGTTGAATCACTGCTAGTGGTCTTGTTACTTCATCTCATTTATATAAAACTAATTGTTTATTATCTTTACTAATTAGAATTTCACTTTTCATATAACCCCCTAATTATTTATCAAATAAATTATGTAACAAAAACTCATCCTAAGATGAGTTAATGTTTGTTTATTAATAGAAATTATTGTTGTTTACCAATTTCTTCAACAACTAATTCTAATTCTTTTACTTTTTCTTTGATTTGTTCACTGTTTTTTACAGTTCTGTATTTATTTAATATCTTAGCATGTCTCTCGTATGCTTTATTTAGATCGTGTTTATAACTATATGATCCAGCGCCTTGGAATGTTGTTAGTAATTCTTTAATTGATTGAACTTCGATATTAGCTTTATGTTTTTATTAATATTTAACTTTTTATAAACTTAATAAAATATATAATTAATTCATAAATAAATAGGCTAATAGTAATAGTAAATATATGAAAGCTAATTTTATAGAAGAAGAATTTGAGATTAATTTATCTGTTAAGCACTTATTAGAATTATGAGATAAAAATTTATTAAATACATTTCAAATAGGGACATTTAAAGGTTTAAGTCAAATACATTCTTATATTTTTAAAGATGTATTTGACTTTAATGGACAAATTAGAAATGTAAATATTTCTAAAAATAATGCTATGTTTTGTTTAGCAAGATATTTAAAACAAAACCTAGAACTTGTTGATAATATGAAACAAGATACATTTAATCAAATAATAGATAAATATGTTGAAATGAATATTTGTCATCCATTTAGAGAAGGTAATGGCAGATCTATGAGACTTTGACTAGATTTAATATTAAAAAAACAACTAAATGTAGTTGTTAATTGAACTAATATAAATAAAGATGACTACTTATTAGCAATGACTAATTCTTTAATTGATTCAACTAATCTTAAATTACTAATTAAAAATAACTTAACAAATAAAATTAATGATAGAAGTGTATATATTAAAAGTATTATTAAATCTTATGAGTATGAAGGTTTTAAAATAGATATTAAATAAACTACGTATTTTAAAGTTCTTAGGGATTTTTAAAATACATAAAGTTGATTAATACTAGTTTATATTTATAAATATTGTTAGGTAATAATAGTTTTGCTATTAAAAATATAAAATTATTTTTTATTAATGTTTTTTATTTATTGTTTAATAATCAAACAAAAATAAAAATATATACATTGGAAACTAAGTAAAAATAATAAAAAGTAATGAAAAGATCTCAATGTACTTTTAAAGTACATTTTTTATTTTGAATTTCATAAATCTATTTATAAATAACAGTTAAGCCTTAATAAAAAATAATAAATCAAATTTTTAATAAATAAAAAAGAGATTTAAAATCTCTCTTTTTAATTACATTATCTTTATTTAAAAATACTACAATGATATTTTAAAATGACTATTAGAATTAATGAAATCTAATAAATATAATTCATCAGAATGAACTGATGCTATGTAATTATACAAATTGTTATTATCAATATAATTCTCTTTTAATATAATATGTAATTCACCTTTATACCTATTAGCATTATTATTTAAAATTACAATATCACCTTTATTAAATACTTGTTTAATATTATTTGGTTTTATATTAGCTGAGTGTCAAATAGTTCTTGAAAATGTTGATCTTATATAACTAGTATTAATATCACTTCTTCTAAAATGGTTGTTTCACAATAATATATCTTTTTCTATTTTTGATATTTTTTGTAAATTATTTATTTTTAAAGTTAAATGATCTTTATTAAGTAATGATAATTGCTCTAGTTCTTTTTTACTAGCAAACATATTTGCAATAATAACATTATTAATCTTATTTGAATAAAATAAGTATTTAGCTTGACTGATTATATCTATGTTTCTAAAAAACTCTAAACTTACTGCTTTAGTATAATTATCTGCTAAAGTAATATTTGCTATTTGACTTGATATAAAAGCTGAAGTGTTTAAATTTTTTCTTATAAATTTATCAGTTGTTTTATTAAAAAAGTCTATATCTAATCCTGAGTTTTCTAATAAATAAAAGTTGTGAGATCCACTTAGTTTAGTTAATACAGGTTTAAAATCTAAAACATTATCTAAAAAACTAAAACTATTACTAATATTTAATTGAACATCAATTTCATATGGATTATAAGTTAAATTAGCTAAACTTTGAGCATTAATCGGTTCATCAAATCTAATGCAATCTATTCCAATTTCTTTTAAAATTTTTAGATCATTAGATTTAGTTAAATTAGATAAACTAGTTTGATCAAAATCTGCTATAACATAATAGTTTAACTCTTTTGCTTTTTTAATCACATCAATATTTTTAAAATAATCATTTTTTAGTAAATGAACAAAACTTATAAATAATATTTCAAAATTATAGCTTCTAGCTAGTTTTAAATACTCAATAATTTGATCAAAACTTGCTTTTTTACAATAAACACTAATTCCTAATTTCTTTTTTTCCATATTATTCAAATCCTTGATCTTTAATTACTTGTTTAATTCAATAACCTGATTTTTTAATTGTTCTTTTTAATGTTTTTGTATCTAAACTTATAAAACCATACCTATTTTTAAAACCATTAGCTCAGCTTCAATTATCAATTAATGTTCACATTTGATAACCAAAACAATTTGAACCTTGTTCTATTGCTTTATATAAATAAATTAAATGTTCTTTTATAAAATCTATACGATATTGATCATCAATATAACCTTGTTTATTTAAAAACCTATTTTCATCACTAACACCAATTCCATTTTCTGAAACTATTCAAGGTATATTATCATAATTATTTTTAATATCTATAGCTATATCATATAGTGTTTGTGGGTGAATTTCTCAACCTCTATAAGGATTAATTCTTATATTTTTATTAGTGTATGGTAAAAATCAGTTTTCTAATTTTAATTCAGTTGAACTAGTTAAATTATTAAGTGGAGCTTGGACTCTTGCTGGTTGATAATAATTCACAGCTAAAAAATCAATTCTAGTTTTTTTAATTTCATTTAATTCTAATTGATCATATTCAGGCATTAAATTATTTTCATTTAAAAATTTGATTAAAAAAGTACTAAATTGTCCTTTTATAACTGCATTTAAAAAAGATTTATTAAGTAATTCATCTCTAATTTTTGCTGCTTTTAAATGTTTTAATTCACTGTTTTTTGGTATTGTAGGAGTAAGGTTTAATATTATTGATATTTTTTTATTTTGATCATTTTTAAAATAAGAATGAAAATAATTAGCTACTTTACAATGAGCAAGAATTGTATTGTATGCTGCTTGCACAGCTAGTTTTAAATTACTAATTTTTGGATAATATCACTTGTTTAAATAACAACCATCAACTAAAACTACAGGTTCATTAAAAGTTGTTCAATAATCAACTAAATCACTAAAATATTTAAAACATTGTTTAGCATATAAAAAATATAATTCTACTGTTTTTTTATTAGTTCAACCACCAATATTTTCTAATTCAATAGGTGTATCAAAATGAAATAAATTAACAATTAATTTAATGTTATTTTTTTTAATTTCTAAAAAATAATTTCTATAAAACTCTACTTGTTTTAAATCAACTTCACCTGTATATAAATTTTTTATTAATCTTGTTCATTGAATAGAAGTTCTAAAACTATTTAATCCAATTTCACTCATTAATTTAACATCAGTTTTATAGTTAGAATAAGTATCACAAGTAATATTAGGCCCTTTGTTATCATAAAAATCTGTTGGTGTTTGTTTGTATCAATAGTCCATAATATTTAAATTTGGTTTATCTTTATCTGATTCAGTTTGACACCCAGAACTAGCGGCACCTCATCAAAAATCTTTTTTAAATTTAAACATATAAATCCTTTTTATATAAAAGATAAGCTCCATAAATATTAGCATCATTAAAAAACATTGCTGGTTTAATCTTTATATCTAAATTAATATTAGACATAGTCATATACTTTTTAAACTTCTTATTTAATAAGTTAATAAATAATTGATTTTGACTAATAGCTCCACCAATTACAAACACTTCTGGATCAATAATAGTTGTTATGTTAATCATTAGTTTACAAAGACCATTAATTATTTTATTTATAACTTTTTTAGCAACTTTATCTTCTTTATATTTATTAAAAATTTCTTTAGCTGTTAATTTTTTATTTGTTAAAGTAAAATAGTTAGTTTCAATAGCTTTTGCTGAATAACTTTCCGAAACATTAATATACTGATTATTTTGAATCTTAACTAAACTACATCCAAATTCTCCAGCAAATAAATCACTTCCTTTATATAACATTTTATTTATAATAATTGCTCCACCAATTCCAGTTCCAATTACTAAAAAAACAGCGTTTTTATTATTTTTAGCAACTCCTATTTGAGATTCACAAATAGCAGCACAATTTGCATCATTTTCAATAAAAATTGATAGGTTAAATTCTTTTAAATCTTTTTTATAGTTTATTAAATAATAATCTTTAATAGCTGAAGAACCTGAAATCTCTCCACTAATTGAATTAATAATTCCACAACTAGAAATACAAATTGCTTTTGAATTATTATTTTTAAATTGATTTATCTTTTTTTTAATTTCAAATAATAAAGATTTACCATTTATAAAATTAGAATAAATTATTTGATCTTTTATTATAATTTGATCTGTTTTACTATCAATTAAAGCAATTTTAGTAGACATTCCACCAACATCAAAAACTAATACCATACTAAATAATCTCAACTTTACTAATTAATTGATATAACTGATCAACATTATTAGCTTTATTTAAGTCTTTTCTAAAATCATCATCAACTAATTTTCTAGCAATACTACTTAAAATTTTTAAATGATCATTTGCACTATCATTTTCTGGAATAGCTAAAGCAATAGCGATTGTAACTAAACTATTATCAATAGAATCTCATTCAACACCATTTTTGAATTTAAAAACAAATACTCCAGGCTTTGTGATTTCTTTAATTTTTGCATGAGGAATAGCTATTCCATCATTAAATCCTGTTGAACCTTCTTTTTCTCTTTTTTTTAAACCTTTAAGAGCTTTATTTTTATCAGTTGTAAAACCTAGTAGATAAAATTTTAAAGCAATAATTTCAAAAGCTTGTTTTTTAGAATTAGCTATAACATCTGTAAAAACATGATTTATATTAAATATTTCTTTATTCATATCTTCCTTTATTTAGATAATTTTAATGAATAAGTACCTATTTCATATGGTCTCAATCAATCAGTTTTAAGATCTTTATTCTTTATTTCTTCTAACATATTTAACTTATTAAAACTTACTAATTGATTGTTTATTAATAAACTAAATTGTTGGTTTGTTTTTGAATTGTTAAAACATCTAATGATAACAAAGTCATCATTTTCAGCAAGTTTTATTGTTTTAATAATGATATTTTTATTTAAGTTTTTAATAAGTGAGTAAATTGGTATTTTATTAGTATCTATTTTGTCATTTATAAATAAAAATCTGTCAAAATCTCCCGAATCCCATATTTCGGACTAAAATCCAGGAAATGGGGTTTTTATATGTCTAAATTAAATTTAGAAAAAAAGTTAAAAATTGTTAAAGAAGCTAAAAAACTTAATATTAAAAAGAGTACTTATTTAGCAAATAAATATGATATTTCAGTTGATACTGTAGAAAGTTTAGTTAATAGATTTGAAGCGTTTGGAATAGAAGGGCTAATTAATAAGGAAAAAAAGCCTTATTATAGTGCAAAGCTAAAACTAAAAATTGTATTATATAAACTTGAAACTAATCACTCATATGATGAAGTCGCAAAAAAGTTTAATATTATTTATTCATCAACTATAGCTGGTTAAGTTAAAAAATATAGAGAATATGGATTTTTAGGGTTAAATAATAATATAGGAAGACCTAAGAAAATTATGAAAAACCCTAATAAAAAACCAGCTAAAATAAAGAAATCACAAGTAAAAATCAATAATGAACAACAAATTAAAGAATTAAAAGAACAAGTGGAATACTATAAGTTGGAGGCTGAATTCTAAAAAAAGTTCCACACCTTGTTGACAAAAGAAAAATCAACAAGGAAAAAACAAAAGTAGTTTTAGAATTGTTAAAAACACATAAAAAAGTTAAGATTCCTATTCTCTTAAAAATAGCTAAATTACCTAAATCGTCTTTTTATGAATGAAAACATAAGTTAGAAAATACAATAGATAAAGATAAAGAATTAAAGGAAATGATTGTTGACATTTTTAGCAAATCATTTGAAACGTATGGGTATAGAAGGCTAAAAATGGCCTTAAAATCAAAAGGATATATTGTAAATCACAAAAAGATTTTAAGGTTAACTAAAGAGCTTGGAGTTCAGTGTATTAAATTTAGAACAAAAAATGGAAGATATAGTTCTTATAAAGGAACTGTTGGAAAAATTGCAGATAATGTTTTAAAAAGAAATTTTCATTCTTTACAAGCAAACAAACTTTGATGCACTGATGTAGCAGAGTTTAAAGTTAATGGTCAAAAGTTATATTTATCACCAATTATTGATCTTTACAATGATGAAATTATTTCATATTCAATTCAAACCAATCCTAACTTAAACCTAACAAATTCAATGCTAGACAAAGCACTTAAAAAGGTTAAAAATACAAATGGTTTGTTGATTCATTCTGATCCGGGATTTCATTATCAGCACATTAGTTGAGCTAAAAAACTAGAAGAAAATAACATAACACAAAGTATGTCTAGAAAAGGTAATTGCTTAGATAATGCTATTATAGAAAACTTCTTTGGTTTATTAAAGCAAGAAATTTATTATGGTGAAAAATATAATTCAGTAGAAGAGTTAACTAAAAGAATTCATAAATATATTTATTGATATAACAACATAAGAATAAAAGAAAAATTAAAAGGATTGTCTCCTGTACAATTCAGAAAACAATCCTGTTATAATATTGAAAAATTTTAGTCCGTGTTTATGGTAGCGGGGGGAAACGTTTTTTTAAATTATTAAATTTTTGATTTTGATAATAACAAGTTGGAGTTATTAAATTATTTGCTAATTGAGCTATATTAGTAGAGTTATTTATATCAAATCAATATAAATTAAATTCAAGATTTTTATACAATAATCTAGCATCATCAGTTTTTATACTAAACTCACTAGTACCACTAGCTCTATTTGGTCTTCATAATAAATTATTTCTTCCTAATACATCAATACTTCTAAATAAAGTTAAATGAATTTCTTTTTTATTAATAATTTCATACTCATTAGTACCAAGTGTAACAAATCCTGTTTTTGATCTATTAGATTTTAAATAAACATAACTTTCATTAGTTTCAATTCCAACAGGTTTTTCTACTCAATTTTCTTTTTTTCAAACTAATAAATCTTTAGTTAGTTCTACTGGTCTTTTTATTTCACAATAACATTGATCAGCATAAGAAAAGTTATTTTCTTTATCACAATTTGAAATTATTCTTCATCTTATTTGTGTTGCTTTATTTAAAGTATTAATTTTTATTTTAATAATTGAATCATTTGTAAATAATAAACTAATATCAAATTCTTGATTTATATATTTTGTTTTTGTTGTATCATATGGTATTTGATAAGTATTTTTTAATTGAATTAAAACATTGTTATTAGAACTGTATTCTACTTTAATAATTTTTACATCTATTAGTTTTGAAATTATTTGATTTGTTTCAGTTAGTGGAGAATAATCATAAGAATCCCCAAAATCATGTTGAGCATAAATCATAAATTGATTATGATATTTTTTATTAGTGATTTTATCTAAATAAGTAATAGTATTATCATCATTAATTCATATATCAAATCTATTAGTTTTTATATTATTAAAACTAGAATTTGTTTGTTTTTTATCAGATTGAACTATGTCTAAAATCTCAAATTTGAAAGGGTCTATTTTTAAATTATTAACAACAATTTTTGAACTATAAAATCCTTTAGTTTTACTACTTATTTCTCCTTGTTTTTCTAAATTAACAATCATTCCATCATTATGATATTGTTGATCTAATAAAATAAAATCAACAGCTTTTTTATTATGATAAATTTTAAAATTATTAAATGAAGTAAAAATATTTAGTTCTTTAAAAATATTGTTTTTATAAAATGAATTAGAATTAAATACTAAAACTTGATTTTCTTTTAAATTAATATTTAAAGATAAATTTTTAATAAGTTTAGTAATTTGAGATTCAATTAAATAATTAGCTTGTAACAATCTATTATAAATATTTAAATTAGTTTCATCTGAATTACAACACCCTATTGAATCATGA
The DNA here is from genome assembly GCF_000011445.1 of Mycoplasma mycoides subsp. mycoides SC str. PG1. NCBI lineage: Bacteria > Bacillati > Mycoplasmatota > Mollicutes > Mycoplasmatales > Mycoplasmataceae > Mycoplasma > Mycoplasma mycoides. The sequence goes on from NC_005364.2 coordinate 960,466, forward strand.
GCTTGACTAGTTAAAATTAGTTTTAATGCATTATTAATGATTTGTTTTTCGTATTTATTAGTTAGATATTTGTAATATATAGCTAGTGGTTCTAAAACGTTATATAAATTATGTTCAACTGTTTTTAATAATTGTTTAATATCATATCTTTGTGAAGCTATTGTTTTATGAATTCTTGCTTTAGATGGTGATTTTAATTCACCTTTTATAGTTTTTAAGTTGCTATTATTTATATTTTTAAAATAAGTATCATAATCAGTTAATATTCAATTATCATTAGATAATTTATTAACTTGTTTAAAAAATTCTGGAGTTAGTTCTACAATTGGAGCTTGATCTCCACCAAATGGTAATAATAAATTATTATTTGAATTTCTAGTTACTTTTTTTAATTGATTTAAGATTGGAGTAATGTTTTTTAAAAACTCTATAGCTTCTTTTTTTAAATTATCTTTTGTCAATTTAGTATAAGCAAATTTCGAACCAAGTACTCAATAACCATAATAAAAATTATAAGATCTAATTTTAGTTCCATCAATTCCTTGTCAGTAATGTAAAGTTCCAGCTTTTTTTAATTGATTATTTTTTATTCCTCTTCAATAAATAAAATTATTTAAATTAAAGTTTTTATAAATTTGAGGCATTTGGTTATTATGTCCAAAAGAATCAGGGACATAAGCTGTCTTTAAATAATCTGCATTATATTTTTTAGATAAATTAATACCAATTAATAAATTTCTAATTATTGATTCAGAAGTTGTGTTAAAAAAATCTGGTTGTGTATATCATGGTCCAACTATAAGCTTTTTTTGTTCGCACAGTTTTTTAATTTGTGCTTCATTTTCTGGATAATATGTTAAATAATCATCAATAATTGAAACTTGACCATCATAAGTAAATGATTTATATTCATCATTTGAACTTAATATTTTAGTTATTTGATTTAGATTTGAACATAATAATACATCACTATCTTGTTTTGTAAAATATCATTCTTTATCTCAATGTGTGTGACAAACAACATATATGTTTCATGACATAATAAAGTTTCCTATTTTTTCTTACTAAACATTTGTTTTAATCTGTTAAAGAAATTTTTAGTATTCATTCATTTTAAAATAAAGTATTTTTTAATTTGTTTTCAAGTATTTGAATAAAATTCTTTAACTTCATTTATATAGTTAGTTCATCATTTTTTAATTACTTTTTTAATTAAAGCAAACATAATTTTAGGACTTTTAATTGCTTGTTTAAAGTTTTTATGTGCTTGAATACGTTTTATTTTTTTATCTTTTAATTCTTTTTCTAATTGTTCTAATTCTTCTCCTTTAATTTTTGGTTTTGTAAATCCTATGATTAAAGCAGTTGTTAAAATACCTAGTAAAATAGGAATAATTCATTCCATTGGTCAACCTAGTATTCCATCAAGTTGAATATATCCTAAAAACACACCTATAGGTGAACCTAAACCTGCTGCAAATTTAGCATTAGTTAAAGTTACACCAACTCCAGCAACAGCAGCACCAATTACATTTGCAAAAATTACTCTAATTGGATCTGTTGCAGCAAATGGTATTGCTCCTTCTGTAATACCAACAATACCTTGAGCAAAAGCTGCTTTTCCCATAACGCGTTCATTTTGTGTGAACTTCTTTTTAAATAATAAAGTTGCTAAAAACATTCCTAAAGGTGGAACTGGAATAGCCGCTTGAGCTGCTGTTCCAGGAACAAAGTTTGCATCTCAAAAAGTTTGCCCATTTGATAACACTTGAGCTAGTGATTGATAAAACACAACAGTACCAAATACTAATGCAGTTTTATTAAATGGTCCTCCTAAATCAAAAGCAATCATCATTGAAACAACTAAGGCAATCACAAATGAAGTTCCAGCAAATTTATCTTGTAAAGCAGATAAACCATTAAATAATCCTAAAACTAAATTAGCAATAGGTGCTCCAATAACAAATTTAACAAAAGTACTAATTATAAATACTGAAATAATAGGAATAATCATTAATGGAACAACAGGTTTTAAAATTTTTCATCAACGTAAAGACTTTAATAATTTAACAAGATATCCAGCTAATAATCCAACAATAATTGCTCCTAAAAAACCAGCACCTGACTCAATAGAAGAATTTTCTGAAACTGAAACATTTATTCCTAACATTTTATTATCATTAATAATTCAGCCGCCAATTAAAGCAGGAGCTATACCTGGTTTATCAGCAATCAAATATGCAATAAATGCAGAAAATAATGGTATTACTAGTTTAAATCCTAAAGAACCTACATTCATTAAAAATTGTGGAAAAGGTCTTTCATATAATACTCAAGCTTGAGTATAATCTTCAACCTGATCTGAATAAATAGTTTGAAATGCAGATAAATTAGCTATGGCCATTAATATTCCTGCTGCAATAATTAATGGTAATACTCATGAAATACCTGTCATTAAATGGTTTAATATACCTTTTTTCTTAGTAGCTCCAATTGTAAAAACACCAACTTTGGTTCCTTTTTTACCTTGTTCTACTGCTTGTTGTCAAGCTGTTCTAATTAATAATTCAGGATTTTTAATCGCATCATTAACACCTGTTATATAAATTTGTTTACCATTAAATCTAGAAGTATCAATCTTAACATCAGCTGCAATTATAACAAGATCAGCTTGTTGTAGTTGTTGATCTGATATAACATTTTCAGCACCAATTGTTCCTTGTGTTTCAACATGAACATTAATATTAAGTGCTTTTGCAGCTTTACTAATACTGTCAGCTGCCATATAAGTATGAGCAACACCAGCAGCACAAGCAGTAATAGCAACTATATTTTTTAATCCTTCTAATTGATCTGTTTTGCTAGAAACAATTATTTTATTATCGTTTGACATACTAATTCTCCTTTCTAGTTATTTAAATCGTGTTCAATATAAAAAGCTACGTTTTTTGTATCTTTAAAACTTAAAATATTAGCATTAAATGATACTAAATAAACAATTTTATTTATTTTTAAATTTGTATCAGTTTTTGAAGATAGCATAGAGTCTAATTTTAATGAATCTATAATAGATACTTTATTTACACTAGTATCAAATCATTTAGGCTTATTTGTTTTATCAATAGAAATTGATTTATCTTTATTTCTAAAAGTGACTGTTTGTAAACCATTTAATTTAGATAATCACTGATCTTTATTTTGAGAAACTAAAGAATTGAAATTAATATCAGCTAAACTAATAGTAAGATAATATGGTTTTCATTTTTCTTTAATAAAATCTTTTGTTATTTGTTTTGAAAAAATATCGTCTTTTAGATTGGTTTTATCAGAATTAATAGTTTCAAAATTGATTATTTTATTTGAAACAACAGATGATAGTTTTTCTGTTAATTTATCTATAATAAGTTTTAAATTTTCTAATTTATTACTAATAATATTTTCTCTGTTTTCTTTGATTTTTTGTAAAGAGTTTATGTCTATATTAGAAAGACCACTGGCTTTAATTACTACAACATTATCAGAATTTGTTTGTTTTAAAGATTCATTTTTATAAATATCTAAAACATCTGAAATTTCTTTAACTGTCATTGGTGCTGTTCTTCATGATGAACAAGAAACTGTTATTGTTATAGGTATAGTTATCATACTTAAAACACTTAATGTAGTTAAGACTTTTTTCACTTAAAGCACAACCTTTCTTTATTTTTTTATTTATTTACCAATATGCTTGGTTAATCCAATATTATCAACTCGCAATACTTTTTTTTTTTTTTTTACAAACAATTTAGTACAAACTTGTAATAAGATAATAAAAAAGGTTCTTAAATATTTAAGAACCTTATTAATTATTATCTGGTTGATATAAAGCTATGTATGGTAGGTTTCTATAATCTTCATTACAATCAAAACCATACCCAACAATATAATAATCATCAATATTAAAACAATTTCAATCAGGAGTAAAATCAACAGTATGAAAATCTTTTTTATCAACTAAAGTTACTACTTTAACACTATTAGCTCCTTTATATATAATATGTTCTTTAACTTTACTTAAAGTTAATCCAGTATCAACCATATCTTCAACAATTAAAACATCTCTATTAGTTAAATCTAAACTAGTATCTAATTTAATTTTAATTGCTCCAGTTGATTGCATTCCATTATATGAAGAAACAGCCATAAAATCCATTTGAATAGGATAATCAAAGTTTAAAACAAATTCTGTATTAAAAATAACACAACCTTTTAATAAGCCAATTGTTATTAAAGGACCATTAACTGGTGGATGATCTAAATAATATTGTTTAACTTGATTAGCTACTTGTTTAATACGTTCATTGATTTGTTCTTTAGTAAATAAAACTTTTTTTATGTTCTTTAAATCGTACATTTTAACTCCATTTTAATTAATACCAATATAAAAACTTATTTATTAAACACTCTATTAAAAATATAATCAACATGTCTTAAAAAGAATTGATCATCAAAAAGTTGTTCTAATTTATCAATTAAAACAAATTCAGTTAATTTACTATTTAAAACTTCAGTTTTAAAATCTAAATTATTTTTAGAGCATTTAAAAGTGATTTGTTGAATTAAATCATAAACTTGATCTCTAGTAACATTTGGTTGTTCTAATAAAATAAATGTTAAAACTCTTTGAGAAAAGTAAATATTTTTAGCTTGTTTAATGTGTTCTAACATTTGAGTTTTATTAATAACTAAATTAGTTAATGTTTCATTCATTCTTTTTAATATATAAACAATTAAATTAAAAATATCTGGTAAATAAATTCTTTCATTTGAAGAATGAGAAATATCTCTTTCATGTCATAAATTATTATTTTCTAAAACAATATGAACAATTGATTTAATATATCTACTTAATCCAGCTACATTTTCACTAGAAATTGGGTTTTTTTTATGAGGCATTGAAGAACTACCTTTTTGGTTTTTTAAAAAACCTTCAGCAAGTTCATTAACATCACTTCTTTGAAATAATCTAATTTCAGTTGAAATTTTTTCTAAAGTTGAAGCAATATTTGCTAAAACTTCAACTAAAAAAATATGTCTATCTCTTTGGCTTACTTGAGTTGATAAACTATCAATGTTCATATTTAATTTATTAGCTACATATAATTCGATTTGCGGATCTAAGTTAGCATAATTTCCCATTGATCCTGATATTTTAACAACTTCTATATCATTTCTAGCTAATTCAAAACGTTTAATATGTCTTAAAAATTCATCATATCATAAACAAAACTTTAACCCTAAACTAGTAGGTTCACCATACATTCCATGAGTTCTTCCCATAATTAATGTATTTTTATGTTCTATAGCTAGTGTTTTTAAAGTCTTTAAAATATTTTCTAATTCATTAAAAACAATTTGATTAGATTGTTTAATTAAATAATTTTGAGCAGTGTCAACAATGTCAGTTGAAGTAATTCCTAAATGAATTCATTTACTTTCATTATCTAATTGTTCTGATAACATTCTAGTAAAAGCAACAACATCATGTTTTGTCTCTTGTTCAATTTCTAACATTCTATTTAAATCAACTTTTAAATCATTATTAATTTTAAAAAGATCATCTTTATTGATTTTTATAATTTTAGCTCAACCATTAGTTACTAATTGTTCAATTTTTAACCAAGTGTTGTATTTATTTTGATCACTTCAAATATCTGTGATTTCTTTAACTTGATATCTACTAATCATCAAATTCACCTTTAATTAAAATTGTTTGTTTACGATCTGATCCTACTGAAAATCCTAAAAATGGAACTTTTACAATTTCTTCAATTCTTTTAATGTATTTTTGAGCATTAATTGGTAGTTCTTCAAAAGAAGTTACTTTAGTAATATCTTGATTTCAACCATCTAATTCCTCATAAACTGGTTCACATCTTTTTAATTCATAATCACTTGCTGGAAATCAATCAATAATTTTTCCATCTAATTTATAATGTGTACAAATTTTAATTTTTGTTTCTGTATCTAAAACATCAAATAAAGTTAAAAATAACTGATCAATACCACCAACTCTAATTGCATATTTTAAAGCAACTAAATCTAGTCAACCTATTCTTCTTGGTCTTCCAGTGTTTAATCCATATTCTCTTCCACGTTCTCTTAATTTATGAGCTAGTTCTGTTTTAATTTCACTAACCATAGCTCCAGATCCAACTCTAGTATTATAAGCTTTAACAATTCCTAAAACTTTATTAATTTGTTTATTATGAATTCCAGTTCCAATTGAAGCATTATTAGCTGAGCAATTTGAAGAAGTTACAAATGGATAAGTCCCATGATCTATATCTAATAAAACGCCCTGAGCTCCTTCAAATAAAACAAATTTATTTTCATTAATTAAATTAGAAACTTCATACCCACTATCAATAATATTATTTTTAATAAACTGGTAATTTGTCATCGATTCGTTATAAATAACATCAAAATCTAAAGGTTCATGATTATAAACTTTAGTAATGATTTGATTATGATAATCTAAGTTTTCTTTTAATATCTCTTTAAAATTAGGGTTTTGAAAATCACAAATTCTAATTCCATATCTAGCTGCTTTATCAGCATAAGTAGGACCAATTCCTCTTTTTGTTGTTCCTATTTTATTTTCTTTTCTATTTTCTTCTTGTAATTGATCTATTAAAGCATGTCAATCAAAAATTAAATGTGCTCTATCTGAAACAAAAACATTATCAGTACTAATATTTGATTCATTTAATCTTTTAATTTCATTAACTAAACTTTTTAAATTAATTACTGTTCCATTACCAATAATGTTTTTTACTTTAGGATTAAATACTCCTGATGGAATAATTGTTACTTTATGACGTTTATTATTAAATTCAATCATATGTCCAGCATTATCTCCACCAGCAAATCTTACAACAACATCAGCTTTTTGACTAAAATAATCTGTTATTTTTCCTTTACCTTCATCTCCTCATTGGCTACCTACAATAACTAATGACTTATAGTTGTTTTTCATAAATTCTCCTTAAGAACGTGTTTTAAAAATATCTTCTAAAAAAGATATCGAAAAATTCATTATAATATTATTTAACTTTTATTCCAATAAAATTAGTAAAAATTTAAAAATAAAAAATTAGGATAAAAATTAAAAACTACTTTTTCTCCCGAACCCCATATTTCGGACTAAAATCCAGGAAATGGGGTTTTTATATGTCTAAATTAAATTTAGAAAAAAAGTTAAAAATTGTTAAAGAAGCTAAAAAACTTAATATTAAAAAGAGTACTTATTTAGCAAATAAATATGATATTTCAGTTGATACTGTAGAAAGTTTAGTTAATAGATTTGAAGCGTTTGGAATAGAAGGGCTAATTAATAAGGAAAAAAAGCCTTATTATAGTGCAAAGCTAAAACTAAAAATTGTATTATATAAACTTGAAACTAATCACTCATATGATGAAGTCGCAAAAAAGTTTAATATTATTTATTCATCAACTATAGCTGGTTGAGTTAAAAAATATAGAGAATATGGATTTTTAGGGTTAAATAATAATATAGGAAGACCTAAGAAAATTATGAAAAACCCTAATAAAAAACCAGCTAAAATAAAGAAATCACAAGTAAAAATCAATAATGAACAACAAATTAAAGAATTAAAAGAACAAGTGGAATACTATAAGTTGGAGGCTGAATTCTGAAAAAAGTTCCACACCTTGTTGACAAAAGAAAAATCAACAAGGAAAAAACAAAAGTAGTTTTAGAATTGTTAAAAACACATAAAAAAGTTAAGATTCCTATTCTCTTAAAAATAGCTAAATTACCTAAATCGTCTTTTTATGAATGAAAACATAAGTTAGAAAATACAATAGATAAAGATAAAGAATTAAAGGAAATGATTGTTGACATTTTTGCAAATCATTTGAAACGTATGGGTATAGAAGGCTAAAAATGGCCTTAAAATCAAAAGGATATATTGTAAATCACAAAAAGATTTTAAGGTTAACTAAAGAGCTTGGAGTTCAGTGTATTAAATTTAGAACAAAAAATGGAAGATATAGTTCTTATAAAGGAACTGTTGCAAAAATTGCAGATAATGTTTTAAAAAGAAATTTTCATTCTTTACAAGCAAACAAACTTTGATGCACTGATGTAACAGAGTTTAAAGTTAATGGTCAAAAGTTATATTTATCACCAATTATTGATCTTTACAATGATGAAATTATTTCATATTCAATTCAAACCAATCCTAACTTAAACCTAACAAATTCAATGCTAGACAAAGCACTTAAAAAGGTTAAAAATACAAATGGTTTGTTGATTCATTCTGATCAGGGATTTCATTATCAGCACATTAGTTGAGCTAAAAAACTAGAAGAAAATAACATAACACAAAGTATGTCTAGAAAGGGTAATTGCTTAGATAATGCTATTATAGAAAACTTCTTTGGTTTATTAAAGCAAGAAATTTATTATGGTGAAAAATATAATTCAGTAGAAGAGTTAACTAAAAGAATTCATAAATATATTTATTGATATAACAACATAAGAATAAAAGAAAAATTAAAAGGATTGTCTCCTGTACAATTCAGAAAACAATCCTGTTATAATATTGAAAAATTTTAGTCCGTGTTTATGGTAGCGGGGGGGTTTTAAAAGTTGTTTTTTTATTAAAAAAATAAAAAAACCAAATACTAAAATTTTAATACTTGGTTAAAAATTTATTAAATTTTACATGCATCACATTCGTAGTTTTCACTATCTTCTAAAACATCTTGACGAATTCTTACATAATAAATTGAAGAACAACCTTGTTTAAAGGCATTAACATATGCTTTGTTTAAATCTCTAGTTGTTGCTTTATCAGTCATAAATAAAGTTAGTGAAATTGCTTGATCAACATGTTGCTGAGCTGCTGCAACAATATTAATAATTGGATCTGGTCCTAATTCATAAGCACCCATTGCATAATATCCCATATTATCAAAATTAATTTGATATGCTGGAACATAAACTCTTCCTAATTTTCCTTCTTTTCTAACTTCAACAGTTGAAACTACTGGTTGTAGTGAAGGAGTACATGATGATAAATAACTAATTGATCCAGATGGAGCAACTGCCATTAAATGTGAATTTGCTAAACCTGTTTTTTTAATTTCTTCAACTAATTGAATTCAGTCAGCTTGACTTGGAATTTGAACATCATAATCTTTAAATAATTCTTTTACTCTATTTGTTTGTGGTGTTCATTTATCAAATTCACACTTAGTATATTTATCAAATCAAGAACCATCAGCAAATCTTGATTGATCAAATGAAGCAAATTTTTCAAATTCTTGAGCTAATTTATTTGAAGCTTTAAAAGCATTATAAGCAACTGTATAAAAGAACATATTAGTAAAATCAACAGCTTCAGGTGAATCATACATAATTTTATTAATTGCTAAAAATCCATGTAGATTCATAGCTCCCAATCCAACGGCATGATTTAAAGCATTTCCTTTTTGAATTGAAGGAGATGCACTTAAATCTGAATTTCTTGAAACTATATCTAAAGCAGAAATTGCATTATAAATAGAATCTGAAAATTCTTTTCCTGATTTCATCATTTTATCAATATTTAAACTACCTAAATTACAACAAATATCTTCTCCAGTTTTTATAAATGATAAATCAGAATTATATTCACTTGCTGTACTTACTTGAACAATTTCACTACATAAATTACTCATAATAATTCTTCCCTTTTTATCATGAGCATTTCTTCTATTAACAGTGTCTTCAAATAAAATATATGGATATCCACTTTCAAAATGTAGTTCAGCAACAGTTAAAAAGAATTTTCTAGCACTAATATATGTTTTTTTAATATTAGGATTTTCTAACATTTCATAATATTTTTCAGTAATTGAAATATCTGATAATGGCTTACCATATGTCTTTTGAACATCATAAGGGCTAAATAAAGCCATATCTTTATTATCTCTAGCTAATTCAAAAGTAATATCTGGAATTACTAATCCTAATGATAAAGATTTAATCCTAATCTTTTCATCAGCATTTTCTCTTTTAGTATCTAAAACTGAAATAATATCTGGATGATGTGCTGAAATATAAACAGCTCCAGCTCCTTGACGTTGGCCTAATTGATCAGCATAAGTAAATGAATCTTCTAAAATCTTCATAACTGGAATTGGACCTGAACTTAGACCTGAAATATTTTTAATAGGAGAACCTGTTTCACGTAAATTAGTTAAACAAATTGCAACTCCTCCACCTCTTTTTGAAAGTTGTAGTGAAGTTGAAATTGTTCTACAAATTGATTCCATGTTATCTTCAGTTCTTAATAAATAACAAGAAACATACTCTCCTCTATGCTTTTTAGCTGCATTTAAAAAAGTAGGAGTTGCTGGTTGAAATCTACCTAACATCATATCTTTTAATAAGTCTTTTGCTTTATTAAAATTACCATTACCTAAAAATAGAGCATTCATCAATACTCTATCTGTATAAGTTTCTAAATACATTGTAGTATCAAAAGTTTTTAATCCATAAGCATTAAAGAATTTTAAAGCTCCCATAAAACTTGGAAAATGATGGTTAAATGAATAAGCATAATGATTTAATTGACTAATTTGATCAAAACTATATTTATTTAAGATTTCTGAATCATAATACTGATTTTCTAATAAGTAATCTAGTCTTTCTTTTAAACTAGAAAACTTTTTCATTCTAGGTTCAATATAATTTTTTAAATATAATTCAGCTGCTTTAACATCTAATTGGAAATTGTCTTGATCTTTTAAAAAAATCTTAGATCTAGCATTTAATTTAATATATTCATCATCAACATCATCTAAAACGATTGTGTTTTTATTTTCGTTCATTATTACCATCCTCTCAAAACCTAAATAGTATTTGCTTTATTTGACTAACATCATGTTGTGTTCCTAATAATTCAAATTGGTATAAAAAGGGAACATTTAGCTTTTTAGAAATAATTGGTCCAGCAATTCCAAAAGTATCACCAAAATTAGTGTTACCAGATGATATAACACCTCTACAAAAACTTCTATTTTCTTTATTGTTTAAAAACTTAATTACTTGTTTTGGTACAGCACCTTCAACATATTCTCCCCCACCACTATAAGTTGGAGTAACTAAAACATAATCTCTATTAACACTGATTGATTGATCTAATTCATAAGGAATTCTAATATTTTCAATTTCTAATTTTTGAATAAATCTATGCGTGTTATTTGAAATTGAAGAAAAATAAACTACAAAAGGTATACCAACTGGTTTAATTACATCTTTATCTGTAACTTTTTTAACATTTGAGTGCATAATAACTCCTAAAATTCTCAGTCTTCGTCTTCTGTTTCAACTGAAACTCCCATCACATATGAAGAACCATTTCCAGAAAAGAAATCGTGATTTTCATCAGCTCTTGCAGATAATTGATTAAAAATTTCTGGTTCAATTCTAGTTTCTTCTTCACTAAATGGTGAATCATATCCTAGGTTTTGTAAAAACTTACCTGCATTATAAACACTAAATCTAATAGCATCATCAACAATATCAAATCCAGCATATAATTCTTTTAAATAAGCAGTTTCTAAATCAATTAATTCATATAATAATTTAAAAACAAACTCTTTCATTTCAGTTTGTTTTTCAACTGGTAATTTAGCAACCTTTTTTTGATATTTATAACCGCTATAATAATTATGAATTACTTTATCTCTTAAAATTAGTCTTATGATATCTGAAGTATTTGGTAATTTACCTCTAGCAGATAAATAAAATGGCAAGTAAAATCCCCCATATAATAAAAATCCAGGCATTAAAGCAGCTGCAACTTTAGATTTTAATGGGTCAGTTCCTGTATAGTATGGAATTAAAGCTTTTGCTCTTTTTTGTAAGGTTTCAGTTTTAACAACTCATTCATGAGCTTCTTCAATTTGTTCACTTGAACATAATGTTGAAAAAATAGTTCCATAAGAACGCGCATGAACACCAACCATAAAAGCAAAATTAGAATAAATTACTTGTTCATGATCAGTTAGTGAGTGTTCAATTTGAGCAACATCTCCAACAGTTGCTTGAACTGTATCTAATAAAGTTAAACCAGTAAAAGTTCTAGTTACTAATTGTTGTCATTCACTAGATAAACTTCTTCATGATGATAGATCATTTGATACTGGAATTTTTTCTGGTAATCAAAAGTTTTGAGTAATTCTATTTCAAACTTCTAGATCTTTTTCATCATTAATAACATTTCAGTTAACTGATCTTAAATTTCCTTTGAAATTATTTTTAACAAATTCAATTGGTGATACTGATTCATGATAATATTTTTGTTCTTTTGCCATAGTAATTTATCCTTTCTTCTTTTGTCATGTAAACTCATTATATTATAAATTTGATAAAGTTAAGATTTAACCACTTAAAAAGAATTTCATGACTTGTAATAGTATTTTAATAGTAAAAAATTAGTTCCATTTAACTAGATTTTTATTTTTTTTGTGATATTTAAAAATAGGAAAAATCAATTTCTAGAAAGTAATAGTACATTAAAAAAAGTATATAATTTTATACAACGTATTAAGAGTAAATGTTTAAATTTCACTTATTTTAAGATATTTATTATATAGTAACATTTTGGAGGTTTTTATGATAAATCTATTAGCTTCAACAACTAAATTAGCTCAACAACTAATCTTAGGTTTTGAAATCTTTATTTTCATTATTGCATTTATAATGATTGCTATAGGTTTATTACAAAATAAACAATCTCAAACTGGACTAAGTGCTTTAAATGGTGGAAACGAAGAATTGTTTTCTAATTCAAAAGAACGTGGGTTAGATAAAACTCTTTCTATTTGAATGTTGGTTTTAGGAATTATATTTTTTATAATAGCATTAACAATAAGCATCATTACAAACACTATGTTATAAAATAGTGTTTATTTTTTTATTTAAAAAGGAGTAGTATGGAATCTAAAATTATTGAAGTTTTAAAAACTAACAAACATAAAGTTAGTTTAAATAAACTATTAACTTATTTTAATGCTTTAGATTATTCATTAATTAAAAACTACTTAGACCAATTAGAAAAAAATAATAAAATTACTATTTCATTAGAAAATAATATTTACTTATTAGATCAAATTTACAAAAAGGGAACTATTAAATTAAATCCAAAAGGTTTTGGATTTATAAATGATATTAATAAAATTGATGGTGAAGATCATTTTATAGCTAGAGTTGATTTAAATAATAGTATTCATCAAGATGAAGTAGTTTATATTTTAAAACAAGAAGAAGATAATAGATTAAAAGCTATAGTTATTGAACTAATTAAAAGAAATAAAATTTATTTAATTGGTGAAATAAATAGAAGTTTTGATAAAAGGTTTTTAGATTTCATTCCAAACGATAAATCATTTGATAGTTTTAGATTTGTAATTGTTAATAAAAACGAATTTAAATATGAAGAGTTCAATATTATTAAAGCAAAAATTATAAGTTGTAAAGAACGTAAAATTTTTATAAGACTTATAAAAATTATTGGAAACAGTAAAAAAGCAAGTGATCGCATCTTAGCAATAGCTGAAGAATTTGAAATAAAAACCAGTTTTGATAAACAAACTCTAGATAATGCAAAACAAATTAATTTATCAACTGATAAACTAGAAAAAGAATTTTTAAAAAGACAAAATAATTCTTTAGTTAATAAAACGATCGTTACAATTGATGGAATTGATTCAAAAGATTTAGATGATGCTATTTGTGTTGAAAAATTAAAAAATAATAATTATAAACTATTTGTTGCTATTGCTGATGTTTCTTATTTTGTTAGATACAAAACCGCTTTAGATAAAGAAGCTTTATTAAGAGGTAATTCAACTTATTTAGCAAATAAAGTAATTCCAATGTTACCAAACATTTTATCTGATGATTTGTGTTCATTAAATCCAAACACTAAAAAACTAGTTTTTGTGTGTGAAATGGAATTTGATAATAACGCAAACATGTTAAATAAAAAAGTTTATGAATCAGTGATTATTTCTAAAGCTAGATTAAATTATGATGAAGTAAATAATTATTTTAAAACTAAAACATGAACTCATTGTGAACAAACTAAAAAAATGTTAGATGTAGCTTATGAATTGTATAAAAAACTAGAAGATCTAAAAGCTAAAAAGGGAACTATTAGTTTTGATGTTAGAGAACCAAAAATTATTTTAGATAAAAACTTAAATGTAATTGATATTAAAACAAAAACAGCTGATCAAGCTGAAAAATTAATTGAACAATTTATGGTAAGTTGTAATGAAGCAGTAGCTGAATTAATCTATCAAAAAGATTTACCATTTTTATATAGAAATCATAATAAACCAGATGAAGATGAATTAATTAATTGATATAAGTCACTAAAAACATTTGGAATCAATCCTAAATTAACTAATAAACAAGTTTTAGATCCAATATTTATTAATCACACTTTAACTCAAATCAAAGAGCAAATTAAAGATGAAACTGAGGTTGAACTATTAAATATTTCTTTATTAAGATATATGGACAAAGCTAAATATGGATTAGAAAATATTGGTCATTTTGGTTTAGCTAGTGATTGTTATACTCATTTTACTTCTCCAATTAGAAGATATTCAGATTTATTAGTTCATAGATATCTAAAACAATACTTAATTACAAAAGATCTAGAAAAAACTAGTTTAGAAAATAATACAAATTATATTAATAAAGTAAGTAATATTATTAATGATACTGAAACTAAAAGTGTTGAATGTGAAAGAGAAGTTATTAAAGCGTGTATGTGTGAATATATGCTAAATAAAATTAATACTACTTATACAGCAACAATTTCAGCAGTTTTAAAATTTGGAATTTTTATTCAATTAGATAATTTAGTTGAAGGATTAGTTCATATTTCAAATATGAATAGTGATTTAGTTTATGATGAAACTAACCGTATTTTAATTAAACCAGATAATACTTATTATAGAATAGGACAAAAAGTTAAAGTTAAACTAATTAGTGTTGATATTAAAAAAAGAACAATTGATTTTGTTTTAATAGAATAAGAGGTTTTTATGTCTGAACATCTAATTGTTAAAAATAAAAAAGCTTATTTTAACTATGAAATCATTC
Source organism: Mycoplasma mycoides subsp. mycoides SC str. PG1 (assembly GCF_000011445.1). Lineage (NCBI taxonomy): Bacteria > Bacillati > Mycoplasmatota > Mollicutes > Mycoplasmatales > Mycoplasmataceae > Mycoplasma > Mycoplasma mycoides. The sequence goes on from NC_005364.2 coordinate 975,641, forward strand.
AAACTTATCAAGCAGGAATTGTTTTAAATGGTCCTGAAATAAAATCAATTAGAAATCATGATGTTTCTATTAATGAAGCTTTTGTTTTAATTAGAAAAAAAGAAATTTATATTTTAAATATGAATGTTAAAAAATATCAGTTTGCAAATTATATTAAAGGTTTAGAAGAAACTAGAACTAGAAAATTGTTATTACATAAAAAAGAAATAATTAAAATATTAAATAAAATAAAACAAGAAAATCTAACAATTATTCCTGTCAAACTATATTTTAAAAATGATTATGTTAAATTAGAAATCGCTTTAGCTAAAGGTAAAAAACTTCACGATAAAAGACAAACTATTAAAAAAAGAGATACAGAAAGAAAAGAATTAAAAAATTATAAATAATGATTATATTCACTCAACAAAGTCATATACCAACATGAGCTGTTTATTTAATTTTAGTTTTAGGTTTTTTTGGATTAATCATTTCATTATATGGAGCAAGTACTGCTTTTAAATATAATAAAAACTTAAAAAATAAAAACAATTATAAAAAAGTTTTAAATCTTTTATCAACACGTCAAGCTTATAGTTGAACTCAAATTGATAATATAGATCAACAAGGTTATTTTTTAATAGGTATAACTTTAAAAGATTCTGATGATAATAAAAATAAACCTTTAATTACTTTATTAAAAATAACAGATTTAAAAACTGATATTAGTAAATTTAAATCTAATATAAATGATTATAAAAACATAATTAATTATTTAAAACAATACAATTTGACTACTAAAAATTTAGTATTTATTATTATAGAAAAAGTTGAAAATCTTGATGAATTAGATAAGCTTTTAATAGAATGGAATTCTTTAATAAGTGCCTAATATACTAAGAAAAAAGAAGTAAATAATTGCATTAAATTCCAAAATTTTAATTTATGCAAATTAAACTTCTTTTTTTTCCTACGTTTCCCACTTAGTCGCGAAAACACTCAGTTTTCAGCGGCTATATTTTTTTATAAAAAAATATAATTTATTATGCTTTTATGCTTAAATATGATATAATAAAGACGTGAAGAAGTCAAGAAATGATGTAAAAAGACAATGAAGAACATCAATAGCAAGAGTTAAAAAAGGCGAATACTTATCAATTGGAGTGCCAAGACCAGATAACAAAGGTTTTGTATATAGATTGGGATATGGATATTTGCATGAATTAAAACAATATCACGATGATCCGCTAGCAATTATCAAAGCAATTATTGCAAACTTTCCATTGTCTTGAACAAAAGAACAAGCAAGAACTAAATTAGATGAAATTTTTAAAGAGAAAAAAGAAACCAAAAAAGAAGTTTTAGAAAGGTTTAAAGGTTACGAAGTAGTTGAAAAACTATTTGATTATTTCAATATTTTTAATGATTGTTCTCCCACAAAATCGACAACATTAAAAGATGTTGTTTTACAGTTGATTTATCAAAGAATTAAAAATCCAATAAGTGTTTTTAACACTTATAAGACAGCAAAAAAAGAAAAAATAGACACTCATTCAAAAAATTCATTTTATAGATCATTAGACTATATAGCAAAAAACAAAGATGAAATTTTAAGAAATTTAAATGCAAAAATTTGTGCAAATACCAATAGAAAAATTGATGTATTATGATTTGACGCAACAACTACTTATTTTGAAACATTTTCTCGTGAAGGTTATAAAAAACCTGGTTATTCAAAAGATGGAAAATTTAAAGAAGACCAGATTGTTATAGGTATGGCAACTGATGAAAATGGAATACCGTTACACTACAAAATATTTCCAGGAAATGTTGCTGATCCAAATACTTTAATACCATTTATGCTTGAAATTGCAGATATTTATGAAGTTAACAGTGTAACTATAATTGCTGACAAAGGAATGAGTGTTAATAGAAATATTAGATTTTTAGAATCTAAGAATTGAAAATACATAATCTCATACAGAATGAAAGCTGGAAGCAAACAATTTAAAGAGTATATATTAGATGAAAAAGATTATATAAATGATGGTGGTTTGATATACAAAACTCGTGATATTGCATCTTCATACAATAAAAAAAGAATTAATGGACATTTTAGAAGACAAATAATTAGTTTTAGTCAAAAACGAGCAACTAAAGACAAAAACGATAGAGGCATTTTAATTCAAAATTTCACTAAGAAAATGAATAAAGATAATCTTGTTTCTTGTGATGATTTAGCGGGATCTAAAAAATATAGATTCTTTAAACCTATAAACAAAGGTGCATTTTATGAACTTGACATAGAAAAAATACAAGAAGATCAAAAATATGATGGATACTATGTTTATGAAACAAATAGAACAGATTTATCAGTAAAAGAAGTTATTAATTTATATTCAAAACAATGACAAATTGAGTCTAATTTCAAGACATTAAAAGGTAAATTATCTCTTCGTCCAATGTATTTATCAACTTGAAACCATATTGTTGGTTACATTTGTTTATGTTTCATTTCATTAGTGTTTTTAAACTACATCATCTACATTCTAAATTCAAAATTAGGACTGACTGGAAAAAGCAAAATCACTGAGCATAAAGTGATTAATGTTATCAAAGAAGTTAAAGAAATTGAAGTATTTGTAAATAAACAAAAAATCGAAACTATACAAGTGTATAATGATGAGTTACAAGAAAGTTGGCAAACTTATCAAATATTATTAGAGCTTTTAACAAAAGAAAAAGTCACTTAGACATTACATTATAAAAAACATAACTTATGAGATCAAAAATTTACATAAGTATGTTTTCTTGTTTTATGCTTAAACTGGGAAACGTAGGAATTAAACTTCTTTTTTTTTGATATACTATTATAAAGAGGTGTACAAATATTTTTATGTTATTAATGTTAGTAGTTAAAACTGAATTAATAGTTAATTTAGGGGTTTTAGGATTTGGGATTTTATTTATCTTATTAGGTTTGTTTTTATTTTGAAAACAAAAAAATAAAAACCGTTATAGTTTTGAAAACCAAAACAGAGAATCAAAAAATGCTTGAGAATTTGTTAAAAAAAACTTTTACTTACTAGTATTAACTATTGGATTTTTATTTATAATAACAGCAATTATAACACTAATAACAAAATAATAACACAAAACTAATTAACATCTTTTTATAGAAAGAATTTAACATACTCATGTTCAAGAGTAGTTTTAAAGATAAATTAAAGGCATTTGCTGCTAATATTATGCCTACTTTATCTAAACTAAGTAAAGCATTCTTATTACCTATTGCTTTATTACCGATTGCTGGTGTGTTTTTAGGAGTTGGAGCTGCTATTGCTGCAAATACACCTGAACAATCTACTTTATGATTTATTGGTAAAGTTATGGGGAATATGGGGGATGTTTGTTTTGGTAACCTACCTGTATTATTCTGTATTTCTGTAGCTTTAGCATATACTAAAGATTCAGGAGTTGCAGCAATTACTGCTGTAGTTGGGTTCTTAGTATTTAACGGTGTTCAAGCTCCTTTATTTATTGCTCCTGCAACAAAAACCAATGATAAAGTTTTTGAATACAGTTTATTATGATACAAACACGTATCTAACTCATTAACAGGATCAAATATGGGGATCTTATCACTTAACACTGGAGTTTTAGGAGGAATCTTTGTTGGAGCAATTGCTGCTAAATGTTATAACAAATTCCACCAAACTCAATTACCAACTGCTATTAGTTTCTTTAGTGGAACAAAACTAGTTCCTATTATTACATTCGTAGCAGTTATTCCTTTATCATTTATTTTTATGATGGCTTGACCTGTTATTGGTTTAGGATTGAATAAATTTGGTCAAGTTTCAGGAACTTTACCTTATGGAACTGATTCATTAATTTTTGAAATTGTTGAGCGTTCATTAGTTCCATTTGGTCTACACCACGTGTTTTATGCTCCATTATGATGAACTAGTGCTGGAGGATCAATTGCTGAAGGGTTCAACACTTTAAATACTCAAAGCGAAGAAGTTAAAAAGGCATTCGTTGATTCATATAATAAACTACATGGTACAAATCATAATAATTTAAAAGCAATTATTGATATAGTTAAGGCAAAAGATGCATTATGAGGAGCTGTTGGGGATCAAATTATCTCGCAAAGAGTTATTGGTCACTTAAATATCCTAAACTTTACTGATGTTGAAAAATTAGGAATTAACTTAGGAAGATTCCAATCAGGTAAGTTTGGATTTATGTTATTAGGTTTACCATCAGCTGCTTTAGCTATGTGATTAGCGGCACCAAAAGAAAATAGACAACAAGTATTTGGAATTTATTTCTCAGCTGCGTTTACTTGTTTCTTAACAGGTATTACAGAACCTATTGAATATACATTCTTATTTGTTGCTCCATGATTATTCTATGGTGTTCATATGCCATTAGCATCAATTGCATTTTGAGCAACAGGAGCTTTACAAACTCACATTACTCAAACTGTTTCAGGTGGAATTATTGATTACATCGTATTTGGAATTATTCCATTTATCAGTGGAGCTATGAAACCAATATCAGCATTTGGTGTATTAGGAGTTGCTGTTGTATTAGCACCAATTTACTTCTGTGCATTCTACTTCTTAATCAAACTATTTAATGTTAAAACACCAGGTAGAGATGGAAATGCTGAAGCTAAATTATACACTAAAGCAGATTTCAAAGCTTCTAAAGGATTAAATGTTGATGGTTCAAAAATGAGTTCATCAGCAGATGATAAAGAACAAGCTAGACTAGCAAAAGCTGCAGCTATTATTGAATATCTAGGTGGAGAAGAAAACATTGTTGATGTTGATTCTTGTGCTTCAAGATTAAGATTAACTGTTGTTGATGCTAAAAAAGCTGATATTGATGGAATTAAATCTTTAGGTGGAACAACTGGAGCTTTAGTAAAAGGAAATAACATTCAAATTGTTTATGGTGGAGAACAAGAAGCTATTAAACCAAGAATGCAAAAACTTTTAGAACAACAAAGACACGAAAAAATGATGAGTCATTCAGAAATGAAATCTGAAGAAATGAAATCAGAAAACATGGGTATGACTTGTGAATCAAATCAAGCTTGTGATAAAAAAGATGAAGCTTGCAGTTGTGAAAAAGATTGCATGTGTGAAGAACCAAATAAAGTTGAAGAACAACCTGTAAGTGAAATGAAAGTTGAAAAAACCAAAAGCAACTAGAACAAAATCAACTAAGGCTAAATCATCAGTTTCAAAATCTACAAAATCTACTTCTAAATCAAGTTCAAAATTAACTAAGTCAACTAGTTCTAAAGCAAAATCATCATCTTCTAAACCAAAAACAACCAAAGCTAAATCAACTAGTTCTAAAACTAAAACAACAAAATAATAATTTTTAATTAAAGTACTCAATTTATCTATTGAGTATTTTTTTATAGTGATTTTAAAATTTATTTTAAAATTAAAAAGAGGTAAAAAAAATAATGGAATTTGTTAATATCGAAAAAACAATTAACTCTTTTATAGATAAAAAATATTTTAAAAATGCAGCTATTAGAATTGCTAAAGATAAAAAAATTATTTATTCTAAACAATTTGGATATAATGACCAAAATAATACTATCTTATTAAAGGGTGATGAAATTTATCAAGCTTATTCAATGACAAAACCAATAACTACACTAGCAGCTTTACTTTTAATAGATAAGAAATTAATTAGTTTAGATGACGATTTATCTAAATACATTCCTTCATTTAAAAATAAAAACATCAAAATCTGAAACTTATTAACTATGACTTCTGGTTTGACTTATAGTGGTAATAAATCAAATACTCAACTTCAAATTAAAAAAGTATTAGATGATTGAAAAATTAATAATTATACTTTAGAGCAATTGTGTGATGAGTTAAGTAAGGTTGATTTATTATTTGTTCCTTCAACTAATTGATATTATGGATTAAGTTTAGATGTATTAAGTAGAGTAATAGAAGTAGTTTCAAATAAGTCATATAGAGACTTTGTAAAAGAAGAAATTTTTAACAAATTAAATATGAATGATTCTGATTATTATTTATTTGATAAAAAAAGAAAAGCAAATGTTTTTAGATGAACTTATAAAGATGATCAAAATCAATTAGATCAAGTAGAAAATTTTGATTTTTTATTTCAATCAATTGATAAATTACCTGTTTGTAATTTAGGTGGTAGTGGGTTATTTACAACAGCTGATGATTATTTAAAGTTTTTAAATGTTTTAATTGATGGAAAATTAGAAGATAGTAGCCAATTAATTTCTTTAGATCTATTAAATCAAATGAAATCAGACCAACTTACAAAAAACAATTTAAAACAGTTTTTTAATTGAAATTTAAATAAAGATTATAGTTATGGTTTTGGTGGAAGAGTTAGAATTAAAAATCACAATGACAATAATGTTATCATCACATCCCGGACATAACAAACTAGTTGAAACTGAGTTTTTTGATGCTTTATATCAAGATTTGAGATTAAACAATTTAGCTTAATATTTCAATTTTTATTAGTTTTATTCTAATATAAAAATTAGTTTTTTTTAATGTGATAATTAGAATAAATGAAATTTAATGATTAAGGAAAAAGATGAAAAAAATATTAGGAATAGATCTTGGTGGGACTTCAGCAAAAGTTGAAGTAATTTCACAAAACGGAGATTTAGAACATAGTTTTCCTACGTTTCCCAGTTTAAGCATAAAACAAGAAAACATACTTATGTAAATTTTTGATCTCATAAGTTATGTTTTTTATAATGTAATGTCTAAGTGACTTTTTCTTTTGTTAAAAGCTCTAATAATATTTGATAAGTTTGCCAACTTTCTTGTAACTCATCATTATACACTTGTATAGTTTCGATTTTTTGTTTATTTACAAATACTTCAATTTCTTTAACTTCTTTGATAACATTAATCACTTTATGCTCAGTGATTTTGCTTTTTCCAGTCAGTCCTAATTTTGAATTTAGAATGTAGATGATGTAGTTTAAAAACACTAATGAAATGAAACATAAACAAATGTAACCAACAATATGGTTTCAAGTTGATAAATACATTGGACGAAGAGATAATTTACCCTTTAATGTCTTGAAATTAGACTCAATTTGTCATTGTTTTGAATATAAATTAATAACTTCTTTTACTGATAAATCTGTTCTATTTGTTTCATAAACATAGTATCCATCATATTTTTGATCTTCTTGTATTTTTTCTATGTCAAGTTCATAAAATGCACCTTTGTTTATAGGTTTAAAGAATCTATATTTTTTAGATCCCGCTAAATCATCACAAGAAACAAGATTATCTTTATTCATTTTCTTAGTGAAATTTTGAATTAAAATGTCTCTATTGTTTTTGTCTTTAGTTGCTCGTTTTTGACTAAAACTAATTATTTGTCTTCTAAAATGTCCATTAATTCTTTTTTTATTGTATGAAGATGCAATATCACGAGTTTTGTATATCAAACCACCATCATTTATATAATCTTTTTCATCTAATACATACTCTTTAAATTGTTTGCTTCCAGCTTTCATTCTGTATGAGATTATGTATTTTCAATTCTTAGATTCTAAAAATCTAATATTTCTATTAACACTCATTCCTTTGTCAGCAATTATAGTTACACTGTTAACTTCATAAATATCTGCAATTTCAAGCATAAATGGTATTAAAGTATTTGGATCAGCAACATTTCCTGGAAATATTTTGTAGTGTAACGGTATTCCATTTTCATCAGTTGCCATACCTATAACAATCTGGTCTTCTTTAAATTTTCCATCTTTTGAATAACCAGGTTTTTTATAACCTTCACGAGAAAATGTTTCAAAATAAGTAGTTGTTGCGTCAAATCATAATACATCAATTTTTCTATTAGTATTTGCACAAATTTTTGCATTTAAATTTCTTAAAATTTTATCTTTGTTTTTTGCTATATAGTCTAATGATCTATAAAATGATTTTTTTGAATGAGTGTCTATTTTTTCTTTTTTTGCTGTCTTATAAGTGTTAAAAACACTTATTGGATTTTTAATTCTTTGATAAATCAACTGTAAAACAACATCTTTTAATGTTGTCGATTTTGTGGGAGAACAATCATTAAAAATATTGAAATAATCAAATAGTTTTTCAACTACTTCGTAACCTTTAAACCTTTCTAAAACTTCTTTTTTGGTTTCTTTTTTCTCTTTAAAAATTTCATCTAATTTAGTTCTTGCTTGTTCTTTTGTTCAAGACAATGGAAAGTTTGCAATAATTGCTTTGATAATTGCTAGCGGATCATCGTGATATTGTTTTAATTCATGCAAATATCCATATCCCAATCTATATACAAAACCTTTGTTATCTGGTCTTGGCACTCCAATTGATAAGTATTCGCCTTTTTTAACTCTTGCTATTGATGTTCTTCATTGTCTTTTTACATCATTTCTTGACTTCTTCACGTCTTTATTATATCATATTTAAGCATAAAAGCATAATAAATTATATTTTTTTATAAAAAAATATAGCCGCTGAAAACTGAGTGTTTTCGCGACTAAGTGGGAAACGTAGGATAGTTTTTCTATAACTAATCCAAAAACTAAGATTATAGAAAACTTATATTTTGAAATTTCAAAAATTTTAAAAACTTTAAATGTTGATGAAAATGACATTATGCTAGTTGGAATTACAGCTCCTGGGTTTGTTGATCATAATAAAGGAATTGTAGTTATGGCTCCAAATATTGAAAACGGATGATTTAATTATGATTTAAAAACTGAAGCTGAATTTTTATTTAAAAAGCCTGTGTATGTTATTAATGACGTTAATGCTGCTGCACTTGGTGAATATAGAAAAGGTTCAGGGTTAGTTTATAAATCAGGATTATTTTATTGATTAGGAACTGGAATTGGTGGAGCTATTATTTGTGATGGTAAATTAATTTCTGGATCACACGGATTTGCTGGTGAGTTTGGGCATGGAGGAAGTAATAATCACAATTTAAAATGTAATTGCGGATTAAATAACTGTATTGAAAAAGTATGTTCAGCAACAACTATACCAAATTCACTTTTAACAATTTTAAAAAATAAATATTCTGAATTCTATAATAAACATTTTTCAAATATTAAAGATCTAGATATGAAACTTTTATTTGAAATCTATAACAATCTAAACAAACCAATTGAGTTAAAAAATAGTTTATTAGAAATTTATGATGAATTGTTTAATCATATATCATTACTAATACATGCTTTAGATCCTGAAGTTGTTGTTATTGGTGGTGGTGGTTCATTAGCTGGAAATAATTTATTAGAATTATTTCAATTAGGAATTAAAAATAAATTAACAGATTCTTATAAAGATATAGTTGATTTTAAACTAGCTTTATTAAAAAATGATGCTGGTATGATTGGTGCCGCTTTTTATGCACTAGAGCAATCACTAAAAACAAATTAATATAATAAAAAAGTTCAAATGCTAATAACATTTGAACTTATAGAGTAGTTATTAACTACTTTTTTTATTATTTAACAAATTTAGTTCCACTTAGATTTTGTAAAACTTTATCAGCTTGTTCTAGTGAACCAATATAAGCTGGTTTACCATTAGTTTTTTTAACAAATGACATAACAGCTTGTACTTTTGGAAGCATTGAACCTGGTGCAAATTGGTTTTGATCAATATATTCTTGAGCTTGAGCTAAAGTTATTTGATCTAAAGCTTGTTGATTTTCTTTTTTATAATTAATCATTACTTTATCAATTGCAGTTAAAATAATTAAGCTTTCTGCATCAATTATTTCAGCAATTTTAGCTGCTGCAAAATCTTTATCAATAACAGCAGCAATTCCTACTAGTTTATCATCTTTTAAATAAACAGGAATTCCACCACCACCTCCAGCAATCACAATAAACGAATTATTAACTAATTGTAATATTGCATCTTTTTCAATAATATCAATTGGTTTTGGTGAAGCAATTACTCTTCTTCAACCACGTCCTGCATCTTCAACAATATTTCAATCATTTTCTTTAGCTAGTTTTTTAGCTTCAGTCTCACTTAAAAATGATCCAATTGGTTTAGTTGGTTTTAGAAATGCCGCATCATTTTTATCAACTAAAGTTTGAGTTACAAGTGCAACTGTAGGTTTATTAATATTTCTTTGTTTTAATTCATTATCTATTGCTTGTTGTAGATGATATCCAATATATCCTTGACTCATAGAGCCACATTCAGGAAAATCTAAAATAGGAGATTTAGTTTCATTTTTATTAGCAATATCAAAAGCACTATTGATCATTCCAACTTGGGGTCCATTACCATGAACAATGACAATATCATTACCTTGAACAATAAAATCTACTAAAGATTTTGCTGTTTTTTTCACAATTTCTAATTGCTCAGTTGGTGAATTACCTAAAGCATTTCCACCAATTGCAATTACGATTTTTGACATACTTTTCCTTTCTTAAACAATTGTTTTTCTAATAGCTGCTCCAATTAGTAATAAAGCTAGTGAACTAGTTGTAAGAATTAACATATAAGGAGCCATTGATTTTATAAATTTAGCATAATCCATTCTAGCAACTGCTATTGAACACATAACTATTCCTGAAGTTGGAGTTATTAAATTAACTAATCCAGAAGCAAATGAGAATGTTGTAATAGATCCAGAAGCTAATATATCTATATTATTTTTAATAACTACTCCACCTAATAAAGGAAATACAGCAGTTGCAAATCCTGAAGTTGATGCTATTAAAAATGATAATGGTATAAAGAAAATGAACATTATTAAAAGAATTAAAATAGGAGATTTAAGTGAACCTAAAGAATTAGAAAGAGATTCAACAAATAATTCTTGGATATGGACTTTCTTTTAAAATTCATCCTATACCAACAGCAACTGCAATAATTAAACATACATTTAATAATCTATAAGCACCATTAATAGAATCTTTTAAAAATTGTTTTTCACTAGATCCATTAATAATACCCATAATTATTGCTGTTATTAAAAATATAGCAGCTACTGAATCAACTGATCCATTACCAAATCCTTTGTCTGTTCCTGTTAGATAAGGTATATTATTTCTTATTCATCTTGCAAAATCAACTGAATGTGTTGTATGAAGAATATCATCTCAACCTATTTATTAAATAAACAACCATTAATATAAGTGATATCAAAAAGACTACTAAATTAGCTTTCTTTTTTCAATCCATTAATATTTTTTCAGATGAATTAGATAAATAAAATTCTTTATCTTCTGTTAAAATTTTAAATACTACTGATTTTGTTTGATCTTTTTTTATTTTTTTAGCATATAACATTACTAAAACTATTGAAAGAGCAGTTAGAATTATTCAACAAATTATACATCAAACTAATCCATTAGATACACTTGTAATCTGTGTATCTAATCCTTTATTTAAATTAGTTACAGCTATTCCAATAGCAAATGGGTTAACAGTTGATGTTAAAACACCAACTCCAGTTCCAATTAGTCCTGCTATTAGTCCAGTAAATTTATCTAATTTCTCTTGGACAAAAATCTAATAATTTTAAAAAACTTTTACCTTTTAAATTTAAAGCCATATAAAACACTCATTTTCTATTGTTCTATTTAAATATCAAATCCACTATATAAACTACTTAAAGAAGTTGATATAAAAGTGTATATGTTATCATCTTCTTGTATAATAATTATCTCTCTTTAAAAACATTTAAAAAATTTTGGACAAATTTATAAAAATTATGGTTTTTAAAATTAATTGTAAAAATATTTTTAATAAAAATAAAAAGTTCAAACACAAATTTTGTATTTGAACTTTTGTAGTAAAATTATATATCTTATTTTATAATCATTTTTTAAAGACTTTTTTATAACCTACTTTAGTTAATTGAGCTGTTAAACAATAACTAAATATAATAGCAATAGATATTGGAATATAAATTAAACCAGGGCTTTGTAGTTGAACTAAGCTTCCAATTTGACTTATATAAACAATAGAAAACGCCATTATTGTAGCTAGTGCTCCAATTACATAAACTGGTCAAGTTGAACGAGATTGAATTACTGGTAGTTGTTCAGTACGTAATATTTGGAAAACAAATGTTTGAGATAATAATCCAATAATAAATCAACAAGCATGGAATCTAGCTAGTGATTGAGCTGCTAATAAACTATCATTTTGAGCTATTGCACTATTATAACTATTAATATAACCAAAATAATAACCCGCAATTGCAAATGTTATTAAATCAAAAAATGTACTTATTGTTCCATTAATTGTTGTAAATGGTAAGAGGTCTTTTGATTGCCATCGCTGAGGAGATGTTAAAAACGTAGCATCAACTCTATCTAGTGCTACTCCAAATTGTGAAAAGTCATAAATTAAGTTTTGTAATAAAATTTGAGCTGGTGCCATTGGTGAAAATGGCAATCAAACTGTTCCAATTAAAACTGATAAAGCATTACCAAAATTAGAAGCAGTTGTAATCTTAATATATTTTAAAATATTTCCAAAAATAGTTCTTCCTTGGATAATTCCTTTTTCTAAAACTAATAATGATTTTTCTAATAAAATAATATCACTAGCGTCTTTTGCAATTTCTGTTGCATTATTAACTGAAATAGCAACATCAGATTGTCTTAATACAGGAGCATCATTAATACCATCTCCCATATAACCAACTACGTGATTATTTTGTTTTAAAACTTGAATAATTTTTACTTTTTGTAATGGATTTAACTTAACAAAAATATTATTATCTTCAACAATTTTTTTTAATTCATATTCACTAGCAGCATCAATTTCTTCACCAGTTACTAAGCCTTTAATATCTAAATTAACCATTTTACAAATAGCTCTAGTTATAGGTTCACTATCTCCAGTTAAAATTTTTAAATCAACACCATATTTTTTTAATAACCTAATAGTTTGTTTTGTTGATGGTTTTGGTGTATCTAAAAATGATGCAAATCCCATAAAGATTAATGATTCTTCATCTTTTGGACTAAATTTAGCTTGATTATCTCTAATTTTTTTATAAGCAACACCTAATAGACGTTTACCTTGTTGATTAATAGTTTCATAATAAGCAATAATTTGTCTTTTAAAAGTATCAGTTAAATTAACGACTTTGTCATCTTGAATAACTCTTGTACAAGAATTTAAAATTTCTTCAACACTACCTTTTGTAACCATAAAACGTTTTTCGTTTTCATCATCAAAAATAATAGTTAGTTTTCTTCTATTAAAATCAAAAGGTATTTCATCAATTTTAGTAATATCTTGAATAGAAAAGTTATGATTGTGTTTGTTAACATAATCAACAATTGCTTTATCCATTGGATTTTTTAACCCAGTTTGATAATAACTATTAATATATAAATATTTTAATAATAAAGGGTCGGCTTTTTTATCAACTCTTAAATAGTCAACAAGTTCTATTTTATCATTTGTTAATGTACCAGTTTTATCAGTACATAAAACATCAATAGCCCCAAGTGACTGAATTGCTTCTAATTGTTTTACTACAACTTTTTGTTTTGACATTTTAGAAGCTCCATTTGCTAAATTAGTAGTTACTATCATTGGTAACATTTCAGGAGTTAATCCAACTGCAACAGCTACAGCAAAAAAGATTGCTTGAAATCAAGGATTATCTTTAATACTATCAAAACTTCCACCACTTGAAATAGTTCCAATTATTGATTTTGCTAAATAAACAGTTGGAACCATTGCAAGCATAAAAATTAATAACATTCTTGTTACTTGTTTAATTCCTTTAGTAAAACTTGAATCAGGACGCTTTTCTAAAATGGCTTTACTAATAGTTGAAAAGTAAGTGTCATTTGCAGTTGCTAAAACTACAGCTAAAGCACTACCAGAAACCACACTAGTTCCTGTATAGCAAATATTTTCTAAATCTAAAATATTATTTGTATTTTTTTTATTATTTGCATGTTTTTCAACTGGTATTGATTCTCCAGTTAAAGATGATTGATTAATAAATAAATCAGTTGATTGAATGATTCTAACATCAGCTGGTAACATATCACCACTTGATAAATAAATTAAATCACCTGGAACTAATTGTTTAACATCAATTTCTTCACCAAGTCTAATTAAATCTAATTGATTTCTTTTAGTAATTTTTAAATAATCTTCAACATCTTCATCATTTTTATGTCTAATAATATTAGTAGTACTTTTAACAATAGAACTAATTTTTTTAGTAACTAAATGAGATCTTAAAGATTGAATAAATGAAGCTAACCCACTAGCTAAAACCATTACTAAAATAATTAATGCTCCAACTAATTCAAATTTAGAATCACTTGAACTTGTATCTTGATAAAACCCATTTGTTGCATATGAAATAAAATTGTATAAAGAAATTAGTAATAGAACAATATTAAATGGTCCAAAAAAAGCGTGCAAAAATTCAGCTATTAAATTGAATCTTTTCTTTTTTAATTCATTAGTACCATATTTTTTTAATCTTGATTCATATTGTTCATTAGTTAAACCAAAATGTTGTAATTGCATTATTTCTAATACTTCGTTTTGTTCTAAATTACTAACTTGTTTTATGAATCTTTCATTTGCAAAATGAGTCTTTTTTTTGTGTCTTGTTATTTTTTTAGGAGAAAACTTTCTCTTTTTAAATAAAAACATTTCTTCACTACTTTACAGGATTAAATAATGTTATAAAACACTAAAACACCTATAAAACACCTATAAAACACTAGTTATGGGATTATTTATAACAGTATTTAATTGATATTTCTTATTACTATGGGATTCAGGACTCTCATCGACTGAAAAAACTATACTCATCATAAAATAATCACCACCTTAACTATTTAATTGTACTTTAAAAACCTAATATATAATACAATTTAAAATAAGTTATCTTTAATAAAAAATAGAATTGTAAAATTTGTATATTTAATTACTTGATTTTTATAAAATTATATAAAAATATACTTACAAATAAGGAGAAAGCAATGCGCGATTATAACTCATCTAATAATCAAAACGATAGATATTATCAAAATGATAACAAAAATAACAATTATCATAATCAGTACTATGATAATAGATATGATCAAAATCAATATAGTGATTATGATGATGACAGATATTATGATCAAGATTATAGATATGATCAAAATTATCAAGATCAAAATTATGAACAACAAGAATATAATTTACAACAAGTAGAATATAACAATTCAAATTCAGATCAACAAGTTAAATTTATTCCTGATAAAAAAATTAAAAAAATAGTTAGATTTAATAGTATAAAATCATTTATTAGTATTTTTATTCTAGTGGGATTAATTGGTTATTTTACAGTATTTTTAATTAATCACTATTATCAGTTTTTATATGATCCAAATAATATTAAACAATATTACAAAACTCTTCAAGGTTGATTATTTACAATGAATGGTTTTAAAGTATGACATTTATCTGTAATAATAGCTATTCTTAGTGTTTGTTGTATTATTTATATTGTTGTAGCTTCAACATTATTTAGTAACTATAATAAATATTTAAAAGATATGCAACATAGAACTGAAGAATATCAAGCTCAAAAACTATGTATACCTTATCCTAAAAAACCAGAACAAGGTATTCCACCTTTATTAATTAAAAAAATGTATGAAAAACAAATTAAAAAACCATATTATGCTAACTAATTTTGTTTAGCTGCATATATTTATTTAATTGTAGCTGCTATTATTTATACAATGTATGTGATATTTAAATGAGGCTCAGCTAAACTTCAAGATCATGAAACAGTTGTTAGAATAACTTTAAAACAATATTTTATTCAACCAGGACAACTAACACCTTATTACATTTTATTAGGTATATTTTTAGCTATAGTTTTAATTCATATAATTGTTTTATTATCAGTTAAATATGTTAAAAATGCCTTAGAAGAATATTGACAAGCACCAATCTTATCTGATGGAAAAATTAAAGATTTAGAAAAAAAAGCTAACCGTAGATCTTTAATTATCTTTATTATTTTAATTGTAATTGCATTCTTTATTCTAGCTTTCTTCTTTATCTTTTTTAAAGTTGAAAGAAGAAAAGGTTCTATATTTCCTACGTTTCCCAGTTTAAGCATAAAACAAGAAAACATACTTATGTAAATTTTTGATCTCATAAGTTATGTTTTTTATAATGTAATGTCTAAGTGACTTTTTCTTTTGTTAAAAGCTCTAATAATATTTGATAAGTTTGCCAACTTTCTTGTAACTCATCATTATACACTTGTATAGTTTCGATTTTTTGTTTATTTACAAATACTTCAATTTCTTTAACTTCTTTGATAACATTAATCACTTTATGCTCAGTGATTTTGCTTTTTCCAGTCAGTCCTAATTTTGAATTTAGAATGTAGATGATGTAGTTTAAAAACACTAATGAAATGAAACATAAACAAATGTAACCAACAATATGGTTTCAAGTTGATAAATACATTGGACGAAGAGATAATTTACCTTTTAATGTCTTGAAATTAGACTCAATTTGTCATTGTTTTGAATATAAATTAATAACTTCTTTTACTGATAAATCTGTTCTATTTGTTTCATAAACATAGTATCCATCATATTTTTGATCTTCTTGTATTTTTTCTATGTCAAGTTCATAAAATGCACCTTTGTTTATAGGTTTAAAGAATCTATATTTTTTAGATCCCGCTAAATCATCACAAGAAACAAGATTATCTTTATTCATTTTCTTAGTGAAATTTTGAATTAAAATGTCTCTATTGTTTTTGTCTTTAGTTGCTCGTTTTTGACTAAAACTAATTATTTGTCTTCTAAAATGTCCATTAATTCTTTTTTTATTGTATGAAGATGCAATATCACGAGTTTTGTATATCAAACCACCATCATTTATATAATCTTTTTCATCTAATATATACTCTTTAAATTGTTTGCTTCCAGCTTTCATTCTGTATGAGATTATGTATTTTCAATTCTTAGATTCTAAAAATCTAATATTTCTATTAACACTCATTCCTTTGTCAGCAATTATAGTTACACTGTTAACTTCATAAATATCTGCAATTTCAAGCATAAATGGTATTAAAGTATTTGGATCAGCAACATTTCCTGGAAATATTTTGTAGTGTAACGGTATTCCATTTTCATCAGTTGCCATACCTATAACAATCTGGTCTTCTTTAAATTTTCCATCTTTTGAATAACCAGGTTTTTTATAACCTTCACGAGAAAATGTTTCAAAATAAGTAGTTGTTGCGTCAAATCATAATACATCAATTTTTCTATTGGTATTTGCACAAATTTTTGCATTTAAATTTCTTAAAATTTTATCTTTGTTTTTTGCTATATAGTCTAATGATCTATAAAATGATTTTTTTGAATGAGTGTCTATTTTTTCTTTTTTTGCTGTCTTATAAGTGTTAAAAACACTTATTGGATTTTTAATTCTTTGATAAATCAACTGTAAAACAACATCTTTTAATGTTGTCGATTTTGTGGGAGAACAATCATTAAAAATATTGAAATAATCAAATAGTTTTTCAACTACTTCGTAACCTTTAAACCTTTCTAAAACTTCTTTTTTGGTTTCTTTTTTCTCTTTAAAAATTTCATCTAATTTAGTTCTTGCTTGTTCTTTTGTTCAAGACAATGGAAAGTTTGCAATAATTGCTTTGATAATTGCTAGCGGATCATCGTGATATTGTTTTAATTCATGCAAATATCCATATCCCAATCTATATACAAAACCTTTGTTATCTGGTCTTGGCACTCCAATTGATAAGTATTCGCCTTTTTTAACTCTTGCTATTGATGTTCTTCATTGTCCTTTTACATCATTTCTTGACTTCTTCACGTCTTTATTATATCATATTTAAGCATAAAAGCATAATAAATTATATTTTTTTATAAAAAAATATAGCCGCTGAAAACTGAGTGTTTTCGCGACTAAGTGGGAAACGTAGGAATTAAACTTCTTTTTTTTGATATACTATTATAAAGAGGTATACAAATATTTTTATGTTATTAATGTTAGTAGTTAAAACTGAATTAATAGTTAATTTAGGGGTTTTAGGATTTGGGATTTTATTTATCTTATTAGGTTTGTTTTTATTTTGAAAACAAAAAAATAAAAACCGTTATAGTTTTGAAAACCAAAACAGAGAATCAAAAAATGCTTGAGAATTTGTTAAAAAAAACTTTTACTTACTAGTATTAACTATTGGATTTTTATTTATAATAACAGCAATTATAACACTAATAACAAAATAATAACACAAAACTAATTAACATCTTTTTATAGAAAGGATTTAACATACTCATGTTCAAGAGTAGTTTTAAAGATAAATTAAAGGCATTTGCTGCTAATATTATGCCTACTTTATCTAAACTAAGTAAAGCATTCTTATTACCTATTGCTTTATTACCGATTGTTGGTGTGTTTTTAGGAGTTGGAGCTGCTATTGCTGCAAATACACCTGAACAATCTACTTTATGATTTATTGGTAAAGTTATGGGGAATATGGGGGATGTTTGTTTTGGTAACCTACCTGTATTATTCTGTATTTCTGTAGCTTTAGCATATACTAAAGATTCAGGAGTTGCAGCAATTACTGCTGTAGTTGGGTTCTTAGTATTTAACGGTGTTCAAGCTCCTTTATTTATTGCTCCTGCAACAAAAACCAATGATAAAGTTTTTGAATACAGTTTATTATGATACAAACACGTATCTAACTCATTAACAGGATCAAATATGGGGATCTTATCACTTAACACTGGAGTTTTAGGAGGAATCTTTGTTGGAGCAATTGCTGCTAAATGTTATAACAAATTCCACCAAACTCAATTACCAACTGCTATTAGTTTCTTTAGTGGAACAAAACTAGTTCCTATTATTACATTCGTAGCAGTTATTCCTTTATCATTTATTTTTATGATGGCTTGACCTGTTATTGGTTTAGGATTGAATAAATTTGGTCAAGTTTCAGGAACTTTACCTTATGGAACTGATTCATTAATTTTTGAAATTGTTGAGCGTTCATTAGTTCCATTTGGTCTACACCACGTGTTTTATGCTCCATTATGATGAACTAGTGCTGGAGGATCAATTGCTGAAGGGTTCAACACTTTAAATACTCAAAGCGAAGAAGTTAAAAAGGCATTCGTTGATTCATATAATAAACTACATGGTACAAATCATAATAATTTAAAAGCAATTATTGATATAGTTAAGGCAAAAGATGCATTATGAGGAGCTGTTGGGGATCAAATTATCTCGCAAAGAGTTATTGGTCACTTAAATATCCTAAACTTTACTGATGTTGAAAAATTAGGAATTAACTTAGGAAGATTCCAATCAGGTAAGTTTGGATTTATGTTATTAGGTTTACCATCAGCTGCTTTAGCTATGTGATTAGCGGCACCAAAAGAAAATAGACAACAAGTATTTGGAATTTATTTCTCAGCTGCGTTTACTTGTTTCTTAACAGGTATTACAGAACCTATTGAATATACATTCTTATTTGTTGCTCCATGATTATTCTATGGTGTTCATATGCCATTAGCATCAATTGCATTTTGAGCAACAGGAGCTTTACAAACTCACATTACTCAAACTGTTTCAGGTGGAATTATTGATTACATCGTATTTGGAATTATTCCATTTATCAGTGGAGCTATGAAACCAATATCAGCATTTGGTGTATTAGGAGTTGCTGTTGTATTAGCACCAATTTACTTCTGTGCATTCTACTTCTTAATCAAACTATTTAATGTTAAAACACCAGGTAGAGATGGAAATGCTGAAGCTAAATTATACACTAAAGCAGATTTCAAAGCTTCTAAAGGATTAAATGTTGATGGTTCAAAAATGAGTTCATCAGCAGATGATAAAGAACAAGCTAGACTAGCAAAAGCTGCAGCTATTATTGAATATCTAGGTGGAGAAGAAAACATTGTTGATGTTGATTCTTGTGCTTCAAGATTAAGATTAACTGTTGTTGATGCTAAAAAAGCTGATATTGATGGAATTAAATCTTTAGGTGGAACAACTGGAGCTTTAGTAAAAGGAAATAACATTCAAATTGTTTATGGTGGAGAACAAGAAGCTATTAAACCAAGAATGCAAAAACTTTTAGAACAACAAAGACACGAAAAAATGATGAGTCATTCAGAAATGAAATCTGAAGAAATGAAATCAGAAAACATGGGTATGACTTGTGAATCAAATCAAGCTTGTGATAAAAAAGATGAAGCTTGCAGTTGTGAAAAAGATTGCATGTGTGAAGAACCAAATAAAGTTGAAGAACAACCTGTAAGTGAAA
The DNA here is from genome assembly GCF_000011445.1 of Mycoplasma mycoides subsp. mycoides SC str. PG1. NCBI lineage: Bacteria > Bacillati > Mycoplasmatota > Mollicutes > Mycoplasmatales > Mycoplasmataceae > Mycoplasma > Mycoplasma mycoides. Next base: position 995,999 of record NC_005364.2, read on the forward strand.
TGAAAGTTGAAAAAACCAAAAGCAACTAGAACAAAATCAACTAAGGCTAAATCATCAGTTTCAAAATCTACAAAATCTACTTCTAAATCAAGTTCAAAATTAACTAAGTCAACTAGTTCTAAAGCAAAATCATCATCTTCTAAACCAAAAACAACCAAAGCTAAATCAACTAGTTCTAAAACTAAAACAACAAAATAATAATTTTTAATTAAAGTACTCAATTTATCTATTGAGTATTTTTTTATAGTGATTTTAAAATTTATTTTAAAATTAAAAAGAGGTAAAAAAAATAATGGAATTTGTTAATATCGAAAAAACAATTAACTCTTTTATAGATAAAAAATATTTTAAAAATGCAGCTATTAGAATTGCTAAAGATAAAAAAATTATTTATTCTAAACAATTTGGATATAATGACCAAAATAATACTATCTTATTAAAGGGTGATGAAATTTATCAAGCTTATTCAATGACAAAACCAATAACTACACTAGCAGCTTTACTTTTAATAGATAAGAAATTAATTAGTTTAGATGACGATTTATCTAAATACATTCCTTCATTTAAAAATAAAAACATCAAAATCTGAAACTTATTAACTATGACTTCTGGTTTGACTTATAGTGGTAATAAATCAAATACTCAACTTCAAATTAAAAAAGTATTAGATGATTGAAAAATTAATAATTATACTTTAGAGCAATTGTGTGATGAGTTAAGTAAGGTTGATTTATTATTTGTTCCTTCAACTAATTGATATTATGGATTAAGTTTAGATGTATTAAGTAGAGTAATAGAAGTAGTTTCAAATAAGTCATATAGAGACTTTGTAAAAGAAGAAATTTTTAACAAATTAAATATGAATGATTCTGATTATTATTTATTTGATAAAAAAAGAAAAGCAAATGTTTTTAGATGAACTTATAAAGATGATCAAAATCAATTAGATCAAGTAGAAAATTTTGATTTTTTATTTCAATCAATTGATAAATTACCTGTTTGTAATTTAGGTGGTAGTGGGTTATTTACAACAGCTGATGATTATTTAAAGTTTTTAAATGTTTTAATTGATGGAAAATTAGAAGATAGTAGCCAATTAATTTCTTTAGATCTATTAAATCAAATGAAATCAGACCAACTTACAAAAAACAATTTAAAACAGTTTTTTAATTGAAATTTAAATGAAGATTATAGTTATGGTTTTGGTGGAAGAGTTAGAATTAAAAATCACAATGACAATAATGTTATCATCACATCCCGGACATAACAAACTAGTTGAAACTGAGTTTTTTGATGCTTTATATCAAGATTTGAGATTAAACAATTTAGCTTAATATTTCAATTTTTATTAGTTTTATTCTAATATAAAAATTAGTTTTTTTTAATGTGATAATTAGAATAAATGAAATTTAATGATTAAGGAAAAAGATGAAAAAAATATTAGGAATAGATCTTGGTGGGACTTCAGCAAAAGTTGGAGTAATTTCACAAAACGGAGATTTAGAACATAGTTTTTCTATAACTAATCCAAAAACTAAGATTATAGAAAACTTATATTTTGAAATTTCAAAAATTTTAAAAACTTTAAATGTTGATGAAAATGACATTATGCTAGTTGGAATTACAGCTCCTGGGGGTTTGTTGATCATAATAAAGGAATTGTAGTTATGGCTCCAAATATTGAAAACGGATGATTTAATTATGATTTAAAAACTGAAGCTGAATTTTTATTTAAAAAGCCTGTGTATGTTATTAATGACGTTAATGCTGCTGCACTTGGTGAATATAGAAAAGGTTCAGGGTTAGTTTATAAATCAGGATTATTTTATTGATTAGGAATTGGAATTGGTGGAGCTATTATTTGTGATGGTAAATTAATTTCTGGATCACACGGATTTGCTGGTGAGTTTGGGCATGGAGGAAGTAATAATCACAATTTAAAATGTAATTGCGGATTAAATAACTGTATTGAAAAAGTATGTTCAGCAACAACTATACCAAATTCACTTTTAACAATTTTAAAAAATAAATATTCTGAATTCTATAATAAACATTTTTCAAATATTAAAGATCTAGATATGAAACTTTTATTTGAAATCTATAACAATCTAAACAAACCAATTGAGTTAAAAAATAGTTTATTAGAAATTTATGATGAATTGTTTAATCATATATCATTACTAATACATGCTTTAGATCCTGAAGTTGTTGTTATTGGTGGTGGTGGTTCATTAGCTGGAAATAATTTATTAGAATTATTTCAATTAGGAGTTAAAAATAAATTAACAGATTCTTATAAAGATATAGTTGATTTTAAACTAGCTTTATTAAAAAATGATGCTGGTATGATTGGTGCCGCTTTTTATGCACTAGAGCAATCACTAAAAACAAATTAATATAATAAAAAAGTTCAAATGCTAATAACATTTGAACTTATAGAGTAGTTATTAACTACTTTTTTTATTATTTAACAAATTTAGTTCCACTTAGATTTTGTAAAACTTTATCAGCTTGTTCTCCTACGTTTCCCAGTTTAAGCATAAAACAAGAAAACATACTTATGTAAATTTTTGATCTCATAAGTTATGTTTTTTATAATGTAATGTCTAAGTGACTTTTTCTTTTGTTAAAAGCTCTAATAATATTTGATAAGTTTGCCAACTTTCTTGTAACTCATCATTATACACTTGTATAGTTTCGATTTTTTGTTTATTTACAAATACTTCAATTTCTTTAACTTCTTTGATAACATTAATCACTTTATGCTCAGTGATTTTGCTTTTTCCAGTCAGTCCTAATTTTGAATTTAGAATGTAGATGATGTAGTTTAAAAACACTAATGAAATGAAACATAAACAAATGTAACCAACAATATGGTTTCAAGTTGATAAATACATTGGACGAAGAGATAATTTACCTTTTAATGTCTTGAAATTAGACTCAATTTGTCATTGTTTTGAATATAAATTAATAACTTCTTTTACTGATAAATCTGTTCTATTTGTTTCATAAACATAGTATCCATCATATTTTTGATCTTCTTGTATTTTTTCTATGTCAAGTTCATAAAATGCACCTTTGTTTATAGGTTTAAAGAATCTATATTTTTTAGATCCCGCTAAATCATCACAAGAAACAAGATTATCTTTATTCATTTTCTTAGTGAAATTTTGAATTAAAATGTCTCTATCGTTTTTGTCTTTAGTTGCTCGTTTTTGACTAAAACTAATTATTTGTCTTCTAAAATGTCCATTAATTCTTTTTTTATTGTATGAAGATGCAATATCACGAGTTTTGTATATCAAACCACCATCATTTATATAATCTTTTTCATCTAATATATACTCTTTAAATTGTTTGCTTCCAGCTTTCATTCTGTATGAGATTATGTATTTTCAATTCTTAGATTCTAAAAATCTAATATTTCTATTAACACACATTCCTTTGTCAGCAATTATAGTTACACTGTTAACTTCATAAATATCTGCAATTTCAAGCATAAATGGTATTAAAGTATTTGGATCAGCAACATTTCCTGGAAATATTTTGTAGTGTAACGGTATTCCATTTTCATCAGTTGCCATACCTATAACAATCTGGTCTTCTTTAAATTTTCCATCTTTTGAATAACCAGGTTTTTTATAACCTTCACGAGAAAATGTTTCAAAATAAGTAGTTGTTGCGTCAAATCATAATACATCAATTTTTCTATTGGTATTTGCACAAATTTTTGCATTTAAATTTCTTAAAATTTCATCTTTGTTTTTTGCTATATAGTCTAATGATCTATAAAATGAATTTTTTGAATGAGTGTCTATTTTTTCTTTTTTTGCTGTCTTATAAGTGTTAAAAACACTTATTGGATTTTTAATTCTTTGATAAATCAACTGTAAAACAACATCTTTTAATGTTGTCGATTTTGTGGGAGAACAATCATTAAAAATATTGAAATAATCAAATAGTTTTTCAACTACTTCGTAACCTTTAAACCTTTCTAAAACTTCTTTTTTGGTTTCTTTTTTCTCTTTAAAAATTTCATCTAATTTAGTTCTTGCTTGTTCTTTTGTTCAAGACAATGGAAAGTTTGCAATAATTGCTTTGATAATTGCTAGCGGATCATCGTGATATTGTTTTAATTCATGCAAATATCCATATCCCAATCTATATACAAAACCTTTGTTATCTGGTCTTGGCACTCCAATTGATAAGTATTCGCCTTTTTTAACTCTTGCTATTGATGTTCTTCATTGTCTTTTCACATCATTTCTTGACTTCTTCACGTCTTTATTATATCATATTTAAGCATAAAAGCATAATAAATTATATTTTTTTATAAAAAATATAGCCGCTGAAAACTGAGTGTTTTCGCGACTAAGTGGGAAACGTAGGAGCTTGTTCTAGTGAACCAATATAAGCTGGTTTACCATTAGTTTTTTTAACAAATGACATAACAGCTTGTACTTTTGGAAGCATTGAACCTGGTGCAAATTGGTTTTGATCAATATATTCTTGAGCTTGAGCTAAAGTTATTTGATCTAAAGCTTGTTGATTTTCTTTTTTATAATTAATCATTACTTTATCAATTGCAGTTAAAATAATTAAGCTTTCTGCATCAATTATTTCAGCAATTTTAGCTGCTGCAAAATCTTTATCAATAACAGCAGCAATTCCTACTAGTTTATCATCTTTTAAATAAACAGGAATTCCACCACCACCTCCAGCAATCACAATAAACGAATTATTAACTAATTGTAATATTGCATCTTTTTCAATAATATCAATTGGTTTTGGTGAAGCAATTACTCTTCTTCAACCACGTCCTGCATCTTCAACAATATTTCAATCATTTTCTTTAGCTAGTTTTTTAGCTTCAGTCTCACTTAAAAATGATCCAATTGGTTTAGTTGGTTTTAGAAATGCCGCATCATTTTTATCAATTAAAGTTTGAGTTACAAGTGCAACTGTAGGTTTATTAATATTTCTTTGTTTTAATTCATTATCTATTGTTTGTTGTAGATGATATCCAATATATCCTTGACTCATAGAGCCACATTCAGGAAAATCTAAAATAGGAGATTTAGTTTCATTTTTATTAGCAATATCAAAAGCACTATTGATCATTCCAACTTGGGGTCCATTACCATGAACAATGACAATATCATTACCTTGAACAATAAAATCTACTAAAGATTTTGCTGTTTTTTTCACAATTTCTAATTGCTCAGTTGGTGAATTACCTAAAGCATTTCCACCAATTGCAATTACGATTTTTGACATACTTTTCCTTTCTTAAACAATTGTTTTTCTAATAGCTGCTCCAATTAGTAATAAAGCTAGTGAACTAGTTGTAAGAATTAACATATAAGGAGCCATTGATTTTATAAATTTAGCATAATCCATTCTAGCAACTGCTATTGAACACATAACTATTCCTGAAGTTGGAGTTATTAAATTAACTAATCCAGAAGTAAATGAGAATGTTGTAATAGATCCAGAAGCTAATATATCTATATTATTTTTAATAACTACTCCACCTAATAAAGGAAATACAGCAGTTGCAAATCCTGAAGTTGATGCTATTAAAAATGATAATGGTATAAAGAAAATGAACATTATTAAAAGAATTAAAATAGGAGATTTAAGTGAACCTAAAGAATTAGAAAGAGATTCAACAAATAATTCTTGGATATGGACTTTCTTTTAAAATTCATCCTATACCAACAGCAACTGCAATAATTAAACATACATTTAATAATCTAGAAGCACCATTAATAGAATCTTTTAAAAATTGTTTTTCACTAGATCCATTAATAATACCCATAATTATTGCTGTTATTAAAAATATAGCAGCTACTGAATCAACTGATCCATTACCAAATCCTTTATCTGTTCCTGTTAGATAAGGTATATTATTTCTTATTCATCTTGCAAAATCAACTGAATGTGTTGTATGAAGAATATCATCTCAACCTATTTATTAAATAAACAACCATTAATATAAGTGATATCAAAAAGACTACTAAATTAGCTTTCTTTTTTCAATCCATTAATATTTTTTCAGATGAATTAGATAAATAAAATTCTTTATCTTCTGTTAAAATTTTAAATACTACTGATTTTGTTTGATCTTTTTTTATTTTTTTAGCATATAACATTACTAAAACTATTGAAAGAGCAGTTAGAATTATTCAACAAATTATACATCAAACTAATCCATTAGATACACTTGTAATCTGTGTATCTAATCCTTTATTTAAATTAGTTACAGCTATTCCAATAGCAAATGGGTTAACAGTTGATGTTAAAACACCAACTCCAGTTCCAATTAGTCCTGCTATTAGTCCAGTAAATTTATCTAATTTCTCTTGGACAAAAATCTAATAATTTTAAAAAACTTTTACCTTTTAAATTTAAAGCCATATAAAACACTCATTTTCTATTGTTCTATTTAAATATCAAATCCACTATATAAACTACTTAAAGAAGTTGATATAAAAGTGTATATGTTATCATCTTCTTGTATAATAATTATCTCTCTTTAAAACATTTAAAAAATTTTGGACAAATTTATAAAAATTATGGTTTTTAAAATTAATTGTAAAAATATTTTTAATAAAAATAAAAAGTTCAAACACAAATTTTGTATTTGAACTTTTGTAGTAAAATTATATATCTTATTTTATAATCATTTTTTAAAGACTTTTTTATAACCTACTTTAGTTAATTGAGCTGTTAAACAATAACTAAATATAATAGCAATAGATATTCGAATATAAATTAAACCAGGGCTTTGTAGTTAAACTAAGCTTCCAATTTGACTTATATAAACAATAGAAAACGCCATTATTGTAGCTAGTGCTCCAATTACATAAACTGGTCAAGTTGAACGAGATTGAATTACTGGTAGTTGTTCAGTACGTAATATTTGGAAAACAAATGTTTGAGATAATAATCCAATAATAAATCAACAAGCATGGAATCTAGCTAGTGATTGAGCTGCTAATAAACTATCATTTTGAGCTATTGCACTATTATAACTATTAATATAACCAAAATAATAACCCGCAATTGCAAATGTTATTAAATCAAAAAATGTACTTATTGTTCCATTAATTGTTGTAAATGGTAAGAGGTCTTTTGATTGCCATCGCTGAGGAGATGTTAAAAACGTAGCATCAACTCTATCTAGTGCTACTCCAAATTGTGAAAAGTCATAAATTAAGTTTTGTAATAAAATTTGAGCTGGTGCCATTGGTGAAAATGGCAATCAAACTGTTCCAATTAAAACTGATAAAGCATCACCAAAATTAGAAGCAGTTGTAATTTTAATATATTTTAAAATATTTCCAAAAATAGTTCTTCCTTGGATAATTCCTTTTTCTAAAACTAATAATGATTTTTCTAATAAAATAATATCACTAGCGTCTTTTGCAATTTCTGTTGCATTATTAACTGAAATAGCAACATCAGATTGTCTTAATACAGGAGCATCATTAATACCATCTCCCATATAACCAACTACGTGATTATTTTGTTTTAAAACTTGAATAATTTTTACTTTTTGTAATGGATTTAACTTAACAAAAATATTATTATCTTCAACAATTTTTTTAATTCATATTCACTAGCAGCATCAATTTCTTCACCAGTTACTAAGCCTTTAATATCTAAATTAACCATTTTACAAATAGCTCTAGTTATAGGTTCACTATCTCCAGTTAAAATTTTTAAATCAACACCATATTTTTTTAATAACCTAATAGTTTGTTTTGTTGATGGTTTTGGTGTATCTAAAAATGATGCAAATCCCATAAAGATTAATGATTCTTCATCTTTTGGACTAAATTTAGCTTGATTATCTCTAATTTTTTTATAAGCAACACCTAATAGACGTTTACCTTGTTGATTAATAGTTTCATAATAAGCAATAATTTGTCTTTTAAAAGTATCAGTTAAATTAACGACTTTGTCATCTTGAATAACTCTTGTACAAGAATTTAAAATTTCTTCAACACTACCTTTTGTAACCATAAAACGTTTTTCGTTTTCATCATCAAAAATAATAGTTAGTTTTCTTCTATTAAAATCAAAAGGTATTTCATCAATTTTAGTAATATCTTGAATAGAAAAGTTATGATTGTGTTTGTTAACATAATCAACAATTGCTTTATCCATTGGATTTTTTAACCCAGTTTGATAATAACTATTAATATATAAATATTTTAATAATAAAGGGTCGGCTTTTTTATCAACTCTTAAATAGTCAACAAGTTCTATTTTATCATTTGTTAATGTACCAGTTTTATCAGTACATAAAACATCAATAGCCCCAAGTGACTGAATTGCTTCTAATTGTTTTACTACAACTTTTTGTTTTGACATTTTAGAAGCTCCATTTGCTAAATTAGTAGTTACTATCATTGGTAACATTTCAGGAGTTAATCCAACTGCAACAGCTACAGCAAAAAAGATTGCTTGAAATCAAGGATTATCTTTAATACTATCAAAACTTCCACCACTTGAAATAGTTCCAATTATTGATTTTGCTAAATAAACAGTTGGAACCATTACAAACATAAAAATTAATAACATTCTTGTTACTTGTTTAATTCCTTTAGTAAAACTTGAATCAGGACGCTTTTCTAAAATGGCTTTACTAATAGTTGAAAAGTAAGTGTCATTTGCAGTTGCTAAAACTACAGCTAAAGCACTACCAGAAACCACACTAGTTCCTGTATAGCAAATATTTTCTAAATCTAAAATATTATTTGTATTTTTTTTATTATTTGCATGTTTTTCAACTGGTATTGATTCTCCAGTTAAAGATGATTGATTAATAAATAAATCAGTTGATTGAATGATTCTAACATCAGCTGGTAACATATCACCACTTGATAAATAAATTAAATCACCTGGAACTAATTGTTTAACATCAATTTCTTCACCAAGTCTAATTAAATCTAATTGATTTCTTTTAGTAATTTTTAAATAATCTTCAACATCTTCATCATTTTTATGTCTAATAATATTAGTAGTACTTTTAACAATAGAACTAATTTTTTTAGTAACTAAATGAGATCTTAAAGATTGAATAAATGAAGCTAACCCACTAGCTAAAACCATTACTAAAATAATTAATGCTCCAACTAATTCAAATTTAGAATCACTTGAACTTGTATCTTGATAAAACCCATTTGTTGCATATGAAATAAAATTGTATAAAGAAATTAGTAATAGAACAATATTAAATGGTCCAAAAAAAGCGTGCAAAAATTCAGCTATTAAATTGAATCTTTTCTTTTTTAATTCATTAGTACCATATTTTTTTAATCTTGATTCATATTGTTCATTAGTTAAACCAAAATGTTGTAATTGCATTATTTCTAATACTTCGTTTTGTTCTAAATTACTAACTTGTTTTATGAATCTTTCATTTGCAAAATGAGTCTTTTTTTTGTGTCTTGTTATTTTTTTAGGAGAAAACTTTCTCTTTTTAAATAAAAACATTTCTTCACTCCTTTACAGGATTAAATAATGTTATAAAACACCTATAAAACACCTATAAAACACTAGTTATGGGATTATTTATAACAGTATTTAATCGATATTTCTTATTACTATGGGATTCAGGACTCTCATCGACTGAAAAAACTATACTCATCATAAAATAATCACCACCTTAACTATTTAATTATACTTTAAAAACCTAATATATAATACAATTTAAAATAAGTTATCTTTAATAAAAAATAGAATTGTAAAATTTGTATATTTAATTACTTGATTTTTATAAAATTATATAAAAATATACTTACAAATAAGGAGAAAGCAATGCGCGATTATAACTCATCTAATAATCAAAACGATAGATATTATCAAAATGATAACAAAAATAACAATTATCATAATCAGTACTATGATAATAGATATGATCAAAATCAATATAGTGATTATGATGATGACAGATATTATGATCAAGATTATAGATATGATCAAAATTATCAAGATCAAAATTATGAACAACAAGAATATAATTTACAACAAGTAGAATATAACAATTCAAATTCAGATCAACAAGTTAAATTTATTCCTGATAAAAAAATTAAAAAAATAGTTAGATTTAATAGTATAAAATCATTTATTAGTATTTTTATTCTAGTGGGATTAATTGGTTATTTTACAGTATTTTTAATTAATCACTATTATCAGTTTTTATATGATCCAAATAATATTAAACAATATTACAAAACTCTTCAAGGTTGATTATTTACAATGAATGGTTTTAAAGTATGACATTTATCTGTAATAATAGCTATTCTTAGTGTTTGTTGTATTATTTATATTGTTGTAGCTTCAACATTATTTAGTAACTATAATAAATATTTAAAAGATATGCAACATAGAACTGAAGAATATCAAGCTCAAAAACTATGTATACCTTATCCTAAAAAACCAGAACAAGGTATTCCACCTTTATTAATTAAAAAAATGTATGAAAAACAAATTAAAAAACCATATTATGCTAACTGATTTTGTTTAGCTGCATATATTTATTTAATTGTAGCTGCTATTATTTATACAATGTATGTGATATTTAAATGAGGCTCAGCTAAACTTCAAGATCATGAAACAGCTGTTAGAATAACTTTAAAACAATATTTTATTCAACCAGGACAACTAACACCTTATTACATTTTATTAGGTATATTTTTAGCTATAGTTTTAATTCATATAATTGTTTTATTATCAGTTAAATATGTTAAAAATGCCTTAGAAGAATATTGACAAGCACCAATCTTATCTGATGGAAAAATTAAAGATTTAGAAAAAAAAGCTAACCGTAGATCTTTAATTATCTTTATTATTTTAATTGTAATTGCATTCTTTATTCTAGCTTTCTTCTTTATCTTTTTTAAAGTTGAAAGAAGAAAAGGTTCTATATTTCCTACGTTTCCCAGTTTAAGCATAAAACAAGAAAACATACTTATGTAAATTTTTGATCTCATAAGTTATGTTTTTTATAATGTAATGTCTAAGTGACTTTTTCTTTTGTTAAAAGCTCTAATAATATTTGATAAGTTTGCCAACTTTCTTGTAACTCATCATTATACACTTGTATAGTTTCGATTTTTTGTTTATTTACAAATACTTCAATTTCTTTAGCTTCTTTGATAACATTAATCACTTTATGCTCAGTGATTTTGCTTTTTCCAGTCAGTCCTAATTTTGAATTTAGAATGTAGATGATGTAGTTTAAAAACACTAATGAAATGAAACATAAACAAATGTAACCAACAATATGGTTTCAAGTTGATAAATACATTGGACGAAGAGATAATTTACCTTTTAATGTCTTGAAATTAGACTCAATTTGTCATTGTTTTGAATATAAATTAATAACTTCTTTTACTGATAAATCTGTTCTATTTGTTTCATAAACATAGTATCCATCATATTTTTGATCTTCTTGTATTTTTTCTATGTCAAGTTCATAAAATGCACCTTTGTTTATAGGTTTAAAGAATCTATATTTTTTAGATCCCGCTAAATCATCACAAGAAACAAGATTATCTTTATTCATTTTCTTAGTGAAATTTTGAATTAAAATGTCTCTATTGTTTTTGTCTTTAGTTGCTCGTTTTTGACTAAAACTAATTATTTGTCTTCTAAAATGTCCATTAATTCTTTTTTTATTGTATGAAGATGCAATATCACGAGTTTTGTATATCAAACCACCATCATTTATATAATCTTTTTCATCTAATACATACTCTTTAAATTGTTTGCTTCCAGCTTTCATTCTGTATGAGATTATGTATTTTCAATTCTTAGATTCTAAAAATCTAATATTTCTATTAACACTCATTCCTTTGTCAGCAATTATAGTTACACTGTTAACTTCATAAATATCTGCAATTTCAAGCATAAATGGTATTAAAGTATTTGGATCAGCAACATTTCCTGGAAATATTTTGTAGTGTAACGGTATTCCATTTTCATCAGTTGCCATACCTATAACAATCTGGTCTTCTTTAAATTTTCCATCTTTTGAATAACCAGGTTTTTTATAACCTTCACGAGAAAATGTTTCAAAATAAGTAGTTGTTGCGTCAAATCATAATACATCAATTTTTCTATTGGTATTTGCACAAATTTTTGCATTTAAATTTCTTAAAATTTCATCTTTGTTTTTTGCTATATAGTCTAATGATCTATAAAATGAATTTTTGAATGAGTGTCTATTTTTTCTTTTTTTGCTGTCTTATAAGTGTTAAAAACACTTATTGGATTTTTAATAATTCTTTGATAAATCAACTGTAAAACAACATCTTTTAATGTTGTCGATTTTGTGGGAGAACAATCATTAAAAATATTGAAATAATCAAATAGTTTTTCAACTACTTCGTAACCTTTAAACCTTTCTAAAACTTCTTTTTTGGTTTCTTTTTTCTCTTTAAAAATTTCATCTAATTTAGTTCTTGCTTGTTCTTTTGTTCAAGACAATGGAAAGTTTGCAATAATTGCTTTGATAATTGCTAGCGGATCATCGTGATATTGTTTTAATTCATGCAAATATCCATATCCTAATCTATATACAAAACCTTTGTTATCTGATCTTGGCACTCCAATTGATAAGTATTCGCCTTTTTTAACTCTTGCTATTGATGTTCTTCATTGTCTTTTTACATCATTTCTTGACTTCTTCACGTCTTTATTATATCATATTTAAGCATAAAAGCATAATAAATTATATTTTTTTATAAAAAAATATAGCCGCTGAAAACTGAGTGTTTTCGCGACTAAGTGGGAAACGTAGGAGGTTCTATATTTAGCTTATTTAAAAGACCTGGGAAATAACAATTCATTATATTAAAAAAAACCTATACTATTTTCTATTAATTTAGAACTAGTATAGGTTTTTATTTTATTATGTTAGTTTTAAAGGAGTAGGTAGTTCTCTGTCTTGTTTATCTACTAAATATAAATTTTCAGTAATAATCTTACATTGATTTTTACTAATAACTACTAAGCCTTGATCAACATGTATATAAGTATATGTGTTTTTTATTTTAAAGTTTAAAGTGTCATTTCTTAAAGCTGTTACAAATGGAGCCATATTAGCTAAAACCCCAATATCTCCATCTATAGTTTTAAGATTAATTATATCTACTTCTTTATTTTCAACAAAAGTACCATTAGGTGTTAAGATTTTTAATTTAATTCCCATTATTTATCTTTGTCTTTGTTATATTTTTCAATAACATCATCAATAATTGAAGAATATAAGAAGTATGTTTCAGGAATATAATCAACTTCACCATCTAAAATTGATTTAAATGATCTAACAGTATCATTTACTTTAACAAAAACCCCAGGTCTTCCTGTGAATTTTTCACCAACAAAAAATGACTGAGATAAAAAGTTTCTGATTTTTCTTGCTCTTTGAACAATTAATTTATCTTCTTCACTTAATTCATCCATACCTAAAATTGCAATGATTGATTGTAAATCCTGATATTTTTGAAGTGCAATTTGTACTCTTAAAGCAATATCATAATGTTCTTGTCCAACAATTTCTGGATCTAGAACTCTTGATGAAGAAGCTAAAGGATCAACTGCTGGATAAATTCCTAAACTAGCAATAGATCTATCTAAAACAATACGTGCATCTAAATGTGTAAAAGTTGTAGCTGGTGCTGGATCTGTTAAGTCATCAGCAGGAACATAAACTGCTTGAACTGAAGTAATTGATCCGTTTTTTGTTGAAGTAATACGTTCTTGTAGTGAACCCATTTCAGTTGATAAAGTTGGTTGATATCCAACAGCTGAAGGCATTCTTCCTAATAAAGCTGAAACTTCTGAACCTGCCTGAGTAAATCTAAAAATATTATCTATGAATAATAAAACATCCATATTTTTTTGATCTCTAAAATATTCAGCAATAGTTAAACCAGTTAAAGCAACACGCATTCTAGCTCCTGGTGGTTCATTCATCTGACCAAATACTAAACAAGTTTTATTTAAAACTCCAGCTTCAATAAATTCGTGATATAAATCATTTCCTTCTCTAGTTCTTTCACCAACACCAGCAAAAACTGAAACCCCATTATGAGCTTTTGCAATATTATTAATCAATTCTTGAATTAAAATAGTTTTACCAACTCCAGCTCCACCAAATAATCCAACTTTTCCACCCTTTGTAAATGGAATCATTAAATCAATAACTTTAATTCCAGTTTCTAAAATTTCAGTTGTTGTAACTAGTTCTTCATATTTTGGTGCATCTTTATGTATTGGTTCTCTTTTGACATCTAAATCGGGTTTTTCATCAATTGGATCACCTAATACATTAAACATTCTACCTAAAACTTCCATTCCAGTAGGAGCTGTGATTGGAGAATTAGTATTAATTACATCTAATCCTCTTTTTAATCCTTCAGTTGGACCCATTGCAATAGTTCTAACTATTTCATCACCAATGTTTTGTTCAACTTCTAAAACTAGTTTTTTACCATTATTATCAACAATTAAAGCATCATAAATCTTTGGTATGCTGTTTTCTGAAAACTTAACATCAACAACTGATCCTAATACTTGAATAACTTTTCCAATAGATTGATTCTTTTTTTTATCTGTTGTGTTTTTAGATACCATATATCCTCCTAAGATTGGGCATTTGCTCCAGAAACAATTTCACTAATTTCTTGAGTAATAGCACCTTGGCGTTGTCTGTTGTATTTTAAACTTAACTCATGTTCAAGATTTTGACCATTGTTTGTTGCGTTTTCCATAGCAGTTCTTCTTGAAGCTTGTTCACTAACTTGTGATTCTATAACAGTTCCATAAATAATGGCATTTATATAAATAGAAATAGTGTTATTTAAGATTTGATCAGCATCTGGTTCAAAAATAATTTTTTGTTTATGAGTAAAATGTAGTTCTGATTTAACTATTGGAAAAATTCTAATAATTGCTGGTTCAAAAGTAACGTTATTAATAAATTTAGTATATACTATTTTAATTTCATCAAATTCACGATTAATATACATAGCTAATAAATCATTGCTAATAATTTTAGCTTTTTCGTTTGTAAAATTAATATCAATATTTGTGACTTGATCTTTAATTTTAATTTTTTTAGATCTAAAAAATGATACCGCTTTAGATCCAATTGCAAAAATTTCATCATTAGTTTTTAGGTTTTGTAAAACTAATTTATTAACATTTGAATTATACCCACCACATAAACCTAAATTAGAATTAATAACAATTCATAAAGTTTTTTTAGTTTCAAAATTACTATCTTTTAGAAAAACAGATTTATCAACTTGACTAATAATATCATTAAATAAAGAATAAACTTCACTTACATAATTATGAGTATCAATTACTTTTTTACTAATTTTTCTTAATTTAGCTAATGCTACTAATTGCATTGCATTAGTAATTCTTGAAATGTTTTTAACAGATAAAATCTCTGTTTTTAATCCTTTTAAATTTGGCATGCTATTTACCTAAATTTTGATATTCTGAAATATTACCAAATGTTCCTGGTTTATATTCGTTAATGTTTTTTGTGATTTTAAGAACTACTTTTTGAGCTTCTTTTAATATTTGTTGTTGTAATTGATCATCAAATGTTTTTTGTTCATCTAGTTTTTTTCTAAGTTCAAATGCATGTTTATCATTTTTAAAATGTGATAAAATTTCATGTTTGAAATTATAAATACTTTCAACAGGCAATCATTTTATTAAATGTGATTTAATTGTTAGTAATAAAATTGCTTGATCAACTTGTTCTAATGGGTTGTGTTGTTTTTGAATTAGCATTTGAATTATTTTTGCACCTTGATCTAAAGTAGCTTTAGTTGCTTCATCTAAATCAGATCCAAATTTTGCAAATAATTCTAATTCATAATATTGAGCTAATTCTAATTTTAAAGTTCCAGATACTTGTTTAATTGATTTGATTTGAGCAGCAGATCCAACTCTTGAAACTGAAGAACCAATATCAACCGCAGGTCTAACACCTTGATTGAATAATTCACTTGATAAAAAGATTTGTCCATCAGTAATTGAAATAACATTAGTTGGAATATAAGCAGAAATATCTCCTGCTTGAGTTTCAATAATTGGTAAAGCAGTAATTGAACCGCCACCATAGTTTTCATTTACTCTAGCAGCACGCTCTAATAATCTTGAATGTAAGTAAAAAACATCTCCAGGATAAGCTTCTCTACCTGGTGGTCTTCTTAATAGTAATGACATTTGTCTATAACTTACAGCATGTTTTGATAAATCATCATAAATAATTAAAACATCATTTCCATTTTCCATTCACTCTTCAGCAATAGTTACTCCAACATATGGTGATAAATATTGTAATGGAGCTGGTTGACTTGCTCCGGCATTAACAACAACTGTATATTCCATAGCACCATATTTTTTAAGTTTTTCAACCACTTGAACAATAGTTGAATCTTTTTGACCAATTGCTACATAAATACATTTAACGTTTTTATTTTTTTGATTAATAATAGCATCAATTGCAATAGCAGTTTTTCCAGTTTGTCTATCTCCAATGATTAATTCACGTTGACCTTTACCAATTGGAATAGCTGAATCGATTGCTAAAATTCCAGTTTCTAAAGGTTGAGAAACGGATCTTCTAGCCATAACTGAAGTTGCAACTCTTTCAATAGGTCTAGTTTTTGTAAAATTAATTGGTCCTAAATTATCAATTGGCTTACTTAAAGCATTAATAACACGTCCTAATAAAGCATCACCAACTGGAGTTTCAACAACTTTATTAGTTCTTTTTACTATATCTCCTTCTCTAATTAAAGTTTCATCGCCTAAAATAATAGCTCCAACAGCTGATTCTTCTAGATTTAAAACCATTCCATAAACGTTATTTGGAAACTTTAAAAATTCACCCATAATGGCATTATCTAATCCATAAATTAAAGCAATTCCATCTCCAACACTAACAACTGTTCCTTGTTCAGTTTGAACTATTTCTTTATTATAATTTCTTATCTGTTCTTCTATCATCTCAGAGATTTCTTTGATATTAAAACTCATCTTAAACCTCCTTATGTATTCATTTGCTTTTTAAGAGCTTCTAATTTAGCTTTAATAGAACCATCAAAAACTTTGTCTTCAACACTAACTTTTATTCCACCAATTAGAGTTGGATCAATTTTATTTACTAGTTCAACTTTTTTATTAACTTTATTTGAAATTTTTTTCTTAATTGCATTTAATTGGGTTTTAGTTAGTTTTTCAGTTGAATATACTTCACCTAAAACTATGTTTTTATAAGCAAGTAATTTTTTATATAAAACTTTTAAAATCATTCTTGTATTTATAAACAATTGATTTTCTACTAAAATCTTTAGTGCATTAATTAAATAAATATCAAACCCAAATGAACTAAAAGTATTTTCAATAATCAAAATAGCTTGCTTTTTTTGTTCTTTATTAGAATAAGTTACAAGTTTATTAAATTCATCTTTATCAGCTAAACTTTTTATTAAAGCATCAACTTGAATAATATAATCATCAACTAGCTTTTCTTTAACAGCAATATTGAATAAAGCAGTTGCATAATTATTTATTGTAGTTTCTTTTAAAATCATATTAATCTAGTTCTTTTATAAATTCTTCAATAAGTTGTTTATTAGTATTTTTATCAATTTCTTTATTTAGAATTTTTTCAGCTGAATTAATAGCTAAATTAACTATAGTATTTTTAATTTCTAAT
Source organism: Mycoplasma mycoides subsp. mycoides SC str. PG1 (assembly GCF_000011445.1). Lineage (NCBI taxonomy): Bacteria > Bacillati > Mycoplasmatota > Mollicutes > Mycoplasmatales > Mycoplasmataceae > Mycoplasma > Mycoplasma mycoides. The sequence goes on from NC_005364.2 coordinate 1,013,766, forward strand.
TGTGCTTTAATTTTTTCTTGTTTAATAGAATTTTGAGCATATGATTGAATGTTTTTTGCTTGTAAATTAGCATTATCAATAATTTTATTTTTTTGAATTTCAGCATCAATTCTTGCTGTTTTTAAAATTGATACTGATTCAGTTTTAGCATCTTCTAATAATGTGTTAGCTTGTTTTATTTTAATGTTTGCTTGTGTTTGTTTTTCAATAGCATCACTTAAAACTTCAGTAATTTTTTGTGTTTGTTTTTCAATCATTTGTTTATATGGTTTATAAACTAATTTTGTTAAAACAATAACTAAAATAATTGTTGCTAATAAGTGTGCTATAAAGTTTGGTAAATTTGGAAAAAGTGATTCAACAATCTTTGGAACACCTTGAGTTGTAGCATTAATTACTACATTAAAACCTTGAAATAACACAATTCATTATCCTTTCTTAACAACAAATCTAAACAACAAAGATTAATAAAATAGCAATAACTAGTGAATAAATCGCTCCAGATTCAGAAATACCAGCAGAAACTATCATTGTTGAAGTAACTTTTGAAGCCATTTCAGGATTACGCCCAATTGCTAAACAAGCTCCTTGTCCAATTAAACCTTGTCCAACTCCAGTTCCTAAAATTCCAACAGAAGCTAGTCCTGCTCCAATATATTTAATATCACCACTTACAGTTAAAATGTTTGGTAAAATTATTGACATTGCTCCTAGATAATTAGCTAAAATATTTGAAATAAATGCTGTGTGTAACATGTTATATTCCTCCTTTAATTAATAAAATATTATGATTGATATTTATTAGTTATTTCTTCTTTAACTTGATCAATTAAATCAGCTCTTTTTTCATTATCATCAATTTGTGCAGATCAATATGAAAGTGTTAACATTGCAAAAACTGTTGATTGAATTACACCACTAAACAAATCAAAATACATATGTAAAAATGGCATAATTGGTGTTGTAAATAAGTTTAAACCTGCTCATCAATATTCATATTGTTTTAAATAACCATTTTCAACTAATTCAGGATTTCAAATTGCATATGAAGCTCATCTTGTCATTCCATCAACTTGAATATTGTTTACACCTCAACTTAATTGAAAACCAATTAATAATCCATATAATAAACCTAAAATAATAGATCCACCAATTAAATTACCAAATAAACGAAACGAAATAGAAATTAGTGGTGTAAATTGAGTAAATAACTCAACTGGGTTTCTAAATCTTTTAAAAAAAGCCAGTTTTTGATATTTAATCCCAAAATAATAAATCATTATAAAAGTTACCATTCCCATAGATAAAGTAACTGTAAAAGAAGTCCCTTGTGCTTCAAGACCTAATATTGAAAGAAGACACCCTATAAAAATATATGCAAATAAATACATTATATAAGGTGTAAGTTTTTGATATTTTTTACCTAATATTGAAACTACGATATTTTCAACACTTGCTACAAAAACATTTACTAGTACTAAAAAACCTGGCATCTTATCATCAATATTATAATTTCTAATTTTTTTATTATAAATTATTGAAATTATACAAACTATAATAACAACTAATAAGATTGTTATTAAAATTCCATTAAATTTATTTCAAGTAGCTAAATTATCTTTTATTGATGCAAAAGTTACTAGTTTCATTAAGTTCCTCCTTTCTTTTATAGTCTTTTATGTATAAAAAATGGTATTACTAGATTTGAACTATAACCAATTAAAATACCTAAATAACTAAAAATATTTTCATCACTTAATAATAAAGCAATAAAAAGTGGAATAACATATATACCTATTCTTAAAAGGAACATTAAATAAATTAAATAAGGATTTTGATATTTTATAATTAATAACTTAGTTAAAAACAATAAAAATATTGCTATATATGAGCAAAAATAAGCAATAACCAAACTTATTAAATTAATCCAATTTAGTGTTTTAATCACTGAGAATACTATAAAAATTATAATAAGTATCAACCATCAAATAGTGTTAAATATTAAAGCTTTTTTCAGTTGTTTATCTAAAAAAGTTTGCTTTAACATTGTTAATGAACCTTTCTTGAAATATGAAACTCCTTATATATATTCTACTCTCTTTTTAAAAAAAACATTTATTTTTTAAAGTCTATAACTTTAGAGTAAATAAAAAAAATGATACACAATGTATCATTTATAAATTTGAATTATTTTGTTCCAAAAATTCTATCTCCAGCATCTCCTAATCCTGGAATGATATAACCTTTTTCATTTAATTTTTCATCTTTTGAAGCTGCATAAATTTCAACATCTGGATGTTGTTCTTGCAGCCTTTTAATACCAGGTTCTACAGCTACTAAACAAACAAATTTAACTTCTTTAGCTCCTCATTGTTTAACAATATCTATTGCTTTGCATGCACTTCCACCAGTTGCTAACATTGGATCAACTACTATTACATAACTTTTATCAATATCTTTAGTAGTTTTTGCAAAATATTGATGAATTTCTAATGTTGTTTCATCTCTATATAAACCAACATGAGCAATTCTTGCTGTTGGAATTAATTTTTGAATCCCATCTAACATTCCGATTCCTGCTCTTAAAATAGGAACTAAAACTACTGGTTGATTAATTGTATATCCAGTAGTTTTTGCAACTGGTGTAGTAATTTCAACTGGTTCTAGTTTTAAATCTCTAAAAATTTCATAAACCATTAGTTGAGCTATTTCGTTTAAATTTTCTCTAAAATCTTTTGAAGAAGTTTCAGTTTTTCTCATTCTAGTTAGCTTATCTATAATTAGTGGATGTTTAATTTCTGTAAATGCCATAATATGTTCTCCTTTTTTATGCGCTCGAATGATTGTATAACAAATAATTCTAATTAGCAAATTTTTTTAAAAAAGTACTCAAAAAAAGAGTACTTAAAATTAGTATTTAATATTTTGATATATTGGGAATTTTTCACATAAACTAGTAACTTGTTTTGCTAGTTTTTCTAAATTTTCTTCTGATGGATCTTTTAAAGCATTAACAATAATTAATCCTACTTGTTTAAATTCTTCTTCTTTGAATCCTCTAGTTGTCATTGCAGGAGTTCCAAGTCTAATTCCAGAAGTATAAAAAGGTTTTTCAGTATCAAATGGAATCATATTTTTATTACAAATAATACCAATTGATTCTAAAATCTTTTCAGCTTTTTTACCTGTAATTCGTAAAGTAGACTTAACATCAACATTAATTAAGTGATTATCACTACCACCAGCAACTAGTCTTAAACCATTTTCTTGTAAAACATTAGCTAAAGCTTTAGTATTTTTTACAATTTGTTTTCCATATTCTTTAAATTCATCAGTTGAAGCTTCTAAAAGAGCTTGAGTTTTTCCAGCAATTAAATTTTCTAAAGGACCACCTTGTGAACCAGGAAATACTGCTAAATCAACTTTTTTTGCAAACTCTTGTTTACATAAAATTAATCCACCACGTGCTCCTCTTAAAGTTTTATGAGTAGTTGTTGTTACAATATCTGCATATTCCAGTGGATTTGGGTGCACTCCAGCAGCTACTAATCCAGCAATATGAGCCATATCAACCATTAAATAAGCTCCAACTTTATCTGCAATTTCTTTAAATTTTTTAAAATCAATAATTCTAGAATAAGCACTAGCACCAGCTACAATTAATTTTGGCTTATGTTCTAAAACGATTTTTTCAATTTCTTGATAATCTAGTTGCTCAGTATCTTTATTAACTCCATAAAATCTAAAATCATAAGTATATCCAGAAAAATTAATAGGATATCCATGAGTTAAATGACCACCAGCGTCTAAACTCATAGCAACAACACGATCTTTTGGTTCTAATAAAGCTTTATAAGCAGCATCATTTGCTTGACTTCCTGAATGAGGTTGAATGTTAGCATGTTCGGCATGAAACAATTCTTTAGCAGTTTGAATTCCTAAACTTTCAATTTCATCAATAAATTCACAACCACCATAATATCTTTTACCAGGATAACCTTCAGCATATTTATTAGTTAAAACAGAACCATTTAATTCTAAAACAGCTTTAGAAACATAGTTTTCAGAAGCAATTAATTCAATATGAGATTGTTGTCTTTTTAATTCTTTATTTAATGATTCTTTAATTAATGGACTAATTTTTGTATTCATTTAAAGTATTAACTCTTTCTATATGTCTTCCACCTTCAAATGGTGTATTTAAAAATACATCAACTAGATTAATAGCTTTTGAAATTGCTATAATTCTAGCTCCTAATGCTAAAATGTTTGCATCATTATGAATTCTTGCTAATTCTACTGTTTCTTTTTCATAAACTAAAGCAGCTCTTGCGGTTTTAACTTTATTAGCAGCTATACTAATCCCAATTCCAGTTCCACAAATTACAATACCTCTACTATTAGTATCATTTACAACATGTTCAGCTACAACTTGTCCTATTTTTGCATAATTACAAGATTTACCATCATTATTTCCTAGATCAATTACTTCATAATTTTTTTCTTGTAAATGTTTTACAATTGCTTGTTTCATTTCAACTGCGCTATGATCATTTCCTATATAAATTCGATTTGACATACTAACCTCTCTTTTAAAATATTTTACAATAATATTTTTAAGAATTTTTAGCAAGTAAAATATTATTAGGAGAGCCTAATGAAAAGAATTATTGAAATATCTAATGATAAGTTTTTTGAATTACTAGATAAAGGTTGACAAGTAATTGATGTTAGAGATAAGTATGAATATGAAAATTTTGAAAAATTTTTACCAAGTACTAACATCTCTTATCCAGAAGTTTTAGATAACGTTAATAAAAGATGACCTAATTTAAATACTAAACTAATTTTTGTATGTAATCATGGTAACCGATCAGGTTTAACAGCTAGACACTTAAATAAACTTGGTTATTATAATGTTTATGTACTAGATACAGGAATAGCTGGACTTTAGAGTTTTAGCTATTTTTTATTTGGATTTAATTTAACAGTAATTAAATTATCTTTTTTTAATTTTTTAATAAAATCAGTTCTTATATTTCCATCAAATCCATTTTCATAATCACTTTGACCTTGCATTAAACTAATTGCATTTGTTATTGTATTATGTTTATCATCACTAGTAAGTAAATAATTAATACCAATTAAATTAAATGAAGAATCAATAGCCATTGATCCAGATGAACCTTTATCTAAAGCTTTATGATCTTCATTTTTTTCTATTCTTGTAAATAAAGATGAATGTTGAGTTAAAACAGTTTTAACCATTCCGTGTTGATTTTCTATAAATGGTTCAGTATATTTTTGTCAATTATCATGATGTGAATTTCAATCTTTATTTTCTTTTTCATCATACTTAGTTCATAAACTTTTAAAATTGTTTGCATCAACACTTCTGTTTTGAGTACTAATAATCCCACCTATTGATTTGTTAGTTTTAAATACATAATCAAATTTTCTTTTGCTATAATCGTAATTTTTAGCTGGATATCCTGCATAGAATTGGGTTTTTATAGGTGAATGTTTTTCATTTCAACCTAAACCTATATGCCAGTTTTTCTCTTCTTCTTTTCCAATAACTTTATCTAACTCTGGTAAAATGTGTTTTAATTTGTTCTTCTTTATTTTTAGTTTTAAAATAACAAAATCAGCACCACCATTTTTTGTTTTTGCCATAAGACTAGTTTTATCAAATTCCTCAAAATATGCTAAACCATCATCATATACTTTGCTTCTTAATCCAGAAACTGAATATCTAGGAGTATAGTATGGTGCAGTTAGGTATTCATTTTGAATTTCAAATGTTTGTTCAAGCGAACTATCAACTTTTATTTCATTAGAATCAAAATTATTACTATTTAATCTACTTGCAGATATGTGTGGTATTGTATTTTGGTCTTTAAATGTTTCATAATCTCAAAAACTAGCATTTCAATCATTAAAATATCTTTGATTCTTATTATTAATATCAAGGTGCAGTGATTTATCAAAGGCATCTCTTAAACTAAATACATGTATATTAGTTGCTATTAACAACTCATAATAATCTTGTCTTTCAAGTTCTTCATTAATTGTTCTATCTATTACTCAAGCTGTTCCACCTATGTGATCAATTTCAATTGATGGGTCTTGTAGTTTAAATTTATCTGTTTTTCATTTTTTAAGACCAATAAGTATATTAAAACTTCTGTCATTAATGTATTTATAATAATCAGAATCACTTTTTAAAGATTTTGTATTTTGTTTATTAATTTTTTTATAGTATTTCTCGCCATTTGAGTTAGTTAATAGAATTTCAAATTCACCTTTCTTATCATCAAAATTAGCTTTAATATCGATAACTTTACCAATATTAAATAATTGAGTAATTGATTCAAAATCCATATAATAAAATAACTGACTTAAGTTTGATGGTAAAAATCCAAAAGGATTTCTTAAAATAAAACTATTAAAATCAAAGTTTAAGGATTTACTAGGACCAATTTCTTCTGCTTTAAAGTTTTTTAAATATGCTTGTTTTACCATTCCATCAACTGATATATGGTCATTATAAAAAGCTACTTTTTCTTCATCAGTTTTACCTAAATCACCATATCAACCAATATCTTTTGTGTGTTTTCAAAATTTATCATCAGTATTTGAATTATAAATACTTCTAAAATCAACTGGATTATTATAATTACCAGTTTTTAAAAACACATTCATATTATGTTTAGCCGTATAAAATTTGTTTGTAGATCTACTAATTGTATAAGCTGAATTATTTAACAAAAAATCTGAACTGAATAAATGGAAATCTGTAAAGTATTCAGGATTTTTTTCAACTTCATAAATCTTGTTAGGTTCATAAACTAATTTAGTTATATTACTTGGTGTGTAGTTAGAGTTTTCTGAATTATCTGAATGATTATTTTGATCATTAGGTTTTAGATTATTGTTGTCAGGTGTTTTAGGAATTTCTGGTTTATTGTCACTATGATTTGGTACATTTTCTGGAATTTTTTCATTTGGAGTTTCAGGTTTTTTATTAGTATTTGGAATTGTTGGAATTTTATTAGTGCTTGAATAATTATGAGTACAACTAATAACTAATAAAGATGAACTAGTAATTAAACTGAATAAACTAATTAAACTTAAAATCTTTTTCATAACTTTTAAATAATATTTTTATATATGTATTAATTATACTAATCTTTTAAAATAAAAAATCTCATTTAAATCTCCCGAACCCCATATTTCGGACTAAAATCCAGGAAATGGGGTTTTTATATGTCTAAATTAAATTTAGAAAAAAAGTTAAAAATTGTTAAAGAAGCTAAAAAACTTAATATTAAAAAGAGTACTTATTTAGCAAATAAATATGATATTTCAGTTGATACTGTAGAAAGTTTAGTTAATAGATTTGAAGCGTTTGGAATAGAAGGGCTAATTAATAAGGAAAAAAAGCCTTATTATAGTGCAAAGCTAAAACTAAAAATTGTATTATATAAACTTGAAACTAATCACTCATATGATGAAGTCGCAAAAAAGTTTAATATTATTTATTCATCAACTATAGCTGGTTGAGTTAAAAAATATAGAGAATATGGATTTTTAGGGTTAAATAATAATATAGGAAGACCTAAGAAAATTATGAAAAACCCTAATAAAAAACCAGCTAAAATAAAGAAATCACAAGTAAAAATCAATAATGAACAACAAATTAAAGAATTAAAAGAACAAGTGGAATACTATAAGTTGGAGGCTGAATTCTGAAAAAAGTTCCACACCTTGTTGACAAAAGAAAAATCAACAAGGAAAAAACAAAAGTAGTTTTAGAATTGTTAAAAACACATAAAAAAGTTAAGATTCCTATTCTCTTAAAAATAGCTAAATTACCTAAATCGTCTTTTTATGAATGAAAACATAAGTTAGAAAATACAATAGATAAAGATAAAGAATTAAAGGAAATGATTGTTGACATTTTTAGCAAATCATTTGAAACGTATGGGTATAGAAGGCTAAAAATGGCCTTAAAATCAAAAGGATATATTGTAAATCACAAAAAGATTTTAAGGTTAACTAAAGAGCTTGGAGTTCAGTGTATTAAATTTAGAACAAAAAATGGAAGATATAGTTCTTATAAAGGAACTGTTGGAAAAATTGCAGATAATGTTTTAAAAAGAAATTTTCATTCTCTACAAGCAAACAAACTTTGATGCACTGATGTAACAGAGTTTAAAGTTAATGGTCAAAAGTTATATTTATCACCAATTATTGATCTTTACAATGATGAAATTATTTCATATTCAATTCAAACCAATCCTAACTTAAACCTAACAAATTCAATGCTAGACAAAGCACTTAAAAAGGTTAAAAATACAAATGGTTTGTTGATTCATTCTGATCAGGGATTTCATTATCAGCATATTAGTTGAGCTAAAAAACTAGAAGAAAATAACATAACACAAAGTATGTCTAGAAAAGGTAATTGCTTAGATAATGCTATTATAGAAAACTTCTTTGGTTTATTAAAGCAAGAAATTTATTATGGTGAAAAATATAATTCAGTAGAAGAGTTAACTAAAAGAATTCATAAATATATTTATTGATATAACAACATAAGAATAAAAGAAAAATTAAAAGGATTGTCTCCTGTACAATTCAGAAAACAATCCTGTTATAATATTGAAAAATTTTAGTCCGTGTTTATGGTAGCGGGGGGTTACTAGGTTGAAAATTATTTTTTAAATCTTTTAATTAAATAAGGTATACCAGCTGCTAAAGAAGTTAAAACAACTTGGCTTCCAACAACAATACCAACAATTGCTGGAGTTGAAAGTTTTTTAGATTGTTGAGGTGTTGTGCTTAAATTAGTTTTTGGTATCCCTAAATTTTGATTTGAATTTGGTGTTGATTTTATAATAGGGTTTATTAGTTTAGTTAGTGGTATAGTTTGTTTTGGTCTTGATGGTGAAGGGTGAATTATTACCTTTGGTTCAGTAGATTCTGGTTTTTTAATAATAGGGTCGTTATGCTCAGTAATTTTTCAACTAGGTTTTTTATCGATGTGTTCAAAAATCCCACTAGCTCTAGAAAAATTCTTATTTTTAGTTACCTTATCAACTTTTCAATCTTTTAAATTTTGTTTAAAGCTTTCTGCACCATCAAACATAGATTCCATTGATTCAACTTTTTCAGTGTTTCATTTTAAAGGTTTCTCTTTATTATTGAATTTAATAGCATTTTTAAACATTCCATCCATATTAGTAACATTGCTTGTTTTTCATTCTGATAAATCTGCATCTATCAATTGATTATCATAAAATACATAACTCATATTCTTTATTTTTGATGTATCTCATTTTTCAAATCCAGTAACTGTAGGGTGGTTTTGATCTTTATATCTATGAGCAAAGGCTCGATATAAACTTTGAATTTCATCAGGAAGCTTATCAGGAACTTTTTTAACGTAATATGGAATTTGTTTTATAGTTATCTCATTTCCTCTTTTATAAAAGCCAATTTGAACTATCTCAGTTCTATCTCCTTCTTTATATTTATGAGGCTGTTCGGTTTTTTGTGTTTTCATCTCCATTTTCATTTTATAGTTTATATTAAAATGATTTTCATTTTTCAAAAACAATATTTATGAAAAAGAAAGTAAAGACAATTTTGCAATAGTTAATATTAATAATTTTATTTTCATATATAGTAGGATAATTATTTTTTAAATCTTTTAATTAAATAAGGTATACCAGCTGCTAAAGAAGTTAAAACAACTTGGCTTCCAACAACAATACCAACAATTGCGGGGGTTGATAGTTTTTTATTTTCTTGTTTTGATGTAGTTATATTAGATTTTGGAAGTTCTTGACCAGAATTAGGTTTTAATGTAGGTTTAGTTTCATTAGTTCTATTTATTATTTTAGCTAAAGGCAAAGTAACCTTTGGTTTTGGAGTAGGGGTTGGATGAATTATCACTTTTGGTGTTATATTTTCTTCTTTTTTAATAACAGGATCATTTTCTTTTAAATTTTTTCATTTAGGTTTTTTATTTTCATCACTAAAAATACCACTAGCTCTAGAAAAATTCTTATTTTTAGTTACTTTTTCAACATTTCAACTCATTAAGTTCTGTTTAAAACTTTCTGCACCATCAAACATAGATTCCATTGATTCTACATTGTTAGTTGTTCAAGACAAGGATTTACCACCATTATCAAATTTTGTTGCATTTTTAAACATACCAGTCATATTAGTGACATTATCAGTTTTTCAAGCAGACAAATCTGTGTTAATAATATGATTTTCAAAAAACACATAACTCATATCTTTTACATTTTTTGTATCTCAATTTTCGAATCCAGTAATCGGATCATGATGACTATATCTATATGCAAATGCACGGTACAAACTTTCTATTTCTGTTGGTAATTCAGTAGCAACTTTTTTAACATAGTATGGAATAGGTCTTATAGTAACTTTATTAGTATTTGGATGCTTGTAATAACCTATTTTTTTTATTTCTGTTTTATCTTCATTATATTCATGATTGGGGTTAACTTTTCTAGTGTCTTGGAAAAATAAGGATATTGTTTCCTGATTCTTTCAAAAAGTAAATGATAAAGGGATTGATAAGCTAGTAATTATAGAATAAGGTATTAATTTCAGTATCTTTTTCATAAATAATTTGAATAATTTTTTTTATTTGTTTATAACAAAATTAAATAATTTATATTGTTTTAGTAGGGTATTTAGACAAAATAAAAACTACTCTCACTAGTGATCAATTTATAATAAAACACCTACAACTAAAACTACTTATATTTCTTATATAACATACATATCAAACTTTTACAATACCTAAAAGAATAAAAACTCACAATTTAATTGTGAGCTTAATCATATTATTAAAATACTATTTATTATTTTCAACAATTGCTTTAATAAATCCTTTAAATAAAGGAGTTGGCTTATTAGGACGAGAAGTAAATTCAGGATGAAATTGACTAGCAACAAAGAATTTTAAACTTGGCATTTCAACAACTTCAACTAGATTTTTTTCTTCATAAATTCCAGAAAATCTTAATCCAACACTTTCTAAATCTTTTTTATATTCATTATTAAATTCATATCTATGTCTATGTCTTTCTAAAACAATATCAGAATTATATAACTTAGAAACTAATGAATTTTTTTCTAATTTAGTAACCATTGTACCTAATCTTAAAGTTCCACCAATATTATCTCTATCAATACCTTTAATATAATCAAAAATTGGATGAGTAGTATTTTTATTAAATTCAGTTGAATCAGCATCACTTCAATTTAATAAATCTCTTGCAATTGAAATTGTTGCTATTTGCATTCCTAAACAAATTCCTAAATAAGGAATATCATTTTCTCTAGCATATCTACTAGCTAACATCATTCCTTCAATTCCTCTTTTACCAAATCCACCTGGAACTAAAATACCTTGACTATTTTTTAAAACTTCTTTATAGTTTGATTCATCTAATGCTATTGATGTTCTTCATTGTCCTTTTACATCATTTCTTGACTTCTTCACGTCTTTATTATATCATATTTAAGCATAAAAGCATAATAAATTATATTTTTTTATAAAAAATATAGCCGCTGAAAACTGAGTGTTTTCGCGACTAAGTGGGAAACGTAGGAGTATTTTATGAGCTTTTATTGGTTTTGGTTACCTATTATTTATTGCTAACTGAGCTTTTGCTATTGGGTTAGCCGGTGGAGAAATTAAAGATAGTGTTACTTCACCAGGATTTTTAGGTTATTTTAAAATTGTAAATGATCAATCATTCCAATTAACAAACACAGCTGCTAACTGAGCAATTACTTTTGGTAGAGGTAATGGTTCAGTTGCTGTTGCTTTTTTATTAGTTAAATTTGCACATAAAAGAGCAACACTAATTGCTTGTGTAATGACTTTATTTGGATTACCAGCAATTTTTATGCCAGGTGAAAAATATGGTTATGTATTATTTTTAATTCTAAGAACAGTTATGGCAATTGGTGGAACTATGTTAACTATATTATTCCAACCAGTTGCTGCTAATTTCTTTACTAAAAAAGCAAAACCTGTTTATTCTCAAATAGCAATTGCATTCTTCCCATTAGGTTCAATTGTTTCTTTAGTTCCATTTGTAATTGCTGGAAATAGTGAAGCTGTTCAAAATATACAAAATAATTGAAAATTAGTATTTGGTATTATGTCATTGCTTTACTTAATACCATCACTTGCAGTTCTTTTCTTAGGAACTAATTTTGATGTTAAAAAAGATTCAAATGAACCTAAAGTTAATGGATTTAAAATATTAAAAGGCTATTTAAAAACTAAATCAACTTATGCTTGATTATTAGTTTTTGGTGGTTGATTAGTTGTTGCAGTATTTCCAACATCATTAAGCTTATTATTATTTCCATGAATTTCTGGTTTAGAATCTAATACTTTAGCTAATGAGATAAGAATATGACAAATTTTATTCTTATTTGCAGGAACTGTAGGACCAGTAATTGTTGGTTTATGATCAAGATTTAATTTAAAAAGAAGATGATGTATTGTAGCGCTTACAGGTATGGGTATTTTATTATTTATGCTTTCAATTATTGTTTATAAATTTGGATTAGCTACAAATTATAGTCAACAAAGTAAATCGCTTTCAGGTAATTATAAAGGTTGATTAGCATTATTTTACATTTTAGGATTCTTATCAGGATTTTGTACTTGAGGAATAGAAGCAGTTATTTTAAACTTACCACATGAATATAAAGATGCAGATCCAAAAACTATTGGTTGAATGTTTAGTTTAATTTGAGGATTTGGATATATGTTCTTTACATTCTCTTTAATTATTGTTTCTTCAATTCCTTTATTAGGAATAGAAAAAAAAGCAAGTGTAGCTATTATTCAAGTAGTATTAATTGTTCTTCTGGCGTTACTCTCATTTGTTGGAATATTAATGCTAAAAGAGAACCTCGAGATGATGCAAAAACCTTTCCTAATTTTAAATCTAAACAAAAAGAAATAAAATAAGAAAAATTCCTAATGATCTAAACCCCCCGCTACCATAAACACGGACTAAAATTTTTCAATATTATAACAGGATTGTTTTCTGAATTGTACAGGAGACAATCCTTTTAATTTTTCTTTTATTCTTATGTTGTTATATCAATAAATATATTTATGAATTCTTTTAGTTAACTCTTCTACTGAATTATATTTTTCACCATAATAAATTTCTTGCTTTAATAAACCAAAGAAGTTTTCTATAATAGCATTATCTAAGCAATTACCTTTTCTAGACATACTTTGTGTTATGTTATTTTCTTCTAGTTTTTTAGCTCAACTAATGTGCTGATAATTAAATCCCGGATCAGAATGAATCAACAAACCATTTGTATTTTTAACCTTTTTAAGTGCTTTGTCTAGCATTGAATTTGTTAGGTTTAAGTTAGGATTGGTTTGAATTGAATATGAAATAATTTCATCATTGTAAAGATCAATAATTGGTGATAAATATAACTTTTGACCATTAACTTTAAACTCTGTTACATCAGTGCATCAAAGTTTGTTTGCTTGTAAAGAATGAAAATTTCTTTTTAAAACATTATCTGCAATTTTTCCAACAGTTCCTTTATAAGAACTATATCTTCCATTTTTTGTTCTAAATTTAATACACTGAACTCCAAGCTCTTTAGTTAACCTTAAAATCTTTTTGTGATTTACAATATATCCTTTTGATTTTAAAGCCATTTTTAGCCTTCTATAGCCATACGTTTCAAATGATTTGCTAAAAATGTCAACAATCATTTCCTTTAATTCTTTATCTTTATCTATTGTATTTTCTAACTTATGTTTTCATTCATAAAAAGACGATTTAGGTAATTTAGCTATTTTTAAGAGAATAGGAATCTTAACTTTTTTATGTGTTTTTAACAATTCTAAAACTACTTTTGTTTTTTCCTTGTTGATTTTTCTTTTGTCAACAAGGTGTGGAACTTTTTTCAGAATTCAGTCTCCAACTTATAGTATTCCACTTGTTCTTTTAATTCTTTAATTTGTTGTTCATTATTGATTTTTACTTGTGATTTCTTTATTTTAGTTGGTTTTTTATTAGGGTTTTTCATAATTTTCTTAGGTCTTCCTATATTATTATTTAACCCTAAAAATCCATATTCTCTATATTTTTTAACTCAACCAGCTATAGTTGATGAATAAATAATATTAAACTTTTTTGCGACTTCATCATATGAGTGATTAGTTTCAAGTTTATATAATACAATTTTTAGTTTTAGCTTTGCACTATAATAAGGCTTTTTTTCCTTATTAATTAGCCCTTCTATTCCAAACGCTTCAAATCTATTAACTAAACTTTCTACAGTATCAACTGAAATATCATATTTATTTGCTAAATAAGTACTCTTTTTAATATTAAGTTTTTTAGCTTCTTTAACAATTTTTAACTTTTTTTCTAAATTTAATTTAGACATATAAAAACCCCATTTCCTGGATTTTAGTCCGAAATATGGGGTTCGGGAGAAAAAGATCTTAGGAATTTTTTATTTTGTTTAAATGTTTAAAAAAGGTTATTCTTTTAAAAGCTCAATTTTAAAAGAACATATTTATTTATTACAAATGAACGCTTGTTTTATCAAATTTTAAGTCTATATTACGAATTTTTCTCTGCTAAATAAATTCATAAATTAATAAAATATATAATTATTTTATAGGTATTATTTTTAATAACATTTCAAAACCTACTCATATATGTGTACTGATCAGCTATATTAAATAGCAATCTTTAATCTATAGAAAGAAGTAAAAAAAGATATGAAAATGTCAAAAAAACCATCAAGTAAAGGACACTTACTTGTAGCTAGAATGTTTCTAGGCCTATTTTTTGTTTCTTTTGTTATCATCTTTATTTTAAAATTAGTTAATGTAAGCAAAACAAATGGAAAAATTGGTCTTGACTTTATGACAGCTTTAACTGGTTTTGGTGTTACATTAGCTAAGCCAATTAAATGAGGAGAAGGATTAGATGAATTTTGTAATATTGCATTCATCACTTGAATACCACTAATACTAATTGTTTCTTTAATTTTTTACATTTTATACTACAAAAACTTAGTAAAAACTATTCAAGTTGAAGACTCTACAACTAAAGTAGATATTACAATCAAAACTGAAGGTGATGTAATTGTTGAATCTGAAACAGAAGAACAACCAATGAAAAAAGAAGAAATTATGGTTGTTGAACAATTACCAATGTCTGAACCAGAACCTCAACCTGAACCAATAGTGGAAGCTGAACCAATGATGAGCGAGCCAGAACTAGTTATTGAGCCTGCTCCAATGATCTCTGAACCAGAACCAAAACCAGATCCTGTTGTAATTCCTGCTCCAATGATGAGCGAACCAGAACCAAAACCAGCTAAAAAACGTAAAAAGAAAAAAACTTACCCACAAGTTACAAAAGGTATGTTACTTGACGAACTTTATGAAGATCCTGAATTTATTGAAATGACTAAAGTTTCAATTAAAACAATCTTTGACAAAACCTTTATTGTAGCAAGCAAAAACTTAGTTGCTGGAGATCATGTTGTTTTAGCAAAATTTGTAAATTTGAAGCAGTTGAAAAAGAAGCTCAAATGAAGATGAATCCTTCAACACAAGAACAAATCGAAGTTCCTGCACATAAAGTTGTTAAATTTAAATTATCAAAATCTATTAAAGAAAAAATGAATGAATAAGGACAAAAATGGCAAGTATGCAATTGCCATTTTTTATTTGTTCTATTTTTGATATATGATTATTATTGTATTGAAAGGCATATATGTTTAAAACAAAAAAAGGTAATTTGAAATCTTTAGATTATAAAAAACAAGATTATGTAATTAAACTATCTAATACTAATTTTGATAATTTAAAAAATGTTTTAGACTCAAAAATAGGTTTAAATAATCAATCTAGAGCAAATAATCTTTTAAAATTTGGATCTAATCAAATTGTTGTTAAAAAGTTTTCAGTATTTAAAAAAATACTAGAAACTCTAGTAGAACCGTTTAATTTGTTATTGCTATTTATTGGTATTTTAGAATTAATTATTTATTTTTTATTTCAAAGAGATTGAATTACTTTAATATCTGCTTTTATTATCTTTTTTATGATTTTTTTAGCTAGTATTGTTGATTTCATTCAAGAATATAAAGCTTATAAATTTAATTTAAAACTAACTAAAATAATAGAAAATGACGTATTTGTAGTTAATGATCAAATAAAAGATTTTAATAATTTAAACTATCAAAATATTAAAAATAATTTAATAAAAGAAAAGCAATCTAACTTAACAATTGGTGATGTTGTTTATTTATCAAAAGGAGATATTATTCCAAGTGATTGTAGAATTATTTGATCAGAAAATCTTTATTTAGATGAATCTACTTTGACTGGTGAATCTAAAGCAATCAAAAAACAAACCACTAATACTAAGACTAATTTTTTAGAACTAGAAAATATTTTATTTAAAGAAACATTAATAGTTTCAGGTAATTGTTTAGCTGTAGTTATTAGTATTAATAAAGATAATTATTCTAATTCATTATTAGGTTTAATCAATGATGATACAGTTACTGATTATGAAAAAGGAATTAATAAAGTTACTAAAATTTTAATTTATTTAATTTCTATTTTAGTATTTATTATTACTTTTATTTCTTTATTAAAAAGTGGATTTAGTAATTGAGCTTCAAGTTTAGTTTTTGGATTATCTATAGCAGTTTCACTAACTCCTGAAGCTTTACCTGCGATCATTTCTTCTAATTTAAAATTAGCATCAAAAAGATTATCTAAAAATAAAGTTGTCATTAAAAAATTATCAGTATTACAAAACATTGGGTCAGTTAATATTTTAGCAACTGATAAAACTGGAACTTTAACTCTAGATACAACTAATATTGAAACATATTTAGATATTAATAATCAAAAAAATAAGCTTTTAAAGCAATATTTTTTTTATAATGCTTATTTTCAAAATAATTTGTTTGACACTATTGATAAAGCAATCATTGACCAGTTTAAAACAAATATTAGTGATATTAAATTAATTGATCATTTAAGTTTTGATCATAATTTTAGAATTTCATCAGTTTTGATTAATTTTAATAACTCTAGTCTTTTAATTACTAAAGGTAGTTTAGAAGAAATATTAGAAATTACTAGTTCTATTAATGTTAATAATCAAGTTATTAATCTTTGTGATAATTATAAAAATATGATAATTGATCAAGTTAATAGTTATACTAAAAAAGGTTATAAAGTACTAGTTTTAAGTTATAAAAATTCAGATGTTATTGATAATAAAAATTTAATATATTTAGGAATGGTAGTTTTTAGTGATCAAATTAGAGAGAATGTAAAACAAGTAATAGATACTTTTAAAGTTTATGATATTGATATTAAAGTTTTAAGTGGTGATAATTTATATACTTGTAAAAATGTATGTGATCAAGTAGGGATTAATTCAAATACTAGTTTAATTGGAAAACAAATCAATAATTTAACTAAAGAAGAGTTAATAAAAATTAGTCAGTCAGTTAATATTTTTTATAAACTTTCTCCATTAGATAAAGCAAAAATCATAGATAGTTTAAAATCTAATAATGTTGTTGGTTTTCTAGGTGATGGAGTTAATGATGCAGTTGCTTTAAAAAAAGCTGATGTTGGTATTTCAGTAAATAATGCTTCAAGTTTAGCAAAACAATCTGCAGATGTTATTTTATTAGAAAAAGACTTAAACGCTTTAGAGCACGCTTTTATTATTGGAAGAAAAACTTTTAGTAATGCTATTAAATACATTAAAATAACTGTTGCTTCTAATTTTGGAATTTTATTAACTTTATTATTAGCTACAATTTTATTTAAATTTGAAGTAATGTCATCAATTCAATTACTTATTCAAAATTTAATTTTTGATTTTGCTAATTTAGTTTTTGTATTTGATAATGTTGATCAATCATCTATTAAAAAACCTCAAAAGTGAAATATTAAATCAATTATTCCTTTTGCTATATTTAATGGACTAACACAAGTAATTATTAGTTTTATTAACTTTATGATCTTATATTTTGGATTTAATATAAAAGGATTAGATGCTCAGTCAATTGAATTATTTCAAACTTGTTATTTTATTGAGTGTATATTAACTCATATTATGATTATTTTAGTTTTAAGAACTGATAAGCTATCATTTTTTAAATCAATTGCATCAAAACAGATGTTAATTTCAATGTTATTTTTTAGTATTATTCCTTTTGTAATTGTATTTATTAGCAGTAGTTTTAATAGTTTAGGATTTAGATTAATGGTTGGTAATTTAAATAACATTAATTTATCTTGATGATTTTTACTATTATTTAGTTTAGAAATTTTAGCTTGAATAATTAGTGAAATAATTAAAAAAAATTATTTAAAGATTTTTAAAAATTGACTTTAAAATCTATTATATTTTTAGAAATTATGATAACTTTAAAATTAAAAGAAAGGTTGAACATATGAAAAACAAGTCTAGATTTTTTGAATTTCTAACTTTGTTTATGATGTCTGTTGGGACAATTGTTGGATCTGGTATTTATGTTAAAAATAGAGATATTTTAATTGAAACACATAATCCAATAATTGCTATAGTATTATGAACTACAGTTGGAATTTCTTGTATAGCTGTAGTTTATTTATTTTTAGAAATATCTTCTTCAACAAAAAATGGAACTATAGGTTCTTGATCAAGAGCTTTTTTTGGTCATAAAGTTGGTTCTTTTTTTGCTAATTTTCAAACAATGTTTTATGCTCCTGTAAATCAAGCGATTTTTACTTCGGCTTTATTATCTTATTTTTTAAATATTTTTGATATTAAATTATATGGTTATCAGTATTTATTAATTTTTTTATTAGTTGGAGCAATTATTATTTTATTAACTAATATATTGAATGTATTTAGTATTAAAGGATCTAAAGCGATTCAAATTTTTGGAACAGGGTTTAAATTCTTTCCACTAATTATTGCACTTATTGCTGGATTTATTTTAGCTGATAATTTTGGTGCACTACAAAATAATGGAGTTGATGTTAGAGGAATTGATGCAACTAAAAGCTGAACTAAACACGATTTTGATCCATTATTATTTTTTAGAGGTTTTGGTGGAATTTTATTTGCTTTTGATGGGTTTATTTATATTTGTAATTCTAAAAAAAGAGCAAAACATCAAGATGTTGTACCAGTTGCTTTAGTTTCAGCTATGGCATTTGCTGCTGTATTTTATTTAGCAATGTCAATTTCACTAATTTTAGGTTCACCAGATGGATCAATTGAACAATTACTAGAAAGAGTATTTAACAATGGTCAACCATTAAAAACTCAAGTAAATCAAACTGTTAAAATAATGGTTGCAATTATTTCAATGATTATTTGTTTTTTAGGATTAAATGCTTATTCATATATTGGAATGGCTGGATTAGAATCAGATGTTATTGATGGTTTAAGTTATATAAAATCAGTTGATGATAAACACCGTTTTAAAAAGATTGGTTTAATTCAAGGTGTAATTTCTTATGCTATTTTTGCAATTTTTATTATAGTTGGAGCTAGTTCTTCTATTAGTTTAAACAAACAAATTGAAGTAGGAAATGCAACAGATTCAGCTTCTGGTATGTTGTATTTAATTCAAATTATGTCATCAACTTGTTCTTGTTTATCATTTGCAATGATGGCTAGTTTAATAGTAGCTGCTCTTGTTAATAGAAAAACTAATAAAGTAGAAGTTAAAAAAATTAAAGGATTTATCCCTTTAGCAATATTTGGATTAATTACATTTATTTTCTTTTCATCAATGGGATTATTTACTTTTATAGTTCCACTAGGTGTTATTAGAAATGGACATAGTTGATGAACAGCTCAACATTCTCAAGGTCCTTTATTCTTATTATTAATGGTTTTAGGTTTAATTTTTGTAGCCATCCTTTGATATAATCAAAACAAAAGACTTATAGGAGGTCTTTGTTTGAAAAATGATCACATGCAAAGAGAAAAAAGATAATAATTTAGAACTTCAAAAAGATAAAAAAATCAAAAGAGTTCAATCACTAAGACAATATTTTTTATTATCTACTAATAAAATTGCACTATTAGCAACTCTACTTGCTTTACAAATCTTACTTACTTTATTTTCTAAATATGTAATGGGAGCATTAGTTATATTTCCAAGTGCACCTTATTTAAAATTAGAAATTAACTATTGAGTTTCAACTGTAGTACTAACTGCAACTAATTTATTTTGAAGCTTAATTTTTACAATTGCTTCAGTTTGAATGAAACTATTATTAGGTAGTGAACCTATTGGTTTATTATCATTAATGCTAGTTGATAGTTCAGCAATTATTGGTTTTGCAACAGTGTTTTATATTGTTAAAAAAATGTTTATTGAATCAAATAAAAGTGAAGCCTTTGCAAAATTTGAAATTTTATTTGTTATATTTGCTTCAGCAATAGCTACTTTATTTGGTGGTCTAGTAGCTTATATTTCAAATGCTACATTTATATTTGATTTATATAAAGTACCAAAACCATTTGGTCCAATATTAGCTGTAACATTTATGTTTACAATTATTAAATTAGTAGTTAATCATGCAATCTTTTGTATAATTTATAAAAGAGTAAAAGTATTGATTAAAAAAATAATTAGATCATAACTATTAATTTATTAGACTTTAAGAAGTCTTTTTTTATTTAATAACAAAATAGTTGTTGTAATGACTAATTAGAATGTGTTATCATCATCATTATTAATAGACTTGAACTTATAAGTGTATATATAAAAATAAAGGAAGGGAAATAATGAAAAATAAAGGAAAATTACTAGAATTTTTAACTTTATTTGCAATGACGATCGGTTCTGTTGTTGGGGCTGGAGTATATTTTAAAAATAAAGAAATTTTATTTGATACAAGAAATCCTATAATAGCAATAATTCTATGAATCATAGTTGGTTCAGTTTGTGTTTCAATGGTTTATCTATTTTTAGAAATAGCTTCATCAACAAAAAAGGGTGGAAGTGGAACTATTGGAGTTTGAACTAAACTATTTATTAATAGAAAAGTTGGATCGTTTTTTGCGATTCTAAATGCATTTTTTTATTTACCAGTAATGCAATCAATGTTTATTTCATTTTTTATAACATTTATTTTGATGATGTTTAGCACTGTGCAATTAAAAGGGATACATTTCTTATTAATATTTTTAACAACAGGAATTGCAATAATAATAATTAATGCTTTGATTAATGTTTTTGATCTTTCAATATCTAGAAAATATCAAGCATTTGGAACAATTTTTAAATTTATACCTCTAGCAATTGCACTTATTGCTGGTGTAGTTTTATTTGATCAAAATGGTGCTTTTTTAAGTGGTGGAATTAATATAACTAATCCAACCGGTGGCACTTCTAAAGTTGAATGATCAACAAGTAATTTTAATCCATTATTATTTTTTAGAGGTTTTGGTGGAATTTTATTTACTTTTGATGGATTTATTTTTATTTGTAATTCACAAAGAAAGGCAAAATATAAAGATGTAGTTCCAAAAGCCTTAATTTTTGGAATGATATTTGTTTCAGTATTTTATACTTTAATAGCAGTCTCATTATTAATGGGTTCACCAGATGGATCAATTGGTGCATTATTAGGAAAATTATTTAATGGTGGTAAAGTTTTAAACTCTAGTGATAATAGCACACTATCAAGAGTTGCTAATATTTTAACTTCAGTGATTATTATAATAATATGCTCAATTGGAGCTAATAATTTATCTTATGTATCATTTGTAGTTATTGAATCAGATGTTATTGATAAATTATATTTAACTTCACAAAAAAATATTTCAGCAAAAAGAATAGCAATAATTCAAGTTAGTGTTGCTACAGCTATTTATTCAACATTTATTTTAGTTGGAACTTTAGCAACAGTTGGATTGTCAAATACAGCAACAGTTGAACAAGCAGTCAGTTCAACAAATGGATTAATTTATCCAATTCAAATAGTTGCTACTTCTAATACATGTCTATCATTTATAATGATAATTACTTTAATAATTGGAGCTTTATTTAATAGAAAAACTAATAAAGTAGAAGTAGAAAAGAAAAAAGGATTTGTAGTTTTAGGAACAATTGCAGCTTGTTGTTTAATTTTATTTGTAACAATGAGTTTATTTACTATACTTGTTCCACTAGATGTAATTAATAAAAATAATAATAATTCAAATTGATTTACAAGTAATTACTACCAAGGTCCATTATTTATTTTATTAACTTTATTAGAACTTGGCTCAGTTTTTATATTTTGATGCACTCAAGAAAAAAGAAGAAGAAAATATGATTTGGAAAATCCTGAAATTCAAATCATAGCAAAACCTACAACTTAGTGTAGGTTTTATTTTTGTTAAATTTAGGTTTTATAATATATTTAGTGCAAAACATATTCTATTTTTTTAAAATTTTTATATGTATATTAAAAAAGGTGATGTTATGAAACAAAAAACAATTAATCTTCCAAACATTTTAACAACTATTAGAATACTTTTAGTACCAATTATTATTGTTTTATTACTAGTTGATCATTATATGAATGGCTTAGTATTTACTAATTTTAGTAAATTTGCTTGATTTATTTCAGGAGCTATTTTTATTATTGCTTCTTTAACTGATTTTTTAGATGGATGAATTGCTAGAAAATATAATTTAGTAACTAACTTTGGTAAATTTTTTGATCCAATTGCAGATAAATTATTAGTGAATGCTACTTTAATATTATTTTCTAGTTTAGGTGTATTACCAATTTGAATGACAGTGGTTTTGATTTTAAGAGATACTTTTATTGATTTTATTAGAATGATTTTAAGTTCAAAAGGAATTACTTTAGCTGCTGGAATGGGTGGTAAATTAAAAACTACTTTTCAAATGATTGGATTATCATTACTATTTTTTATTAATTTAAAAATATTTGGTTGAAGTGAATGAAATTGACAAAATCAATTAGTTTTGATTCCGATGTATATTGCAACATTTTTTAGTATTTATAGTGGAGTTATTTACTTTTTAAAAGCAAAATCTAATTTATTTTAATGTTTAGTAATTGAGATATATTTTTAAATTATAAAAACTTTACTATAAATCAAGAAATTAAAAATAAACTTGATCTTTATTATCAAATTTTAATACAAGAAAATCAAAAGTATAACTTAACAAGAATAACTGAATTAAATGAAGTTTTTGAAAAACACTTTTTAGATTCTTTATTGTTTGTTGAACAATTTCAAATAATAGATCAAAAAATAGCTGA
Source organism: Mycoplasma mycoides subsp. mycoides SC str. PG1 (assembly GCF_000011445.1). Taxonomy (NCBI): domain Bacteria; kingdom Bacillati; phylum Mycoplasmatota; class Mollicutes; order Mycoplasmatales; family Mycoplasmataceae; genus Mycoplasma; species Mycoplasma mycoides. Next base: position 1,037,161 of record NC_005364.2, read on the forward strand.
TATTGGAACTGGTGCTGGTTTTCCTGGAATTGTTTTAAAAATCTTTTTTCCAAATATTAAATTAACTTTAATTGAATCTAATAATAAAAAAGCTAATTTTTTAAAATATTTAGTTCAAAAATTAGAATTAAATAATGTTGAAATTTTAAATAAAAGAGCTGAAGAACTAAATGAATATAAAGAACATTTGATATAGTAATTTCACGAGTTGTTGCTTATTTAGATATTATTTTAGAATTAGGTGTGCAATTAGTTAAAGTTGATGGAATGTTTATTTTATTAAAAGGACCTAAAGCTTATCAAGAAATTAAAGATTTAAAAAATAAAGACCAAAAAATGAACTTAAAATTAGTCAATATTCAAGAATTAGAAGATACTGGATTTGGAACTAGAGTTAATTTGTTTTATAAAAAAATAAATCACACTAATAATTTATATCCAAGAAAATATCAACAAATTTTAAAAGAGAGTAAATAATATGAACTATGAAGAACTTGAAATTGGAGATATTATTGAATTAAAAAAACCTCATCCAAGTAAAACAATAAGATGAGAATTAATCAGAATTGGAGCTAAATATAAATTTAGAAGTTGTGATCAATTTGATTTGTTTATTGAATTAAACAGGCAAACTTTAAAAATGCAATTAAAAAAAATCATTAAAAAAACTATTAAATAAATTAATCATTATTAAAAAATAGAAAGGTAAATAATATGGGATTACAAGTTGGAATTGTTGGATTACCAAATGTTGGAAAGTCTACACTATTTAATGCAATTACTAATTCAAAAGTTGAAGCTGCAAATTATCCTTTTGCAACTATAGAACCAAATGTAGGGATTGTTGAAGTTCCAGATTATAGATTAGATGAACTATTTAAAATCTTTAATTCTAAAAAAAGAGTAGCTACAACTATTGAATTTGTTGATATTGCAGGACTTATTGCTGGAGCTAGTCAAGGAGAAGGTTTAGGTAATGCTTTTTTAGCAAACATTAGACAAACTGATGCTATTTGTCAAGTTGTTAGGTGTTTTGATGATAAAGAAATTATGCACGTAGAAAACAGTATTGACCCAATCAGAGATATTGAAATTATTAATTTAGAGTTAATGTTAGCAGATCAAGCAACAGTTAAAAAACGTCTTGATAAAATAGCACCTAAATTTAAATCAGGTGATAAAGTAGCTAAAGTTGAATATGATCTTTTAAACTATTTATTAGATACTTTAAATAAAGGAATTTTGTTAAATAGTTTAACTTTAAATGAAGAACAAACTGATCTTTTAAAAAGTTATCAACTACTAACTAGTAAACCAATTATTTATGTATGTAATGTTAGTGATACTGAATTATTAGAAGATAATGATTATGTTAAAAAAGTTAGACAATTTGCTGAAAAATCAAATTTTCAAGTAGTTAAAATTTGTGCAAAAATAGAAGAAGATTTATCTGAAGTTTCAAAAGAAGAAAAAGTTGAATTTTTAAAAGAATTAGGAATTAAAGAATCTGGTTTAGATCAATTAATTAGAGCAGCTTATGATACTTTAGGATTACAAACATTTTTTACAGCAGGACCTCAAGAAGTAAGAAGTTGGCAATTTAAAAAAGATTGAACTGCTCCTAAATGTGCTGGAGTAATTCATACTGATTTTTTTAAAGGATTTATTAAAGCTGATATTTATTCAATTAATGATTTATTAGTATTAGGTAGTGAAAAAGCAATTAAAGAATCTGGTAAGATGCGTTTAGAAGGAAAAACATACATAATGCAAGATGGAGATGTATGCTTTTTTAAATTTAATGTCTAAAGAAAAACACCAATTAAGTTATCAAGGAAATAAAATAACTTATTATATTCATTATAAAAATCAAAAAAACACAATTTTAAGATTAATTGATAATCAAATAATCATTAGTGCTCCAATTAACACACCAATTTATTTAATTGAGCAATTCATTTATAAGCACATATCAAGAATAATAAAAATTCAAAACAATTATGAATTTTTAAGAGTTTATGATTTTTATACTAATAAACCTTGAATAAAAATTTTTGAACAACCTGTTAGTATAGAATTAGTTGATCAAAACATTCACCCTAAAAAAATTAATAATAAAATACTAATTAAAAACTATTATGATAATCAAATTCAATTAGAAAAAATTTATAACTTTTTAGCTAAAGAGTATAAAAACTGATTCATTAGTAGAACTTTAATTTGAAGTCAAAAAATGAATTTAAGTTTTGAAAATGTTAGTGTAAAAGTGATGAAAGCAAAATGAGGGTTGTGTTATTCTAAAAAAAAGCATATTATTTATAATACAAAACTATTACATTTTAATATTGAAATTACTGACTATGTAATTGTTCACGAACTCACTCATATTTTATATCCTAATCATTCAAAAGATTTTTGAAGACATATAGCTAGTTATTTACCTAACTATCAAGAACTACAACAAATATTAAATTCTAAAGGAATTTAAATTTAATGCTATTTGTTTAGCACTTTTTAAGTATAATTTAAATTTGTATATATTAGAAAAGAGTTATTATGCATATTAAAGTTGAAAATACAGAAATGAATAATTTTAATAGCAACATTAAAAAGAAAAAGCGTTTAAAAATGCTTTCTTCTTTTAGTATTCTTCTTTTAATTATGCTTGTTTTAATGTTAGTTTCTTGAATTTTATATTGATCAAAAACTAAAACTGATTTAGTTAAAACAATTAGTTTTAATGATTGAAAATATGATCCTATTTTAAGCCCTATTTATAATGCTTGAACTAGTAAATATCCAAATACTAGTGCAGGAAATTCGCAAACTTGAATTGATTTTATGAATTCAAATTCTTTTTTAGGTTGAGTTTATAATTCTCATGGTTGAATAAAAGATAGTTATACAATTCAACATAGTGAAGATGCTATTTTTAATGGATTAGCACCAATTCAACCGATTGGTATAATTGATGTAATTTATGCTCCAATTAAAGGATTTGTTTTAAAATCTAATATTATTATTTTTACAATTTCAATTGGTGCTTTTTTATACATTTTAGTATCAACAAAAGCACTAGAAGGATTATCACAAGCTATTATTGCTAAACTAAAAGGAAAAGAAGCGTTTGCAATTATTCCTTTAATGTTGTTTTTTTCAATATTTGGAACTGTTGAAGGATTTGCTGAAGAAACATTAGGATTTTATATGATCTTTATTCCTATTATGTTAATGGCAGGGTTTGATGTTTTTACAGGTGTTTTAATTTTAATGGTTGGTGCTGGAACTGGAGTAATTGGATCAACAGTTAATCCATTTGCAATACCAATTGCTGTTTCTGCGATTAATAGTGGAATTGATGCTTCATCTGCTAAATTAACAATTGGTGATGGTTTAGTTTGAAGAATAATTTGTTGATTAATTTTAACTAGTTTTTCTACTACTTTTACACTTTTATATGCTTTAAAAGTTAAAAAAAATCCTTCTAAATCTGTGACTTTTTCAACACTAGAAGGAGATAAAGAATTTTTCTTAACTCATATAAGTAAAACTATAAAACTAGATTGAAAAAAGAAAGTATCTTTAGTTGCTTTTGCAATTAGTTTTTTAGTAATGATTTTTTATTTAGTTGGATGAGATTCAATATTTAATAATACTAAAATGGCCGATCAAGCCATTTGAATTAAAAAAAATATTCCTTATTTAACTGCTCTTATTCCTGGATGAGGAAATGGAGATTTAGATAATGTTGCTGCATTTTTCTTATTAGCTTCAACTACATTAGCTATTATCAATTCAATTGGTGAAGCTACATTTATTAAAAAATGATTTGAAGGAGCTTCAGACATTTTATCAGTGGCATTTATAATAGCAACAGCTGCTGGAGTTGGATATATTTTAGTTCAAACTAATTTACAATCATTATTTGTTAAAGGGATTTTAAGTTCAATTGGTGGGATTAATAATCAAACAGCTAAAGTTATTGTTTTATTTATAGTATTTATTCCACTAGCATTTTTAATTCCATCTTCATCTGGATTTGCAACAACTATTTTTCCACTTCTTGCTAAATCTTTAGTTGATAGTAAAACTAATCAATTACAAGCTTATGCTTCATCTGGATCAATTATGGCATTTACTTTTGCAATAGGTTTAGTTAATTTAATTACTCCAACATCAGGAGTTGTAATGGGAGCTTGTTCATTATCTAGAATGAGTTATGCTAAATATTTAAAAGCAATGTTACCAATAATTTCATATTTATTTATTTTATGTTTTATTCTTTTATTAATTGGCGGAGCATTACCAGATTCAATATCTTAAAAAAAGACTTACAAAAAAATGTAAGTCTTTTTTGTTCTTGCTTGGATTTTGTTATAATTTTATTTATAATTTTTATAAATAAGACTTTTAATTTTTAGAAAGACATTTTATCCTACGTTTCCCAGTTTAAGCATAAAACAAGAAAACATACTTATGTAAATTTTTGATCTCATAAGTTATGTTTTTTATAATGTAATGTCTAAGTGACTTTTTCTTTTGTTAAAAGCTCTAATAATATTTGATAAGTTTGCCAACTTTCTTGTAACTCATCATTATACACTTGTATAGTTTCGATTTTTTGTTTATTTACAAATACTTCAATTTCTTTAACTTCTTTGATAACATTAATCACTTTATGCTCAGTGATTTTGCTTTTTCCAGTCAGTCCTAATTTTGAATTTAGAATGTAGATGATGTAGTTTAAAAACACTAATGAAATGAAACATAAACAAATGTAACCAACAATATGGTTTCAAGTTGATAAATACATTGGGTACCGTTCCCGATAATTTACCTTTTAATGTCTTGAAATTAGACTCAATTTGTCATTGTTTTGAATATAAATTAATAACTTCTTTTACTGATAAATCTGTTCTATTTGTTTCATAAACATAGTATCCATCATATTTTTGATCTTCTTGTATTTTTTCTATGTCAAGTTCATAAAATGCACCTTTGTTTATAGGTTTAAAGAATTTATATTTTTTAGATCCCGCTAAATCATCACAAGAAACAAGATTATCTTTATTCATTTTCTTAGTGAAATTTTGAATTAAAATGTCTCTATCGTTTTTGTCTTTTAGTTGCTAGTTTTTGACTAAAACTAATTATTTGTCTTCTAAAATGTCCATTAATTCTTTTTTTATTGTATGAAGATGCAATATCACGAGTTTTGTATATCAAACCACCATCATTTATATAATCTTTTTCATCTAATATATACTCTTTAAATTGTTTGCTTCCAGCTTTCATTCTGTATGAGATTATGTATTTTCAATTCTTAGATTCTAAAAATCTAATATTTCTATTAACACTCATTCCTTTGTCAGCAATTATAGTTACACTGTCAACTTCATAAATATCTGCAATTTCAAGCATAAATGGTATTAAAGTATTTGGATCAGCAACATTTCCTGGAAATATTTTGTAGTGTAACGGTATTCCTTTTTCATCAGTTGCCATACCTATAACAATCTGGTCTTCTTTAAATTTTCCATCTTTTGAATAACCAGGTTTTTTATAACCTTCACGAGAAAATGTTTCAAAATAAGTAGTTGTTGCGTCAAATCATAATACATCAATTTTTCTATTGGTATTTGCACAAATTTTTGCATTTAAATTTCTTAAAATTTCATCTTTGTTTTTTGCTATATAGTCTAATGATCTATAAAATGAATTTTTTGAATGAGTGTCTATTTTTTCTTTTTTTGCTGTCTTATAAGTGTTAAAAACACTTATTGGATTTTTAATTCTTTGATAAATCAACTGTAAAACAACATCTTTTAATGTTGTCGATTTTGTGGGAGAACAATCATTAAAAATATTGAAATAATCAAATAGTTTTTCAACTACTTCGTAACCTTTAAACCTTTCTAAAACTTCTTTTTTGGTTTCTTTTTTCTCTTTAAAAATTTCATCTAATTTAGTTCTTGCTTGTTCTTTTGTTCAAGACAATGGAAAGTTTGCAATAATTGCTTTGATAATTGCTAGCGGATCATCGTGATATTGTTTTAATTCATGCAAATATCCATATCCCAATCTATATACAAAACCTTTGTTATCTGGTCTTGGCACTCCAATTGATAAGTATTCGCCTTTTTTAACTCTTGCTATTGATGTTCTTCATTGTCTTTTTACATCATTTCTTGACTTCTTCACGTCTTTATTATATCATATTTAAGCATAAAAGCATAATAAATTATATTTTTTTATAAAAAAATATAGCCGCTGAAAACTGAGTGTTTTCGCGACTAAGTGGGAAACGTAGGAACTATTTTTCCACTTCTTGCTAAATCTTTAGTTGATAGTAAAACTAATCAATTACAAGCTTATGCTTCATCTGGATCAATTATGGCATTTACTTTTGCAATAGGTTTAGTTAATTTAATTACTCCAACATCAGGAGTTGTAATGGGAGCTTGTTCATTATCTAGAATGAGTTATGCTAAATATTTAAAAGCAATGTTACCAATAATTTCATATTTATTTATTTTATGTTTTATTCTTTTATTAATTGGCGGAGCATTACCAGATTCAATATCTTAAAAAAGACTTACAAAAAAATGTAAGTCTTTTTTGTTCTTGCTTGGATTTTGTTATAATTTTATTTATAATTTTTATAAATAAGACTTTTAATTTTTAGAAAGACATTTTATGAAACTGAATTTTTTTAAATACTCACAATTTGCTTTTTACACTATTTTAAAGAAAAAAAGTTCAATAATTTTACCCATTTTTACTTTAATTAGTTCGTTAATTATTGGGCTTATTTTAAAGTTTGTAGTTAATAATAAATACGTAGAATTATTAAGTTTTTTATATGTTTTTATTTTAATTACTTTGACTGTTGTTTTTAGTTGTATTAAAGCTTTAAATATTTTTAAAGACCTTGAACAAGAAGGATTAGAAATAATTAGTTTATCAAAACCATTAACTAGAGAATCTTTAATTATTGGTAAATTATTATGCTTGACTTTTTTTGGATTAATTTGATCTTTAACTTTATTAATTAGTAGTTTTTTATCTTTATATGCAGTTTATTCATTTTTATATTTATTTTTAACTAGTTTATTATTAGGATTTGTTGGGTTAATTACTTATTTATTATTTAGTTTATTTACAGTCTTATTAAGTTATAAATTAGCTCAAAAAATATCTATGATTATTCCATTTGTTTTATTTATTCCTTTAAGTTTAACTGGGATGATTTTATCTATTAATGTTAAATCTAATGTTGATCAAGCTAGTTTTTATATTAACAAAGAATATAAAAATCATCATTCAGGAAACGAAGCAAATGTTGAACCTTATTATTTAAACAATCATAAAGATGAATTATTTTTAATACCAAATGGAGTTAATAATAAAGAGTTTAGTGTAGAACAAGTTAAATATTTAGAAGATGTAGTTAATTATTCAAATAGTTCTTCAAATATTTGACAAATTTATTCTTGATTATCAATTCCATATCAATTAGTTGATGTGTTTAATTTTAAAAATAAAAATTTATTTGCTTCATTATCAGATAAAAGTAATTCTAATTTAGATAAATATATTTATTATAACAATTTAGATGATATTTCTTATAAATATAAATTAGATAAAAAACCTAATCTTAAAAAATACAAAACAAGTGCAAATAACACTTATAAATATATAGTTCCAGGTATTTTAAAATCTCATTCTATTCACAGTCAAAAAAATGACAATACTTCAGGTCATGAAGAAATAGTTGATTTTGATATTATTTATGCAGCTGAAGGTGCTGATAATAAAGATAAAGAATTTTTAGAAGATAAAAACCAATTACATACTGATAATAAAACTAATTTAGTTGGAAGATTAAGATGAATTTATGTTTATGAAGCTTTAAGTGATCCTGTATTTAATCAAATAACAAAAGAATTTGTTACTAGCTTTAATAAACAATACTTTACAAAAGAATTTAATAAAGAATTTGATAAATTAGTTAAACAAAATAAAACTAAAGAAATTGATAATAAATTAAAAGAACTTAATAAAAAGTTAATGACTTATTTATCTGAATATTTAAATAATAAAGAATCTAAGATTTATAGTTATAACAACAATAACATTTTTTGATCAATATGCTATTAAAAGACATAATAAGTTACAATCTCAAAATGAAAGAATTTTATACTTTGCAATTTCATTTTTAAATTATATTTATTTTAATTATCCTGATAGTTTAATTTATCAAGTTATGTTGAAAAACCCTGATAATGATAGTTATGGAGATTATCAAGTTAAATTAGATATTAACAGTTATAAATATAATATTGGTGGATATAGTAGTTATCAAACTCAATATGAAAAAAAAGATAAAGAAACTAATACAGTTTTAAGATTTAGTTTAACTAAAAGTAATAATAACTATTTATTTGAATCAGCAAACGAATTATTTAGTATTAGTACCTACGTTTCCCAGTTTAAGCATAAAACAAGAAAACATACTTATGTAAATTTTTGATCTCATAAGTTATGTTTTTTATAATGTAATGTCTAAGTGACTTTTTCTTTTGTTAAAAGCTCTAATAATATTTGATAAGTTTGCCAACTTTCTTGTAACTCATCATTATACACTTGTATAGTTTCGATTTTTTGTTTATTTACAAATACTTCAATTTCTTTAACTTCTTTGATAACATTAATCACTTTATGCTCAGTGATTTTGCTTTTTCCAGTCAGTCCTAATTTTGAATTTAGAATGTAGATGATGTAGTTTAAAAACACTAATGAAATGAAACATAAACAAATGTAACCAACAATATGGTTTCAAGTTGATAAATACATTGGACGAAGAGATAATTTACCTTTTAATGTCTTGAAATTAGACTCAATTTGTCATTGTTTTGAATATAAATTAATAACTTCTTTTACTGATAAATCTGTTCTATTTGTTTCATAAACATAGTATCCATCATATTTTTGATCTTCTTGTATTTTTTCTATGTCAAGTTCATAAAATGCACCTTTGTTTATAGGTTTAAAGAATCTATATTTTTTAGATCCCGCTAAATCATCACAAGAAACAAGATTATCTTTATTCATTTTCTTAGTGAAATTTTGAATTAAAATGTCTCTATCGTTTTTGTCTTTAGTTGCTCGTTTTTGACTAAAACTAATTATTTGTCTTCTAAAATGTCCATTAATTCTTTTTTTATTGTATGAAGATACAATATCACGAGTTTTGTATATCAAACCACCATCATTTATATAATCTTTTTCATCTAATATATACTCTTTAAATTGTTTGCTTCCAGCTTTCATTCTGTATGAGATTATGTATTTTCAATTCTTAGATTCTAAAAATCTAATATTTCTATTAACACTCATTCCTTCGTCAGCAATTATAGTTACACTGTTAACTTCATAAATATCTGCAATTTCAAGCATAAATGGTATTAAAGTATTTGGATCAGCAACATTTCCTGGAAATATTTTGTAGTGTAACGGTATTCCATTTTCATCAGTTGCCATACCTATAACAATCTGGTCTTCTTTAAATTTTCCATCTTTTGAATAACCAGGTTTTTTATAACCTTCACGAGAAAATGTTTCAAAATAAGTAGTTGTTGCGTCAAATCATAATACATCAATTTTTCTATTGGTATTTGCACAAATTTTTGCATTTAAATTTCTTAAAATTTCATCTTTATTTTTTGCTATATAGTCTAATGATCTATAAAATGAATTTTTTGAATGAGTGTCTATTTTTTCTTTTTTTGCTGTCTTATAAGTGTTAAAAACACTTATTGGATTTTTAATTCTTTGATAAATCAACTGTAAAACAACATCTTTTAATGTTGTCGATTTTGTGGGAGAACAATCATTAAAAATATTGAAATAATCAAATAGTTTTTCAACTACTTCGTAACCTTTAAACCTTTCTAAAACTTCTTTTTTGGTTTCTTTTTTCTCTTTAAAAATTTCATCTAATTTAGTTCTTGCTTGTTCTTTTGTTCAAGACAATGGAAAGTTTGCAATAATTGCTTTGATAATTGCTAGCGGATCATCGTGATATTGTTTTAATTCATGCAAATATCCATATCCCAATCTATATACAAAACCTTTGTTATCTGGTCTTGGCACTCCAATTGATAAGTATTCGCCTTTTTTAACTCTTGCTATTGATGTTCTTCATTGTCTTTTTACATCATTTCTTGACTTCTTTACGTCTTTATTATATCATATTTAAGCATAAAAGCATAATAAATTATATTTTTTATAAAAAAATATAGCCGCTGAAAACTGAGTGTTTTCGCGACTAAGTGGGAAACGTAGGAAAAGTAATAATAACTATTTATTTGAATCAGCAAACGAATTATTTAGTATTAGTAGATCAAAAAGAGTAGTTAATAAAAATGTGTTATTTCTTTTATGAATTATAGTTATTGGGGTTGAATTATTAGTTGTGTTTAAGTTGTATCAGAAAAAAGATTACAAGTAGAAATTAAAAAGGAGTTGTATGAAAAAGTTATTAATTGGTTTTTCAAGTATATTTGCTTTTTTGACAGTTTCTTGTTCTACTAGTACACCTAAAGTTAATCCAACTATAAATAAAAATGAAAATAAATTATATAAAAATAAATATGTAAGTAAGTTATTGAATTTATATTTAAGTGATTCAAAACTAAGGGATTCTTATATTAATGATCAAGAAAATGTCTCTGATTCTAAATTTAGTGAGCTAAAATATGGACTAACTTTTTATCCAATTTTTATTCATAGAAGTTTAGATTATTATGTTGGTCAACATTATAGAGTAATTATTCAAAAAGCAAAAAATTCATTGGAACAAACTTTAAGAAATGATTGATATTGAGTATTAGATAATATTACTAATTTCAAATACAACTTTAATCCTTATGGAGATCTATATAATGAATTTAATAAAGATGAAGATTTATTTAAACAAGTAGAAAAAGATTTAGGCTCATTAATTTCTAGTATTAAGAATAAAAATGTCCAAAATATTATAAGAGTAAATCTAAATAATTCTATTAATGAAAAAATAAAAGACGATTATTTAAAAAAAGAAGCATTATATTTAGTATTTGATAACAATAAAGCTATTAAGATATGAAAATATGAATACAAAAATAAAATAGAGTTTTTAATGACAAGTGATTTATTTGTTTTTAAAGATGCTAATAATTTAGAAAATCAAATCGAGCAATTAGAAAACACAATTTTTGAAAAAAGAAAATCCGAATATAACAATAATTTAGAAAGTATAAATAAAAGTATAGAAACTACAAAAAAACGTAAAGAAAAAACACAACAAGAAATTCAAGAATTAAAAGAAAAGATTGAAAAATTAGAAAAAGAAACTAATACAACAACTACTGCACCACTTGCATTAGCATTAGATACTAGAACTATAGCACCAGGAGTTCTAAAAAATGATAAGAAAAAAGAACCAACAATTGAAGAACTTAAAAAAGATCTTGAAAAAAAAGAAAAACAATTAGAACAATTTGATGAAAATGTTAAGAAATATGAAAAAGATATAGAAGATCTGCCACAAAAAAGTAATGATAAAAAGTTCTTAGAATTTCATGCAAAAAATCAATATAATGAACGTTTAAAAGAATCGTTAAACGAAATCAATAAGGATGGTTGAAAGATAGTTAGATTTAGTATGAGAGGTATTTATGAACAAGAATAAAAAAACTCTTATTAATATTTCAATCGCTTTTGCTATCTTACCTTTTTTAGTTCTTCCTTCTTTGTTTTTTATAAATAAAAAAACCAATAATTTAAACTTAGTTAGACCTCCTGGATTTGATGTTTATGATAATTTAAACAATGACAAAGAAGCAAAAACTGTAAAGTTATTACAATCACTTGTTGATAATGTTTTTAAAGACTCTAAGCTAGACCAACAAAAATTTATTAAGTCACAAAAAGAAAAGAATGATCAATTAATTTCTAAGGCAAAAGAATTAAACTTAGAATATTTAAAAAATTCAAATGAAGATAATTTGAAAAAATTAAAGAATTTTTATTCTGAAAATTGATTATTTGTTTTTCAAAATCTAAGTAAATTTGAAATGAAGTTTATTGATTTTTGAAAGTTAAAAGCAAATAACGGAAGCGAATTACACTCTAAACAATTTTTAGATGATATTAAAAAAAGAGAAAAACCAAAAGATAATTATTATTTTTCTAACAATAACATAGACTTAATAAAAATTGGAAAAGAAAATGAAGATTTACCTGATCTAACAGTTTATTATCTAAGAAAAGATAGATTTATTATTAGAACACTTCTTACAAATAATGATAAAAAGATGACTATAGATAAGTTTATTTTATTTAATGATTCTATAATTTCTAGAATAAATATAGATACAATTTCTGATGCTATACACCTTGGAGTTTTTCATAATCAAAAAGATGCTTTTACTTCAACTTTTGAAAAACACATAATTAAAGAATATGGATATCCTTGAGATGGAATTTTATTATGAAAGGGAAAATAATATGTTTAAACTTAAAAAAAGTTTGTCATTAATTTTACTATCTATTTTTCCTATTTTAAGTTTTGCTGCTATATCTTGTTCTAATAATAAAAATCAAAATATTAATAATTTATCTATTAAAAAAGATGAAAAAAAAGATAGCTGAAATCAATTTGTACAACATGAATATGTAAATCAAATTTTAAGCATAGCTTTTAATGATGATAATGAAAAAATTAAAAAATATAAGGAAGAACAATTTAATATTAATGATAAAGAAATGTTATTTACCTTAAATAAGTATTTAACTTATGCTAATAATATTAATGCTGGATATGGTAATGATAGATATGGTATCACCGATAAGGACCCTTATCCCACTAGAGAGTATGGTAATAAATTATATGACTTTTTTAATAAGAACTTATTATGAACTTTATATAATTTAGATAAATTTAATTTTGTATTATATGATGTTTATAATGGTTTTAATGGTAATGTAAGTAAGATAGGTGAAGAAGCTGAAAAGAACGCTGTTGATTATGGGTTGTTTAAAAAAATACATTCTAATAACATCTCTCAATTTGCTATAACAAAAAGAAATTCAACAATAACCAAATTAGTTTATTATAATTTTTACCTATTAACTGAAGATTGAAATATTTTAGAAATAAACATTGAAAAAAATCCAGATAAGTTTGAATTTATTGCATATACTAACATTTATCCAAGATTAACTAAAAATAAACTTGATAGAGAAGTGTTTATTTTAGATGAATATGCTAATGCAGCACTAAGTGTCGCAAAAGACAGAACATCTCAAGCAATGAATAATTTCAATGCAAAATTTGGTGGGAAACCATTAAGATATGTAATGTTTGAAGTAAATAGTAAATATCTAAACAAATAGCCTTATAGGCTTTTTTGTTATTCAATTTCCTGTATTTATATCTTTATTTATAATTTTTATAATTAAGAATATATACAGGTGACAAAGGGTTATATGAAAATATCAATATTTGAATACTCTCAATTTGCTTTTTTTACAATTATTGATAAAAAACTAGAGTCAATTTATGAAAAACAATTATATTTAGCTACAAGCTTAATGAATTATATTTATTTTAATTATCAGAATTCAGTTTTACTACAAGCTCTATTTAAAGATGTTAATAAAAAGGATAGTTGACACTTAGATTCTCAAATTAAAATTAAAATCTTTGATCATGATTATTATATTGGTGGATATCATAAATATGAAAAAATAATTTATGAAGATAAAAAAGAAAAAGAAACAAAAATTAAAATTCGATATAAATTAACAGATAGTAAAACAAACTTTTTGTTTAACTCTTCACCTAGTTTATTTGCAATAACTAGAGATAAACAAATTTTTAATAAAAATATTTTATTTGGAATATGAATTATTGTAGTTAGTTTATTATTTTATTTAGTGTTTTATATGTATGTTAGAAAGGATTATAAATAGTATGAATAACATTTTAAAGATCAATCATTTGACTAAAATATTTACTGATACTAATAGAGGTGTTAATGATATTAATATGAGTGTTAAAAGTGGAAGTTTTCATGCTTTTATTGGAGAAAATGGAGCAGGTAAAACTACAACTATTAAAACAATAATGGAGCTTTTAGTAAATATGAAGGAGAAGTTTTAATTAATAATATTAATATTAAAAAAGCACAAGCTAAATCATATATTGGCTATGTTCCTGAAGTTGCGATTTTTCCAAAAGAATTAACAACAATTCAATATTTAACTTATTTAGGGTTTTTATCAATGCTAGATAAAAAAGAAGTTGAGTATAAGATTAATAAGTTTCTAGAAATGTTTAATATTAGTAATTTAATTAATGAAAAACCTTATAATTTTTTTTCAGGACAAAAGAAAAAAATTTTATTAATTCAAGCCTTATTACATAATCCTAAACTTTTAATTTTAGATGAACCTGCTGCTAATTTAGATCCAACAGCAAGATATGAACTATTTTCTTTTTTAAAAAAAATTAATCAAGAAGAAAATATTTCTATTTTAATTAGTTCACATAATTTATCTGAAATTGATAAATATGTTGATTCGTTAACTTTAATTCATAAAGGAAAAATTTTATATTCAGGAGTTAAAACTAAGAATTTAGAGGACATCTTTTATGAAAAAGTGATTGCCAATTAGTTTAGTGGTTTTTCTAATTCTAACTACTAGTTGTAGTTTAAAAAACAACAATAGAGAAAAAATTATTAATAAACAAGAACTTAAGTTTTATGATAATAAAAATATTAAAAAATTATTAAATTTATATTTAAAAGATCATCAACAAAAACAACTTTATACTTTAAAACAAGAAAATATTAGCAATGCTAAGATTAATGATTTAAAATTTGTTTTAACTTTTTATATACCTTTTATTAGTAATAGAAGTATTGAATCAGTTACTACTCACTATCAACAAGTAGCTTTAAAAACAAAAAACACTTTATCAAAAACTCTAATTAATGATTTGGTATTGAGTATTAAAACACATTAATCAGTTGATTTTAACTTTAATCCTTATGATGATAAGTATAAACATTTTAAATTAGAACAAGACTTAATTGATTATGTATATAAAACTAACAATAATTTATTAACTAAAATTAATGATAAATATCCAAGTGAAGTAATTGTTTTTAACATTAATGATATTAAAGATCTAGATAGTTTTAAAAATAAACAAGCTATTTACTTAGTTTATGATAAGTCTAAAGTTTTAAAGATCTTAAAATATGAAATTAATGATAAAACTTATTTTCAATTGTTTACTGATCTTTTGTGATTTAAAGATTATAAGAATCTAAAAGAGTAATTAGAACAAATTGAAAATAAAATTTTTAAAAAAAGAAATAATAAGTTTAATGAAGCTTTAAAAGAATATATTGAAGATTTAAGTGAAGATTCAAATAATCAATTAAGTGAAAAATTAGAAAATATTTAAGAAGAATCCTTAGATAAAATAGATGAAATTTTTGAAGAACTATCACCAGACACTTATTCTATAAGAGAAATGAAAACATATAAACAATCAGTAATTAAAACCAACAACTTATTTATTAGAAATTTTAAAAATAAAACTGAATCAATTAATAAATGAAAAAAAGAACAATTAGAAAATATTGAACACTTTTTTAAAAAATTCTAATACTATTATAGTTAATGAAGAAGTTAAAAAAACTTTAAAGGAATTTGTTGAACAAATTAGTCAAAAATTAGAGAAGATAGATTTTGAAAATATTAATATATATTACTGATGATAAAGGACAAGGTTAGAAAAGAATTTTTAAAAAAATATAAAAGTAAAAATGATGATATTTCATTTTATGAGTTTCATGCAAAACGTCAATATAATGATATTTTTATAGAAGTTTTAGATGAAATCAATAATATAAAAAGAAGTCAAAAAAGCAGAAATAATAACATAGATTTAGAAATAATTAGATATAGTATGAGGAATATTTATGAAAATGTATAAGAAAAAAATGCTTACCTATATCTCAATATTTTTTGCAATTATTCCTTTTGTTGTTTTACCTTTCTTATTTATCCTACGTTTCCCACTTAGTCGCGAAAACACTCAGTTTTCAGCGGCTATATTTTTTTATAAAAAAATATAATTTATTATGCTTTTATGCTTAAATATGATATAATAAAGACGTGAAGAAGTCAAGAAATGATGTAAAAAGACAATGAAGAACATCAATAGCAAGAGTTAAAAAAGGCGAATACTTATCAATTGGAGTGCCAAGATCAGATAACAAAGGTTTTGTATATAGATTAGGATATGGATATTTGCATGAATTAAAACAATATCACGATGATCCGCTAGCAATTATCAAAGCAATTATTGCAAACTTTCCATTGTCTTGAACAAAAGAACAAGCAAGAACTAAATTAGATGAAATTTTTAAAGAGAAAAAAGAAACCAAAAAAGAAGTTTTAGAAAGGTTTAAAGGTTACGAAGTAGTTGAAAAACTATTTGATTATTTCAATATTTTTAATGATTGTTCTCCCACAAAATCGACAACATTAAAAGATGTTGTTTTACAGTTGATTTATCAAAGAATTAAAAATCCAATAAGTGTTTTTAACACTTATAAGACAGCAAAAAAAGAAAAAATAGACACTCATTCAAAAATTCATTTTATAGATCATTAGACTATATAGCAAAAAACAAAGATGAAATTTTAAGAAATTTAAATGTAAAAATTTGTGCAAATACCAATAGAAAAATTGATGTATTATGATTTGACGCAACAACTACTTATTTTGAAACATTTTCTCGTGAAGGTTATAAAAAACCTGGTTATTCAAAAGATGGAAAATTTAAAGAAGACCAGATTGTTATAGGTATGGCAACTGATGAAAATGGAATACCGTTACACTACAAAATATTTCCAGGAAATGTTGCTGATCCAAATACTTTAATACCATTTATGCTTGAAATTGCAGATATTTATGAAGTTAACAGTGTAACTATAATTGCTGACAAAGGAATGAGTGTTAATAGAAATATTAGATTTTTAGAATCTAAGAATTGAAAATACATAATCTCATACAGAATGAAAGCTGGAAGCAAACAATTTAAAGAGTATGTATTAGATGAAAAAGATTATATAAATGATGGTGGTTTGATATACAAAACTCGTGATATTGCATCTTCATACAATAAAAAAAGAATTAATGGACATTTTAGAAGACAAATAATTAGTTTTAGTCAAAAACGAGCAACTAAAGACAAAAACAATAGAGACATTTTAATTCAAAATTTCACTAAGAAAATGAATAAAGATAATCTTGTTTCTTGTGATGATTTAGCGGGATCTAAAAAATATAGATTCTTTAAACCTATAAACAAAGGTGCATTTTATGAACTTGACATAGAAAAAATACAAGAAGATCAAAAATATGATGGATACTATGTTTATGAAACAAATAGAACAGATTTATCAGTAAAATAAGTTATTAATTTATATTCAAAACAATGACAAATTGAGTCTAATTTCAAGACATTAAAAGGTAAATTATCTCTTCGTCCAATGTATTTATCAACTTGAAACCATATTGTTGGTTACATTTGTTTATGTTTCATTTCATTAGTGTTTTTAAACTACATCATCTACATTCCAAATTCAAAATTAGGGCTGACTGGAAAAAGCAAAATCACTGAGCATAAAGTGATTAATGTTATCAAAGAAGTTAAAGAAATTGAAGTATTTGTAAATAAACAAAAAATCGAAACTATACAAGTGTATAATGATGAGTTACAAGAAAGTTGGCAAACTTATCAAATATTATTAGAGCTTTTAACAAAAGAAAAAGTCACTTAGACATTACATTATAAAAAACATAACTTATGAGATCAAAAATTTACATAAGTATGTTTTCTTGTTTTATGCTTAAACTGGGAAACGTAGGAATATTTTTTGCAATTATTCCTTTTGTTGTTTTACCTTTCTTATTTATAAGTAAATCAATTACTTAATAAAAACAAAAAAAGCAAATAGATAGCTATTTGCTTTTTTTGATATTAAAAATTATCTTATTGGTCTAGAATTGCTTAAAATTTAAATAGATTAAGTAGAGAATATAATTAAAAATGGAAAACTTGAAAAACTAAGAATGAATAAGAATCTATTTTAAATATGTGTTTTTAAAATATAAATAAACACACATGAAAAAATGATTAAATTTATATTTATTATTTTGTATAATTAAAATTTCATCAAATAGAATAAACTATTTGAGATTGTTCAAAATCATAATGAATTATTGACAAAAGTTAAGAAAGGATTAAATAAATTCATATGTTGCTAATAAAATTAGCAATTGAACAGACATAAATAATAAGTTTCAAGCGTACCTATTAAATTTCAAACAATCCTACACAGCTGTTTTAATAATAAAGACTTAATGAGCAGTAAGTCTAAATTATTGCATTGTCATTCGAACAAATTATCAAAAAAACTTATTGTCTGGAATATTTATACAAGCATAACATGTCTTGTTTTTTTGGGTGTAAATTTTTTTCAAAATTTACATTATTACAATATCAAATAAAAACATTTATGACAAGACAAATTTTATAAAATATTTAAATTATTCTTTATTTTCTTTTTTAGTGTTATTCTCAGTAGTTTTTTCTTCTTTAACATATTCTTTTCAAGTACCATCAGGTTGTTCATATTCTCTATAACCACATTTAGTTATAGTAAAGTTTGAACATCCTCTACCTCTATTAAATCTTGACTTAATATATACTAAATTAGCACCACATCTAGGACAAATTGCTTCAGTTTTAGCTTCACCAATTTCTTTTTTAACTTTAAAATTTAAAGCAGTATAAATGTCTTTTAATCAGTTAACATAGTCAAAATCACCTTTTGTAATTTCATCTAGTTTTTCTTCCATTTCAGCAGTGTAGTTCAAGTTAAAAAAGTCTAAATAATGGTCATATAAATATTCATTAGCTGAATATCCTTTGTTTGTAACAACAATTGGTTTTGATTTAGGATACTCAACATACTCACGATCTTTTAACTTAGTTAAAATTGGATTATAAGTAGATGGTCTACCAATACCTAAATTTTTTAATTCTTTAATTAAACTAGCTTGATTAAACATTTTAGGTGGGTTAGTTTTGGCATCTTCAATTTTAATAAATTTTTTAGAAATATTAATTTCAAAATCATCATTAAATTGATATTCTGGTTTATCATTTTTAGATTGAACAATTTCTTCACCATCATTAGTTAATTCAATATTTTCATCACTTGATGAGTGTTTAATTGCTTGATAACCTAGATCTTTAACTTCTTGTCATGATTGTTTGAATTCATAACCATTATTATTAAAAGTTCATCTATGATTAAAACCAGATGGACCTTTCATTAGAGATTTAATTGAGTTTCATCAAATTAAGTTATAAACCCTTTTTAATAAATTATCTTCAATTTCTAAACTAGCTTTTTCAGGAGTTAGTCAAATGTTTGTTGGTCTAATTGATTCATGGGCCTCTTGACTATTTTGATCCTTTTTACCAACAATTGGATCTTTAAATAAATCAGAAGAATAATTTTTTGAAATATAATCTTTTACTTCATTTATAAATTGAGAAGAATATTTAACTGAATCTGTACGTATATAAGTAATATATCCTAATTCATATAATTTTTGAGCTGCTAAAGTTATTTGACTAGTACTTAATTTTAATTTAGTAAATCCATCTTGTAATAAACCAGCTGTTGAATAAGGTTTAAAACTTCTTGTTTCATAAGCAGTTGATTTATAATCAGTACATCTATAAACTTCACCCAATTCATCAACAATAATTTTTGCTTGTTTTTCATCAATATAATATGTTTTTTCAGTATTAACTAAAACATTATTTTTGTCTTTATTTAAGTTTAAATTAATAGCTCTTTTTGATTCGATTACAAAAATCTTTTTATAAAGCACTTCTTTAAAGTTTTTAATTAGCATATCTCTTGTTGTTAGAATATTTAAAGCAGGGGTTTGCACTCTTCCAGCACTCATTAATCCAGTAGATTTTTGAAGTGATTTAGAAACTAAATAACCAATAATTTTATCTAGAATTTGTCTTGAAATTTGGGCATTTACTAAGTTCATATTAACATCTCTTAAATTATTAAATGCATTAGTTATTGCTTCACTAGTTATTTCATTAAATGTAATTCTTTTAATATTAGTATGATCTTTAAATAAATTGGCCAAATGATAAGCAATAGCTTCTCCTTCTCTATCTGGATCTGAAGCTAAAATGATTAAATCAGCAGTTTTACCTTCTTTTTTAATTTGACTAATTATTTTTTTTCTAGAACTTTCAATAACAAAATTAGGCTGCATAGTTTCTAAATCAATACCAAGTCCTCAAGCTCCCTTATCAGCAATACTATTAATATGACCACCACTAGCTAAAACAACAAATTGATTCTCTGGAAAACCTTCTTCTAAATAATGTTTTATTTTTTCTATTTTTGATGGTGACTCTAATAATACTAAAACTTTCATTTTTTCTCCTTACTCAACTTATTTAGATAACTCAAAAATTATATATTATCTATAAAAAAATACACAAAGTATTTAATTTATTTATTAATTATTTACTTTAATTTAATCCTTTTTTCTAGACTTAAAATGGTTCTTATCAATAAAAGTTATAATTATTTTAGTAATAATAATCTAGGAGAATAAATTGTGAATATTATTGAAAAAATTAAATAAAATAAAATTAATCTATCTCCACAAGAATTAAAAGTGTGTGATTATATTCTAACTAATATTTCTGATTATCATAATTTTTCTGTTAAATCGATTTGTAAAAAACTAAATGTTCAACCTTCAGTAATTACTAAAACTTTAGTTAAACTTGAGATTGGTGGTTTAAAACAATTGATTTCTTATTTAGAAAATAATTCTAATTTTTTTAAAGATGAAACAAAACCATCTTTTGATAATATCATAGATGAATTTGAAAATAGATTAGAAGATTCACTAAAACAATTAAAAATTACTCTAGATATTAATTATTTAAAAGAAGTTGTTTGTAAACTTTTATCTAGTAAGAAAATTATTTTATTTTGTACTGGTAAAACTAAAATATTAGCTAATTTTTTATTTTTTCAATTGTTAGAATTAAATTTATCTGTTGAATTATTTTCTAATTTGTTTGATTCAAAAGCTTATAATGTTGATCAAGCTTGTATTATTGTAATTTCAACTTCTGGAAATAATAGTAAAATTAATCGCTATTTAAACTTTATTCATAAAAGAAATGCTAATGTAATTATTGCTATTACTTCTTCACCATTACTAAAAACTGATATAAAAGTTGATTATCATATTTATGGTAGTGAAAATAACTTTTTTATAAATGATAATAGATCTAATCCAATGATTGAAAAATATAAAATTCAATATATTTTAGATTTAATCTTTTTATTAATTATTAATCAAATAGATTTAAATAATTTAAAATTTCAAGAAAAAGTAAAAACAACTAATTTAGTCTAGTTGTCTTACATTAAAAAAGGATAATATTATCCTTTTTTACTAATTATTTTCTATTCTGAATAATTTATCATTTTCAGACAACTCAATAATTATATTAGCAGAATCTAATATTTTTTGTGGAGTTTTATCTTTTAGTATTGGAACAATCAGTTGAATGTTATTTTTGTTAACTAAATCAGGTAATTTAAGTAATTGATTATTATGCATTAATTCTTTTTTATCTGTTAGTAAAAATCTAGGACATTTAATATTTTTTTGATCAGCATAAATAATATAAGAAATGTCAAAACAAACAATCTCACCTTGTTTTTTACCTGAACTATTACTTGTTTGGTTCATTTGAAATTCATAAAAATCAATGTTTTGTTTTTTATCTTTCTTTTTATCAAATTCTAAAACAAAACCATCATTATAAAATTAGATGTTACTTTATAAAAAATATCATTAAATTGTTTTATTTGACTATCTATTTGATTCTTGATTTCATCAGAATAAAAAGTTTTTTCAAATTCCTCAACTTTTTGTCGAACTTGATTTAGTTTATTTTCAATTTCTAACACTTGTTCAAGTTGCTGTTCTTTTCCTACGTTTCCCAGTTTAAGCATAAAACAAGAAAACATACTTATGTAAATTTTTGATCTCATAAGTTATGTTTTTTATAATGTAATGTCTAAGTGACTTTTTCTTTTGTTAAAAGCTCTAATAATATTTGATAAGTTTGCCAACTTTCTTGTAACTCATCATTATACACTTGTATAGTTTCGATTTTTTGTTTATTTACAAATACTTCAATTTCTTTAACTTCTTTGATAACATTAATCACTTTATGCTCAGTGATTTTGCTTTTTCCAGTCAGCCCTAATTTTGAATTTAGAATGTAGATGATGTAGTTTAAAAACACTAATGAAATGAAACATAAACAAATGTAACCAACAATATGGTTTCAAGTTGATAAATACATTGGACGAAGAGATAATTTACCTTTTAATGTCTTGAAATTAGACTCAATTTGTCATTGTTTTGAATATAAATTAATAACTTCTTTTACTGATAAATCTGTTCTATTTGTTTCATAAACATAGTATCCATCATATTTTTGATCTTCTTGTATTTTTTCTATGTCAAGTTCATAAAATGCACCTTTGTTTATAGGTTTAAAGAATCTATATTTTTTAGATCCCGCTAAATCATCACAAGAAACAAGATTATCTTTATTCATTTTCTTAGTGAAATTTTGAATTAAAATGCCTCTATCGTTTTTGTCTTTAGTTGCTCGTTTTTGACTAAAACTAATTATTTGTCTTCTAAAATGTCCATTAATTCTTTTTTTATTGTATGAAGATGCAATATCACGAGTTTTGTATATCAAACCACCATCATTTATATAATCTTTTTCATCTAATATATACTCTTTAAATTGTTTGCTTCCAGCTTTCATTCTGTATGAGATTATGTATTTTCAATTCTTAGATTCTAAAAATCTAATATTTCTATTAACACTCATTCCTTTGTCAGCAATTATAGTTACACTGTTAACTTCATAAATATCTGCAATTTCAAGCATAAATGGTATTAAAGTATTTGGATCAGCAACATTTCCTGGAAATATTTTGTAGTGTAACGGTATTCCATTTTCATCAGTTGCCATACCTATAACAATCTGGTCTTCTTTAAATTTTCCATCTTTTGAATAACCAGGTTTTTTATAACCTTCACGAGAAAATGTTTCAAAATAAGTAGTTGTTGCGTCAAATCATAATACATCAATTTTTCTATTGGTATTTGCACAAATTTTTGCATTTAAATTTCTTAAAATTTCATCTTTGTTTTTTGCTATATAGTCTAATGATCTATAAAATGAATTTTTTGAATGAGTGTCTATTTTTTCTTTTTTTGCTGTCTTATAAGTGTTAAAAACACTTATTGGATTTTTAATTCTTTGATAAATCAACTGTAAAACAACATCTTTTAATGTTGTCGATTTTGTGGGAGAACAATCATTAAAAATATTGAAATAATCAAATAGTTTTTCAACTACTTCGTAACCTTTAAACCTTTCTAAAACTTCTTTTTTGGTTTCTTTTTTCTCTTTAAAAATTTCATCTAATTTAGTTCTTGCTTGTTCTTTTGTTCAAGACAATGGAAAGTTTGCAATAATTGCTTTGATAATTGCTAGCGGATCATCGTGATATTGTTTTAATTCATGCAAATATCCATATCCTAATCTATATACAAAACCTTTGTTATCTGATCTTGGCACTCCAATTGATAAGTATTCGCCTTTTTTAACTCTTGCTATTGATGTTCTTCATTGTCTTTTTACATCATTTCTTGACTTCTTCACGTCTTTATTATATCATATTTAAGCATAAAAGCATAATAAATTATATTTTTTTATAAAAAAAATATAGCCGCTGAAAACTGAGTGTTTTCGCGACTAAGTGGGAAACGTAGGAAAAGTTAAAATAATGTAAATACTATTAGCTGTTACACATAAAAAAACTCATATAGTTAATTATTGGAAAAATAAGTTATTTTTTCATTATTTTTTTATCTTATTTTGTCAAAAAACTATTGATTTTAAATAAATTAAACACTTTTGTATAGTTAATTTTGTTAGAAAAATTAATTAACAGTAATTTAATAATAGAAAAAGAAGTATTTGAAAATACTTCTTTTTAAATAAAAATAAAATATTAAAAAAACCCAGTTTTAATTGGCTAAAAAACTGGGTTTACCATTACATTAACTCCTTTAGAATTAAATCAATTTTTATTTCATCAAAAGCAATTTTATAATAACATATATTAAAAAAATTACAAGTATTTTTTTAAAAAAAAGAAAAAATATTAAAATTTATGATAATTTTTCAATGTTTTTAAATAAGCTACTAATCCCAGATTTAGTAATTTCATAGCCCATTTTTTGCATTTCTTCAACTAGCTCATTGTATGAATAATCTGGAAAATTTAAACGTAAATTAGCTAAAACTTGCGCTTTTTTACTTAATAAATGAAATTGATTAGTTTGTTTTAAATAATTAATAATTTCAATTTGTTTTTTACCAGTAATTAATGTTTTAGTTTGATTAGAAATATCAAAATTATTTACTCTATTTATACTATTATAAACATCTCTAGAAATACGTTCATTTTCAAATTGCATTACTGAATTAGAAGCATCAATTAATTTTAAAAAATCTGAAACCATAATAGATTTTTTAATATAACAAATATATCTATTACTAGTTCTTTCTAATAATTTAAATTTAAACCCTAAATCATTAGTTAATTCAATAAAATATATGGCATCAATTTTAGTTTTAAATTGTAAATCTAAATGATAATTACTAGTTTTTGGAGAATTAACAGAACCAATAGCAGTAAAAATTCCAGCAATATAAGCTCTTAGAATAGAAGTTTTATCTTTAATTTCTTTTTTAACTTTAAAAACATAAATCTTTTGATTATTTTGATCATAAATACGTAATTTTTGTAAAAACTTATTAATATTACCAATTAGAGTTAAAACAAAATTTTTATTCTTTTTTAATACTTGAGATTGAATAATAGAAATTTCAACTTGACCATCAAAAAGTTGTCTACAAAAACTTAATAAAGTTCTTGCTATTTTATTACTAATTGTTGAAAATCTAATTTTAGAAGTATTGTTTGAAAAAATTATGTTAGAGCTATATCTAATAAAACCTGAAAGATATGCCAGTTTTTGTTCTTCATTAAAACTATGCATTACAATTTCTTCTTTTACTTCTAAGGCAAATGACATAATATCACCTTCTAATTTATTTTTCTAATTTTAAAATATTCAACTTCGTATAATCAACCTGGTTTTCTAAAAACAGATGGTAAAAGATGTTGGCTTAAGATCATACCAATCAATCCCACTATAGCTGATAATCCAATAACAAATAATGAAAAATTCTTATATTGCATAATAAATAAATGATCATTTGGGCGTTGGGCTTCTAAAGCATATCTAACAATGTTTCATACTAAAAAGTAAGAAAACATTTGCACTCCAGCTTTTGTAATTGGATAATTATTTTTATTATTTAATTTATTTAGAACATAATTTTTAATTAGTTTTTTTTCTAAATAATCTTTTGAATCTATATTATTAGTTAAATTTATATAAGTTTGTGATGCATTATCATAAATATTTTCATTCAAAGCTTTTTTTCAAGCATCTTTGCTGCTTAATTTAGTTTCAGTTGACTTTAATCAAGGATTAAAGAATTGATAAAAACTAAATTTATGATTAATTTTATAAACATTATTATTTTTATCAATTGGTTTAACAAATAATTTTCAAACATTTGGAATAATAAACATAATTACAAATCAACCTAATAATAAAGCAATTGATTCATAGAAAAAAATTGGTGATAATAAAACAACATTTCCATTTTCTAAAGAAATATTATTAATAATTTGATTTTCTCCTGAATAAATAGACAAACAATTTTTTAAAATAAAATCAGGTAAAAATAAAGGTCTTGAATGAGTTTGTAAATAAGTTGAAAAAATTTGATCAATAGCTTTATCAGAATGAGATGGAATACTGTTTGCAATTTTTGCAACTGGAGTTCCTAAAACTTCATGATTAAAGAAGTTTCCTCATCTTCCAATAGCTTGTCCTAATAAAATATTTGGAATAATACAATCAGCATAAACTAATAATGAAACTTTAGTTTTTCTACCAATTATATAAAAAATTAATAGTCCAAACTATACTTCCAACATAAACTCCACCATGAATTGCCATCCCACCTTCTCAAAATGCAAATAGTCCTCAAAAAGTTGAACCATTAGCATGTCTTCCAATTCCTTCAGCATTTAATTTACCAAAAAAAGAAGCTCCAAATAGTGAGCATGGAATAATAAAAATTACTCCAATTGCTAATTCACTTATAGATAAATCTTTTTTATTGAAGTTATATAAACTAAAACCAATAGCAACAATCATTCCAAGTGTCATTGTTAAAGCATAAACTCTAATTCCACCAGTTCCATTAGATTTTGTTAAATAAACATCTTTAACATTTCCATATTCTAAAACAGTATCAAAACCTCTATTTTGTACTCAATCGATTCTAAAATATTTAGATGATAAAACTATTAGACTAATTATTAGAGCTGATAAAATTATTCATAAACCAGTATAAATTATTACTCTTTTATCAATTTTTAATTTCAAATTTGACTCCATTTTATCTCCTATTTTACTTCTTGAACATATTCAACTGCCATTTGTCCAGCAATTGCACCATCTCCACAAGCAATAGCAATTTGTCGCAATGGAACATCTCTAACATCACCAGCAACAAATAGCCCTTTAATTTCTGTTTGCATTTTATCATTTGTTGGAATATAACCTTTTTCGTTTTCAATGCATAAATGTTTTACTGAATCAATTAAAGGAGTTGAACCAATATATGGAAAAATTGCACTAACAACTAATTTTTTTTCTCCATCTGGAGTAGTTATTGTAAGTGATTCAACTTTTTCAGCTCCATGAATTTCTTTTACTTGAGATTTTAATAAGAATTCAACGTTTGGTTGAGCTTTTAATTTAGCAACTTTATTAGCATCAGCTCTAAAAACATCTCTTCTAACAATCAAATAAACTTTATCAACTAGCTGAGATAAATACATAGCTTCTTGAACTGCTGAATAACCCCCACCAACCACTGCAACTGGTTTGTTTTTATAAAAAGCTCCATCACAAACTGCACAATAACTAACACCTTTACCATACAATTCATCTTCGCCTTTAATTCCTAATTTATTTTCTTGAGTTCCTGTTGCTAAAATCACTGAATAAGCTTTTTTGATTTCACCATTTGTTAAACTTATTTCAAAAATATCATCAGCATTTTTAAATATACTATCTACTCCAACAAACTCAACACTTGCATTTAAACTTAAAGCTTGAAGATACATTTTAGAAGCTAAATCTGGTCCTTGAATTGTTTCAAAGCCAGGGTAGTTTTCAATTAAATCGGTTTTAATTAATTTTCCACCTGGAGCAGATTGTTCATAAATAACAGTTTTTAATCCAGCTCTTGCAGTATAAATCGCACTAGTTAAACCAGCAGGACCACTACCAACTATAATAACATCATAAATTTCATTAGTAAGATTTTTCATACAACCATCCTATCTGTCTTCACTTATATGGAAAAATAAATTGCGTTAATAATATTATAAAGATTCCACTTATTAAAATTACACTTAAAATTATAAAATTAATTGCTTTATGATTTTGAATAAATAATTCATGATTTTGCCTAAAAGTTTCTAAAATAATTCTAATAATTAAATATCCTAAAATATAACAACCAGTTAAAACACCACTTCTAATTACTTTAAATTGGTTTGGATTATTTATTTTTTCAATTTCTTTACTAAAAACATTTATATTAAAAAATAAATTTCAAAATCCATATTTTTGATAATAATTATTTTTATTAATCATTAATAGTTCTTTATTTTTTTTAATTTCTTCACTTTTTAGATTAATGATTTTTTGATATTCTAAAGAATTTTTATTTAAATTATCTAATTTAAATTTATATTTTTTATTAATTAAATCTAATTGATGTTTACAATTAGATTTTGTGTTTTTAAAGTTTAATCTATCTTTTTGTTTAACTTTGATATACTCTTCAATTTTAGTTTCTAACTGACTAATTTTTTTATGATCAGGTTCATAATAATAAAATGCTTTATTTCATGCTTGATAAAATGAAAGTTTTAAAACAACATTTTGTTTATTATCTATATTAACTATTACTTTTTTATACTTAATTGGAACAATGCTATTAAAGTTAATAATTTGTTCTTCATTTAAATATTTATATTGTTTATTAAATCAACCAGGATAAGCTTTAGGACATAATTCTCAAGGCTGAGGGTGATTAATTCATCTAGTTAAATTATTAATAACAAACATAATAATTAATCATAAAAATAAATTAGCTATTGATTCATATAAAAATAAAGGTTGATGATAAGTGATTTTTTGATTTAAAACATCTTTAATAGTTTGATTATTATGATTAACAAAATTTTGTACTTCAGATCAAGTATTAGAATTAAAATCTCATCAATTATAATGATTAACTAATAGATCTGTTGGATTATTTAAATGGTGAAACTCAACAAAATTAGGAAAATAAAATAAGTTATTTTTAATAGATTCAGGTAATCAGTACAAACTATTATAATCAACTACTTGTCCTAAAATTTCATGATTATAAAAATTACCTCATCTTCCAATTACTTGTCCTAATAAAATATTTGGAATAATACAATCAGCATAAACTCATAAAGAAATCATTGTAGTTTTTGAACGTTTTAAAAATCAAGCAATACCTGCTAAAATTCCAAATAATAAAGACCCAAACAAAGACATTCCTGGTTCTCAAAAAAAAAAGATTCTATATCAAGTATTTGAATGTTGATAAAAAGGTAGAAAAACTTTTCCAAAAATAGTAGCACCTAATATTCCAAATGGAACAATAATAAAAATAGAAATTTCAAATTCTTTTAAAGGTATAGCTTTTAATTTTAAACAAATAATACTAGCTATAATTACACTTGAAATTCCTAAAAACATAAAAATTGGATAAGCTGGAATTAATTGAAAAAATGATCTAGCTAAAGATGGATCTCCGTGTTTTTCTATTCACTCAAAATAAGTAGTTGACATTTTATTCTTTCTATTTTTTAGAACTTAAAAATTCTTTTGTTCTTTTATGAATTACATCAAAAACATTTTCAAATTGTTTTGATTTATTAATTTTAAATTGAGCAACAGCTGATTCAATAATATTAACTAAACTTCTTCCAGCACTAACTGGAATTTGAATATGCTCTATTTCAACACCAAGAATTTTAAATTTACTTCAATCATTTCCTAATCTGTCACTATTATCAATGTTTTGTTCTTTATATTCAACTAGTTCAACAACTAATTCAACAGGACTTTCATTCATAATTACTTGATACCCATTTGATTTAACAATATCAAAAATTCCAATTCCTCTAATTTCAATTAAGTTTTTTAAAATTGGATGTACTCTTCCAATAATTTTATTTGATTTATTAGTTAGAATGATGCGGTCATCACCAATAAATAAATGATTATGTTTAATTAAATCTAAACATAATTCTGATTTTCCTATTCCAGATTTACCTTTAATTAAAACCCCAGTTCCAAATATATTCATTAAAGCAGCATGTTCTTCAGCAGTTGGTGAAAAATAAATATCATAAATATCTTGAATCTTTTGAACTAATTGTATTGTAATTGGATAATCGCTTCTTAATAAAGGAAAATTCAGTCTTTTTGCAACTTTAATTAAAGTTTTATCTTTAAATTTATTAGTAATTATTAAAACAGGAATTCCACATTTCATTAATTGAGTATATTTTTTAATTTTAGTTTCTTCATCAAATTGCAACATATATCCACTTTCTTTAGTAGACATTAAAGTTGCTCGTCATTCGCTTTGGTCTTTAAAAGGTTTAAAATAGTCAGCTAATTCTAAACCAGCTCTATTAATTCCATAACTTTTAATTTCTGTATCTAGTTTATCTTGTCCTGAAATAATTTCAAATTTTAAATTATCAGTAAGATCTTTTATGGTGAATTTTTCCATACAACTCCTTTGAGCGCTACTATAATTTTACTATATTAATTTTTAAACATAAAAAAGCGCTAATAAGCACTTTTTGTATTAGAATATTACAGAATCATTTCTTAAAATTCATTGTTTATTTTTTGAGTTTAAATCTTTTTTTACTAGAATATAAATTACTCTAATAGAAGTATAAGTTAATAGTGGATATAATACTAATTCTATTGGATAAACTATAAATTTAGTTAGACTATAAGCAACAGCCAAACTAGGTCCTCCAACTGTTGCAAAACTAATTGGATGGACTACAAAGATTACTAAAAATAATCCTATTGCATATGATCAAACCATTAGTCATACTCAATGTTTATTATTTTTAAAAACAAAGACTATTGAACCTAAAAATCCTAACATTGATTTTGCAAAAACAAATCCAATATGTCATTGAGCAGCACCAACAATCATAGTTCCAATTAGATTTGTTGCAATTCCTGCTAAAATTCCAGCAAGTGGTCCAAAAACCATCCCAATTAAAAAGTTAACAAAATAACCTAAAGTAATTCTTGTACCTAAAATTTGTAAAAAGTTTCTATTAACTACATATGATAAAATAACACTTAATGCTACTAGAGTACCTATTATAGTAATATTTTTAATTGTAAAAGTTTTTAATTTAAAACCTTCTATTCATAACCCTAAAACTCACATGCTAATTAGTAAAACACCAAATATAGCAGTAGTTATTCAATAAACTGAAAGACTGTTAAATTCCATTTTAACACCTTCTTTTTATATTAATATTTAATTATTTTTTAAAAAAGTATACACAAGTGGTATAAAGTATAAACTTCCACATATAATTATATTTTTTGAATTATTTTTTAAAAAAATTTTTCAATCTTTTATTTTATTTTTGTAATTTATATGTTTAATAGATCAAGATTTAAGATAGTCAAATTCACAAATATAAACCTCTTTAAAGTTCTTATCTAATAGTTCTAAAGATTTTAGATATTCTTTTGTAGTAATACTTGCATATAAAACTATAAATTCTTTATTTAATGATTTAACTGATTGGATTAATTTTTTTATTCCATCAACATTATGAGCTCCATCAATAATAATTTGATTTGGAAAAGTTTGTAATGTTGTAAATCTACCTAAAGGCGGTTCAAGTTCAAAAGTATCTAGATCAAAAATATCTAGTTCTTCTAATACTTTTTTAACTAATCCTTTATTTGCTTTTTGATAAATAATTTTATCTTCATATAAATCTGTATAAATTAGTTCAACATTTTTATTAATTATTTGCTTATCAATTATCTTTTTATATTTTAAATTATCATGACTTATAAATAGTTTAGTATTTGGTTTTGCAATATTAATTTTATTATAAATAATTTGATCAATACTATTTCCTAAAACATCCATATGATCATATGAAATAGAAGTGCATAAACTAAATAATTGGTTAGTTAAAAAACTAGTAGTATCTCTTATTCCACCAATTCCAGCTTCACAAACAACAATATCAACTTTTTGATCTTTAAAATATAAAATCATAATTAAAGTTCAAATTTCAAAAAAATATAATTGATATTTTTTAATTAAATAATCAATTTTATGTAAATAACTTTTTAAATCATTATCACTAATTGGTATGTTATTAATTTGAATTCTTTCATTTTGATATAAAAAAGCTGGAGAAATAAATAAACCTACTTTTTGATATTTTTTTAATAAACCTTTTGATAAATAAAATGAAGTAGATCCTTTACCATTAGTTCCAACTACATTAATAACTTTTAAAAACTTTTCTGGATGATTTAATTCATCTAAGACTTTATCAAAAACAACTTCTTTATTTAATCTTTGAATGATTGGAAATAATTCTTGATCAACACTAATCATTAATTATATAATCCTTTAAATATTTAGCTGTATAAGAAGTTTGATGATGAATTACTTGTTCTGGAGTTCCAGTTACTATAACTTGACCACCATACTCTCCACCATCAGGACCAAGATCAATAATATGATCTGAAACTTTAATAAAATCTAGATTATGTTCAATACATAAAACTGTATTTCCTAAATCAACTAATTTATTTAAAACACCAATTAATCTTTTAACATCATCAACATGCAAACCAGTTGTTGGTTCATCTAATAAAAACATAGTATTTCCAGTTTGTTTTTTTAATAAGTAAGTAGATAATTTAATTCTTTGAGATTCTCCACCACTTAAAGTTGTAGCATTTTGTCCTAGTTTAATATAACCTAAACCAACTTCTAAAATAGTTTCTAGCTTTTGTTTAATTTGAGGAATATTTTCAAAAAAGACATAAGCTTCACTAACACTCATATTTAAAACATCAGCAATTGATTTGTTTTTATATTTAACTGTTAAAGTTTCATCATTATATCTTTTACCATCACAAATTTCGCAAACCACTTCAACACTTGGCATAAATTGCATAGAAATTGTAATTACTCCATCACCTTGACAATGCTCGCATCTACCACCATGAACATTAAATGAAAATCTACCTTTTTTATAACCCCTAATTTTTGCTTCTGGAAGATTAGTAAATAAATCTCTAATATCATCAAAAACTGAAGTATAAGTTGCTGGGTTTGATCTAGGAGTTTTTCCGATTGGTTCTTGAGAAATATAAATAGCTTTATTGATATTTTCTATACCTTTAATTTCTTTAACCTTTCCAATTGGTAAATACTCTTTTGATAAATTATTATGAATTCCCTTATAAACAATATCTTCTAGTAAAGTTGATTTTCCAGATCCACTAACACCTGTAATAGTTATAAATTTATTTAAAGGAATAGTTACATTAATATTTTTTAAATTGTTTTCACTAGCTCCAATAATTTCAATTTTTTTACCATTACCACCACGTCTAGTTTTAGGAACTGCTATACCTTCTTTTCTTGATAAATATCTACCAGTAATAGTATCTGATTTTAAAATATCTTGATATGTTCCACTAAAAGTAATTTCTCCACCATACTCTCCAGCTCTAGGGCCAATATCAACAATTCAATCACTACTTTTCATTGTATCTTCATCATGCTCAACAACAATTAAAGTATTTCCTAGATCTCTTAAATGTTTTAAAGTTTTAATTAATTTATCATTATCTTTTTGATGTAATCCAATTGATGGTTCATCTAAAACGTATAAAATTCCAGTTAATTGAGATCCAATTTGTTTAGCTAATCTAATTCTTTGAGATTCTCCACCACTTAAAGTTGTAGCTGTTCTTGATAGATTTAAATACCCTAACCCAACTTCATTTAAAAAGTTAGTTCTTGAAATAATTTCATCTAAAACTAATTTTGCAATCATAGCTTGAGTTGCAGTTAAATCAATGTTTAATAAAAAATCTAATTGTTCAGAAATACTCATATTAGTATAGTCAAATATAGATTTTTCATTAATTTTTACAGATAAAGCAATATCGTTTAATCTACTTCCTTTACATTGTTTGCATATTTTAGAAGACATAAATTTTGCATATCATTTTCTAGCTTCTTCTGATTTAGATTCAAAATATCTTCTTTTGATTAAAGCAGCATTACCTTCAATAAAATCATATTTTTCATATTTATTATTATTTTCAGTAACAATTTTAATATCAATTTCTCGATCACTTCCTCATAAAATTATATCTCTTTGTTTTTGAGTCAAATCTTTTAAAGGAGTGTTTAGATCAATATAGTAATAATCACACAAAATTCTAAATTTTTGTCATTCTATATTTTTTGTATGCATAAAATTTTTATAATAAACAACTCCACCTTGATTAATTGATAATTTTAAATCAGGAAGAATTAAATTTATATCTGGTTCTAAACTAACACCTAATCCATTACATAATTCACAAGCACCAAGTGGAGCATTAAATGAAAATAATCTAGGCTCAAGTTCTGGAACTACAAAATCACAAACCTTACATGAAAAAGAAGTTGAAAATAATTTTTCTTGTTTATTAGAATTTGGAAATGCAATTTTAATTAAGTTATTTGAATATTTTAATCCCATTTCAACAGCTGTAAATATTCTTGAATTAATTTCATCATTATTATGATAAATAATTCTATCAACAACTATATCTATATTATGTCTTTGATTTTTTTCTAAATTAATTTGATCATCTAGCATTCTTAATTGATCATCAACAATAACTCTAATAAACCCATCATTTCTTAGTTTTTCTAAAATATCAATATGAGTTCCTTTTTTATCTCTAATTACTGGAGATAAAATATGAATTTGTTCACCATCACTAGTTGATTGTTTAATATTTTCAACAATTTCTTTAATACTTACTGCTTTAATTTGACCATGATTATTAATACAATAAGGTTGACCAATTCTTGCATATAATAAACGTAAATAATCATAAATTTCAGTAACAGTCCCAACAGTTGATCTAGGATTGTGACTTGTGGTTTTTTGATCAATAGAAATTGCAGGAGATAAACCTTCAATAGAATCAACATCAGGTTTTTCATTACCACCTAAAAATTGTCTAGCATAAGCAGAAAGTGATTCAATATATCTTCTTCTTCCTTCTTGATAAATTGCTGAAAAAGCTAATGAAGATTTTCCAGAACCACTTAAACCTGTAAAAATAATTAATTTATTTTTAGGAAGTTCTAAATCAATATTTTTTAAATTATGCTCTCTAGCACCCTTTATAATAATTTTATCTGTTGACATGTTTTCTCCTAATTTGTATTTTTTTCATTTTCTAATTCAATAATTGTATCTCTTAAAATTGCCGCTCTTTCAAAATCAAGCTCTTTTGCTGCTTGTAACATTTCTTGACGCAAATTATCAATAGTTTGTTGGATAGTTTGAAGTTTTTGTTTTTTATCTTTAATTTTTTTAGCTTTAGCTAATGTTTTTTTAGTTTGTTCACTTAAAATAGATTCACTAATAGCTTTTGAAATAGTTTTTGGAACAATATTGTGTTTTTTATTAAATTCTTCTTGGATTTTTCTTCTTCTATTAGTTTCTTTAATTGCTTCATCCATTGCCTGACTAACAGTATCAGCATACATAATAGCTTTACCATTAACATTTCTAGCAACACGACCAATAGTTTGAATTAAAGAACGGTAATTTCTTAAAAAACCTTGTTTATCTGCATCTAAAATACATACTAAACTCACTTCAGGTAGATCTAATCCTTCTCTTAATAAGTTAACTCCAACAACAACATCATAAACCCCTTTTCTTAGATCATTTAAAATTTCACTACGTTCTAGAGTTTTTAATTCTGAGTGTAAATAAGCAACTTTAATGTTTTTTTCTTGTAAAAAAGCAGTTAAATCTTCACTCATTCTAATAGTTAAAGTAGTAATAAATACACGCTCATTTTGTAATTTTCTTAAATGAATTTCATTAATAATATCATCAATTTGATTGGTTGTTTTTCTTATTTCAATTTGTGGATCTAATAATCCAGTTGGACGAATAATTTGTTGAACTACTTGATGATTAACTAAATCTAGTTCATAATCTCCAGGTGTTGCTGAAGTATAAATTACTTGTTTAATTAAACTATTAAATTCATCAAAATTTAAAGGTCTGTTATCTAGAGCTGATGGTAGTCTAAAACCATATTCAACTAGAGTTAGTTTTCTTGATCTATCAGTATTATACATTCCTCTAATTTGAGGAAGTGTGATATGAGATTCATCAACTATAGTTATAAAATCATTATTAAAATAATCTAATAAAACATATGGTCTTTGACCTTTAGATCTAAAATCTAAATGCGAAGAATAATTTTCAATTCCACTACAAAAGCCAAATTCTTCAAGTGACTCAAGATCATATTTAGTTCTTTGTTCTAGTCTTTGAGCTTCTAAAAGTTTGTTTTCTGATTGTAATTCAGCTAATCTTTGAACTAATTCATTTCTAATATTATTACAAATTGTTTTTAATTTGTCTTGTGGAGTTATATATGATTGAGCAGGATGAATAGTAACAGTTGTAATATTGTCTAAAATAGAATTTGTAATTGTATTTAAAGTATGAATACTTTCTATTTCATCATCAAATAATGAAATTCTAAACATAATATTATTTACTCAACCAGGAACAATTTTAACAACATCACCTTTTGCTGAAAAGCTTCCTAATTGATTTTCAATATCATTTCTAGTATATCCAGATCTTACTAGTCAAGTTAATAATTCATTTCTTTTAATTTTTTGACCAACTTTTAATTCAATAAAAGCTGAAGAATACTCTAAAGGATTTTGTAAAGCAAATAAAGCAGCAACACTAGCTACTACTATAGTATCATTTCTTGTTAATAAAGCATTACAAGCACTTAAACGCATCATATCTAATTCCATATTTTGTCTAGAATCTTTATCAATATATAAATCTTTTGAAGGGATATAAGCTTCTGGTTGGAAAAAATCAAAGTTTGAAACAAAATATTCAACTCTATTTTCTGGAAACATTTCTTTTAATTCATAATAAAGCTGCATTGCTAAAGTTTTATTATGTGCAATTACTAAAGCTTGTTTATTATGTTTTGCAATAATATTTGCTATTGTAAAAGTTTTGCCAGTACCTGTTGCTCCTAATAACACTTGGTGTTTTTTGTTTTCTATAATTGCTTTATTTAATTTTTCTATAGCTTGATTTTGATCACCTGAAGGTTTATATTTAGTTACTAGTTTGTACTTATTATTTGCTATAAACATTACTTTCTCCCATAACAAAAACCCAGAATTTTCTTCTGGTTTTTAATATCATCTACTTTTTTATTTTATCAATATACTTACTTTTTATTTTAGCTATATCATTTTGATTAAATATTAAACTTATATTTTTAAAAGATTATAAAAAAATAAATTATTAATTTATAAAAATAAAAGTATTTGAATCTAAATTAAGAATTAAATATTTTAATTAAATTAAACAATTAATATTAAGTAAAACTAATATTTTTAATAGTTTAAAATATAACTATAGATAGAAGTGATTTTAATGTACTTTTTTTATTCTGAAGATATATTTTTATTAAATAATCAAATTAAAAAAACTATTAAAGAGTTACAACAAAAAGATCAATATGATGTTTTAAGTTTTTCTTTAATTGAAGATGATTTTAATACTATTTATGATAATGTTACTAATTTAAATTTTTTTAGTTCTAAATCAATTATTGTAATTAGTGATGCTTATTTTGTAACTGAAATAAAAACTAATTTTAATAAAAACTATAGTTTAAATAAGTTAGAAATAATGTTAAAAAACTTTAATCCTAATAACATAATCATTTTTGTTTTAAATTCTAATAAATTTTCTAAAAAACTAAAAATAGCAAAGTACATTGAATCTAGTTTTAATGTTAAATACTTATCATTATGAGATGAAAAACAAACTATTAAATATATAATCGACTATTTAAAGTCTAAAAATAAAATTATTGATATAAATTTAGCTAGTCAAATATATAATTTATTACCAAATGATCTACAAATAATTACTAATGAAATTAATAAATTAGCTAATTTAAAATCTGAACTTAATATAGATATTATTAAGACTAATTTAAATAAGTATCATAATGAAGATATTTTCAAATTAGTTGATGCTTTTATTAATAATAATATTGATAAATTTATTAAACTTTATCATGATTATATTTTATTAAATGATGATATTATTGGTCTTATAAGTTTAATTGATACTAATTTAAGTTTTTATAGAGATGTAGTTATTTTAAAAAAACAATTTAAAAGTGAA
This sequence comes from Mycoplasma mycoides subsp. mycoides SC str. PG1, assembly GCF_000011445.1. Lineage (NCBI taxonomy): Bacteria > Bacillati > Mycoplasmatota > Mollicutes > Mycoplasmatales > Mycoplasmataceae > Mycoplasma > Mycoplasma mycoides. The sequence goes on from NC_005364.2 coordinate 1,075,239, forward strand.
GAACAAATTTCAACTATTTTAAAATCTCATATTTATAGAGTAAAATTAGCTGTTAATAATTCTTATGATATTAACACATTAAATGATAAAATTAAAATAGTTTATAAAATTTATAAAGGAATTATTAATTGAAATATTAATAAAAAAACACTTGTTGAATATATGCTTATAAAAAACATGAAAGGATAAGAATGAAAGAATTGTACTTAAAATTACTTAATTTAAGTCTAAATATTTTAAAAATAGACAAACTTAAATATTTTATTTTAAAAAATGAAGAATTTAAGTTAAAGTATTTAAATTTAATTAATGATATTTTAACTTTAGAAACTAATCATAATCAAAGTTTAGATGATAAAGTATTTGCTAAAATTTTGGCAAAGGCTTTTATTTTAATTACAAAGCCAACTACTAAACAACGTTTTGAAGTAAATGATGAGATTACTATAGAACAAATTGAAAATAATTATAAACAATTAGTTTCATATATAGTTAAAGAATTTAAAGTTGTTAAAAGTAAACTAGTTAGTGAAAATGAACAAATCAGTGAAGAAATCATTAATCAAAATGCTATTTTAACTGATCAAGCTATTAGTAAAATTGAATCAAGACTATCAAAACAAGAACAATTAAAAGAACAAAAAACTAGTGAAAATTCACAAAAAACAGCAACAATAATTAGTGAAGAACCAGTCTTAAAAAATCAAACAAATGTTCAAAATCAATCTAATCAACAAGCTGATTTTTTAAATTCTTTTAATCCTAATATGTTTGCTAATTTAAATAATGCAGATTTACCAGTTTTACCAAGTCAAGATCCAAGATTTTATCCTTATAAAGGTAAACCTAAATTTATGCCTTATTTAAAAATAGCTTTATGTGTTTTAGCAGTTATTTCAACAATTTTATTAGCTTCAAGTTTATTATATTTATCATATACAACAATTGATATTAGTAGTAATACATATGCTTCAATTATTGAACAAAATAAATCTTGAGATCAATTAATTAAAAATGGAGATAAAGAAATTTTAAAATCTTGACCGCTTGGAATTTCTCAAATAACTTTAATGTTTAAAAGAGCTTTTGGATTACCGATTTTAATTTATATGATTCCAGCAATTTTAATTTGTACATATACTAAAAAAACTCTTTCAAATCCTAGAGAAAAATATCGTATTCCATTATTTCCTATAATTTTCTTTATTATGTTTTTTATAGGTTTAACAATTAATTTATATGAATTTACTTCAATTGAAAAATTTAAAGCTTCTCGAAAAGTATTTTTAATGGGATTGACTAATAAAAATGATCTTGATATTAATAAATTCTTTGATGAACTTTTAAAAGAACATGCATTAAAATTCAAATTGGCATCTGCTTTAGTGATTGCTTCATTAATCATAACTATTTTAACTTTAATTCTAGCTGTTGTTTTAATAATTGTTAACCCAAAACTAGATAGAGAAAAAATTGTAAAAGCTACACTAGAACACCAAAAAGCAGTTATGGCTGTTATGCAAGGTCAAAAATACGAAATGGATCCTAGTTTGTATGAAGAAGATGAAATTGAAATTAAACACCCTTCAAAACTAAAATTATTTTTCTTAAAACTAAAAAACAAAAAGAAAAAAGAAGATAACAAAGAATCAAATGATTAGTAAAAAAAATCTCTGTATAATCTTAACTTTTAGGTTTGTATAAAATAGAGATTTTTATTTTGTTATTTTTTAAAAATATACTAATAAATTATTAAATAAAGTTTTTCTAATCCTAAAAACTATTAATATAAAGAATTTTTTAATATAATTATTAAGTATATTTATGGCAATATAGCCAAGCGGCTAAGGCATGGGTCTGCAACACCCTGATCGTCGGTTCGAATCCGACTATTGCCTCCAATTAGAAAAAATTAAAAATAGCCTATGGGCTATTTTTTATTAATTAAAATAAGTAAATGATTATTAGTTTTAATTAATATTTATAAAGTAATAAAATTATTTTAGAATTAATAAATATAGTTAGGAATAATTAATATGATTGATGATAATAAAATATTTGATAATCATATACATTTTAATGACGAATCAAAATATAAAGATGTAAATATAAAACAATTAATAGAAGAATCAAATGAACATGTAACTGGATGATTATGTTCTAGTTCTGATTTAATTTCTAGTAAAAAAGCTGTTGAGTTTTCAAAAGAATTTGAAAATATTTTTGCAAGCATTGCTATTCATCCAAATGATGTACAAAATTTTGATAATAGTGTTTTTGATGAATTAGAAAAATTAATTACAAATAAAAAAGTAGTTTGTATTGGAGAAACTGGTTTAGATTATTTTTATTCAAAAGAACATATAAAAAAACAAAAAGAGTTTTTTAAAAAACATATAAGTTTAGCAATTAAATATAATAAAGTTTTACAAATGCATATAAGAGAACAAAAAGATCAATTTCTAGCTTATGATGATGTTATAGAAATTATAAAAGATCTAAACCAAATCACAAAAGTTGTACATTGTTTTTCAGCTAATGCTATTTATGCTCAGAAGTTTTTAGATTTAGATTGTTTTATTAATATTGGTGGAGCTGTAACTTTTAAAAACGCAAAAGATTTACAAGAAGCAGTTAAAATTATTCCTTTAGAAAAAATGTTATTAGAAACTGATGCTCCTTATTTAGCTCCTCATCCATATAGAGGACAAGTAAATCATCCAAAATATATTTATTTAACTGCTTTAAAAATAGCTGAATTAAAAAATGTGGATGTTAAAGAAGTAATTAGAATTACAACTTTAAATAGTAAAAAGATTTTTAATTTAAATTAATATGTTTTTACCTTTAAGTCAAATTAGTCATTTATTAGCAATAGGTTTAATTATTGTTTCAATTATTTATTCTAGCTATTAGTTCAGTTATTCTAATTATCTATTTATATAAAAAGAAAAAAAGACAAAATAATCAATTAGTATTAAAAAATAGTAAAAAACATTCATTTTGATTATTGTATTTAATTTTTATTATTGGTCTAACTAGTTTTTTATCAGCAATTTTATTAATGTTTTTAGGAATTTCTAATTTGTAAAATTTATTTAATATTACATTAATCTGTCATAAATAAAATCGACTTTGTTTTGATTATTCTCGATAAAATTATCTAGATACTCACTTACAATCACACTATTATCAATAATATTTTTAATTAATTTTTTCTGATAGTCTTCTAAAGCTCTATTTTTTGATAAAGCTTTGTGACAGGTAGGACAAAGCTTAACTAAATTTTCAAAAACATCGGCACTTTTGTTCGCACTAAAAGGTAGAACATGATGAATTTCTAAATAAGGTTTATGGTTTGTCTGTGTATAAACGTTCTTGAATTAAGTTCATATATATCTTTACAAGCAAAACAAAAATCGGGTAACATTACTTTTGCAAAAATAACTACTTGACTATTTCTAGCTGTAGTTGAATTTTCTTCTATAGCAAGGTTCAACTCCTTTCTCATTTTTTGAATTTGCTCTTTTGTAGGTTGCTCATTTATATCTTTAAAATTTAGTATTTTATTTTTGTAATAATTTAATCTTTGTATAAATGAATTTTTGAATGTTTTTACGGTTTGTAAATTAGAAATAATAGATTTATTATCTTTTAATATTTTAGATTTATAAACATTTATTTTAGAAATGTCATCAACTAAATTATCATAAAATCATTTCAAATTAATCCTTATTTGAGTATTTCTTTTTTTGTTGTTATTTATGTAGTCGGGTTGCAATTCTCTAAAATTCAAATTAAGTTGTTTAATAGCAGGAGATGAAATTAATAAACTAATAATGTCTTCTCAATGAGAATAAAAATTATTGTAGTTCAATAAGTCCACCGAATAAAAATTTAGAGATAAATCAGCACTCCCTCTAAAAGCAAAAAGCCCAAGATATAATGCTTTTTCAAATTGATTTTGTTCAACATGTAATCTTAACTGCTGAATTCTTTTAAATATATTGTGTAAAAATACTTCTCTATCAATATTTAGGTCATTTTCTATAAGTACATAATGAATTCGTTCTTTAAATGACATGTTTATTGAAGTATATTCAGACATTAAAATATTATTTTCTGTATAAATTTTATCGTTAAGCTCAAGAGTCGAAAACTGAGAATTTTTATAAGTAATTTTTATTAAGAATTGACTATTTTTTTCAATATTTAAATTAAAAAATACAAAAAATAATTGCTTTATATTGCTGCTATTTAATACTTCTGATACTTTCACAAATATACTTTCTTTAAGTTAGTTTCTCCCTATAAATCATATTATAATAGATTAAGAGATTATTTATCAATGTTTAAGGAGTAAAATATAGACTTATTTAGCGGTGCTGGTGGGTTTTCATATGGATTAGATAGTCTAGATCAATTTAAAACAGTGCTAGCTGTTGATTTTAATAAATCTGCTTTAGAGACTTTTAAACATAATATGCCATGAAGTGATATTATTTGTGGAGACATTACAAATGAATCTATAAGACAAGAAATAATTAAAAGGGCAACTAAATTAAAAGTAAATATGATAATTGGCGGTCCACCTTGTCAAGGATTTTCAAATAAAGGTAAAAAACTAGGTCTTAATGACAAAAGAAATTTTTTATTTAAAGAATATTTAGAAATAGTTGGTAAATTGCAACCTGAAATTTTTATTATTGAAAACGTAAAGACAATGTTAACTACTGCAAATGGTTATTTCTTAGTCAAATTCAAAACACAGCAAAACAATTAGGTTATTTTGTTGAATATGGTGTTCTAAATGCTTATGATTTTGGAGTTCCTCAAACTAGATCTAGAACCATTATAATTTGTCATAAAAATCATCCTATAAAATTACCAATCGGAAATCATAAAAAAGTTAATATTGAAGATGCAATTTCGGATTTAAATTATTTAAATTCTAATCAAGGCGAATTTGAGAGTAATTATTTATTAGAGCCTAAAAGTGAATATCAAAAAATGATGAGAAAAAATTCTAATAAATTATATAATCACATCACAACAAACCATAGTAAAATAGCGCTAAAAAACTTGCGCTAATTCCAGCTGAATGTGGAAAAGAATATCTTTCAAATGAGCTAAAAGGTAAACAAAAATTTAATACAACCTGGGGTAGATTGAAATGAAAAGAACCCAGTCCCACAATTGATACAAGATTTGATACCCCTTCTAATGGAACTAATTCCCACCCAGTTTTAAATAGAACAATCACTCCGAGAGAGGCTGCAAGAATTCAAAGTTTTGATGATAATTTTTGTTTTTTAGGTAATAAAACAGAAATTTGTAAACAAATTGGAAATGCAGTCCCTCCGTTACTAGCAAAATCTATAGGATTATCAATTATTGAACAAATTAAAAAAATAAATGAAATTTATATTAATGAAAATATTAAAATTTACAATGCTGATTCGTACAAAATAGTTGAGCAATTTATAAACAATTCAACAAAAGTAAATCATATAATAACAGATCCACCATATAACATTTCCCAGAGTAATAATTTCCATACTTTAAGATCGGCAAATAGACAAGGATTAAATTTTGGAAAATGAGATTATGATTTTGACTTGATTTCTTGAATTAAACCTTATAGCAAACTATTAGATAAAAATGGTAGTATGATCATTTTTTGCTCTTATAAATATATTAGTTTTATTATTGAAGAATTAGAGTCCAATATGCTAGAAATAAAGGATGTAATTAAATGAGTAAAAACTAATCCAATGCCAAGAAATGTTAATAGAAGATATGTTCAAGATACTGAATATGCAATTTGGGCTGTTAAAAAAAATCAAAGTGAGTGTTTAATAAACCACAAGATAAGATTTATTTACGTTCGATTTTTCAGACTTCAGTTGTAAGTGGCAATGAAAAAACTATTCACCCAACCCAAAAATCTTTAAAACTACTTGAAGAACTTTTAAAGATTCATACTAATGAAAATGAAATTATTTTAGATCCATTTATGGGCAGTGGAACAACTGGGGTTGCTTGTAAAAGTTTAAATAGAAAATTTATAGGTATTGAATTTGATAAAACTTATTTTGAAATTGCTAAAAAAAGATTAGAAACAAACTTAATAGTAGCAAACAATAAATAATAAATATCTTATGAATTTATAAGAGTATAAAAATAATATCATTTATGAACTCTTAGTTTTTAGTGCAAAACAAGATTATCAATAATTGCTTTTTTGTTATTATTATTATTGAAATGAGGTAATTATGGATAATAAAGATATTTATGTTTTTGGTCTTTCAGCAAGTCAACAATTAGCAAAAGAAGTATGTCATTTCTTAGGTGTTGAACAAAAAGTTGTAAAAACTACTAGATTTGCTGATGGTGAAATTTTAGTTGAATCAATTGATTCAGTAAGAGGAAAAGAAATCTATGTTATTCAATCAACATCAATGCCAGTTAATGAAAATTTAATGGAACTATTAATTGCTATTGACGCTTTTAAAAGAGGTAGTGCAGAAAAAATTAATGTAGTTATTCCTTATTATGGATATGCAAGACAAGACAGAAAAGCAAAAGGTAGACAACCAATTACAGCTAAATTAGTTGCAGACTTACTAACAAAAGCAGGAGCTGATCGTGTAATTGTTTTTGATATTCATTCAACTCAGACAATGGGATTTTTTGATATACCAATGGATAATTTCCACACTTCACAAAGTTTAGCAAATGAAATAGTTGACACTATTATTAAAGAAAAATTTGATCCTGAAAAATGTATTTTAGTATCACCAGATTATGGAGGATTAAATAGAGTTCATAAAGTTGATTCATATACAGCAAATATGACTAATGGTATTGCTGTTATTGGAAAAAGAAGACCTGAGCCAAACAAAGCTGAAGTTGAATTTGTTTTAGGAGATATTGAAGGAAGAACTTGTTTTATAATTGATGATATGATCGATACTGGTGGAACTATTATTAGTGGAGCTAAAGCGTTAAAAGCAAACGGAGCAAAAGATGTTTATATTTTTGCTTGTCACGGCTTATTTAATGGTCCTGCTAAAGAAAGAATGACTCAAGCTATAAAAGAAGGTATTGTAAAAAATGTTGTTGTAACTAATACTGTTGAAATTCCACAAGAAAGACAATTTGAGGGACTAAAAATTGTTTCAGTTGTCCCATTATTAGCAAATATGATTAAAGAATCACAAGAACATCATTCTTTAACAGAAGTTTATAATAAAAACGAAGATGAAATCCAATTAAAAATTCAAGATTTCATGAATCATAAAAATTAATAATAAAAATATAATTAATCTAAAATAATATTAGTTAGTATCAATTAATATTTTTTAGTGTGCATTAGTACAAACGATTAATAAATCAGATGAACTTTATAACACTTATTGGTCAAATTCAAGGTGATGCTAAATTAATTGATAGATCAAAAGATAAAACAGTTGAGTTTTATGAATTTGTTTTAAAAGTACCAAGAGATAATCCAATTAAAAACGAACCTCAATTTGACTATTTTTAATAAATCATATTTTTGAACCTTTAAAACAAAAATTTGAATTATATGATAAAACAGCTGTAATTTTTCAAGAAACTTTGAATCTTATTTAATAAATAATGACATTAGAACTGCTGAATATGAAATTGGAACTGAAAAAATAATATATTGGGAAATAATAATTTAAAATTTATAAAGGAATTTAATGAAAGTAATAATTGGATTAGGAAATATTGGAAAAGAGTATGAAAAAACTAGACATAATGCTGGTTTTATAGCTATTGATCTTTTATTAGAAAAATATAATTATAGTTCAGTTAAACAAGAATTTAATTCATTAATTTATACAACTATAATTAATAATCAAAAAGTTTTATTAGTTAAGCCTTTAACTTTTATGAATAATTCAGGCTTAGCAGTAAGACAAATTATTAACTTTTATAAAATAAATTTAAATGATTTAATAATTATTCATGATGATAAAGATCTAAATATATCTAGAATCCAATTTAAAAAAGATGGATCTTCAGCAGGACATAATGGAATAAAATCAATCATTAACAATTTACAAACTCAAAATTTTTATAGATTAAGAATTGGGGTTAATCAAGTTCCAAAAGAATGAAAAATAGTTGATTGAGTGTTATCTAAATTTAGTGATGAAGAACTTAATTTATTAAAACAATCATTTATTGATAAAATAGAATTTATCAATGATTTTACTAATAATAAAACATTTATATACTTAATGAATAAATATAATTAAACTTCGTTTTTACGAAGTTTTTTAATAAGTTGTTAAACTAGTTGTAATCATAAGAACTTAGTAATTAGCATTAATAAAAATGATATTGTTATAATAAGATTAACAAGAAGGGTGCTTATTATGAAAGTTATATTTTTAAAAGATGTACCTAACCAAGGTAAAAAAAATGAAATTAAAGAAGTTAGTGACGGATATGCAAGAAACTACTTATTACCAAATCAGTTAGTTAAAATTGCAACTAATAATAGTATTCAGACTTTAAAAGATCATTTAAAAGCTGATCAAGAAGAAAAAGAACTAGCAAAAGCACAAACTAAACAAATTAAAAAAACTCTTGAAGAACTAACTTTACATTTTAAATTACAAACTAATGATGATAAAGTATTTGGAAGTATTTCAAGTCAAGATATTGTAAATCAATTAAAAGATGTTCATAGAATTGAAATAGATAAAAAGAAATTTATTCATTTTAAAAATATTAATAAAATTGGAATTAATTATGTAAAAGTAAAACTAGATTTTGGTATTGAAGCTCTTATCAAAATTGATGTTAAGGAAGTTCAAAAATGAAACAAGAATTAACAGTTGCTGAATTATTATATGCTGAACGTTTTGTTTTAGGTGTAGCTATGAGTTTTTCTAATGCTTTAGCTGACATTGTTTCAGTTTTAAAAGTTGATGATTTTTCAATTCCTGCAAATAAATATATTTATCAAGCAATTATTGATTTAAATAATAAAAATAAATCCATATCTCCAATTTCAGTAATTAATAGATTAGAAGCAATTAATAAATTAGAACAAGTTGGTGGAGATGTTGTAGTTTATGAAATAGCTGCTGAAAACTACACAGATCAAGGATTAGAAGAATATATTGATATTATTCATAAAGCTGGAGTTATTAGAAAACTAGATATTGTTATTAAAGAATTAGAAATTAAAAGAAATAATTCAAATACTGATGTTGATGAATTATTAAAAGTTGCTCAAACTAAGCTTTTAGATATTGATCTTTCTATTAAAAGATTTGAAATAGAACCAATTGGTGAAGTTGCAAATAGAGTTGTTGAAAAAATTAAAGAACTTGAAATGAAAGCAGAAATTATTTCAGGAGTTCCAACTGGATATAATTACTTAGATTTAGTTACTTCAGGTTGACAAGAATCTGATTTTATTATTTTAGCAGCTCGTCCAAGTGTTGGAAAAACCGCCTTTTCTTTAAATTTAGCTTTTAATGCTGCTATGCAAAAATATCCTGTGGCTTTTTTTTCACTAGAAATGCCCGCTGAACAACTAACTCAACGTTTATTTACTAGACTTACAAGTGTTGATTCAACTAATCTAAGAACTGGAAAAGGTTTAAGCAAACAAAACTGAGAAAAAATTCAAATTGCAAAAGAAAAATTAGAAGAAATTCCAATTTATATTGATGCTAGTCCTGGCATTTCAACTCAAGAAATTAGATCTAAACTTTATAAAATGAAAAGAGATCATAATATTAAATTATGTGTTATAGATTATTTACAATTAATAGTTGGATCGCAAAATAAAGACAGACAAAATGAAGTTAGTGAAATTTCAAGACAACTAAAACAAATTGCAAGAGAAACTTCTATTCCAATTATTTGTTTATCACAATTAAGTAGACGAGCTGAAACTAGAGAAGATAAACGTCCTATGTTATCTGATTTAAGAGATTCAGGAGCTATTGAACAAGATGCTGATATTGTTACATTTTTATATCGTGATGATTATTATAAAAAAGATTTAACTGATTTAGATAAAGAAAAAACTGAACTAATTTTAGCAAAGCATAGAAATGGTGCTACTGGAACTGTCTTACTAAGATTTATTAAAGATTTTGGTGTATTTAGAGACTGATAATAGAAAAAAGAGTTAATTTTGTTATAATATTTTGATGTATTATTATTCTGATAAAAGGAGAAACCAATGAAAAAGTTATTAGGAATTTTAATGTTTGGATCAGTAACTATATTTCCTACATTAACAACAATTTCATGCTCTACTACTATAACTCATACAATAAAAACTAGTTTTAATGATAATGTAAAAGTTGAAAAATTTACTTGAGATGGAAATAAATATACTTCAAAAGAACAATCAACTAACATTCAAGATATTACTAATTCCTTAAACGGAACTACTAATGCTTATAGTAAAACTATTACTGATGTTTTAAACTTATTTACTAGAAACATTCAAGAAGTTAGAAATCTAAAAGAATCATATGATCTATTTAGAGGAAAAGCTGAAAATACTAGTGTTGTTGGATATTACACTGGAGCAAATTCTCAAAGACAAAAAATTTCACAACAAGATTTTTATAAAAAGTTAGATGATTCAGATACTCATATTTCTTCTTTAAAAGGTCTTTTACAATTAAGAGAATTTGTTAATGATAATAAAAATAAAACTACTGTAGAACCATGAAAAAATAGTTTGAAAACTGATGCAGATGAAGTTAAGAAGTGAAGTGATGAATTTACTAAAAATCTTGATAACATTGTAAATTCTTCAATTGATAACAAAATTAAAAATATTAAGTTAGTTTCTAAAGTTTCTAAAACTAGTTCATCATTTGCTACATTTGAACAAGATGTTAAAACTTCACCAACTGGTTCAAGTATTAATTTAACTGAAAGAAATAATGAAACAGTTGTTGGAGATATTAAAAACTTAAAAGATCATAATCCTTATGTTTTTGGAACTTCACCAGTAAATGATCCATTTGGAATGAATGTTATTGGAGAAAATAAAGATCCTGATATTAAAAACTTAAAACCAACTATTAAGTATTCAACAGAAAAATTAACTAAAAAAGATGATTCATATATTAATCTTTCTAATAATGGAAATAACAACAATCAATTTGTTTACAATATAAATCAAAAATGAGAATTAAGTTCAGCACATAATTTCTACTATATGAGTAAAGATCCTGAAACTTTAGAATTACAAATTACTCATTCAATAGAAAATAAAAGCTTTACATTTTATGTTCAATTTGGTGGATTAAGAAAAATCTATACTCCAATAGTTGAATCTTATACTCCAAAAAATACAAATTCTGCTGATAAAAGATACTCATTTGTAGGTTGAGCATTTAATTCATATAGATTTAGTGATGACTTTTCAAAAGGAAATAGTTCTCCTTATAAATTTAAAGATATTTCATTAAAAATTTCTCAAAACGCATTTACTACAAATACTGGTAGTGTTAATGGTAAATAGAATAGCAATAAATAATAAAACAACTTCAATAAATTTAATAATAAGGTAAAATAAATAATAAGTTAATTAAGTGTGGGACTATTTACCACACTTTTATAGCGTTGAATTTTATTTAATTGATAAATAGAAAAGAAGGTAGGTTATGGATAAATTTAGACATTTATTACTAGATGGTCATAATTTAGCAATCACTTCATTATGTATAACTTTATCTGCTATTCTTATTTATTCAATTTTTAGATTAGCTAGAGCTCGTTTTAAAAATTATGGCAGTGGTTTTTACATTAGTAACAAAGTTAAATTTAGTACAAGAAAAATTACATATCTAGCTATGATGGTTGGTGTATCAGTTGCTACAACAACTGTTATTTCTCTAACATTACCAATTACAGTTCTACCACCAATTAGAGTTGCATTTGAAGGGGTTATGATCAAAATTACAGGAATGATTTTTGGTCCTTTTGTTGGTCTAGTTGTTGGTCTAGTTACTGAGTTACTGACACTAATGTTTGTTCCATCATATATTCATGTAGCCTATTTAGTTGTTGCTTTTTCATTTGGATTTTGATCTGGAATGACTTCATATGCTTTTAAATTAAAAAAGAATTGACCAACTTTAGTATTTGTTACTGTATTTTTATTAATAGCTGCTGGTATTATGTTTTGATTAATACAAGGAATGAAACAAATTAATCCAGAAACTTCATTATTTGGAATTAAAATTCCTGCTGATATTTACCCATTCTTATTTTTAATAATGATTTCAATTACATTAATTTTTATTTATGGTCTTGTTTTAGTATTACATATTAAAAAAAGAGATAAATGATTAAATGTAGTTTTACCTATTATTTTGTTGTGTGTGATTAGTGAAATACTAGTTACTGTTTTAGTTGCGGCTTGAGGAGATTATCAAATGTTTGGTTTAAGAAACTCTTCAGGATCAGAAAATCCATTTATTACAATGGTTGTTGTAAGAATTATTCAAATACCAATTAAGATCTTTTTTAATACTGCTATTTTAACTACTGTTTATATTGTTTTAAGATCTCTAATTAAAGTTAAATAGGAGTTTTTATGCAACTATATAATTCATTATCTAAAACAAAAAAAACTTTAAATAAAAAAACTATTAATCTATATTGTTGTGGACCTACTGTTTATAATTACATTCACATAGGTAATGCTCGTCCTATTTTATTAGTTGATGTTTTAATTAGATATTTAAAAAGTAGAAGTATCAAAGTTAATTATTTACAAAATATTACAGATATTGATGACAAAATTATTTTAAAAGCTTTAGAGAATAATTTAAATGAATTAGAAGTTTCTCAAAAATACACCAGTGCATATTTAGAAGATTTGAAATCTTTAAATATTAATCAACCAGATAAGATAATTTTGATTAGTCAAAAAATGAATGAAATGATTGATTTTATTAAAAATTTAGTTGATATTAATGCTGCTTATGTTTTAGATGGTGATGTTTATTTTGATATTAAAAAATATGAAAATGAGTATTGTAAGTTATCTGGATATAAACTAGATGAATTAATTAGTGGTAAAAGAGTTGAAATTGATTCTAAAAAACACTATAGTTTAGATTTTAGTTTATGAAAAAAAACTGATATAGGAATTAAATGAGACTCAGTTTTTGGTTTAGGTAGACCTGGGTGACATACTGAATGTGTATTATTAATTGATGAGTATTTTAATCATCAAACTATAGATATTCATGTTGGAGGAATTGATTTAAAATTTCCTCATCATGAAAATGAAAGAATTCAATTTATTGCAAAAAATAATAAAGAGCTTGCACATATTTGATTACATAATGGACATTTACAAATTAATGATGAAAAAATGTCTAAATCACTAGGTAATGTAATTTTAGTAAGAGATTTTATTAAAAAACATAATAAAAACACATTACGTTGAATTTTTTTAACAACTAATTATACTCAACCTTTAAATATAAGTGATGATCTAATTTATCAAGCTAATAAGTTTTTTGAAAAACTAACTAATTTAAGTAAAAAAACTATTCAGTTTATTATTAAAAAAGATTTAAAAATCAAATCTATTAACTCATCTGAATATATAAATAAATTTAATGAATATATGGAAGATGATTTAAATACTTCTTTAGTTTTATCTTTAATTGATTTACTAATTAAACAAATTAATAAAAATATTGTTGATAAGAATTTAGATAATTTTAATTTATTAATAGGATCATTAAACTACATTCTAGATGTTTTAGGTTTTGATAATGTATTTAATTATAAGTTTGATAATAAAACTAAAGAATTGTTTTTAAAATGACAAGAATTAGTTAAAAATAAAGAATTCAACAAAGCTGATCTTATTAGAAACAAGTTAATAGAACAAGGAATTTTATAATATGAATTCTAATTTAATCTATGGTAAACATGTTGTTTTTGAGTTGTTAAAAAAACATCAAAATATGGTTAAAGAAATTTGAGTTAAAGATTTAAAAATTTTAAATGAATTTGATCTAAAAAAGACAAAAATAAAAGTTAATGTAGTTTCTGAAAATAAATTAGATCAATTATTAGAAACTCAAACTCAACATCAAGGAATTATTGCACAAATTAAAGATTTTAACTATACTCCATTTAATGAATTAATTAGTGATTTAAATAAAAAAGAAAAATCATTAGTTTTAATATTAGATCAAATTCATGATTCATATAATTTTGGAGCAATTATTAGAAGTTGTAGTTTATTAAATGTTGATGGAATTATTATTTTAGATAAAAAACAAGTACAAGTTAACTCAACAGTTCTAAAAACAAGTAGTGGCTCAGCTTTTGATATTAAAATTTGTAAAACTAATAATTTAAATAATGCTATTAAAATTCTAAAAAACAATAACTTTTGAATTTATGCAACTAATTTAAATCAAAATTCAACAGATATGACAAAAATTGACTTTGCAAATAAAACTGCTGTAATTATTGGAAATGAACAAAAAGGTGTAAGCGAACTATTAACAAAAAATAGTGATTTTAATATTTATGTTCCATCTAATAAAAATATTGACTCTTTTAATGCAAGTGTTGCTTGTTCAATTATTTGTTTTTGAATAGCAAATTATTTGAACAAATTGTCATAGTTTTTTAATTAAAATAAATACATATATAATATTAAGTGTTAGTATCTTTGGAGGTTTTATATGAAAAGTTCAACAAATAAAAAAGCAACATTAGTTTGTGTTGAGTGTTTAAGTAGAAATTATTCTGTTAATAAGAGTGGTTTAACTCAAAAACAGAGACTAGAAATAAAAAAGTTTTGCACTACTTGTAATGCACATACTCTACATAAGGAAACAAGATAATGGAAAAAGAAATTAATATCGATCAAGTTGAACAAGTTGAACATATAAAACCTAAAAACACTCAAAAAATTTCAAAAACCACTAAAAAGAAACTAAAAGTTAAAAAAGAAAAAGAACCAAAAAATTTTAGAACTTGATTTAAAGAACTACCAGTTAGAATGTCTAAAGAATTTTTTAAAATTAGATGAACTAGCTCAGGAAGTTTAGGTAAAAAGTTTTTAATAGTAATTATTTTTATGAGCATTTTTGCTTTGCTATTTTTTGGTGTAGATGTTGTGATTCAATACTTATTTAGATTAATCAAAGCAATTTAGTTAGGAGAAACAAATTATGACTTATGAAGAAATTAAACAATTAGAAGATGAAATATTAGAAGCTAAAGGACAATGATTTGTTATTTCTTGTCAAACTGGGCATGAAGAAAAAGTTTTAGGTGATCTACAACAAAAAATTAAATCAGCTAGTATTGAAGATGAAGTTTTTTCAATTAAAATTTCAAAAGCTAATTTAGTAAGTAAATCAGAAAAATCTTCAATTAAAAATAAATTTCCAGGATATATTTTTATTAATATGATCATGAGTGAGAAAGCTTGATTTTTAATTAGAAATACTCCAGGAGTAACTGGATTTATTGGATCAAGTGGGCGTGGAGCTAAACCTTCTCCTTTAACAACTGAAGAAACTTTAAATATCTTAGTACCAAATCTTGAAGAAATTGAACAAGCTCATAAACAAGAACAACAAGAAGAAAATTTAAAAAATGAGGCTGTTAATAAAAAAGAATTATTTACTGCTAACTTTAAAGTTGGAGATGTTGTTAGAGTTAAATCAGGTATTCACGAAAATGAAGAAGGTACTGTTAAAGATATGGACTTTTCTAAAGGTGTAGCTTTTGTTGCTATTGAAATGTTTGGAAGATGAACAACTTTAGAAGTTTCATTTAAAAATGTTGAACCTATTAAAGAATATTAATCTAAAAATTGAATCAAAAATAACTAAAACTAGTTCAAAACTAGTTTTTTTATTATTAATTAAATAAAAAAAATAAAATATATTTTTAAAAAATATATTTTTATAAGGTTAGAAAAAAAGCTTATTTTAAGGGCTTTTTTAAAGATTATTTAAAACTTTTGTTTTTATTTTTAATTAAAATTTTAATAAAAAAACACTTTAGTATTTTCAATTATAAAAAAGTTTATGATAATATACCTATTAATATAGAATAAACAACTAGAAAAGAGAAATATTATTAATATGATAGCTAATTAATTTTTTAAGATTTATTTTAATAATATTTTTAAGTTGAGTTAGTAATTAATTAAAAGGTTATAACGTTTTATTCATATTGAGATTAAATATTTCTTTTTTTATTCAAAATCAACATAAAAATATTGTTTAAGGAGTATTATATATGCCTAAAATAAATTTTAAAAAATATGTATGACATAAATATGCTATATCTGCTAGTTTAATTATTGCTGCAACTACTGCTATTCTAGGATCTGCTTATAAATATTCAAATACATCTGTTGAAAAATTAGGTCGTAAAAATTTTAGTGATGAAGAATCATTTAAAAATGCTTTTATTGATCCAAACGCTTTACCTGTTACTCAATTTTCAGAAATACATAATAATAAAATTAAAATTGATTATGATCCATTAAAAGATGTTGTTAAAGTCAATGGAAAAGAATTAAGTGTTGATAAATATTTAGATCAATATTATAAAAAATATCATGCCTTACCTTATTTAAATATTAGATATGGTTCATTTAATTTCTATAACCAATATATAGAAGCAGTTAGTCCACAAGAATTTTTCAAATTTACTAAATGGTTTATGAAAAACGTTTCTTGAGGGCCTGAAATTATTACTTTAAAATCATTTTCAATTGTTAAAGGTGTTGAAATAAATGGTAATAGTATTACTTTAGGTGCTCATAGTAATAAAAATAAAGAAGAAACAACTATTAAATTTTATCCAGATGCCTTTTTTGGAACTTTACCAATTTATTCTAGTTTATCTGGTAGAGGTAATGCTCATGAATCATTAACTTATAAACTAAACCAACAAGTTTTAACAAAAAAAGATCTAGAAAGTTTTTTAACTAACATTAGTAACTACAACTCACTTGCTAATTTATCCCAACAAACAATTGATAAATCATACTTTAGAGGAATTACTAATGTTAGTTTTTTAAAAGGTCAAAAAGTATTTGCCTATAAACAAAAAGATTGATATAACAATTTTTCTAACTCATTTTCTGAATTAGGAAAGAAAAGACTAGAAGATAAATCTGATTATTTATTTGTTATTCCAGCTAGTAATTTAAATGAAGCTAAAAATAAATTAGAAATAAAATTATCTGAGTATAAGAAAAATGATAAATATAATTTATTTAAAAATATAGATTCTAAAAATGTTGTTTTAGAAGAAAAAACTATTGAGAGTGCTGAAGTAAAACAAGATCAAGCCAAACTAGATGGTAATAATAATGTTATAGATAAAAAATTACTTATAACATTTAATGATAATACAAAATATTTTATTCACAATGCTTTTGGTGATGTTTTAACAGAACAAATTAATAACAATAAAAAAACTTTTGTTGCGTTAAAAAATTATGTACAATTTTCAAAAGCAGTTGAAGAATTTAAAAGTAAATTAAAAAATATTGAAACACAAATTAAAGAATTAAAAAAATCAAAAATAGATAAAAATGTTCAATTTGAAGAACTTGAAAAAGAAGTTAAGTCTATTAGTGATAAATCAAACAAGTTAAGTGATTTAAAAAATGGTTTAGAACAATCAAAAATTCTTAAAGAAGTTTCAAAAAAATTATTTGATCTAAAAACAAAAATACTTCAAACACTTAATCAATCAACAAAAAACAGACAATTTAAAGAACAAAATTATTATAATGTTGATTTTGCATATACACTACCTGAATTAATTTCAATAGAATCACTAGTTGAAAATAGAAATAAACTTAAGTTAAATTGAAGAGATTTTTATAATATCGATGAATTTATTTCTGATAGAGAAAATATAAATAAAGGTATAACAGACTTTTTTGTTTATTCAAAACACGCCTCTATCTTTAATAAATCTAGTGAGAAGATAAGTTATCAACAATTATTAGATGAAAATGATTTAATTGTTGCAAAAACAAAAATTGAATTAGTTGATATTCTTACTAAAAGAAAATTATTAAAACCTAATGCTGATCAAAATGAGATTAATAAACTTGTTTTTAAAGCAGATATCACCAATGTTAAAAAAGAAAACAAAAATTTATTAATCACAATAAAAGAAGTACTTAAAGATAAAACAGCAGATAAACAAAAAGAATTTGGAAGCAAGGTTGTTAATTTATCTATAAGTTCAGATACAAATCACGGTGTAATTAGAGCAATTAATGATTTCTTTAGTGTTTTAGGTTATAAAAAAATGGTTTCTCCAAGTGTATTAAAAGAAGAAAGCGATTTAAGAAATCCAATAACTGGAGAAATTAAAAAAACATTTGATGTTTACACTGATGCTTATGAAGGTCTAATTGATGAATTATTAGAAAAAGTCCCATACGCAGCTCAATGATTGGAAGGACCACACATTAAAAAAGTTATTGATAAAAATGGTGTAATGCAATATAAGCTAGAAAATGGTAAATATTTAGGATTCACTAAAGATGATCGTATTGGATTATGAGCGATTTTAAAAATGTCAGATAAAAACTTTAAAGGTATTTCAACTGACTTTTTAAAATTTGTTGGAGCTCATGAATATGGACATCATATTACTTTAAATGGTGCTCATGATTTAGGAAATAAAGGTAGTGACCCAATCTTTATTAGTGCTTTAACTCCTGGAGCAACACCAAACATTAATAACTACTACAGTAGAGAAGCTGTTGATCTATTTTTAAAAGCTCGTACTCATATTGAACTAGAAACTAAGCGTTTATTAGATCAATTTGGTGCAATTAAAGATTATGGAGAATATGCTACTTTTAATTTTGCTAAAAAAGATAAAAACGGTTCTATAAGTTTTGATACTAAATCTAATAAAAAAGGATTAGAAGATGATTCTGATATTTGAGGAGTTAATATTGAAGATCCAAATATTAGAACCGCTTTTAGTAATAAAAAGAGAAGATTTTTACAGGATTTTGCAGGGTTATTAGAAGCTGTTAGAGAGCGTCAAAAAGACAATGGCTTAACAAGTGAACAAGACAAAAAATGATTAAGTTCATTTGATCTATGAGTAGCTAATGCAATTGATTTTTATTCAGGTACATTAAACCCAACTGTTAATAGTTCAAATAAAGAAAATGAAGTCGTTAAGTATATGTATAAAGATGAAAAAGGTGAACTAAAGTTTAGACCTGCTTCATTAAAAATGTTAAATGGAATACTTAAAGATGGAAAAGGAAATCCTGTACAATTTCAAATTAATACTAATGAAAATAATGAAACAGTTGAACCGATTGTTGTAAAAGGTGAAAAAGATTCAGAAGGAAATTATACAAAAATTACTGAAGTTTTAATTTACAACAGAGACGGATCTCCTATAATTAATGTTCCTCTTGGTGTAGATTTAAAAAATGAAGGTGCAAATGCGGCCCAAACCATTGAATTTGCTAATGAAAAAATAAAAACTGTTGAAAAAACAATTAAATCTTTAGTAGTTGATAAATATACAATAAATGGATGAAATAAAACAGACTCACGTCTTAGTTTAGATTCTAAAATTGACTTAAATTATCCTGCACTTAAAAATATTTTTGGTGCAGGATTACCATCTGAAGCAAATGAAATGTTTAAAAAGATTTATGGTAATTATGTTTCAAACAGGGATGTTGATAAGGGTTCTTATAAAGATACTAATAAAGACGAAAATAAAATTAAATATTATAACTTAGATGGAACAGAAAATAAAATTAGTGATAAATACAAAGATCAACAATCTAATCTAATATATGCAAATCCAAAAAATTCTAAAACAGTAAATGGTAATGGTCAAATTAGTTTTGCTTCATTATTGGCAACAATGTTTACAGCAGGATATTCTCAAGATAATCCAACTAATGGTGGTTCAGCCCAAGTATTGTGAATTGATAAAAATAAAATGTATATGCCTAATGTTAAATTGCAGGATGCTTATACTGATTTGTATTTTTTAAGTAAATTACCAAAAGAATATGGAAAAATATTCGAAGCAAAAAAAATATTAAAATGAATGTCAGCATATACCCCAACTTTTATTGCAAGCAAATTTAATAAAGATGGTATATGAAATATGATAAATAAGTCTGAACAAGTAGTTTCACTTGATAGTAGTAAAGATAATACTATTTTAGATGTTGTTAAGCTAAAACTAAATTATGGTGATGCTTCAAAAACTCTTGATTACAATGTTCTAAATGGTTTATTTGGTTCATTTAATAATTTTAGAAACAACACATTAGAATTTAGCGACACTCAAAAATGACTAGATTTTGTAAATGTAGATTTAACAAAAGCTAAATATAGTGCATCTGATGAAACTGTTAATTGAGATAAAGATTATGTTAAGGGTAAAATTGATATTAATAAATTTAAAAATAATTTTAAAACATATGTTTTAGATAAATTAGATTCATTTACTTCAATGAATGAAAATCAAAAAGAAGCATTCAGAAAGTTTTACGAAAAAGCTAACAAAGATAAGACTGACCAAATATGAGCAAATGAAATAATGCGTAGATTTAGCTCTTCATATTTTGCAATGTACAATAGTGCACTTTCAATTGATGAAATTAAAAATAACAAGGAATTAGGGTGAATATTTGATTCAGTTCATGGATATGGAGACTTTAAAAAAACAGAATTCAAAATTAAAGATCCAGACAAGAACAAATGAGAGATTACTACTGAAGATATGCTAAATGCATATGATAAATTTGCTAAAGAGTTAAAGGTAGAAATTAAGCAATTGAATCTAGTTGATGCACTAGTTTTTGATAACAAAATACAACTATATACTGATCAAACCAAAATTCATATTGCTAATAAAAAGTTCGATCTATTAAGCATATTTTCATCATTAGCAACTGCTCAATTCCACACTTCTCCATCTCAAGATGTACTAGAATATTTCCATAATAAAACTGAACGTAAATTTAATGAATTATTTTCAGATTATACTTATAGTTTTGCTGAAGTAATTAACCGTGACAACTTACAAATTACTTATTCTCCAAGTAATCATAATTTTGGAAATATGCCAAGCTTTTTATCAAACATTAGTGAAGCTACAACTGGTTTAGAGTATGTTGTTGATGGAACTACAACTGCTAAATGAAAAAAACGTGCAATTAAGATTAATGATCGTGATGGAAGAAATGGTATTGTAAATACTATTTTAGATTATGAAAAATTAGTTGATAATGAGGCTAAAAATAAAGCTGAAGCTTTAAATTTAAAATATCATAATTCTAAACTATCTCAAAAATCTAATTTAAGTGATGATTCAAACTATAATAATAGCTATTTTGGAGAATTCCAATCAATTAATAACGGTTGATTTAAAGATAGATGATATCGTGACTTTTTAGATTTCAAACTTTATGATGATTATGGTAAGCCAATTGAAGATAAAACTATTAGAATTAAAGATCTAGAAAATAAAGTGGTTACTTCAAGAGTCAATGCTTATTGACAATATTACATTCAATCTCAAGGAGTAGGAAAGCGTAATATTAGTGGTATTTGAAGAGATGCTACAAAAGATGCTGTTGCTATGTTTGGATATTTATCAAGTGATGTTGCAAATAAAGCAAATTATTTAGCATTTAAAAACCAAGAAACTGGAGAAGTTAAAACAGTAAAAATTAACAAGCAATTTAGTAGTAATATGTTTTATTACAAAACTCAAAATATTGAAAATGAAGCTAAATATGAAGCTGCAAAAACCGATGAAGAACGTAATGCTATTCGTCATACTTTAGCTCATGAAAAATATGACTATAAAGATACTAATGGTCATCATAAAGGGACTGGATTTGTTTCATGAGTTAGTGATTATGCAATTATGTCTAAATATCAAAATGCCTTATTAATACCTGGACAAAAATATAGTGTTTATTTTTCAAGTGATAAAAAAGGAACTAAAGATATTATTAAAACTGATTTAGGTGATTTTCAATCAATTGCTGAAAATGGAAAAACATTCTCACAAGCTCCAATTAGAATGGAAAAAAGTAAAAACCCAGTTAAAGTTGATGCAAATGGATTCAAACACTATGAAAATACACTTTATGTTTATGATCAATTTAATGGAGTTAAATAGGAGATTATTATGAAGAAAATAACTAAATTTTCAATTATATTTGGTGGTATATCAGCTGCAGTTTTAGCAAGTTCTATTCCACTAATAGTCGCTAGTACAAGATCTAAAAAAGAAGTTAGAAACTATGATCTAGGTTTAGTAGCTGAACCAATTAACTCTTTGAACTACATTAAGTTTGCATCAGTTAGTAAAGTATTACCAAGCTTAGTTGAAGCTCCATTAAAATCTGGTCCTAGTGAAAATTTAAAAAGAATTTTATCAATTCCTGAAATTCCAATGGGAGCTTATACAAATGATATAAAGCTTACAGATAGTGATATAGAAAAAGGCATTACAAGTATTGATAAATACTACAAAACAAAAGAACCAAGTGCTAATTTAACTAGTAGGTTTTATGCACTTGATGGATTTGGAAACACTACTGGAACTTTAAGTGCTGATAAGAGCACTTATCATCCTGCAAGTATTTTATTAAGTAATAATAAAGTTCAATCAGCAAATATTTTGTTAAATAATGGTCAAAGTAGATGAAGTAATAATGATGAAGTTGTAGCTGATGATTATGTTGATGCACTTCATTATATTTTAGATTTGTCAACTGGATCTCAAAGACTAACTAATATCTTACAACGTAAATTTGCAAATGCTCAAACTGTTGTTGATTTACAAAATGAATACATTAGAAAATTTGGTGTAACTTATAATAATCCATTTCAATATCCAAAAATAAAAGAAATTAATGGAAAATATTTATACGATGTATTTAATGAAGAATATAAAAAGAATTTTTATGCTTCACAAATTGATCACATTTTAAAAAATAGTAGTAAGTATAAAAATAGAACTATTTCAGATAAAGAAAAACAAGAATTAATTAAAGAAGAAAAACAAGTTTTAGATAAACTACAAAATGCAATTAAAAAACTAGGTTTATATTCAGGAAGACTATATTGAAACTATTCAAATAGAGAAATTTTAAGTAGCATTCCTTATTCTCCTGATTTTGATCCAAATGCTGATGAAACTATAATAATGCTTCCTAATTTAGAGTATTTAAATCCAAATCTAAGTTCAGAACAACGCAAAAACACATTGCAAAGAAAAGCAGTTAAAATTAAAAAATATTTATTTTCTGACCCAAGACAAAAATTTGGTAAAGAATTTGAAAAATTATTACAACAATCAAGAGAATTAAAAGGTCATATAAATACAACATATAGTGAAAATAATCTTGAAAATTATAATAAAGAAGTTAATAAAGCTTATAAAAACCCTGACACTTTATCAAATGAGTTCATTGATAGTTTTGATGCTAAAAAATATAGATGACATAGAGAACTAGCTTTAGATGAATATTCACTACGTGTTGAGTATGCTGCAAGTGAACCTACTTCAATTTCAAATGTTATTCAAGATATGTTATCAACACTATTTCCAATTAATAGAAAATTTGTTGAGCTAAATGGTGGAATTAATGATTTTGGTTTAACTAAAGAAAGATTTTTAACAACTGGAGCATTTAATCTTGATGATGCAGTTTTAGGTCCTCAAGGTTATTTATTATTAAGTAAAAATCCAAACTATTATTCAGCACCAAAAACTATTTCAAATAAAATCAAAATTTTCTTTAGTTCAAATCCTAATATTAATGCTGCTTTATATGATGATAAGTATATTGCTGCTACTAGAATACCAGCAATTAGTCAATTACCTTATTGAACTAATCAAGAATATAGAAAATATATGAAAAAATCTGCTGGATTTGGAACAATTGCTTTAGCTTTTAATTTAGATCAAGAAAGATATGATAATTTAGATAAAAATTCTGATTCACGTTATATTTATGATTCTGATTTAAGAAATGCAATTTATTATGCAATCAATCGTGATGAAATGTTAAATATTGTTGGTTGAAATTCATCTTATCCAGTTATTACTTGAACAGCATTTGGTCAAGGTTCTTCATCATTTGGAGATGCTATTGAGATCGCATTTGATCATGATGAAATGTATACAAAAGTTGATGATAAAAAAGCAATTCCAGTACAAAACTATAAACATATAGATCACTTATCAAAATCTTATAATTTTGAACATGTTGATAGAACAGATAAAGGTTTTGACTTAAATATTGCTAATAAGTATTTAGATTTATTTAAACAAAAACATCCTAATGTTAAATCACTAACTTTAAAATATATTTCAAATTCAACTGATGAACAACAAAATGCTGGTATTGCTTTACAAGATTTTATGAGAAAAGCATTTAATGGATTTATTAATATTGAAATTAAAAGCTTACCTGAAAATGTGTATGAATATGCAAGAACTAAAGGTGAATTTGATCTATTGTATCGTAACTTTGATGCGTTTGGATCTGATGCTTATAGTTATGTAAGAGTCTTTTTTAGAACTGATGGAATTGATAGTAAAAATGCAAAAACTACAGGATTTAGAAATAATCCATCTGGTTCATTTACTTATGAAAAATACTTTAGTGAAATTGGTTATAAATTAGATGAATCTGGAAAAGTAGTTATTGATCAAAAACATAAAACTGAAGCTGAAAAACTAAGAACACGTTTACGTATTAATGAAAAATTATGAAATAAAATCTTAGAATTATCATTTAGAAAAACTAAATATAAAGATAAAAATGTAATTAAAGAAGAATCATTAAGTGAATATACTGAACGTGTTAATGCATTTTTTACAAATCAATATACATCAAAAGAAATTAATGAAGAAAAATGAACTGAACAATCATCATTTGGAATTATTGGAGCTTTAGAAAAAATTATTCGTGATGCAGCTCCAGTTGTTCCTTTAATGGAAGTTGATACATATTGAGAAATTTCAAGAGTAAATGGAAGTGATAATCTATTTACTTATTCATTACAATTTGCATATGATACAGCCTTTCCACCAAGTCCAAAATTACCAACTGATATTAAGGAGACAGAATAATGAAATCAAAAACAACATCTAATTTTGTTGATGATTTATCTACATTACCAAAAAATGCTATAGAGCATAAACAACATGTAGATTTTAGTAACAAAATAAAATACGATATTGCATGACACAAACGTATTTTTAACATCAAAACACCTTGAATTTCTTCATTACTAAGAACAGTTTGAATATTTATAGAGTTTTTTGTTGTTGCTTTTATTGTTATTACTGCTACTTTCTTTTTAATTAACTCAGTACCGGGTGGAACTGGTTTAACTGCTGGACTTGATGAAGCTGCTAAAGCTGCTGTTGAAGAGCATTATGGTTTAAATCAACCATTACTTGTTAGATATGGAATTTATTTATATAACATCTTACATTTAGATTTTGGAATTAGTTTATCAGTATTTCCAGGTGAAAAAATTAATGACTTTGTTTGAGTAAGATTTTATAAAAGCTTTTTAATAGGTATATTTTCAGTAATGTTAACTTTATTAATTGGTATACCTTTAGGAGTTTATGTTGGAATGAATCCAGATAAATTACCAGATCATATTGCAACTGTATTAGTTTCAATTTTTTCATCAATTCCATCATTAGTATTTGCTTTATGATTACTATTATTAGGCCGATCAGCTGGAATACCTTATATTTTTGATCAAGCTAATTTAGCATCATATATTCTTCCAGGATTTTCATTATCATTAGGCTCTATTATTGTTTATATTAAATATATTAGAACTGAACTAAATAGAGAATTAAACTCTCAACATTGTAAATTTATTTATTTAAAAGGAATTACTAAACGTAGATTTGTTTGAACTCACGCTTTAAAACCAGCATTGTTTCCAATAGCAACTTTTTTTCCAGTAGTTATTTTTGGAAGTTTTATTGGTTCGTTATTTATTGAACAAATTTTCTTTATTACTGGATCTGGAGGATTGTTATTAAATGCAATTACTTCAAAAGATTTTAATATTATTTTATTTATGGTAACTCTATTTTCATTACTAACTATTTTGTCATATACATGTCGTGATGCTTTATATAAAGTAATTGATCCAAGAGTAAGAAAGAAAGCTTAATATGACAAAATTATCTCAATTATTTAAAAACTGACATTATCGTAAAAAAAGAGCTGAATTAAGTCCAACAAATGTTAGTGGATCTGATTTAGCACCAAACAAAATTTTACGTCCCTTAGCTCATCAACAATGACAATTAGTTGGTAATTTATTAGAGTTTAGTGAAACAAGTAAAATGCATAATCAAAAAAATGCTTTTATAGAATTCTTTTATCGTTTTTCAAGATCATTTGCTGGAGTATTTGGATTTGTTATTTTAGCAACTTTAATTGTTTTATCTTTAATTATTCCTTTAACTACAAAAGATCCACTAATAATTGATGTAGAAAATAGAAATGAAACATTTTTTACTAATGGTCATATTTTAGGAACTGATGCACTAGGTAGAGATTTATGAGCTAGATTATGACATGGATTAAGATATTCATTAACTTTATCTGTTGTAGCTACTTTTATTCAAGTAATTATTGGGTTATTTATTGGAATTATGATGGGCCATTTTCGTATATTTGATAAATTA
Organism: Mycoplasma mycoides subsp. mycoides SC str. PG1; assembly: GCF_000011445.1. Lineage (NCBI taxonomy): Bacteria > Bacillati > Mycoplasmatota > Mollicutes > Mycoplasmatales > Mycoplasmataceae > Mycoplasma > Mycoplasma mycoides. The sequence goes on from NC_005364.2 coordinate 1,102,032, forward strand.
ATGACTTTTGTTATTAAAATTATTTCAAATGTACCTTCTATTATTATTCTGATTACTATTACTATTATTATTAAGCCAACATTTTGAGTTATGGTATTTGCATTATCTTTTACTTCTTGAACAGGAATTGCAAATCAAATGCGTTCACAAGTTTTAAGAGCAAAATCATTTGAATGAGTAAGTGCTTCAAAAGTTTTGGGAACTCCAACTTATAAAGTTTTATTAAATTATTTACCAGTTTTATTACCTTTATTAATTACTGAAATTGTGTTTCATATTCCAGGAATTATACTTTCTGAAACTTCTTTAGCATTTATTGGATTATCAATACCAAATGTTGCAACTTTAGGTAATTTAATTAGTGATGGATCTAAAAACTTTACTGTGTTTCCTAGATATGTTTTAATTCCTTCATTTATGTTAATATTAGTAACTACTTCTATTCAATTAATGGCTAACTCAGTTCAAGATACATTATTAAGACAAAGATAGGTAGTATATGAAAGATCAAATTAAAAACAAACAAGGATATAGTAAAAAGTTTAAAACACCACTAGTTTATAACAATATGCCAACCCCTTTAGATTTGTTTGAAATTAAAGATAAAAATAATAAGTCTATAGTTCAAGTCTTTATTAATTATTGAAAACATAAATATAATGTAGTTAAAAATCTTTTTAATAAAAATAACGATCAGCAAACTACTGATATTTTTAAAAATGTTGAACAAGAAGAAGTTTTTGGAAAATTAGTTAATGTTGCTGCTCATATTGATGATGTTTATTTATCTTTTAAAAATCCAGCTAATCCTAGAGAAAAAAATTTAGTTTTACGTGGACCTAGTTTAAAAATTTATGAAGGAAAAGTTCATGCATTAATTGGTGAATCTGGATCTGGTAAATCAGTAATTACTTCTTTGTTGTATGGATTAAGTGGTTCTAATTCTATTATTGAATCTGGAAGTGTTAAATTGTATGGATTAGAAGTTCATAATTTTAATGAATATCAATGAGAAAAATCAAAATTACGTGGAAGAGTTATTTCAGCTGTTTTTCAAAATCCAATGTCTATATTAGACTCAACTATGAAAATTGGAAATCAAATTATAGAAGGTATGTTAGTAAGTAAAATTGTTCAAACAAAAAAACAAGCTTATGAACAAGCTTTAAATTATTTAAAACTGACTAAAATTAATAACCCTGAAGCTATTATGAAAAAATATCCTCATGAACTATCTGGAGGAATGATTCAACGTGTTGCTATTGCTTGTATTGTTTCACTAAAACCAAAGATTTTAGTAATGGATGAACCAACAACAGCACTTGATCCAACTGTTCAAGCTTTAGTTTTAGATGTTATTAGAGAATTACAAGAACAATTTAAAATAGCTATTGCTTTTATTACTCATGATTTAGGAGTAGTTGCTTCAATTGCTGATTTTATTAATATTATGTATGCTGGTCAAATTGTTGAATCTGGAACTAAAGAAGAGATTTTATTAAACCCACAACATCCTTATACTTGAGGATTGATAACTTCAATGCCAGATTATAATAAAGGAGAAAAATTACAAGTTATTCGTGGTTCAGTTCCAGCTAATTTGAATAAAATTCAAGGAGATGCTTTTGCGATTAGAAATGATTATGCATTAGATATTGATTTTTATGAAGAACCTCCAGTTTATCAAATATCACCAACTCATTTTGTAAAAAGTAATTTATTAGGATCACAAGCTCCAAACTACACTCCACCAAAAATTATTTTGAATTTATGAAAAAAATATGACAAAATACTTAATGATCTTTATGGTGAAGGTATTTTTGTAGATGATATGGTTTATAACAACTATAAAACTAAATCAGAACAACAAAATAAAAAGGTTGCACTAAAATTAAAAGAAAACGAACAATTATTGAAACAACAACAAGAGGTTATAAATGAGTAAGTATTATATTGAAAAACAACCTTTTAAAAAAGCTTTATATCGTAGTATTAGAAAAGGTACTAATGAGATGTTAAATGCTTATAAAAATAGAAAAACTGTTGTTGAAATTCGTAATTTAGATATTGTTTATGGTTTTGGTGCAAAAGAGTTTACAGCGATTAAAGATCTGAATTTAAATATTTATGATGGAGAGGTTCTAGGTTTAGTTGGTGAATCTGGTTCTGGTAAATCAACTATTGGAAGAAGTATAATTGGTTTAACTCCACATAGTTTTGGTCAAATCAAAATACTAGATAGAATCATTCCAAAAAACTTAGAAAAAACAAATAAGTTTAGTAAAAAACATAAAGACATTATTAATTTTATGGTTAATAAAGTACAAATGATTTTTCAAGATCCAACTAATTCATTAAATCCTTTTAAAGATGTTAAAACTGTAGTTGGTGAAGGATTATCAAATACTAAAAATGCCAAACTAATTTATATTACAGATTTTGATGAAAAAGTTTATAACGATATTACTAGTCAAATTAAAGATTCTGATAAATTGACTAACAAAATATTTGATTATGTTGATCAGATGACTAAGTTAACATATACACTAGATAATTCTTATAAAGTTGTATATGAAGACTTATTAAATGTCTTAAATAACTTAAAGGCAAATGATAAAGAATTTTACACTCCTATTTATAATAGATTAGCTGAATCTCAGCTACAAAGACAAACTTTAATAAAACTTAGTGAAAAAGAATGTAAGCATCGTTTAATTGTTGAAATTCTAAAACAAGTTGGACTTGATGAAAGTGTTTTATCAAGATATCCTTTAGAGTTTTCAGGAGGTCAACAACAACGTTTAGGAATTTGTCGATCTGTTGTTTTACGTCCTAAGTTATTAATTGCTGATGAACCAATTTCAGCTTTAGATGTATCTATTCAAGCACAAGTTATTAATATTTTTAATGAGTTAAAGAAAAAATATAGTTTAACTATATTATTTATTGCTCATGACTTAAGAATGGTTGAATATATTTCAGATAGAATTGCTGTAATTAATAAAGGTGTTTTATTAGAAATAGGTCCAACTGATGAAATTATTAATAACGCTTATCATCCTTATACTAAAAGTTTATTAGATGCTATTCCTTCAATTGAAAATGAAAAAGGCTCTTTAATTGGTTCAATTTATGATCATAACATTCATAAATATGATGAAAATAATCAACCAGAATGACATCATATTGGAAACAATCACTTTGTATTAGCTACAAATAAAGAACTAGAAGTGTATAAATTTGAAAAACAAAATAAATATCTAAATAAATAAAAATGCTAGGTCCCCCCTAGCATTTTTATTCTAATATTTTTCCTACGTTTCCCAGTTTAAGCATAAAACAAGAAAACATACTTATGTAAATTTTTGATCTCATAAGTTATGTTTTTTATAATGTAATGTCTAAGTGACTTTTTCTTTTGTTAAAAGCTCTAATAATATTTGATAAGTTTGCCAACTTTCTTGTAACTCATCATTATACACTTGTATAGTTTCGATTTTTTGTTTATTTACAAATACTTCAATTTCTTTAACTTCTTTGATAACATTAATCACTTTATGCTCAGTGATTTTGCTTTTTCCAGTCAGTCCTAATTTTGAATTTAGAATGTAGATGATGTAGTTTAAAAACACTAATGAAATGAAACATAAACAAATGTAACCAACAATATGGTTTCAAGTTGATAAATACATTGGACGAAGAGATAATTTACCTTTTAATGTCTTGAAATTAGACTCAATTTGTCATTGTTTTGAATATAAATTAATAACTTCTTTTACTGATAAATCTGTTCTATTTGTTTCATAAACATAGTATCCATCATATTTTTGATCTTCTTGTATTTTTTCTATGTCAAGTTCATAAAATGCACCTTTGTTTATAGGTTTAAAGAATCTATATTTTTTAGATCCCGCTAAATCATCACAAGAAACAAGATTATCTTTATTCATTTTCTTAGTGAAATTTTGAATTAAAATGTCTCTATTGTTTTTGTCTTTAGTTGCTCGTTTTTGACTAAAACTAATTATTTGTCTTCTAAAATGTCCATTAATTCTTTTTTTATTGTATGAAGATGCAATATCACGAGTTTTGTATATCAAACCACCATCATTTATATAATCTTTTTCATCTAATATATACTCTTTAAATTGTTTGCTTCCAGCTTTCATTCTGTATGAGATTATGTATTTTCAATTCTTAGATTCTAAAAATCTAATATTTCTATTAACACTCATTCCTTTGTCAGCAATTATAGTTACACTGTTAACTTCATAAATATCTGCAATTTCAAGCATAAATGGTATTAAAGTATTTGGATCAGCAACATTTCCTGGAAATATTTTGTAGTGTAACGGTATTCCATTTTCATCAGTTGCCATACCTATAACAATCTGGTCTTCTTTAAATTTTCCATCTTTTGAATAACCAGGTTTTTTATAACCTTCACGAGAAAATGTTTCAAAATAAGTAGTTGTTGCGTCAAATCATAATACATCAATTTTTCTATTGGTATTTGCACAAATTTTTGCATTTAAATTTCTTAAAATTTCATCTTTGTTTTTTGCTATATAGTCTAATGATCTATAAAATGAATTTTTTGAATGAGTGTCTATTTTTTCTTTTTTTGCTGTCTTATAAGTGTTAAAAACACTTATTGGATTTTTAATTCTTTGATAAATCAACTGTAAAACAACATCTTTTAATGTTGTCGATTTTGTGGGAGAACAATCATTAAAAATATTGAAATAATCAAATAGTTTTTCAACTACTTCGTAACCTTTAAACCTTTCTAAAACTTCTTTTTTGGTTTCTTTTTTCTCTTTAAAAATTTCATCTAATTTAGTTCTTGCTTGTTCTTTTGTTCAAGACAATGGAAAGTTTGCAATAATTACTTTGATAATTGCTAGCGGATCATCGTGATATTGTTTTAATTCATGCAAATATCCATATCCCAATCTATATACAAAACCTTTGTTATCTGGTCTTGGCACTCCAATTGATAAGTATTCGCCTTTTTTAACTCTTGCTATTGATGTTCTTCATTGTCTTTTTACATCATTTCTTGACTTCTTCACGTCTTTATTATATCATATTTAAGCATAAAAGCATAATAAATTATATTTTTTTATAAAAAATATAGCCGCTGAAAACTGAGTGTTTTCGCGACTAAGTGGGAAACGTAGGGCATTTTTATTCTAATATTTTTAATTTTCAAATTTTTTAATTAATTCATCAGCAAAATCTAAAGCACCTCTAACAGCTTGATCCATATTAATGTATCTATATTGAGCTAATCTTCCTAATTGATATAAATTTGAAATCTTTTTGCTTTCTTCAACATACTTATTATATTGATCTCTTGAAGCATCATTTGGAATTGGATAATATCTTTCAGAAAATTCTTTACTATTTTGTTCAAAAGCACCAGGAAATTCTTTTGAAATAATAGTATTTTTATCATTTTTTATTTCAGGATAAAATTCTTATATTCAGTAATTCTAGTCATTTTAGGATGCTCAGGGTAATTTACAATAGCTGTTGATTGTAAATTAGAATTATTTAATTCCTCAAATTTAATATTTAAAGATCTATAAGGTAATTTATCATATTTATAGCCAAAGATTTCATCAATTGGTGCACAGTTAATTACAGGTTTTGTAATTAATTCATCATTAATATAAATTTGATCATCTTTAATTTGTAAATGCTTTGTAATATTAATGTTTAAAACAATATCAATATTAGAAGAATCTAACATATTTAAAACCATTTGAGTATAACCTTTAGATGGCAAACCTTCATATGTATCAGTAAAATAAGTGTTTCTTTTAGTTAAATAAATTGGAACTCTAGCAAATACTGAAACATCTAAATCTTCAATTTTTTTATCTCACATTTTACCAGTATAACTTGCAAAAATCCTTGTATAAATAGTTTGATAAATATGTTGATACTTGTCAATTTGTGATAATTCTAAAATAGTTACTTGGTCTTGATTTGGAAACTTTTCTTTTAAATAATTAATAAAGTCTTCAGCTTCATTTGGAAAAAGTATTTTAATTGAGTCAACATTAACAAGTAGAGGGATTAATTCATCATCAATTTTAGCTTGTACAACATTTTTATATGTGTTAAAAGTAGTAAATTGATTTAAAAAATCAAATACTTCTTTATCATTTGTATGAAATATATGAGGTCCATATTGATGAACTAGAATATCATTTTTTTTATGATCATAAACGTTTCCACCAATATGCGCTCTTTTTTCAATTATTAAAATTCTTTTGCTTTTTGGTAGTTTAGCACAAACTGTTGCTGTACTTAACCCACAACCAATAAAAATATAATCATAACTATTGATATTAGTTGGTAATGCTTTTAATGTGTTCATAAAACTCCTTTTTTATTCTTTGTTTTTTAAATGAGCTTTTCTAAAAGCAATTTCACTTTCTACTATATCTTTAATATTTGTTTTTATTTTATAGTTTAGTTCTTGACATAATTTAGTATTTGAAGCAACTAAAACATCAGGATCTCCACTTCTTTTTGGAGCAATGTCTATATTTAGTTTATAACCTAGTTGTTTTTCAAATTCTTTAATAATTTCAAGGTTACTAAATCCTTTACCACTACCAATGTTATAGTAAAGATTACAATTTTCTTTAACCATTTTTTGTGCAGTTAATAAATGTAATTCAGCTAATTCACAAACATAAACATAATCTCTAATACAAGTGCCATCTTTTGTATTATAATCTGATCCAAAAATACTGAATTGATCTGTTAAACCAAAAGCAAAATAACTAATTGCAGGAATTAAATGAGTAGGTTTGTTATTATCTTTAGTTAGATAACCAATTCTTTTGCTTTTTGAAGCACCAGCAACATTAAAATATCTTAAAAAAGTGTAATGAAAATTAGGATTAGCTATTGCAAAATCTTTAATGATTTCTTCACCAAAATATTTTGTTCTTCCATATGGTGAACAAGGTTCTTTAGGATCATCTTCATAAAAATAACCATTATGACGTGAATTGTTTCCATAAACAGCAGCTGAAGAAGAAAATACAAAATAATTAACATTATGCGCTTGCATAATTTTTAAAGTATTTATTAATCCTAAAATATTTGTTTGATAATAATCAAGTGGTTTTTGCACTGATTCACCAACTTTAATTAATCCTGCTAAATAAATTACAACATCAATTTTATTTGAGCTAAAAACCTCATTTAATTTATTAAAGTCTAAAATATCACCTTGAATGAATGTACTTTTTTGTTCTATAAAATCATTTAACCCACTTGATAAATTATCATAAATAATTACTTTGTTATTGTCAGTTTTATTAATAATTTCAGCTACATGGCTTCCAATATAACCAGCCCCACCAATTAAAAGATAATTCATAAAACCTCTTTCTTATTGTATATAAAATGAACGCTTAAAAAAATACATTAATAAGTCTAATTTAATATTATATTATAATTCAACTTAATGAAAATAAATACTTGTTTTCTTGTTAAAGATGTGCTAGGAAAGTTTAAGTTTGTACATTATAAAATTTATAAACGTTCTTTTTAGAAATTAGTATTTCTTTTATTTATGAAATTTTGGTATCATAAAATGTAAGTTCCTTGGATATTATATTTATATGATTTGGTATTGTCATAAATATATAAAAAACCAATTACTTATAAGGAGAATTGTTATGATTAATCAACATCTTAACATTGCTGTAAGTGTATTTTTTTACATAACACTAGTTTTGGAATTATATTTATGTTATTACTATCATCTGACTGATTATTTTTTATGTTTGCATATACTAAAAATAAAAAGAAATTAGCAAAACATAAACCTAAAAAAATCGATCATTTGCAATTGTTATTCCAGCACACAATGAGTCAATGGTTGTTGGCAAACTAATTGATAGTATTAAAGCTCAAAAATATGACGGAATAATTGATATTTATTTAGTTGCTGATAATTGTACTGATAATAGAAAAACTTATAATGTTGGTATTGAAAAAGGAATTACAGTTTTAGAAAGATTTCACAATACTTTAAAAGGTGGAAATTTTGCTATTAATCACGGATGAAGATACATTCGTGATAATAACTTATTAGATAAATATGATTGTTTTTGTAATTTTGATGCAGACAATTTATTAGATGAAAATTGAGTATATGAAGTTAATAAGACATTTGATTTTTATAAAGATATTGAAGTTGTTACTACTTATCGTAATTCAAAAAACTATGGAGATAATTGAATTTCAAGTGCTTATTCAATTCAATTTTTAAAAGAATCAGACATTATTAACAAAGGAAGAGCTACTTTAAACCACTCATCTTATATTAATGGAACTGGGTTTTGTATTACTAAAAAAATATTTGAACAAACTAATTGATGAGATTTTAATTCATTAAGTCATGACATTGAATTTACTCAATGATTAATGTTAAACAAAATTAAAACTGGATATACTGAAGATGCTTGTTTTTATGATGAACAACCAATTGATTTTAAAAACTCATGAAAACAAAGAATGAGATGATGTGTTGGTTTTAAACAAGTTTGAAAAATTTATAGATCTAAAATGATTAAAAATATGTTTACTTTTAAAGTAAATAAGATTAAATTATGAGTTAATTTTACAATGATCTTTCCTGCTGTTATTACACTAATGATTAATTTATTATTTTACTTAATAACATCTGGATTAATGGTTTCTAATTACATTGTTAATTATTTAAATAGTTCACTAGTTATGGTTGAACAAGTAAATAATTACTTGCGTGATTTAATAATTTATTTTACAACAACACCATTAGTTATACTTGGAGTTATATTTATTAATTACTTATTATGAGGTTTTATTGTTGTAACTAGAAATAAAAAATCTATACAAGCAACTAGTTGACAAAAATTTAAATCAATATTTACTTATCCGTTTTTTATGTTAACTTATATTCCTATTTCATTTTTAGCATTATTTAAATCAACTTATTCAACTACTCCAATTCCTAGAAAAGAAGAATTAGTACAAAGTTAAATATTTAAACAAAAAGCAAGTATTAAACACTTGCTTTTTTTATAGTTATTTTTTATAAAATAATATCAACTTTATCTTTTGTTCATTTAATAACATTATATCTTTTTGCTATTTTAAGATTTATACGAAACACTAGTTTAAAAAATATTGAAGCATTTTTTAACAATAGATCAACTTTTTCTTTATTAAAAGCAATTTTAATATTTGCTTTTGATAAGCCTTTAATATATCCAGGTAAAACTATTCTAGCTAAAAATAAATGTTCTAAATTTAATTTTTTTAACTCATTAAGTAAAGTTTTTTCTCCAGAAACTCTTTTATCGTTTCAACTACTTGACATAGTATTATTTGGGCGTGAGTATCAATAAGTACCAATTGTGTGAGGTAAAAATTGTACATTAGTTGAATTTAAATACATTCAAGAATATAAAACATAATCTTGATATGGTACTTTTTCAACTAAATCCACACTTTTATAAAATATATCAGTCTTAAAAATAGTTGAGCAAGGAATAATCATAGGTAAAAAAGTTTTTTGTTTTTTTGATAATCATCTTGGATTAACAACAACACTATTTTTATATAAAATCTTAGTTTTAAAAATACCTAAATCTACATTTAATGGATCTACAACATTAACTAACAAATTAGTGAATTTTTTTGAAATTCTATAATCAGCATCTAATATAAAAGCATATTTAGTATTGATTAATTTATTATGCTTTACATAATTAATTACAGAACCTCAATGTCCATTAGGTTTAGAATAAATAGAAATATTATTATGTTTTTTTAAATATTTATGATGGAGAGGTTCTAGGTTTAGTTGGTGAATCTGGTTCTGATAAATCAACTATTGGAAGAAGTATAATTGGTTTAACTCCACATAGTTTTGGTCAAATCAAAATACTAGATAGAATCATTCCAAAAAACTTAGAAAAAACAAATAAGTTTAGTAAAAAACATAAAGACATTATTAATTTTATGGTTAATAAAGTACAAATGATTTTTCAAGATCCAACTAATTCATTAAATCCTTTTAAAGATGTTAAAACTGTAGTTGGTGAAGGATTATCAAATACTAAAAATGCCAAACTAATTTATATTACAGATTTTGATGAAAAAGTTTATAACGATATTACTAGTCAAATTAAAGATTCTGATAAATTGACTAACAAAATATTTGATTATGTTGATCAGATGACTAAGTTAACATATACACTAGATAATTCTTATAAAGTTGTATATGAAGACTTATTAAATGTCTTAAATAACTTAAAGGCAAATGATAAAGAATTTTACACTCCTATTTATAATAGATTAGCTGAATCTCAGCTACAAAGACAAACTTTAATAAAACTTAGTGAAAAAGAATGTAAGCATCGTTTAATTGTTGAAATTCTAAAACAAGTTGGACTTGATGAAAGTGTTTTATCAAGATATCCTTTAGAGTTTTCAGGAGGTCAACAACAACGTTTAGGAATTTGTCGATCTGTTGTTTTACGTCCTAAGTTATTAATTGCTGATGAACCAATTTCAGCTTTAGATGTATCTATTCAAGCACAAGTTATTAATATTTTTAATGAGTTAAAGAAAAAATATAGTTTAACTATATTATTTATTGCTCATGACTTAAGAATGGTTGAATATATTTCAGATAGAATTGCTGTAATTAATAAAGGTGTTTTATTAGAAATAGGTCCAACTGATGAAATTATTAATAACGCTTATCATCCTTATACTAAAAGTTTATTAGATGCTATTCCTTCAATTGAAAATGAAAAAGGCTCTTTAATTGGTTCAATTTATGATCATAACATTCATAAATATGATGAAAATAATCAACCAGAATGACATCATATTGGAAACAATCACTTTGTATTAGCTACAAATAAAGAACTAGAAGTGTATAAATTTGAAAAACAAAATAAATATCTAAATAAATAAAAATGCTAGGTCCTACGTTTCCCAGTTTAAGCATAAAACAAGAAAACATACTTATGTAAATTTTTGATCTCATAAGTTATGTTTTTTATAATGTAATGTCTAAGTGACTTTTTCTTTTGTTAAAAGCTCTAATAATATTTGATAAGTTTGCCAACTTTCTTGTAACTCATCATTATACACTTGTATAGTTTCGATTTTTTGTTTATTTACAAATACTTCAATTTCTTTAACTTCTTTGATAACATTAATCACTTTATGCTCAGTGATTTTGCTTTTTCCAGTCAGTCCTAATTTTGAATTTAGAATGTAGATGATGTAGTTTAAAAACACTAATGAAATGAAACATAAACAAATGTAACCAACAATATGGTTTCAAGTTGATAAATACATTGGACGAAGAGATAATTTACCTTTTAATGTCTTGAAATTAGACTCAATTTGTCATTGTTTTGAATATAAATTAATAACTTCTTTTACTGATAAATCTGTTCTATTTGTTTCATAAACATAGTATCCATCATATTTTTGATCTTCTTGTATTTTTTCTATGTCAAGTTCATAAAATGCACCTTTGTTTATAGGTTTAAAGAATCTATATTTTTTAGATCCCGCTAAATCATCACAAGAAACAAGATTATCTTTATTCATTTTCTTAGTGAAATTTTGAATTAAAATGTCTCTATCGTTTTTGTCTTTAGTTGCTCGTTTTTGACTAAAACTAATTATTTGTCTTCTAAAATGTCCATTAATTCTTTTTTTATTGTATGAAGATGCAATATCACGAGTTTTGTATATCAAACCACCATCATTTATATAATCTTTTTCATCTAATATATACTCTTTAAATTGTTTGCTTCCAGCTTTCATTCTGTATGAGATTATGTATTTTCAATTCTTAGATTCTAAAAATCTAATATTTCTATTAACACTCATTCCTTTGTCAGCAATTATAGTTACACTGTTAACTTCATAAATATCTGCAATTTCAAGCATAAATGGTATTAAAGTATTTGGATCAGCAACATTTCCTGGAAATATTTTGTAGTGTAACGGTATTCCATTTTCATCAGTTGCCATACCTATAACAATCTGGTCTTCTTTAAATTTTCCATCTTTTGAATAACCAGGTTTTTTATAACCTTCACGAGAAAATGTTTCAAAATAAGTAGTTGTTGCGTCAAATCATAATACATCAATTTTTCTATTGGTATTTGCACAAATTTTTGCATTTAAATTTCTTAAAATTTCATCTTTGTTTTTTGCTATATAGTCTAATGATCTATAAAATGAATTTTTTGAATGAGTGTCTATTTTTTCTTTTTTTGCTGTCTTATAAGTGTTAAAAACACTTATTGGATTTTTAATTCTTTGATAAATCAACTGTAAAACAACATCTTTTAATGTTGTCGATTTTGTGGGAGAACAATCATTAAAAATAATGAAATAATCAAATAGTTTTTCAACTACTTCGTAACCTTTAAACCTTTCTAAAACTTCTTTTTTGGTTTCTTTTTTCTCTTTAAAAATTTCATCTAATTTAGTTCTTGCTTGTTCTTTTGTTCAAGACAATGGAAAGTTTGCAATAATTGCTTTGATAATTGCTAGCGGATCATCGTGATATTGTTTTAATTCATGCAAATATCCATATCCCAATCTATATACAAAACCTTTGTTATCTGGTCTTGGCACTCCAATTGATAAGTATTCGCCTTTTTTAACTCTTGCTATTGATGTTCTTCATTGTCTTTTTACATCATTTCTTGACTTCTTCACGTCTTTATTATATCATATTTAAGCATAAAAGCATAATAAATTATATTTTTTTATAAAAAAATATAGCCGCTGAAAACTGAGTGTTTTCGCGACTAAGTGGGAAACGTAGGACAAATAAAGAACTAGAAGTGTATAAATTTGAAAAACAAAATAAATATCTAAATAAATAAAAATGCTAGGTCCCCCCTAGCATTTTTATTCTAATATTTTTAATTTTCAAATTTTTTAATTAATTCATCAGCAAAATCTAAAGCACCTCTAACAGCTTGATCCATATTAATGTATCTATATTGAGCTAATCTTCCTAATTGATATAAATTTGAAATCTTTTTGCTTTCTTCAACATACTTATTATATTGATCTCTTGAAGCATCATTTGGAATTGGATAATATCTTTCAGAAAATTCTTTACTATTTTGTTCAAAAGCACCAGGAAATTCTTTTGAAATAATAGTATTTTTATCATTTTTTATTTCAGGATAAAATTCTTATATTCAGTAATTCTAGTCATTTTAGGATGCTCAGGGTAATTTACAATAGCTGTTGATTGTAAATTAGAATTATTTAATTCCTCAAATTTAATATTTAAAGATCTATAAGGTAATTTATCATATTTATAGCCAAAGATTTCATCAATTGGTGCACAGTTAATTACAGGTTTTGTAATTAATTCATCATTAATATAAATTTGATCATCTTTAATTTGTAAATGCTTTGTAATATTAATGTTTAAAACAATATCAATATTAGAAGAATCTAACATATTTAAAACCATTTGAGTATAACCTTTAGATGGCAAACCTTCATATGTATCAGTAAAATAAGTGTTTCTTTTAGTTAAATAAATTGGAACTCTAGCAAATACTGAAACATCTAAATCTTCAATTTTTTTATCTCACATTTTACCAGTATAACTTGCAAAAATCCTTGTATAAATAGTTTGATAAATATGTTGATACTTGTCAATTTTTGATAATTCTAAAATAGTTACTTGGTCTTGATTTGGAAACTTTTCTTTTAAATAATTAATAAAGTCTTCAGCTTCATTTGGAAAAAGTATTTTAATTGAGTCAACATTAACAGGTAGAGGGATTAATTCATCATCAATTTTAGCTTGTACAACATTTTTATATGTGTTAAAAGTAGTAAATTGATTTAAAAAATCAAATACTTCTTTATCATTTGTATGAAATATATGAGGTCCATATTGATGAACTAGAATATCATTTTTTTTATGATCATAAACGTTTCCACCAATATGCGCTCTTTTTTCAATTATTAAAATTCTTTTACTTTTTGGTAGTTTAGCACAAACTGTTGCTGTACTTAACCCACAACCAATAAAAATATAATCATAACTATTGATATTAGTTGGTAATGCTTTTAATGTGTTCATAAAACTCCTTTTTTATTCTTTGTTTTTTAAATGAGCTTTTCTAAAAGCAATTTCACTTTCTACTATATCTTTAATATTTGTTTTTATTTTATAGTTTAGTTCTTGACATAATTTAGTATTTGAAGCAACTAAAACATCAGGATCTCCACTTCTTTTTGGAGCAATGTCTATATTTAGTTTATAACCTAGTTGTTTTTCAAATTTTTTAATAATTTCAAGGTTACTAAATCCTTTACCACTACCAATGTTATAGTAAAGATTACAATTTTCTTTAACCATTTTTTGTGCAGTTAATAAATGTAATTCAGCTAATTCACAAACATAAACATAATCTCTAATACAAGTGCCATCTTTTGTATTATAATCTGATCCAAAAATACTGAATTGATCTGTTAAACCAAAAGCAAAATAACTAATTGCAGGAATTAAATGAGTAGGTTTGTTATTATCTTTAGTTAGATAACCAATTCTTTTGCTTTTTGAAGCACCAGCAACATTAAAATATCTTAAAAAAGTGTAATGAAAATTAGGATTAGCTATTGCAAAATCTTTAATGATTTCTTCACCAAAATATTTTGTTCTTCCATATGGTGAACAAGGTTCTTTAGGATCATCTTCATAAAAATAACCATTATGACGTGAATTGTTTCCATAAACAGCAGCTGAAGAAGAAAATACAAAATAATTAACATTATGCGCTTGCATAATTTTTAAAGTATTTATTAATCCTAAAATATTTGTTTGATAATAATCAAGTGGTTTTTGCACTGATTCACCAACTTTAATTAATCCTGCTAAATAAATTACAACATCAATTTTATTTGAGCTAAAAACCTCATTTAATTTATTAAAGTCTAAAATATCACCTTGAATGAATGTACTTTTTTGTTCTATAAAATCATTTAATCCACTTGATAAATTATCATAAATAATTACTTTGTTATTGTCAGTTTTATTAATAATTTCAGCTACATGGCTTCCAATATAACCAGCCCCACCAATTAAAAGATAATTCATAAAACCTCTTTCTTATTGTATATAAAATGAACGCTTAAAAAAATACATTAATAAGTCTAATTTAATATTATATTATAATTCAACTTAATGAAAATAAATACTTGTTTTCTTGTTAAAGATGTGCTAGGAAAGTTTAAGTTTGTACATTATAAAATTTATAAACGTTCTTTTTAGAAATTAGTATTTCTTTTATTTATGAAATTTTGGTATCATAAAATGTAAGTTCCTTGGATATTATATTTATATGATTTGGTATTGTCATAAATATATAAAAAAACCAATTACTTATAAGGAGAATTGTTATGATTAATCAACATCTTAACATTGCTGTAAGTGTATTTTTTTACATAACACTAGTTATTGGAATTATATTTATGTTATTACTATCATCTGACTGATTATTTTTTATGTTTGCATATACTAAAAATAAAAAGAAATTAGCAAAACATAAACCTAAAAAAATCGATCATTTGCAATTGTTATTCCAGCACACAATGAGTCAATGGTTGTTGGCAAACTAATTGATAGTATTAAAGCTCAAAAATATGACGGAATAATTGATATTTATTTAGTTGCTGATAATTGTACTGATAATAGAAAAACTTATAATGTTGGTATTGAAAAAGGAATTACAGTTTTAGAAAGATTTCACAATACTTTAAAAGGTGGAAATTTTGCTATTAATCACGGATGAAGATACATTCGTGATAATAACTTATTAGATAAATATGATTGTTTTTGTAATTTTGATGCAGACAATTTATTAGATGAAAATTGAGTATATGAAGTTAATAAGACATTTGATTTTTATAAAGATATTGAAGTTGTTACTACTTATCGTAATTCAAAAAACTATGGAGATAATTGAATTTCAAGTGCTTATTCAATTCAATTTTTAAAAGAATCAGACATTATTAACAAAGGAAGAGCTACTTTAAACCACTCATCTTATATTAATGGAACTGGGTTTTGTATTACTAAAAAAATATTAGAACAAACTAATTGATGAGATTTTAATTCATTAAGTCATGACATTGAATTTACTCAATGATTAATGTTAAACAAAATTAAAACTGGATATACTGAAGATGCTTGTTTTTATGATGAACAACCAATTGATTTTAAAAACTCATGAAAACAAAGAATGAGATGATGTGTTGGTTTTAAACAAGTTTGAAAAATTTATAGATCTAAAATGATTAAAAATATGTTTACTTTTAAAGTAAATAAGATTAAATTATGAGTTAATTTTACAATGATCTTTCCTGCTGTTATTACATTAATGATTAATTTATTATTTTACTTAATAACATCTGGATTAATGGTTTCTAATTACATTGTTAATTATTTAAATAGTTCACTAGTTATGGTTGAACAAGTAAATAATTACTTGCGTGATTTAATAATTTATTTTACAACAACACCATTAGTTATACTTGGAGTTATATTTATTAATTACTTATTATGAGGTTTTATTGTTGTAACTAGAAATAAAAAATCTATACAAGCAACTAGTTGACAAAAATTTAAATCAATATTTACTTATCCGTTTTTTATGTTAACTTATATTCCTATTTCATTTTTAGCATTATTTAAATCAACTTATTCAACTACTCCAATTCCTAGAAAAGAAGAATTAGTACAAAGTTAAATATTTAAACAAAAAGCAAGTATTAAACACTTGCTTTTTTTATAGTTATTTTTTATAAAATAATATCAACCCTACGTTTCCCACTTAGTCGCGAAAACACTCAGTTTTCAGCGGCTATATTTTTTATAAAAAAATATAATTTATTATGCTTTTATGCTTAAATATGATATAATAAAGACGTGAAGAAGTCAAGAAATGATGTAAAAAGACAATGAAGAACATCAATAGCAAGAGTTAAAAAAGGCGAATACTTATCAATTGGAGTGCCAAGACCAGATAACAAAGGTTTTGTATATAGATTGGGATATGGATATTTGCATGAATTAAAACAATATCACGATGATCCGCTAGCAATTATCAAAGCAATTATTGCAAACTTTCCATTGTCTTGAACAAAAGAACAAGCAAGAACTAAATTAGATGAAATTTTTAAAGAGAAAAAAGAAACCAAAAAAGAAGTTTTAGAAAGGTTTAAAGGTTACGAAGTAGTTGAAAAACTATTTGATTATTTCAATATTTTTAATGATTGTTCTCCCACAAAATCGACAACATTAAAAGATGTTGTTTTACAGTTGATTTATCAAAGAATTAAAAATCCAATAAGTGTTTTTAACACTTATAAGACAGCAAAAAAAGAAAAAATAGACACTCATTCAAAAAATTCATTTTATAGATCATTAGACTATATAGCAAAAAACAAAGATGAAATTTTAAGAAATTTAAATGCAAAAATTTGTGCAAATACCAATAGAAAAATTGATGTATTATGATTTGACGCAACAACTACTTATTTTGAAACATTTTCTCGTGAAGGTTATAAAAAACCTGGTTATTCAAAAGATGGAAAATTTAAAGAAGACCAGATTGTTATAGGTATGGCAACTGATGAAAATGGAATACCGTTACACTACAAAATATTTCCAGGAAATGTTGCTGATCCAAATACTTTAATACCATTTATGCTTGAAATTGCAGATATTTATGAAGTTAACAGTGTAACTATAATTGCTGACAAAGGAATGAGTGTTAATAGAAATATTAGATTTTTAGAATCTAAGAATTGAAAATACATAATCTCATACAGAATGAAAGCTGGAAGCAAACAATTTAAAGAGTATATATTAGATGAAAAAGATTATATAAATGATGGTGGTTTGATATACAAAACTCGTGATATTGCATCTTCATACAATAAAAAAAGAATTAATGGACATTTTAGAAGACAAATAATTAGTTTTAGTCAAAAACGAGCAACTAAAGACAAAAACGATAGAGACATTTTAATTCAAAATTTCACTAAGAAAATGAATAAAGATAATCTTGTTTCTTGTGATGATTTAGCGGGATCTAAAAAATATAGATTCTTTAAACCTATAAACAAAGATGCATTTTATGAACTTGACATAGAAAAAATACAAGAAGATCAAAAATATGATGGATACTATGTTTATGAAACAAATAGAACAGATTTATCAGTAAAAGAAGTTATTAATTTATATTCAAAACAATGACAAATTGAGTCTAATTTCAAGACATTAAAAGGTAAATTATCTCTTCGTCCAATGTATTTATCAACTTGAAACCATATTGTTGGTTACATTTGTTTATGTTTCATTTCATTAGTGTTTTTAAACTACATCATCTACATTCTAAATTCAAAATTAGGACTGACTGGAAAAAGCAAAATCACTGAGCATAAAGTGATTAATGTTATCAAAGAAGTTAAAGAAATTGAAGTATTTGTAAATAAACAAAAAATCGAAACTATACAAGTGTATAATGATGAGTTACAAGAAAGTTGGCAAACTTATCAAATATTATTAGAGCTTTTAACAAAAGAAAAAGTCACTTAGACATTACATTATAAAAAACATAACTTATGAGATCAAAAATTTACATAAGTATGTTTTCTTGTTTTATGCTTAAACTGGGAAACGTAGGAAAATAATATCAACTTTATCTTTTGTTCATTTAATAACATTATATCTTTTTGCTATTTTAAGATTTATACGAAACACTAGTTTAAAAAATATTGAAGCATTTTTTAACAATAGATCAACTTTTTCTTTATTAAAAGCAATTTTAATATTTGCTTTTGATAAGCCTTTAATATATCCAGGTAAAACTATTCTAGCTAAAAATAAATGTTCTAAATTTAATTTTTTTAACTCATTAAGTAAAGTTTTTTCTCCAGAAACTCTTTTATCGTTTCAACTACTTGACATAGTATTATTTGGGCGTGAGTATCAATAAGTACCAATTGTGTGAGGTAAAAATTGTACATTAGTTGAATTTAAATACATTCAAGAATATAAAACATAATCTTGATATGGTACTTTTTCAACTAAATCCACACTTTTATAAAATATATCAGTCTTAAAAATAGTTGAGCAAGGAATAATCATAGGTAAAAAAGTTTTTTGTTTTTTTGATAATCATCTTGGATTAACAACAACACTATTTTTATATAAAATCTTAGTTTTAAAAATACCTAAATCTACATTTAATGGATCTACAACATTAACTAACAAATTAGTGAATTTTTTTGAAATTCTATCATCAGCATCTAATATAAAAGCATATTTAGTATTGATTAATTTATTATGCTTTACATAATTAATTACAGAACCTCAATGTCCATTAGGTTTAGAATAAATAGAAATATTATTATGTTTTTTTAAATATTTATGATGGAGAGGTTCTAGGTTTAGTTGGTGAATCTGGTTCTGATAAATCAACTATTGGAAGAAGTATAATTGGTTTAACTCCACATAGTTTTGGTCAAATCAAAATACTAGATAGAATCATTCCAAAAAACTTAGAAAAAACAAATAAGTTTAGTAAAAAACATAAAGACATTATTAATTTTATGGTTAATAAAGTACAAATGATTTTTCAAGATCCAACTAATTCATTAAATCCTTTTAAAGATGTTAAAACTGTAGTTGGTGAAGGATTATCAAATACTAAAAATGCCAAACTAATTTATATTACAGATTTTGATGAAAAAGTTTATAACGATATTACTAGTCAAATTAAAGATTCTGATAAATTGATTAACAAAATATTTGATTATGTTGATCAGATGACTAAGTTAACATATACACTAGATAATTCTTATAAAGTTGTATATGAAGACTTATTAAATGTCTTAAATAACTTAAAGGCAAATGATAAAGAATTTTACACTCCTATTTATAATAGATTAGCTGAATCTCAGCTACAAAGACAAACTTTAATAAAACTTAGTGAAAAAGAATGTAAGCATCGTTTAATTGTTGAAATTCTAAAACAAGTTGGACTTGATGAAAGTGTTTTATCAAGATATCCTTTAGAGTTTTCAGGAGGTCAACAACGTTTAGGAATTTGTCGATCTGTTGTTTTACGTCCTAAGTTATTAATTGTTGATGAACCAATTTCAGCTTTAGATGTATCTATTCAAACACAAGTTATTAATATTTTTAATGAGTTAAAGAAAAAATATAGTTTAACTATATTATTTATTGCTCATGACTTAAGAATGGTTGAATATATTTCAGATAGAATTGCTGTAATTAATAAAGGTGTTTTATTAGAAATAGGTCCAACTGATGAAATTATTAATAACGCTTATCATCCTTATACTAAAAGTTTATTAGATGCTATTCCTTCAATTGAAAATGAAAAAGGCTCTTTAATTGGTTCAATTTATGATCATAACATTCATAAATATGATGAAAATAATCAACCAGAATGACATCATATTGGAAACAATCACTTTGTATTAGCTACAAATAAAGAACTAGAAGTGTATAAATTTGAAAAACAAAATAAATATCTAAATAAATAAAAATGCTAGGTCCCCCCTAGCATTTTTATTCTAATATTTTTAATTTTCAAATTTTTTAATTAATTCATCAGCAAAATCTAAAGCACCTCTAACAGCTTGATCCATATTAATGTATCTATATTGAGCTAATCTTCCTAATTGATATAAATTTGAAATCTTTTTGCTTTCTTCAACATACTTATTATATTGATCTCTTGAAGCATCATTTGGAATTGGATAATATCTTTCAGAAAATTCTTTACTATTTTGTTCAAAAGCACCAGGAAATTCTTTTGAAATAATAGTATTTTTATCATTTTTTATTTCAGGATAAAAATTCTTATATTCAGTAATTCTAGTCATTTTAGGATGCTCAGGGTAATTTACAACAGCTGTTGATTGTAAATTAGAATTATTTAATTCCTCAAATTTAATATTTAAAGATCTATAAGGTAATTTATCATATTTATAGCCAAAGATTTCATCAATTGGTGCACAGTTAATTACAGGTTTTGTAATTAATTCATCATTAATATAAATTTGATCATCTTTAATTTGTAAATGCTTTGTAATATTAATGTTTAAAACAATATCAATATTAGAAGAATCTAACATATTTAAAACCATTTGAGTATAACCTTTAGATGGCAAACCTTCATATGTATCAGTAAAATAAGTGTTTCTTTTAGTTAAATAAATTGGAACTCTAGCAAATACTGAAACATCTAAATCTTCAATTTTTTTATCTCACATTTTACCAGTATAACTTGCAAAAATCCTTGTATAAATAGTTTGATAAATATGTTGATACTTGTCAATTTGTGATAATTCTAAAATAGTTACTTGGTCTTGATTTGGAAACTTTTCTTTTAAATAATTAATAAAGTCTTCAGCTTCATTTGGAAAAAGTATTTTAATTGAGTCAACATTAACAGGTAGAGGGATTAATTCATCATCAATTTTAGCTTGTACAACATTTTTATATGTGTTAAAAGTAGTAAATTGATTTAAAAAATCAAATACTTCTTTATCATTTGTATGAAATATATGAGGTCCATATTGATGAACTAGAATATCATTTTTTTTATGATCATAAACGTTTCCACCAATATGCGCTCTTTTTTCAATTATTAAAATTCTTTTACTTTTTGGTAGTTTAGCACAAACTGTTGCTGTACTTAACCCACAACCAATAAAAATATAATCATAACTATTGATATTAGTTGGTAATGCTTTTAATGTGTTCATAAAACTCCTTTTTTATTCTTTGTTTTTTAAATGAGCTTTTCTAAAAGCAATTTCACTTTCTACTATATCTTTAATATTTGTTTTTATTTTATAGTTTAGTTCTTGACATAATTTAGTATTTGAAGCAACTAAAACATCAGGATCTCCACTTCTTTTTGGAGCAATGTCTATATTTAGTTTATAACCTAGTTGTTTTTCAAATTCTTTAATAATTTCAAGGTTACTAAATCCTTTACCACTACCAATGTTATAGTAAAGATTACAATTTTCTTTAACCATTTTTTGTGCAGTTAATAAATGTAATTCAGCTAATTCACAAACATAAACATAATCTCTAATACAAGTGCCATCTTTTGTATTATAATCTGATCCAAAAATACTGAATTAATCTGTTAAACCAAAAGCAAAATAACTAATTGCAGGAATTAAATGAGTAGGTTTGTTATTATCTTTAGTTAGATAACCAATTCTTTTGCTTTTTGAAGCACCAGCAACATTAAAATATCTTAAAAAAGTGTAATGAAAATTAGGATTAGCTATTGCAAAATCTTTAATGATTTCTTCACCAAAATATTTTGTTCTTCCATATGGTGAACAAGGTTCTTTAGGATCATCTTCATAAAAATAACCATTATGACGTGAATTGTTTCCATAAACAGCAGCTGAAGAAAAAAATACAAAATAATTAACATTATGCGCTTGCATAATTTTTAAAGTATTTATTAATCCTAAAATATTTGTTTGATAATAATCAAGTGGTTTTTGCACTGATTCACCAACTTTAATTAATCCTGCTAAATAAATTACAACATCAATTTTATTTGAGCTAAAAACCTCATTTAATTTATTAAAGTCTAAAATATCACCTTGAATGAATGTACTTTTTTGTTCTATAAAATCATTTAATCCACTTGATAAATTATCATAAATAATTACTTTGTTATTGTCAGTTTTATTAATAATTTCAGCTACATGGCTTCCAATATAACCAGCCCCACCAATTAAAAGATAATTCATAAAACCTCTTTCTTATTGTATATAAAATGAACGCTTAAAAAAATACATTAATAAGTCTAATTTAATATTATATTATAATTCAACTTAATGAAAATAAATACTTGTTTTCTTGTTAAAGATGCGCTAGGAAAGTTTAAGTTTGTACATTATAAAATTTATAAACGTTCTTTTTAGAAATTAGTATTTCTTTTATTTATGAAATTTTGGTATCATAAAATGTAAGTTCCTTGGATATTATATTTATATGATTTGGTATTGTCATAAATATATAAAAAAACCAATTACTTATAAGGAGAATTGTTATGATTAATCAACATCTTAACATTGCTGTAAGTGTATTTTTTTACATAACACTAGTTATTGGAATTATATTTATGTTATTACTATCATCTGACTGATTATTTTTTATGTTTGCATATACTAAAAATAAAAAGAAATTAGCAAAACATAAACCTAAAAAAATCGATCATTTGCAATTGTTATTCCAGCACACAATGAGTCAATGGTTGTTGGCAAACTAATTGATAGTATTAAAGCTCAAAAATATGACGGAATAATTGATATTTATTTAGTTGCTGATAATTGTACTGATAATAGAAAAACTTATAATGTTGGTATTGAAAAAGGAATTACAGTTTTAGAAAGATTTCACAATACTTTAAAAGGTGGAAATTTTGCTATTAATCACGGATGAAGATACATTCGTGATAATAACTTATTAGATAAATATGATTGTTTTTGTAATTTTGATGCAGACAATTTATTAGATGAAAATTGAGTATATGAAGTTAATAAGACATTTGATTTTTATAAAGATATTGAAGTTGTTACTACTTATCGTAATTCAAAAAACTATGGAGATAATTGAATTTCAAGTGCTTATTCAATTCAATTTTTAAAAGAATCAGACATTATTAACAAAGGAAGAGCTACTTTAAACCACTCATCTTATATTAATGGAACTGGGTTTTGTATTACTAAAAAAATATTAGAACAAACTAATTGATGAGATTTTAATTCATTAAGTCATGACATTGAATTTACTCAATGATTAATGTTAAACAAAATTAAAACTGGATATACTGAAGATGCTTGTTTTTATGATGAACAACCAATTGATTTTAAAAACTCATGAAAACAAAGAATGAGATGATGTGTTGGTTTTAAACAAGTTTGAAAAATTTATAGATCTAAAATGATTAAAAATATGTTTACTTTTAAAGTAAATAAGATTAAATTATGAGTTAATTTTACAATGATCTTTCCTGCTGTTATTACACTAATGATTAATTTATTATTTTACTTAATAACATCTGGATTAATGGTTTCTAATTACATTGTTAATTATTTAAATAGTTCACTAGTTATGGTTGAACAAGTAAATAATTACTTGCGTGATTTAATAATTTATTTTACAACAACACCATTAGTTATACTTGGAGTTATATTTATTAATTACTTATTATGAGGTTTTATTGTTGTAACTAGAAATAAAAAATCTATACAAGCAACTAGTTGACAAAAATTTAAATCAATATTTACTTATCCGTTTTTTATGTTAACTTATATTCCTATTTCATTTTTAGCATTATTTAAATCAACTTATTCAACTACTCCAATTCCTAGAAAAGAAGAATTAGTACAAAGTTAAATATTTAAACAAAAAGCAAGTATTAAACACTTGCTTTTTTTATAGTTATTTTTTATAAAATAATATCAACTTTATCTTTTGTTCATTTAATAACATTATATCTTTTTGCTCTTTTAAGATTTATACGAAACACTAGTTTAAAAAATATTGAAGCATTTTTTAACAATAAATCAACTTTTTCTTTATTAAAAGCAATTTTAATATTTGCTTTTGATAAGCCTTTAATATATCCAGGTAAAACTATTCTAGCTAAAAATAAATGTTCTAAATTTAATTTTTTTAACTCATTAAGTAAAGTTTTTTCTCCAGAAACTCTTTTATCGTTTCAACTACTTGACATAGTATTATTTGGGCGTGAGTATCAATAAGTACCAATTGTGTGAGGTAAAAATTGTACATTAGTTGAATTTAAATACATTCAAGAATATAAAACATAATCTTGATATGGTACTTTTTCAACTAAATCCACACTTTTATAAAATATATCAGTCTTAAAAATAGTTGAGCAAGGAATAATCATAGGTAAAAAAGTTTTTTGTTTTTTTGATAATCATCTTGGATTAACAACAACACTATTTTTATATAAAATCTTAGTTTTAAAAATACCTAAATCTACATTTAATGGATCTACAACATTAACTAACAAATTAGTGAATTTTTTTGAAATTCTATCATCAGCATCTAATATAAAAGCATATTTAGTATTGATTAATTTATTATGCTTTACATAATTAATTACAGAACCTCAATGTCCATTAGGTTTAGAATAAATAGAAATATTATTATGTTTTTTTAAATATTTATTAGCAATTTTTATGGTGTTATCTGTTGATCCATCATCAATTATTAAAACATCTAAATATTTTTCAGATTCTTTATTTTGATAAATTGAATCTAGACATTTATTAAGAAAATCTTGCATGTTGTAGCAAGGTATAATGATTGTGCAAAGCTTTTTATTATTCATATATTCTTTGTCCTTAGTTTTTTTAATGTCTGATATATTTAATATTTATAATTGCTATTTAGCATCTTAAAAAAGACGTCTTTAAATATAGATAGTTATACTAATTAGAAAATAGTTAATAAGAATTTTAAGATCTTCTAATTTGCCTTTAAAAATTGTACTTAAAATTTTTTATAAGCATAAAAAGTTATATTAATTTTTTAAAAACCTATTTTATCTACTAGTAATTCATAAACACTTTTTATTTAAAAATTCTAGTAAATGTTAAAAGTAAAAAGATACTAATATTTATTATTATATATTTATAACTTAATAAAATAAAATAGACAATTATAAATAAGATTAAAATTCTTAAATATAATTGACTAAATAAGCATATTATCCTACGTTTCCCAGTTTAAGCATAAAACAAGAAAACATACTTATGTAAATTTTTGATCTCATAAGTTATGTTTTTTATAATGTAATGTCTAAGTGACTTTTTCTTTTGTTAAAAGCTCTAATAATATTTGATAAGTTTGCCAACTTTCTTGTAACTCATCATTATACACTTGTATAGTTTCGATTTTTTGTTTATTTACAAATACTTCAATTTCTTTAACTTCTTTGATAACATTAATCACTTTATGCTCAGTGATTTTGCTTTTTCCAGTCAGTCCTAATTTTGAATTTAGAATGTAGATGATGTAGTTTAAAAACACTAATGAAATGAAACATAAACAAATGTAACCAACAATATGGTTTCAAGTTGATAAATACATTGGACGAAGAGATAATTTACCTTTTAATGTCTTGAAATTAGACTCAATTTGTCATTGTTTTGAATATAAATTAATAACTTCTTTTACTGATAAATCTGTTCTATTTGTTTCATAAACATAGTATCCATCATATTTTTGATCTTCTTGTATTTTTTCTATGTCAAGTTCATAAAATGCACCTTTGTTTATAGGTTTAAAGAATCTATATTTTTTAGATCCCGCTAAATCATCACAAGAAACAAGATTATCTTTATTCATTTTCTTAGTGAAATTTTGAATTAAAATGTCTCTATTGTTTTTGTCTTTAGTTGCTCGTTTTTGACTAAAACTAATTATTTGTCTTCTAAAATGTCCATTAATTCTTTTTTTATTGTATGAAGATGCAATATCACGAGTTTTGTATATCAAACCACCATCATTTATATAATCTTTTTCATCTAATACATACTCTTTAAATTGTTTGCTTCCAGCTTTCATTCTGTATGAGATTATGTATTTTCAATTCTTAGATTCTAAAAATCTAATATTTCTATTAACACTCATTCCTTTGTCAGCAATTATAGTTACACTGTTAACTTCATAAATATCTGCAATTTCAAGCATAAATGGTATTAAAGTATTTGGATCAGCAACATTTCCTGAAAATATTTTGTAGTGTAACGGTATTCCATTTTCATCAGTTGCCATACCTATAACAATCTGGTCTTCTTTAAATTTTCCATCTTTTGAATAACCAGGTTTTTTATAACCTTCACGAGAAAATGTTTCAAAATAAGTAGTTGTTGTGTCAAATCATAATACATCAATTTTTCTATTGGTATTTGCACAAATTTTTACATTTAAATTTCTTAAAATTTCATCTTTGTTTTTTGCTATATAGTCTAATGATCTATAAAATGAATTTTTTGAATGAGTGTCTATTTTTTCTTTTTTTGCTGTCTTATAAGTGTTAAAAACACTTATTGGATTTTTAATTCTTTGATAAATCAACTGTAAAACAACATCTTTTAATGTTGTCGATTTTGTGGGAGAACAATCATTAAAAATATTGAAATAATCAAATAGTTTTTCAACTACTTCGTAACCTTTAAACCTTTCTAAAACTTCTTTTTTGGTTTCTTTTTTCTCTTTAAAAATTTCATCTAATTTAGTTCTTGCTTGTTCTTTTGTTCAAGACAATGGAAAGTTTGCAATAATTGCTTTGATAATTGCTAGCGGATCATCGTGATATTGTTTTAATTCATGCAAATATCCATATCCCAATCTATATACAAAACCTTTGTTATCTGATCTTGGCACTCCAATTGATAAGTATTCGCCTTTTTTAACTCTTGCTATTGATGTTCTTCATTGTCCTTTTACATCATTTCTTGACTTCTTCACGTCTTTATTATATCATATTTAAGCATAAAAGCATAATAAATTATATTTTTTTATAAAAAATATAGCCGCTGAAAACTGAGTGTTTTCGCGACTAAGTGGGAAACGTAGGATTTATTATTATATATTTATAACTTAATAAAATAAAATAGACAATTATAAATAAGATTAAAATTCTTAAATATAATTGACTAAATAAGCATATTATTATTAATTAAAAAATAAATTTTATAAAGTTTCTTCTTCATTTATTTTTTTAACAAGTTTTATAAATTCATTTTTTGTATCATCTCTATTTAAAGCAAAATCAACAAAAGCTTCTAGATAACCTAATTTATTTCCAATATCATATCTTTTTCCATCAATAACTTTTGCATAACAATCAACATCACTAATGGTTTTTAAAATTGAATCAGTTAATTCAATTTCTCCAGTTTCACCTTTAAGTTGTAAGTCTAAATAGTTAAATATTTCAGGAGTTAATATGTATCTTCCAGCAATCGCAACATTACTTGGAGCGTTTTGTTCATCTGGTTTTTCAATTACAGAACAAACTTTATAAACATTATCATCACTTGATTCAATCTTACAAATTTCATACTTTTTACAATCTTTTTTATCAATTAAAATTGTCCCTAAAATAGTTGATTGTTTTTCTTCATATAAGTCCATTAATTGTTTAATAGCAGGAGTTTGACATTTAAATAAATCATCTCCTAAAAGCACAGCAAAAGACTCATTATTTATAAAACCTTTACATAAAGAAATAGCATGTCCTAAACCTAGTGGTTCATCTTGTATTATATAGTGAATATTTGCATCATATTTAGTTTTAATTTGTTCAAGTTCAGCGATTTTTCCTTTATTATATAAAAAACCTTCAAGTTGAATGTTTCTACTAAAATAATTCATTATTTCACTTTTTTTGTCATTTAAAATTATTAATATTTCTTTAATACCACTATCAACAGCTTCTTTTACAATATATTCTATAGTTGGGGTATCAATAATGGGTAACATTTCTTTTGCTTGTGATTTTGTAAAAGGTAAAAATCTAGTTCCAAAACCAGCACAAGGAATAACAGCTTTTCTAATGGCCACAATATCTCCTTAAAAATTTATATATATTAGTAAACTTAAGGGTGTCGTGTAATACAAATTAATAATAACTGTACAACCCAAATTCTCCTTTAAATTCAAATAACATTATATAAAGATAAATTCTTTAAACAAAAATATTATAACTTTTTTTTGAACTAACATATAGTTTTTTTTCTGGAATATCAAACAAAATAATATCTTACCAATTATTAGAATTCTAATTTTATAGATGAATTGATTTCTTCTAATAATTTGTCTATATAGATGTTTTTTATATCTAAATCAGTGATTTTTACTTTAATATCAACTAATTGGTTAGCATAGTATGGATTTTGTAATCTAGTATTATAAATAATAAAAAAAAACATCCCAATAATTGGTAATAATCATCATAATCATAGTTTATTTAAAATTTTCTTATTAGTTTTTTTAATTCTAATTGATATTCTTTTATTTTGTTTTGATGAATAAGAATTTGATTATTTAATAATCCTTTTAAATTAATTAATAATTCTTTTGTATTAGTAATTGATTCTAATTCATTGATTGAAGTATAAAAAACATCGTTGTGTAAAAAAGCTTGAATTTTTTTACTAGTTCTATTATTTTTAATAGTTAAATTATCTAAATTAAATTCTTTAGTTTGAATTTTATTAGTAGTTGTATTAATAAAACTATTTGTTAAAACAGGTGTACTAGATAAACTAGATGATAAAAATAAGCTTGATAATATAGTTGTAATTTTCATAATATTTAAACCAATTTTATTATATTAAAAGCATTAGTTAATTTTTAAAATTCCTATAATAATTTGTATGTATAACTTGTTACTAAGTTATAAAGTTTTATCTTATTAATATTTGTTTATAAAAATAATTTATTAAAATTGACTATAAAAAAAATTAATTAAACATTGCATACAAAAATTTGATATTATATATTGGTCGCTTTGAATATTTTTTATATTCATAAAAATAAAATTATATAAGGATTTGCAATGCTTAACTCTCAACTTAACACTACAACTACTGTATTTTTTTACATAACACTAGTTATTGGAATTATATTTATGTTATTACTATCATCTGACTGATTATTTTTTATGTTTGCATATACTAAAAATAAAAAGAAATTAGCAAAACATAAACCTAAAAAAAATCGATCATTTGCAATTGTTATTCCAGCACACAATGAGTCAATGGTTGTTGGCAAACTAATTGATAGTATTAAAGCTCAAAAATATGACGGAATAATTGATATTTATTTAGTTGCTGATAATTGTACTGATAATAGAAAAACTTATAATGTTGGTATTGAAAAAGGAATTACAGTTTTAGAAAGATTTCACAATACTTTAAAAGGTGGAAATTTTGCTATTAATCACGGATGAAGATACATTCGTGATAATAACTTATTAGATAAATATGATTGTTTTTGTAATTTTGATGCAGACAATTTATTAGATGAAAATTGAGTATATGAAGTTAATAAGACATTTGATTTTTATAAAGATATTGAAGTTGTTACTACTTATCGTAATTCAAAAAACTATGGAGATAATTGAATTTCAAGTGCTTATTCAATTCAATTTTTAAAAGAATCAGACATTATTAACAAAGGAAGAGCTACTTTAAACCACTCATCTTATATTAATGGAACTGGGTTTTGTATTACTAAAAAAATATTAGAACAAACTAATTGATGAGATTTTAATTCATTAAGTCATGACATTGAATTTACTCAATGATTAATGTTAAACAAAATTAAAACTGGATATACTGAAGATGCTTGTTTTTATGATGAACAACCAATTGATTTTAAAAACTCATGAAAACAAAGAATGAGATGATGTGTTGGTTTTAAACAAGTTTGAAAAATTTATAGATCTAAAATGATTAAAAATATGTTTACTTTTAAAGTAAATAAGATTAAATTATGAGTTAATTTTACAATGATCTTTCCTGCTGTTATTACACTAATGA
The DNA here is from genome assembly GCF_000011445.1 of Mycoplasma mycoides subsp. mycoides SC str. PG1. Lineage (NCBI taxonomy): Bacteria > Bacillati > Mycoplasmatota > Mollicutes > Mycoplasmatales > Mycoplasmataceae > Mycoplasma > Mycoplasma mycoides. The sequence goes on from NC_005364.2 coordinate 1,132,788, forward strand.
TTAATTTATTATTTTACTTAATAACATCTGGATTAATGGTTTCTAATTACATTGTTAATTATTTAAATAGTTCACTAGTTATGGTTGAACAAGTAAATAATTACTTGCGTGATTTAATAATTTATTTTACAACAACACCATTAGTTATACTTGGAGTTATATTTATTAATTACTTATTATGAGGTTTTATTGTTGTAACTAGAAATAAAAAATCTATACAAGCAACTAGTTGACAAAAATTTAAATCAATATTTACTTATCCGTTTTTTATGTTAACTTATATTCCTATTTCATTTTTAGCATTATTTAAATCAACTTATTCAACTACTCCAATTCCTAGAAAAGAAGAATTAGTACTAAAAAAACAAGCTAAAGAAATTAATAAATAGTAGTTTAGATAACTTTAATAATTTACTAGCAATCTATAGATGTTTTTAGATATATTGTTTGTAATAAAAAAAATTAAATATTAATTAGACTTTAGTTTTTAAAAGATAAAAATATCTGTTTTTAAATCTAATTAAAATAAAAAGTCAAAAAGTTAGTATAACTGATTGACAATATTAAATTAATTTAGACACTTTAAGTGTCTTTTTTGTTAGATTACTAATTTAATTACTCACTTTTTATATAAAAAATGTATAATATTTTTTAGGCGATTTTTATTGTGGGAGAACTTATTTTTATAATTCATATGAACCACAGCGGATAAAAAACGACCTTAAAATCATAAGGAGAACAAATTCGTGGCTAAAAAAATCACACGTGTAGCTAAATTAGAATTTATGGCTATGCAAGCAAAACCTGGTGCAGAATTAGCTTCACTAGGAATTAATATGCCTGCATTTACTAGAGAATTTAACGATGCTACTAAAGATAGAGCAGGAGATGTAGTTCCTGTTGTTATTACAGCATATGATGATAAATCATTTGACTTTGTTTTAAAAACTACACCAACAGCATATATGCTAAAAAAAGTTGCAAAAATTGAAAAAGGAGCAAGTAACTCTAGAACTCAAACTGTTGCAACTGTTACACTAGATGATATTAGATCTATAGCAGAATACAAAATGCCAGATTTAAATGCAAATACTATTGAAGCAGCTATGAAACAAGTTATTGGAACAGCTAAAAATATGGGAATTAAAGTTACTGGTATGGAGGACTTTAAATAATGGCTAAAATTAGTAAAAGATTCAAAGAAGCTTTAAGCAAAGTTGAAAAAAATAAAGTTTATCCATTAACTCAAGCTCTAGATTTAGCAAAACAAACTTCTACAACTAAATTTGATTCAACAGTTGAAGTTGCATTTAATTTAAATATTGACCCAAGAAAAGCTGATCAACAAATTCGTGGTGCTGTGGTTTTACCTGCAGGAACTGGAAAAACTCAAAGAGTTTTAGTTTTAACTAATACTAAAACTAAAGAAGCTGAACAAGCAAAAGCTGATATTGTTGGTGGAGAAGAATTAATTAACAGAATTAAAAATGAAAACTGATTTGATTTTGATATTATTGTTGCTACTCCAGAAATGATGGCAAAATTAGGAGCAATTGGTAAAATTTTAGGTCCTAAAGGATTAATGCCAAACCCAAAAACTGGAACTGTAACTATTGATGTTGCTAAAGCAGTTGATGATATTAAAAAAAGAAAAGTTGAATATCGTGCTGATAAAGAAGGAAATATTCATTTAATTATTGGTAAAGTTTCATTTGAAATTGAAAAATTAGAAGAAAACTTTAAAGCAGTTATTGATGAAATTAGAAGAGTTAAACCTCAAACTGTAAAAGGTGATTACATCAAAAACATAACTTTATCAACAACAATGGGTCCTGGTATCAAAGTTCAATTTTAATAATAAAACAATTCATATATGTAAACTAGGACAAAATATTTGAGCAAACATAATTATTTGTTCAAATATTTTGTCCTAGTTTTATAAGGGTGTGTTTTAAATATAAAGAATTAATGTGTCTAGTATATTTAGATAAACAATTTCGTTTAATCAAGATTTATCTAAATAAAATAATCTAGTATTATTTTTATTTATATGGAAGCTATATAACTTTCTATAAATCTTATAAGTGTTTAATTAATCTATTATTAAGTTTTCTTAATATTTTTATGAAATACTTATAATGTTTTTCTTTACTTTTTTAGTAGCTATATAATTTTTTGTGATTTACAAATGTATAAAAAATCTAAGGGCGTGATACTATGAAATTCTTATTGAAATTATTATCAATTGTTGGATCTAGTTCACTTGGTCTTACAACTTTATGAACAAATTATATTTCAAAACAAAATAATGCTAATTTCTCATCAAATAATACAAATACACCAACTAATAATGCTTCAGATAAAATAAATATGATGAATCAAATAATATAAATCATCAAGATTTAATAGATAACGATTCTAAAAATGATACTCAAGCAACACCATCTAGTGATGGTATTAATAAACCAACATATAACCAACCACCAATTAATGTAATTCATCCACAACAACATGTGGAGCCATTTTTGCCTCAAAATAATCATTTTCAAACAATTAAGAATAAGATTTTAGATACTAAAGAAACTACTTATAATTACTACTCACATCCTAATTTCAAAATTATAGGTAATGACGCACCACTAAACTCTAAGACTCAAAATAAATTACATTTAAAACTTGTTGATCAAAACAATGAAGTAGTTCAGGGTGTTAATTGATATCTTAGAGACAACTATTCACCACAAGAAGTTTATAAATCTAACACTGACTATGAAGGTAGAGTGCTCCAACTAGATGATGACGGGACACTAACTGGTCTTAAATTTAACTCATCTGATACTAAAAATATTGAGATATGAGCTGAACACAAGGGTTATTTATTTAGAACTGTAGTTACTGTTTTAAGTGAATTTACTTCAACAGCAAAAGAACAAGAACAAAGAGCTTTAGATGAAGTTAAAAAAATTACACAAGGTTGGGAAAAATATTCTGATTATGAAAAAGTACTAAAAACTTATGAATGGATTACTAAAAATATTAATTATGTAGAACGATTTGATTCTTTTACTGCTGACCAAACTGCTTATGCAGGAATTATTGAAAAAGAGGCAGTATGTACAGGTTATACTATGTCATTTAAGATGTTTATGGATCACTTAGGAATCCCTAACAAGTCAATTGTAGGTGATGTTGGAGGTGTTAAGCATATTTGAAACCTTGTTGAGTTAGATGATGGCTGATACCATATTGATTCAACATGAGGAAGAATACAAAGAAATGGCAAAATTGGTTTAACTAATTACAATTGATTCTTATTAAATAATAATGATTTTGGATCTGGAAGAGACTTTATTCATCCAACCCAAAAAATGGGAACTAAATATCGTTTTAGTAAAGCTGGAAACTTTACCACTAATTTAAAGGATGCTGAAAGAATAGTTGAAAAATCTAGACTTGAGAATCCAAATATAAAGGTTATGTCATTCTAATATCATGGTAGCTCTATTAATATAGAAGAACTTAAAAAATTAATTACAAATGATTTAAAAATACAAATTCAAAGAGAAAGAACAGAAGTTAATTGCAATTTAAATAGAGTTGTTTTTGAATTTGAAAAGAGCCTAAAGCCAACTGATCAAAAGCAAATGCAACTAACTATTACAGCTGAACAAAATAGATTAAAAATAGAAGGTCTTAAAGATGGCGTAACATTAGATACTAATAATTTTGATATAACCGGTGCTTCTATTAGAAAAATTGAAAGCAATCCAAATGCTACATACGTTCAATTAGGAAACTTTAATGAAATAGGTATTGCTAAAGTTAAAGTATCTATATTCAAAAATGGATATAACTTTGATGTAAAAGAAAAAGAATTTAATTTTAATGTATCTAGAAACAACAAACCAAATGCATACTTAGAAGGTGTTGATAATGAATCAGTGATTCTAAAAGGTGTAAATAATACAATGCAATATCGTTCATTATATGATGAATGAAAAGATGTTGGAGATAAAACAGAAATTAAATTAGATAATGTTGGTTCAAAATTTATATCAGTACGTGTTAAACCAACAGATGCAAAAGAAGCTTCTGAAATTCAAGTTATTCACACAAGTAAACCAGCAGATTTAGATATAAAAATTAAATATTATAATGGAGATATTATTGGTGTGGATCCATCAATGCAGTATCGTATAGTGGGCACTGATAATTGAGTAGACATTATAGGAATTAAAATAGAAAAACCATCTCGTGGAAGTTATGAAATAAGGGTGAAACCTCAAAAAAATTCACTAGCTTCTAATTCTAAAATAATAACAATTAATTAGTAATTATCAAACTTTATATACTTAAGTCTTTTAACAGCAAATTTAATTTTGCATAAATTAAAATTTTATTGTTTTTCAAACTAGTTCATAGTATAAAAAAATCCCCCGAACCCCATATTCCGGACTAAAAATCCAGGAAATGGGGTTTTTATATGTCCAAATTAGATTTAGAAAAAAGTTAAAAATTGTTAAAGAAGCTAAAAAACTTAATGTAAAAAGGAGCACTTATTTAGCAAATAAGTATAATACTTCAGATTGAACTGTAAAAAATTTAGTTAATAGATTTGAAGCATTCGGAATCGAAGGACTTATTAATAAGGATAAAAATCTTATTATAGTCCAAAATCAAAACTCAAAATTGTATTATATAAACTTAAAACTAATCAGTCTTATGATGAAATTGCAAGAAAATTTAATGTTGTTTATTCATCAACTACAGCTGGATGATTTAAAAAGTATAAAGAATATGGATTTTTAGGGTTAAATAATAATATAGGAAGACCTAAGAAAAATATAAAAACCCTAATAAAAAACCAACTAAAATAAAGAAATCTCAAGTAGAAATTAACAATGAACAACAGATTAAGGAATTAAAAGAGCAAGTTGAATACTATAAGTTGGAGGCTGAATTCTGAAAAAAGTTCCACACCTTGTTGACAAAACAAAAATCAACAAGGAAAAAACAAAAGTAGTTTTAGAAATGTTAAAAATCTATAAAAATGTCAAAGTTTATGTTTTATTAAAAATAGATCAATTGCCTAAATCCTCTTTTTATGAATGAAAATATAAATTAGAAAATCCAATAGATAAAGACAAAGAATTAAAGAAAATGATTATTGATATTTTCTACAAATCATTTGAAAGATATGGCTATAGAAGGCTAAAAATGGCTTTAAAATCAAAAGGATATATTGTAAATCATAAGAAAATTTTAAGGTTAGCTAAAGAACTTATCATTTAATGCATTAAATTTAGAACAAAAAATAGACAATACAGTTCCTATAAGGGAACTGTTGGAAAAATTGCTGATAATGCTTTAAAAAGAAATTTTTACTCACCAGAAGCAAATAGAGTTTGATGTACTGATGTAACAGAGTTTAGGGTTAATGGTCAAAAGCTATATTTATCACCAATCATTGATCTTTATAATGGTGAAATTGTCTCATATTCAATTCAGACAAGTCCTATTTAAACTTAACTAATTCTATGTTGAGAAAAGCACTTAGAAAAGTTAAAAATACTAATGGTTTGATAATTCATTCTGATCAAGGATTTCATTATCAACATATTAGCTGAGTTAAAACACTAGAAGAAAATAACATAACTCAAAGTATGTCTAGAAAAGGTAATTGTTTAGATAATGCTATAATAGAAAATTTTTTGGTCTGTTAAAACAAGAAATTTATTATGGTGAAAAATACAATTCAATACAAGAATTAATTAGATCAATACACAAATATATTTATTGATTCAATAACATAAAAATAAAAGAAAAATTAAAAGGATTGTCTGCTGTACAATTCAGAAAACAATCCTGTTATGATATTGAAAATTTTTAGTCTGTGTTTATGGTAGCGGGGGGAATTGCTAGTTTTAATTAAAAAAATATGTATTTAATAGTTATTTATCATAATGTTCTAAACAGCACCTGTTTCAAAAATATATTGACATTATATGAAAAAATTATTAACAATATTAGGATCTGTTGGTTTAGTTGCAACAACTAGTGCTGCAGTAATTGCTTGTGGTGATAAAACTTCGCAAAAAACTCCAGATACTAAACCTACTGAAGAAACTAAAAAAGAAACTAAAAAAGAAGATAAAAATAATGAAGAAAATCAAAAAAAATGAATCAAAACCAATAAATCCTGAAAATGATAAAAAAAATTCTGAGGTCATAAAAGCTATTGTAAAAAAACAAGAGGACGCATTTGCAACGTTTCACACTCGTAAAGACTTCTTAGACCAAATAAAAGTTTTTGCTAAAGAAGAAGGAATTGAAAACTTAGAACTGGCAAATAAAAATGAAAATAAAACTTTTAAAGAGGGTGAAAATATCCCAGAAAATAATGTTAAATTACGTTTAGGGACTCATGAATTCGAAGTACAACTGGGAAAAGTTTTAATGGATAAAGTGGCTACAAAATATTATATTGAAAATGATAAAGGAAATATCATTACAGATCAAGATGGCCAGTTTTCAAATCTAAATAATAAAGTAGTTATTACTCAAATAGGTTATTCATTGAAACCGAGAGATGAATATTCTAATAATGGTGAAAAAGTAATAGAAATACATAAAATGCCAGGAAATACAATAGAAGTTCCAGAACATCTTCCTTTGAAAATTAAAAGTCTAAGAAATGCTTTTAGAAACTTTAAATTAAAAGAAGTTTTAAAATTAGATAAATGAGATGTTTCTAATGTAGAATTAATGGATGAAATGTCCTACGTTTCCCACTTAGTCGCGAAAACACTCAGTTTTCAGCGGCTATATTTTTTATAAAAAAATATAATTTATTATGCTTTTATGCTTAAATATGATATAATAAAGACGTGAAGAAGTCAAGAAATGATGTAAAAAGACAATGAAGAACATCAATAGCAAGAGTTAAAAAAGGCGAATACTTATCAATTGGAGTGCCAAGATCAGATAACAAAGGTTTTGTATATAGATTAGGATATGGATATTTGCATGAATTAAAACAATATCACGATGGTCCGCTAGCAATTATCAAAGCAATTATTGCAAACTTTCCATTGTCTTGAACAAAAGAACAAGCAAGAACTAAATTAGATGAAATTTTTAAAGAGAAAAAAGAAACCAAAAAAGAAGTTTTAGAAAGGTTTAAAGGTTACGAAGTAGTTGAAAAACTATTTGATTATTTCAATATTTTTAATGATTGTTCTCCCACAAAATCGACAACATTAAAAGATGTTGTTTTACAGTTGATTTATCAAAGAATTAAAAATCCAATAAGTGTTTTTAACACTTATAAGACAGCAAAAAAAGAAAAAATAGACACTCATTCAAAAAATTCATTTTATAGATCATTAGACTATATAGCAAAAAACAAAGATGAAATTTTAAGAAATTTAAATACAAAAATTTGTGCAAATACCAATAGAAAAATTGATGTATTATGATTTGACGCAACAACTACTTATTTTGAAACATTTTCTCGTGAAGGTTATAAAAAACCTGGTTATTCAAAAGATGGAAAATTTAAAGAAGACCAGATTGTTATAGGTATGGCAACTGATGAAAATGGAATACCGTTACACTACAAAATATTTCCAGGAAATGTTGCTGATTCAAATACTTTAATACCATTTATGCTTGAAATTGCAGATATTTATGAAGTTAACAGTGTAACTATAATTGCTGACAAAGGAATGAGTGTTAATAGAAATATTAGATTTTTAGAATCTAAGAATTGAAAATACATAATCTCATACAGAATGAAAGCTGGAAGCAAACAATTTAAAGAGTATGTATTAGATGAAAAAGATTATATAAATGATGGTGGTTTGATATACAAAACTCGTGATATTGCATCTTCATACAATAAAAAAAGAATTAATGGACATTTTAGAAGACAAATAATTAGTTTTAGTCAAAAACGAGCAACTAAAGACAAAAACAATAAAGACATTTTAATTCAAAATTTCACTAAGAAAATGAATAAAGATAATCTTGTTTCTTGTGATGATTTAGCGGGATCTAAAAAATATAGATTCTTTAAACCTATAAACAAAGGTGCATTTTATGAACTTGACATAGAAAAAATACAAGAAGATCAAAAATATGATGGATACTATGTTTATGAAACAAATAGAACAGATTTATCAGTAAAAGAAGTTATTAATTTATATTCAAAACAATGACAAATTGAGTCTAATTTCAAGACATTAAAAGGTAAATTATCTCTTCGTCCAATGTATTTATCAACTTGAAACCATATTGTTGGTTACATTTGTTTATGTTTCATTTCATTAGTGTTTTTAAACTACATCATCTACATTCTAAATTCAAAATTAGGACTGACTGGAAAAAGCAAAATCACTGAGCATAAAGTGATTAATGTTATCAAAGAAGTTAAAGAAATTGAAGTATTTGTAAATAAACAAAAAATCGAAACTATACAAGTGTATAATGATGAGTTACAAGAAAATTGACAAACTTATCAAATATTATTAGAGCTTTTAACAAAAGAAAAAGTCACTTAGACATTACATTATAAAAAACATAACTTATGAGATCAAAAATTTACATAAGTATGTTTTCTTGTTTTATGCTTAAACTGGGAAACGTAGGAGAATTAATGGATGAAATGTTTTATGGTGCAACAAATTTTGATCAAGACATATCAAATTGAAATACTGAAAATGTAAAAAGTATGTCAGGTTTATTTGCTGGTGCAGAAAATTTTAACCAATCTCTTAATTCGTGAAATGTATCTAAAGTAACTCAAATGTCTTATATGTTTCATGAAGCAAAGAAATTTAACCAACATTTAGATAAATGAAATGTTTCTAGTGTAATAGATATGGAATCAATGTTTCTAAGTGCAGAATCTTTTAATGGAAAAATAGACAACTGAAACGTTCAGAATGTTAATAAATTAGGTGAAATGTTTCTTTCTGCGGTTAAATTTTCACAAAACTTGTCAAAATGAAAAATTAAAGAGAATGTATTCGAAAATTCAAGGAATATTTTCAATAAGACATATGGATACGAAAGAGAAGTATCAGAAGCTTGAAGAAGAAATAAATAAAGAATTCCAGAAATATGTTCTATATATAGAAGACAGGATGAAACCATTATCTCGTCTTTTTTTGAATATTTTTCCAAAATTTTTAGTCCGTGTTTATGGTAGCGGGGGGATGAAGAAGATTAAAAAAATTATATCTATTGGATCTTTATCATCTCTCTTACTTATGCCATTAGTTGCTGCTTCTTGTAAGAAAAATGGTAATGATGAAAAATTTCAAATAATAAATAACGAATCTAACCCGCAAACTTCAAACCAGATGACCCCCAATTCTATTAATGATAATGATGATAAGTCTGATAAAAATGAGAAAACAGACAATAATCAAAATTCAGAATCTCCAGTAAATCCAAACGAGACAGATGATGAAGAAGAAAAGAAATTAAAAGAGAAACAAGAGCAAGAAGATGAAAAATCAAAAGTGACAAAGTTTCCAATGTAAAATTTAAACTTAGGTGGCTTTTTTAAGGATGAAAATAAGTATAATAGTTTTTCACAGTATGATATTAAAAAGAAAATAGCAAAATTAACAAATACAGATATATCTACACTAACAGACTTAAAAATTGAATACGAGAATGAAAGTGGTAAAGGAACTGTGAAATCTACTAAGTATTCTGATGTTCTAACATTCACATTCTCTAATACATTAGATTTGGGTAAATTTAAAAAAGAAAATAATGCTGTTTCTCAATTAAAAGTTAAAAAAAATAGCAGAAATTTTAGGTCAAGAAGAAAAGGATTTATGACAATTAAAAGTTGATTATGAGAACGGAAAAGGATCTGGATCTGTTAAGTCAACAAAAACTCCTGGTACATTAAAAATTAAATTTACAATCGAATAATCTAAAATATAATACAATATTTATTAATTAAAACACTTAGTTTAAACTATATACTAAACAAATTGCAAGATTTTGATATTTTCAAGATCTTGCTTTTTTCTTGTTAAAGATTACTCATAAGTTCATTTCTATAATCTTATATTCTATAATTATTTATCTAATGCTTCTAAAAGCAGTTCTATCAAAAATATATTGACATTATATATATATATATATATATAATGTGCCTTATAAAAAGATAAACAACCAATTGTAAATGAGATTATATGAAAAAATTATTAACAATATTAGGATCTGTTGGTTTAGTTGCAACAACTAGTGCTGCAGTAATTGCTTGTGGTGATAAAACACCAAGTACTAAGTCTGCAGAAAAGGTTGAAAATAAAGAAAAGACAAAACCTTCTGAAGCACCTAAAAAAGAAGAAAAAAAAGAAGATAAAAATAATGAAGAAAATCAAAAAAATGAATCAAAACCAATAAATCCTGAAAATGATAAAAAAAATTCTGAGGTCATAAAAGCTATTGTAAAAAAACAAGAGGACGCATTTGCAACGTTTCACACTCGTAAAGACTTCTTAGACCAAATAAAAGTTTTTGCTAAAGAAGAAGGAATTGAAAACTTAGAACTGGCTGATGGAAATAAAGATACAACTTTTGTAGAGGGTAAAAATAACCAAAGAAATAAGGTTAAATTACGTTTAGGGAGTTATGAATTCGATGTAGAACTGGGAGATGTTTTAAAGGATAGAGTGGCTACAAAATATTATATTGAAAATGATAATAAAAAAATTATTGAAGATCAAGATGGCCAGTTTTTAAGTCTAAAAGATAATGAGCAAAATGTAGTTATTACTCAAATAGGTTATTCATTGAAAGAAAAATATGTTGGTTGTACTAACAAAGTAATACAAATATATAAAATGCCAAAAAATACAAAAGAAGTTCCAAAACATCTTCCTTTGAAAATTAAAAGTCTAAATAATGCTTTTCAAAAATTTAAATTAAAAGAAGTTTTAAACTTAGATAAATGAGATGTTTCTAATGTAGAATCTATGAATAGCATGTTCTATGAGGCAACAAATTTTAACCAAAATATTTCAAAATGAAATACTAAAAATGTAAAAAGTATGTTTTATTTATTTGCTGCTGCAACAAAGTTTAACCAACCACTTAATAATTGAAATGTTGAAAATGTTACAAATATGTCTGGAATGTTCTATGATGCAACAGATTTTAACCAAGATTTAGATAAATGAAATGTTTCTAATGTAATAGATATGGAAGACATGTTTAATAATGCAAAATCTTTTAATGGAAATATAAACAACTGAAACGTTGGGAAAGTTGAGAAATTAAGTCAAATGTTCCTTTATGCGACTAAATTTTTACAAGACTTGTCAGAATGAAAAATTAAAAATAATGTAGCAAAAAAAGCAAATATTATATTCGATTCTACATATAAACTCAAAGATCAAGTATTAAAAGCCTGAGAAAAGAATTAAATAAAAAGTTCTAGAAATATGTACTATAGAAGACAGGATGAAACCATTATCTCGTCTTTTTTTGAATATTTTTCCAAAATTTTTAGTCCGTGTTTATGGTAGCGGGGGGGATGTGAGTTGTTTTTTTGTAAATAAATATAAACATATTAAAAATAAATGATAATATTATATTGCTATTAATACCTAAGACAGTAACGGGGTTATTCCCTTAATTATGTTACCGAGGAAAAGACTTGTTTTAAAAAACATTTTTTTGTTTTGTCCTTGGTTTAGTGTTACTAGCCAAGGTTTTTTATTTTATTTAATAAAGGAGGAGTCTAAATGTCAAATTCAAGACCTGCTCATGCACGTAAAGCTGAAATAGTTGTTGAAATTGTTTCAAAAATTAAAAGTGCTCAGGGTGTTGCAATTGCTGAATACAAGCATTTAACAGTTGCTAAAATGACTGAATTAAGAGTTCAAGCCTTAAAACAAAATATTGATATTAAGGTTTATAAAGATTCACTTGTAAGAAGAGCTGCTGAAGAATTAGGTTTAGTTGATTTAATTCCATTTTTAACTCAACAAAACGTGTTTATTTTCTCAAATGAAGATTCAATTTCTGCAGCTAAATTAGTTGCAAATTTTGCTAAGAAAAATGAAGCTCTTAAATTAAAAGCTGGTATTTATGAAGGTAAAGTTGTTGATACTGTTGGAATCAATGAAGTTGCTTCATTACCATCAAAAGAAGAACTATACTCAATGTTTGCTTCAAGCTTACTATACCCATTGAGAAAAGCTATGGCTGCTATTAACGCAGTTGCTGAAACTAGAAATTAATAAACTATACAATTATTCCGTATTAGTAGCAAAATTTTAAACAATTTATATAAAGGAGAATTAATATTATGCCAATCACTAAAGATGAAATTATTAAAGCATTAGAAGAAATGAAATTAAACGAATTAAACGAATTAGTTAAAGCTATTGAAGATCACTTTGGAGTTGTTGCATCAGTTGGTGTTGCAGCTGCTGCTCCAGCTGAAGCTACAAATGCTGCTCCAACCGAAGTTTCAGTTGTTATGACTTCAGTAGGACAACAAAAAGTTGCAGTTATTAAAGTAGTTAAAGAATTAACTGGTGTAGGATTAATGGATGCTAAAAAAATTGTTGACGGAACAATGCCTGTAACTATTAAAGAACACGTAAAACCAGAAGAAGCTGAAGAAATGAAAGCTAAATTAGTTGAAGCTGGAGCTTCAATTGATTTAAAATAATCAAATTTTTGAATAATTTTTAAACTCACCATAATGGGTGAGTTTTTGTGTGTTTAATTGCTTTTTATATTAAAAAAAAATATAATTAAATAATCGAGTGTAGTTTAGTTGTTAAGAGCTTCTGCTATGCTCTATCTTATTTTTTGGTCAACTATAAAAGGATTAAATTTATGGGTTTTGACTATTTTTTAAATAATAAATCACTTAATAAAATTAATAGAAAACTTGAAAATAATATATTCAAAACACCTTTACCTTATTCGTTAAAATCTAAATTTAATTACAACTTCATAGATAAAATTTCAAAAGATCGGTTTTTAAGTTACTATACTAAAGCTTTTTATGATGTTTTTTTAGAATCTAGTGTTGAAAAGAAACTAAAAACATATGAATTAGCATTATTAGTAATGAATGAAACTAAAACAGATTTGGATTTTTTATCTGTTTTAAAAATATTTAGAGATATTAAAAAAGGCAAGACACCTACTAATTATTTAGAACGACTGATTTTTAATATTATTTATGCTTATGAATATATTAAAAAGCCTAAAGTTTTAATTAATGAAGAAAATTTAGAAATGTTAATTAGTATTTTATTAGTAGGTTTAGAATATGATCTTGATTTAAAAATTAATTATTATAGAACACCAAAAACTAAGACATTAATTTCTAATGTTTTATCTAATCAATTGATTAGTAAAGAATTAGAAAATTTGTTAGACTATTTAAAATTTTTACAAGCAAATAACTTATGTACTTATAGTCAAACTTATTTAATATTTAGTACATTAGTTTTAATTTCACCTTTTCAAAAATATAATTTAATATTTGCAACTTTATTAAGTCAGTGAATCTCATTTCAATATAATAATTCATACAAATTAGTAATTCCAATTTGTCATTTTTTAAAAAATCAAAATGAATATATGTATGAATTAGAAAATCTTTTAAACAATGATTTTAATGCTGATAAACTAATTAATCTTTTTAATATTGATTATTTAAAAAATATTAATATGTACAATCATGCAAGCTGTATTTATAAATGAGTTAAAAAAGATAAAAAAAGGTTGTTTATATTTGAAGATGATCTTAGTTTTTTTGTTTTAATTTTAATTTTACAAAATACTAAAAACCTATCTTTTAATAACATTAAAAGTTTATTAACAATTAATAAAATTAAGTTATTTACAGATGAACAAATTAAAAACACATTAGCTAACTTAATTGCTAGTCAGGTGTTAAAAACAACAAATACTAGTGTTGTTAAATACGTATTAGTTGATAAATATTTAGAAAAATCTAAATATTTAGTTAATATGAAAGGACTATACAATGGCTTATAAAATTAGAAAAATTAATCGTAATGTAGAACGTCGTGATTATACTAAAGTGTCAATGAACCTTTCTCTACCAAACTTAATTGGTATTCAAACTGAAACTTTTGAATGATTTAAAACTAAAGGAATTCAAGAAGTTTTAGATGAATTTTTCCCAATTTTATCATTTGATGGATCAAGTGTTTTAACTTTAGAAAACTGAGGGTTTAAAGAACCTAGATTAAGTGTAAGACAAGCAAAAGAAGAATCAAAAATTTATGATGCTCCAATTTATGCTAATTTAAAACTATCAGTTAATAAAACAGAAGAAATTCAAAAAGAATTTGATGGTGTTGTTTTAGATGATGCCTTACAAATTTTAAGTAAATGATTAGAAGAAAAAACTGTAAGTAAAAACATAACTTTTAAACAACAATCTCAAAATTCATACTTTTTTGAATTAACTATTAAAAAATCAGAAAAACCAGATCTAATTCAAATTGATATTATTGAAGATAAAAAAACTTCATTGATTTGTAATGTATCTATTTATAAATCAGGTGAAGTGTTTTTAGGTGATTTTCCATTAATGACAGAAGCTGGAACTTTTATTATTAATGGTTCTCAAAAAGTCATTGTATCTCAATTAGTAAGATCTCCAGGAGCTTATTTTAATAAAGAATTAAATCGTAAAACTGGAGAAATGATTTATTTTGCAGACATTATTCCAAGTAGAGGAACTTGATTAGAATACGAAACTGATTCTAAAAAAATTGGAAATGATGCAATTAATCCTTTATATGTAAAAATTGATAAATCAAGAAAAACTACAGCCACTTCTTTATTATTAGCTTTTGGTATTAGTAAAGATGATATTTTAAATATTTTTGATAATGATGAAGTATTAGTTGAAACTTTACAACAAGACTCAATTATTGGCGATTTTAAAATAGATTGATCAAATCAAGTTCAAGAAATTTATAAAAAAATTACACAAGGTGAAACTGCAACTAGTGAAGGTGCTTCTAAATTTATTAATAGTATTTTATTTGATAAAAGAAAATATGATTTAACTAAAGCCGGAAGATTTAAACTAAAACAAAAATTATCAATTAAAAATAGAATTTTAAATAGAGTAATAGCAGAAGATATTGTTGATGCTAATAATAATGTATTAATAGCTAAAGATACTGAAGTTAATAAACATAATATTAAACAAATTAGTGAAATCTTAGATCAAGATGTAATGAGTATTGATCTAAATTATTTATCAGATATTCCAGGAACTAGAAAAGTTCAAAAGATTAAAGTTTATAAAGATAGTGAACTAAAAACTGATACTACTTGTTTAATTGGTTTAACTAGTTCATCTAATGAAGAATTTATAACAGTAGCTGATATTTTATCAACTGTTTCTTATTTATTAAACTTAAAATATAACATTGGTGAAATTGATGATATTGATAATTTAGGAAACAGAAGAGTTAGAACTGTTGGTGAATTATTACAAAATCAATTTAGAATGGGATTAAACCGTATTGATAAAAATGTTAAAGAAAAATTAGCTACAAGTGATTTGTATAAAGTTAAAACTTCAACAATTATCAATGCAAAACCTTTAACTGCAATTATTGGTGAGTTCTTCAATTTATCACAATTATCTCAATTTATGGATCAAATTAATCCATTATCAGAATTAACTAATAAACGTAGATTAACAGCTTTAGGATCTGGTGGTTTATCAAGAGATAGAGCAGGATTAGAAGTTCGTGACGTTCACCCATCTCATTATGGAAGAATTTGTCCTATTGAAACTCCAGAAGGACCAAACATTGGATTAATTAATAACTTATCAACTTATGCAAGAGTTAATGAATATGGATTTATTACAACTCCATATAGAAAAGTTATTAATGGAATTATTCAAAATGATCAAGTTGAATATTTAACAGCTGATCAAGAAAAAAACTTTATTATTGCTCAATCTAATGTTAATCAAGATGAAAATGGAAAAATTCTAGATGAAATTATAGTTTCACGTTTTAATGGTGATGACTATATGGCTAAAGTTGAAGAAATAGATTATATTGATGTTTCTCCAAAACAAATTGTTTCAGTTGCTACAAGTGGTATTCCATTTTTAGAAAATGATGATGCCAACCGTGCTTTAATGGGTGCTAACATGCAACGTCAAGCAGTACCTTTAATTAAACCAGAATCACCAATTGTTGCAACTGGTATTGAATTTGAAGCAGCACGTGATTCAGGTGAAGCTATTGTTGCTAAAGAAGATGCAATTGTTAAATATGTTGATTCAAAAACTATTATTACTGATGGAGAATCTGGAATTAGAACTTATATTCTATCAGATTATGAAAGATCAAATAATGGAACTTCATTAACTCAATCACCAATTGTTAAAGTTGGAGATGTAGTTAAAAAAGGTGAAATTATTGCTGATGGTCCATCAATGGATCAAGGTGAATTAGCAATTGGTCAAAATGTTGTTGTTGCCTTTTCAACTTATAATGGATATAACTTTGAAGATGCGATCGTTATGAGTGAAAGAATTGTTATAGATGATCGTTTTACTTCAACTCATATTGATGAATATACTTTAGAAGTAAGAAATACAAAACAAGGTCAAGAAGAAGTAATTAGAGAGATTCCTAATATGTCAGAACAAGCTAAAAGACATTTAGATGCTGAAGGAATTGTAGCTATTGGTACTGAAGTTAAAGTTGGAGATGTTTTAGTTGGAAAAGTAACTCCAAAAGGACAAGTTCAACTTTCTCCAGAAGATAAATTATTACATGCTATATTTGGTGAAAAATCTAGAAATGTTAAAGATAATTCATTAAGAGTTCCAAATGGTGGAGAAGGAATTGTTCAATCAATTAAACGTTTTAAAGCAAAAAGTGCATTAAATCCTGATGGAATTGAATTACCAGCTGACATTATAGAAGTAATTAAAGTTTATGTTGTTCAAAAACGTAAAATCCAAGAAGGAGATAAAATGTCTGGTCGACATGGAAACAAAGGTATTATTTCAAGAATTTTACCTGTTGAAGACATGCCACATCTAGAAGATGGAACACCAGTTGATATTATCTTAAACCCACAAGGGGTTCCTTCACGTATGAATATTGGTCAAATTTTAGAAATCCATTTAGGAATGGCTGCTAAAAAACTAAACCAAAAAGTTATTACTCCTGCTTTTGAAGGATTAAATGAAAAAGAATTAGAAGAAATAATGGCTGAAGCTGGAATGACAAATTATGGTAAAGTTACTTTAATTGATGGTCAAACTGGTGAACCATTTGATAAACCAATTGCAGTTGGAGTTATGTACATGTTAAAACTATCTCACATGGTTGATGATAAAATTCATGCACGTAATGTTGGTCCTTATTCATTAATTACTCAACAACCATTAGGAGGAAAAGCTCAAAATGGTGGTCAACGTTTTGGAGAAATGGAAGTTTGAGCTTTAGAAGCTTATGGAGCTGCTCATACACTACGTGAAATTCTAACAATTAAATCAGATGATATTAAAGGTCGTTCAAAAACTTATGAAGCAATTGTTAGATCTAAAAAAATTCCTGAACCTGGAATTCCAGAATCATTTAACGTGTTATCAAAAGAAATTATGGGTCTAGGATTTAATATGTATATGATTGATGAAACTGGTGAAAAATCAGTAATTAATGCATATGATAAAAAAAACTTTGACGCAGATAATTATGAAGATGATGAAATTTTAGTAAAAACAGATACTTTATATATTGATGATGAAGATGTTGATGCTGAATTTGAAGATCTAACTTATGTTGATGAAAATGATATTTTAAGATCGTTTGAATCAGAAAATGATATTGATGAAGAAGAATAATTGGGGGAAATATGGAAAATCTAAATCGTAAAAAAGCAATAAAAATTGAATTAGCTAACCCTGATACAATTCGTTCATGATCACATGGTGAAGTTTTAAAACCAGAAACTATCAACTATAAAACATTAAAAGCTGAAAAAGATGGGCTATTTGATGAAAGAATTTTTGGTCCAACTAAAAATTATGAATGTGTTTGTGGAAGATATAAAAAAGCCAACCCTATGAATAAAGGGAAAAAATGTGAAAAATGTGGTGTTGAATTAACTGAATCAATTGTTAGAAGAGAAAGAATGGGACATATTGAATTAGAAGAACCAGTTACTCACATTTGAATGTTAAAAGTTGCTCCTTATAGAATTGCTGCAATTTTAGATCTAAAAGCAAAAGAACTAGAAGAAGTAGTTTATTTTGTTTCACATATTGTCTTAGAACAAGGAAATCAAAAACATTTTGTAGAAAAAGAAGTTCTAGATTTAGGTTCATCAAGAATTACTAAAACTAGAGAAAAATTACAATTAACAATTTTAGATGTTATTGATCTAATTAATGATCCAAATCATAGAGACACAAAAAAAGCTAATAGATTATTAGAAGAATTAAAAAATACTGCTGTGCCATTTTCAATTGATGAAGCTACTAGTTTAATTAGTAAATATACTGGTGCAAAATTTGGAATTGGAGCTAGAGCTGTTGAATATCTATTAGAAAAAGTAGATTTAACTAAAGAAATTGAAGCAATCAAAATTCAACTTGAAAATTCTAAAAAAACCCCAAATGAAAGAACTAAATTATTAAAACGTTTAGAAACTTTTGATTCTTTAAAACGTTCTAAACAACGTCCTGAATGAATGGTTATGAGAGTAATTCCAGTTATTCCACCAGACATTCGTCCAATTATTCAATTAGATGGTGGTCGTTTTACTACTTCTGAAATTAATGATTTATATAGAAGAATCATTATTAGAAATGAAAGATTAAAAAAAGTTAAAGAAATGGGTGCACCTTCAATTATTGTTAATAATGAAAAGCGTATGTTGCAAGAAGCTGTTGATGCTTTATTTGATAATGAAAGAAAACCAAAACCAGTTCAAAGAAAAAACAAACGTCCATTAAAATCTTTAACTAGTGTTTTAAAAGGAAAACAAGGTCGTTTTAGACAAAACTTATTAGGAAAACGTGTTGATTATTCAGCTAGATCAGTTATTGCAATTGGACCAGATCTAAAGATGTATCAAGCAGGTTTACCAAGAGAAATGGCAATTACTTTATTTAAACCATTTGTAATTCAATGACTTCAAGATCATGAGTATGCTGAAAATGTAAAAATTGCTGAAAAAATGTTATTACAAAATGATCCAAAAGTTTGAGAAGCACTAGAACAAGTAATTAAAGATAGACCTGTTTTATTAAATCGTGCTCCTACATTACACCGTTTAGGAATTCAAGCATTTGAACCTAAGTTAGTTAAAGGAAAGGCAATTCGTTTACACCCACTAGTTACAACTGCATTTAATGCTGACTTTGACGGGGATCAAATGGCAGTTCACGTACCTATTACAAAAGAAGCTGTTGCTGAATCAAGAGCTTTAATGTTAGGTTCAAGTGCTATTTTAGGACCAAAAGATGGAAAAGCAATTGTTACTCCTGGTCAAGATATTATTTTAGGAAACTACTATTTAACTACTGAAGAAAAAAACGCTAAAGGTCAAGGAATGATTTTTTCAAGTTTAGATGAAGCATTTATGGCTTATGATAGTGGTCAAATTCATTTAAACTCATTAATTGGAATTGCTTTATCAGCTTTACCTGAACAAAAATTTAGTGATAAAAATCAAAGATTAAATTCTTATTTACTAACAACTGTTGGAAAACTTTACTTTAATCAAATTTTTGATGATAATTTCCCATGAATCAATTCAAATAATATTTGAAATGCTAAAGAAGCGGTTAAAGAATTTATTTATTATTTTTCACAAGACATTAATAATGTAATTGAAAATATTCAAGTTCAACAACCAATTAAGAAAAAAGAATTATCACTTATTATTGAAAGATACTTTGAAACTCATGGAGCTAGAAAAACTGCTGAAATGCTAGATAAGATGAAAGATCTAGGATTTAGTTTTTCAACAAAATCAGGAACTACAATTTCAGCTGGAGATGTTGTTGCCTTTACTCATAAATATGATGAATTTAAAGAAGCAGATCAAAAAGTTGAACAAATTACTGATTTTTACAATATGGGTATGTTAACTAATAGTGAAAAGAAACGTAGAATTATTGAAGTTTGATCTGATGTTAAAGATAAAATTCAAGATGAATTAGCAACAGTATTGCGTAAAGATGTTAAAAATCCAATTTTTGTAATGGTTGATTCAGGAGCTCGTGGTAATATTTCAAACTTTACTCAATTAGTTGGTATGCGTGGATTAATGAACGATACTAAGGGAGATATTAAAGAAATTCCTATTAAGTCATCATTCCGTGAAGGATTGACTGTTTCAGAATACTTTGTTTCAACTCATGGAGCTAGAAAAGGTATGGCAGATATTGCCTTAAAAACTGCTGATTCAGGTTATTTAACTAGAAGATTAGTTGACGTTAGTCAAGAAATTGTTGTTGTTAATGAAGATTGTGAACCAAGTAAAGGATTTGAAGTATCAGCTATTATTGATACAAAACATGATAATGTTATTGTTCCACTAAAAGATAGATTAGTTGGAAGATTTACATTTGAAGACATTTATGATGATGATAAAAACCTAGTTGCTTTTGCTAATACATTAATTGATAAAAATATTGCTGAAAAAATTATTATGTCAGGAATTAGTTCAGTAGTTATTAGATCGGTTTTAACTTGTGATAACAAACGTGGTGTTTGTCAAAAATGTTATGGATTAAACTTAGCTACTGCTTCAGTTGTTAATATTGGTGAACCAGTTGGAGTTATTGCTGCTCAATCAATTGGAGAACCAGGAACTCAATTAACAATGCGTAATTTCCATACAGGAGGAGTTGCTGGTAATGTTGATATTACTCAAGGGCTTCCACGTATTAAAGAATTATTAGACGTTACAACTCCAAAAGGCGCTGTTGCTATAATTTCTGAAGTTGATGGAGTAGTTAGTGAAATTGAAGATTATAATGGTGTATTTGTAATTAATATTGTTACTGAAAATGAAGAAGTTAAAAAGTATAAAACTGAATTTAACTCAGTATTACGTGTTGAACAAGGATCAAGTGTTGTTGCTGGTCAAAAATTAACTGAAGGAGCTATTGATTTACACCAATTATTAGAATTTGGTGGAATTCAAGATGTACAAAATTACATTTTAAAAGAAGTTCAAAAAGTTTATAGATTACAAGGTATTGAAATTTCAGATAAATATATTGAAATTATCATTAAACAAATGTTAAACAAAGTAAAAATTACTGATGGTGGTGATTCTGATTTATTACCTGGAGAAGTTATTACAATTCAAAACTATAAAGAAGTTGTTCAAGATTGTATTGTTAAATCAATTAGACCTCCTTTATCAAAAGCTCAAATCTTTGGTATTAAAAAAGCACCTTTAGAATCAAGTTCATGATTATCTTCTGCTTCATTCCAAGATACTGCTAGAGTATTAACTAGAGCAATTATTAAAGGAAAAGAAGATAAATTAGAAGGACTAAAAGAAAATATTATGTTAGGTAATTTAATTCCAGCTGGTACTGGTTTAACTGGAACTCAAGAAGTTGAACAACTAGCAGAACAATACCATAACAATGAATATTAATAATTAAATCTCATTTTCCCCCCGCTACCATAAACACGGACTAAAATTTTTCAATATTATAACAGGATTGTTTTCTGAATTGCACAGGAGACAATCCTTTTAATTTTTCTTTTATTCTTATGTTGTTATATCAATAAATATATTTATGAATTCTTTTAGTTAACTCTTCTACTGAATTATATTTTTCACCATAATAAATTTCTTGCTTTAATAAACCAAAGAAGTTTTCTATAATAGCATTATCTAAGCAATTACCTTTTCTAGACATACTTTGTGTTATGTTATTTTCTTCTAGTTTTTTAGCTCAACTAATGTGCTGATAATGAAATCCCTGATCAGAATGAATCAACAAACCATTTGTATTTTTAACCTTTTTAAGTGCTTTGTCTAGCATTGAATTTGTTAGGTTTAAGTTAGGATTGGTTTGAATTGAATATGAAATAATTTCATCATTGTAAAGATCAATAATTAGTGATAAATATAACTTTCCTACGTTTCCCACTTAGTCGCGAAAACACTCAGTTTTCAGCGGCTATATTTTTTTATAAAAAAATATAATTTATTATGCTTTTATGCTTAAATATGATATAATAAAGACGTGAAGAAGTCAAGAAATGATGTAAAAGGACAATGAAGAACATCAATAGCAAGAGTTAAAAAAGGCGAATACTTATCAATTGGAGTGCCAAGACCAGATAACAAAGGTTTTGTATATAGATTGGGATATGGATATTTGCATGAATTAAAACAATATCACGATGATCCGCTAGCAATTATCAAAGCAATTATTGCAAACTTTCCATTGTCTTGAACAAAAGAACAAGCAAGAACTAAATTAGATGAAATTTTTAAAGAGAAAAAAGAAACCAAAAAAGAAGTTTTAGAAAGGTTTAAAGGTTACGAAGTAGTTGAAAAACTATTTGATTATTTCAATATTTTTAATGATTGTTCTCCCACAAAATCGACAACATTAAAAGATGTTGTTTTACAGTTGATTTATCAAAGAATTAAAAATCCAATAAGTGTTTTTAACACTTATAAGACAGCAAAAAAAGAAAAAATAGACACTCATTCAAAAAATTCATTTTATAGATCATTAGACTATATAGCAAAAAACAAAGATGAAATTTTAAGAAATTTAAATGTAAAAATTTGTGCAAATACCAATAGAAAAATTGATGTATTATGATTTGACGCAACAACTACTTATTTTGAAACATTTTCTCGTGAAGGTTATAAAAAACCTGGTTATTCAAAAGATGGAAAATTTAAAGAAGACCAGATTGTTATAGGTATGGCAACTGATGAAAATGGAATACCGTTACACTACAAAATATTTCCAGGAAATGTTGCTGATTCAAATACTTTAATACCATTTATGCTTGAAATTGCAGATATTTATGAAGTTAACAGTGTAACTATAATTGCTGACAAAGGAATGAGTGTTAATAGAAATATTAGATTTTTAGAATCTAAGAATTGAAAATACATAATCTCATACAGAATGAAAGCTGGAAGCAAACAATTTAAAGAGTATGTATTAGATGAAAAAGATTATATAAATGATGGTGGTTTGATATACAAAACTCGTGATATTGCATCTTCATACAATAAAAAAAGAATTAATGGACATTTTAGAAGACAAATAATTAGTTTTAGTCAAAAACGAGCAACTAAAGACAAAAACAATAGAGACATTTTAATTCAAAATTTCACTAAGAAAATGAATAAAGATAATCTTGTTTCTTGTGATGATTTAGCGGGATCTAAAAAATATAGATTCTTTAAACCTATAAACAAAGGTGCATTTTATGAACTTGACATAGAAAAAATACAAGAAGATCAAAAATATGATGGATACTATGTTTATGAAACAAATAGAACAGATTTATCAGTAAAAGAAGTTATTAATTTATATTCAAAACAATGACAAATTGAGTCTAATTTCAAGACATTAAAAGGTAAATTATCTCTTCGTCCAATGTATTTATCAACTTGAAACCATATTGTTGGTTACATTTGTTTATGTTTCATTTCATTAGTGTTTTTAAACTACATCATCTACATTTTAAATTCAAAATTAGGACTGACTGGAAAAAGCAAAATCACTGAGCATAAAGTGATTAATGTTATCAAAGAAGTTAAAGAAATTGAAGTATTTGTAAATAAACAAAAAATCGAAACTATACAAGTGTATAATGATGAGTTACAAGAAAGTTGGCAAACTTATCAAATATTATTAGAACTTTTAACAAAAGAAAAAGTCACTTAGACATTACATTATAAAAAACATAACTTATGAGATCAAAAATTTACATAAGTATGTTTTCTTGTTTTATGCTTAAACTGGGAAACGTAGGTAAATAATAGGTAACCAAAACCAATAAAAGCTCATAAAATACTTCCGTAAAGCATTTTATGATTTTGCGATCATTTTTCTACAGTTTTCATATACGCCCTTTCAAAACTGATCTTTTATGCTTTCTCTTGTATTTTACAATATTTAAAGACTTAGAATTTAACACAAAAACTAAATTAAGTTATTTTTAACAATTTATCATCTATTTTTTATAAAAAGTAGCATAAATACACAGCAAAATAAAAAAAGCAACCATATCGTTGCTAAATTAATTTTTATAAATCTATCAAATAATTAAATCTCTACTAATTCATTAGATTTTTCTAACATTGTAATAAATTGTTCTATTACATAATCTTTATACTTTAAATTAATATCAGAAACACAGACTTTTTTAGTTATAGTTAGTGTATTAAAATCAATAGTTAGATAATCACAATCTAAATCTTTAAGTTGATCTAACAAATTCTTTTTTATCTGCAAATCTTCTATGTTCTTAATGTTGATAAAAACAAACTGATTTTAAATTAGATTTATCTAAATAATTTTGAAAATACTTATCAACACCAATTATATTATTATGCATAGCAAAATAAGATATTTCATATTCTTGTCAAACATCATCATAGGTTAAAACTAATACATAAAACCTAATTAAAGCATCTAGAAAAATTCATTCTAAAACATCTTTGTTGAAAATAATTTCTGAAACTCTTTTTGTAATTCTTTTTTGATAACTATTTTTAATTAACATTAAATTAAAAAAGGTGAAGTTTTAAATTTATTATTTTCAAAATGTATTAGCTTTTTATAAATTTTTTCTATAGTTCAATTTGAATCTAAATACTTAATTAATTCATTGATCAAATTTTGATAATTTGTTTTAATTCAAGCTAGTGTCATTTTTGTTTTCCTTTATTTAAATTAAACATAACAAAAAACAAGTTATAAAACTTGTTTTACAATAAAACTATTCCTTGTTTTTTTAAATCTTCTTTATATTGTTTTTCTCACACACTAACTTGTACTTCACCAATATGAGCTTTTTCTAATAAAAACATACTTAATCGACTTTGTCCAATTCCTCCACCAATAGTTAAAGGCAATTTATCATTAAGTACTTGATCGTGATATAAACCTAAATCAGAATCTGTTTTATTTAATATTTTAGTTTGTTCACTTAAACTTTTAGCATCAACTCTAATACCCATAGAACTAATTTCTAAAGCTTTATCATTAACTAAATCATAAAAAATTAAATCACCATTTAGATTTCAATCATCATAATCAAATGCTCTTTTTGAATGAGGTTTTTTATCTGGTAAATCATAACCAATTTTATAAATGAATACGGCTTTATATTCTCTTGCAACTTCATCTTCTCTTTGTTCAGCTGTTAAATTAGGATATTTATTATATAAATCTAAAGAATCAATAAATGTTAATTGTTTTGGTAACTTATCTACTAAATCAGGATATTTAAAATTGATTTTGTGTTCAACATATCTAATTGAGTCATAAATTTTAGTAGCAATTTGTTTTAAAAACTCAAGATTTCTTTGTTCTTTACTTATAATCAATTCTCAATCTCATTGATCAACATATAATGAGTGTTTATAATCAACAACATCATCTTTTCTAATAGCATTCATATCTGCTCAAATACCTTCACCAAAATTAAAATTATATTTATCTAGTGCATAACGTTTTCATTTAGCAAGTGAGTGAACTATTTCTAAGTCTTCTTTTCATTGATTAGGAGTAAATACAACTGGAATATCACCATTTAATCCATCATTAATTTTAGATTCTGAAGTTACAAAAAGTGGAGCTGAAACTCTTGTTAAGTTTAAATTTTGTTTTAATTGCTTAGTTAAACCAAATTTAATATCTTGAATAGCTTGTTGAGTTTGTTTAATACTTAGTTTAGATTTATACATAATACTCCTTTTTACATTAATAAAATTATATTATTTTAAATATTAAATATTATAAAAAGATAAACTTAAACTGCATTAAATACTAGTATATGACATAGATTTACAAAAGAGTTTTAATAAATATTGTTTTATAAGTTATTTATTTTTTGAAATTGGCTATTTTTTATTTTTATTTTCTAATACTAATATAGGTAGGAAATAATTATGAGAACTAAAAATACTAAGTACATTAGCATATATTTAGATGAAAGTGGCTCAGGAAATTCACCTTTTTTTATTGTCGGAGGATTTTTTTTATTTAATTTTGATAGAAAACAAATATATATTCAAGAAGTTAATATATCAAAAAACATTGAATATATTGAGTCTCAAATAAAAAAGAATAACAAAAAAACAATAGATTTAAAAAAAGAAATGAAATTTATAAATCTAACATTTAAAAATAAAAAATTACTTTTCAATAATATAAAGAATAATAATCAGGTTAATATTTCTATGTTATATGATTTAGTTAAATTTAAAAATGTAAATCAAAAACCCATATTAATTGATTATTTATACAATATAATGGTCTTTTTAATTCTTCAAAATATACTTTTTGATTTATTAAAACAAGATTTTATAAATTTAAAAGATGAGATTTCTATAAAAGTAAACATAGATCAAAGAAGAAACTATAAAAACTCTCTAACCAAATCTAATTCATTTAAAGAATTAAAGATGTATTTGAACACTAGGATGTATGAAAAATCTAAATTCATAAATATGAATAAAATAGAAGTTTTACAGTTTAATTCTAAGTTAGAACCAAATATTAGGTATGCAGATTATTATGTCGGATTGTTATCATCAGTAAGAAGAATTTTAAAAAATCAAGCCAAAAGTTATGATTTTAAATCAGACAAACTATTATGTTTACTAAATAATAGGATAAAACATATCGAATATAAAAATACATTTTCTTAATGTAATAAATAAATCACATCAATATATGAAAAAACACTTAAAAATGGTAATATAAAAGTGTCACTTAAAACCAAAAACCCGAGGCACGTTCCTAAGCGTATGTGGATGACCACGAAATACGTTCGATTTTGGCAGCGGCGACAAGTGTTTACTTGTCTCAAAATAAAAGAATTAATAATAAATTCTCAAAAAGCAACATCAAAGACGTCTATGTTGCTTTTTGTTTTTTTATACACAAAAAAAGAACTGCTATAGCAATTCTTAATTATCGATATTTTCTAATGGATATTGTTTTTTTAAATAAAATAATAACATTTGAATATCAGCTGGATTAACTCCAGTAATTCTTGAAGCTTGTCCAATATTTAAAGGTCTGATTTTTTCTAGTTTGTCTTTTGCTTCTGTTGCTAGGTTATCAACTTTAGAATAATTAATATCTAAAGGAATTTTTTTACGTTCTAGTTTAACTAATTTATCAACTAATTGACGCTCTTTTTTAACATAACCTTCAAATCTAATTTCAATAACTATTGACTGTAACTGATTAGTTTTTAATTTTTGCAAGCTTGGAATAAATTCAATTAATTCATTAATATCAACTGTTGGGATTTTAATAATTTCATAACCACTATATCCATGAGATAAATCAGCTTGATTTTTATTTTTTAAATTTATCGCTAATTGAGATTTTGGTGTAAATCTAATTTCTTTTAATTCTTTAATTGCTTGTTCAATTTCTTTAACATAAATTAAATATTGGTTTCATTCTTGATCACTAATTAATCCAATTTCTTTTCCATATTGTTTTAATCTAGTTTCGGCATTATCATTTCTTAATAATAATCTATGTTCTGCTCTACTTGTTAATAATCTATAAGGCTCTCAAACACCTTTATTAATTAAATCATCAATCATAACACCAATATAAGCTTCATCTCTTCTTAAAATAATTGGATCCAATCCATCTATTTTTCTAGAAGCATTAATACCAGCTATCAATCCTTGTCCAGCAGCTTCTTCATATCCACTAGTTCCATTAATTTGTCCAGCAGTAAATAAATTTTTAACATCTTTTAATTCTAAACTAGGAGATAATTGCATTGGATCTATACAATCATATTCAATCGCATAAGCTCAATGCTTTACTCTAACATTTTCAAATCCAGGTAGTGATTTTAGCATCATTTCTTGAACTTCAATAGGCATTGAAGTTGAAAATCCTTGAACATATCAAGTATCTCCATTTAAAGTTTCAGGTTCAATAAAAATTTGATGAGTATCTTTTTCTCTAAATCTGACAGCTTTGTCTTCAAAACTAGGACAATATCTTGGTCCAATTGATTTAACAGTTCCTGAATACATTGCAGATTTTTCTAAATTGTCTTCAATTATTTTTTTAGTCTCTAATGTTGAATGAATTAAATAACAAGGTTGTTGTTTTTCTATTGGAGTATAAGTGCTTGTTGAAAAGCTAAAAGCTAGTTTCATATCAGTTCCTGGTTCAAGAACAGCATTACTTAGATCAACTGAATCTCTATAAACTCTAGCAGGAGTTCCAGTTTTAAATCTCATTAATTTAATTCCTAAATCAATTAATGATTGACTTATTCCTTTAGTTGTTTTTTCATTATTAGGTCCTGATTCATATCTATCAACACCTTTTAAAATTTCAGATTTTAAATAAGTTCCAGTTGTAATGATTACTGCTTTAGCATTTAAAATAGTTTGATCATCTAAATAAATACCTGTAACAGTTTTATTTTCATCATAAACTAAACCAGTACATGCTCTTGTAATTAAATCCAAGTTTTTTTGATTTTTAATTACATTTCTCATGTATTTAGAATATTCTTCTTTATCTGATTGCACTCTTAATGCTCATACACCAGGTCCTCTTGAAGAATTAAGTAATTTAGTTTGTAAAGCAGTGGCATCAGCGGCTTTAGCCATTTCTCCACCAAGTGCATCAATCTCTCTAACTACTATTCCTTTAGCAGGACCACCAACACTTGGATTACATGGCATTGTTGCAATTTTATCTTCATACAAGTTGATTAAAGCTGTTTTTTTATTTAATCTAGCACTAGCTAAAGCGGCTTCAACTCCCGCATGACCTCCACCTACAACAATTACATCATAATTACTTTTCATACCAAATCACCCTT
Source organism: Mycoplasma mycoides subsp. mycoides SC str. PG1 (assembly GCF_000011445.1). NCBI lineage: Bacteria > Bacillati > Mycoplasmatota > Mollicutes > Mycoplasmatales > Mycoplasmataceae > Mycoplasma > Mycoplasma mycoides. The sequence goes on from NC_005364.2 coordinate 1,161,917, forward strand.
TAATCTATTCATTAATAATATTATATTTACAATCAAATTTTTAAGCACTATATATTATTGCATAATTTATTATAATTCCACTAAAATAGAAAATAAAAAAGTTCAACATTTGTGTTGAACTCAGGTTATTAATTAATTATTTAACTTCTACTTTATTAGTTTGTTGAGCTTCTTTTATTTCTGGTTTTGATTTCTTTTCTCTAATTATTTTTTGTTTTTCTAGTTGTTGTTTAGATAGAATTGTTGATTCTTCACCAATTAATCCTTCACTTTTTGCAACAATTGTAGTAACTACAGCTCCTGAAGTTACATTAACTCCAGTTCTTCCCATATCAAATAATCCATCTAATGAACCAACTATTGCATAAACTGGAGCAAATCAAACTCCTAAACCTAAACCAGATAAAACACCTGAAGTAAGAACAGTTGCAGTTCCTGGAATTCCACTAATTCCTAAAGAAGCAATTAAAGTAATAACAAAAGCTAGTATAAAGAATGTAAATAATCCCATATTATGAAAATCAGCACTAACTGCACCAGTTCACAATAAACTTGTAATAACTCCAGATTGAACTCCAGCACATCCCATTAATCCCATTGTGGTTGATAATGGAACAACTGTTGATACTGCTGAATCATCTATTTTAATTTCATCTTTTAATGTTCCAATACTCATTGGTAAAGTAGCATTTGAAGATTGTGTTGCAAATCCTTGAATTAAAATTTTAAATGATAATTTTCATCAAGCAATAACATTAACTTTATTTACAAATAATAAGAATGTTAAGAATAATAGTAAAATAGTCAATCCTAAATATCCTAAACCTAAAACTTTTCCAATTGTTGCTAGTGCTCCAATTGGTTTAGAAATAACTGATGAAGCAATCATTGACATAACTGCTAAAGGCATTATTTTCATAAATGTCATTAGTATTGAAATCACAATGCTTCAAGCAACATCCATTCCTTTTCTAATCGCATCCATTTCAGCAGGTTTTTTCTTAGATAAAATCTTTACTGAATTTCCAATTAATCCTGCAATTACCATTAAAGGAATTACCATTGATCCAAGTCATGGTTGGATAAAGTTATTTGGTAAATATTCTCAAACTATTTTAGGAAGTGGTTGAGTTTCTTTTGGTGTATTTTTTACAATAGAATGATCTAAAGATAATCCAGATCCAACACCAACTTTTATTAAATATCCTAATCAAAAAGTAATCACAAATGCAAATGCAGTATTTAATAATAATAAACTCACACCTTTTAATGAAATACGTCCAACATTTTTATTACCTTTTTTTGATGTAACTCTAAAAATTGCAATAAATACAACTGGAGCTGTTAATAATAAAATACCGTTAATAAAAATATTTTTTGCTAAAGATATTCATATATCTAGTTGATATACTCATAATCTAAAATCAGGGTTGGTTTTTTCTATTTTTTCACCATTATTTTTAATTTCTGTTGGTAAATTCTTATTTACTAATCCATTTTGTGGAAATTTATAAATAGCTTGAATAATAATTCCAAATATTAAACCAATTGCTAATCCAATTAAAACTCTATAAATGAATTTAAATTTAAATTTTTTAAATGTAAACCATAAACCAATTTGAATTCCGATAAATATAATAATAGCAATAGCCGCTTGTCAACTTCCAATTGCTAAGAATTTATCTAATAAAACATTAGTCTTATCTTGCATTTTTTATGTATTTCTCCTATTAATTTTTAATAAGTTTTTCTAAAGCAATGTGAATAATATCTACAACTCTAGAAAATGGTGGTGAATATGGTAAATCAACTTGAGTTAATTCCTGATTAATTTCAATTTGATTTCAAATTAATGAAATTAAGAAATTAATTCTTAATACAGATAAATTAGATCCATACATTTGAGCACCAATTAATGTATTTGTTTTTTTATTTAAAATTAGTTTTAAAGCAAGCGGCGTTGGGTTTGGATAATATGATGGATGATCAGCATCTTTAATAAAAATAGTTTTTATATCATATCCTAATTCTTTAGCTAGAGTTTCATTAATTCCAGTAGAAACCAATTCTGATTCAAATACTTTTAAAATCGCAGTTTGTAAAGTTCCAACAAATTCACTATTAACATTTAAAATATCATCAGCTACAACTTTAGCAAATTTTCTAGCAACTGTTGCTAGTGGAGTATAAGTAATTTGGTTAGTAATTTTATGATAAACAGTAGCACAGTCACCACAAGATCATATATTTTTTAAATTTGTTCTTCCATGTTTATCAACAACAATAGCTCCATTACCTAGCATTTCTAATTTTGTATCTTTTAAAAACTCAGTTGCTGGTCTAAATCCAATAGCTAAAATTATTAAATCAACTTCAATTTCTTCATTTTGATCTAAAGTTAAACTTAATCTTTTATCTTTAGTTTGAGTTATTGATTTTAACCCATTTTCTTTAATAATTTCAACATTGTTTTTGATTAAGTTTTGCTCTAATAAATCAGTGATTTCTTGATCAAACACTCTTTGATTTAATCTACTAGTTTTTTCAATTAAAACTATTTCTTTATTAAAGTGTTCTAACATTTCACAACACTCTAAACCAATAAATCCTGAACCAATTACTGCTACTTTTTTAATATTTTTATCTTTTAGTTTTTCTTTTAATTCAGTTGCATCTTCTAATCTTGTTAAAGTAAAAATATTTGGTAAATCAATTCCTTTAATTGGTGGAACTATAGGCTTTGCTCCTGTTGAGATTACTAATTTATCATAGTCTAACTCTAGTAATTGATCATTTTTTTCATATCAAACTTTTTGATTTTCAGCATCAATTTTTTTAACAACTGATTCACTATAAACTAAAATGTCTTGTTCTATGAATTGTTCTACAGTTCTTGCTAATAAATCAGTTGATTTTAAAGATGGATTAGCTACAAAATAAGGTAAACCACAAGCTCCTAGTGAAACGTATTTTTCTTTTTGAATAACAATTATTTGAGCTTTTTTATCAGCTTTTTTTAGTCTGCTTGCAACTGTCATTCCACTAGCTGCTCCACCTATAATTACAATTTTCATACTAGCCTTTCCTATAAAAATTGAATTAAAATTATTAAATATAAAAAATAAAAATTCTCTATTTTTGCACAAATTAAAATAAGAAAAAAAGTAATTTTCTTATTAAAATAATTCTAAACTAAATATTTTTTATATTAATATTATTTATAAAATAATAATTTAATCTATTTAAATTATATAATCAGAACTTAATTATTAATACTAAGAAAGTACTATTTATGAAATCTAAAAATAAAAATAAAGCATTAATTATTGTAGATTATCAATATGATTTTTGTGATCCTAATGGTAGTTTATATGTAAAGAATGCCTATACATTAAAACCTAAAATTGAAAAATTAGCAAAAGAATTAAAATCTCAAGGCTGAACAATTATTGCAACTAAAGATTTTCATCCAATTGATCATTGTTCTTTTAAAATTTGAAATAAACATTGTGTACAAAATACTAAAGGTAGTGAACTTTATTTTGATCATAGTGATGTTGATTTAATTATTGAAAAAGGTGTTAATAAAGATATTGAAAGCTATAGCGGTTTTTTTGATGATGCTAATAACTCAAATGGATTAGATGAGTATTTAAAATCAAAAAACATAGATACTTTAAAAATAGTTGGTGTTGCTACTGAAATTTGTGTAAAAGCTAATTATGATGATGCTATTAAATTAGGTTATGATCTTGAGGTTGATTTAGAATATTGTAAAGGTTTTACTGACTAGAATTATATTATTTTTATCACTTAAATGTATTGATCAATTTTAATATTTTGCTATGAAATAAAAAATAAATTAGGTTTTTTATATCCTAATTTTTTAATTTTTTTGATATTTTTATGATTTTAGAATTTCATTTTATATAATAAAAAACGGAAAAATTTATTTATTTTATAACACAAACTCTGAGAGGGAATAATGAAAAATAAACATATCAGTCTACTAGCAAAACTTGAAGTTTTATTTTCTGTTACATCACTTCCATTAGTTGTTGTTTCATGTAAAACTTCAAATTTTAATAACAATAAACCTAATAATAATCAACAAAAAAAAGAGCAAGTAAGTAAAATTGATATTTCAAGTTTTAAAGATAAAATTGAACCAAAAAATGAGTGACAAAAACAAGATGTTTTACAAGCATTACTAAAAATAAAAGGGCTAGATAAATTAACTCAAAATGATTTTAATTTTAATATTAAGAAAGCTAATTTATTACGTAATGGACAATTGATAATTAAATCTAAAGACGATTCTAAAATTATAAAAGGTGAACTAAGTTTAGAAATTAAAAAACTAAATAGAGTTAAAAAAGTTGAAACAAAATATAATGATACTAGAACTGAGGTTTTAGTAATTGGTTATGATGAAAATGGAAAAATTTCTGGGTTTGCTCAAACTGTTAAAAAAGTTCCTGAAAAACTACCAGAAGAAATTATTAGTCTAGAGCGTGCTTTTTTAAAAAATAATTCTGATAAAATTGAAAATCTTGATAAATGGGACACATCTAATATAGTAAGTATGTCTTCAATGTTTCAACAAGCTAGAAACTTTAATCAAGTTTTATCAAATTGAAATACAGAAAATGTAACTGATATGAATTATATGTTTGATGGTGCAACTAAATTCAATAGTGATTTATCGAGCTGAAAAACAGCAAATGTAAAAACTATGAGAAGTATGTTTAGTGACACAAAACAATTTAATCAAGATATTTCGAGTTGAAATGTAAGTAATGTTAAAAATATGAAAAATATGTTTTATCGAGCTGAAAAATTTAATAAATCACTTTCAGATTGAAATCTAAAAAATATACAAGAACTAGACCATATGTTTTTTGGTGCTTCTGAATTTAATAGCGATATCTTCAAACTAAAAAATAATCTAGTAACTGATATGCGTTATATGTTTTTTCAAGCTAAAAAATTTAATAAGTCTTTAGATTGAGATGTATCAAAAGTAGTTAATATGGATAGTATGTTTAATGGTGCTCATGATTTTAATCAAAATATAACTAATTGAAATGTTTCAAATGTTAAAACTATGAGAAGTATGTTTAGTGACACAAAACAATTTAATCAAGATATAAAAAATTGAAGAGTTGATAATGTAACTGATATGGACCGTATGTTTCAAAATGCACTAAGTTTTAATAAAGATATTTCAAGTTGAAATGTAAAAAATGTAAAATCATATGATGCCTTTGGTTGACACATAAAAAAGGAATTTAAACCTTTATTTGAAAAAAATAATAAGTAGCCATTTTTAAATAATATAACAATAAACACAAGTCACAATTTTTAAAATGTAATAAAAAATTTAATTTTTATATATTTAATTAAAAACTCATTTGCTCCAATAAATGAGTTTTTTATTAGAAATTTTTTTGTAAAGAATTAAGAAAGTAAATATTTAAATCTACTAATTATGAAATGGTATTATATAAGTAGAAATTAAGTTAAGAATTATGTTAATACCAAAAAAACAAAGAAAATAAACAGATTGCTTTTGATCTAAAAAATTCAAAGTGTCATTCTTCTTACTCTATTTATGTTTGTATTGGAATTTTGTTTATATTAGGCTTGATGGCTTTAATATTTTCAACACCTTATAAAAATGATTTTAAGTTTTCTCAATTTTTTGAAAAAATAACAGATTATGAATTAGGCAAATGATGGGCAAGAGGAACAGAATTAATCGGAGATACTCAAGTGCTTATTTATTATCTTGCACTATTTATGATAGCTATTGAATGCTTTTTTGCTTATAAAAAACAAAATAAAAGCATGTTTTTTATTAAACATTACTATTTAGTAAAAATAATTTATATATTAATTTTACTTATAACCATATCAACAGCTATTTTTTATGTTTATAAAGTTTATAACTTTGATAACGGATTGAAAGTATGGTGATTTAGTATTTCAAGATACTATAATTTATCGACAAGTATTAACTACACTTATTCTTATTTATCAAGTTATCATCTTAAGTTTGTTTTTTTATACAATACATTTTAAATTAGCAAAAAGATCTGATATTTTAATTATATGTTCTTCTTTATTAACTATTGTTACTTTGATAAGAGGAATGACTTCTAGAGCTTTTTATTTACATGTGATCTTTGCAGATCTACTAAATAAAATGTCAAAACTCATCCAGAATTTGTAATTTATTATTTAAAACAAGATAATTTTCAATTAGGTTTTTTAACTACTCAATCAGATTTATCTCAATATGATTTTTTAAAACTAGTTGATATTAATCAAATTAAAAATATGTATTTTTCTAATGCGAATTCAACTGATAATTGACCTTTATATGCATTCTAAAAAATGGATTTTAAAAATAACTTAATTTATTAATAAAAAATTAAATAGTAAAAAAGGTTGTTAAACAACCTTTTTTTAATGATTATTATCATTTATTTTAAAAGTATTTTCATCGTATTTTTTGTCAAATATACTCATAATATTTACTAATACATCTTCAAAATAATCAAGAACTCTCAACTCTTCTTCAATTCTTTTTGAATAATCTTCAAGTAGTGGTAAATGAGTGTGTCTAATTTGATTTGTTATTTCTGGTTTTACATGAAGTAGACCTTTTTTATCTCAAATTTTCATTAATTCTATTATGTCATTTATTTTAGTTAGTGAATTTTTAGCAGCATTTTCAATATTATTAGATTTGTTATTTCTAATTTCATAAATAGTGCCATAAGTAGCAGACGCTTCTTGAATTAAATTATTTTTCTTTTCTTTTATATTTTTAAGCTCAGAATTTAACTTTCTATTTTCTTTTTCTGCTTTATCAAACTTTTCTTCTAACTCACTTAATAAAACAATTTTTATAGTTAATTGTTTTTTAATTTCTTTTTTTCTGCTTCATATTGTTTTATTAAAATATCAACTTGCTCTTGATTAGATAATAATGATTTGTAATTTAATTTTAATTGTTCAATTTCTTTTTGCTTTTCTGATATTTCTTTTTCTAAATTATCTTTTGTTAAAACAAATTTCATTTCAGTTATATTTTGTTCTAAATCTTTAAGTTCTTTTTCTTTTTTAGATTTTTCAATTTCTAAGTTTTGTATAGTAGATTCAAAAGATGAAATGCTAGACTCTAAATCTTTAACTCTTTCATTCAAGTCTTTAACTTGTTCAGTTAAGCTTTTAATTTTTTGTTCCTTTGATTTAATTTCAGCTTTGTTTTTCTCTAAATTAGATTGTAATTTATTAATTGAAAGTTCATAAACTTTTAATTGAGTATTAAAAGCATCTCTTTTAAAATCAAGTTCTTCATATTTTAATTCAAGTACATAATCTTTTTCTTCTAAACTTTTTATAGTTGCTTTATTTTTTGATACTGTAGATTTTAAATTCTGAATTTCTTTTTCAATTAATTGTTTTTGTGATTCTAAATTTTTAATATTAGAATCAATATTTTGTTCTACTTCTTGTTGTTTTTGATTATTAAGATCATTTAATTCTATTTGTAACTGGCTAATTTGTTTTTCTAAATTAGTTATTGTTGTGTTATGTTTATTAATCTCAGTTTGTTTTTCTTGTAATTGATCATTGATTTTTTGTTGTTCTGATTTAATAACATTTTATTTGTGTTTCAACATTATTAATTTGTGTTTTTACTTCAACAAGTCTATCTTTTTTAAAACTTATATTATTTTCTAAATTTGTATTAGTTCTTATCAAATTATTGATTTGCAGATTTAATAATCTATTTTTTTGATTATAACTTTGGATATTTGACAATTTTAATTCCAAAGCAAAACGTTTTGAACTAATGTTTTTTATTATAGATTCAATCTTAGATATTTCATCAAGATAAATATTTTTATTATTTTCTAATTCTAGTTTTTGTTTATTAATTTCTTGGTCTTTATGAGATATAACTTCTAATTCTTTTTCTTTTTTAAATAGTTTATTTAATATCTTTATAATATTTTTTTTATTTTCTTTTGCTTGTTGTTCTGCACTTTTTATTTCAGTTTCTTTTATTGAAATAATTTTTTTATCATCATTTATTTCTTTATTTATTTTTATTAAGTCAGCATTTAATTTATCTATATTATCTTTGCTTATTTTTTCTTTACTATTTAAATCATTAATATAAGATTCTAGATTTTTAATTTGATCATTTAATTGATTTCTTTTATTTTCTTTATCAATTAAAGTTTTTTCTATACTTTTTAACTTTAATTCTCTATTTTTCAAATCTTTTTGAATAGATTTGATCTTATTTAACATATTTTGTTTTTTAATGTTGTTTGAATTTGTTACATTTTTATAACTAACATACCCAATACCACTTGCTGTAAGAACACTAATAGTTGCTAATAAACTTGTAAGTTTTTTCATAAAACACCTCTATTCAATTGGTTGTGGATTATTGATTTTTAATGCGTCATCTACAGCTTTATTAAAATTTTTAGTATAGTTATCTAAGTCTTTTACACATTGATCTAATCTTGAATACAAATCTGAAATTTCTAAGTATTTATCATCAGCTCTTTTTTTAATTTCAGTCATTGAATCAATATATTTCTTATAATGCACACTTAATTCTGATGGATCTAATCACTTTTGAGTAATTTCTATAAATTGATCTATTATAATTTTTAACTCTTTATTTTTTGTAATAGTTTCAGGTCAAATAACTCTAATTTTATTAAATTCTTCTTTTATAAACTGTAAAAATCCATAAATTTTCTTAGATGATGAATTTAAATTCATTTTTATTAGTGAAAGTCTTTCATATTCTTTTTTAGTTTCTTCTAATTTTTGAGAAACATTTCAAACTTTCATTCCATAGGTTTCTATTTCTTCGATTATAGTTACTATTTCTTTAGATTTCTTATTTACAAGTTCTTGTTTTTGATCATTAGATTTTTTTAGTTTACTATTAGTGCTCTTTAATTCTGATAAATTTTGATCAATACCATTAATAACAGTTTTTATTTTTTTTAACGCTGTGTCATCTTTTATAAGCTCATCTTTTTTATCTGAAATTTTTTTGCTTATTTCACTAATTTCATTTTTTAATTTCTCTTCATTTACTAACAACTGATCTTTTTCTTTAGTTAACATAACTAAAGTTTGTTCTAGGTCAGTTTTTTGTTTGTTTAGCATTAATAACATTTCTGTTTTTTCTTTAAGGTCTTTTTCTTGGCTTTTTAAATTCTTTTTGTTGTTTTCATATTCTTCACTTAGCAGCCTTATTTTTTCTTCTTGATATTTTGTAGATCTTTCTAGATCCTTTATCACTATTTTTTTAGCTGCTATTTCGTTAGTTAAATTGCTAATTTCATTATTTTTCAAAACTATTTGTTCTGATAAATCTCTTTGTTGTTTTAAAAGCTCATCATTTTCTTTTTTAAAAATTCTTAGTTGTTCTTCTTTTTCTTGTTTTAAAGTTAAAATTTTAACCTTAATTTCTTTTAGTTCATTTTCTAAATTTATATTTTTTCTTTTTGCTTGTTCTAATTCTAATGTTTTAATTTCTAGTCGTTTTAAAGCATCAATATTTGAATTTGACAACTGTTTTAGTTGCTTCTGGGTGTTTTTTAAAACATTTGTTTCTTGTTCAATTTCTTGTTGGTTTTGTTCAAGAGTTTTTAACAAAACAGATCTCTGTTTTTCTAGATCTGATACTTTAATCTTAAGTTCGTTATGTTTTTGAATTTTAGCTTGTAAAACAGAAAGTAAATAATTCTTTTTTCATAATTGATGTTTTATATCATCTATATTTTTTTGTTTATTTTGTTTTTGATTTTCTAATATGGTCAAATCTTTTTTAGAATTTTTAATTTGTTTTTCTAGATTGCTGTAATTAGAATTTAAATAATTTAAATTAGTTTAAAGTTTTTTGATTTCATTTTTAAAGAAAACTTCATGTTCATCATTTTTTTGTTTTTCTTTTTTAAGCTTATTAAGTTCGAATTCTAATTTATTTTTTTGTTCTTTTTTAGTTTTAATTTCAGAAGAAAAAAAGTTTAACTCATTATTTAAGTAATCTATCTTTTTATTTTCATTGTTTATTTTATCTTTTATACTTTTTTCTTGTTGTTTTAATGTTTTGATTTTTTCATTGCTATTTTTAATGATTTCAGCATCTTTAGTATCTAAATCTTTAATTTTAGCTTCACTGTTAAGAATTTCATTTTGTAGGGCTCTTAGTTTTTCTTCTAGTTGTTTAAATTCATGTTCTTGGTTATTTATAGTTGTATCATTAGATAAATTCTTATACCCCACATAAGAAATACCAGCTGCTGAAAAAACACTAATAGCAGTAAGTAGCACTATTAACTTTTTCATATAAAACCTCTAAAAATAACACTGTATAGTTTAATTTTATAATTTATGTTTTTTTTATATGACGACTTTACAGACTTTTAAGCCTAAAAACTTGTATAAAGAGTCAGTTTTTTTAGTAAAATTAGTATTTTTTGTGTTTTTTTGTATTTCTAAATAAAAATAAAAAACAATAGAATACTTATTATCAGTAGTCGTATTAAGTAGTTATTTTTAGAGATTTTTATTTTAATTTTTAATAATAATCATTGAATTAATAGAAAGTAAAATAACAAAAAAGGTTGGTAATTCCAACCTTTTTGAATTTAAAAATTATATTTATTGATTTGGTTTTAAAATATCATCATCATATTTTTTATTAGAAATATCAATAAGTTGTTCTAATATATTGCTAAATTCTTCTTGGATTTTTATTTCTTTTTCTACATATTTATAGTGTTCTTCAAGAGTTGGCAGATCAATGTTTTGAAGATGATCTGTAATATAAGGTTTTAAATGTAATCATTTTTCTTGTTTTCAAGTTTCCATCTAAATAACTTTCTTTTTGATTAGTCCCGTTGTTTTAATTCATTTTTTTTCTAGTTGTTCATTTAATGTATTATTTTCAGATGTTGAAAATAAAACTCTAGGTAATTTTGAACCAAATAATAAGAACATAGTACCTCAGGGAGATATTAAAAAAGAATTAGCTAAAAAACTTAATGTTAATGAATCTGATTTGCAAGAATTAAAAACTAATTCAACAAATGGGAATGGTAATGGTTCAGTAAGATCTAAAACTTTTGTTAGAACTTTAGAATTTAAATTTGAAATAGAGGAAAATAAATAGAAATAGATTAAAATCTCTAGTGATTATGTTTTTTATAAATCCCAGAGACTTTTTTATTAGTATTTAGAGTCTATATATTACTTGATAGTAATTTTTCATGGTGCTTTAGGCAAGGCTCGACAAGAGTACACTTGACATTATATATTAAAAAATTCTCAATTTTGGACACTATATAATTTTAATAATTTACTAAAAAATTCTTATTTTCGTCCATTAAATACATTAAAATATCTAAATAATTAAATTTTCTTAAATTTAGAGCTAAAAAAGCTCTATTTTTTTTCCAATTTCATTTTAAAAAAGTTTAAAAAATTAAAAATAGGTGGTAAAATAAATATATATGTATAGTGTTTAACACATAAAAAAGAGATATAAAAATGGCCATTCCTAAAGACATATTAAAAATTTCAAGACCATCTAGTACTAGAGTAAAAACAACATCAAAAGAAGGTATTTATAATGTTATACAAAGAACATCAATAAGAAAAAATGGAAAAATTATTCCTGTTGAAAAAGGAGTAATTGGAAAGATTATTAATGGTGTTTTTCAAAGCATAGAAAAGCAAACATATGAAGTAGATATTAAATCATATGGTCTATTTGCACTAAATGAAAAATTAAACAATCATATCTTTAGAGAACTTTTAAATTTTTATGATTTTGAAGATGCTAGAAAATTATATGTTATAGCTTCTTTAAGAACTATGTTTTCAGATATTAAAAACGAACATTTAAAACATGAATATGATACAAATTTTATTTCTGAAATATACCCAAAATGTGCTTTATCTTCAAACACTATCTCAAGTTTTTTAGAGAAAATAGGTAAATCTAGTTCGAAGATGGAAGACTTTATGAATAAAAGATTAGAAGAGTTTTCAAACCACTCAATAGTTATTGATGGTATGTTGAAAAACAATACATCAGAAACTAACATTTTCTCTGAAATGTCTAGAAAGTCTAGAACTAAAGACTCTCAAAACTTAAACCTTATTTATGCTTATGATATTAATGCACAAGAACCTGTTGCTAGTTCTGTTTACCCAGGAAATATGCTAGATTACACTGCTTTTAGAGACTTTTTAAGAACTTATGAGATTAAAAATGGATTTTTAATTCTTGATAAAGGATTTGATGATAAAGAATGTAAAAACTTGATGAGAGAAAAAAATATTAAATATTTAATCCCTATAAAAATAAATCATACTTTTAAAAAGTTTAATTTAAAATCTGGATTTAATTTCACTTTCACTTATGATGACGACACAATAAGAGTAAAGAAAATTATCATCAACAACAAATATTATTTTTGTTATAAATCAACCCTAACTGAAATGGTAGAAAAGAAAAATTTCATAAGTCGTGCACATAAAAAAGGTGCGTATGATGAAATTAAATTACTAGAAAGAGAAAATCTTTTTGGATTAATAATTTTTGAGTGTAATTATGATTTGGACTTAAAAGATATTTATGTCGCGTATAAAAAGAGATGAGAAATTGAATTGCTTTTTAAACAGTTTAAAAATGTGCTTGAACAAAACGAAGCAAATGTTCAAGGAAACTATAGATTATTAGCAACTGAATTTATTAACTTTTTATCTTCAATTATGCTTTGCAGAATAAAAAACCACCTATTAAATAGTAGCGTTCTTGACAATAGAACAATTAGTGAAACTTTTAGATATTTATCAAAAATAATCAAGAAGAGAAAGTCTAGAAAAAGAGAAGAATGAGATGATGTTGAAACATTAAAATATATTAAAGAAATGAAGTCTATTTTAAAAATATAGTGTCCAAAATTGGGAATTTTTTAATATATATATATATATATATATATATATATATATTCAAGCTAATGTTCAGCAACCAGTTGCTGGGCAGGCACAAAATCCTAATAATGTAACCGTTATTAGACATGAACACATAACTGCAGACCATAGCCAGAAAAAAATTTATTTTCCTACGTTTCCCACTTAGTCGCGAAAACACTCAGTTTTCAGCGGCTATATTTTTTTATAAAAAAATATAATTTATTATGCTTTTATGCTTAAATATGATATAATAAAGACGTGAAGAAGTCAAGAAATGATGTAAAAAGACAATGAAGAACATCAATAGCAAGAGTTAAAAAAGGCGAATACTTATCAATTGGAGTGCCAAGACCAGATAACAAAGGTTTTGTATATAGATTGGGATATGGATATTTGCATGAATTAAAACAATATCACGATGATCCGCTAGCAATTATCAAAGCAATTATTGCAAACTTTCCATTATCTTGAACAAAAGAACAAGCAAGAACTAAATTAGATGAAATTTTTAAAGAGAAAAAAGAAACCAAAAAAGAAGTTTTAGAAAGGTTTAAAGGTTACGAAGTAGTTGAAAAACTATTTGATTATTTCAATATTTTTAATGATTGTTCTCCCACAAAATCGACAACATTAAAAGATGTTGTTTTACAGTTGATTTATCAAAGAATTAAAAATCCAATAAGTGTTTTTAACACTTATAAGACAGCAAAAAAGAAAAAATAGACACTCATTCAAAAAATTCATTTTATAGATCATTAGACTATATAGCAAAAAACAAAGATGAAATTTTAAGAAATTTAAATGTAAAAATTTGTGCAAATACCAATAGAAAAATTGATGTATTATGATTTGACGCAACAACTACTTATTTTGAAACATTTTCTCGTGAAGGTTATAAAAAACCTGGTTATTCAAAAGATGGAAAATTTAAAGAAGACCAGATTGTTATAGGTATGGCAACTGATGAAAATGGAATACCGTTACACTACAAAATATTTCCAGGAAATGTTGCTGATTCAAATACTTTAATACCATTTATGCTTGAAATTGCAGATATTTATGAAGTTAACAGTGTAACTATAATTGCTGACAAAGGAATGAGTGTTAATAGAAATATTAGATTTTTAGAATCTAAGAATTGAAAATACATAATCTCATACAGAATGAAAGCTGGAAGCAAACAATTTAAAGAGTATGTATTAGATGAAAAAGATTATATAAATGATGGTGGTTTGATATACAAAACTCGTGATATTGCATCTTCATACAATAAAAAAAGAATTAATGGACATTTTAGAAGACAAATAATTAGTTTTAGTCAAAAACGAGCAACTAAAGACAAAAACAATAGAGACATTTTAATTCAAAATTTCACTAAGAAAATGAATAAAGATAATCTTGTTTCTTGTGATGATTTAGCGGGATCTAAAAAATATAGATTCTTTAAACCTATAAACAAAGGTGCATTTTATGAACTTGACATAGAAAAAATACAAGAAGATCAAAAATATGATGGATACTATGTTTATGAAACAAATAGAACAGATTTATCAGTAAAAGAAGTTATTAATTTATATTCAAAACAATGACAAATTGAGTCTAATTTCAAGACATTAAAAGGTAAATTATCTCTTCGTCCAATGTATTTATCAACTTGAAACCATATTGTTGGTTACATTTGTTTATGTTTCATTTCATTAGTGTTTTTAAACTACATCATCTACATTTTAAATTCAAAATTAGGACTGACTGGAAAAAGCAAAATCACTGAGCATAAAGTGATTAATGTTATCAAAGAAGTTAAAGAAATTGAAGTATTTGTAAATAAACAAAAAATCGAAACTATACAAGTGTATAATGATGAGTTACAAGAAAGTTGGCAAACTTATCAAATATTATTAGAACTTTTAACAAAAGAAAAAGTCACTTAGACATTACATTATAAAAAACATAACTTATGAGATCAAAAATTTACATAAGTATGTTTTCTTGTTTTATGCTTAAACTGGAAAACGTAGGAAAAAATTTATTTTAATATTGAGATACATTTTAATTGTAAGTGGCGTTGTATCCCTCTTTTACTTTCCATACCTAATTCACTCATCAATAATTTATTATAAAAGAGATTCATTTGCTCAAGGACAGTTAGCAGGAATAATAATTGGCTGTATAGCTCTTATGGCCCTTGCGCTTCTTATGACAGTGTTGATGTTACTATCCTTAACAGCAAAATATATGAATAATATGAAAATTAACGTTGCTGCATGGTGTGTTTCTATACCATTCTTCCCTTTCATTTTTGTTGCTGGAATAGTATGAATTGGGTGAAAGATCTTTGTTGTATGAGCAGGCACAAGACGCACAGTCACAATAAAAGAAGGTTAGTTATCAAAAAACAGACTTGTCGAATAAGTCTGTTTTATTATTGTTTTAGTAAACTAATTATTGATTTTTAGTTTGTTCAAATGCTTTTATTAGTTCTTCAGCAGTTTTTGCTTTAAACTCTTTATTTCTATCTAATTCCGTTTACTCAATCATTGCTTGAATCTAGGTGATACTCGGGATTAGTTGCATAATTTGATGATGCATTATGATCAGATTTGCACTAGTTTTTGAAATACAACTGTGTTATTTTTAATCACTTGGTTTAAACTATATACTAAACAAATTAGCAAGATTTTGATATTTTCAAGATCTTGCTTTTTTCTTGTTAAAGATTACTCATAAGTTCATTTCTATAATCTTATATTCTATAATTATTTATCTAATGCTTCTAAAAGCAGTTCTATCAAAAATATATTGACATTATATATATAATATGTCTCATAAAAAGATAAACAACCAATTGTAAAGGACTATTATATGAAAAAATTACTAACAATATTGGGATCTGTTGGTTTAGTTGCCACAACTAGTGCTGCAGTAATTGCTTGTGGTGATAAAACTTCACAAAAAACTCCAGATACTAAACCTACTGAAGAAACTAGAAAAGAAGATAAAGAAGAACCTAAAAAAGATGATGAAAAAACTACTGAAGATAAGAAAAAAAGAAGAAGCTTTTTCAAAAGTTGAAAAACAAATTATAGGAAATTTCTCACCAAATAATAATAATGCAGTTCCACAATCTAATATTAAGAAAAAATTAGCTGAATTATTAAAAGTTCAAGAATCTGAATTAACAGATTTAAATGTTGATTATGAAAATAATACAGGAACAGTTAAAATAAAAGATTCCTCTAAAGCAATTGAATTTAAATTTTCTGTAAAAGAGAAAAAAATAAATAATTAAAAAATCTCTAGTTTCACAAGCCCCCCGCTACCATAAACACGGACTAAAATTTTTCAATATTATAACAGGATTGTTTTCTGAATTGCACAGGAGACAATCCTTTTAATTTTTCTTTTATTCTTATGTTGTTATATCAATAAATATATTTATGAATTCTTTTAGTTAACTCTTCTACTGAATTATATTTTTCACCATAATAAATTTCTTGCTTTAATAAACCAAAGAAGTTTTCTATAATAGCATTATCTAAGCAATTACCTTTTCTAGACATACTTTGTGTTATGTTATTTTCTTCTAGTTTTTTAGCTCAACTAATGTGCTGATAATGAAATCCCTGATCAGAATGAATCAACAAACCATTTGTATTTTTAACCTTTTTAAGTGCTTTGTCTAGCATTGAATTTGTTAGGTTTAAGTTAGGATTGGTTTGAATTGAATATGAAATAATTTCATCATTGTAAAGATCAATAATTAGTGATAAATATAACTTTCCTACGTTTCCCACTTAGTCGCGAAAACACTCAGTTTTCAGCGGCTATATTTTTTTATAAAAAAATATAATTTATTATGCTTTTATGCTTAAATATGATATAATAAAGACGTGAAGAAGTCAAGAAATGATGTAAAAGGACAATGAAGAACATCAATAGCAAGAGTTAAAAAAGGCGAATACTTATCAATTGGAGTGCCAAGACCAGATAACAAAGGTTTTGTATATAGATTGGGATATGGATATTTGCATGAATTAAAACAATATCACGATGATCCGCTAGCAATTATCAAAGCAATTATTGCAAACTTTCCATTGTCTTGAACAAAAGAACAAGCAAGAACTAAATTAGATGAAATTTTTAAAGAGAAAAAAGAAACCAAAAAAGAAGTTTTAGAAAGGTTTAAAGGTTACGAAGTAGTTGAAAAACTATTTGATTATTTCAATATTTTTAATGATTGTTCTCCCACAAAATCGACAACATTAAAAGATGTTGTTTTACAGTTGATTTATCAAAGAATTAAAAATCCAATAAGTGTTTTTAACACTTATAAGACAGCAAAAAAAGAAAAAATAGACACTCATTCAAAAAATTCATTTTATAGATCATTAGACTATATAGCAAAAAACAAAGATGAAATTTTAAGAAATTTAAATGTAAAAATTTGTGCAAATACCAATAGAAAAATTGATGTATTATGATTTGACGCAACAACTACTTATTTTGAAACATTTTCTCGTGAAGGTTATAAAAAACCTGGTTATTCAAAAGATGGAAAATTTAAAGAAGACCAGATTGTTATAGGTATGGCAACTGATGAAAATGGAATACCGTTACACTACAAAATATTTCCAGGAAATGTTGCTGATTCAAATACTTTAATACCATTTATGCTTGAAATTGCAGATATTTATGAAGTTAACAGTGTAACTATAATTGCTGACAAAGGAATGAGTGTTAATAGAAATATTAGATTTTTAGAATCTAAGAATTGAAAATACATAATCTCATACAGAATGAAAGCTGGAAGCAAACAATTTAAAGAGTATGTATTAGATGAAAAAGATTATATAAATGATGGTGGTTTGATATACAAAACTCGTGATATTGCATCTTCATACAATAAAAAAAGAATTAATGGACATTTTAGAAGACAAATAATTAGTTTTAGTCAAAAACGAGCAACTAAAGACAAAAACAATAGAGACATTTTAATTCAAAATTTCACTAAGAAAATGAATAAAGATAATCTTGTTTCTTGTGATGATTTAGCGGGATCTAAAAAATATAGATTCTTTAAACCTATAAACAAAGGTGCATTTTATGAACTTGACATAGAAAAAATACAAGAAGATCAAAAATATGATGGATACTATGTTTATGAAACAAATAGAACAGATTTATCAGTAAAAGAAGTTATTAATTTATATTCAAAACAATGACAAATTGAGTCTAATTTCAAGACATTAAAAGGTAAATTATCTCTTCGTCCAATGTATTTATCAACTTGAAACCATATTGTTGGTTACATTTGTTTATGTTTCATTTCATTAGTGTTTTTAAACTACATCATCTACATTTTAAATTCAAAATTAGGACTGACTGGAAAAAGCAAAATCACTGAGCATAAAGTGATTAATGTTATCAAAGAAGTTAAAGAAATTGAAGTATTTGTAAATAAACAAAAAATCGAAACTATACAAGTGTATAATGATGAGTTACAAGAAAGTTGGCAAACTTATCAAATATTATTAGAACTTTTAACAAAAGAAAAAGTCACTTAGACATTACATTATAAAAAACATAACTTATGAGATCAAAAATTTACATAAGTATGTTTTCTTGTTTTATGCTTAAACTGGGAAACGTAGGTAAATAATAGGTAACCAAAACCAATAAAAGCTCATAAAATACTTCCGTAAAGCATTTTATGATTTTGCGATCATTTTTCTACAGTTTTCATATACGCCCTTTCAAAACTGATCTTTTATGCTTTCTCTTGTATTTTACAATATTTAAAGACTTAGAATTTAACACAAAAACTAAATTAAGTTATTTTTAACAATTTATCATCTATTTTTTATAAAAAGTAGCATAAATACACAGCAAAATAAAAAAAGCAACCATATCGTTGCTAAATTAATTTTTATAAATCTATCAAATAATTAAATCTCTACTAATTCATTAGATTTTTCTAACATTGTAATAAATTGTTCTATTACATAATCTTTATACTTTAAATTAATATCAGAAACACAGACTTTTTTAGTTATAGTTAGTGTATTAAAATCAATAGTTAGATAATCACAATCTAAATCTTTAAGTTGATCTAACAAATTCTTTTTTATCTGCAAATCTTCTATGTTCTTAATGTTGATAAAAACAAACTGATTTTAAATTAGATTTATCTAAATAATTTTGAAAATACTTATCAACACCAATTATATTATTATGCATAGCAAAATAAGATATTTCATATTCTTGTCAAACATCATCATAGGTTAAAACTAATACATAAAACCTAATTAAAGCATCTAGAAAAATTCATTCTAAAACATCTTTGTTGAAAATAATTTCTGAAACTCTTTTTGTAATTCTTTTTTGATAACTATTTTTAATTAACATTAAATTAAAAAAGGTGAAGTTTTAAATTTATTATTTTCAAAATGTATTAGCTTTTTATAAATTTTTTCTATAGTTCAATTTGAATCTAAATACTTAATTAATTCATTGATCAAATTTTGATAATTTGTTTTAATTCAAGCTAGTGTCATTTTTGTTTTCCTTTATTTAAATTAAACATAACAAAAAACAAGTTATAAAACTTGTTTTACAATAAAACTATTCCTTGTTTTTTTAAATCTTCTTTATATTGTTTTTCTCACACACTAACTTGTACTTCACCAATATGAGCTTTTTCTAATAAAAACATACTTAATCGACTTTGTCCAATTCCTCCACCAATAGTTAAAGGCAATTTATCATTAAGTACTTGATCGTGATATAAACCTAAATCAGAATCTGTTTTATTTAATATTTTAGTTTGTTCACTTAAACTTTTAGCATCAACTCTAATACCCATAGAACTAATTTCTAAAGCTTTATCATTAACTAAATCATAAAAAATTAAATCACCATTTAGATTTCAATCATCATAATCAAATGCTCTTTTTGAATGAGGTTTTTTATCTGGTAAATCATAACCAATTTTATAAATGAATACGGCTTTATATTCTCTTGCAACTTCATCTTCTCTTTGTTCAGCTGTTAAATTAGGATATTTATTATATAAATCTAAAGAATCAATAAATGTTAATTGTTTTGGTAACTTATCTACTAAATCAGGATATTTAAAATTGATTTTGTGTTCAACATATCTAATTGAGTCATAAATTTTAGTAGCAATTTGTTTTAAAAACTCAAGATTTCTTTGTTCTTTACTTATAATCAATTCTCAATCTCATTGATCAACATATAATGAGTGTTTATAATCAACAACATCATCTTTTCTAATAGCATTCATATCTGCTCAAATACCTTCACCAAAATTAAAATTATATTTATCTAGTGCATAACGTTTTCATTTAGCAAGTGAGTGAACTATTTCTAAGTCTTCTTTTCATTGATTAGGAGTAAATACAACTGGAATATCACCATTTAATCCATCATTAATTTTAGATTCTGAAGTTACAAAAAGTGGAGCTGAAACTCTTGTTAAGTTTAAATTTTGTTTTAATTGCTTAGTTAAACCAAATTTAATATCTTGAATAGCTTGTTGAGTTTGTTTAATACTTAGTTTAGATTTATACATAATATTCCTTTTTACATTAATAAAATTATATTATTTTAAATATTAAATATTATAAAAAGATAAACTTAAACTGCATTAAATACTAGTATATGACATAGATTTACAAAAGAGTTTTAATAAATATTGTTTTATAAGTTATTTATTTTTTGAAATTGGCTATTTTTTATTTTTATTTTCTAATACTAATATAGGTAGGAAATAATTATGAGAACTAAAAATACTAAGTACATTAGCATATATTTAGATGAAAGTGGCTCAGGAAATTCACCTTTTTTTATTGTCGGAGGATTTTTTTTATTTAATTTTGATAGAAAACAAATATATATTCAAGAAGTTAATATATCAAAAAACATTGAATATATTGAGTCTCAAATAAAAAAGAATAACAAAAAAACAATAGATTTAAAAAAAGAAATGAAATTTATAAATCTAACATTTAAAAATAAAAAATTACTTTTCAATAATATAAAGAATAATAATCAGGTTAATATTTCTATGTTATATGATTTAGTTAAATTTAAAAATGTAAATCAAAAACCCATATTAATTGATTATTTATACAATATAATGGTCTTTTTAATTCTTCAAAATATACTTTTTGATTTATTAAAACAAGATTTTATAAATTTAAAAGATGAGATTTCTATAAAAGTAAACATAGATCAAAGAAGAAACTATAAAAACTCTCTAACCAAATCTAATTCATTTAAAGAATTAAAGATGTATTTGAACACTAGGATGTATGAAAAATCTAAATTCATAAATATGAATAAAATAGAAGTTTTACAGTTTAATTCTAAGTTAGAACCAAATATTAGGTATGCAGATTATTATGTCGGATTGTTATCATCAGTAAGAAGAATTTTAAAAAATCAAGCCAAAAGTTATGATTTTAAATCAGACAAACTATTATGTTTACTAAATAATAGGATAAAACATATCGAATATAAAAATACATTTTCTTAATGTAATAAATAAATCACATCAATATATGAAAAAACACTTAAAAATGGTAATATAAAAGTGTCACTTAAAACCAAAAACCCGAGGCACGTTCCTAAGCGTATGTGGATGACCACGAAATACGTTCGATTTTGGCAGCGGCGACAAGTGTTTACTTGTCTCAAAATAAAAGAATTAATAATAAATTCTCAAAAAGCAACATCAAAGACGTCTATGTTGCTTTTTGTTTTTTTATACACAAAAAAAGAACTGCTATAGCAATTCTTAATTATCGATATTTTCTAATGGATATTGTTTTTTTAAATAAAATAATAACATTTGAATATCAGCTGGATTAACTCCAGTAATTCTTGAAGCTTGTCCAATATTTAAAGGTCTGATTTTTTCTAGTTTGTCTTTTGCTTCTGTTGCTAGGTTATCAACTTTAGAATAATTAATATCTAAAGGAATTTTTTTACGTTCTAGTTTAACTAATTTATCAACTAATTGACGCTCTTTTTTAACATAACCTTCAAATCTAATTTCAATAACTATTGACTGTAACTGATTAGTTTTTAATTTTTGCAAGCTTGGAATAAATTCAATTAATTCATTAATATCAACTGTTGGGATTTTAATAATTTCATAACCACTATATCCATGAGATAAATCAGCTTGATTTTTATTTTTTAAATTTATCGCTAATTGAGATTTTGGTGTAAATCTAATTTCTTTTAATTCTTTAATTGCTTGTTCAATTTCTTTAACATAAATTAAATATTGGTTTCATTCTTGATCACTAATTAATCCAATTTCTTTTCCATATTGTTTTAATCTAGTTTCGGCATTATCATTTCTTAATAATAATCTATGTTCTGCTCTACTTGTTAATAATCTATAAGGCTCTCAAACACCTTTATTAATTAAATCATCAATCATAACACCAATATAAGCTTCATCTCTTCTTAAAATAATTGGATCCAATCCATCTATTTTTCTAGAAGCATTAATACCAGCTATCAATCCTTGTCCAGCAGCTTCTTCATATCCACTAGTTCCATTAATTTGTCCAGCAGTAAATAAATTTTTAACATCTTTTAATTCTAAACTAGGAGATAATTGCATTGGATCTATACAATCATATTCAATCGCATAAGCTCAATGCTTTACTCTAACATTTTCAAATCCAGGTAGTGATTTTAGCATCATTTCTTGAACTTCAATAGGCATTGAAGTTGAAAATCCTTGAACATATCAAGTATCTCCATTTAAAGTTTCAGGTTCAATAAAAATTTGATGAGTATCTTTTTCTCTAAATCTGACAGCTTTGTCTTCAAAACTAGGACAATATCTTGGTCCAATTGATTTAACAGTTCCTGAATACATTGCAGATTTTTCTAAATTGTCTTCAATTATTTTTTTAGTCTCTAATGTTGAATGAATTAAATAACAAGGTTGTTGTTTTTCTATTGGAGTATAAGTGCTTGTTGAAAAGCTAAAAGCTAGTTTCATATCAGTTCCTGGTTCAAGAACAGCATTACTTAGATCAACTGAATCTCTATAAACTCTAGCAGGAGTTCCAGTTTTAAATCTCATTAATTTAATTCCTAAATCAATTAATGATTGACTTATTCCTTTAGTTGTTTTTTCATTATTAGGTCCTGATTCATATCTATCAACACCTTTTAAAATTTCAGATTTTAAATAAGTTCCAGTTGTAATGATTACTGCTTTAGCATTTAAAATAGTTTGATCATCTAAATAAATACCTGTAACAGTTTTATTTTCATCATAAACTAAACCAGTACATGCTCTTGTAATTAAATCCAAGTTTTTTTGATTTTTAATTACATTTCTCATGTATTTAGAATATTCTTCTTTATCTGATTGCACTCTTAATGCTCATACACCAGGTCCTCTTGAAGAATTAAGTAATTTAGTTTGTAAAGCAGTGGCATCAGCGGCTTTAGCCATTTCTCCACCAAGTGCATCAATCTCTCTAACTACTATTCCTTTAGCAGGACCACCAACACTTGGATTACATGGCATTGTTGCAATTTTATCTTCATACAAGTTGATTAAAGCTGTTTTTTTATTTAATCTAGCACTAGCTAAAGCGGCTTCAACTCCCGCATGACCTCCACCTACAACAATTACATCATAATTACTTTTCATACCAAATCACCCTTTAATCTATTCATTAATAATATTATATTTACAATCAAATTTTTAAGCACTATATATTATTGCATAATTTATTATAATTCCACTAAAATAGAAAATAAAAAAGTTCAACATTTGTGTTGAACTCAGGTTATTAATTAATTATTTAACTTCTACTTTATTAGTTTGTTGAGCTTCTTTTATTTCTGGTTTTGATTTCTTTTCTCTAATTATTTTTTGTTTTTCTAGTTGTTGTTTAGATAGAATTGTTGATTCTTCACCAATTAATCCTTCACTTTTTGCAACAATTGTAGTAACTACAGCTCCTGAAGTTACATTAACTCCAGTTCTTCCCATATCAAATAATCCATCTAATGAACCAACTATTGCATAAACTGGAGCAAATCAAACTCCTAAACCTAAACCAGATAAAACACCTGAAGTAAGAACAGTTGCAGTTCCTGGAATTCCACTAATTCCTAAAGAAGCAATTAAAGTAATAACAAAAGCTAGTATAAAGAATGTAAATAATCCCATATTATGAAAATCAGCACTAACTGCACCAGTTCACAATAAACTTGTAATAACTCCAGATTGAACTCCAGCACATCCCATTAATCCCATTGTGGTTGATAATGGAACAACTGTTGATACTGCTGAATCATCTATTTTAATTTCATCTTTTAATGTTCCAATACTCATTGGTAAAGTAGCATTTGAAGATTGTGTTGCAAATCCTTGAATTAAAATTTTAAATGATAATTTTCATCAAGCAATAACATTAACTTTATTTACAAATAATAAGAATGTTAAGAATAATAGTAAAATAGTCAATCCTAAATATCCTAAACCTAAAACTTTTCCAATTGTTGCTAGTGCTCCAATTGGTTTAGAAATAACTGATGAAGCAATCATTGACATAACTGCTAAAGGCATTATTTTCATAAATGTCATTAGTATTGAAATCACAATGCTTCAAGCAACATCCATTCCTTTTCTAATCGCATCCATTTCAGCAGGTTTTTTCTTAGATAAAATCTTTACTGAATTTCCAATTAATCCTGCAATTACCATTAAAGGAATTACCATTGATCCAAGTCATGGTTGGATAAAGTTATTTAGTAAATATTCTCAAACTATTTTAGGAAGTGGTTGAGTTTCTTTTGGTGTATTTTTTACAATAGAATGATCTAAAGATAATCCAGATCCAACACCAACTTTTATTAAATATCCTAATCAAAAAGTAATCACAAATGCAAATGCAGTATTTAATAATAATAAACTCACACCTTTTAATGAAATACGTCCAACATTTTTATTACCTTTTTTTGATGTAACTCTAAAAATTGCAATAAATACAACTGGAGCTGTTAATAATAAAATACCGTTAATAAAAATATTTTTTGCTAAAGATATTCATATATCTAGTTGATATACTCATAATCTAAAATCAGGGTTGGTTTTTTCTATTTTTTCACCATTATTTTTAATTTCTGTTGGTAAATTCTTATTTACTAATCCATTTTGTGGAAATTTATAAATAGCTTGAATAATAATTCCAAATATTAAACCAATTGCTAATCCAATTAAAACTCTATAAATGAATTTAAATTTAAATTTTTTAAATGTAAACCATAAACCAATTTGAATTCCGATAAATATAATAATAGCAATAGCCGCTTGTCAACTTCCAATTGCTAAGAATTTATCTAATAAAACATTAGTCTTATCTTGCATTTTTTATGTATTTCTCCTATTAATTTTTAATAAGTTTTTCTAAAGCAATGTGAATAATATCTACAACTCTAGAAAATGGTGGTGAATATGGTAAATCAACTTGAGTTAATTCCTGATTAATTTCAATTTGATTTCAAATTAATGAAATTAAGAAATTAATTCTTAATACAGATAAATTAGATCCATACATTTGAGCACCAATTAATGTATTTGTTTTTTTATTTAAAATTAGTTTTAAAGCAAGCGGCGTTGGGTTTGGATAATATGATGGATGATCAGCATCTTTAATAAAAATAGTTTTTATATCATATCCTAATTCTTTAGCTAGAGTTTCATTAATTCCAGTAGAAACCAATTCTGATTCAAATACTTTTAAAATCGCAGTTTGTAAAGTTCTAACAAATTCACTATTAACATTTAAAATATCATCAGCTACAACTTTAGCAAATTTTCTAGCAACTGTTGCTAGTGGAGTATAAGTAATTTGGTTAGTAATTTTATGATAAACAGTAGCACAGTCACCACAAGATCATATATTTTTTAAATTTGTTCTTCCATGTTTATCAACAACAATAGCTCCATTACCTAGCATTTCTAATTTTGTATCTTTTAAAAACTCAGTTGCTGGTCTAAATCCAATAGCTAAAATTATTAAATCAACTTCAATTTCTTCATTTTGATCTAAAGTTAAACTTAATCTTTTATCTTTAGTTTGAGTTATTGATTTTAACCCATTTTCTTTAATAATTTCAACATTGTTTTTGATTAAGTTTTGCTCTAATAAATCAGTGATTTCTTGATCAAACACTCTTTGATTTAATCTACTAGTTTTTTCAATTAAAACTATTTCTTTATTAAAGTGTTCTAACATTTCACAACACTCTAAACCAATAAATCCTGAACCAATTACTGCTACTTTTTTAATATTTTTATCTTTTAGTTTTTCTTTTAATTCAGTTGCATCTTCTAATCTTGTTAAAGTAAAAATATTTGGTAAATCAATTCCTTTAATTGGTGGAACTATAGGCTTTGCTCCTGTTGAGATTACTAATTTATCATAGTCTAACTCTAGTAATTGATCATTTTTTTCATATCAAACTTTTTGATTTTCAGCATCAATTTTTTTAACAACTGATTCACTATAAACTAAAATGTCTTGTTCTATGAATTGTTCTACAGTTCTTGCTAATAAATCAGTTGATTTTAAAGATGGATTAGCTACAAAATAAGGTAAACCACAAGCTCCTAGTGAAACGTATTTTTCTTTTTGAATAACAATTATTTGAGCTTTTTTATCAGCTTTTTTTAGTCTGCTTGCAACTGTCATTCCACTAGCTGCTCCACCTATAATTACAATTTTCATACTAGCCTTTCCTATAAAAATTGAATTAAAATTATTAAATATAAAAAATAAAAATTCTCTATTTTTGCACAAATTAAAATAAGAAAAAAAGTAATTTTCTTATTAAAATAATTCTAAACTAAATATTTTTTATATTAATATTATTTATAAAATAATAATTTAATCTATTTAAATTATATAATCAGAACTTAATTATTAATACTAAGAAAGTACTATTTATGAAATCTAAAAATAAAAATAAAGCATTAATTATTGTAGATTATCAATATGATTTTTGTGATCCTAATGGTAGTTTATATGTAAAGAATGCCTATACATTAAAACCTAAAATTGAAAAATTAGCAAAAGAATTAAAATCTCAAGGCTGAACAATTATTGCAACTAAAGATTTTCATCCAATTGATCATTGTTCTTTTAAAATTTGAAATAAACATTGTGTACAAAATACTAAAGGTAGTGAACTTTATTTTGATCATAGTGATGTTGATTTAATTATTGAAAAAGGTGTTAATAAAGATATTGAAAGCTATAGCGGTTTTTTTGATGATGCTAATAACTCAAATGGATTAGATGAGTATTTAAAATCAAAAAACATAGATACTTTAAAAATAGTTGGTGTTGCTACTGAAATTTGTGTAAAAGCTAATTATGATGATGCTATTAAATTAGGTTATGATCTTGAGGTTGATTTAGAATATTGTAAAGGTTTTACTGACTAGAATTATATTATTTTTATCACTTAAATGTATTGATCAATTTTAATATTTTGCTATGAAATAAAAAATAAATTAGGTTTTTTATATCCTAATTTTTTAATTTTTTTGATATTTTTATGATTTTAGAATTTCATTTTATATAATAAAAAACGGAAAAATTTATTTATTTTATAACACAAACTCTGAGAGGGAATAATGAAAAATAAACATATCAGTCTACTAGCAAAACTTGAAGTTTTATTTTCTGTTACATCACTTCCATTAGTTGTTGTTTCATGTAAAACTTCAAATTTTAATAACAATAAACCTAATAATAATCAACAAAAAAAAGAGCAAGTAAGTAAAATTGATATTTCAAGTTTTAAAGATAAAATTGAACCAAAAAATGAGTGACAAAAACAAGATGTTTTACAAGCATTACTAAAAATAAAAGGGCTAGATAAATTAACTCAAAATGATTTTAATTTTAATATTAAGAAAGCTAATTTATTACGTAATGGACAATTGATAATTAAATCTAAAGACGATTCTAAAATTATAAAAGGTGAACTAAGTTTAGAAATTAAAAAACTAAATAGAGTTAAAAAAGTTGAAACAAAATATAATGATACTAGAACTGAGGTTTTAGTAATTGGTTATGATGAAAATGGAAAAATTTCTGGGTTTGCTCAAACTGTTAAAAAAGTTCCTGAAAAACTACCAGAAGAAATTATTAGTCTAGAGCGTGCTTTTTTAAAAAATAATTCTGATAAAATTGAAAATCTTGATAAATGGGACACATCTAATATAGTAAGTATGTCTTCAATGTTTCAACAAGCTAGAAACTTTAATCAAGTTTTATCAAATTGAAATACAGAAAATGTAACTGATATGAATTATATGTTTGATGGTGCAACTAAATTCAATAGTGATTTATCGAGCTGAAAAACAGCAAATGTAAAAACTATGAGAAGTATGTTTAGTGACACAAAACAATTTAATCAAGATATTTCGAGTTGAAATGTAAGTAATGTTAAAAATATGAAAAATATGTTTTATCGAGCTGAAAAATTTAATAAATCACTTTCAGATTGAAATCTAAAAAATATACAAGAACTAGACCATATGTTTTTTGGTGCTTCTGAATTTAATAGCGATATCTTCAAACTAAAAAATAATCTAGTAACTGATATGCGTTATATGTTTTTTCAAGCTAAAAAATTTAATAAGTCTTTAGATTGAGATGTATCAAAAGTAGTTAATATGGATAGTATGTTTAATGGTGCTCATGATTTTAATCAAAATATAACTAATTGAAATGTTTCAAATGTTAAAACTATGAGAAGTATGTTTAGTGACACAAAACAATTTAATCAAGATATAAAAAATTGAAGAGTTGATAATGTAACTGATATGGACCGTATGTTTCAAAATGCACTAAGTTTTAATAAAGATATTTCAAGTTGAAATGTAAAAAATGTAAAATCATATGATGCCTTTGGTTGACACATAAAAAAGGAATTTAAACCTTTATTTGAAAAAAATAATAAGTAGCCATTTTTAAATAATATAACAATAAACACAAGTCACAATTTTTAAAATGTAATAAAAAATTTAATTTTTATATATTTAATTAAAAACTCATTTGCTCCAATAAATGAGTTTTTTATTAGAAATTTTTTTGTAAAGAATTAAGAAAGTAAATATTTAAATCTACTAATTATGAAATGGTATTATATAAGTAGAAATTAAGTTAAGAATTATGTTAATACCAAAAAAACAAAGAAAATAAACAGATTGCTTTTGATCTAAAAAATTCAAAGTGTCATTCTTCTTACTCTATTTATGTTTGTATTGGAATTTTGTTTATATTAGGCTTGATGGCTTTAATATTTTCAACACCTTATAAAAATGATTTTAAGTTTTCTCAATTTTTTGAAAAAATAACAGATTATGAATTAGGCAAATGATGGGCAAGAGGAACAGAATTAATCGGAGATACTCAAGTGCTTATTTATTATCTTGCACTATTTATGATAGCTATTGAATGCTTTTTTGCTTATAAAAAACAAAATAAAAGCATGTTTTTTATTAAACATTACTATTTAGTAAAAATAATTTATATATTAATTTTACTTATAACCATATCAACAGCTATTTTTTATGTTTATAAAGTTTATAACTTTGATAACGGATTGAAAGTATGGTGATTTAGTATTTCAAGATACTATAATTTATCGACAAGTATTAACTACACTTATTCTTATTTATCAAGTTATCATCTTAAGTTTGTTTTTTTATACAATACATTTTAAATTAGCAAAAAGATCTGATATTTTAATTATATGTTCTTCTTTATTAACTATTGTTACTTTGATAAGAGGAATGACTTCTAGAGCTTTTTATTTACATGTGATCTTTGCAGATCTACTAAATAAAATGTCAAAACTCATCCAGAATTTGTAATTTATTATTTAAAACAAGATAATTTTCAATTAGGTTTTTTAACTACTCAATCAGATTTATCTCAATATGATTTTTTAAAACTAGTTGATATTAATCAAATTAAAAATATGTATTTTTCTAATGCGAATTCAACTGATAATTGACCTTTATATGCATTCTAAAAAATGGATTTTAAAAATAACTTAATTTATTAATAAAAAATTAAATAGTAAAAAAGGTTGTTAAACAACCTTTTTTTAATGATTATTATCATTTATTTTAAAAGTATTTTCATCGTATTTTTTGTCAAATATACTCATAATATTTACTAATACATCTTCAAAATAATCAAGAACTCTCAACTCTTCTTCAATTCTTTTTGAATAATCTTCAAGTAGTGGTAAATGAGTGTGTCTAATTTGATTTGTTATTTCTGGTTTTACATGAAGTAGACCTTTTTTATCTCAAATTTTCATTAATTCTATTATGTCATTTATTTTAGTTAGTGAATTTTTAGCAGCATTTTCAATATTATTAGATTTGTTATTTCTAATTTCATAAATAGTGCCATAAGTAGCAGACGCTTCTTGAATTAAATTATTTTTCTTTTCTTTTATATTTTTAAGCTCAGAATTTAACTTTCTATTTTCTTTTTCTGCTTTATCAAACTTTTCTTCTAACTCACTTAATAAAACAATTTTTATAGTTAATTGTTTTTTAATTTCTTTTTTTCTGCTTCATATTGTTTTATTAAAATATCAACTTGCTCTTGATTAGATAATAATGATTTGTAATTTAATTTTAATTGTTCAATTTCTTTTTGCTTTTCTGATATTTCTTTTTCTAAATTATCTTTTGTTAAAACAAATTTCATTTCAGTTATATTTTGTTCTAAATCTTTAAGTTCTTTTTCTTTTTTAGATTTTTCAATTTCTAAGTTTTGTATAGTAGATTCAAAAGATGAAATGCTAGACTCTAAATCTTTAACTCTTTCATTCAAGTCTTTAACTTGTTCAGTTAAGCTTTTAATTTTTTGTTCCTTTGATTTAATTTCAGCTTTGTTTTTCTCTAAATTAGATTGTAATTTATTAATTGAAAGTTCATAAACTTTTAATTGAGTATTAAAAGCATCTCTTTTAAAATCAAGTTCTTCATATTTTAATTCAAGTACATAATCTTTTTCTTCTAAACTTTTTATAGTTGCTTTATTTTTTGATACTGTAGATTTTAAATTCTGAATTTCTTTTTCAATTAATTGTTTTTGTGATTCTAAATTTTTAATATTAGAATCAATATTTTGTTCTACTTCTTGTTGTTTTTGATTATTAAGATCATTTAATTCTATTTGTAACTGGCTAATTTGTTTTTCTAAATTAGTTATTGTTGTGTTATGTTTATTAATCTCAGTTTGTTTTTCTTGTAATTGATCATTGATTTTTTGTTGTTCTGATTTAATAACATTTTATTTGTGTTTCAACATTATTAATTTGTGTTTTTACTTCAACAAGTCTATCTTTTTTAAAACTTATATTATTTTCTAAATTTGTATTAGTTCTTATCAAATTATTGATTTGCAGATTTAATAATCTATTTTTTTGATTATAACTTTGGATATTTGACAATTTTAATTCCAAAGCAAAACGTTTTGAACTAATGTTTTTTATTATAGATTCAATCTTAGATATTTCATCAAGATAAATATTTTTATTATTTTCTAATTCTAGTTTTTGTTTATTAATTTCTTGGTCTTTATGAGATATAACTTCTAATTCTTTTTCTTTTTTAAATAGTTTATTTAATATCTTTATAATATTTTTTTTATTTTCTTTTGCTTGTTGTTCTGCACTTTTTATTTCAGTTTCTTTTATTGAAATAATTTTTTTATCATCATTTATTTCTTTATTTATTTTTATTAAGTCAGCATTTAATTTATCTATATTATCTTTGCTTATTTTTTCTTTACTATTTAAATCATTAATATAAGATTCTAGATTTTTAATTTGATCATTTAATTGATTTCTTTTATTTTCTTTATCAATTAAAGTTTTTTCTATACTTTTTAACTTTAATTCTCTATTTTTCAAATCTTTTTGAATAGATTTGATCTTATTTAACATATTTTGTTTTTTAATGTTGTTTGAATTTGTTACATTTTTATAACTAACATACCCAATACCACTTGCTGTAAGAACACTAATAGTTGCTAATAAACTTGTAAGTTTTTTCATAAAACACCTCTATTCAATTGGTTGTGGATTATTGATTTTTAATGCGTCATCTACAGCTTTATTAAAATTTTTAGTATAGTTATCTAAGTCTTTTACACATTGATCTAATCTTGAATACAAATCTGAAATTTCTAAGTATTTATCATCAGCTCTTTTTTTAATTTCAGTCATTGAATCAATATATTTCTTATAATGCACACTTAATTCTGATGGATCTAATCACTTTTGAGTAATTTCTATAAATTGATCTATTATAATTTTTAACTCTTTATTTTTTGTAATAGTTTCAGGTCAAATAACTCTAATTTTATTAAATTCTTCTTTTATAAACTGTAAAAATCCATAAATTTTCTTAGATGATGAATTTAAATTCATTTTTATTAGTGAAAGTCTTTCATATTCTTTTTTAGTTTCTTCTAATTTTTGAGAAACATTTCAAACTTTCATTCCATAGGTTTCTATTTCTTCGATTATAGTTACTATTTCTTTAGATTTCTTATTTACAAGTTCTTGTTTTTGATCATTAGATTTTTTTAGTTTACTATTAGTGCTCTTTAATTCTGATAAATTTTGATCAATACCATTAATAACAGTTTTTATTTTTTTTAACGCTGTGTCATCTTTTATAAGCTCATCTTTTTTATCTGAAATTTTTTTGCTTATTTCACTAATTTCATTTTTTAATTTCTCTTCATTTACTAACAACTGATCTTTTTCTTTAGTTAACATAACTAAAGTTTGTTCTAGGTCAGTTTTTTGTTTGTTTAGCATTAATAACATTTCTGTTTTTTCTTTAAGGTCTTTTTCTTGGCTTTTTAAATTCTTTTTGTTGTTTTCATATTCTTCACTTAGCAGCCTTATTTTTTCTTCTTGATATTTTGTAGATCTTTCTAGATCCTTTATCACTATTTTTTTAGCTGCTATTTCGTTAGTTAAATTGCTAATTTCATTATTTTTCAAAACTATTTGTTCTGATAAATCTCTTTGTTGTTTTAAAAGCTCATCATTTTCTTTTTTAAAAATTCTTAGTTGTTCTTCTTTTTCTTGTTTTAAAGTTAAAATTTTAACCTTAATTTCTTTTAGTTCATTTTCTAAATTTATATTTTTTCTTTTTGCTTGTTCTAATTCTAATGTTTTAATTTCTAGTCGTTTTAAAGCATCAATATTTGAATTTGACAACTGTTTTAGTTGCTTCTGGGTGTTTTTTAAAACATTTGTTTCTTGTTCAATTTCTTGTTGGTTTTGTTCAAGAGTTTTTAACAAAACAGATCTCTGTTTTTCTAGATCTGATACTTTAATCTTAAGTTCGTTATGTTTTTGAATTTTAGCTTGTAAAACAGAAAGTAAATAATTCTTTTTTCATAATTGATGTTTTATATCATCTATATTTTTTTGTTTATTTTGTTTTTGATTTTCTAATATGGTCAAATCTTTTTTAGAATTTTTAATTTGTTTTTCTAGATTGCTGTAATTAGAATTTAAATAATTTAAATTAGTTTAAAGTTTTTTGATTTCATTTTTAAAGAAAACTTCATGTTCATCATTTTTTTGTTTTTCTTTTTTAAGCTTATTAAGTTCGAATTCTAATTTATTTTTTTGTTCTTTTTTAGTTTTAATTTCAGAAGAAAAAAAGTTTAACTCATTATTTAAGTAATCTATCTTTTTATTTTCATTGTTTATTTTATCTTTTATACTTTTTTCTTGTTGTTTTAATGTTTTGATTTTTTCATTGCTATTTTTAATGATTTCAGCATCTTTAGTATCTAAATCTTTAATTTTAGCTTCACTGTTAAGAATTTCATTTTGTAGGGCTCTTAGTTTTTCTTCTAGTTGTTTAAATTCATGTTCTTGGTTATTTATAGTTGTATCATTAGATAAATTCTTATACCCCACATAAGAAATACCAGCTGCTGAAAAAACACTAATAGCAGTAAGTAGCACTATTAACTTTTTCATATAAAACCTCTAAAAATAACACTGTATAGTTTAATTTTATAATTTATGTTTTTTTTATATGACGACTTTACAGACTTTTAAGCCTAAAAACTTGTATAAAGAGTCAGTTTTTTTAGTAAAATTAGTATTTTTTGTGTTTTTTTGTATTTCTAAATAAAAATAAAAAACAATAGAATACTTATTATCAGTAGTCGTATTAAGTAGTTATTTTTAGAGATTTTTATTTTAATTTTTAATAATAATCATTGAATTAATAGAAAGTAAAATAACAAAAAAGGTTGGTAATTCCAACCTTTTTGAATTTAAAAATTATATTTATTGATTTGGTTTTAAAATATCATCATCATATTTTTTATTAGAAATATCAATAAGTTGTTCTAATATATTGCTAAATTCTTCTTGGATTTTTATTTCTTTTTCTACATATTTATAGTGTTCTTCAAGAGTTGGCAGATCAATGTTTTGAAGATGATCTGTAATATAAGGTTTTAAATGTAATCATTTTTCTTGTTTTCAAGTTTCCATCTAAATAACTTTCTTTTTGATTAGTCCCGTTGTTTTAATTCATTTTTTTTCTAGTTGTTCATTTAATGTATTATTTTCAGATGTTGAAAATAAAACTCTAGGTAATTTTGAACCAAATAATAAGAACATAGTACCTCAGGGAGATATTAAAAAAGAATTAGCTAAAAAACTTAATGTTAATGAATCTGATTTGCAAGAATTAAAAACTAATTCAACAAATGGGAATGGTAATGGTTCAGTAAGATCTAAAACTTTTGTTAGAACTTTAGAATTTAAATTTGAAATAGAGGAAAATAAATAGAAATAGATTAAAATCTCTAGTGATTATGTTTTTTATAAATCCCAGAGACTTTTTTATTAGTATTTAGAGTCTATATATTACTTGATAGTAATTTTTCATGGTGCTTTAGGCAAGGCTCGACAAGAGTACACTTGACATTATATATTAAAAAATTCTCAATTTTGGACACTATATAATTTTAATAATTTACTAAAAAATTCTTATTTTCGTCCATTAAATACATTAAAATATCTAAATAATTAAATTTTCTTAAATTTAGAGCTAAAAAAGCTCTATTTTTTTTCCAATTTCATTTTAAAAAAGTTTAAAAAATTAAAAATAGGTGGTAAAATAAATATATATGTATAGTGTTTAACACATAAAAAAGAGATATAAAAATGGCCATTCCTAAAGACATATTAAAAATTTCAAGACCATCTAGTACTAGAGTAAAAACAACATCAAAAGAAGGTATTTATAATGTTATACAAAGAACATCAATAAGAAAAAATGGAAAAATTATTCCTGTTGAAAAAGGAGTAATTGGAAAGATTATTAATGGTGTTTTTCAAAGCATAGAAAAGCAAACATATGAAGTAGATATTAAATCATATGGTCTATTTGCACTAAATGAAAAATTAAACAATCATATCTTTAGAGAACTTTTAAATTTTTATGATTTTGAAGATGCTAGAAAATTATATGTTATAGCTTCTTTAAGAACTATGTTTTCAGATATTAAAAACGAACATTTAAAACATGAATATGATACAAATTTTATTTCTGAAATATACCCAAAATGTGCTTTATCTTCAAACACTATCTCAAGTTTTTTAGAGAAAATAGGTAAATCTAGTTCGAAGATGGAAGACTTTATGAATAAAAGATTAGAAGAGTTTTCAAACCACTCAATAGTTATTGATGGTATGTTGAAAAACAATACATCAGAAACTAACATTTTCTCTGAAATGTCTAGAAAGTCTAGAACTAAAGACTCTCAAAACTTAAACCTTATTTATGCTTATGATATTAATGCACAAGAACCTGTTGCTAGTTCTGTTTACCCAGGAAATATGCTAGATTACACTGCTTTTAGAGACTTTTTAAGAACTTATGAGATTAAAAATGGATTTTTAATTCTTGATAAAGGATTTGATGATAAAGAATGTAAAAACTTGATGAGAGAAAAAAATATTAAATATTTAATCCCTATAAAAATAAATCATACTTTTAAAAAGTTTAATTTAAAATCTGGATTTAATTTCACTTTCACTTATGATGACGACACAATAAGAGTAAAGAAAATTATCATCAACAACAAATATTATTTTTGTTATAAATCAACCCTAACTGAAATGGTAGAAAAGAAAAATTTCATAAGTCGTGCACATAAAAAAGGTGCGTATGATGAAATTAAATTACTAGAAAGAGAAAATCTTTTTGGATTAATAATTTTTGAGTGTAATTATGATTTGGACTTAAAAGATATTTATGTCGCGTATAAAAAGAGATGAGAAATTGAATTGCTTTTTAAACAGTTTAAAAATGTGCTTGAACAAAACGAAGCAAATGTTCAAGGAAACTATAGATTATTAGCAACTGAATTTATTAACTTTTTATCTTCAATTATGCTTTGCAGAATAAAAAACCACCTATTAAATAGTAGCGTTCTTGACAATAGAACAATTAGTGAAACTTTTAGATATTTATCAAAAATAATCAAGAAGAGAAAGTCTAGAAAAAGAGAAGAATGAGATGATGTTGAAACATTAAAATATATTAAAGAAATGAAGTCTATTTTAAAAATATAGTGTCCAAAATTGGGAATTTTTTAATATATATATATATATATATATATATATATATATATATATATTCAAGCTAATGTTCAGCAACCAGTTGCTGGGCAGGCACAAAATCCTAATAATGTAACCGTTATTAGACATGAACACATAACTGCAGACCATAGCCAGAAAAAAATTTATTTTCCTACGTTTCCCACTTAGTCGCGAAAACACTCAGTTTTCAGCGGCTATATTTTTTTATAAAAAAATATAATTTATTATGCTTTTATGCTTAAATATGATATAATAAAGACGTGAAGAAGTCAAGAAATGATGTAAAAAGACAATGAAGAACATCAATAGCAAGAGTTAAAAAAGGCGAATACTTATCAATTGGAGTGCCAAGACCAGATAACAAAGGTTTTGTATATAGATTGGGATATGGATATTTGCATGAATTAAAACAATATCACGATGATCCGCTAGCAATTATCAAAGCAATTATTGCAAACTTTCCATTATCTTGAACAAAAGAACAAGCAAGAACTAAATTAGATGAAATTTTTAAAGAGAAAAAAGAAACCAAAAAAGAAGTTTTAGAAAGGTTTAAAGGTTACGAAGTAGTTGAAAAACTATTTGATTATTTCAATATTTTTAATGATTGTTCTCCCACAAAATCGACAACATTAAAAGATGTTGTTTTACAGTTGATTTATCAAAGAATTAAAAATCCAATAAGTGTTTTTAACACTTATAAGACAGCAAAAAAGAAAAAATAGACACTCATTCAAAAAATTCATTTTATAGATCATTAGACTATATAGCAAAAAACAAAGATGAAATTTTAAGAAATTTAAATGTAAAAATTTGTGCAAATACCAATAGAAAAATTGATGTATTATGATTTGACGCAACAACTACTTATTTTGAAACATTTTCTCGTGAAGGTTATAAAAAACCTGGTTATTCAAAAGATGGAAAATTTAAAGAAGACCAGATTGTTATAGGTATGGCAACTGATGAAAATGGAATACCGTTACACTACAAAATATTTCCAGGAAATGTTGCTGATTCAAATACTTTAATACCATTTATGCTTGAAATTGCAGATATTTATGAAGTTAACAGTGTAACTATAATTGCTGACAAAGGAATGAGTGTTAATAGAAATATTAGATTTTTAGAATCTAAGAATTGAAAATACATAATCTCATACAGAATGAAAGCTGGAAGCAAACAATTTAAAGAGTATGTATTAGATGAAAAAGATTATATAAATGATGGTGGTTTGATATACAAAACTCGTGATATTGCATCTTCATACAATAAAAAAAGAATTAATGGACATTTTAGAAGACAAATAATTAGTTTTAGTCAAAAACGAGCAACTAAAGACAAAAACAATAGAGACATTTTAATTCAAAATTTCACTAAGAAAATGAATAAAGATAATCTTGTTTCTTGTGATGATTTAGCGGGATCTAAAAAATATAGATTCTTTAAACCTATAAACAAAGGTGCATTTTATGAACTTGACATAGAAAAAATACAAGAAGATCAAAAATATGATGGATACTATGTTTATGA
This sequence comes from Mycoplasma mycoides subsp. mycoides SC str. PG1, assembly GCF_000011445.1. Classification (NCBI taxonomy): domain Bacteria; kingdom Bacillati; phylum Mycoplasmatota; class Mollicutes; order Mycoplasmatales; family Mycoplasmataceae; genus Mycoplasma; species Mycoplasma mycoides. The sequence continues at coordinate 1,200,248 of NC_005364.2, forward strand.
AACAAATAGAACAGATTTATCAGTAAAAGAAGTTATTAATTTATATTCAAAACAATGACAAATTGAGTCTAATTTCAAGACATTAAAAGGTAAATTATCTCTTCGTCCAATGTATTTATCAACTTGAAACCATATTGTTGGTTACATTTGTTTATGTTTCATTTCATTAGTGTTTTTAAACTACATCATCTACATTTTAAATTCAAAATTAGGACTGACTGGAAAAAGCAAAATCACTGAGCATAAAGTGATTAATGTTATCAAAGAAGTTAAAGAAATTGAAGTATTTGTAAATAAACAAAAAATCGAAACTATACAAGTGTATAATGATGAGTTACAAGAAAGTTGGCAAACTTATCAAATATTATTAGAACTTTTAACAAAAGAAAAAGTCACTTAGACATTACATTATAAAAAACATAACTTATGAGATCAAAAATTTACATAAGTATGTTTTCTTGTTTTATGCTTAAACTGGAAAACGTAGGAAAAAATTTATTTTAATATTGAGATACATTTTAATTGTAAGTGGCGTTGTATCCCTCTTTTACTTTCCATACCTAATTCACTCATCAATAATTTATTATAAAAGAGATTCATTTGCTCAAGGACAGTTAGCAGGAATAATAATTGGCTGTATAGCTCTTATGGCCCTTGCGCTTCTTATGACAGTGTTGATGTTACTATCCTTAACAGCAAAATATATGAATAATATGAAAATTAACGTTGCTGCATGGTGTGTTTCTATACCATTCTTCCCTTTCATTTTTGTTGCTGGAATAGTATGAATTGGGTGAAAGATCTTTGTTGTATGAGCAGGCACAAGACGCACAGTCACAATAAAAGAAGGTTAGTTATCAAAAAACAGACTTGTCGAATAAGTCTGTTTTATTATTGTTTTAGTAAACTAATTATTGATTTTTAGTTTGTTCAAATGCTTTTATTAGTTCTTCAGCAGTTTTTGCTTTAAACTCTTTATTTCTATCTAATTCCGTTTACTCAATCATTGCTTGAATCTAGGTGATACTCGGGATTAGTTGCATAATTTGATGATGCATTATGATCAGATTTGCACTAGTTTTTGAAATACAACTGTGTTATTTTTAATCACTTGGTTTAAACTATATACTAAACAAATTAGCAAGATTTTGATATTTTCAAGATCTTGCTTTTTTCTTGTTAAAGATTACTCATAAGTTCATTTCTATAATCTTATATTCTATAATTATTTATCTAATGCTTCTAAAAGCAGTTCTATCAAAAATATATTGACATTATATATATAATATGTCTCATAAAAAGATAAACAACCAATTGTAAAGGACTATTATATGAAAAAATTACTAACAATATTGGGATCTGTTGGTTTAGTTGCCACAACTAGTGCTGCAGTAATTGCTTGTGGTGATAAAACTTCACAAAAAACTCCAGATACTAAACCTACTGAAGAAACTAGAAAAGAAGATAAAGAAGAACCTAAAAAAGATGATGAAAAAACTACTGAAGATAAGAAAAAAGAAGAAGCTTTTTCAAAAGTTGAAAAACAAATTATAGGAAATTTCTCACCAAATAATAATAATGCAGTTCCACAATCTAATATTAAGAAAAAATTAGCTGAATTATTAAAAGTTCAAGAATCTGAATTAACAGATTTAAATGTTGATTATGAAAATAATACAGGAACAGTTAAAATAAAAGATTCCTCTAAAGCAATTGAATTTAAATTTTCTGTAAAAGAGAAAAAAATAAATAATTAAAAAATCTCTAGTTTCACAAGCCCCCCGCTACCATAAACACGGACTAAAATTTTTCAATATTATAACAGGATTGTTTTCTAAATTGTACAGGAGACAATCCTTTTAATTTTTCTTTTATTCTTATGTTGTTATATCAATAAATATATTTATGAATTCTTTTAGTTAACTCTTCTACTGAATTATATTTTTCACCATAATAAATTTCTTGCTTTAATAAACCAAAGAAGTTTTCTATAATAGCATTATCTAAGCAATTACCTTTTCTAGACATACTTTGTGTTATGTTATTTTCTTCTAGTTTTTTAGCTCAACTAATGTGCTGATAATGAAATCCCTGATCAGAATGAATCAACAAACCATTTGTATTTTTAACCTTTTTAAGTGCTTTGTCTAGCATTGAATTTGTTAGGTTTAAGTTAGGATTGGTTTGAATTGAATATGAAATAATTTCATCATTGTAAAGATCAATAATTGGTGATAAATATAACTTTTGACCATTAACTTTAAACTCTGTTACATCAGTGCATCAAAGTTTGTTTGCTTGTAAAGAATGAAAATTTCTTTTTAAAACATTATCTGCAATTTTTCCAACAGTTCCTTTATAAGAACTATATCTTCCATTTTTTGTTCTAAATTTAATACACTGAACTCCAAGCTCTTTAGTTAACCTTAAAATCTTTTTGTGATTTACAATATATCCTTTTGATTTTAAGGCCATTTTTAGCCTTCTATACCCATACGTTTCAAATGATTTGCTAAAAATGTCAACAATCATTTCCTTTAATTCTTTATCTTTATCTATTGTATTTTCTAACTTATGTTTTTATTCATAAAAAGACGATTTAGGTAATTTAGCTATTTTTAAGAGAATAGGAATCTTAACTTTTTTATGTGTTTTTAACAATTCTAAAACTACTTTTGTTTTTTCCTTGTTGATTTTTCTTTTGTCAACAAGGTGTGGAACTTTTTTCAGAATTCAGCCTCCAACTTATAGTATTCCACTTGTTCTTTTAATTCTTTAATTTGTTGTTCATTATTGATTTTTACTTGTGATTTCTTTATTTTAGCTGGTTTTTTATTAGGGTTTTTCATAATTTTCTTAGGTCTTCCTATATTATTATTTAACCCTAAAAATCCATATTCTCTATATTTTTTAACTCAACCAGCTATAGTTGATGAATAAATAATATTAAACTTTTTTGCGACTTCATCATATGAGTGATTAGTTTCAAATTTATATAATACAATTTTTAGTTTTAGCTTTGCACTATAATAAGGCTTTTTTTCCTTATTAATTAGCCCTTCTATTCCAAACGCTTCAAATCTATTAACTAAACTTTACAGTATCAACTGAAATATCATATTTATTTGCTAAATAAGTACTCTTTTTAATATTAAGTTTTTTAGCTTCTTTAACAATTTTTAACTTTTTTTCTAAATTTAATTTAGACATATAAAAACCCCATTTCCTGGATTTTAGTCCGAAATATGGGGTTCGGGAGAAAGAACTAGAGATTTTTTTGAAGTATATTGTTTTTTATTCAAACTTAATATCAGCTTGACTCCTGTTATAAACATCTATCATATTTTCTAAATTAATTTTGTTTACAGTTCATCCTCTAAATTGACAATTCTTAATAAAATCATTGTAGTAATTATTGTTATCAACTGACTTTAAACTTACAACAACACCATATTTTAAATTTTTTATTTTCTTTTTTTCTAATCTCTCTTTTGTTATTATATTAAAACCTCAATATCCTTGTTCTTGCTTTGAAATTCTTGGTCTTTTGTTTTTATTTGTAGCAGTTAAAAAATCTTCTTGGATATGTTTTGTATTATTTCATTTTTTAAACTTTTTTCTTGCCTCTTTTTCAAAAATAGAAATATTATCATCATAAGACTGCTTATTATTATTTATTGGCTCTAATTTTACTCCGTCTTTATTTGAAATAATTTTTCCAAATTTTATATCCATTTCAGTATTTGTATAATCTACTCCTTGATTTCTCGAAACACTTGGAAAGTAGCACATTGTAAGTTTAGCAACAAAAGGATGTTTTTTGTTTTTATCAAGAGGAATTGGAAGTGTATAATTAAAGGTTTCGTATTTATTTACTTTTCCTTCAATTATGAATTTTATTTCATTAGCGGGGCTTTCTAATATATCTTTTATATGAATTGGAACTACTCCATATCCAAGTAAATTAATATTATCTTGATTAGATCAAGATGTAGCAGAATGAATAATTAAAGCCTTAGCAACTTCTCTTGATAATCCAATAACTTCAATTAAATAACATAACTTTCTAGAAATTCAAGGTGCAGCATATGATGTTCCTGTAACATATATTTGCTTAAAAGTTGAACAAGCTTGAATCCCTTTTTTATATGTTCCTCCATAATATGAAATATCAGGCTTATTAAAAAAAGATAGTACGGGTCCTGTTCTAGAATAATCTGCAGGTTTGTTATCAAAATCTACCGAATTAACTACAAGTGAGTTAATAGAATCAGCTGGTAAACCTATTTTAATTGCTTTATTGGATGGTCCATTTGTTCCAGCAATAACAAAAATTACATTATTTTCTGCTTGTATTTTATCTAAAAAGCTTGCTTCAATAGAAATAAAATTTTGATTAATTTCTTTTGGTGAGCCCAGAGAAAGATTTCAAACTTTTATATCTTTATTATTTTTAATAATTTTTTCTATTTCTTTTAGTACTGTAAATGAGCTAAAAGAACCTTGCTTAGCTACCCCAAAATGTCTAACTTTAAAATGACCACAACCATCATCTAATTCAGGATTTAATCTATGCCCATCAACTATTATTGAACTAACTTCTGTTCCATGAAAATAATCTTCAACCTTTATTGGTATATTCTCATCTAATCTATTTTCAAATTCTACTCAGTCAGAAAAATATGTATTTTCTTTATCAAATAAAGTATCTATAACACCAATAGTTGGTTCATTAGTTGGTTTTTGTATACTTTTGATACTTTGTTTTGCTTCTATATTATACATAGGTTCTATATAAGATATATCATTAATCCCCATAGCTATTAAATAAGGTGCTTTTTCAACTAATTTATTAATTTGATCTCTATTTAGAAAAAATGTTATTTCATCTAACTTTGATGCATTTGAAAATTCTATATCTAATTGTTTAAAAATATCAGAGGCTTTAGTATTAGTATCATAAATACTAATAATTGACGGTTGATCTAATGTTTCACTAAACTCATCCACCTGAAAGCTTTTTATGAAATATACATCTAATATTGTGTTTATAAGTCTTGTTTTTGTTAAATCAACAAAAGAAGTATTAAAATTTTTATTAATAGAATTAATATCTTCTTGTGTTATTTTGTAATATGAGTAATGCTTTAAATAATCTATACAGTTTTCTAAATTTTTAATAGCTTTTTGTAGTATTGAATTAGTAATACAATATGTAATTATATGATAGCTTGGATTTGAATCAGAAAATCTACATCCAACAACTCTTTGATTATTTTTCATAAAGTCGTGTTCAAATATAGATTTTATTCTATTACTTTTTACAATTATTCTTTTGTAATGAACACTGATTAATGGATTAATTTTTAAAGTTTGTTTTTCTCAAAAATCTCTCACCTTAATCAAATCATCTTTTAATTTAATAAGTTCATCAAGTGATACTTTTTGACCAGGTGGAAGTTTAAACGGATTGTAATTACTACTATAGTCATCTGATTCAAAATCTTTTCTTAATTCTAAGATTTTATTTGACATTATAAATCTCCTTTAATTCTCTGGCTACTTGGCTTTTTGAAACACCTGTTAATATTTCTATTTCTCTAGTTGTAAAACCTTCATTTTTAAGTTCTTTTAAATCACTTTCTTTTTTATTTGTAACGTTTCTATAAAGTCTTCTTAGATAATCAAACTCGCTATTAGGATCACTAAAAGCTAGAGATGTTTTGATAATATTTTCCAGAGTTCCAGGATATGGAATTTTTTTATAAAGAGAGATGATTTTTCTAAACATTCTTGTGTTTTTACCAATGTGACTAAGTTTTTTTGAATAATTATTGAAAATAACTTCTGCAACATCTAATAAATCTTTACGTGTATATCTATCAAAATCAACAACTGAATCAAATCTTCTAACAAGTGCTTTATCTAAGTGTTCATACAAATTAGTTGTAGCAATAAGTATAATTTTTTTGTTTAAATTATCTAAACATTGCAAAACAGTTGAAGTTGCTCTTCCCATTTCTCTAAGATCATTACTATTAGTTCTATCTAAAGCCAAAGCATCAATTTCATCAAATAAAATAATTGCATCTTCAGGGTGAAATAATTTATTAATTTCATCAAATAATTGATTAATATTTTTTTGAGTTTGTCCTAATTTACTATCAATTAATGCTGAAAAATTGACTATAAACAGTTCTCTATTAAGTATTCTTGCTATTTGTTCTGTTGTCTTAGTTTTTCCAGTTCCAGGAGAACCAACAAATAAAAATTTATTTACTTCTAATTGATTTTTTGGTGCATTAATTATACCTATAATATCATTATTGATTTCATCTGGAAGAGGTAGAGGTTTATTTTGAATATCAACTCGCTTGATTCATTCAGAGTTACTTTCATTAAACTGTGGCACAAATGTATTAGTATTTGAAAGCAAACTAGCTATATATTGACTTAATTGTACATCTCCATTTCTATAAAAATCACTAGCTATAAAATATGCTTCATCTCTAAATGCTGCATCATTGTTTTCTGCATAATATCTTATTAAATTTATAACATTAGCTTTTTTCATTCCAACCACCTTACTTTTAGTTTAACATTCTGGGGCAAATAATGATATATTTGGGACAAATTTAATAAAAAATAAATTTTATTCAATTAACTTTTTAGATTTATTTACAATATTTAGTTTAAAAACTTTGCAAGAATCGCTTGAAAAACTTTACAATATTCAGATAAAAAACTTTACAATTTTAAGCAAAGTTTTTTTACAATTTTTTCTTATTTTCTCACTTAACTATTAACTTCAAACTTATAAAATGTGTGATAAAAATCAATGGTAATAATCATAAATAAGTAAATGTAATATCACTTATTCAATGACCTCTATTAACAACAATTGCAAAACTCATTGATATTAAATGTAAAAAATATAAACTTAATAAAATAATTTTAATTAGTGTTAACTTCTGATTATTTGTTAAAAAATAAAAGAATGTGCATCCAATAATTAAAGTAGCAGCTACATGACCTGATGGAAATGCTCAATCAAACCAGTGTTTATACTGTACTGAATTTTTATCTGGTTTAAATAAACTTTCATTAATTTTATATCAAGGTCATTCACCAGGTATATTATTAGCATATTTATTATCACCAATATTAAATCCGTATTTAAAAGTAGATTGATTTAAATAATAATCAACTCAATCATTATGATTATCTAATCTAAGTTGTTCTAATAAATCACCATAAATAATATTGTAATAATAAGGTCTAGAAGTCATTCCTTTTAATAAAACTATAATAGTATAAGAAACAAAAACAATAAATAATATCTTACTAGCTTGTATTCAATATTTATCAACTAAATAACTAGGATCATTTTTAAACTTATAATTAATTACATAAAATCCAATAAATAATCCTATGCAGTGAATGATTAAACTTATTATTAAACCGACATTTCTATACTTATTGCTTAATAAATAAATAGCATCTCCACTATTACCAAATCCATTATCAGCATTAAATTTAAAATAAGTAGTAATGCACTTAATAATTACAAATCCAAAATAAACTAGTATATAAACTAGTTTTAATAGTCACTTATTTTTCTTTCAAAAGTTATTATTTTGTTTTTTAATCTTAAATAAAAATCAACTTTCAATAAGTACCATTATATTAAATAACATAAAAACTACTAATTCAGTAGTACCTAAAATATCATAAAACACTGATCAATATCTAACTATTTCATATTTAAAACCTTTTTCAAAAAATATAGCTAATTTAAGATCAATAGAATAAAAAGAAGTAAATAAAAAACCAATTAAAGAAACTAAAAATAAAAAACATGCAAAAGATCCAATAATTATAGCTACTAGGTTAAGCTTTTTATTTTTTATTCTAAATTGGTTATTCATAATTAACATCTTTTCTAGTATTTAGCATTTGTCTTTATTATATTAAATACTTATTTGTTAAATAGTTAATTTAGTTACATAATTTATTATTTTTTGTTCAAAAAAAGTTGTATTGTAAGGAGCTGAAGTTTGTGTTCTTATTCATAAAATAACTATATAATTTACAAATATTTTATTTAACAACAATTTATGTTGATCATAATCTTTATATAAATCTAAAAATACTTTTTCGCACTCACTAGACATATTTGAAGTTTCAATTAAATAAGCTAATTCAAAATGTTTATCACCCATTGTTGCATATTCTCAATCAACAAAATAGATCTTATTATCAGTTTGAATCATATTAAAAGGAAATAAATCATTATGTAAAGGAGTATCAAATTGCATACTATCTAAAATTTGATCAATTAAACTAGCATACTTATTTATAACTTCAACTTGTGTGTTTAATTCATTCATTTTAGTTCTATAATATTGAACTCTTTGTTTTAAATTATTATTAGGAAATATCAAATTAGAATTATGTAGTTGTTTAATTTGTTTTGCAATTAAATTAATATTATTTAAATCAATTACAGGTTCAATTCCATCAACATATTCTCAAACTATTTCTTTTTGATTATTACTAATAAGTTTTGGAACAAAATCAAAGTTACTTAAAAGTTCATAATTGATTTGATGATTAAAGTTATTATAGTTTTTAATTTGTAAAAAAGTATTATCTATGCGATAAGAAATATTAGTTCCACCTTTAGTTATTTTAATTTTCATTAGTATTCAATCTCTCAAATATTATTTATTAAATATTTTGCTTTATTTCTAATATTTTTATTATGTTCGTGTTTACACATATAAGAATTATCATAAAACATTTCAAACATAGAAAGATCATTATAATCATCACCAGCAACAATAATATCATCACTAGAAATGTTTAATCTTTTTTGTAAACCTTTAATTGCTTGTCCTTTACTTACATTAAATGCATGAATTTCATTAAATAACTTATTATTAATACTATTAAAAGTAATGTTAACTTCTAATTTGTTTTTATTAATAAAGTTTTCAATTTGATCTCAAGTTTGTTGACTACACTCAATTTTTAAACATAATAAATCTTTATCGTATAAATAATATAATGTTTTATTTAAATTTTCAAGGCCAAAAAAGAATTGTTCTACATCCGATGATCAATTTTTGTGAAATAAAAATGATTCATTATCACTTGTAGCAAATACTATTACATCAATCTGATCAACTATAGTTTTTAAAAAATCTAATAAATGAATTTTAATATTTTTATCAATTGTTTTTTTATAAAAAACTTCACCTTGATTATTACAAACCAAAGCTCCAGTATTAACAATAAAATAATCGGGTAGTAAATTATATTCATCTAGTAAATGTCCTTTTAATTGTTTATATGGTCTTCCTGTTGAAACTATTAACTTATTATTTTTTTGAAATTCTTTTACAAACTCTAAATCTTTTTGATCAATTTTTAAACTATTTCTAACTTTTGAATTTCTTAACGTATTATCAAAATCTGAAAATAAATATTTCATACTAACACCTACAATATTATCTTAATTTATTTATATTCTTTTAAATACAAAAAAAGAGAGTTTTAACTCTCTTAAATTATTTTAAATTCATTCTTTCCATTTGACGTAAACGTCTTTGGCGTTCTTGATTACCAGCTTTTCTTTTCTTTTCATTATATAAATAAAAAGCATAAGTTTGAATAATTTGTAATACTGAAGAAAAAATTCAATAAATACATACTCCTGTTGCAACTGAAACAATAATGATAATAAACACAAACATCATTACAACTTGCATTATTAATTGTTTCTTTCTTGATTTTTTCTGTGCTTCAGTTAAAGTAATTGATTTTTGTTTTTTCATCTGTAGTAATGTTGGTAATAACATTGAGACAGCTTGTAAAGGTAAGTAAATTGCAAGAATAATAATATAAATATAGTTTCCTGATGTAATTTGTTGTCATGGTCCTTCAATTAAAGCAATTGGACCAACTGCTGCTATTTTTAGTGCTCTTGTTGATCTAACTATTGCATAAATAGCAAACAAGAAAGGTAGGGGAGCAAATGAGCCAGCTAGTGCAGAAAACTGTGACATATTTTCTTTTTTATATAAAGCTTGGATTTCTAATTGTTGTTTTTGTTTAGATTGCATATCCTTTTTATCTTTATATTTTGCTTGAATATCAGCAATCTTTAATTGTATGTCTTGCATTTTTTCTTGGTTAATTTGTGATTTTCAACCAAATGATAATGTAATTCCTTTAATTAATAAAGTTGTTAAGAATATTGCAAAAATAGCTGAAATTCCATAACTTAATTGAGAAGATTTATCCAATAAGGGATTTAGTGTTCCAGAAAATAATCTAACCATTCCAGCTAAAACTCAAGCTGTTGGATAAACGAAAAATCCATAAAACGGTGATTGAGTTAATTTAAAAGTTTCTTTTCAAGAAGTAATAGCATTATATCCATATTCAAAATAATTACCCTTATCATAAACAAAATGATGGACTTTAGATCCTTTTTCACCTAAAGAGCTTAGAATAATTTCAAATGAAACCCCAGGAGCATAAACACTTTTACCTGTCATATCAACTATTTGATTAACACTATATTGAGCTTGATACATCTGTACACAACCTCAAAGCATTGAAATTAAAATAAATAAAAATCCAAACACTTTTAATCATTTAATTACTAATTTAATAGTTTCTTTTTTAGTTTTAGGAGCTTTTTTATTTTTTGAAGCATTTAGATAACTCATAACTTTATCTGACTGTTTGTACAAAATAATCCCTCCTTTCTTTATTTAATCTCTTTTATTAATTTAATTAATGATTTAGATAATGTTGCATATTTTAGTTTTAAAACACTTTTTCTAACTAGAATAATAACATCTTTTGAAATAGTTCCTATTTCATTAATATTTTGTCTTAAAATCATTCTAATTTGTCTTTTTACTTTATTTCTAACTACAGCATTACCTATTTTTTTTCCAACACTAATACCATATTTTAGATATGATTGATCATTATCTTTATAGTAAATAATAAAACAAAAATTCTTAATAGTTTTTTTGTAATTAATTATTTCTTGAAATTCAAAATTCTTCTTAATTACTCTTTTGTTTTTCATAAATTATTAAGCAGATAATCTAACTCTACCTTTAGCTCTACGAGCTTTAATTACTTTTCTACCATTTTCAGTAGCCATTCTTGCTCTAAATCCATGAACACCTGCATGTTTTAGTTTTGATGGTTGTCAAGTTCTTTTCATACCACTACCTCCTTTACAAAAAAATAAATAATTCACACCTAATTATATAATATTTTGCTTTAAAAATACACTTATAGACTTAATTTTTAGCTTCTAAATTAAATGTAGATAAAACCACAAATTACTAACAGAAATATTAGTTAATTGTTGATAAGTTGATAACTATAAAATAAACCATTAAAATAAGATTTTATAATTTATTAAT